>JAUXVF010000003.1 GCA_030680355.1 Caulobacter sp.
CTCTCACAAGCCTACCCAAACAGACATCCGGGCAGACCGGAGCGCGCCGCACACCTCCCCACCTTCAGCCGTTCGCGGCGTGAAGCGGCGAAACCGTGCGTCCTTCGACACGGGCCTGCGGCCCTGCTCAGGATGACAGCCGTTTTTACATAGTCATGGTGAGCAGCGCGCAGCGCGTGTCGAACCACGCAACCCGCCTCAGCAGCCTCTCCGTCCCCATGAACCAGAGGCGGGGCGTCGCCGTCCACGGCGCCGGCTGTCCCGCGTTGGGTTGCAATTTTTCCGTGTCTGAAATGAGAACATATTGCCAACCGGAACAAACCGTGATCAAAGTTCGTCCGTAGGCCACGCGGCCCGACAGAATCGTGGAATAAGGACGGCTCCCATGAACCAGGCGGCTTTGAGACTCGTGACACGAGACGACAGTGACAAGCAGCGCGCGCTCGAAGCAGCGCTGACGCAGATCGACAGGGCTTTTGGCAAGGGCTCGGTGATGAAGCTCGGCTCCAAGAGCAAGATCGAGGTCGAGTCGGTCTCGACCGGCTCGCTGGGGCTCGACATCGCCCTGGGCATCGGCGGTCTGCCCAAGGGGCGGGTGGTCGAGATCTACGGTCCTGAAAGTTCGGGCAAGACCACCCTGGCCCTGCATGTGGTGGCCGAGGTCCAGAAGAACGGCGGCACCGCCGCCTTCATCGACGCCGAACACGCCCTCGACCCGGCCTATGCCCGCAAGCTGGGGGTCAATCTCGACGACCTGCTGGTGTCCCAGCCCGACACCGGCGAACAGGCGCTTGAGATCACCGACACCCTGGTCCGGTCCGGCGCCGTCGACATCATCGTCATCGACTCGGTGGCCGCCCTGACGCCCCGCGCCGAGATCGAGGGCGAGATGGGCGACAGCCTGCCCGGTCTGCAGGCCCGCCTGATGAGCCAGGCGCTGCGCAAACTGACCGCCTCCATCTCCAAGGCCGGCACCCTGGTCATCTTCATCAACCAGATCCGCATGAAGATCGGCGTGATGTACGGCAGCCCGGAGACGACCACCGGCGGCAACGCCCTGAAATTCTACGCCTCCGTCCGCCTCGACATCCGCCGCACCGGCTCGGTCAAGATCCGCGACGAGATCGTCGGCAACAACGTCCGGGTCAAGGTGGTCAAGAACAAGGTCGCCCCGCCGTTCCGCGAGGTCGAGTTCGACATCATGTACGGCGAGGGCATCTCCAAACTGGGCGAGATCATCGACCTGGGCGTCAAGGCCGGGGTCGTCGACAAGGCCGGCTCCTGGTTCTCCTTCGGCGACCAGCGCATCGGCCAGGGCCGCGACAATGTCCGCGAGTTCCTCAAGGCCAATCCCGATATCGCCCAGAGCATCGAGGCGGCCGTGCGCGGCAAGTCGGAAGTCATCGAGGAAGAGCTGCTGACCGGCGGCTCCGACGAGCCCGACGAGGGCTGAGGGTTTCACGGCGCGGCCTCTCCGCGCCGGGCGTTCGCCACCCGCCGCCCGCGTGGCCCCACGGGGTCCGCCGTGAATAAAGGACGTCCGGCTTCGCCGCCGGGCGTCCTTTTCCTGTGTCGCTGGAAGGGCCGCGCCGCCCCTTTTCCTTTGTGGCGACGGCGGGCCTTGGTTATGCAGCCCTCTCCTTCCCATATCGGCGAGGGGCGCCATCGCCCCGAACCGACAAAGACCCGGCCTGATGATGAAGAGTCTCAACGATATCCGCAGTGCGTTCCTCGGCTATTTCGAAGGCCAGGATCACGCCGTGGTCCCGTCCGCGCCGCTGGTGCCGCAGAACGATCCGACCCTTTTGTTCGTTAACGCCGGCATGGTGCCGTTCAAGAACGTCTTCACCGGCGCCGAGACCCCGCCGGCCCCGCGGGCGACCTCGTCGCAGAAATGCGTCCGCGCCGGCGGCAAGCACAATGACCTCGACAATGTCGGCTACACCGCCCGCCATCACACCTTCTTCGAGATGCTGGGCAACTTTTCCTTCGGCGACTATTTCAAGGAAGCGGCGATCCACCACGCCTGGACGCTGCTGACCCGGGACTTCGGCCTCAACCCCGACAAGCTGCTGATCACCGTCTATCACACCGACGACGAGGCGGCGGCGCTGTGGCGCAAGATCGCCGGCGTCAGCGACGAGCGCATCATCCGCATCCCGACCAACGACAATTTCTGGTCGATGGGCGACACTGGCCCCTGCGGTCCCTGTTCGGAGATCTTCTACGACCACGGCGACCACATTCCCGGCGGCCCTCCGGGCAGCCCCGACGAGGACGGCGACCGGTTCATCGAGATCTGGAACCTGGTCTTCATGCAGTTCGACCAGCAGCCCGACGGGACCCGTCTGGCCCTGCCCAGGCCCTCGATCGACACCGGCATGGGGCTGGAGCGCATCGCCGCGGTCATGCAGGGCGTGCATGACAACTACGACGTCGACCTGTTCCGCACCCTGATCGCCGCCTCCGAAGAGGCCACCGGCGTCAAGGCCCAGGGCGACCGCGCCCCGTCGCACCGGGTCATCGCCGACCATCTGCGCACGGCCTCCTTCCTGATCGCCGACGGCGTCATGCCGTCCAACGAGGGCCGCGGCTATGTCCTGCGCCGGATCATGCGCCGGGCCATGCGCCACGCCCATCTGCTCGGCGCCGAACAGCCCCTGCTGCACCGCCTGGCACCCACCCTGGTCAGCGCCATGGGCGAGGCCTATCCCGAGCTGCGCCGCGCCCAGCCGGCCATCGTCGAGACCCTGCGCCAGGAGGAGGAACGGTTCCGCACCACGCTTGGCCGCGGCATGGGCCTGCTCGACGAGGCCACCGCCGGCCTGGCCGCCGGCGGCGTGCTCAGCGGCGAGGTCGCCTTCAAACTCTATGACACCTACGGCTTCCCCCTCGACCTGACCCAGGACGCGGTCCGCGCCAAGGGGCTGTCGGTCGACAGCGAAGGCTTCGACGCGGCCATGACCAAACAGCGCGAACTGGCCCGCGCCAACTGGTCGGGCTCGGGCCAACAGGCGGCGGCCGGCGAATGGTTCGCCATCCGCGACCGACTCGGCCCGACGGTGTTCACCGGCTACGACAGCGTCGACGGCACAGGCGAGCTGCTGGCCCTGGTCGAGGGCGACGCCCAGGTCGAGACGGCCGGGACCGGCGCGACAGTGCTGGCGGTGTTCGACCGCTCCCCCTTCTATGCCGAAAGCGGCGGCCAGGCCGGCGATGTCGGGCTGATCGACTGGCCGGGCGGCTCGGCCCGCGTCACCGACGTCCAGAAACAGGCCGGCGACCTGCATGTCCACGCCCTGGAGATCCTGACTGGTCCGCTGACCCTCGGCGCCCGCGTCTCGCTGCATGTCGATCCGACGGTGCGCACCACGACCCGCGCCAACCACTCGGCCGCCCACCTGATGCACGCGGCCCTGCGCAATGTGCTGGGCGAACACGTCACCCAGAAGGGTCAGATGGTCGACGGCGAGCGCCTGCGCTTCGACTTCAGCCATGGCGGCCCGGTCACCCCTGACGAGATTGCCCGTATCGAGGCCGAGGTGAACGCCGTGGTCCTCCAGAACCGCGCCGCCGAGACGCAGATGATGGCCCCGCAGCAGGCCATCGAGGCCGGAGCCATGGCCCTGTTCGGCGAAAAATACGGCGACGAGGTCCGCGTCCTGACCCTGGGCGACAGCCTGGCCGGGCAGGGCGCCTATTCAGTCGAGCTCTGCGGCGGCACCCATGTCGCCCGCACCGGTGATGTCGGCCTGTTCGTGATCATCAGCGAGACCGGCGTCGCCGCCGGCGTGCGCCGCATCGAGGGCCTGACCGGCGAGCCGGCCCGTCGCTGGCTGCTCGACCAGGCCGGCGTCGCCCGCGATCTGGCCGAACGGTTCAAGACCCCGGTGGCGGAGGTCGCCGCCCGGGTCGAGGCCCTCGACGCCCAGCGCCGCAAGCTCGAGAAGGATCTGGCCGAGGCCAGGAAGGCCCTGGCCCTCGGCGGCGGCGGCGCCGGCCCGGTGGCGGCCGAGGCGGTCGCCGGCGTCCGCTTCATCGGCAAGGTCCTCGACGGCGTCGGCGGCAAGGAGCTGCGCGGCCTGGCCGAGGAATTCCGCAAACAGGCCGATGTCGTGGCCATCGTCGGCGTCGCCGACGGCAAGGCCGCCGTGGCCGTGGCCGTGGCGTCCGAACTGACCGACCGCTTCAACGCCGCGGCCCTGGCCAAGGCCGCCGTCATCGCCATGGGCGGCCAGGGCGCCGGCGGCCGTCCCGACTTCGCCCAGGGCGGCGCTCCCGACGACAGCCAGGCCGCCGAAGGCGTCGCCGCGGTCCGCGCGGCGCTAGGCTAGGCAATCCTTCCTGGCGCAGCCGGGGAGGGGGACCAAGCGGCGCGTGGTGGAGGGGTCAGCGCCCCCGTCAGGGCGTGATGGACAGATAGCCCGATTTCTCCAGGTCGACGATGGCGGCGATGCCCGAGGCGACGACCCGGCCATAGGGCAGGATATCGCTGGCCTCATAGCCCTTCATCTTCATCGCCACGCCGCATTCATAGAGGCTCACGCCGCCCTCATGCAGGCTGTCGAGGATGGCCCGGCTCGGGTTGCCCGCCGGGTGCGGCGCCTTGACCTTCAGGTCATAGGCCGCGTCGGTGAGCAGGAACTGGGCCCCGTCGGCGCGGAACACCAGGACGATCTCGAAATCCTTGCCCGGCGTCATGCCCTGGGCGAGGTACTGATCGTAAAGGTTCTTCGCTCCCATCACCTGTTTGCCGACCCCGTTGGGCATGGTCTCGGCGCTATTGACCTGCACCACCACCCGCAGGCCGGTGCGGTGGGTGATCTGCAGCGGCGGCAGGTTGTTCTGCGCCGCCGGCGCCGGGGCCCGGGCGAGGGCGTCGCCCCCGATCGCCGAGGCCAGAAACGGCGCGATCACCGCGATGCAAAGGGCTGCCAGCCTGGCTGATCCTGTCATGGTCGGGTCTCGTCCTGATGCTGTCGACGCCGGCCCGCGGCCAGCCTGCTCGACCCTGCCCGATCCGGCCGGCCAAGGGAAACGGGAAGCGGCGACGCGTTCATTTCCTGTCGACAGGTGATTTGTTGGTTGGCGATAAGGGGGGGGGCGTTTTCACGTCAGACCAGGCGCCCGAAAGGCATGGCCATGATCAGGATCGTTGTCGCGGCCTTCGCCGTCGCGCTCGCCGCCGCGCCGCCGCCCGCCCGGGCCGCCGAGGCCCCCGCCGCCGCCGCCGAGGCCCCGCCCACCGAGGCCGAACGCGTCGCCCGCGCCTATATCGACCGCTATTCGGCCGCCGACTGGGACGGCATGGCCGCCCTGATGGCCCCGGATTTCGTGCTGATCGACCGCACCAACCCCGACCCGGACTTCACGCCGCGATACGGTTCGCCGGCCGAGGCCCTGGCCATGCTGCGCCGGTTCAGCGCGGCGGCCGGGCTGATCGAACTGGGCTTCGACTTCCCGCTGGTGTTCGAAAGCAACGGGGTGGTGGTGTTCCAGGGCTGGGTCAACGCCCTGTCGACCGGCCCGACGCCGGACGCGGCGGTCAAATGGCGCACCCGCCAGGTCAGCGTCATCACCGTCCGGAATGGCAAGGTCGTCCACCACGAGGACTTCGCCGACTACGACGCCGCCGTCGTCAGCCGCGAGCCGCTGGCGGCCGATTGAAGCCCGCGCCTTTCCTCCCCCAGAGGGGGAGGGATTACGGTGACACTGGGATTACGGTGACACGGGATTACGGTGACACTGTATGAAATAGTGCGACCTGCCCCGTCGCGAGGGCGCTTGATAAACCCTCGCCTCGGATCGGCTCACCTGAATTTCATTCAGTGTCACCGTAATCCCCCAGACGGCAAACCTTCATTGGGTCCTGCCGGCGCGGCGTCGATACCGAAGGCAAAGCCCAACACAGGGTTGAGCTGGGGAGGGGTCGTCGCGAGGCCCACAACCAGTACATTTGTCTTCAAGATCCCACGGCGGGTCATAGAACTGCTATCAAAACCAGTGCCGCCAGACGCCCCATGTCGCAAGATCGACAAGTGCTGATTTCAACTGAAAACATGGCCCGAAAGATGAAAATCAACCTGCCTTACGTTCGAGGGGTTGTTGCTGAAGCAATACTATACGTTGCGTTTTTTCTATTTCTATATTGGGTAATATCGAATAGTATTGGAGTGGGGCTTTCAGATATACTGAGAACCATAAATATTAAATACCTCTCAATATCAGTAATATCTGGAATTATCTTTCGGCGATTGATGGTGGTTTGGCTGAGAAAAGATGATTGATGGGTTTGTAGAACAAGGACACGTACTTTTCATGTTCCATGAAGAGGGCCCTCCTTGGCGATTACGGTGACACTGTACGAAACAGGTCCGGCTGCCCACTTTCGTCTTCGGCGAGCGGCCCGGAACCTCGGGGAACCACAGTAACCCTGCCCAAAACCCGCTGCGCCGGCCGCCTGTAACGCGGCCAGGTCGATCCTGTACCAAACGCGCCTGATCTGCGAGCATCCCGCCCGGCCCGAGCGCCGGCGGCCCACCTCGGCGGCGCGACGGGATCCGGGGGCTATGTCATACCGTGTCGCCGTCATCCTACGATGTGGAAAATCGCCTGACGGCGGTTGGCGGCTCGGCCAGCATGTCGCTGAGCTATGATCCCAAGGGTCGCCTGCGCGCCACGGTGGCCGGCGCTACGACGACCAGCTTCCTCTATGACGGCGACCGGCTGTCGGCGGAGTACAACGCGTCTGGGACTTTGCTACGGCGCTATGTTCACGGCGCCGGCGTTGACGAACCCCTGGTCTGGTATGAGGGCGCGGGCGCCAGCGACCGCCGCTGGCTGATGCAGGACCGTCAGGGCAGCGTGATCGGCTGGGCCGACGGCGCGGGCACGGTCACATCCTCGCGGGTCTACAAATACGGCCCCTGGGGCGAGCCAGGCGACGTCTGGAGCGCCGGCGGCTCCCGGTTCCGCTACACGGGGCAGATCGCCCTGCCGGAGGTGCAGCTCTATCACTACAAGGCCCGGGTCTATGATCCGGGGCTGGGGCGGTTCCTGCAAACCGACCCCATCGGGTACGACGATGATCTCAACATGTACGCCTACGTTGGGAACGATCCGCTCAATAAGACCGATCCCGATGGCCAGGTTGCCGAAACAATCTGGGATCTCGCGAACGTAGCGATTGGTGCCGCCAGCCTGACGGATAACCTACGCAACGGTCGTTGGGGCGCCGCTGCTGTCGATGGTGTCGGGCTTGTTGTAGATGTCGCGGCGACGGCTGTACCTATCGTGCCTGGGGGAGCTGGCGCTGCGATCAAAGCCGTTAGGGCCGGTGAGAGAGTCGCCGCAGCCGGGACTACATCGCGCGCCGCTGCACGGCAGGCGATGCGAGACGCAGGGGTGCCTACTTCGCGATCGAGTTCCGATGTTAAGATGCCGGGAGGGCGACCTACGCCGTCTGCGTCGCGCACTCAGGTGACTACGGACAGTAGTGGTCGAAGTGTGGCCATATCGAAACATGGCCCCCATCCGGGCGGAGGTCAGCCACACGACGCATCCAAGAACGTGCATGTGGCACCGGCAAAAACAGATGCCGCAGGCAATCCCATCGTTAGGCCAGATGGAAGCGTTCCCTATAAGAACGGAGGGGCAGTTAGGCCGTATGACCGAAATTAAAACTGTGAAGCAAACTCGACTTGACCCCATTCTTGAGCGCTTGGTCTCAAAACATATAGCCGATACGCTATCTCGAAAGACAGCAACTCGCTGTCAGGTAAAATGTGAGAATCCGACCCGAGTGCTTATAGGAGTTGATGACGTTTTGTCTGATCAGGCGGAATGCCTGTTCGTGCAGTTAGATGATGGGAAATCTATAGTTACCTCAATTGCATGCTCTAAAGATGCGTTCGAGATAGTTAAGGGCGTGGCGGAATCTCAAGGTGTCGTGTCGTTTGTTTTTGATAAGGGAGCCATTACAGCTTCCTTTGACACCTCACTCGATGGTGGCCTAGCCGAACTGCATCTTGTGTGCTGGGGCGTGATGCGGGAATACGCTGAGAAAATCAGCCTAGAAAATAACGGAATCATATACTGAAACTCGGGATCGGGCGCGGCAGTCGCTGCGCCGCTCGCTTGCTACCGCGCCTTGTGTGAGGCGCGCTGCGCGAGCGGCTCCGCTACCGTCGTGGACGGGCGGCCAGGGCCTTGTTCTCGCGCCATCGGCCGGTTGTTGAGGGCAAGGCTTTACCGGTCTCAGCGGCGCTCTTCCAGCCACTCAAGCCCTCGAATTTGGATTACGGATTACGGTGACACTGTACGAAACAGGTCCGGCTGCCCACTTTCGTCTTCGGCGAGCGGCCCGGAACCTCGGGGAACCACAGTGACCCTGCCCAAAGCGCGCTGCGCCGGCCGCCTGTAACGCGGCCAGGTCGATCCTGTACCAAACGCGCCTGATCGGCGAGCGTCCCGCCCGGTCCGAGCGCCGGCGGCCCACCTCGGCGGCGCGACGGGACCCGGGGGCTATTTCATACAGTGTCACCGTAGTCCTTCTGGGCAGGGGCTTTCTCGGTCACTGTCGTTATCCGGACAAGACCCATGGGTCATATGCGGGCCTCGGGCGCCGGCCGCAGCGTCAAGCATCGTTTGACATGTAAAGCAGCGTTTGACATAAGATGTCATGGATATCGAGCGCATCACCCACAAAGGGCTGCGGCGGTTTTTCGAGACCGGCAACGCAAAGGGTCTGGTGGGCGACGTCGCTCGTATCCGCAAGATGCTGGCATTCATCGATGCTGCGGGCAGCTTTGACGAACTGGCCGTGCCACCCAATTACGGGCTGCACGAGTTGGTTGGCGACAAGGCCGGGCGCTGGGCGATGACAGTGACGAAGAACTGGCGCCTGACCTTCATCAAGATCGATGAAGCGACAATCGCCGACCTGAACCTGGAGGATTATCACTGATGGCTATGACCATGCATCCCTCGCTGGCGGTTCATCCCGGTGACTGGCTGAAGAGCGAAGTCGTCGATCCCCACGGTGTCAGCATCAACCGCCTTTCAGCCGCCTTCCATGTGACCCGCCAGACCCTCAGCAACCTGTTCAATGGCCACACCGCTCTTTCGGCGGACATGGCGATCCGGTTCGAGAAGGCCTTTGGCGTCAAGGCCGATACGTTGATGCGCATGCAGACGACCTATGACATGGCGCAGGCTAGGGCCCGCGCCGACGACATCGTCGTCGACAAGGTTCTCGTCGCCGCCTGAGGCGGTCCGGCGGAACTGTCAGGGATTACGGTGACACTGTACGAAACAGGTCCGGCTGCCCACTTTCATCTTGGGCGAGCGGCCCGGAACCTCGGGGAACCACAGTGACGCCGCCCAGAACGCGCGACACGGGTCGTCTGTAACCCGGCCAGGGCGCCCCTCTTCCACCGCGCCGATGAGCCGGCGCCGCTCCCCGCCCGAGCCCCCCGCCGACGCGAGACTCCCGGGACCAATCCTGTCGCGACATCGCGGGACAAGGCGGGACTCGCGCGCGCCGCAGCCGCCGGACCGCCGTCTCCACTCGCCCGAGGGGCGAGCCGCCCTTGCCAGCGGGGGCGGAAGCCGTGTTCTGTGGGCGGCTCAGCGTTAACCAGGCAGGCCCCATGCGGTTCGACCTTTTCAAAACCCTCCTGCTGGCGGCCGTGATCTTCGGTCTCGCCTTCGCCAGCGCGCCCTATTTCGCCTTCCGCGCCCTGCGGGCGGCGACGGCGGCCGAGGACGTCCAGGCCACGGCCGACCTCGTCGACTTCCCGGCGGTGCGCAAGAGCCTGACCGCCCAGCTGGCGCCGACCCCGGCCAACCAGGCCGAAGCGCCGTCGATCTGGCAGGATCCGGTCGGGGCGCTGAAACGCGCCATCGAGCCGCTGGCCCCGCCCGAGCCCAAGGTCGACCGCTACCTGACGCTGCCGGGACTGTCGGCCCTGACCCGCGGCTATCGCCCGGGCATGGCGCCGCCGCCGGCCCCGCCGGCGCCGACCTTCGAGGCCCGGCTGACCACGACGATGAAGGGCCCCTGGCCGTCGATGCCCTATTGGGGCACCAACCGCGCCCGCATCGCCGTCAGCCGCCCGGGCCAGAAGGCCGCGGTGACGGTGTTCACCTTCGAGCGGCGGGCCCTGTTCACCTGGAAGCTGGTGCATGTGCAGTTGCCCGAGGGCGAGCGCTAGAGGCGCGGGCCCAACGCTAAACGTTCTTGTTATGTTCCCCCGTCCGATCTAACCTTGTTCGGTCAGAACAGGGGAGGCCGCGATGATCGGCTATGTCACCATCGGCGCGCTGGACGTCGAACAGTCGCTGCCTTTCTGGGACGCGGTCTTCGCGCCCATCGGCGGTGAGCGTGGTTTCTTCAGCAACGGCTGGGCCGGCTATGGCCCGGCGGGCGAGGCGCAGGACGTCTTCATCTGTCCGCCCTTCGACGGCCAGCCGGCCCGGGGCGGCAATGGCGTCATGGTCGGCTTCCTGGCGCCGTCGGTCGAGGCGGTGAAGGCCGCCCACGCGGCCGGCCTGGCCGCCGGCGGAACCGATGAGGGCGGGCCGGGGCTGCGCCCTGAAGACTCCAAGGACTTTTACGGCGCCTATCTGCGCGATCCGACCGGCAACAAGATCTGTATCTTCGCCCGCGGACCGTTCTGAGGGGCGGGCCGGTCAGCGCTGGTACTGGATGAAGCCGCTGCGGGTCGCGACCCGGTCATAGAGCTGGCGCGCCACGGCGTTGGTCTCGTGGGTCATCCAGTAGACCCGGCCCGCGCCCCGGGCGTCGGCCTCGGCCTGGACGGCCTCGATCAGGGCCCGGCCCGCGCCGCCGCCCCGCCGCGCCGGATCGACGAACAGGTCGTTCAGGTAACAGTAGGGCGTCGTCGACCAGGTCGAGGCGTGCAGCACGCACTGGGCCAGGCCGAACACGCCGGCCTCATCCTCGGCGACCAGGGCGAACATCGGCGCCGCCGGGTCGAGCAGCCGCGTCCAGGTCGCCTCGGTGACCTCGGGCGCGACGCCGGAGTCGTAGAAGGTCAGATAGCCGGCCCACAGCCGGTCCCAGGCCGCCCGGTCGGCCGGCGCCAGCGGTCGGATGCGGCCGGCGGACGGTAGAGGATTGCGCTCGGACATCTGCCGCAGCCGCTCCGCTCATCCCCGCGATGGCGGGACCCAGGTTTGTTCAGGCTTCCTCCCGCTCGCACCCAGGCCTTCGGAAAAGGCCTGGGGCCCCGTTTTCACGGAGAAGAGCGGAGAATCGAAACTAGGCCGCCGACATGGCGATCTTGAGGTTCTCGTCGACCTTGTCGAGGAAGCCCTCGGTGGTCAGCCAGTTCTGCTTGTCGCCGACCAGCAGGGCCAGGTCCTTGGTCATGAAGCCGCTTTCGACGGTGTCGACGCAGACCTTCTCCAGGGTGCGGGCAAACGCGATCAGGGCGTCGTTGCCGTCCAGCTTGCCGCGGTGCTCGAGGCCCCGCGTCCAGGCGAAGATCGAGGCGATCGAGTTGGTCGAGGTCGACTCGCCCTTCTGGTGCTGGCGATAGTGGCGGGTGACGGTGCCGTGGGCGGCCTCGGCCTCCAGGGTCTTGCCGTCGGGGGTGACCAGCACGCTGGTCATCAGGCCCAGCGAGCCGAAGCCCTGGGCGACGATGTCGGACTGAACGTCGCCGTCGTAGTTCTTGCAGGCCCAGACGTAGCCGCCCGACCATTTCAGCGCCGAGGCGACCATGTCGTCGATCAGACGGTGTTCGTAGGTCAGGCCCAGGGCCTTGAACTTGTCGGCGTAGTCGGCCTCGAACACCTCCTGGAAGATGTCCTTGAAGCGCCCGTCATAGGCCTTGAGGATGGTGTTCTTGGTCGACAGATAGACCGGGTAGTTGCGCGTCAGGCCGTAGGAGAGGCTGGCGTGGGCGAAGTCGCGGATCGAGTCGTCGAGGTTGTACATGGCCATGGCCACGCCGCTGCCGGGGGCGTCGAACACTTCGCGCTCGATGATCGTGCCGTCGTTGCCCTCGAACTTGATGGTCAGTTTGCCGGCGCCGGGGAACAGGAAGTCGGTGGCGCGGTACTGGTCGCCGAAGGCATGGCGGCCGACGATGATCGGCTGGGTCCAGCCGGGCACCAGGCGGGGCACGTTCTGGCAGATGATCGGCTCGCGGAAGATGACGCCGCCCAGGATGTTGCGGATCGTGCCGTTGGGGCTGCGCCACATCTTCTTGAGGCCGAACTCCTCGACCCGCTGCTCGTCGGGGGTGATGGTCGCGCATTTGACGGCCACGCCATGCTTCTTGGTGGCCTCGGCGGCGTCGATGGTCACCTGGTCGTCGGTGGCGTCGCGATGCTCGATCGACAGGTCGTAATAGTCGAGCTGAAGGTCGAGGTAGGGGAAGATCAGCTTGTCCTTGATGAGCTTCCAGATGATCCGCGTCATTTCGTCGCCGTCCATGTCGACGACGGGATTGGCGACCTTGATCTTGGCCATGGGGAAATTCTCCGTTGGGCGCGCTCTCATAGGGAAAAGCGGCGGCGCACAGGACCGCCGCGAGCGCGGGCTGGTGGGGCTATAGCGGTTCGCGGGCGACGGGGGAAGGCGAGCCGTCCGCCGGCCCTGAATCGGTCAATCCAATCTTCAGGACTGACGCCTACCGTCGGTATCGGGATAGGGGCCGACTCAAAACATGAAGAACCTTCCGTCGCCGCTGGCGCGAAAGCTGCTGGCCATCGTCGTCGGTCTTTCCATCGCCGTCACCGGCCTGGTGACGGCGGCGACGTTCGGCTTTGTGCAGCGCGCCTCGATGAACCGGCAGATCGGCAACCTGCAGCTCTACGCGCAGACCCGCACTGACGCCGAGGACCGTCTGTTCAGCGATCTGGCGCAGGTTCACCGCGACGCCACCGCCGCGCTGATGCGGCGGATCGGAACCGTTCGGGGCGCCGACCTTGATGGTCAGTTCAATCGCCTCTTTCCGCTCAAGGCCGACGGCACCCGCCGAAGCGATCCGCGCCTGTTCGACGGCGCCGCCGTCAATGGCCACTACATGTACGGCCTGGGCGCCTTCATGGCCAACGGACGCGATATCTCAGCCCCGACCAAGGCCCTGTTTGTGTCTGCCCTGGAAGTGACGGCCATGGCCGGCGAGGCGCAGCATTCGCGCTACGACAACCTCTACATGTTCACCCCCGACAACCGGATGGTGATCTACGGTCCCGACCGCGACGACCGGCTGATCTATTATCGCCAGGATGCCCCCGCGACGCTGGATTTCAGCGCCGAGGAGATGACCGAGCTGACAAGGCCTGCCGCCAACCCGGAGCGGGCCATGAATTGCACCAAGCTGCGCAAGTTGATGAGCGATCCGACCGGCAAGGCGCTGACCACCGCCTGTATGACGCCGATCGACATCGACGGCGTTCATGTCGGCGCCTGGGGGACGACCATCGCCCTGGATTCCTACCTCCAGGCCGCGATTGGAACGTCCGTCGAGGGCGGCGCCAACATGATCGTGTCCGCCGACGGCGAGCTGATCGCGGCGCCGGGTCTGGGCCGGGACGGCGTTGTCGGGGCCGCGGAGCTGCTCAGCCAACAGGAGAAACTCGGCGTCGCCCCGCTGGTGGCGAACATTCGCGCTGTGGGCGGACGCACCGGCGCCTTCCGAAGCGGCAAACTCGTGGTCGCCTATGGCCACCTGTCCGAGCCCGACTGGTATCTCGTGATCACCATGCCGGCGTCCGAGATCGCCAAGTCCGCGGCCCGGACAGCCTCCTGGGTGCTGCTGTTTGGCATGCTTGGCATCGTGGTCCAGGCCATTCTGCTGTTCGGGATCATTCGGCGGGAGGTGGTTGACCCGCTGGTCACCCTGTCGATGGCTCACGGCCGCCACGGTGTGGCCCGGGCCCCCTGGGTCGAGGCGCGACCGGATGAAATCGGCGACCTCGCACGCATGCTGCGCCAGCAGAGGGGCGAGAACGATGAGCTTCTGAGGTCGCTGGAGGAGCGTGTCGCGGCGCGAACGGCTGATCTTGACCGGGCCAATCGCGCCAAATCGACCTTCCTGGCCAATATGTCGCACGAGCTGCGCACCCCGCTGAACGGGGTTATCGCCCTGACCGACCAACTGGCCGAGACCGACGACCGCGTCAGGCGACGGGAGCTGGCCGACCTGGTGACGTCATCGGGACGGCTGCTGGAACAGGTGCTCAGCGACATTCTCGACGTTTCCAAGATCGAGGCAGGCCAGTTCCAGCTGTCGCCGGCGCCGTTCGAGATCGAGCGGACGGTCGCCGCCATGGCGGACCTGCATCGCGCCTCGGCCGAGGCCAAGGGGCTCAAGCTCACCTGGACCATCGCGGCCAGGGCCAGGGGCGCCTACCTTGGCGACAGCGGCCGCATCGCCCAGATCCTGTCAAACCTGCTCGGCAACGCCGTGAAGTTCACCGACAAGGGTCGGGTTGTTCTCACGGTCGACCAGGTCGGCGAGAGTCTGAAGTTCACGGTCAGGGACACCGGCGTCGGCTTCGACGAGGCCGCCCGCGATCGCCTGTTCCGGCGGTTCGAGCAGGCCGATGACACCATTACCCGCCGGTTTGGCGGCACCGGTCTTGGCCTGTCGATCTGTTCGGCCCTGGTCGGCATGATGGGCGGTGATCTCGACGCCACGGCCAGGCCGGGCAAGGGCGCGGTGTTCACCATCGTGCTGCCTCTGCCGCGTGCGGTCATGCCGGTGGCGGAGGAGGACGCGCCCGAAACTGACGTCTCCGCTCTGCAGGGGCTGCGCGTGCTGGTCGCCGAGGACCATCCCACCAACCAGAAGGTTGTCCAGATCGTCCTCGAACCGTTCGGGGTCGAGCTGACCATCGTCGGCAATGGCCAGGAGGCCGTGACCGCCTTCGCGGACGGCTACGACGCCATCCTCATGGACATGCAGATGCCGGTCATGGACGGGTTGACCGCCACCCGGCTGATCCGCGAGCAGGAGGCCGCGACCGGGGCCGCGCCGGTGCTGATCGTCATGCTGACCGCCAACGCCATGGACGAGCATATCGAAGCAGGCCGCCTGGCGGGGGCGGATTTACATGTCGCCAAACCCTTGCGGCCGCTGCAGTTGATCACGGCCCTGGCGATGGCGCGAAACGCCGCCCTGGGCGTTGAGCAGGCCGCCTGAGGCTAGTCGGCGGCAGCGATGATGGCTCGCATGGTGTCGGCGAAGATCTGGTCGCGCGCCGTCTCGTCCTGGGTCGATCCCGCCAGGAACACCACCACGCCGAGGCGCCGGCCGTCCTTCAGAGTGACGACGCCGATGTCATTGACGACGGGCGTCAGCCCCAGGTCGGTTCCTGAGGTCCCCGTCTTGTGGGCGAGCCGCGCGCCCTCGGGCAGCCCGGCCTTCAGCCGGTTCTGGCCTGTGGTGGTCTCGGTCATGATCTTCAGCAGCAGGGCGGTGCTCTTCGGGGAGAGCAACTGGCCGTTGGCCAGCCGGCCCAGAAACAGCAAAGCCCCGCTGGCCGTGGCCGTGTCGCGCGGATCGGTCAGGTAACGGGCCGTGGCCGCGCGGCGGGTCGCCTCCGGCACGGTGTCACGGGCGGCCCTGAAGGCCGGCCAGCCCTTCCAGCCGATCCGGAACGAGGCCATGCCGTAGATCTCGGGCTGCAGCTCGCGCTCGTAGCGGTCGACCCGAAGACCATGGACGCCGTTGGCGCGCAGCCAGGCGGTGATCGCGCCGGGGCCGCCGATCTTCCTCATCAGCACATCGGCGGCGGTGTTGTCGCTCCCCCCGACCGCCCGGACCAGAAGCTCTCCGACGCTGTAGTCGACCCGCCCGGGCCAGGCGTCAGCGACCGGGCTGTAGGCCGGCGAAATGTCCTTTTCCGCCAGGATCACCACCTCGTCGAGCGACAGCCGCCCGGCGTCGACCTCGGCCAGCACCGCCGCGCCGAGCGGGGCCTTGAACACACTCTGCAGGGGATAAGCGCGCAGCCGGTCCCAGGCCCAGACCTCGCCGCCGTCGAGAGATTGCACCGCGACCTCCAGCCGCGCCGGTGCGGCGCGGGCGGCGATGGCCGCGATCTCCGCGTCCAGCCGCTCGGTGTCCAGCCGGCGCGGGGCGCCGTGGGTCAAGGTCGTGGACGGACCGCAGCCGCTGAGCAGAAGGGCGATGAAAAGGAGGAGAAGGGCGCGCATGGCCCGACAGATAACCCCGCAACCGCGCGAAGGGTCCCCCGCCCGCCGTCTTTTCTGCTATCTCGCCGCCTTCCGTCTGAAACCAGCCTGTCCCCGCTTCGGGGACGCGGAGATCGCCGTGACCGCTCCCGTCGTCATCCTCAACGCGCCGCAGCTGGCCGAAAACATCGGCGCGGTGGCGCGGGTGATGGCCAATTTCGGGCTCAGCGACCTGCGGCTGGTGCGGCCCCGCGACGGCTGGCCGCAGGAGCGGGCCTGGGCCTCGGCCTCGGGCGCCGACTGGCCGCTGGACAATGCCAAGGTCTTCGACCGGCTCGAGGACGCGGTCGCCGACCTGCGGCTGGTCTACGCCACCACCGCAAGGTCGCGCGGCACCCAGCTGCCGGTCCTCACCCCCCGAGAGGCGGCGGCGGGCCTGCATGACGCCGTGGCGGCCGGGCAGGGCGTGGGCCTGTTGTTCGGCGGCGAGCGGGCGGGCCTCGAGACCGACGACATCGCCCTGTGCCACGGCATCGTCACCATCCCCGTCGACGAGAAGTTCCGCTCCCTGAACCTGGCCCAGGCCGTGGCCCTCAACGCCTATGAGTGGCGGATGGGCGTCGCCGACCGCCCGCGCGAGGCCTTCGCCCAGAACGTCGACGAACCGGCCGACATGGCCGCGGTGGTCGGCCTCTATGAACAGCTGGAGGGCGAGCTCGACGCCGCCGGCTTCTTCCACCCGCCGGAGAAGAAGCCGTCGATGGTCCGCAATCTGCGCATCTCCCTGGGCCGCTCCCGCCTGACTGACCAGGAAGTCCGCACCTGGCGCGGCGTCGTCACCGCCCTGTCGAAGGGCCGCGGCCGGGTGCTGGAGAAACTGGCGCGGCAGAAGGCGGCGAAAGCGGAGCCGCCGCCCGAATAGGCCGAGGGCAAGGCTTCACGAACGCGGCGGACGCGCTAGGTTGCGGGCGATCACAGGAGTCGTCCCATGAAAACCCGCGCCGCCGTCGCCTTTGAAGCCAAAAAGCCGCTGGAGATCGTCGAGGTCGATCTGGAAGGTCCCCGCGCCGGCGAGGTGCTGGTCGAGATCAAGGCCACCGGCATCTGCCATACCGACGCCTATACGCTCGACGGCTTCGACAGCGAGGGCATTTTCCCCTCGATCCTCGGCCATGAGGGCGCCGGCGTGGTGCTGGAGGTGGGCGCCGGCGTGACCAGCGTCGTTCCCGGCGATCACGTGATCCCGCTCTACACGCCCGAATGCCGGCAGTGCAAAAGCTGCCTCAGCCGCAAGACCAACCTCTGCACGGCCATCCGCGGCACCCAGGGCAAGGGCCAGATGCCCGACGGCACCAGCCGCTTCAGCTACAAGGGCCGGCCGATCGCCCACTACATGGGCTGTTCGACCTTCGCCAACCACACGGTGCTGCCCGAGATCGCGGTGGCCAAGATCCGCAAGGACGCCCCCTTCGACAAGGCCTGCTACATCGGCTGCGGCGTGACCACCGGCGTCGGGGCGGTGACCAACACGGCCAAGGTCGAACCGGGCGCCAACTGCATCGTGTTTGGCCTCGGCGGCATCGGCCTCAACGTCATTCAGGGCCTGAAGCTGGTCGGCGCCGACATGATCATCGGGGTCGACATCAACCCCGATCGTGAAGAATGGGGCCGCCGGTTCGGCATGACCCATTTCGTCAATCCCAAGACCATCGACGGCGACATCGTCGCCCATCTGGTGGCCCTGACCGACGGCGGCGCCGACTACACCTTTGACGCCACGGGCAATGTCACGGTCATGCGCCAGGCGCTGGAAGCCTGCCACCGCGGCTGGGGCGAGAGCATCATCATCGGCGTGGCGGAGTCCGGCAAGGAGATCGCCACCCGGCCGTTCCAGCTGGTCACCGGCCGGGTCTGGAAAGGCACGGCCTTCGGCGGCGCTCGTGGCCGCACCGACGTGCCGCAGATCGTCGACTGGTACATGGACGGCAAGATCCAGATCGACCCGATGATCACCCACACCATGCCGCTGGAAGATATCAACAAGGCCTTCGACCTGATGCATGCGGGCGAGAGCATCCGGTCGGTGGTGGTGTTCTGATGCGGACGTTGCTGATCGCCGCTGCCCTGGCGTTGGCCCCGATGGCCACGCCGGCGGCGGCTCGCGCCGAAGCGGCCGCCGTCGCCGACTTGCCGTTCAAGATCGATCTCCCTGCCGGGTTCGAGGTCACGCCGCGGCCGCGCGGCCCGGATTTCATCGTCTTTGACGTGGTGAAGGGCGCAGACAGCTACGTCGGCGTCTACGTGGGCGGCTTCGCCAGCTTTCCGATGCACAAAGACCTGAAGGTGGAAGGCCGTGGCGGCGGGCTGAAAGTGGCGCTGCGCGATGGCCGCCCGGTGGAATACCTATGGTTCCGGGAGACGGGTTGGCCGACCCAGCTGCATGTCTGGATTCAGGTCGGCGCTGACGCCGATCCGGCCATCGCCGACCGGATCGCGGCCTCGATCGGATTCGCGCCATGACCTAGGAGGTCCTCTCCACCTGTCGCGCGTCCGACGGCAGGCTGCGCGACGGCCGTCACCGGAGCGCGGCGAGCGGCGCCGATGCCGATCGCCAGTTTCACCCTGGCTGCGGAAGCCTAGATCCCCGCGCCGAGGTCGACGAACACCTCTGAAAGCACCGGCGTCGCCACCGCATCCTCGGCCAGGCGGTGGGCGAGGCCGTCGACCTGGGCGGTGATCTCGGGGACGGCGGTGATCTCCCACCAGGCGGGACGGGTCAGGGGGCCGAGCGCATGGAGCCAGGTCGAGACCTCGCCCCGGGCGTCCAGAACGGCGCAGTCGGCGGTCTCCAGACCCAACCCCAGATCGTCGGGCGCGATCAGTCCCTTGCGGGCCAGATCCGCGTAGAGCGGAACCTCCAGGCCGTGCAGGTCGCTGCGCGGGCCGGTGCAGTTGATCACCTTCGCGACCGTCAGGGTCTCGGACGCGCCGCCGCCGCGCGGCTGCAGGGTCACGGCTACGCCATCGCCGGCCGGGGTCCAGTCGCGACTGCGGGCGGCGCGGACGCACAGCTGCCCTGACGCGATCAGGGCGTCGATCCGCTCGGCGATGCGCGGGGCCATGCGGTGACGGTGGACGTCCCAGCGCGGCCGCTGATGGCGCAGGAACTGGCGCTTCTGAGCAGACGTCCAGCTCGACCAGATGCGGGCGATCACCGGTCGCACGGCGTCGATGACCCGCTGCCAGGGCTGGCCGGCCTCGGCGGCGCGGCGGACCTCGGCGCGGATGGCCTTCGACAGGGTCAGGGGGCTGACTGGCAGGATCGGGGCCAGGAACGGCTCCCAGTGACCGCCATAGCGGTGGGCGCCGGGCAGCAGGCCGCGGCGCGATACCGCCAGCATCGGCCCACGATGACCGCTCTCGGCCAGCTTCAGGGCGATGTCGACCATGGTCAGGCCCGTGCCCAGCAGCAGCACCGGCGCGTCGGGGGCGACGCCGCCCAGGGCGTCATGGGCCCAGGGATCGGCGGCGAAGACGGCGGCGTCGCGCAGCCAGCTGCCGTCGGGCAGGGGCGGGCGGGGCGGCAGGTTGCCGGTGGCCAGCACCACCGTGTCGGCCTCGACCTCGCGGCCGTCGCCGAGCATCAGCCCGCGGCGCGGCTCGTCCAGCAGCCGAACGGCCTCGCCGCGCAGCACGGTCAGGCCGGGGCCGTGGTCGGTTACCCGGGCGGCGGAGACCTGCTGCTGCAGATACTGGCCCCACAGTTCGCGGGGCGAGAAGGCGTCGCTGATCTCTCCGCCGCTCTCGGCCAGTGCCTCGGCCATCTCGGACCGGCCGGTCAGCCAGTCGGCAAAGGCCGGGCTGAGGCCGGCCTCCATCCGGTTGACGGGCACATTGAGCAGATGCGAGGGGGCGCAGGCGCCGTAGGCCAGGCCGCGGCCGGGCCGGCTCGACGGATCGATCAACACCACGCGCCAACCGGGCCGCAGGGCGACCAGTTTCAGCGCCAGCAGCGCCCCGCTGAACCCGCCGCCGACGATGGCGAGGGTCCGCCGGGCGGAAGAGGTGTCGAACGCCATTGGCCCATGGTTTCGAGGAATTGCCCGAGGCCATCTAACGACAAACGGCGAGTCGGGGGGAGGGGTATGCCTCAACTGTCATCCCGGAAGCTGCGCAGCGGCTGTCCGGGACCCAGATCAAACCCCATCGACAGGGTGAGAGGCCGAATCCGGGTCCCGGCTCTCCGCTCCGCTCAGGCCGGGATGACAAGGGTGGGAGATTGACCGCCCAAGCGCCCCCCAAAGTTGACTCCCCGCCGCCGCTTCGTCATAAGCGCGCCTTCCCACGCCGCCGGTTCTCCGGACGGTGCAGGAATTCATGACGGATGATGCGAAGCCGCCGTTGAGATCGCGCCTCCATTCGGGGAGGGGCCGGCCCGTGTCGAATTGAAAGAGACCATATGTCCAAGCGCCATAGCGCCAAGTACAAGATCGACCGCCGGATGGGCGAAAACATCTGGGGTCGTCCCAAGTCCCCGGTGAATTCGCGGTCCTACGGCCCCGGCCAGCACGGCCAGCGCCGCAAACAGAAGATTTCCGATTTCGGCCTGCAGCTCCGCGCCAAGCAGAAGCTCAAAGGCTACTACGGCAACCTGACTGAAAAGCAGTTCGCCCGCACCTACACCGAAGCCGCGCGCCGCAAGGGCAACACGGCCGAGAACCTGGTCGGCCTGCTCGAGTCGCGGCTGGACGCCATCGTCTACCGCGCCAAGTTCGTGCCGACCGTGTTCGCCGCCCGCCAGTTCGTCAACCACGGCCACGTGCTGGTCAACGGCAAGCGCGTCAACATCGCCTCCTACCGCGTGAAGGCCGGCGACGTCGTTTCCGTCCGCGAAAAGTCGCGCAACATGGCGCTGGTGCTTGAAGCCCTGAGCTCGGGCGAGCGCGACACCCCCGACTACATCACGCTGGACGCCCGCCACATGGCGGTGACCTACGTCCGCGCCCCGGAACTGGCCGAAGTGCCCTATCCGGTGAAGATGGAACCGAACCTGGTCGTCGAATTCTACTCCTCCTAGGACGGACGACGACGTTCAGAGTTGCGAAGGGCCCCGGAGCGATCCGGGGCCCTTTTGCTATGGCCGCGACTGTGGCGAAGTAGGGGGCATGAACCGCCGCGCCCTTCTCTTCGCCGGAGCCCTGCTGCTGAGTGGCTGCGCGACGTCGATCCGCTACGCGCCGCCGGATCCCGGCATGGTGGCGCTGGAGCCGCTGCTGGCGGTGGTCGCGGGGCGGGATCGGCTCGTCGTCCGGCTGATGTCCAACGGCTGCACCAGCAAGGAGGGCCTGGCCGTCTTCGTTGAGCGCAGGGGCGGCGGCTTTGTCCTCGCGGTCGCGCGTCGTCGGGTCGACAGCTGCAAGGCCGTGCCAAGGCCGGTGGATGTCGAGTTCAGCTACGCGGAACTGGGTCTGCCCAGAGGCGCCCGGGTGGTGGTGCTCAATCCGCTGACGGCGCGCTGAACATCGTCTCCATCCATTCGGGCACGCGGGCGGGGCGTTTGCTGACCGCGTCGACCAGCACCCATTCGGACCGCGTCTGGGCGCAGACCTCGCCATCGGGGCCGTCGATACGGACGAAGCGATCAAAGCGCGGACCCCGGCGCGTACCGACCCAGGTGCGGCCCGTGGCGGTCTCGCCGGGCATCAGGGGGCGGCGATAGTCGATCTCGTGGCGCAGCACGATCCAGGCCCAGCGGGCCTGTTCATCGGCCGGGGCGCGCGATCGCCAGTGGGCGATGGCGATATCCTGCACCCAGCCGAGATAGACCACGTTGTTGACGTGGCCGTTCTCGTCGATGTCGGACGGGGCCGGGACGAAGAGGCGGTCAAAGACCTGACGGTCCGCCGGTGGCTCGAACGGTTTCATCGGACGGCCCGCCGGGGCGGGATCAGCTGGCCAGAAGGCCCTGGTCGTCCATCAGGGTCTTGAGTTCGCCAGCCTGGAACATCTCGCGGATGATGTCGCAGCCGCCGACGAATTCGCCCTTCACATAGAGCTGGGGAATGGTCGGCCAGTCGGTGTAGCTCTTGACGCCGTCGCGCAGCGCTTCGCTCTGCAGCACGTCGACGCCGACGAAATCGACGCCGAGATGGTCGAGGATCTGCACCACCTGCGCGGAGAATCCGCAGCGGGGCTGTTCGGGCTCGCCCTTCATGAACAGGACGACCGCGTGGTCGGCCACGGTCTTGGCGATGAAGTCATGGGCGGGGTTGGCGACGGCGGCGTCAGTCACGGCGGGAGCCTTTTCGGCGGAAAAACAAGCCTATCAGCTAGGCGCCCGACCTGTTCGGGTCAACCCCGGGCGGCCTTGGCGCCCGGTTCGGCGACCGAAAAACGGGCCATCTCGATCTGGGCGGCCACGCCGGTGGGCAGATCCCGGTCAGGAACCTCGGCCAGACGGATGATCCGGTCGACCCGGTCAGCATCAAGCCGCACGGTGGTCACGGCCGGTTCGGTCAGGACATAGGCCAGGCAGATGTCCTCGGCCGTCCAGCCTGGCGTGTTTTCGAGGAAGTTGTAGCCGCCAACGCCGGCCAGGGGATTGGCCCGGTCGCGGAGCAGAGGCTTTTTGAACACCGAGGTCTTGGGGCGCATGATGTCGGGCCAGATGTTGCGGGCGATGATGGCCATGTCGCGCTCCGACGCGGACTTCAGGCGATTGCGGTCCTTCCATCCTGAAACGGGGCTGTAGCAGGTGGTCAGGGCGTTGAAGGCGCCGAGCGTGATCAACAGGTCGGCGTCCTCGTCGTCGCCGGTCAGCCCATAAGCCCGCACCCGGCCCACGCGGCGCATGCGCTCCATCGGCTCTGCGCCCGGCGGCGGTCCATCGAAGCTGAGCAGATCGAGGTAGCCCAGGCCGGTGTGGGTCAGAAGGGAATCGATGCTGTCGCTCGGTTCAGCGGCCAGGGCCCGCGGCCGCCAGGCCAGGAACAGCAGCTCGCGCTCGACGGCCCTCAAGGCCTCGCCGACTCCCTCGATCAGGGTCGGGTCGTCGCCGGCGATTTCGAAGCCGTTGATGCCGCAATCCAGCGCGGTGGAGACCAGGTTTCGCCAGTCCCGCGCCGAATGTCGCGCGCTGCTGTCGAGCAGCAATGACACCGCTGACACCACCAGACCGGATCGACCGAAGGGGCGATACCGCATGGGCTCAGTCCGTGGGGGCGGCGGTTTCGAGGGCCAGGGCGTGCAGTTCGCCGCCCAGCACATCGGCCAGGGCGCGGTTGACCAGCTGGTGCTGGCGCACGCGAGGCAGGCCCTTGAAGGCGGGAGAAACGATACGCGCCTTGTAGTGGTCGCCGTCGCCGGCCAGATCGGTGATGACGATCTCGGCGTCCGGAAAGGCCGTCCGAAGGCGGCTCTCGAGGTCGGCGGCGGGCATGGGCAAGACGATACGGCTCCGAATAATCAACCTTCTCAATAGGCCCTAATGTTTAACAACGGCTGGATGAGCCCAACGTGGCGCCGGGCTGACCGGTCAGTCCACGATCGCCGAATAGACCAGGCTCTTGAGCTGACCCCGGAAGTCGAAACTGGCCGAGGGCATCAGCTGGGTCATGAACACCACTGTCAGCTCCTCCTTCGGGTCGACCCAGAAGATGGTCGAGGCCGCGCCGCCCCAGTAGTAGTCGCCGCTGGAGAGACCGCCGGTGGCCGTCTGGTCGATGGTCATGGCGAAACCCAGGCCAAAGCCGATGCCGGCGTTGCTGGTCTCCGAGAACGTCCCGATGGCCAGCTGGGTCAGGTCGACGCCGCCCTTGAGGTGGTTCTGGGTCATCAGATCCAGGGTGCGGGGGCCGATGATGCGGACCCCGTCCAGTTCGCCGCCGCCACGCAGCATCTCGGCGAAGCGGACATAGTCGGCCATGGTCCCGACCAGACCGCCGCCGCCGGACTGGAACACCGGGTCGGTCAGATAGGGGCTGTTCTGCGGATCGTCCGACTGCCGCAGGCTCTTGTTGGGCAACCGCATGTAGTTGGCGGCGAAGCGGGGAATCTTCGAGGTCGGCACATGGAAGGCGGTGTCGGTCATGCCCAGCGGGTCGAAGATGGTCTTCTTGAGATAGGTCTCGAACGGCATGCCGCTGATCCGCTCGACCAGGGCGCCGCAGACGTCGGTGGCCAGGCTGTACATCCACTGCTCGCCGGGATGGTAGCGCAGGGGAACCTCGCCGAGCTTGCCCAGGAACTGGTCGAGGGTTTCGCCGTCGCCGCGCCGCACGCCGATGGCGTCGTAGGCTTTGTCGACGGGGTGTTCGATCGGCAGGCCGGTCAGGCTGGCCAGCAGGGAGCCGTAGGTCAGGCCGCTCGTGTGGCTGAGTACGTCGCGGAAACTGACCGGTCGTTTGGGCGCCTCGGTGACCATGGCGGCGCCCTCGCCGGAGACCCAGACGCGGTGGTTGCGCCATTCGGGCACGAACCGGTGAACCGGATCGTCCAGCTGGAACAGCCCCTGTTCGAACAGGGTCATCAGGGCCACCGAGGTGATCGGCTTGGTCATGGAGTAGATGCGGACGATGGTGTCGTCGCTCCAGGGCGTACCCCGGGCGCTGTCACGCTGACCGAAGCTCCTGGCGTAGGCGGTATGGCCCCGGCGCGTGACCTGCACCTGGCAGCCGTTGATCTTGCCCGGCTGGATGTAGTTGCGCTCGATATGGTCGGTGATGCGCTCAAGCCGCCCGGCGTCGAGGCCGGTCCACTGCGAGTGGGCGTCCATGGTTCGCTCCCTTTATGTCGTTGCTGGCATGATGACCGGGTGACGCGGGGAAGGGAAAGCCGAAAAGCCGGTATGGGGCCGTCAGAACAGGCCCAGGGCCTTGAAACTGGCCACGCCCTCGCGCCCGACCACCAGATGATCATGCACGGCGATCTTCAGCCCGCGCCCGGCCTCGACCACCTGGCGGGTCATGTCGATGTCTGTGGACGAAGGGGTCGGGTCGCCGCTGGGGTGATTGTGCACCAGGATGATGGCGCTCGACGAAAGCTCCAGCGCCCGGCGCACCACCTCGCGCGGATAGACCGGCGCATGGTCGACCGTGCCCCGGTTGAGGATTTCGTCGGCGATCAGCTGGTTCTTCTTGTCGAGGAACAGCACGCGGAACTGTTCGCGCGGCTCATTGGCCAGGGCGACCTTCACATAGGCCAGCAGGGCGCTCCAAGAGGAGATGACGGTCCGTTTGCGCACCGCCTCGCGGCCGACGCGAAGCGTGGTCTCGTTGAGCAGCCGCAGGTCCAGCGCCGCCGCGCCGCCGACGCCGGGCACGGTCTTCAGCTCCTCGACCGAGGCGGCCAGCACCCCGGCCAGCGAGCCGAACCGGGCCAGCAGCGCCTTGGCCAGCGGCTTGACCTCGCCGCGCGGGAAGGTGCGGAACAGGAACAGCTC
Organism: Caulobacter sp.; assembly: GCA_030680355.1. Taxonomy (GTDB): domain Bacteria; phylum Pseudomonadota; class Alphaproteobacteria; order Caulobacterales; family Caulobacteraceae; genus Caulobacter. Next base: position 25,617 of record JAUXVF010000003.1, read on the forward strand.
GAGCAACTCGTAGTCGGGCAGGGCGTCCATGCTCTTCAACGCCCGCTCGCGCAGCCGTTCGCGGTGGCCGAGATGGTGGGGTTGGGTGGTGGGATTGGATGGCGGCACAGGCCCTCCCGCATCCATTGAACCGCGCCAGGCAGGCCTCAGGATGACGCACGCGCGCAGGTTGTGCAATTGGCCGGCGCCACAGGTGTCTGTGCGTCCTTCGACACGGCGTTGCGCGCCTGCTCAGGCAGACGTACCCGCAGTGACTCTCAGCCCGCCATCCCGAGCAGCAGCCTCAGGCTGCGTGTCGAAGGACGCCACCGCCGCGGCTGCTAGCCCTCGCCGGCGATCGCCGGTTTGAACTGGCCGGTGGGGGAGGCGGTGAAGATCTCGATGCCGTCCTTGGTCACCCCGACCGAATGTTCGCACTGGGCCGAAAGGGACTTGTCGCGGGTGACGGCGGTCCAGCCGTCGGACAGCACCTTCACCTGCGGCCGGCCGAGATTGACCATCGGCTCGACGGTGAAGAACATGCCTTCTTCCAGTACCGGGCCTTCGCCCGCGCGGCCGAAATGCAGGACGTTGGGCGCGTCGTGGAAGACCCGGCCCAGGCCGTGGCCGCAAAAATCGCGCACCACCGAGCAACGCTGGGCCTCGACGTATTTCTGGATGGCGTGGCCGATGTCGCCGAAGGTCGAGCCAGGCTTGATCGTCGCCAGCCCGCGCTCAAGGCCTTCATAGGTTACATCGACGAGGCGGCGGGCGCGGGGCGAGACCTGACCGACGCCGTACATGCGGCTGGTGTCGCCGTGCCAGCCGTCGACGATAACGGTGACGTCGATATTGGCGACGTCGCCCTCGCGCAGCAGCCGGTCGCTGGGGATGCCGTGGCAGACCACATGGTTGGTCGAGATACAGACCGTGTGCATGTAACCCTTGTAGCCGAGGCAGGCGGGCAGGCCGCCGTTGTCGAGCACGAACTCTCGCGCCAGGTCGTCGAGAACGCCGGTCGACACGCCGGGGACGACATGGGGAATCAGCATGTCGAGGCATTCGGCGGCCAGCCGGCCGGCCTTGCGCATGCCTTCAAAGCCTTCGGAGCCGTGAACCCGGATTTCCCCGGTGCGGTATTCCGCGTCGGAGATGGTGTCGGTCATCGTCATCAACTGATCCTCTCGTCCGCGCGGCAATGGGGCGAACGACGTGAGCCTGTGTCTGTCCTATGTCGTAAGCCTAGCACGAAACGTCAACATTGACCCGCCCGTCCACGAGCCATGGCTCCTGCGTCGCGGCCGGGCTAGAGCTGCCGGATGGACAAGCCCAGAAGCGGATTGAGCGCCGTCCCCCGCACCGTCTGGGCTCTGGGTCTGGTGTCCCTGTGCATGGACATGTCGTCGGAGATCATCCACGGCCTGCTGCCGGTGTTCCTGGTGACAGGGCTCGGCGCCAGCGTCGCCCTCGTCGGCCTGATCGAGGGCGTGGCGGAGGCCACCGCTTCGATCAGCAAGGTCTTCTCCGGCTGGATCAGCGACCGCCTCGGCAAGCGCAAGCTGCTGGTTCTGATCGGTTACGGCCTGGCGGCCCTGACCAAGCCGGTGTTTCCGCTGGCGGTGACGCCGTTCGAGGTGCTGGGCGCACGTTTCGCCGACCGCATCGGCAAGGGCATTCGCGGCGCGCCGAGAGACGCTCTGATCACCGATGTCACCGCCCCGGAGGCCCGGGGCGCGGCGTTCGGCCTGCGCCAATCCCTCGACACGGTGGGCGCTTTCGTCGGCCCGCTGACGGCCATGGCCCTGATGGTGCTGCTGGCGGGCGACATCCGCGCCGTGTTCGCCTGGGCCGTCATCCCGGCGGCGCTGGCGGTCCTGCTGGTCATCTTCGGCGTCCAAGAGCCGCGGGAGGGCGAGGGGGCTCGTCCCGCCGCGCCGCCGATCCGGTGGTCGGATATCAAGGCCATGGGCCGTCCCTTCTGGGGCGTGGTCCTGCTCGGCGCCGTCTTCACCCTGGCCCGGTTCAGCGAAGCCTTCCTCATCCTGCGGGCCCAGGGCGTGGGCCTTCCCATCGCCCTCGTCCCGCTGGTTCTGGTGGTGATGAACCTCGTCTATGCGGCCGTCGCCGCGCCGGTGGGCAGTCTGTCGGATCGCATCGGCCGCGGCGGCCTGCTCGCCGCCGGTCTGGCGGTGCTGATCGTCGCCGATCTGGTCCTGACCCTGTCCGGCGACGTCGCCGGCGTCCTGATCGGCGTCGCCCTCTGGGGCCTGCACATGGGCCTGACCCAGGGTCTTCTGTCGGCCCTGGTGGCCGACGTGGCGCCAGAGCCTTTGCGAGGCACTGCCTTCGGCTTGTTCAACCTCGCCACCGGCGCGGCCCTCCTGGCGGCCAGCGGCATCGCCGGCCTGATCTGGACGACACTGGGGCCGGAGGCGACGTTTCTGGTCGGCGCCGGGTTCGCGGGACTGGCCCTGATCGGGCTGTTTCCGCGCGGTCTCCGACCCGCCTGACCCTTCCCGTGGTTGCTCCTTTTGGCCCTGCGGGGTAAGGGGCGGCGGCGCGGCGCAGGTCCGGGCGAGCGGTCCAGCCGGCAGTGAATCCGGGGGCGAGCCCCGAACCCATCTGACCCTCGCGCGCGACGACCCTGAAACACTGGCCGCTCCGGCGGAAACACGGCCGCACCGGCAGCGCCGTGGGAGACCATCAAAATGACGATCGAAACGCTGCGGCGCGAATGGCTCGGCAATATCCGGGGCGATCTGCTGGCCGGCCTGGTGGTCGCGCTTGCCCTGATCCCCGAGGCCATCGCCTTCTCGATCATCGCTGGAGTCGATCCGGCGGTCGGGCTCTACGCCTCCTTCGCCATCGCCGTGGTCGTGGCCATCGCCGGCGGCCGGCCGGGCATGATCTCGGCGGCGACCGGGGCCATGGCCCTGGTCATGGTCACCCTGGTCCGGGAGCACGGTCTGCAATATCTGCTGGCGGCCACCATCCTGACCGGCGTGCTGCAGATCGCCGCCGGCTATCTCAAGCTCGGCGCCCTGATGCGGTTTGTGTCCAAGTCGGTGGTCACCGGCTTCGTCAACGCCCTGGCCATCCTGATCTTCATGGCCCAGCTGCCCGAGCTGCTCGGCGCCTCCTGGCAGACCTTCGCCATGGTCGCCGGCGGCCTGGCCATCATCTACCTGGTCCCGCGCGTGACGCGGGTCGTGCCCTCGCCGCTGATCTGCATCGTCGTGCTGACCGCCCTGGCCATGCTGCTGAAGCTGGACCTGCGGACGGTCGGCGACATGGGCAAGCTGCCCTCGACCCTGCCGGTCTTCCTGCTGCCCGACATCCCCCTGACCTTCGAGACCCTGAAGATCATCCTGCCCTATTCGGCGACCCTGGCCATGGTCGGCCTGCTCGAGTCGCTGATGACGGCGACCATCGTCGACGACCTGACCGATACGCCGAGCGACAAGAACCGGGAGTGCAAGGGCCAGGGTCTGGCCAACATCGCGGCCGGTTTTCTCGGCGGCATGGCCGGCTGCGCGATGATCGGCCAGTCGGTGATCAACGTGAAGTCCGGCGGTCGTCAGCGACTGTCGGCCTTCTCGGCCGGCGTCTTCCTGCTGTTCATGATCGTCGTCCTGGGCCCCTGGGTGGCGCAGATCCCGATGGCCGCCCTAGTGGCGGTGATGATCATGGTCTCGATCGGCACCTTCAACTGGGCCTCGGTGCGCGACATCGCCAAACTGCCCCGCACCTCCAGCTTCGTCATGCTGGCCACTGTGGCCGTGACCGTCGCCACCCACGACCTGGCCAAGGGCGTGTTCACCGGCGTGCTGCTGTCGGGCATCTTCTTCGCCCAGAAGGTGGCCAAGGTCGTGGCCGTGCGGTCGGCCCCGTCAGAGGACGGCCAGGGTCGCGACTATGTCGTGCTCGGCCAGATCTTCTTCGCATCGGCCGACGCCTTCGTCGCCGGGTTCGATTTCAAGGAGGCGGTGGAGCGGGTCCGCATCGACGTCAGCCGCGCCCATTTCTGGGACGTCTCGGCGGTGGCGGCGCTCGACAAGGCCATTCTCAAGTTCCGCCGCGAGGGCGCCCAGGTCGAGGTTGTCGGCCTCAATGAGGCCAGCGCCACCATGATTGACCGGTTTGGGGTTCACGACAGCCCCGGCGCACTCGAAAACATGCTGGGACACTAGGGAGTCGCCCATGACCAAGGTTCTCGCCTGCATCGACGGTTCCGGCTACGGCGCCAGCGTCTGTGACCACGCGGCCTGGGCGGCCACGGGTCTCGGCGCCGAGATCGAGCTGCTGCACGTCCTCGACCGCGCGCCCGACGCCATTCCGGCCGACCTGTCCGGCAGCATCGGCCTGGGCGCCCATGACCATCTGCTGGAAGACCTGGCCAGTCTCGACGAGCGCCGCAGCCGGCTGCGCATGGACCGCGGTCGCGTTATGCTGGCCGAGGCCGAGAAGCGGATCCGCGAACTGGGCGTGACCGACGTCTCCAGCCGCCTGCGTCACGGCCGTCTGGTCGACGCGGTCGTCGACCTGGAAGACGAGACGCGACTGGTCGTGCTGGGCAAGCGCGGCGAGCACGCCGACTTCACCCGCCTGCATCTGGGTGGTTCGGTGGAGCAGGTCGTGCGGGCCAGCAGCAAGCCCGTGCTGGTCGCCTCCCGCGCCTTCAAGCCGATCAAGCGGCTGGCGATCGCCTTCGACGGCGGACCCAGTTCACGGCGGGCGGTCGAGTTCCTCTGCAGCGATCCGGCCTTCGCCCGCTACGAGTGCGACATCGTCATGGCCGGCCCCGAGCGGGCCGAGCGCGAGGCGCATCTCGACTGGGCCCGGCGAGAGCTGGCGACCCTGGGCGGCGCCCATAACATCGTCCAGCGTCCCGGCGCGGCGGAGAACGTCATCGCCGACTATGTGCGGGACGAGGCCATCGACCTGCTGGTCATGGGCGCCTACGGCCATTCCCCGATCCGCCAGTTCGTGGTCGGCAGCACCACGGCGGCGGTGATGCGCACCTGCCCCATCCCCGTCCTGCTGTTCCGCTAGCCACGGGCGGTCCCAGCGCCCTAGCATGGGCGTCATGGACGATCAGGATCTCTCGCCGGAGGAACTGGCCCGATACAGGGCCGGTCTGACCGCGCGCCTGGCGGATCTCGCCGACCTCGAAACCATCACCGAGGCCAACCGCCAGCCCGTGGAGCTTGACCAGCAGAGCGTCGGCCGGCTGTCGCGCATGGACGCCCTGCAGCAGCAGGCCATGGCCATGGCCGCCCAGCAGCGCCGCCGCAACGAGCTGGTGAAGGTCCAGGCGGCCCTCAAACGCCTCGACGACGACGATTTCGGCTTGTGCGCCGCTTGTGGCGAGCTGATCCCCCGCAAACGCCTCGACATCGACGCCACCATCGCCGTCTGCGTGGCCTGCGCCGGCGACCGTTAGGCCGGCTGGACCAACGGAATGCGCCGGGCGACGCGGATCGCCGTCGGAGCGACCTCGCAGGCATAGACCAGCACCTCGACCCCGGCTTCGGCCGCTCGCGCCAGTCCGCTTGCGAAGGCAGGGTCCAGATCGGCGCAGGCGTTGAATGCCGTGCAGTCGGTGCGCTGAACGACGAACAGCGCCACTGCCCGGTCGCCAGCCGCGACCTGCCGCTCCAGCTCCTCCAGATGCCGGGTCGACCGCGCCGCCACGCAGTCAGGAAACTCCGCCAGTCCCGGCGTCCGCGACAGGTGGACGTTCTTCACCTCCAGCCAGCAGGGCGGCCGGTCGGGCGCTTCCAGCAGGAAGTCCACCCGGCTGCGTTCGCCATAGGCCACCTCCCGCCGATGGCTGGCGTAGCCGGTCAGTTCGGACAGGGTGTCGGCGGCCAGGGCCTCGGCGACCAGGCGGTTGGGCAGCATCGTGTTGACCCCGACCAGTCCGCCGTCGGTCTCGACCAGCTCTAGGGTGTGGGCCAGTTTTCGCTTGGGATTGTCGGACCGGGAGATCCAGACGCCCAGCCCCGGCGTATTGACCCCGAGCATGGCGCCCGGGTTGGGGCAGTGGGCGGTGACCGCTGTTCCGTCTTCGAGCACCACGTCGGCGAAGAAGCGTTTGTAGCGGCTGACCAGATGGCCACGGGCGAGCGGTTGCGGGAAGTCCATGCGGCCTCTAAGTCCGGGCGGACGACAGATGTAGGGAAGGATCAGGACGATGGCGAGCCAGCAACCGGTGACGGCGGCCGTCCTGATCATCGGCGACGAGATCCTTTCGGGCCGCACCCAGGACATCAATCTCTCGGCGATCGCCAAATACCTCGGGACCTACGGCATCGACCTGGCCGAAGGGCGCATCGTGCCCGACGACGAGGACGAGATCGTCGCGGCCGTGAACCATCTGCGGGCCAAATACGACTATCTGATCACCACCGGCGGCATCGGCCCGACCCACGACGACATCACCGCTGACTGCGTGGCCAAGGCCTTTGGCGTGACCCTGTACGAGCACCCCGAGATCATCGCCATGATGCAGGCCCGCTGGCAGGGCGAACTCAACGCCGCGCGGCGGCGCATGGCCCGGGTCCCCGAGGGCGGCAGCCTGGTCAAGAACCCGGTCCAGGGCCCTCCCGGCTTCCAGATCGGCAATGTCTTCGTCCTGGCCGGTGTGCCCTCGATCATGCGCGGCATGCTGGAAGACGTCGGTCCGAGGCTGAAGGGCGGGGCGGTGGTCATCGCCCGCACCCTGCGTGTCGACGGCTCGGGCGAGGGCGCCATCGCCGCGCCGCTGGAGGCCGTGGCCCTGGCCCATCCCGACCTGTCGCTGGGCAGCTATCCCTTCTTCTCCAACGCCGGCTATGGCTCCAACCTGGTGGTCCGGGGGCGTGACGGCGCCGAGGTCGAGGCGACGATGATCGAATTGGCGGCGACCCTGCGTGAGGCGGGCATCACCGGCCTGACCGAGATCGACGCTCCGGCCTGACGACTCCGCCGTCGCCTTGCCGCGGGGTTTGGCGTATCGGACGAGTCGCGGGGCGAGGGTCTGGTCATTCAGCGACGGTCGTCATCGACCTCGCACGGGCAAACGGGGACGTGGCGAAACTGGTAGACGCAGCGGACTTAAAATCCGCAGCCGCAAGGTGTGTGGGTTCGAGTCCCACCGTCCCCACCAAACTCACATCAGGCGGCCCGTGAACGCGAAAAGCCGTCGCGATCGATCGCGACGGCTTCCCGTGGAGACCCCGGGGAGGCGGGGCCGTCCTGTTTGTTGTCAGCCTAGGGCAGAGTCGCCGTCAGGCTGAGCGTGACGCGGCTGTCGCAGATGGTGCCGCAGCCGATGTCGTTGTCGTGGTAGCGCAGGTCGGCCGAGAGCTTGTCGGTGAAGGCGTAGCCCACGCCAGCGTTCCAGGTCGAATAGTCGCCGCCGGCGTCGAAGGTCTGCTCGCCGACCGCGGCCGACAGGGTCCACTTCTCGGCCGGGGAAAACTCGGCGTTGACCTCATAGTAGGTCGCGTCGCCGATGCCGCCGAAGAATTCGGGCGAGTAGTAGATGGCGGCGCCAAGCGTGGCCGGGCCGGCCGGGACCGAGGCCGCGGCCTTGAATTCCCAGAAGTCGTAGTCAGCGCCGGAGGGCTGGTTGACGTAGCCGTAGTAGATGGCGCCGAAGTCGAAGCTGACCGGGCCGGCTGACGGCGTGACGCCGACATAGGCGTCGATCTCGGCGTCGGTGCTGTCATAGAAGTCGACGTTGGACGCCCACAGGCCGCCGTAGAAAATGCCGCCGGTGACGTCAACGCCGCCCTGCAGGGCGGGCTTCTCGTCCGCCTGGCTGACGCCGCGGAACACGTAGTCACTGGTCACGCCCACATTGAACGAGACTTCCTGGGCGGCGGCGGCGCCGGCCATCGCGAAGGACGCCGTGGCGGCGCAAAGAGCAAGTTTCAGAAATTTCATCGCTATCCCCTATTTGTTGGCGTCGGCCCCCGCGCTTTTGTCGTGAAGCCAGCGTCGCCCGGCCGAACGGCGTTCAGGCAGGTCCACACTGGCCGATGCCTTGCCGTGGCCCTAACAGCGAGAGCCGTGACACGCTGTCGCCCCCCGCAGCTGTCACCAATTTGTGCGCTGCAGCGAGGGTGTGCGCAAAAATTGGGCGCCTTTGGAGGCTAGCGCATGCTCAGGGATGCGAATCCCAGATGCGTGCCGGCGTCGGCCAGCAGCGTCTCGCCGGTGATATGGCGCGAGGCCGGCGAAGCCAGGAAGACGGCGGCGCCGGCGATGTCCTCGGCCGTGGACGCGGCCTGCAGCGGCGTCGAGCGAATGACGCCCGCCCGCATGCGCTCGACGGTGTCGTTGGCCATGGCCTTTCCAAACCAGGGGGTGTCGATGAAGCCAGGGCAGATGGCGTTGACCCGGATCTTCGGCGCCAGACCCCGGGCCAGAGACAGGGTCATGGTGGTCAGGGCGCCCTTCGACGCGGCGTAAGGCACTGACGAGCCGATGCCGGTGACCCCGGCGATCGAGGCGGTGTTGACCACCGCGCCCGGCTGCGGCGCGGTCTCGAGCAGGGTGCGGGCGGCGCGCACCATCTGGAAGGCGCCGACGACATTGACCCGGTAGAGCCGCAGGAAGTCGTCGGCGTCGACGGCGTCCAGATCGCCATGATTGGGCGCGAACTTGGTCACCCCGGCGTTGTTGAACAGGGCGTCGATGCGGCCAAACGGCGCGGCGGCGGCGGCGATCCTGCGGCAGTCGGCGTCCTCGCCGACGTCGCCCTGGACCAGCACGGCCCTGGCGCCCTGGGCCTCGACCAGACGGCCGGTTTCTTCGGCCTCGGCCTGGCTGGACGCATAGTTGATGACTACGGCGGCGGCGCCGCGCGCGGCCGTTTCCACCGCGATGGCCCGGCCCAGGCCCGTTGAGCCGCCGGTCACCAGCACCACGAAGCCGTCGAAATCCTTGCCCGCCATGCGCGCCTCCCCATTGTCGTTGTCGCCTGATACCGCGACGGCGCATGCTTGTCCCGTTTCGAGGGGCGGTCTAAAGCCGCTGACCATGAGCGACCTTCATCTCACCCAGCTGGGCCGGGCCGTCGATGCGCCCGACCGTCCCGAGGACGCCGTGCTCGAGCGCGTGCCCAATCCCCAGGCCGACACGCTGTATCTGGCGCGCTTCACGGCCCCGGAATTCACCTCGCTCTGTCCGGTGACCGGCCAGCCGGACTTCGCTCATCTGGTCATCGACTATGCGCCCGGCGACTGGTTGATCGAATCCAAGTCGCTGAAGCTGTACCTGGGCGCCTTCCGTAATCACGGCGCCTTCCATGAGGACTGCACCGTCGCCATCGGCCGCAAAATCGTCGAGATCGCCGAGCCGCGCTGGCTGCGGATCGGCGGCTACTGGTTCCCGCGCGGCGGCATTCCTATCGATGTGTTCTGGCAGAGCGGACCGGCGCCCGAGGGGCTGTGGATGCCGGACCAGGGCGTCGCGCCCTATCGCGGACGCGGCTAGGCCCGACCCCGCAAGCGCGGCCGGGCCCTGACCGGGTCAGCCGATCCGGGTCGCCTCCAGCGTGGTCGTCTCCGGGGTGGGCAGGCCGTCGGCCTTGTACTCGGCCATCAGCCGGGCCTTTTCGGCAGCCATGCGGTCGCCGAGCTCATCCATGTCCAGGCCGGCTGCGCGGGCCTTGCTGAACAGGCCCTCGACCCGCTTTTCCTCTTCTTCGACGTGGTGCTCGATCATTTCCGACAGCACCTTGACCTTGGCGTCATAGAACTGGCCGTCCGGGCCGCCGGCTTCGATTTCGGCGATCAGCATCTTGGCCCCGTCGTGTTCGACATAGGCTTCGTCGACCAGGTCATCTTCGACCGCGCCCCGGCAGGCCGGGTAGAAGATGTCTTCCTCAATCTTGGTATGGACGGTCAGTTCGAGGCAGATCTGGCCGGCCAGGGTTTGCTTCCGCCTGTCGGTGGTGGCCGCCTCGTAGGCGGCGAACAGCTCTTCGACCTTGCGGTGATCGGCCTTGAGCAGGGCGATGGCGTCGGGTTTGTCGGAAGTGGCCATTGGGGGGCTCCAGGGTTGGCGATGGCGGGTAAACGCCGACCCTGAAAGCGGGGTTCCAATGTCCGGGCTCAGGGGGTCCAGTCTTGAGTCAGTCCGGCGACGTCCGGCCGCGCCCGTTCCTGTGGCGCTTCCGCTGCGGTCCCGATCAGGATGAAGCCGGCGACCTGTTCGGCCCCGGACAGGCCCAGCACGGCCCGCGCGTCTGGGTCGTAGGCGTACCAGTCGGTGATCCAGTTGGCCCCAAATCCCATGGCCAGGGCGGCGTAGGTCAGGTTGGCGCAGACCGCGCCGGCCGACAGAATCTGTTCCCATTGGGGAATGTCGCCGTCTCGCGGCGTGGACAGCACCGCGACGCAGAGCGGCGGGGTCTTCAGCTTGGCGAGTTTGGCGACCAGTTTGGGTGCGTCGGGCCGGCCGGAGGCCAGGGCCTCAAGTCGCGCGGCGAATGCAGCCTTCGCCTCGCCCGCGAGCACGATGAACCGCCAGGGGGTCAGCTTGCCGTGGTCCGGCGCGCGCGCGGCCAGGGTGAGCAACTCGGTGAGTTCGGCCCTGGAGGGGCCCGGCGCAGTCAGCGCCAAGGCCGAGGCCGAGCGCCGATGGGCCAGAAAGGCCAGGGTCTCGGGCGACGGCTCTATGGGCAAGGCTTCGCCGAACCGGGGCGGTTTGGGGATTGCAGGGCTCATCGGCGGTCCTAGACGACGTCGGGCTCTTTGATGTCCTCGAACATGGGGCGCAGCAGAATCCGGGTGTCGGGCGTGATCAGCCGATAGATCGAGTCAAACTCCGGCGCCGGCTCGCCGTCGAGGGTGACGGTGGCGTGCAACTCGCCGGTGGCCTCGTCGCGGACATAGGCCTCGCAGGCCTTCTTGCCCTCGAGGCTGGCCATGGCTTCGGCCAGCATGCCCAGCAAGGGCGCCGCCTGCTCGGGAGGGGCCGGGTCGTCATCCATCAGGACGACGATCTCCAGGTCCTCGAAATGGAAGGTCGAACACAGGGCGGCGCCTTCCACAATGACGGTTTCCCGGATCACCATCTGCAGGTCCGGATCGTCGGACATGCGGTAGCGGCTGACCTGGCGCACCTTGTCGCCGGACAGGAGGTCAGTGAAGGCGATGTCCTCGCAACTTTGGTCCCGCTCCCGCCAGCCGGAACACCAGACATTGTCGCCCTTCAGGGTCGCGAGCAGGGCCTCGCGGGTCAGCGGATTGTCGCCCGCCTTTGCCGGCGCGGCGACTGGCAGGGCGAGGATGGCCGCGAGGGCGAGGGCGGGGGCGGAAAATGGGCGCATGACGACACGCTAGGGGCGGAACGGGTGGCGAGCAATGGTCCTTGGCGAACGTCGCCGCCCACCCCATATGCCGTCAAAGGGTGGCTCCGGGGCGAAGCATCAAGGTTTGTGCTATAGCCTGGTCGGGGATGAGGGAGGGCTTCCATGCCCAGAAAGCTTGAAGTCGTCACCGCGCTGGCCGCGCCGCCTGTCTGGGCCGCCCTGCGCAATGAAGCCGAACGCGCCGTTCGCAATGAGCCGACTTTGGGCAGCCTGCTCAACGCGGTGGTCCTGTCGCACGGAACCATGGCCGAGGCCCTGTCCTTCCAGATGGCCCGAAAGGTCGGGGATCTGGAACTCAGCCCGATGAGCGTCCGCGAGATTTTCCAGGAGGCCTACGAGGCCGATCCCGCCCTGGTCGACGCCGCCGAGGCCGACCTGAAGGCCGTTTTCGAACGCGACCCCGCCTGCAAGGGCTATGTACAGCCCTTTCTGTTCTTCAAAGGGTTCCAGGCCCTGCAGACCTATCGCGTCTCGCACTGGCTCTGGACCCACAGCCGCGACACCCTGGCCTTCTATCTTCAGAGCCGGATAAGCGAAGTCTTCCAGGTGGATATCCATCCGGCCGCGAAGATCGGCCAGGGCATCTTCTTCGACCACGGCACCGGCATCGTCATCGGCGAAACCGCCACGGTCGGTGATGATGTGTCCATGCTGCACGGCGTGACGCTGGGCGGCACCGGCGCCGAGCGCGGCGATCGCCACCCCAAGATCGGCAAGGGCGTCCTGCTGGGCGCCGGGGCCAAGGTGCTGGGCAATATCCATGTCGGCGACTACGCCAAGGTCGCCTCGGGCTCTGTGGTTCTTAAGGACGTCCCGCCCCACTGCACCGCCGCCGGCGTGCCGGCCCGGCTGGTCAACTGCCCGACCTGCGACGAACCGGCGCGAACCATGGACCACACCCTGGCCGACGAGATTTTCGACTACAGCATCTAGACTGAAGCCGGAACGGTCAGCGGCAGGCCCCGATCGGCGTCGAATGCGATAGTCGCACAGACCGCGCCGCGCCGGGATCAGCCGGTTCCGGCGCGGCGGCGAGGCCGTACAGGACCAGGGCCCAAAGACCGAGGATGGCAAGCCATTGCGATGTCGTGGGTCGGGTGGTCATCCCGAGGTCTATCCCCGAGTTGCGCACGCCTGAATAACGACTTATCAGCTCATGGTCTGTGAGGTTTGATCACATGGCCCGTCGGTCCCTGCCGTCCCTGAACGCCCTGCGCGCCTTCGAGGCTTTTGGCCGCCACGGCCGCATGACCCTGGCCGCGGACGAACTTTGCGTCACCCACGGCGCGGTCAGCCGCCAGATCCGCCAGCTCGAACAGGCTCTCGGCGAGGCGCTGACCGAGGGACCCCGCAATCGCCTGCGTCTGACCGAGGCCGGCCTGCGCCTGGCCCAGGAGCTGACCCGCGCGCTGGATGTGATCGATGACGCTCTGCCCAGGCGGGCCGCGCCGTCCCGCCCGCTGACGGTGTCCTGTCTGGGCACCCTGGCCATGAAATGGCTGATCCCGCGCCTACCGGGTTTCCATGCCGCTCACCCCGACATTCCGGTGCGGATCGAGGAATCCAACGGCCCGTTTGATTTCCGCGAGGATGGCGTCGATCTGGCGATCCGGATGCGGCCGCTGGGCGACAGCGCTTCGGCTGACGCCGAAGTCAGCTTCTTCATGACCCACTATCTGGGACCGGTGGTTTCGCCGGAGTTGGCGGCCGATGGATCGTTGACCAGCTGGGCGACGCTTGAACGCCTGCCGCGCCTGCACACGACGACCTACGAGCCCGGCTGGCGGGACTGGCAGGAGATGCGTGGGCGGCGGCTGCGTCCGGCGACCGTCAACCGCGAGTTCGATCACCACTTCTATATGCTCGAGGCCGCCGCCGCGGGCCTGGGCGTCGCGATCGGGCCCTGGGCCTTCGTGCAGGGCGACCTCGCCAGCGGGCGCCTCAAGGCCCCGTTCGGGTTTGTGAAGGGGCGGGTGGGCTTTGTCGCCCTGCTGCCCAGCACGGGCGCCTCGCCCCGCGCCAGGGTGTTCCGCGATTGGCTGATCGCCGAGGGCGCCCGGACGCCGCCGCCTCCCGAGCCGATAGAGCTTGCCTCGTCCGGCTAGGACGGTAGTTTCGCGCCGAACGCGCCCGCCGCGCAGCCGACACATCAGGAGCCACGCCGTGGACGACAATCACATCAAACAGGTCGAAGCCCACCTGAAGCGCACCTTCGGCAATCCGCATTTCGCGGTGAAGGCCCGCAAGGTGAAGGATTCGGCCGAGGTCGAACTCAAGGGCGAGTTTATCGGCGTCATCTACGAAGACGAGGACGAGCCCGGCTCGTTCATGTTCGAGATGGCGATTCTCGCCGAAGACCTCGAGTAGGCTGTCCCCGGTGGGCGTTTGATCTTCGTCAACGCGACCGGCCGGCGACAAGACCACTATGCAGGTGACGCTGGCGCCCCCCGATCAGCTGTCCCTGGCTCAGGAGGCCGATCATGACCAAATCGATCATCAAGGACGCCGTGCGCGAGGGCGACGAGTTCCTCGACGACGCCATCCAGGCGCTGAAAAAAGCCGCCAAACACGTCAGTGATGACGCTCAGGACACCATGGCCAAGGCCGTCAAGGACCTGACCAAGGCCGCTGAAACCCTGGCCGAAGACGCCCGCACCAAGGGCCTGCCGGCGGTCAAGGGCGCCGCCAAGGACGCCGGCAAGATGGCCAAGGAACATCCCGTCGCCGTAACGGCGGTGGTGGCCGCTGCCGTCGCCCTGGTCGGGCTGGCGCTCAGCCGCCGCGGCGGCAAGGAAGACTAGAAACGCCGACGGAGGCGGCGCCGCGCTCGCGGCCCCGCCTCCGGACTGGCGGCTAGAGCACCCCCAGCATTTCAGCGACCAGCGGATGGCGGACGATGTCCGCGTCCTGCAGCCGGACGACCGCGATATTGGCCACGGCCTCGAAGCGGTCGGCCACGTCCCCCAGGCCTGACAGGCCATTGAGCAGATCCGACTGGTTGGGATCGCCGGTCACCACCATCGTCGAATGCCAGCCCAGCCGGGTCAGCAGCATCTTCAGCTGTCCGTAGGTGCAGTTCTGCGCCTCGTCGATGACCACGAAGGCGTTGTTCAGGGTCCGCCCGCGCATGTAGCCGACCGGGGCGATCTCGATGGCTCCCTCGGCGATCAGGGCCCGCACCCGTTTCATCGACAGCCGGTCCGACAGGGCGTCGTAGAGCGGCCGCAGATAGGGAGCCAGCTTGTCCTCCATGTCGCCGGGCAGATAGCCGATCGACTCGCCGGCCTCGACGGCCGGCCGCGACAGCACGATCCTGGCCACCTTGCCGGCCTCCAACGCCTCCACGGCCTTGGCGATGGCCAGATAGGTCTTGCCGGTCCCTGCCGGGCCGAGCGCCATGACCAGGTTCTTCTCGTCGATGGCGCTCATCAACTGGGCCTGGCCGTCGGACTTGGGTTTTATTGTCTTGAGATACCCCTGCTCACGCTCATCCTCCCGTCCCAGCGGCGACCAGCCGGCCCGATCCACCGGCAGACGGCGAATCTTGCCGTCATCATTGAACGGGGCATGGTCGAAAGCGCCTTCGCGCACGGTCCGCTTCAGGGCACGCTTGGTCATCTGGCAAATCTCCGATGGAGCATGAAAAAGGGCGAGGCCATGACGGCTCGCCCTGCGGTCGGGATAGCGGAGAGGAATGCGCGTGCGCGGCCCGGAGGCTCACGGCTGTCTCGAAAGACTGACGGCGCTGAAACACGCCGGAACACAATACGCGGCACCCGAATCTCCGTGGTCAGGAGACCGCGGACGAAAACCGCCCGCGGCGGGATGCGAGGGAAGGTCGCCCCTCGAATCGCCTGACAAGGATCATGCTAACGTGGTTTCCAACGGGTTAACCAAGACAACATTGCAAAGATGCGAGGCGTATGGATGACTGTTTATGCTTTAAGCGCCGTGGCGCCGCGGCTGCCTTCGGAAGATGAATACTGGATCGCACCGACGGCGTCGGTTATCGGTGATGTTGTCTTCAAAAAGAACGCCAGTATCTGGTGGGGCGCCACCGCAAGAGGCGACACCGACACCCTGACCATCGGCGAGAACAGCAACGTCCAGGACGGGTCTGTACTTCACGCGGACGCCGGCATGCCGCTGGTGATCGGGGCAAACGTGACGGTCGGCCATATGGTCATGCTTCACGGCTGCACCATTGGCGACAACAGCCTGATCGGCATCGGCGCGATCGTGCTCAATGGCGCGAAGATCGGCCGGAACTGTCTGATCGGCGCCGGGGCCCTGATCCCCGAAGGCAAGGAGATCCCCGACAACAGCCTGGTCATGGGCGCCCCCGGCAAGGTGGTGCGCGAGGTCAGTGCCCAGCAGGCCGCCGTCCTGACCGGCTCGGCCCTGCACTATGTCGAGAACTGGAAACGCTTCCGGCGGGAACTGACGCAGGTCGGTTGACCGACGGAGGGGAAGGTGGCGGAGGCTGCCGCCAAACAGGGAGACGCTTCCATGGCCTACGAATTCATCACGGTCGACCGCGAGGGACCGGTCACCATCTTCACGCTCAACCGGCCGGAGGTGATGAACGCCCTCCATTCGCCGATGCATTTCGAGCTCGACGAGGCCTTTACCGCCTTTTCGGTCGATCCCGAGCAGTGGGTGGGCATCGTCACCGGCGCCGGCGAGCGGGCCTTTTCGGCCGGCAATGACCTCAAGCACCAGGCCACCGGCGGCGGCATGGGCACGCCCGCAACCGGTTTCGCCGGCCTGACCAGCCGCTTTGACCTCGACAAGCCGCTGATCGCGGCGGTCAACGGCGTGGCCATGGGCGGCGGCTTCGAGATCGCCCTGGCCTGCGACCTGATCATCGCCGCCGAGACGGCGGTGTTCGCCCTGCCGGAGCCGAAGGTGGGTCTGGCGGCGCTGGCCGGCGGTCTGCATCGTTTGCCGCGCCAGATCGGCCTCAAGCGGGCCATGGGCATGATCCTGACCGCCCGCCGCGTGCCGGCCGCCGAAGGCCAGGACCTCGGCTTCGTCAACGCCGTGGTCCCGGCCGCAGACCTGATGGCCGAGGCGCGCAAATGGGCGAAGATGATCTGCGAGTGCAGCCCGATGTCGATCCGGGCGAGCAAACAGGCGGTCATGCACGGTCTCGACCACACCCTGGCCGAGGCTATCGGCGGCCAGTTCAAATTCCCGGCGGTGAACGCCCTGTTCAAGTCGGAAGACTTCCGCGAGGGGCCGATGGCGTTTGCGCAAAAGCGCGCGCCGGTGTGGACAGGGAAGTAATTTCCTTCTCCCAGAGGGAGAAGGTGGCCTGCGGAGCAGGTCGGATGAGGGCGTCTGCGGTGTTGGCAATCTGAGCGCCAAACTCGTCAGGCAGAGGTTCATCCCTCTCCGACCCGGCTCCGCCGGGCCACCTCTCCCTCCGGGAGAGGATGGGAATAGAAAGGGCGGCTCCGTTTCCGGGGCCGCCCTTTTGTCATTCAGGAAGCGCTGACCGCGCCGCCGCCACCGCCGCTGCGATTGCGGCTGCGGTTGCGCTTGCGCTTGGGCGGCGCGTCGCCGGCGGCGACGAGCGCGAGGGGCTCATAGCCGGCCGGACGGTGACGGGCGCGTTGGCCGCGATCGGGCTGGGCCTTGCCGGCCGCGTCGAGGGTGGCGGGCTTGCGCTTCTGCTGGTTGCCCCGGCCATTGGCCGCGCGCGGATCGCGGGCGGGCCTGTCCGGCTCGATCGAGGCCATGGCGGCGTGCGCCTGGGCCAGACCCTTGTCATTGCGGCGGTCCCAGGAGGGGATGGTCTGGCGGGTCACCTTCTGGATGTCGCGCAGCAGGTTGCGTTCGTCATCGGCGACCAGGGCCACGGCCGAGCCGCCGGCGCCGGCGCGGGCCGTCCGTCCGATACGGTGGACATAGGCTTCCGGCACGTTGGGCAGTTCGAACTGGATGACGTGGGACACGCCATCGACGTCGATGCCGCGGGCGGCGATGTCGGTGGCCACCAGGGCCCGCATCTCGCCGGCCTTGAAGGCGGCCAGGGCGCGCTCGCGCTGGCCCTGGGTCTTGTCGCCGTGGATCGAGGCGGCCTCGACGCCGATGGCGCAAAGGCCCTTGGCGACGCGGTCGGCGCCGCGCTTGGTGCGGGTGAACACCAGCACGCGCTTCATGGCCGCTTCATCGAACAGCTCGGCCAGCAGCACGCGCTTGCGGGCGGATTCGATGAACAGCACCTTCTGGTCGATCTTCTCGACGGTGGTCGCCGACGGGGTCACCGACACCTTCGACGGGTTGTTGAGCAGATCGCCGGCCAGCTTGCCGATCTCGTTGGGCATGGTGGCCGAGAAGAACAGGTTCTGGCGCTTCTGCGGCAGCGTCTTGGCGATGCGCCGGATGGGCATGATGAAGCCCATGTCGAGCATCTGGTCGGCCTCGTCGAGAACGAAGATCTCGACCTCGTTGAGGTTGGCGACCTTCTCCTGGATGTGGTCGATCAGACGGCCGGGCGTGGCCACCAGCACGTCGACGCCGGCGGCCAGGGCGCGGACCTGGGGTCCGTACTTCACGCCGCCGAAGACGACAGCAACCGTCAGGCCCATGCCCGCGCCATAGGCGCGGAAGGACTCGGCGATCTGGGTGGCCAGTTCACGGGTAGGGGACAGCACCAGGCAACGGGCGCCGCGGCGCGGGGCCGGGCGACGGTTCTCGGCCAGACGGTGCAGGATGGGCAGGGCGAAGGCGGCGGTCTTGCCGGTTCCGGTCTGGGCGATGCCCAGCACGTCCTTGCCGTCCATCACCAGCGGAATCGCCTGGGCCTGGATCGGGGTGGGGGTGGTGTAGCCCTCGGCGGCAAGCGCGGAGAGCAGCGGCTTGGCGAGGCCAAGCGAAGCAAAATTGGTCAAAGGTAGTCTTTCAAATGCGACTTGCGCCGCAGGACCTCAAAGGGTCCGCGGTCGAAAGCGGGGGTTCGTTTGGGAAACGCCCCGCGTATGGCGTCGCTATGGGGAGGATCGGTGCTCTGTCCCGGGCGGAACCTCAGGGGTTCCATACGCGGCCGGGTCAGACCGATGGCGCGGAAACTCCGCGACGACGCTCATGTGGCAGTGCAGCATGAGGAAGTCAAGGAAATAGACGGTCGGGGCGAGCCCCGCCGCTATCACCCATCATCGTCGGGCGTGTTCCGACGATGATGGTGGGGGAAGAAGGCCGCCCTCGGAAGACCGCCATTGGCAGTCCCGCTAGAACACCTCCCCCACCATCTCCTCACTCAGCGCCCACAGCGCCTTGGCCCGTTCAGCTTCCAGCGCATAGCCCCTCACGCCGCCGCGGCCTTCCTCCTGGCGTTCGGCGACGTGGCAGTCCTCGCAGTACTGGCCGCCGACCGCATCGGCCGGGGCGACGATGGCGGCCCAGACCGAGGTGGCCGCGCCCTGGGGGATGGTCTTCCATTCGAAGGCGGGGGCGCCGGCCTCTTCGTTGGCGGTGTTGATCGAGCTCAGCATCTCCTGGACCAGGGTCGGGGTCATGTGACGGCCGAGCTCGGTCTGGATGCCGCCGGGATGGACGGAAGCGGCCCTTACGCCGTCGGCCTTGTGGCGGCGGTCGAACTCCACCGCGAACAGGGCGTTGGCGGTCTTGGCCCGGCCATAGGCGCCGAACTCCGTATAGGGCGTGGTCTCGAAATTGGGGTCGTCGAGGTCGACGTCGGCGAACCGGTGGCCGGCCGAGGACAGGCTGACCACGCGCGCGCCGGGTTTCAGCAGCGAGGCGATCCGGTTGACCAGCACGAAATGACCGAGATGGTTGGTGCCGAACTGGGTTTCGAAGCCGTCGGCGGTCTTGCCGAACGGGCAGGCCATGACCCCGGCGTTGCAGATCACCGCGTCGAACGGCTTGCCCGCCGCGACCAGGGCGTCGGCGCAGGCCCGCACGCTGGCCAGGGAGGCCAGGTCCAGCTGCACCAGTTCGATGCCGCCGCCGTTCGCGGCCTGATCGCGGACGACCTGGGTCGCCGCCTGGCCCTTGGCCTGATCGCGCACCGCCCCGACCACCCAGGCGCCGTGAGCGGCCAGGGCGCGGGCGGTCTCGACTCCCAGCCCCGCCGAGGCCCCGGTGACGAGGATGCGCTTGCCCGAGAGGTCGACGCCCGCGAGGACATCATCGGTGGTGGAGGTCGCGCCGAATGTCTGGGTCATGATGGGTCCTTGCCTGGTCCTCGCCACTATCGCCCTTGGCCCGGGAAGCGGAAAGGGTGTCGTCCTAAATCCCGACGCCGCCCACGGGCGTCGTCTCGAACCGCTCGCCGAAGCCGGCGATGATCGGGCGGGCGGTGGCGATGGCGGCCTGGACGGCGGGGAGTTTCAGCGAGTCGGCGTGGTGTTGTTTGCTGGTCCACACCTCGTTGATCCAGATCGCGTCCGCATCGACCGGGTCCTTCGCCACGACATAGATCAGACAGCCTGGCATGGCGCCGGTTCCCGCCAGCAGGATGGCGACCAGGGCGTCGCGCTGGCCCGGCGCGGCGGTCATCTTGCCGAACAGGCCGTATTTCTCGGGAACATCGGCCATGGCGGCTCCGGGGATCAGGGTGGCGAGGGCGGCTGCGGTGATGGCGCGGCGGGTGGGCATGGAGCGACTTGTACCGCATTGCGCGCCACGAAGGGGAGGGAGGCTCTTGCCCAAACCTGACGCCCGCGTCACTAATCCCTGAACAACGATAATCTATCGGGAGAGACGTTCCGTGGCTGACCGCTTCGACTACATCATCATCGGCGCCGGTTCGGCTGGCTGCGTGCTGGCCGCGCGCCTGACCGAGGACGGAACCACCAAGGTCCTGCTGCTGGAGGCCGGTGGCAAGGACAACTCGATCCTGGTCAAGATGCCCGCGGGCGTGGGCAACCTGATCAAGGCCAAGGGCGACTACAACTGGGGCTTCTGGACCGAGGAGGAACCCCACCTCGAGAACCGCAAACTGTGGTGGCCGCGCGGCAAGGGCTGGGGCGGCTCGTCCTCGATCAACGGCATGATCTATATCCGCGGCCACGCCCGTGACTATGACCAGTGGCGGCAGATGGGCCTGACGGGCTGGGGCTACGCCGACGTGCTGCCCTATTTCAAACGCTCGGAGGGCTTTGAAGGCGGCGCCGACGCCTGGCATGGCGGGGAGGGGCCGCTGCATGTGTCCAGGGCCTCGACGCCCAACCCCATCTACAAGGCCGCCATCGATGCCGGCGCCCAGGCCGGTCACCTGACGACCAAGGATTTCAACGGCTTCCAGCAGGAGGGTTGGGGCCCGTACCAGCTGACCGTCAAGGACGGCGAACGCTGGAGCGCCGCCAAGGCCTATCTCTATCCGGCGCTCAAACGCCCCAACCTGACCTGTGTCACCGGCGCCCGGACCAGCCGCATCCTGCTGGAAAAGGGCCGCGCCATCGGCGTTGAGTATATCGTCGACGGCCAGGTGGTGACCGCCCATGCCGACGGCGAGGTGCTGGTCAGCGCCGGGGCCGTGCAGTCGCCGCAGATCCTGCAGCTGTCGGGCATCGGCGCGGCCGGCGACCTGACCCCGCACGGCATCAAGGTCCAGCATGAGTTGAACGGCGTCGGCCAGAACCTGCAGGATCACCTCGACGCCTGCCTGTCGTGGGAATGCCCGCAGCCGATCACGGCCTATTCGATGACCAAGGGCCTCAAGACCCTGGCCACCGGCCTCAACTACCTGCTGTTCAAACAGGGCAACGGCCGCCAGCAGATGCTGGAGTCGGGCGCCTTCCTGCGTTCGCGGCCCGATCTCGATCGTCCCGATCTGCAGATCCACACCGTGCTGGCCATCATGCAGCAGCATGGCAAGGTCAGCGTCGGCAAGGACGGCTTCACCTTCCATGTCTGCCAGCTGCGGCCCGAGAGTCGCGGCCATGTCGGCCTGCGCTCGGCCGACCCGACCGACGATCCGACCATCTTCGCCAACTATCTGGCCACCGAGGAGGATCGCCGGGCCATGCGCGAGGGGGTGAAGATCGCTCGCGACGTCGCCTCCCAGGCGGCCCTGGATCCCTACCGCACCAGCGAATACTCGCCCGGCGCGGCGGTGAAGACCGACGCCGAGATCGACGCCTGGCTGCGCCAGACCGCCGAGACCATCTATCACCCGGTCGGCACCTGCCGCATGGGCGCGGCCGGCGACGGCCTGGCGGTGGTCGACGGCGATCTGAAGGTCATCGGGCTGGAAGGCCTGCGCGTCGTCGACGCCTCGGTCATGCCGACCCTGATCGGGGGCAACACCAACGCCCCGACGATGATGATCGCCGAGAAGATCGCCGACGTCCTGCGCGGCCGTCCCCTGCTTGCCCCCGACGAAGCCCCGGTGTTCGATGGCGAGGGGATCAGGGCGGCCTGACCCCTCTTCCCGGGAAAGGGAGCCCCCTAATGGAACGCCGTCCCCTTGGCCGTTCGGGCCTGTCGATCGCCCCGCTGATGCTGGGCGGCAATGTCTTTGGCTGGACAGCGGACGAGGCGACCTCGCACGCCATCCTCGATGCCTTCGTGGCCGGCGGTTTCAACGCCGTCGACACGGCCGACGTCTATTCGGCCTGGGTTCCGGGCAACTCCGGCGGCGACTCCGAAAAGGTCATCGGGAGCTGGCTGAAGGCGCGAGGGCGGCGCGACGACGTGATCATCGCCACCAAGGTCGGCATGTGGCCGGCCCGGCTGGGCCTGTCGGCGGCCAATATCATCGCCGCGGCCGAGGACTCCCTGCGTCGGCTTCAGACAGACTATATCGACCTCTACCAATCCCATCGCGACGACGCCGATACGCCCCAGGACGAAACCCTGGAAGCCTTCGACCGGCTGTTGAAGGCGGGCAAAGTGCGGGCGATCGGGGCCTCCAACTTCGAGGCCGAGCGGCTCGATTCCGCTATTGCCGCCAGCGCCGCCAAGGGGCTGCCGCGCTATGACACGCTGCAGCCGGCCTACAATCTGATGGATCGGCGAATCGAGGGCAGGCTGCAGCAGGTCTGTCTCGACACCGGCGCCAGCATCATCAGCTACTACGGTCTGGCCAGCGGCTTCCTGACCGGCAAATACCGGACAGAGGCCGATCTGGCCAAGAGCCCTCGCGGGGCGGGGATGAAGAAACACCTGGACGGAGACAAGGGCCCACGGGTGCTGGCGGCGCTGGATGCGGCGGCGGCGGAACTCGGCGCGACACCGGCCCAGGTCGCCCTGGCCTGGGTCATGGCCCGGCCGGCCGTGGCGGCGCCGATCGCCAGCGCCACCAGCCTCGCGCAGCTGGAGGAGCTGATGGGCGCGGCGCGGCTGTCGCTGGACCCGGCTCATATCGCCCGGCTCGACGCGGCCAGCGCCTGAGGCGTCAGGCGATCCGGCGGCCGTGCAGGGCCGCCAGCCTCAGCGACGGAGCCTCTTCGCCGCCATCGGTCCGCGCCAGGGCGGTGACGGCCAGCATCTTTGCCGGCTGCCCCTTGAGACGCGCGACGGGAGCGGTCGGTTGATAGAGGCCGATGAACCGGTCGACGGCGCCATCGGCGTTGGTCAAGGGCGCCAGCAGAACCTCCATGCTCACAGACGGCGCGCCATCGGCGAGGATGTCGGCGGCGACGATGACCGGTTCGGGGCGACGACGGGCGAACTCCAGCGCTGACCTGAGCTGACCCCGATCGGTGGGACGCCACAGATCCAGCAGACATCGTCCGCGCAGGTCGGCGCGGTGCAGATCAGAAACAAACCCGCCTGCCAGCCGGAACGGAAAGGTCCCCTGGGCCGACCGACCGACGATCAGGACCTGAGGCAAAAGGTCATGAAAGGCCATCGGATCAATATCCGACCGTCGAGGGACCACGGCGCCGTAGCGGCGGTCCTGCCAATACTCCGTCAATCGTTGTGTGTTGGGATGGACCATGGTTCGGCCCTCCGCCCGAACGGCCCGTCGCGGCCGCACGGGGGTTGCAAGGAAGGCTCGGGCCAGGTCCGCGGCGTCCCAGATCGGGACGCGGAAACGTGTTCCGGCGTGCTTCTTGCAGGCGGACGCGAAGGGAATTTGGAGGGGATTCGTCCCATGGCGCCTCGCAATCTGCTGCTCGCCCTCGCCGGGGGCATGCTGGTCTGGCTGGCCTCGTCGGTCGTTCCGGGCGATCAGGCTTCGGCCCAGTGCTGCGCGCCGCCGCCGCCACCGCCCTGCTGCACGCCGCCGGCGCCGCCGCCTTGCTGCACCCCGCCGGCGCCGCCGCCCCGGCCGCCGAGCCCGCCGGGCTGCTGCGCCCCCGGCGGCCGCACCAACATCATCGTCAATTCAAACGCAGTCGCCGTGGCCATCTCCGGCGCTGGAGCCGGCGCGGGCGCCGTGGCCTATGGCGGCGGCGGAGGCGGCGGCTACTATTCGCCGCCGGTCGCCACTGGCCTGATCCAGGGCCTCGACGTCGAAGGCATGCGCAAGATGCGCAAGGTGGCCTATGAGGCCAGCCGCAGTCGTACCCGCCGGGTGGTTATTCAAGCCTTCTGCCTCGATGATCGGGATGTGCCCCATCCCGCCAGCCAGGTGTTCGCCGACCGCGACGTGGATGATCTCTATGACGGCGAGCTCTATCGCTGCATCGCCGGCAGCCGCCTGCAGGTGATTGTCGCCGACTTCGCCGAACAGATTTCGTTCAACGGCGGCGTGACCACCCTCTGCGCCAAGGGCGAGGCGCTCTACCGCGCCCGCGGCGCCGACGGCGGTCAACTGGTCTGCCGCCCGCAGAAACCGGCCCGGGACTGCAATGAGCGCAGCCTGCTTCGCCGCTTCGGGGCCGGCATCAAGGTCCTGACCATCGTGACCATCGAAACCTACACCGCCTACCGCGAGGAGGAGGTTACCGAATCCTCGGCCAGCAGCTTCAGCATGAGCCTGGATGGCGGCGTCGGCGGGACCGTCTACTAGGGAAGCGTTTCCTTGGCCTGCGGCGGGGGCGGCTCGCCTGCCTGATCGTCAGGAACGGCCAATGCCTCACCCCGGATAACGCAGGCCTTGAGGACCGGACGGAAGGCCTCGAGAATTTTCCGCGGCGCCTGCGGGTCCTTCCTGAACGGTTCGACCCTCTGCCCCATATCGGTCCGCGTCGCGGCGATCACGGGCTTGAGCGCATCGGGCCCCAGGTCCGCGGAAAGGCTGTCGGCCCGCGCGCGAAGTTGCGGCTCCAGGGCGGTAAGCTGTCCGAGAAGCGCCTTGTCCGCTTCCGTCGCCCCGCTGTCCTGACGGTGCGAAAGGGCGTCGAAGAGTCCCATTCCGGCCGCGCACCGAAACAGCGACGACAATTCTTCCTCGCGGGTCTCCGCGGCCATCGCGGGGGCCGACAGACCCAGGCCCAGCGCCACGCCCGCGGCGATCGCAGTCAGTCGTCCGACCATGGGTCTCACCATCACATCCATCACTCCGGCGCCGGTTTGACGATCAGCCGCCAGGCCTTGTCGGCGCCGAGATAGGTCTTGGCGGCCTGCTGGACATCGGCCGCTGATACCCGTTCGTAGCCGGCGATCAGGGATCGGATTGTCGCCAGGCGACGGGGGTCGGCCTGGGCGCCGGCCAGCTGCTCGAGCCAGTACTCATTGGTTTCCCGCGCCTTGGTCAGCCGCTCCAGCCGGGGCTTCTTGGCGCGTTCCATCTCGTCAGCCGTGGGCGGTGAAGCCCGAAGATCGGCGGCGATCTTGAGGGTGTCGCGATAGAAGCCGTCGACGAGCGCCGGGGGCACCTCGACCCAGGCGGAGATGTAGCCCCAGTCGGTCCAGACGTCGCTGGCGGACCAACGGACGTTCGGCGAGTAGGTCGCGCCCTGCTTTTCACGCAGTTCATCGATCAGCCTCAGTTCCATTACGTCGGTCATCACCGCCGCGTTCCGGGCGCGCTGGACGTCGCTGTAGAAGTCGTCGGTGCGCCAGGCCAGCAGCGCGATCGCCTGGTCCTCGCGACCCTTGTGGGTCAGCATGACCGGTGTGGCGACCGGGGCGGGGAAGGCGGCGTCGGCCGGCGTCGGCGGGGCGGGGTCGGGTCGGCGGGGCAGGGCGCCAAACGTTGTCGCGGCGGCGGCGATGACCTTCTCGACAGAGACGTCGCCGACGATGACAACCTCCAGGGGGCCGCTGGTCAGGCTGTGCTCGAAAGTCTGTTTGAGCGCGTCCGCGGTCGCCGCGTCGATGTCCGCCTTTTCCGGCCAGGTCCAGCGACGGTCGCCGCCATGCAGCAGGCCCGCCAGATCACGGCTCAACACGCCTCCGTCGGTAGCCTCGTACTGGTCGCTGAGGGTTGCGGCGTAGGTTCGCATGCGCTGCAGCGCTTCGGGGCGCCATCCGGGCTCGCTGGCGTAACCGGCCAGGACCTGGAGCTGGGTTTCGAGGTCGTCGGTGCGGGTCGCGCCAGACAGCGTCAGGGCGTCGTCCTCAACCCCGAACCGGGCGCCGTAGACCTTGGAGGCCAGCACCCGTTCCATGTCTTCGGAGCTGATCTTCGCCAAGCCGCCCTCGATGATCGCCGAGGACGCCCAGGCCAGGGACTGGCGATCGGACGGCAGATCGGTCAGACCGCCGCCGGTACGCACCTTCACCAGAACCTGATCGTCGCGGAACCGCGTCGGCTTGATGGTCAGACGCACGCCGTTCTCGAAACGGATGAAGACGGTGTCCAGATCGACGACCTCCCGCTCCTCGGCGACGACCCCGGCCGGACCAAAGGTCTGGTAGGGCCAGGCGATTTGACGCGGACCTTCCGGTTCGGCGACGGCGACCTTGCGGGACTCCTTCCAGGCGTCCGTCACGGCGCCTTCATTGCCATGGACGGCGGTCGGGGTGGACAGGAACACCAGCGGACCCGACCCGGCGAAGGCGGCCCTGACAGCCACGCTGACGGTTTCCGCCTTCAGGTTTTTCGCGGCGTCGTCGAACAGCGCCAGATCCTGGGCGGGGTTGGTGATGACGTCGTCATCGCCGACGCTGTCGATCATTTCATTGGCCAACTGAGGGGTGCGGCGCGTTGCGGCGGCCGCGACGCGGGACTTCAGCCACTGGCGGGTCTCCTCGATCTCGCGATCCAGTTCGTCCTGCCGCACGCCGTACTGCACCAGCCGACGTTGCTCCTGTTCCGCCGCGGTCAGCGCCGGCTGCCAGGCGCCGGGGCGGGCGGTGACGGCGATGGTGGTCACCTTGGCGGCCCGCATCTGGTTGCCCGCGAAGGCGCCGGCGGCGATGTAGGGCGGCTCCGGCGACCGGGCGATGGTCTCCAGGCGCCGGTTAAGCACGGCGAAGCCCAGCTGTTCGATCCAGTCCTGGCGTCGCCGGGTCGCGCTGTCGGCCCGCAGGTCGGGAGCGGCCACCCAGCCGATCTGCAGCGTGGTCGGCGCGCCCTGTTCAATGGCGATGCGGCTTTCCAGGCCGCGTTTGGCGACAGGGCCAAGGTCCGGATTAACCCCGGCGGCGGCGGTATTGCTCCAGTCGCCG
Organism: Caulobacter sp.; assembly: GCA_030680355.1. GTDB lineage: Bacteria > Pseudomonadota > Alphaproteobacteria > Caulobacterales > Caulobacteraceae > Caulobacter. Next base: position 52,441 of record JAUXVF010000003.1, read on the forward strand.
AAGGCGGCCTTGATCTTCGCCTCCATGACGTCGACGTCAAAGTCGCCGACCACCACCAGCACGGCCCGTTCGGGGCGGTAAAAGCGGCTGTAGAAGTCGGCGATGTCGGCGCGAGGCGCGGTCTTGAGAACGTCGACCTTGCCGATCGGATAGCGTTTGGGCGGCAACTGGCCGCGCAGGATGAAATCCAGCCGCGACTTGTAGACACGCCAGCCGGGGCCGTCCCGGGTGCGTTCTTCCGACAGCACCACGCCGCGTTCGCGGTCGACGGCGTCGGCGGCGATGAGCAGCTCGCTGGCGGTTTCCCGCAGCACCTTCAGCGACAGATCGACGGTTTCATTGTCGGTCTGGGGCAGATCGAGCTTGTAGGTGGTTTCCTCAAAGCCGGTCGAGGCGTTGGTGTCGGCGCCGAAAGCCAGACCCCGCCGCTCCAGCATCTTGACCATCTCACCCTCGGGGATGCCGGCGGAGCCGTTGAACGCCATGTGTTCGAGGAAGTGGGCCAGCCCCTGCTGGGCATCCGTCTCCATCAGGGATCCCGCGTCAAAGCGCAGTCGCAGGGACGCTTGGCCCGGGGGGGTGGCGTTGCGGGTGATCGCATAGCGCATGCCGTTGGGCAGGGCCCCGAACCGCGTTGCGGGGTCGGCGGGGACATCCGAGGTCGCCTGGGGCCACTGCCCGGGCGTCCGCTTCGAGACCTCGGCCGCCCGCGGTGCCGGGGCGACGGGCTCAACGGCCTGCGCGGCGGGCTTGCCGAAGTTGAACCGCGGCAGCGACGGAAGCTTGTCCTGGAAGCCGGCGCAACCGGCGAGAGACAGGACCGTCACGGCGACGAGGACCGGGCGGATGGAAGGGATCATGCGAGGATAAACTCGGGGGCTGTGAGGAAGGGCGCACATTCGCCGGGCGTTGCGGCGAAGGCAAGGCGGGTTCGGGGCGGTTGTGGCCGTGAAAACGCGCTGCTAGCGTTTGGTGTCGGGGTGTTGGCGAGGCGATCTGTGGTCATGAAGCCGAGCCTGCGCGAGCTCACCCTCGCTTCACTCAAGATCGGCTGCCTGGGGTTCGGCGGGCCCGCCGGCCAGATCGCGCTGATGCACCGCGTGTTCGTCGAGGAAAAGCGATGGCTCGACGAGTCGCGCTATCTTCACGCCCTCAGCTTCTGCACGCTTCTGCCTGGTCCCGAGGCGCAGCAACTGGCCACCTACGCGGGCTGGATGCTGCGCGGCGCGGTGGGTGGTCTGATCGCGGGCTTGCTCTTTGTGCTGCCCGGCGCCGCCGTCGTCTTCGCCCTGTCCTGGCTCTACGCCGCCCACGGGGATCTGGCGGCGGTGGCGGCCGCGTTCGGCGGGATCAAGGCCGCCGTGCTGGCGCTGGTCGCCGAAGCCCTCCTGCGCGTAGGCAGACGCGCGCTGAAGGGGCGGGCCGACATCGCCATCGCCGCGGCGGCCTTCGTGGCGCTGGCGCTCTTCTCGCTGCCGTTTCCGGTGGTCATCGTGATCGCCGCCCTGCTGGGCGCGATCAGGGGCGCGACCGACGCCGACGCCGATTCCGCGCCGGTGGAAGCGGGGCCGTCCCGCGTCCGCACTCTGGGCGTTGTGCTGCTCTGGGCGTTGCTATGGCTGGCCCCGCTCGGCGTCAGCGCCCTGATTCTAGGCGACGGCCACTGGCTGACCCGGCTGGGCGCCGTTTTCGCGACCCTCGCCGCGACCAGCTTCGGCGGCGCCTACGCCCTGCTGGCCTGGCTGCAGCAGCAGGCCGTGGAGGCTCACGGCTGGCTGACCACGGCCCAGATGGTGGACGGGCTTGGACTGGCCGAAACCACGCCGGGGCCGCTGGTGCTGGTCAATCAGTTCGTCGGCTTCATGGCCGGCTGGAACGCGACGGGCGGCAAGGTCGGCTGGGCCGCCGCGGGGGCTTCGATGGCGGCCTGGCAGACCTTCGTTCCATCCTTTCTCTTCATTTTCGCCGGCGCGCCCTATGCCGAGGCGCTGCGGCGCAGCCGGCGGGCCCGAGGCGCGCTCGGCGCTGTCATGGCCGCGGTGTTGGGCGTGATCGCCAGCCTGGCGGTCTGGTTCGCCGGCCATGTGCTGTTCACCGGGGGAACGGACTTCCGCTGGCCGTGGGGGGCGACGGTGCATGCGCCCGATCTCGCCAGTCTGGATCTGGCGGCGGCGGCGCTCACCCTGGCCGCCGGGGTCGCCCTGATCCGGTTAAGGGCTCACGTCATTGTCGTGATTGTGGGCTGCGCGGCCGCCGGACTGGCGCGCTGGGCTGTCGGCTGGAGTTGAGCCGAACCGGTCGGCTCTAGGAACCTGGCCGGGTCACATAAAAGCTGGCGTTGTTGCCGACGGCGGTAGAGGTGCTGTTCACCACCCGGCCGGTTCCGACATTGGTCGTGGCGCTGGCGCCGACATCGGCCTCATTGGTCTGGCGGCTGCCGATCGTCATCGTGCCGGTGCAGGCCGCGCAGCTGAAGCCGCTGACGTCGTTGCCCACCGCAGTGGCGCGGGCGTAGCCGTCATAGCCGTCCGTCCCGGAGAAACTGGCGATGGCTTCAATCCCGCCGCCGGTGTTGAGCTGGACATTCTCGAGCACCACCGCCTCGCCGGAATTGCCGGCCAGGACGGAATTGCCGACCCCGAACGCCGTCGCCCAGCCTTCGCCGAACTGGTAGCTCGACCCTTCCGCCTGCGAGCGGATGTAGGATTCATTGTACTGCGTGGTGGTCAGGTCGAGCAGGGGGCCTTCGTTGACCGCCGCAGCGACGTTGCCGCTGGCCGTTGTGCTGGTCGTCGCGGTCTGGGCGTTGCCATAGGCGGTGAACTGGCTGGCCTGGGTGAAGGCGCCGGTGTTGCTCTGATAGACTTCGGCCCGGGCGGCGGACGTGTCGGTCCCGACCAGGCTCATGGTGTTGCCCGAAGCCATGCCCGAAACATCGGCCGCGCCGCTGACGTACTGAACGACAGCCCCGCCGTCGGCGAGCACCGAGGCCGCGCTGGTCTGGTTGACGAGCACGCCCGCCGATCCGTTGGTCAGGCCCAGGGATACGCTGTTGGACGCCGCCGTGGTGGCCAGGCCGATATCGCCGGCGGTCGCGGTGTCCGCCTCCAGCATGCCGGTGGCCGTGACCTCGGGCGAGAAGGTGGCGATCTGGGTGTAGACGCCGGTCATCGTGCCCTGGGTGGCGCCGGCCTCGACCGCGTTGCCGATGGCCGTGGTGTTGATCTGGGAGACCGCGCCCATGCCGGTGTCGACATTGACCGTGGTCGAGGCGATGGCCGAGGCGGCCATGGTCTGGTTGGAGGTGATGGCCAGGTCGGCCGCCTCGACCGAACCGACCAGGGCGTTGCCGGTCGCCGAAGTGCCCGCGCTGACGCCTTCCTCAACCTCGACCACATTCAGGGTCTGGGTTGAAAAGACGTCGCCCAGCTGGATCTGGTTGTTGATGACCTCGCTGGGCGGGGTCTGAGCGTGACTAGTAGCGGCCGCGCAGAGTGCCGCCAGCAGAGGAATCGCGGCGATCGCTCCAGCGATTTGGGTCTTCGCGGGTCGTGCCATTGTTGGTTCCCAGATTGTTGTAGGCGGGCGTGTAGCCGCCGGTGGCGCCGACAGTGCCGCCGCCGAGCGGATCGACGTTGAGACAGGCCTGTGGCCCGGGGATGCCGTAGAGATTGGCCGACATCTCCACGACGGCGCGCTCGACAAGCGCCCGCACCGCGAGCTGCAGGGGTTCCAGGGCGCCGGAGCCGCCCGAGATGTCAAAGACGTTGCCGTTCAGGAAATCGAACAGCCCGAGGCCGACCTCCCGGCCGACGATCTGCTTCTGGTAGGAGATGACGTCCACCACCTCGAGCGTGCGCGTGTTGATCAGGCGCAGGTCGATGGCCACGTTCATGACGAAGATGCGGCTGCGGAAGCTGCCTTTCAGCCCGTCGGCGTCGCGATCGCCGCCCAGGGCGTCGGCGCCGGTCGAGCGGATGTTGTAGTTCAGCTCGGTGATCCCGCCAGCGACATAGAAGTCCGAGCCGGGGACCTGACCCGAGTAGATCTTGCGCGGCTCGGACGGCCCTTGCGTCGCCGGGCCGGGCGCGTCGCCGATCAGCTTGTTGTTGGCGTACTTCAGCTCGAGCTCGGACACCGAGGTGTCGAACCGCTCGACCATCGGCATGCCGGCCTTGGCGAAGGCGGTCATGGCGAACAGCGAAGCGCCCTGGGTGATCTTGCGGCCGGAGCCGTCGGCCTCTTCCTTGCCCGTGTAGTCGCCGATGCGGGCGACCGAGATTCGCGGCGCTCTCAGATTATACTGGCGCGCGTACTGGGCGATGCAGACCAGAGCGGCGGTATAAGGCGTCGGATTGGCGGTCACCGGCGCGGTGCCGATCGGCGTGGCGTACAGCCCGTTGGGCCCGGCCACCGGCGTGGCGCAGGCTGTCAGGGCCAGGGAGGCCGCTGAGATCAACGCGCCGGCGCGCGTCCCGGCGTTAATCATGGTTGCCCCCGCTGGTGCTTGTTCCGGCGGTCACATCGCCTGTGTTGGTCTGGACGGAATTGACGATGACCGTGTTCCAGCTGCCCTGGGTCACGACCACCAGATTGTTGCCGATCGCTGTTGAGCTGCCGCCGATCCCGCCGACCCCCGAGACGCTGTCGAACACGCCGCTGGAGCGGGAGAACAGGCTCTGGTCCTGCCCGGTCTGGATAATGCCGTCGACAATTACCCGATTGCCGTTGCCGTCACGGGTTCCGTAGTCGGTCCCGCGGTTCTCCTGGCCGGCTGTCCGGCCGTAACCCGCGTTGTAAGAGGCGGAGTTGGTGCTCATCTGCTGAGCCTGGGCGCTGACGGCAAGGCCCAACCCGACCGCCAATGTCAGGGCGCCGGTCGCGAGTCGCTTGGTGTAGGAGTAGGCCACCATAAGAAGGGCTCCGCGCGGGAAAAGAGGCACGACATCGGACAAGCAATGGCCGTGCCAAATCAGGACAGGTCTCACCCTGCGCGCGAACCTTTGGTGATTTGGTTAAAACGGAAGGAAGTAGCGTGAGAGAGCCGTGGGACGACGACCGGTCGGAGCGGGGCCCCTCTCGCGAGCCCTTGTTCAGGGCGCCGCCCGTCAGCCTCTGGCTGATCGCCGGCCTGGGACTGGCCTATGCCATGCAGGTCTTCCTTATGACCCCGGACGAGGTGCTGTCCGCCGCCCTGTCGTCCGGGGCTCTTCGGGAGGGCCGCTGGTGGACCCTGATCAGCCACATCTTCCTGCACGGCGGCCTGACCCATTTGCTGATGAACAGTGGCGCGGCCCTGGCCTTTGGTCCGGCCGTCGCCCGGCATTTCGGCGTCGGCGTTCGCCCCGCAGCGGTCTTCCTGTTGTTCTTCCTGGTATGCGGCGTGGCTGGCGGGCTCGGATTTGTCGCCATGCACCCGACGGGACTGGACCCGGTCGTCGGCGCTTCGGGGGCCATCAGCGGCCTGTGGGGCGGCGCCGCTCGGCTGTTGGGACGGCGCGAGGGTTTGTGGCGGGTGTGGGAAGGCCCTGTTCGGGGGCAGATCATCGTCGTGATCGCCCTCAACCTGCTCATCGGCCTGGCGGGGTTCGCGGGTGAGGCGGCGGGCGTCAGCGTCCGGATCGCCTGGGAGGCCCACATCGCCGGCTTTGTGGCCGGCCTGTTTCTGGTGGGTATGTTCGCGCGACTCGCACGGGCAAGTGACCATCCCGGTCATTGATTCCCGGCCTTGTTTGCGAGACGCTGTCGCTCACAAGACTATAATGAGAGGGAGAAGATAGCTTGCTCGTTTCCCAGATCCTTAAGGACAAGGGTGACCTCGTCTTCACCGCCGGCCCCGGTGAGACCATCGGCGGCATCGCGGCCCTCCTTCATTCGCGTCGAGTCGGCGCCATGATCGTCGTCGATGGCGAGACGGTCGTCGGAATCGTGTCTGAGCGCGACATCGTTCGCATGGTTGCCGAAGAGGGCGCCGGCGCTCTCGGCCGGGCCGTTGACGTCTGCATGACCCGCGACGTGGTCTTCGCCACCATGGATGAAACCGTCGATGCGCTGCTCAGCCGTATGACGGGGCGTCGAATCCGCCACCTCCCGGTTATGCGGGACGACCGGCTGGTGGGAATCGTCTCCATCGGCGACCTGGTGAAACACAAGATCAGTGAGATCGAGGCCGAGGCTGACGGCTTGAAGGCCTATATCGCCGCCGGCTGAGGCGAGTCGGTCTGTTTTTCGGTTCGGTCTGGCTCGCCGGGCGTCTTTGCGGTGATTGGCCGTTTCCGCCGAAATGCCCCTTGCGCCGCGGGATACAGCGGCTGGGGGAGGGGAGTCGGGCCTCCTGGCCCGGCCATTCACAGAATTGTCGCCGAAAGGGGTTGCCAGCCGGCGACCCCTGCCGATATACGCCCCCCTCGCTCGGGATCACGGCCCGCCGGACGCGGATCAAAGGCTCTAAAGGCCCTTGATTTTCACCGGTTAAGTCGTTAGGTTCCGCAGCTTCAATCGACTCGGTAAAGGAACTCTGGAGGGAAGCCTCTCGGCGCCCCTGAGCCCGGTTTGCGCCCGACGACAGGCTTCGGTCTTGAGTTGGCGAAAGCCGAAAAGGTTGGTTGACGGAGGGCCGGCGTTTCAACTAGAAGCGCCGCTCCTCACCGGGCCGGAAGTTTTCGGAACGGTGATTCAAGAAGACCGGATCTGTTTTTAAATAGACTCAGTTGACTTGAGAAAGGCGTCTCAATAGAGACGCTGCTTCCTGGGTGGGCCGGAAAGTTTCCGGATCAAACAGGGCAAGGAAATCGGTTCTGACTTAAAAGAATTGGTTGACTTGGTTTGGTGGCTTCTTCTATAGACGCCGCTCCCCGCCACCCCGGATCACTCCGGAGCAGCGGGAACCGGAGACGCCGAATTGCTTCGTAAAGAAGCCGGTTGACACGGAAATTGGGAGCGACTAGATACGCCGCTCTTCGCCGACACCGGGCGCAAAACGGTGGGCAGGGGCAACCCGGTCGGGTCTTTGACATCGTTGATTTGGAAAGAGAAACGCAGGCGGCGGCGTTTTGCGGACATAGCAAGTATGTCCTCGATACGCTGACAATTGCGGTCTCTTGAAGACACCATGAATATAGGCTGCCCAGCTTCGGTTGGGTGGTCGATGTGAATGGGAACTCGTCAAGATACTATGCAAAACCAGAAAAATTGACCTTGGGTTTCCCCCCGAGGTCGGTAATTTTGGGTTAGCGGTCAACTCAACCTGAGAGTTTGATCCTGGCTCAGAGCGAACGCTGGCGGCAGGCCTAACACATGCAAGTCGAGCGGCCGTAGCAATACGGCAGCGGCAGACGGGATAGTAACACGTGGGAACGCGCCCTTCGGTTCGGAATAACTCAGGGAAACTTGAGCTAATACCGGATACGCCCTTACGGGGAAAGATTTATTGCCGAAGGAACGGCCCGCGTCCGATTAGCTAGTTGGTGAGGTAATGGCTCACCAAGGCGACGATCGGTAGCTGGTCTGAGAGGATGACCAGCATCACTGGGACTGAGACACGGCCCAGACTCCTACGGGAGGCAGCAGTGGGGAATATTGGACAATGGGCGCAAGCCTGATCCAGCCATGCCGCGTGGATGATGAAGGCCTTAGGGTTGTAAAGTCCTTTTAACGGGGAAGATAATGACGGTACCCGTAGAATAAGCCCCGGCTAACTTCGTGCCAGCAGCCGCGGTAATACGAAGGGGGCTAGCGTTGCTCGGAATTACTGGGCGTAAAGCGCACGTAGGCGGGTCATTAAGTCGGGGGTGAAATCCTGGAGCTCAACTCCAGAACTGCCTTCGAAACTGATGATCTTGAGTTCGGGAGAGGTGAGTGGAACTGCGAGTGTAGAGGTGAAATTCGTAGATATTCGCAAGAACACCAGTGGCGAAGGCGGCTCACTGGCCCGATACTGACGCTGAGGTGCGAAAGCGTGGGGAGCAAACAGGATTAGATACCCTGGTAGTCCACGCCGTAAACGATGAATGCTAGCCGTTGGCGAGCTTGCTCGTCAGTGGCGCAGCTAACGCTTTAAGCATTCCGCCTGGGGAGTACGGTCGCAAGATTAAAACTCAAAGGAATTGACGGGGGCCCGCACAAGCGGTGGAGCATGTGGTTCAATTCGAAGCAACGCGCAGAACCTTACCAGC
>JAUXVF010000001.1 GCA_030680355.1 Caulobacter sp.
CAGCCTGACCCGGTCGCAGTAGAAGTCGAGCACGTAGGGGCCGAAGGGATGCTGGCGTCGAAAGCGGAGGCCCTGGAACCGGTTGGCTCGCAGGACGCGCCAGAGAGCCGTCTCGGACGGCGTCATGGCCTGACGATGAGCTCGGGCCCGCCTTGGTGAGCGGGGTGTATTTTGCATATCTGCAATTTATGAGAGGCGTCAGCTGGGTGCAATATCGGAGAGGGTGGCGGCTCCCTCTCCGACCCGGCTTCGCCGGGCCACCTCTCCCTCCGGGAGAGGATTAGGCGGCGCCCCGCTCCTACTCCGCCGTCACCCCCAGCGCCGCCAGAGCCTGGGCGCGGACGGCCTTGTAGTCGACCTTGCCGTTGGCGGCGCGGTGGACCGGGGCGAGGACCAGGTCGCGGGGGGCCTTGTAGTCGGCCAGGCGGCCGCGGACGTGGGCGGCCAGTTCGGCCAGGTCGGGGGCCTTGTTGTCGCCGACGTCGACCACCGCGCAGATGCGCTCGCCGAAGCGGGCGTCGGGCAGGCCGACGACCACCGAGTCGCGCACCGCCGGATGGGTCTTGAGCGCCTCTTCCACCTCTTCGGGGAAGACCTTTTCGCCGCCGGTGTTGATTACTTGCGAGCCGCGGCCGAGCAGTTTGATGGTGCCGTCGGCGTTGACCTCGGCGAAGTCGCCGGGGATCGACCAGCGCCGGCCCTCGAAGGTGCGGAAGGTTTTGGCGCTCTTTTCGGGGTCCTTGTAGTAGCCGGTCGGGATGAAGCCGCCGACGGCGACCAGGCCGCGCTCGCCGCTGCCCGGTTCGACCCGCTTGCCGGCCTCGGTGAACACCGCCGCGTTGGGGCCGACCATGAACTGGGCCGTGGTCGCCTCGGCCCCGGCCACCGAGGTCGAGCCGCCCAGGCCGACCGCTTCGGACGAGCCGAGATTGTCCATCAGCATGGCGCCGGGCGGCAGGTGTTTGAGCAGGCCCTGTTTGTTGTCATGGCTCCAGACCGTGCCCGACGAGCCGATGCGGATCAGGCTGGACAGGTCCCAGCGGCCGGGGTTGGCGTCCAGCAGTTCGAGCATCGGAGCAGCGAAAGCCTGGCCGACGATGGAGATGCTGTTGGCCCCCAGCCGCTCGACCTCGTCGAACAGTTCGGCGGCGTCGAAGCGCTGCGAGGGCAGGGAGATGATGCAGCCGCCGCCGGTCAGGGTTCCGAAACTGCCGAACTGGGCGGTGCCGTGCATCAGCGGGCAGGCGACGATCAGGGAGGTCGGGGGCGGCAGGTGCATGTCGCCGGCCCGGCCCGTGTGGGCCCGGACGCCGGCTTCATGCGGCGTCTCCAGCGGCGGGATCATGGCCAGCAGATTGCCGCCGGCGCCGAGCACCTGGAACAGGTCGTCCTGGCGCCACATCACGCCCTTGGGCATGCCGGTGGTGCCGCCGGTATAGAGCAGCAGCAGGTCGTCGCCGGAGCGCCCCCAGGGCGGGACCACCTTGTCGGCGCCGGCCGAGACGATGCTCTCGTAGTCGACGGCCCAGTCGGGGATGGGCGCGTCGCCGTCGGCCACGGCGATCCAGCATTTGACGCCCGGCAGGCGGTCGCGCAGGGCCTCGAGCTTGGGGGCGAAGCCGGCGTGGAAGACGATGGCCTCGGCGTCGGCGTTGTCGAAGAGGTAGAGCAGCTCTTCGGTTTCGTAGCGGTAGTTGGTGTTGACCGGCGCCAGGCCGGCCTTGAAGGCGGCGTAGTAGGTCTCGAGATATTCGGGGGCGTTGTAGAGGTCGGCGGCGACCTTGGACTGATGGCCCAGGCCCGCGCCCAGCAAGTGGGCGGCCAGGGCGTTGGCCCGTCGGTCGAAATCGCGCCAGCTGATCACCCGCTCGCCACGGATCTGGGCCGGCCGGTCCGGCGCCGCCGCGGCGATTTCTTCCCAGACGTCGGCGAAATTCCAGCCGGACATGCGCGCTCTCCCTGCCTACGACCTCTGCGGATCGTCGGTGCAAGTAAGCGGCGTTCACCTAGCCGCTGTCAACGCGGCTGGCGCGTGACCTTAAGTCAGGGGGCGGTGGTCTGGACGGGGAAGTCGACGGTGATCTTGCCGGCTTTCTGGAAGGTCAGGGTCACGGCGACATGGTCGCCGGCCTTGAGCGGGGCCTTGAGCCCGATCAGCATCAGATGCAGGCCGCCGGGCTTGAAGGCCAGGACGCCGCCGGCCGGCACAGCCACGCCATCCGGATGGGCGTGCATCATGGCCTTGCCGTCCATGACCATGGATTCGTGAATCTCGACCCGCTGGGCCGCCGGCGAACTGGCGCCGGTCAGTTTGTCGGCCGGTCCCTGGCTGGTGACGGTGGCGTAGCCGACGCCGTTGCCGCCCTGGGCGGCGGGGCGGGCCCAGGCGCCGCTTACCTGAACGGCGGCGGGGGCGGCCAGAACGGGGACGGCCATCAGGGCCAGGGCGGCGGCGAGGGCGAACGGCTTCATGATCAGGGTCCGGAGGCAGTGAGATTTGACCCTGTATTTGAGGTCCATTGCGGCGGGCGCAAGGCGACGGGCGCGAATTTCCCCGGCGCGCCAGGCGCCCTGACGCCGAAACATCAGACGAACCGGCCGCGCGGCGCGCTATTTCGCCCAACCGCACTTTCGCGATCACGGCGGGACCGGCCATACTGCCGCGTCATTCGATCGGAGCCAGCATGGCGGCGGAAGCCTCTCCCAGTGAGTACAAGGACGTCGTCCTGTTTCTGGCCACGGCCGGCGTCGTCGTGCCGCTGTTCCGGCGCTGGAAGATCAATCCCATTCTCGGTTTCCTCGGCGCCGGCGTGGTGCTGGGTCCCTATGGCCTGGGCTCCCTGGCCGACACCGTCCCCTGGCTGGCGGTGGTCACCATCGAAAAGCCCCAGGACATCGCCCAGCTGGCCGAGTTCGGGGTCGTCTTCCTGCTGTTCATGATCGGGCTCGAACTGAGCTGGGAGCGGTTGCGGCTGATGCGGCGGCTGGTGTTCGGCATGGGCGGACTGCAGGTCACCGCCTGCACCATGGCCATCGCCGGCGTGGCCATGGCCTTCGGTCAGCCGCTGCAGGCCGCCGCCGCCATCGGCGCGGCCCTGTCCCTGTCCTCGACGGCCATCGTCATGCCGCTGCTGGCCCAGCGAAAGCGGCAGCATAGCCAGGCCGGTCGCGCGGCCTTCTCGGTGCTTCTGTTCCAGGACCTGGCCGTGGCCCCGATCCTGATCACCCTGGCGGTGGTCGGCAGCCGCGAGGCGGAGCTGTTCTCGCCGCGGATGCTGCTGGCCTTCGGACCGGCGGCGCTGAGCATGCTGGGGCTGGTGGTCATCGGCCGGCTGCTGTTGCGGCCGATGATGCGGTCGGTGGCGCGGGCCAAGAGTGAGGAGCTGTTCATGGCCGCCAGCCTGCTGGTGGTCATCGGGGCCGGACTGATCGCGGCCCTGACCGGGCTGTCCATGGCCCTTGGCGCCTTCATCGCCGGACTGCTGCTGGCGGAGACCGAGTACCGGCACGAGGTCGAGGTGACCATCGAGCCGTTCAAGGGCCTGCTGCTGGGGTTGTTCTTCGTCTCCGTCGGCATCGGCCTGGACCTGTCGCTGCTGCTCCAGCAGCCGGTCGCCATCATCAGCATCGCCGTCGGCATCCTGGTGCTGACCGGCGGCGTCGTGTTCGGCCTGGGCCTGGCGTTTGGCCTCAAGCCGCGCAAGGCGCTGGAGGCGGGCCTGTTGCTGTCCGCCGCCGGCGAGTTCGCCTTCGTCATTCTCAACACCGCCATGGGCAGCGGCGTTGTCGATGTGGCCACCGGCCGTCTGGTGCTGGTCTCGGCCACATTGACCATGTTCACCATCCCGCTGCTGGCGGCCATGGGCGCGCGGTTCGGCGGCCGGCCGGCGGCCAATCCCATGACCAGTATTCCGGTTGAGCCCGACGCCCTTTCCGGCGAAGCGCCGGCCGTTCTGGTCGTCGGCTATGGCCGGGTCGGCCAGCTGGTCGGCGACATGCTGGGCCGCCATCAGGTGCGCTGGGTGGCGGCCGAGCGCGACCCCAAGTTCGTCGAACTGGGTCGTCGCCAGGGGACCGCCGTCTTCTTCGGCGACGCCTCGCGCGTCGAGTTCATGCGCCGCTGCGGGCTGGACACCGCCCGGGCCCTGGTCGTGACCATGGACAATCCCGAGGGCGTCGAGGCGGTCGTGGCCCTGGCCCGCAACCTGCGTCCCGACCTGACCATCGTGGCCCGCGCCCGCGACGCCCGGCACGCCAAGCGACTCTATGAACTGGGGGCCACCGACGCGGTGCCCGAGACTATCGAGGCGTCGCTGCAACTGTCGGAGGCGGCGCTGGTCGACATCGGCATCCCGATGGGTCTGGTCATCGCCTCGATCCACGAGCGCCGCGACGAGTTCCGCAAGGCGCTGAACCTGCCGGACATGACCGGTCGCCGGAGCCGCCGCAAACCCTGACGTCAGACAAGGCCGGGCGCTTGACAGTCAGCGATGTCCGATAAATAACTGACTGGTCAGTTATAAACGAGTGCGCGCATGACCCCCGGCCAGCCCAAATGGCGCCGACGCAAGGAGGCCCGCCCGGCGGAGATCGTCGCGGCGGCGCTGGAAGTGTTCGCCGGCAAGGGCTTCGCCGCCGCCCGGCTGGACGACATCGCGGCCGCGGCGGGGGTCAGCAAGGGCGCCCTCTATCTCTATTTCGAGACCAAACAGGACCTGTTCACGGCGGTGGTTCGCACAGCCATCACGCCCAATATCGCCGAGATCGAGGCGGCCGCCCTGGCGATGGACATGCCGTTCGCCCGGGTGCTGAGGCTGTTGGTGGGGCGCGGCGCCGATGTTCTGTCGACCTCGGCGATCGGCGGCGTGGCCAAGATGGTCATCGCCGAATCCCGCAATTTCCCCGATCTCGCCAGGGTCTGGCACGACGAGGTCGCCAATCGCGTGCTGAGCGCCATCGTGGCCCTGGTCGAAAAGGGCCAGGCCGCCGGCGAGGTGCGCCCCGGCGACCCGCGCGGCTACGCCTTCTCGATCATCTCGCCCTTGCTGATGGGGCTGCTCTGGCGCGAGGTGTTCGTGCCGATCGGGGCGGCGCCCATGAACATCAGGGCGCTGGCTGAACACCATATCGAGGCCGTTCTCGACGGCCTGCTGACAGAGGGCGCGCGGGCATGAACGTCAGGCTCAGAGTGGCGATCGCCGCCGTGGTGATCATCGCCGTCGCCGTCGGGGGCTGGTGGATATGGGGCCGCGGCGAGGGCCAGGACCGCCTCCTCTCCGGGTATATAGAGGGTGAGGCGCTTTATATGTCGTCGTCGACCTCCGGCGCCGTCTCGGCGGTGTCGGTCGTCCGCGGGCAGAGGGTCGCCGCCGGCCAGCCCCTGTTCGCCATCGACGCCGCGCCGCTGATCGCCCAGCGTGATCAAGCCGCCGCCGCCCTGGCCGGGGCGGAAGCCCGGCTGGCCGACGCCGGCAAGGGGCAGCGGCCGCAGGAGCTGGCGGTGTTCGACGCGCAGGGCGCCGCGGCCGAGGCCGCCGTTGTTGAGGCGCGAAAGACGCTCGACCGGGCCGAGACCCTAGTCCAGCGCGGCGTCTATCCCAGGGCCCGGCTCGACGCCGCCAGGGCCGCCTGGGAGACGGCGGTCGCCAACCGGCGAACGGTATCGAGCCAGCGCACCGCCGGAACCCTGGGCGCGCGCCCCGACGCGGTCCGGGCGGCCGAGGCCCAGGTGCAGCAGGCTCGTCAGGCGCTGGCCGAGGTCCAGGCCCTGGTCGACCGCACCGGTCCCCGGGCGCCGGTGGCCGCCCGGGTCGAGCAGGTCTTCTTCCAGGCCGGCGAATGGGCGACCGCCAACCAGCCGGTCGTATCGCTGATGCCGGACGATCGCGTTCGTCTGCGGTTCTTCGTGCCGGAGCGGGAACTGTCGCGCTACCGCGTCGGCCGTCAGGTCGCGTTCTCCTGCGACGGCTGCAAGACCGGGCTGTCGGCCAGGATCAACTATGTCAGTCCACGGCCCGAGTTCACCCCGCCGATCATCTACAGCCGCGACAGCCGCGACCGCCTGGTGTTCATGATCGAGGCCCGGCCGGAGACGCCGGGCGGGCTGAACCCCGGACAACCGGTTGATGTCAGGCCGCTGGAGGCCGGCGCGTGACCTTCGCGGTCGACGTCACCGGGCTCAACAAGAGTTTCGGCGACAAACACGTCGTTCAGGATCTCGCCGTCCAGGTCGGGGCGGGCAAGATCACAGGATTTCTCGGCCCCAACGGCTCGGGCAAGACCACCACCCTGCGGATGCTCTGCGGGCTGCTGACCCCCGACAGCGGCGAGGGCGAGGTGCTCGGTCTCGATTTCCGCAAGGCCGCCGGCCAGATCAAGCTGCAGACCGGCTACATGACCCAGAGGTTCTCGCTCTATGAGGATCTGTCGATCGAAGAGAACCTGACCTTCGTCGCCCGCGTCTACGGCCTGCCGGACCGGGGTCGGCTGGTCACCCAAACCCTGGAGCGGCTCGGCCTCGAAAATCGCCGCCGGCAGCTGGCCGGCAGCCTGTCGGGGGGCTGGAAGCAGCGCCTGGCCCTGGCCGCGGCGATCATGCACAGCCCCCGCCTGCTGTTGCTCGACGAGCCGACCGCCGGGGTCGACCCGAAGGCCCGGCGCGAGTTCTGGGACGAGATCCACGCCCTGGCCGCCGAGGGGATGACCGTCATGGTCTCGACCCACTACATGGATGAGGCCGAGCGCTGCCACGACATCGCCTATATCGCCTATGGCCGCCTGATCGCCCGCGGGACCGGACGCGAGGTCATTGAGGGCTCCGGCCTGATCACCTTTCGCGCCGAAGGCCCCGGCGCCGACCGTCTGTCGCGCCAGCTGGCCGGCGCGCCCGGAGTGGCCATGGCCGCGCCGTTCGGCGCCGCCCTTCATGTCAGCGGAACGGAACGCGCCGCGCTCGAGGCCGCCATCGCCCCTTTCCGGCGGCCGCCCTTTCACTGGGATGAGGTCGAGCCGACCCTTGAAGATGTGTTCATCCACCTGATGGGCCAGTCGCGGGACAATTTCGAATGAGCGCCGCCCGGATCTTCGCGGTCATGGTCAAGGAGTTCACCCAGCTCACGCGCGACCGGCTGACCTACGCCCTGATCCTGGTCATGCCGATCGTCCAGCTTCTGCTGTTCGGCTACGCGATCAACAATGACCCGCATCATCTGCCAACGGCCGTCCTTATTCAGGATGACAGCGCCTTTGCCCGCTCGACCCTGGGGGCGATCGCCCACACCGACTATTTCGACATCGTCGAGACCGCCCGGACCCCGGCCGAACTGACCCAGGCCATGGCCCGGGGCCGGGTTCAGTTCACCATCACCATTCCCGGCGATTTCACCCGCCGGGTCGTGCGCGGCGACCGGGCCCAGATTCTGGTCGAGGCCGATGCGTCCGACCCCTCGGCCACCGGCGCCGCGGTCGCGGCCCTGGCGGGGCTGCCGCAGGAAGCCCTGAAGCGCGATCTGCTCGGCGCCGTGGCCCCGGCCCGCGCCGCCGCGCCGCCGTTCGAGGTGGTCGTCCACCGCCGCTACAATCCCGAAGCCATCGCGGCCTACAATATCGTGCCGGGCCTGCTGGGCGTGATCCTGTCGATGACCCTGGTGATGATGACCGCGCTGGGCGTCACGCGGGAATACGAGCGCGGCACCATGGAGAGCCTGCTGGCCACGCCGGTCAAACCGATCGAGGTGATGATCGGCAAGCTGGCGCCCTATGTCCTGGTGGGGCTGATCCAGACCGTGGTCATCCTGGCCCTGGCGCGGGTGCTGTTCGACGTGCCGATGGCCGGGGGCTGGGGCGTCCTGAGCGTCGGCACCATGCTCTTTATCGTCGGCAGTCTGGCGCTCGGCTTCCTGCTGTCGACCGTCGCCCGCACCCAGCTCCAGGCCATGCAGATGTCGGTGTTCTATATTCTGCCGTCGATCCTGCTGTCGGGTTTCATGTTCCCGTTCCGGGGCATGCCGGATTGGGCGCAATGGATTGGAACCATTATTCCGGTGACGCATTTTCTCCGCGTTGTGAGGGGGGCATTGTTGAAGGGGCTCGGATTCGCCGATCTCTGGCAAAGCCTGGGGGCGCTCAGTTTGTTCGTTGTGGTGGTGGTCTCGCTAGCGATGGCGCGTTACCGCACAACTCTTGACTGAGAAACTCGCCGTTTACGGGTTCCAATCAACAAAATAGAGGCCGGTGTGGCTTCCCCGACACTTTGCGCGGGCCACTTGGTTGATATAAGTAACGTTCGAGCGGCTGGTTGCCGCATCGTGGGCAGGAGAGGGCTCTCATTATGAAATTTAAGCTTCTGGCGGGTGCGGCTCTCGCCGCCACGCTCGCAGCGTCTGGCGCTGCGGCCCAGGACAGCGGCTGGTATGGCGCGCTGGACCTCGGCTATCACTGGGCTGACGCCACCGACATGTCTTCCAGTCTCGGAACCCAAAAGTTCGAGACCGAAGACGACTGGACGGGCATGGCGCGTCTCGGCTACCGCCTCTCGCCGCATCTGCGGCTTGAGCTGGAAGGCGGCTGGCGCCCTGGAGACCTGGTGTCTCCGTCGGTCACCATCCCGGGCAACCTGGATGTCATGACCGTGATGGGCAACGCCATCGTTGACATCTACCCCGAGGGTAACCTGCATCCGTTCTTTGGTCTCGGCGCCGGTATGGCCCGCGGTCAATTCGACGGCCTGAAGGCTCCGGGCGTCATCGCCAACGACGAAGATTCGGTCTGGGCCTGGCAGGCCATCGCCGGCCTCAGCGCCAAGGCGACGGATCGTCTCGACGTTGATCTGACCTATCGTTATCTCCAGACCGGAGATTTCGACTTCACCAACCGTGGTACGGGTGGCCCGCTCAGCGGCAGCTACAACGACCAGTCGGTGACCGTCGGCCTGCGGTATGCGTTCGGTGCTGATGCGCCGCCGCCGCCGCCCCCGCCGCCGCCGCCCCCGCCTCCCCCGCCCCCGCCGCCT
>JAUXVF010000002.1 GCA_030680355.1 Caulobacter sp.
CCGCCGCCGAGCGCGCCGCCCGCGCCGCCGAGGCCGCCGCCGCCGAGGCCCGCGAACAGCGCGCCGGCCTGACCGCCCGCCTCGACGCCGCCCGCGAACGCTTTGCCGAGATCGCAGGCAACATCCGCGAGTCGGCCAAGATGGAACCCGAGGAACTGGGCCGGCGCATCGCCGACGAGGCCGTGGCCATCCCCGGCGACGCCGGCGGGGTCGAGGCCCACCTGTTCGCCCTCGAACGCGACCGCGACGCCATCGGCCTGGTCAATCTGCGCGCCGAGGAGGAGGCCACCGAACAGGCCGCCCGCGTGCTGGTGCTGAAGACCGAACGCGCCGACCTGACCGGCGCCGTGGCCAAGCTGCGCGAGGGCATCGAGGAGCTCAACGCCGAGGGGCGCACCCGCCTGCTGGCCGCCTTCGAGGTCATCAATGGCCATTTCCAGGCCCTGTTCCACGCCCTGTTCGGCGGCGGCGAGGCCGAGCTTCGGCTGATCGAGTCCGACGATCCGCTCGAAGCCGGCCTGGAGATCTACGCCTGCCCGCCGGGCAAACGGCTGTCGACCATGAGCCTGATGAGCGGCGGCGAGCAGGCCCTGACGGCGTCCGCCCTGATCTTCGGCGTCTTCCTGGCCAATCCCTCGCCGATCTGCGTCCTCGACGAGGTCGACGCCCCCCTCGACGACGCCAACGTCGACCGCTTCTGCTCGATGCTCGACGAGATGCGCAGCCGCACCGCCACCCGCTTCATCGTCATCACCCACAACCCGGTGACCATGAGCCGCGTCGACCGCCTGTTCGGCGTCACCATGGCCGAACAGGGTGTCAGCCAGCTGGTCAGCGTCGACCTGCAGACGGCCGAGAAGCTGGTGGCGTAAAAACCCCTCTTCCCTCTCCCGGAGGGAGAGGTGGCCCGGCGGAGCCGGGTCGGAGAGGGAGCCACCACCCTCCCCGATATTGTGCCCAGCCTATTTCTCGCATAAATTGTATTAATGCAGAGCGCACCCCGATCACCCACGTGGGCCCGGGCTCATCGTCAGGCCATGACGCCGTCCGAGACGGCTCTCTGGCGCGTCCTGCGAGCCAACCGGTTCCAGGGCCTCCGCTTTCGACGCCAGCATCCCTTCGGCCCCTACGTGCTCGACTTCTACTGCGACCGGGTCAGGCTG
>JAUXVF010000011.1 GCA_030680355.1 Caulobacter sp.
GCAAGCTGCTCGACCAGGGCCAGGCCGGCGACAACGTCGGCGTGCTGCTGCGCGGCACCAAGCGTGAAGACGTCGAACGCGGCCAGGTGCTCTGCAAGCCCGGCTCGATCACGCCGCACACCAAGTTCAAGGCCGAAGCCTACATCCTGACCAAGGAAGAAGGCGGCCGTCACACGCCGTTCTTCACCAACTACCGGCCGCAGTTCTACTTCCGCACGACCGACGTGACCGGGATCATCAAGCTGCGCGAAGGCGTGGAAATGATCATGCCGGGCGACAACGCCGAGCTGGACGTCGAGCTGATCACCCCGATCGCCATGGACCAGGGCCTGCGCTTCGCCATCCGCGAAGGCGGCCGCACCGTCGGCGCCGGCGTCGTCGCCTCGATCGTCGAGTAGAACCTGCTCCACGATCAGCGACACCGCTGACCACCAGATCGAGCCCCTCGGCGGAAACGCCGGGGGGCTTTTTCTTTGGCGGTATTATACAATCCGTACCCAAAATGCTTGCAAGCCATTGGGAAATATGAGACATTGAGGCATAAGCGAGGTTTGCCCGATGTCCGTCCTGTCCGCCAAGCACTTCCACGATGAAAAGGCCGCTTACGCCTTCGTGGAAGCTCGCGTGTGGCCCGAGGGTCCGGTGTGCCCCCATTGCGGCTGCTTCGAGCGCATTGGGCTGCTGAAGGGCAAGTCCACCCGCATCGGCGTCCGCAAGTGCTACGACTGCCGCAAGCCCTTCACCGTGAAGGTGGGGACGATCTTCGAGGCGAGCAACATCAAGCTCCACGTCTGGCTTCAGGCGATGTACCTGCTCTGCTCCAGCAAGAAGGGCTTCAGCGCCAACCAGCTTCACCGCACCCTTGGCGTGACCCTGAAAACCGCTTGGTTCATGGCGCACCGCGTTCGGGAGGCCATGCGTTCCGGCGACCTCGCCCCTTTCGGGGTGAACGGCGGGGCGGTGGAGGTTGATGAGACCTACATCGGCCGCGAGCCGGGCAAGCCGGTCAAGCGCGCCTTTCACCACAAGATGAAAGTGCTGACCCTCGTTGATCGCGAGACCGGCCGCGCGCGTTCTATGGTCGTGGACAACATTCGTCCCGCGACCATCGCCCCCATCGTCATGGAGAACCTCGCCAAAGAGGCTCGCCTTATGACGGACGAGGCCGGTCACTACATGAAGGTCGGCAAGGAATTTGCCGAGCACGGCGTCGTGCATCATGGCCGCGACGAGTATGTGAACCCCACGGATCGCACGATCCATACGAACACCATCGAGGGGTACTTCAGCGTCTTCAAGCGCGGCATGAAGGGGGTCTATCAGCACTGCGGAAAGCAGCACCTGCACCGCTACCTCGCCGAATACGACTTCCGCTACAGCGAGCGGGCCGCTTTGGGTGTGAGTGATCTGGCAAGGACTGATAAGGTTATCTCTGGGGTCGTCGGAAAGCGGCTGAAGTACCGGGACTCGTTGGGTCCGGCTCTCGCTTCCGGGGAGTAGGAAAAATGTCTGGACGGAAGAAATACGTCTTCAAGATAAACGGCGGGCACACCGTAGAGACGTTCCCGATGGAACGGCTCGCGCTGTATCTTGCCGATCTCGCGAAGATGCTGGGAGAGCCGGAGAGCGTTCACTTCGTGGAGATCACGGAGGGCAGTAAGAAGCTGGCCTACGCCGTCGATGAGGCGGCCGATCTAATAGTGGAAGACCGCATCGAGCAGATCGCCCGAGGTGAGGCCGACGTTGTCTATATGGAGGCGTACCGCTCCCTGAATAAGCGGCTGCGCGAGGACCGGACGGAGGGTGAGATTTACCCGGAAGGCGGGGTCGCAATCCTGCCGTTTCCGGGGATCACCGCCCCTGCGCCCGTCGAGTTCAGCGGTATCCCGAAGGTCGGCCATATCGACGGTGTTGTGATCCGCGTGGGCGGCCGGCGTGAAGAAATTCACATCATGGTTCAGGCAGAGAACGGCATCTTCAGCAAGTGCGTGACCAGCAAGGCCGTCGCCAAATTGCTGGCAAACCACATGTTCGACGATGAGCTTAGGCTTCATGGCTCCGGTCGTTGGAGCCGTGGCGAAACGGGCCAATGGACTCTGCAGAAGTTTGTTATCAGCCACTTCGAATTGCTGGATCAAACGCCGCTGAGCCAGGTCATCGCCGACGTTCGAGAGATGGGAAAAGACGCCTGGATTGGCGACAATCTTTGGGCTGAAGCAACTGACATTCGCGGCAAGCCGAATTGAGCGCCGCGTTCGATACGACCACGCTGCTCATAGCGATTGCTCCGGCAGAGCGGGTGAACACCAGCGTCGGGGGTGTGATAATTCCCGATGCGAAAGCCCGCGTAGATCACCTGATCGCCACGCTGGAAAAATCAAAGCAGCGGCTCATCATTCCCGTTCCCGCCCTCGCTGAAGCCCTTGTCAGTGTGGACCCAACGGTCGGCGGCCGGTTCGTCGAGCGGATGAGCAAGACCAGCTCTGTCTTTCTGGCGCCATTCGACGTGCTGGAGGCGATGGAGGCCTCGGCCATGGCGGCTGAGGCTTTGCGCGGCGGCGACAAGCGCGGAGGCGCTACCGGGGACTATCAGAAGGTCAAGGTGGACCGGCAGATTGTCGCCATCGCGAAATTCCACGGCGCGTCGGTTATCTATTCGAACGACAAAGACGTTCGAACGCTGGGGAAGCGAGAGGGCATAACCGTCATTGGCGTGGAGGAATTGCCGCTACCCGCCAAGCTAGTTCAACCGCCACTTCTGGAGCGCATGAATGGCGATGACAAGTAAGGACAAGTTCATAGCGGCCGCCCGCGACGCCGGGTGCGACGAGACCGGAGAGACCTTCGAGCGGGTGTTTGCCGCCGTGGTCCCGGCAAAGCGCCCTGAGCGTAAGCCCGACGAGAAGCCCGCGCCCAAGCGCCGCGCCAAGCGGAAGCCAGCATGAACGGCTGGCAGACGCTCGTCGCCCTTGGTATGGGCGCTGCCGCCGTCGGGCTGCTCTACAACATCTACCTAGAGGTCCGATCTATCCGCCGAATGATGAACCGGGATCGGGACATTCCCCCCGACTGATCGGGCGCGGGTACGGATTGTATAATATCGCCTTTTCTTTGGGGCCTTAACCGGAGGTTTGTCCGGACCTGTCAGTCTGCCCACGCCTGAAACGGGTATGGCTCGCGATACAGGCGAGGCGGCAGGGGAGATCCAGATTGGCGCGCGGCCTATCCATAGAGACCATCACGCCTGGCGAGCTGTCGCCGGAAGAGATCGCGCTCTGGATCCGCTTCGTCAGGGCCGACGCCCGCTATGCCTCGCCCTATTTCCATCCCCGGTTCACCCAGATCGCTGGCGAGGTGGCCCCGGGCGCCAGGGTCGCCATCCTCCAGCGGGGCGGTGAGATCGTCGGCTTCTTTCCTCATCAGCTTCGCGGCGCCGCGGCCCAGCCGATCGGCGCGCCCCTCAATGACTATCACGGCGTCATCGCCCGTCCCGGCGCGGCGCCGTCGCTCGACCAGCTGCCGGCCCTGATCGGCGCCGGGTCGCTGACCGTCAACGGCTGGATCGGCGACGGGGGAGGCGATGGCCTTGCGCGCAGAACCCTGCAGGCGGATCTGTCGGCCGGATGGTCGACCTATGACGCCGAACGGCGCGGCGGCTGGCGGAAGTTCTTCCGCGACAAGGACCGGGCGCGCCGGGCGCTGGAACGCGACCATGGCGAGGTGCGGCTGTCGCTCGACCGCCCGGGTTCCGCGGACCTTGACCGGCTGATCAGTCTCAAGAGCGCGCAATACCGCCGGTCCGGGCGACACGACATCTTCGCCTGCGGCTGGACCGTCGATTTGCTCAAGGCGCTGGCGACGGTCCAGGAGCCCGGTTTCGGGGCCAGGCTGGCGGTGCTGGAAGCGGGCGGCGAGGGCGTCGCCTTCGAATACGGTCTGTGGGCCGGCGACCGCCACCATTTCTGGCTGCCGGCCTATGAAACCCACGTCGCCCGCTATTCTCCGGGCATGCTGCTCAGCCTCGACACCATGCGTCATCTCTCCGCCCGTGGCGCGGCGGTGTTCGACTTTGGATTCGAGGGGGAGGGTTACAAGAAGTATTTCTGCAATCGCTCGACCTCGGTGATCGAGGGCGCCGTTCATCAGCCGGGCTTCGCCGACGCGATGACGGCGGCCTTTTCCATGGCCGGTGCGGCCGGAGCGCTGGAAGCGGGCGAAGCCATGGCGCGCGCCGATCTCGGCCAGAGCCTGCGCCGCCGCTGGGCCGCCATCAACGCCTGCGAGACCACGATCGGCGGACGGGTGCGCGGAGTCGCCGCCGCCGCAGCGGCCGCGGTTGTCCGGGCCGTCTCGCCGCCCGCGAACCCAATATCCTAGGAGCGCGTCATGCCGTTTCCAACCGAACCGAAGACGTTCAGCCACGGGCTGGCCGATCGGGGCCTGGCCTCCGACGAGGCCTTGGCGGCCCTGCTGGATCGCTATCCGGAGGATCTGTTCGACATCAATATCTACAGCTTCGATGACCGCGGCCAGTTCAGCCTGACGACCGGCTCGCGCGGCAAGGCTGACGGGGCGACCCTGCTGCGGGAGATCAAGGCCGGGCGGGTCTGGGTCAATCTTCGCGATATCGAGCTGAATCATCCCGACCTCTGGGGGCCGGCCTTTGAGGCCCTTGAGGCCCTGACCGGCGAGATGGGCGTGCGGCCGGTGAAGGCCACGGGACAGATGATCCTGTCGGCGCCCGCCGCCCGCGTGCCCTACCATTTCGACGCCGCCGCCGTGGTGCTGTTCCATCTGCGCGGCCGCAAGCGAATCTACATCTATCCGACCGACGAGGCGCATCTCCCACAGACCGGCATGGAGAAGACCATCATGCGGACCACCACCGAGGAGCTGCCCTACGATCTGACCATGGACGCCAACGCCTGCCGTCTGGACCTGCAGGCCGGCGAGGCGGTGACCTGGCCGCTCTACGCGCCGCACCGGGTGGAGAATCTCGGCGAGTTCAACGTCTCCCTGTCGGTCGACTTCCAGACCTGGGGCAGCCGCATGACCCGCGGCGCCCATTTCGCCAACGGGGTTCTGCGGCGCTGGGGCCTGACGCCGGCGGCCATGGCCTCGACGCCGATGGCGGCGCGGGCGGCGCTCTGGGCCTGTTCACTGGCCATGAAGCAGGCCAATCTGGCCGAGAACCGGATCCGTGATTTTGAACGCAGCTTCCAACTCGGCGACGCCGACCGCGCCGCGGTCTGAAGAAACCTTCAGGGGCCTCCTCCGTGACTGGCGCCGCCGACGGTTGCTGGACCGCCGCGGGCTGGCCCGGGCGGCCGGACTTTCGACCGCGCGTCTGGCCGAAATTGAAAGCGCAGGGCGGGGGCCGGACAAGGCGGAACTCGCCGCTCTGGCCGTCGCCCTCGGCCTGTCCCTGGCCGACAGCAACGCCCTGATCGCGGCGGCTGGACAGGCGCCCGTATATAGAGTGTCGGATCTGGCCGCACCGGCCATGGCCGAGGCCCGGCGGGCGATCACCTTTCTGCTGTCGCGCCATGAGCCGTTTCCGGCGATCGTCACTGACCACCACTGGGAGGTCCTGGCCGCCAATGACGCCGCCCAGCGCCTGTTCCGGATGATGCTCGGCGAAGCCCGCGTGGCGCGGCCGATGAATCTGATGCGGCTGTTCCTGGCCCCCGACGAACTGCGACGTCACATCGTCAACTGGCCGGCCCTGGCCGGCGTCCTGTTGTCGCGGGTCCGGCGCGACGCCGCCGCCGCGCCGGACGATGATCGCCTGCGGTCGCTCTGGCGCGAGTTGCGCGACTATCCCGACGCCGCCGCCGCCGCGATGCTGGATCCGCCCCCGGGCGCCCTGTGCGAGGTGCGGTTCGCCGCCCAGGGGCGCGAGCTGGGTCTGATCGGCACGGTCAGCGCCTTCGCCGCGCCTCTGGACGTCACCCTTGAGCAGCTGCGCATCGAGGCCTTCATCCCGGCCGACGACGCCTCCGAAGCGCTGTTGTTCGGCCTCGCCGGCCAGGCCTGAGAGGCCGTCGACGGGCCGCATGACAGGCTTGTCATGACCGCGAATTAAGCTGTCTGGAGCGTCCCGGCGGCCTAGCGTCTCGCCATAACGCATTATGGGGAGAAGATCCGATGCGCATGTTTCTGACATTTGGCGTGGCCGCCGCCGCCCTGCTCGCCGCCGGCGCGGCCCAGGCCAAAGACCCTTCGGTTCGGATCAAGGACGCGGCCGCCCGTGTCGTGGTGATTCCGGAAAACCGCACCGACGTGAAGGTCGAGGTGCTGACCACCAACCCCGGGCTGCCCCTGACCATCCGGGCCGAGGCGGGGCGGACGGTCGTCGACGGCGGCCTGTCGTCGCGGGCGATCAGGAATTGTCGAACCATCAACGGCGTGGCCAGCGTGACGGTCCGGCACAAGACGTATGAATGGGCCGACCTGCCCCAGGTCGTGGTCCGGGTGCCGATGAACGCCAGTATCGGCGCCGACGGCGCCGTGTTCGGCAGCGTCGGCCGGACCGACAGCCTTGAACTGTCCAACGCCGGCTGCGGCGACTGGACGGTCGGCAATGTCGGCGGCGCCCTGAAAATCAGGATCGCCGGCTCTGGCGATACGATGGCCGGGTCAGCCGGCTCTGCGGGAATCAACATCGCCGGCTCCGGCGATGTGCAGACCGGGGCGATCGCCGGCGCGCTTGACGTATCGATCGCCGGTTCCGGCGATGTCGAGGCGGCCTCGGTGACCGGCGACGTGTCGGCCAGGATCGCCGGCTCGGGCGATGTCAGGGTCCGGGGCGGCAAGGGTGGCGCGTTGAACGCCTCCATCGCCGGCTCGGGCGATGTTGTGTTCGAGGGAACCGTCAACAGCGTCAGCGCCAAGATCGCCGGTTCGGGCGACGTCAGGGTCGCCGGCGTTTCGGGCTCGGTGAGCAAACAGGTCGTCGGCTCCGGGACGGTGATCGTCGGCGCGATCGGATCGGACGACTAGAGCCCCCCAAACAGGGCATGGGCGGGCTCCGGCTCGCCCCTAGGGTGATTTCGCGCGGAACCCACCATCTGTCCCTGTCGTCGTTCAGGGACAGGCCGGGCGCGGGTTTGCCCGCCACCGGCCGGTGTCATCCCTCCAAGGGCGCCGGTCGGCTGGGTTCCGCCACTTGCCGCCGTAGGCCTCAAACATCAAAGCCCCGGAGCCAGGCTCCGGGGCTTTGTCGTTGCGCCCCGCCCAGGCCGGGGAGGGCCGGGGAGGGACGCCGCGAGGGCGGTGCGCCTAGCGCACGCCGCCGAACAGGCCGCTGACAGCGCCCAGGTCCGCGCCGGAACGGTCGCGGGCCTTCAGGTCGCCGCCGAAGTTGACGCGAACGCCAAGCTTCACGGTGTCGGCGGTCAGGTCCAGGTCGTTGGCGTCGTTGTGCTCGTAGCCGCCAAAGATGCTCCAGGGCGTGCCGGCGAACTGGTACTCGCCGCCCGCGCCGATGCTCCACACGTCGGCGTCGCCGCCGGCCACGTCGATCCTGGTCAGGCCCAGGCCGCCGTTGAGGCTGAAGGTGTCGCTGACGAAGTAGCGGACGTCGGCGCGCGCGCCCCACAGGTCGGCGTCAAGATCGTCGATCTTGCCGTAACCCACGGCGCCCGAAAGCGTGACGTTGCCGATGTACTTCTGGGCGACGCCGCCGACCGACCACAGGGTCTCGTCGGAAGCTTCGCCCGCGCCGACGAAGCCGCCGAGGCGCCAGTCAGCGGCGGCGTAGGTCAGGTGCGCCATGCCGGAGAAGGTCGAGTCGTCGCCGAGGTCTTCGTCGCTGGTGACAACGGCGCCGGCCAGGCTGACGGTCCAGTTAGGGGCGGTCTGAAAGGCGACCGAGCCGTCGAGGGTATAGGCTTCGCCCTGGCCGTCGAAGGGGCCGACTTCAAGTTCGGTATGGGCGGCCGAAAGGCCAACCGAACCGACGGCGTCGGCGGCGAAGGCCGGGACGGCGAAAGCGGCGGCCGCGACAGCGGCGGAAGCAAACAAATGCAGTTTCATGATCGGGTATCCCCATTGATGTTGACCCGCCGGCGTCTGTGGCCGGTCGGGGAGGCGGCAACTATTTATCTTCGGGCGCCGCCGCAAGGGTTGTGGGAGAACATGGATACGAATTAATCGAGAGTAGCCCACAGGTCCGCTGATAGCGCCCGGTCCGGCGCCGCGACCGGGTCTGATGAGGCCAACCGCGAAATCAGGCCGCGCAACGGGTTGACCTAAGCGAGTCGGGGACGTAATACCGCCCCTCTGTTGGACCGGCAGTGCATCTCGATGCAGACGCGGCCCGCGGAACGAACCGAAAGATTGGGCTTTTTCAAAGCTTTGTTGGACGGGGACAAGGCCCACGCGGACGTATCCGCGGCGGGCCATTCGTTTTTGCGGACGTAGCGTGTCCGGCTCATCCTCTCGGGGATGGTGTCGGGTCGGTCTTTGAAATGGTTGAAGCACGCGGGCGCCGCCCACTAGGGAGCCCTTTGGGAAACACGAGCGATATGGATCGTCAGAACATCCGCATCCGGCTCAAGGCCTTCGATCACCGCGTGCTGGATCATTCCACACGCGAGATCGTGAATACGGCCAAGCGCACGGGCGCCACCGTCAGGGGGCCGATCCCCCTGCCCACGCTCATTGAGAAATTCACCGTCAACCGCTCGCCGCACGTCGACAAGAAGTCGCGCGAGCAGTTCGAAATCCGCACGCACAAGCGCGTGCTGGATATCGTCGACCCCACTCCGCAGACCGTGGACGCGCTGATGAAGCTCGACCTGTCGGCCGGTGTGGACGTCGAGATCAAGCTGTAGGGAGCAGACACATAATGACTCTCCCCGCACAACGCACCGGTGTTCTCGCTCTGAAGCTCGGCATGACCCGCTTCTTCGATGAAGCCGGGCAGCACATTCCGGTCACGGTCCTCAGCCTCGACGGCTGTCAGGTCACGGGCCAGCGCACCGTTGAGAAGGATGGCTACACCGCCCTCCAGCTCGGCGCCGGCGCCAAGAAAGCCAAGAACACCCCCAACGGGATGCGCGGCCACTTCGCCAAGGCTCAGGTTGAGCCCAAGCGGGTCGTCGCTGAATTCCGGGTGGAAGAGGGCGCTCTGATCGACGTGGGCGCCGAGCTCACCGCCGATCACTACCTCCCCGGCCAGAAGGTCGATATCCAGGGCACCACGGTCGGCAAGGGTTTTGCCGGCGCGATGAAGCGCTGGAACTTCGGCGGCATGCGCGCCACGCACGGCGTCTCGGTCTCCCACCGGGCGCACGGCTCGACGGGTCAGCGCCAGGATCCGGGCAAGGTGTTCAAGGGCAAGAAGATGGCTGGCCATCTCGGCCAGGAAACTGTCACCACCCAGAACCTCACGGTCTGGAAGGTGGACGTGGAGCGCGGCCTGATCCTGATCAAGGGCGCGGTTCCGGGCACCGAGGGTTCCTACGTGAAGATCCGCGACGCGATCAAGAAGGCGGCCCCGGCCGATCTTCCGCGTCCCGGCGCTTTCCGCAAGGCTGGCGAAACGCCGGCCGCCGCTCCGGCTGAACAGCCGGCGGTCGTGGACGCCCCCGAAGCCACGCAAGAGGGCGCTGAATAATGAAACTCGACGTCATCAAGCTTGACGGCGCCAAGGCCGGTTCGGTCGATCTCGACGACGCCATCTTCGGCATCGACGAGATCCGCGGGGACATCCTTCAGCGCGTCGTCACCTGGCAGCTGGCCAAGCGCCGCTCCGGCAACCACAAGATCCAGGTCCGCAACGAGGTCTCTCGTACGGGCAAGAAGATGTACAAGCAGAAGGGCACCGGCGGCGCCCGTCACGGTTCGCGCCGTGCGGCCCAGTTCGTCGGCGGCGCCAAGGCTCACGGACCGGTGGTCCGCAGCCACGCCTTTGGCCTGAACAAGAAGATCCGCGCCCTGGCCCTGCGTCATGCGCTGTCTTCCAAGGTCAAGGCCGGAACGCTTGTCATCCTCGACTCCGCCGAGCTCAAGGATCCCAAGACGGCCGCCCTGCGCGCCACCCTCGGGAACCTCGGTCTCAAGAATGTGCTGATCATCGCCGGCCCGGAAGTGGACGCCAACTTCAAGCTGGCGGCCCGCAACATTCCCAACGTCGATGTGCTGCCGAACGCCGGCCTGAACGTCTATGACGTCCTGCGTCGCGGGACCCTGGTCCTGACCAAGTCGGCCATCGAAGGCATTTCGGCCCGCTTCGCTGAGAAGGAAGCCGCGTAATGACCGTCACTGCCCGCCATTACGACACCATCCTCGCGCCCGTCATCACCGAGAAGGCGACCTATCTGTCTGAACAGAACAAGGTCGTGTTCCGGGTCGCCGACGACGCGAGCAAGGACGAGATCGCCGCCGCTGTGGAAGCGCTGTTCAAGGTCAAGGTGACCAAGGTCAACACCCTGAACGTCAAGGGTAAGACCAAACGCTTCCGTGGCCGCATCGGACATCGCTCCGATATCAAAAAAGCCATCGTGACCCTGGCCGAAGGCCAGTCGATCGACATCACGACGGGGCTCTAAAGACATGGCTCTGAAACACTTTAATCCTACGTCCCCGGGCCGCCGCAGCCTGGTGCTGGTTGACCGCAGCGAGCTCCACAAGGGCAAGCCGGTCAAGGCGCTGGTGCAGGGTCTGACCAAGTCGGGCGGACGTGGCGGCGGTGGCCGTATCGCGGTCCGTTTCCGCGGCGGCGGCGCCAAGCGCCTGTACCGCATGGTCGACTTCAAGCGTCGCAAGTGGAACATGGCCGCGACGGTCGAGCGTCTGGAGTACGATCCGAACCGGACGGCCTTCATCGCCCTGATCAAGTACGCCGACGGTGAACTGGCCTACATTCTCGCGCCGCAGCGCATGAAGGTGGGCGACGAGATCATCGCCTCCGAAAAGGTCGACGTGAAGCCGGGCAACGCCGCCCCGCTCAGCGGTCTGCCGATCGGTACGATCATCCACAACATCGAGCTCAAGCCCGAAAAGGGCGGCCAGATGGCCCGCTCGGCCGGCGCCTACGCCCAACTCGTTGGTCGCGATGGCGGCTACGCCCAGATCCGTCTGGGTTCGGGTGAGCTCCGCATGGTGCAGGACACCTGCATGGCGACGGTGGGCGCGGTTTCGAACCCCGACCACATGAACCAGGTGCTGGGCAAGGCCGGTCGCGTTCGTCACATGGGCTTCCGCCCGCACGTTCGCGGCGTGGCCATGAACCCGGTCGACCACCCCCACGGCGGCGGCGAAGGCCGCACCTCGGGCGGTCGCCACCCGGTGACCCCGGCCGGCAAGCCGACCAAGGGCGCCAAGACCCGCAGCAACAAGGCGACGGATAAGTTCATTATCCGCTCTCGCCACAAAGCGAAGAAGGGCCGTTAAGGCATGACCCGCTCAGTCTGGAAGGGCCCGTTTGTCGACGGCTACCTGCTGAAGAAAGCAGAAGTCGTCCAAGCCTCAGGCCGTAAGGATGTGATCAAGACCTGGTCGCGTCGTTCCACCATCATGCCGCAGTTCGTGGGCCTCGTTTTCGGCGTCCACAACGGCCACAAGCACGTGCCGGTCTCCGTTTCGGAAGACATGGTCGGCCACAAGCTGGGTGAGTTCGCGCCGACGCGGACCTTCCCGGGCCACGCGGCCGACAAGAAGGCCAAGAGGAAGTAGCATGTCGAAGAAAGCGAAAGCCCGTCGACTGCCCACGACCGAGGTCCAGGCCAAGTTGCGCACTCTGCGCACGAGCGCCCGGAAGCTCAACCTCGTGGCCCAGTCGATCCGCGGCCTGAATGTTCAACGCGCCCTGAACGAACTCGAGTTCAGCCACAAGCGCATCGCCAAGGACGTCCGGAAGGTGCTCTACAGCGCCATCTCGAACGCCGAGAACAACCACAACCTCGACATCGACTCCTTGGTCGTCGCCGAGGCCTTCGTGGGCAAGAACCTGGTGATGAAGCGCTTTTCCGCTCGTGCGCGGGGCCGTTCCTCTCGCATCGAGAAACCATTTTCCGAGATCACGATCGTGGTCCGCGAGCTGGGTGAGGCCGCCTAATGGGTCAGAAAGTCAATCCGGTCGGGCTTCGGCTCGGCATCAACCGCACCTGGGACAGCCGTTGGTTCGCCGACGGCAAGGAATACGGTCGGCTTCTTCACGAGGACATCAAGGTCCGTCGTGAGCTGAAGAAGAAGCTCTACCAGGCCGGTATTTCGCGGATCATCATCGAGCGTCCGCACAAGAAGTGCCGCGTGACCATCTATGCCGCGCGCCCTGGCGTGATCATCGGCAAGAAGGGCGCCGACATCGACAAGCTGCGCAAGGACCTGTCGGTCCTGACCTCGGCCGAAGTTCACCTGAACATCGTCGAGATCCGCAAGCCGGAAACCGACGCCCAGCTGGTGGCCGAGAACATCGCCCAGCAGCTCGAGCGTCGCGTCGCCTTCCGTCGTGCGATGAAGCGGACCATGCAGTCGACTATGCGTCTGGGCGCCAAGGGCGTTCGGATCAACGTGGCCGGCCGTCTTGGCGGCGCTGAAATCGCCCGGATGGAATGGTACCGTGAAGGCCGTGTGCCGCTGCACACCCTGCGCGCCGACATCGACTATGGCTTCGCTGAAGCCAAAACCACCTACGGCATCATCGGCGTGAAGACCTGGATCTTCAAAGGCGAGGTGCTCGACCACGATCCCATGGCGCTTGATAAGCGTCTCGCCACCGAGTCCGGCCCCGCCGGCGAAGGCGGCGGTCGTGACCGTGACGATCGTGGTTCACGCGGCCCGCGCCGCGACCGCGGTCGGGGAGCTGAGGCCTAACCGTCATGCTGTCACCGAAAAAAACCAAGTACCGGAAGGCCTTCAAGGGCCGCATCCACGGGACCGCCAAAGGCGGCACCCTTCTGAACTTCGGCTCCTACGGCCTGAAGTCGGTTGAACCTGAACGCATCACGGCGCGTCAGATCGAAGCGGCCCGCCGCGCGATCACCCGCCACATGAAGCGTCAGGGCCGCGTCTGGATCCGGATCTTCCCGGACCTGCCGGTTTCCGACAAGCCCGCCGAAGTCCGGATGGGTAAGGGCAAGGGCGCCGTCGATTACTGGGCCGCTCGTGTTCACCCTGGCCGGATTATGTTCGAGATCGACGGCGTCGCCGACGATATCGCTCGTGAAGCCCTCAAGCTGGGCGCAGCCAAACTGCCGGTGAAGACGCGCATTGTCGCTCGCATCGACAGTGGCGCGGTCGCGGAGCACTGAGATGAAAATTGATGAAGTCCGGGGCATGACGCCCGATCAACTGGCCGAGTCCCTGCTGAACCTGAAGAAAGAGCAGTTCAACCTGCGCTTCCAGGCCGCCACGGGCCAGGTCGAAAAGACCCACCGTGTCGACCAGATCCGCAAGGATATCGCGCGGATCAAGACCGTGCTGCGCGCCAAGAAGGCGGCGTAAGGAACCGATATGCCCAAACGTATTCTAGAAGGCGTGGTCGTCTCCGATAAAGGCGACAAGACGGTGATCGTGAAGGTCGAACGTACCTTCCTGCATCCCCTTCTGAAGAAGACCGTGCGCCGGTCGAAAAAGTATCACGCTCACGACGAATCCAACGCCTTCAAGGCGGGCGAGAATGCCCGGATCGTCGAGTGTGCACCGAAGTCCAAACTGAAGACCTGGGAAGTCCTTCCCAAGGCCGTCAGCTAGTTTCTGGAAGGTTATAAGCCATGATCCAGATGCAAACTAACCTGGAAGTCGCCGATAATTCGGGCGCACGCCGGGTCATGTGCATCAAGGTGCTTGGTGGCGCAAAACGCCGCTACGCCCATGTCGGGGACAAGATTGTTGTCTCCGTTAAAGAAGCCATTCCGCGCGGTCGCGTGAAGAAGGGCGACGTTCTGCAGGCCATCGTGGTCCGCACCTCGTCGGCCATCAAGCGCAAGGACGGCTCGGTCATCCGGTTCGACAAGAACGCGGCGGTGATCGTCAACAAGCAGGCGGAGCCGATCGGCACGCGGATTTTTGGCCCGGTTCCTCGTGAACTGCGCGCCAAGAACCACATGAAGATCATCTCCCTCGCGCCGGAGGTGCTGTAATGTCAGCGAAGATCAAGAAGGGCGATCACGTCGTCCTCCTGACCGGCAAGGACAAGGGCAAGACGGGCAACGTTACGCGCGTCCTCCCCAAGGATGAGCGCGTCTTCGTTGGCGGGCTCAACATGGTCCAGCGCCACACCAAGCCTTCCCAGGGCGACCCCCAGGGCGGCATCAAACACAAGGAAGCACCGGTGCACGTCTCGAACGTCGCCGTGGTGGACTCCAAGGGCAAACCCACCCGCGTCGGCTTCCGCGTTGAAGGCGACAAGAAGGTGCGTTTTGCCAAGACCACGGGCGAGGCGATCAATGGCTGATCAAGCTTACGAACCCCGGATGAAAACCATCTATCGTGAGAGCATCCGCTCCACGATGAGGGAAAAGTTCGGCTACACCAACGAGATGCAGGTTCCCAAACTGGACAAGATCGTCCTGAACATGGGCATCGGCGAGGCTGTCGCTGACTCCAAGAAGGCGG
Organism: Caulobacter sp.; assembly: GCA_030680355.1. Classification (GTDB taxonomy): domain Bacteria; phylum Pseudomonadota; class Alphaproteobacteria; order Caulobacterales; family Caulobacteraceae; genus Caulobacter. The sequence goes on from JAUXVF010000011.1 coordinate 14,566, forward strand.
CCACCGCGATGAAGGATCTGGCGGCGATCGCCGGCCAGAAGCCTGTCGGAACCAAGGCGCGCCTCTCGGTCGCCCAGTTCAAGATCCGTGAGGGCATGACGATCGGCGCGAAGGTAACCCTGCGCGCGGACCGCATGTATGAGTTCCTGGACCGTCTGATCACCATCGCGCTGCCGCGAGTGAAAGACTTCCGGGGCCTCAAGCCCACCTCCTTCGACGGCCGTGGCAACTACGCCATGGGCTTGAAGGAACACATCGTGTTCCCCGAGATCAACTACGATCAGATCGATCAGATCTGGGGCATGGACATCATCGTCTGCACCACTGCGAAGACCGACGACGAAGCGCGCGCGCTTCTCAAGGAATTCCAGTTCCCGTTCACAACGTAACGGACGGGAAGGAAAGAAAGACATGGCCAAGAAAAGCGCCGTCAACCGTAACGAGATGGTCAAGCAACTCGTCAAGAAGTACGCCGCCAAGCGCGCCGCGCTCAAGGCGATTGCCAATGACGAAAGCCTGCCGCTCGAAGATCGTTTCGAAGCCCGGCTTAAACTCGCTGAGCTGCCGCGGAACTCCGCCGCCAATCGCATCCGTAACCGGTGCGAAGTGACGGGTCGTCCGCGCGCCTACTATCGCAAGCTGAAGATGAGCCGGATCGCCTTGCGGGAGCTTGGCTCCGCTGGGTTGATCCCCGGCCTCGTCAAGTCGAGCTGGTAAGGGAGGGTCTGATGGTCAACGACCCCATTGGTGATATGATCACCCGCATCCGGAACGCCGCCATGCGCAAGCGCTCCAAAGTCTCCACCCCGGCTTCGAAGATGCGCGCGCGCGTCCTCGACGTGCTGGCCGGTGAAGGCTACATCCGCGGCTATTCGCTGGTCGAAAAGCCCGGCGCGTTCCCCGAATTCGAGATCGAGCTCAAGTATTTCGACAACGAGCCCGTGATCGTCGAGATCGCCCGCGTGTCCAAGCCTGGCCGCCGGGTCTATTCCTCGATCAAGGATCTCAAGCCGATCAAGAACGGCCTGGGGATCTCGATCCTGTCGACGCCCCGTGGCGTCATGTCTGACACTTCCGCCCGCGACGCTAACGTCGGCGGCGAAGTGCTCTGCAGGGTCTACTGATATGTCGCGTATCGGAAAGAAGAACATCCCGGTGCCCGCCGGCGTCACCGTCACCCTCGACGGCCAGACCGTCACGGTGAAGGGACCCAAGGGCCAACTCTCCTGGACCATTGTCGAGGAGATCGAGCTGAAACAGGACGGCGCCGAGCTTTCGCTCACGCCGCGCAACGACACCACGCGCGCCAAAGCGATGTGGGGCCTGTCGCGCACCCTGGTCAGCAACATGGTCCAGGGCGTCACCGAGGGTTTCGAGCAATCGCTCGAGCTCGTCGGCGTCGGCTATCGCGCCGCGCTGAAGGGCACCGCCCTGTCGATGCAGCTTGGCTTCAGCCACGATGTGGACATCCCTGCTCCGGACGGCGTCACCTTCGCCGTTCCCAAGCAGACCGAAGTCAAGATCGCCGGCATCGACAAGCAACTGGTCGGTGAAACCGCGGCCAAGATCCGTCGTCTCCGCCCGCCTGAGCCCTACAAGGGCAAGGGTGTGCGCTATGCCGGCGAGAAGGTCCGCCGCAAGGAAGGCAAGAAGAAGTAGTCATGGCGCTGTCTCCTCGCGAATCCGAAAAGCGCCGCGCCCAGCGCGTGCGTCGCCGCCTCAAGGCGATTTCCAATGGTCGTCCGCGACTGTCGGTCTTCCGTTCGTCCAAGAATATCTACGCTCAGATCATTGATGATGAGCGTGGCGTGACCCTGGCTGCCGCCTCCACACTGGAAGGCGACAAAGCGGCCAAGGGCGCGGACAAGGACGCCGCCGCCATTGTTGGCAAGCTCGTTGCTGAACGTGCGATCGAAAAAGGCGTCAAGGACGTCGTCTTCGACCGCGGCAGCTACATCTATCACGGTCGGATCAAGGCGCTGGCGGATGCCGCGCGTGAAGCCGGCCTGAACTTCTAAGGGAACGAACAGATGGCTCGTGAACCCCGTAGTGGTGCTGGTGGCGGCGGTGATCGCCGGGACCGGCGCGACCGTAACGCCCCCGATGACCGTGGCGACAACGACATTGTCGAGAAGCTGGTCCATATCAACCGCGTCGCCGCGACCGTGAAAGGTGGCCGTCGCTTCAGCTTCGCCGCCCTCATGATCGTGGGCGACCAGAAGGGCCGCGTCGGCTACGGACATGGCAAGGCGCGTGAAGTGCCTGAAGCCATCCGCAAGGCGACGGAAGAGGCCAAGAAGTCGATGATCCGCGTGCCTTTGCGCGAATCCCGCACGCTGCACCACGACGGCAATGGTCGTTGGGGCGCTGGCAAGGTGATGGTTCGTGCGGCGCCCGCGGGCACCGGCGTCATCGCCGGCGGTCCGATGCGCGCCGTGCTCGAAACCCTCGGCGTCCAGGACGTCGTGGGCAAGTCGACCGGCTCGTCCAACCCCTACAACATGGTCCGCGCGACGTTTGAAGCGCTCAAGGCCCAGTCCTCGCCCCGCCAGATCGCCGCCAAGCGCGGCAAGAAGGTCAGCGATGTCATGGGCCGCCGGGCCGACGGCGCTTCCGCGCCGGACGCGATCGAGGGCTAGATCATGGCTGCCAGCAAAACCGTCACCGTCCGCCAGACGGCCAGCCCGCTTCGCCGGGCCAAAGACCAGCGCGCGACGCTCGCCGGTCTGGGCCTGAACAAGATCGGCCGGACCCGCGTCCTCGAAGACACGCCGTCGATCCGCGGCATGATCGCCAAGGTCGCTCACATGATTGAAGTGGTCGACTAGACCGCTTCGCGCGCGCCCCGGCTCGTCCGGGGCGTTCGCATTCCATCAAAGCCGAGTCCGGACCCTGTCCGGGCGCCATATCTCCAGGGAGAGGCACACCATGACCAAACTCAACGAACTCGCGCCGCGCGAAGGCTCCACCAAGAACCGCATGCGCGTCGGCCGCGGCCCGGGCTCGGGCAAGGGCAAGACCGCCGGTCGCGGCGTCAAGGGCCAGAAGTCCCGTTCGGGCGTCGCCCTGGGCGCCTTCGGCGGCGGCCAGATGCCGCTGCACATGCGCATGCCCAAGCGCGGCTTCAACAATCCGTTCGCCAAGGAATTCGCGGAAGTGAACTTCTGGCGCATCGAGCAGGCCATCGCGGCCGGCAAGCTGGACCCGAAGAAGGCCATCGACGCCGATGTCCTGCTGGCCGCCGGCGTCATCCGTCGCAAGAGGGATGGCGTGAAGCTGCTGGGCAAGGGCGAGCTGACCTCGAAGATCGAGATCACCGTCTATTCGGCCTCGGCCGCGGCCCAGGCCGCCGTCGAAAAGGCCGGCGGCAAGCTGACCTCGACGCGCCCGGCCAAGGTCGAAGCCGAAGCTGACGCCAAAGCCTGACAACAACTGGGCGCGCCGGGTGACAATCCCCGGCGCCGTCCCTATTTGTGACGCTCCTTAAAGAGTCGCGGGGATCTACATGGCTTCGGCCGCCGAGCAGCTAGCCGCCAATCTCAACTTCGGCGCCTTCCAGAAGGCCACGGAGCTTCAGAAGCGCATCGGGTTCACCCTGATCGCCATGGTCGTGTATCGACTGGGCACCTACATTCCGATTCCGGGCATCGATCCGGTCGCCTTCGCCGACGCCTTCACGCGTCAGAGCCAGGGCGTGCTGGGCATGTTCAACATGTTCTCGGGCGGCGCCGTCGAGCGGATGGCCATCTTCGCCCTGAACGTGATGCCGTACATTTCGGCCTCGATCATCGTGCAGCTCCTGCAGACGGTTTATCCGCCGTGGGAGAAGCTGAAGAAGGACGGCGGGGAGGCGGGTCGCAAGACCCTCAACCAGTACACCCGCTATCTGACCGTGGCCCTGGCCCTGTTCCAGTCCGCGGGCATCTCCTTTGGCCTGCAGAACAGCCAGGGCCTGGTCGATCCCAACATCGCCCCCTGGTTCTTCACGGTCTCGACCGTGGTCACCCTGACCGGCGGCACGCTGTTCCTGATGTGGCTGGGTGAGCAGATCACCAGCCGCGGCGTCGGCAACGGCATCAGCCTGATCATCTTCGCCGGTATCGTCGCGGTCCTGCCGCGCAGCGTCTACCAGCTCCTGCAGCAGGCCCAGGTGGGCTCGATCCAGGGCTGGCAGCTGTTGGCCCTGGTGGTGATGGCCGTGGCCGTCATCCTGGCCATCGTGTTCATGGAGCGCTCGCAGCGCCGGCTGTTGATCCAGTATCCCAAACAGCAGCGCGGCGGCCGCATGGTCGGCGGCGAAAGCTCCTTCCTGCCGCTGAAGATCAACACCTCGGGCGTGATCCCGCCGATCTTCGCCTCGTCCCTGCTGCTGCTGCCGGCGACGGTGATGGGCTTCCTGGCGACAGCCAACCTGCCGGGCTGGCTGCAGTGGCTGCCGCCGGTCGTTGGCCAGCTGCAGCATGGCCAGCCGCTGTTCATGGTCTTCTACGGCGGCCTGATCATCTTTTTCTGCTTCTTCTACACGTCGGTGGTGTTCAACCCCGACGACACAGCCGAGAACCTGCGCAAGTACGGCGGCTTCCTGCCGGGGATTCGCCCTGGCAAGCGCACGGCGGAGTATCTCGACTACGTGCTGACCCGTCTGACGGTGATCGGCGCGGCCTACATCACGGCCGTCTGTCTGTTGCCCGAGTTCATGATCAGCTTCATGGGCAGTCCGGCCCAGACCCGCGCTCTTGGCGGCACCTCGATCCTGATCGTCGTGTCGGTGACCATGGATACGGTGGCCCAGATCCAGTCGCATCTGCTGGCGCACCAGTACGAGGGGCTGATCAAGAAATCGAAGCTGAGAGGTGGTCGGCGCTAGGCTCGGCGATCGGAGAGGCCCGTCGAAAGAACGGGTGAGGGGAAGCTCTGAATGAATTTGATACTGTTCGGCCCGCCCGGTAGCGGCAAGGGCACCCAGGCCAAGCGCCTGGTTGATGAACGCGGCATGGTGCAACTCTCGACGGGAGACATGCTGCGGGCGGCGATCGCTTCGAATTCGCCTCTGGGTCAGAAGGTCGCGCCGATCATGGCGTCGGGCGCTCTGGTGCCGGACGAGATCGTGATCGCCCTGATCGCCGAGCGCATGGATGAAGCCGACGCGGCGGGGGGCGCCATCTTTGACGGCTTCCCGCGCACCCTGGCCCAGGCCGAGGCGCTGGACGCCATGCTGGCCGGTCGGGGCTCGCGAATCGATGTGGTGATTCGCCTTCTGGTCGACGACGCAGCGCTGCTGGCGCGGGTCACCGGCCGATTTGAGGAACAGGGTCGCCCGGATGACAATCCGGAGACCTTCAAGACCCGCCTGGGGGCCTACAACACCCAGACGGCGCCGCTGCTGCCTTACTACGAAGGGCAGGGGAAGCTGAAGATCGTGGATGGCATGGGGGCCATGGAGGTCGTTTCGACCGCTGTGGCCAATGTGCTGGAAACCATAGCCGCCTGATCCGGATAGGTTGATAATCAACCTTTTCCGGCATTGACGGAAGCGCACCGATCCCTATAACGGTGCGCTTCCGCGAAAGGCGCGACTCCCGCGTCGGCTCGAAGTGCAAGCTTGGGCCGGTGCGCTTGTCGCGTTTCGTTTTGCGTTTGCGCCCGAGGGGCGCTGCAGGAGAGATTAAGACGTGGCCCGTATTGCAGGCGTCAACATACCGACGAACAAGCGCGTAGTCATCGCGCTACAGTACATCCATGGCATCGGCCAGCGCGCGGCGAAGGACATCGTCGCCAAGGTGGGCATCGAAGATGCGCGCCGGGTGAACCAGCTGACCGACCAGGAAGTGCTTCATATCCGCGAAGCCATCGATCAGGACTTCACGGTCGAGGGTGACCTGCGTCGCGAGACGTCGGTCAACATCAAGCGACTGATGGACCTGGCCTGCTATCGCGGCCTGCGTCACCGCAAGGGCCTTCCGGTCCGCGGTCAGCGCACGCACACCAACGCCCGCACCCGCAAGGGTCCGGCCAAGCCGATCGCCGGCAAGAAGAAATAAGAGAGAGCCCTGGATGGCCAAGGAACCGGGTCGCGTTAAAAAACGCGAACGCAAGAACATCACCTCGGGCGTGGCGCACGTGAACGCCTCGTTCAACAACACCATGATCACCATCACCGACGCCCAGGGGAACACCATTTCCTGGTCCAGCGCCGGCACGATGGGCTTCAAGGGTTCGCGGAAGTCGACCCCTTATGCCGCCCAGATGGCGGCTGAAGACGCCGCCAAAAAGGCCGGCGAGCATGGCGTGAAGACCCTGGAAGTGAACGTCTCCGGTCCGGGTTCGGGCCGTGAATCGGCCCTGCGCGCCCTGCAGGCCGCCGGCATGACCATCACGACCATCCGCGATGTGACCCCGATTCCTCATAACGGCTGCCGCCCCCCCAAGCGCCGCCGCGTCTGAGTGCTGCTCGCTACCCCTCCTATCGCCGGCCGTGACTTACGCGGCCGGCGAACCCGCGTTCCAAGGACACCCCGCCCGTGATCGAAAGAAACTGGAACGAGCTTATCCGCCCCGAAAAGCCGATGATCGAGTCCGGCGCCGACGCCAGCCGCAAGGCCCGCATCGTCGCTGAACCTCTCGAGCGCGGTTTTGGCGTGACGCTCGGCAACGCGCTCCGTCGCGTTCTGCTCTCCTCCCTGCAAGGCGCCGCCGTCACCGCCGTTCAGATTGACGGCGTCGTGCACGAGTTCTCCTCGCTGGAAGGCGTGCGTGAGGACGTCGTCGACATCGTTCTGAACATCAAACAGCTGGCCCTGCGCATGCATTCGGAAGGTCCGAAGCGCATGACCCTGAAGGCCACGGGCCCCGGGACGGTGACCGCCGGCCAGATCGAGACGCCCTCGGACATCGAGATCCTCAACGGCGACCACGTGCTCTGCACCCTGGACGACGGCGCCACCGTGCGCATGGAGTTCACGGTCAACAACGGCAAGGGCTACGTCCCCGCCGAGATGAACCGTCCGGAAGACGCCCCGATCGGCCTGATCGCCGTCGACGCCCTTTACTCGCCGGTCAAGCGCGTCGCCTACCGCGTCGAGCCGACCCGTCAGGGTCAGTCGCTCGACTATGACAAGCTGGTGCTGGAAGTTGAAACCAACGGCGCCGTCGGTCCCGTGGACGCGGTGGCCTACGCCGCCCGCATCCTGCAGGACCAACTGCAGATCTTCATCACCTTCGAAGAGCCCAAGGCCAAGGCCGACGGCGAAGCCAAGCCGGAACTGCCGTTCAACCCGGCCCTGCTGAAGAAGGTCGACGAGCTCGAGCTGTCGGTCCGTTCGGCCAACTGCCTGAAGAACGACAACATCGTCTACATCGGCGACCTGATCCAGAAGACGGAGGCGGAGATGCTCCGCACCCCCAACTTCGGTCGCAAGTCGCTGAACGAGATCAAGGAAGTGCTCGCGGGCATGGCTCTGCATCTCGGCATGGACGTGCCCAACTGGCCGCCCGAAAACATCGAAGACCTGGCCAAGAAGTTCGAAGACCAGATCTAGTTACGCCTGCGCGCCATCCCCGGACCGGCTCCAAAGGCCGGTTCGGGACCCACAGACGCCGCAACAGCGGTTGAGGGTCCCGGCGCTTCGTTCTGACCCGGCAGGGATCAAGGCCGGGATTGGTGACAATCAGCGCTTTTCGCGCCAATGCGGGCTTCGCGCCCAGGAGAGACTTCAATGCGTCACGGTAAAGCACACCGTAAACTGGGCCGGACCACCAGCCACCGCATCGCCATGTTCGCCAACATGTCGGCGAGCCTGATCAAGCACGAGCAGATCGTCACCACCCTGCCCAAGGCCAAGGAACTGCGCCCGATCGTCGAAAAGATGATCACCCTGGGCAAGCGCGGCGACCTGCATGCGCGTCGTCAGGCGATCAGCCAGGTTCGTGACATCGAGCAGGTCGGCAAGCTCTTCTCCGTCCTCGGCCCGCGCTACAAGGACCGCAACGGCGGCTACATCCGCATCATGAAGGCCGGCTTCCGCCACGGCGACAACGCCGCCATGGCCATCATCGAATTCGTCGATCGCGACCCCGCCGAAAAGGGCAAGGACTCCGGTCCGGTCCAGGTTTTCGACGGCGCCGACGACTAGGCCTCGCCTGACCGACAAGATCTGAAAGGCCCCGGAGCGATCCGGGGCCTTTTGCTTTGGGGGCGTTGGGCGTGGCCGTCGGGCGGCGTGGCGGATGCGGAGCCCGCGGACCAGGACATCGGAAACCCCGTACCCGATGAGGTAGGGCTTCGTGGCTGATCACCCGCGCCGCCGCGAAGTCAGCCTCGACTTCAGCGATCTGTCGCGCGTCGTCTTCCTCGTCGACCGTTTCAATGAGGTCAAAGTCCGAGGTGGGCGTTTCCTCGAGGCCGGGCTTGTCTTCAGGCGTGGGGCAGCCTTGGCGGGTTGCGAGGGCGTGAACGACGAAAAGCGCTACTCCCGCGTCAGGTCCTGTCGCCCAAACAGCCATACGGCCAGGCCCGTCAGGCCGGCGATCCAGCCGGTCAGGCCGGCCAGGGCGATGGGCCAGACGGTCGGCGGCGTGAAGCCGGGGCTGGCCGGCTGCAGGGCCGCCTTGAGCATGTCGGCCGCCAGGGCCGGACTTCCGATCAGCCAGGGCAGGGGCGGGGCCATCGGGTCGGCGAACCGGCCGCTGGCCTGGCCCAGGATGAAGGCCTGGACGATCCAGAGGGCGACCGGAACCAGGATGGTGGCCAGACCCGCGCGAGTGCTGACGGCGACCACCGCGGCCAGGGCGCCCAGGACCATCATCTCCAGCCAGGCGGCGACGAACACCCCGGCCAGCGGCTTGATCAGCTCGCCGCCGTCGCGGGCCCAGGCCACGTTGCCCCCGGTCATGCCGGCGGCGACCAGCCCCGACAGAACGCCCGACACGGCCAGCAGAACCAGGCCGGCGGCGGCGACCAGGCCGAAGGTGGCCAGCTTGCCCAGCATCAGATTGGCGCGGGTGTTGCGCGGCGTCAGCAGCCGCCAGGTCTCCCAGCGATAATCACCCGCCAGGATCGCGGCGGCGGCGATCAGGAAGAAGACCTGGATCAGGAAGAAGTTCGAGCTGGAGACCGATTCGACGGCCTGGTTGAGCAGATAGACCGCCCGGGTCGGCGGCCGGGCGTCCACCCGGTTCATCAGCCCGCGCATGAACAGGCCCTGGATGATCGCCAGGGCGACCCCCACCAGAGGCACGAACAGCACGCTCCAGAAGATCGTCCCGCGGGCCCGCAGGAACCGCAGGCGTTCGGCGGCGAAGGCGTCAGCCAGCATCGGCTTCTCCCGTATGGCTGAGGAAGACCTTTTCGAGGTCGCCGCCGACCCAGCGGGCCTCGGTGATGGCCACGCCGGCCTTGATCAGCGCCTTGAACAGGGCCGGGGCCTGGTCGCGCGGGATGGCGGCGAGCACGGCGTCCTCGCCGTCGGCCGCGCCGCGCTCGCCGAGGATCTCCAGCACCTTTGCGGTCGGCGTCGCCAGCAGCCGCAGCCGCTCGCCAACGCCGGTCAGCTGGTCGACCCGTCCGCCGGCGACCATCTTGCCCCCGTCGAGGATGGCGACGGCGTCACAGACCCGCTGCACCTCGTCCAACTGGTGGCTGGCCAGGATGATGGTCACCCCGTCCTTGTCGGCCAGTTCGCGCATCAAGGCCCGCATCTCGAGGATGCCGGCCGGATCCATGCCGCTGGTCGGCTCATCGAGGATCAGCAGCTCGGGGCGGGTCAGCAGGGCGGCGGCCAGGGCCAGCCGTTGTTTCATACCGACGGAATAGCCGTTCACCCGGCGGTCGGCGGCCTCGGTCAGCCCGACCCGGGCCAGCCAGCGGTCGATCTCGGGGGTCTTTTCGCCTGAGGCCAGGGCCAGCATGGTCAGGGTTTCGCGGCCGGTCAGCCAGGGCAGGAAGCGCGGCGTCTCGATCACCGCCCCGATGCGGCGCAGGGCGCCGATATCGCCGGCCGGCGCGCCCAGCAACCGGGTTTCGCCGGCCGTCGGCGCAACCAGGCCCAGCACGATCCGGAACAGCGTGCTCTTGCCCGCGCCGTTGGGGCCCAGGACGCCGAAGATACCGCCGCGCGGAATGCTCAGGGACAGGGCGTCCAGCGCCGTGACCGCGCCGAAGCTCTTGCTGACTCCGACGGTTTCGAGGGCGAGACTCATGGTGTCATCCGGCTGTCCATGATCCGGTCATCAACCGGAGTTGTGGTGGGACTATGACGAGGTCGCTTGAGTCCGCCAAGCCGGTGGTCAACATGGCTCAAAGTGTCAGGGAATGAACATGCCGCCAGTCGTTCGCCGTCTTCTCCTCGCCGTGACCGCCATGATCCTTCTGGCGGGGCCGGCGGTCGCGGCCGAACGCACGCCGCTGATCCTCATCTCCTTCGACGGTTTTCGCGCCGACTATCTGGACAAGGGTCTGACGCCGACCCTGACCGCCATCGCCGCCGAGGGCGCCTGGGCGGGCGAAGGCATGCGGCCGTCGTTTCCCGCCAACACCTACCCCAATCACTACACCCTGATCACCGGCCTGCGGCCCGATCACCACGGCCTGACCGACAACATCATGGTCGACCCCGAGCGACCCGGCGTGACCTTCAGCATGGGCGCCCGCGACCAGGTCGCCGACCGCTTCTGGTGGGACGGCGGCGAGCCGGTCTGGGTGACGGCGGAACGGGCGGGCCTGCGAACCGCGCCGATGGACTGGCCGGGCACGGAAGCCCCGGTCGGCGGGCTGCGGCCGGCCTTCTGGTCGGTCTACGATCAGACACTCTCCGCCTCGGACCGGGTTGACCGGCTGCTGGGCCAGATCGACCTGCCGGCCGCTGAACGGCCGGTGTTCATGACCCTCTATCTCGAGGCCGTGGACAGCCAGGGCCACTGGACCAGTCCGGACGGGGAGGGGCTGCACCGCGCCCTGGCCGAGGTTGACGCCGCCGTCGCCCGTCTGGTCGCCGGCCTCAAGGCGCGGGGCCTCTATGACAAGGTCAATCTGGTCTTCGTCGCCGACCACGGCATGGCCGAGGTGTCGCCCGAGCGGGTCCTGTTCGTCGAGGACCTGGCGCCGTCCGACGCGGTGACGGCGGTGTCCCTGGGCACGATCTCGGGCCTGATCGCCCGCACGCCGGCGGCCGAGGCGGCGCTGGTCGGCAAACATCCGCACGTCGAATGCTGGCGCAAGGAAGACCTGCCGGCACGGTTTCACTATGGAACCCATCGGCGGATTCCGCCGATCATCTGCCTGCCCGAGACCGGCTGGATTCTCACCTCGCGGGAGGCCCACGCGCGCAGCCCGATGACCGGCCAGGCCGGAAAGCACGGCTTTGATCCCTATGACATGACGATGCGGGCCCTGTTCATCGCCCGCGGCCCGGCCATCAAGCCCGGCGTGGTGCTGCCGGTGTTCGACAATGTCTCGGTCTATCCGCTGCTGATGACGCTTCTGGGTGTGACGCCCCGGCCTAACGACGGCCATCTGGACGACGTCGCCGCCGCCTTGAGGTGAAGCCATGAACCCCGAGGCCCGGCTCGAAGGATTCATTGCCCGGTTCAACGACGACATCGCCGACCAGGCGCGCGCGGCGATCGCCAGCCTGCGCCGCCGGCTGCCGGGGGCGGTCTCGCCGGTCTATGACAACTACAACGCCCTGGCGGTCGGCTTTGGTCCGACCGAAAAGGCCGGCGACATCGTCTTCTCGATCGCCGTCTACCCGCGTTGGGTCAGTCTGTTCCTCTCGGGCGGACCGGCGCTGGACGATCCGCATGGCCTGCTGAAGGGGGAGGGCAGCCGGGTCCGCCATATCGTCCTGACCGATACGGCCCTGCTCGATGACCCCCGCGTGCGCGCCCTGATGGACCAGGCCCTGGCCCGGTCGCCCCGGCCCATCGACCCGTCGGCGCCGAACAAGACCGTCATCAAATCAGTCTCGGCGAAACAGCGGCCCCGACGCCCCGGTTGACGATATAGTTGCCGTATGCGTTAAATATTTCATCAACAGAAACAGGAGGCCGCCATGGCCGAGAAACGCGCCCTGTCCTCCGCCGTGGTCTATCGCGACCCCGCGGCGGCCCTGAAATGGCTGGAAGCGGCCTTCAGCTTTGAGACCACCCTGCTGATCGAGGACGCCGACGGCAACCTGGCCCATGCCCAGATGGCCTGGGGCGACAGCCTGGTGATGGTCGGCAGTGAATGGACGGCGGAACACAAGAGCCCGGCCTCCATCGACGGCCTGATGACCCAGACGGTCCATATCCAGCTGGCCGATGGCGACGGCACGGTCGACGCCCATTGCGAGCGCGCCCGCCAGGCCGGGGCGGTCATCGTCGCCGAGCCCGACATGCAGTTCTACGGCGACCGCACCTATCGCTGCAAAGATCCCGAAGGCCATATCTGGACGGTCAGCCAGACACTGCTGCAGATCGCGCCCGACCAGTGGGACACCGGCGATATGGGGCTCAAGGCCACGATCTACAAAGCCTGATGCCGGCCGCCGCCCGACTGGACGACACCCTGGCCGCCCTGGCCGATCCGCACCGGCGGCGGGTGGTCGAGCTGCTGCGCGAGCGGCCCCGCCGGGCCGGTGAACTGGCGGAGGGCGCGGGTCTGACCGCCGCGGCCATGAGCCGCCATCTGCGCACCCTGCGCCGCGCGGGTCTGGTCGAGGAGACCTCGCCCGACTTCGACGCCCGCGTTCGCGTCTACCAACTGAGGCCCGAGCCGATGGTTCACCTGCTGCGCTGGCTGGAAGAGACCGAACGGATGTGGAGCGAGCAGCTCTCGGCCTTCAAGGCCCACGTCGAGCGCGCCGACTGATGGCCTCGCGGGTCATGGTCGCCCTGCGGGTCAAGGCGTCGCCCGGCCGCGCCTTCGAGGCCTTCACCGCCGAGATTGGCCAGTGGTGGAAGCCCAACCCCCTGTTCGCCTTCACCCCGCGCGCGCCGGGGGTGCTGTCGTTCGAGGGGACCGAGCGGCTGATCGAGACGCGCGACGGCGGCAAGGTGTTCGAAATCGGCAGGATCCAGGTCTGGGAGCCCGGCGTGCGACTGGTGGTCGACTGGCGCCAGGCCACCTTCACCCCCGGGATGGCGACCCAGGTCGAGGTCACCTTCGAGGCCGTCGGCGACGAGACCCGCGTCACCGTCACCCACACCGGCTGGGACAGCGTGCCTAAGGCCCATGCCGCCAAACACGGCTTCCCCGACACCGCCTTCCTGGCCCGCCACGGCGAGTGGTGGCGGACGTTGCTGGGATCGCTGAGAGCGCATCTGGGATGACGGGCGCGGACGTAGCCTGCGGGGTTCGATACGCGCCCGGCGGGCGCTGCTCACCATGACTGGCACAAATCCAGGTCATCCTGAGCAGGCGCGCAGCGCCGTGTCGAAGGACGCAACCCGGTTCAGCGATGGGGCGACGAACCACCCGGCCCTGTTCTGTGGCCGAAGCGGCTCGACCCTGACCGGCATCGGGCATAAGCACAGCGTCCATACGGCGTGCCCCATTTGGCGATGGATACCGCCAATGAGACTTCCGGCCCCGGGGGGCGAATGACCACGACCGACCAGACACCGGAACCCACGGGCCGCCGCGCCGCCTTCGGCTTCATTTTCGCCCTGGCGGTGATCAACAGCGTCTCGTTCGGGATCATGATCCCGATCCTGCCGGCCCTGATCAAACAGTTCACCGGCGGCGACACGGCGGCGGCCTCGGAATGGAACGTCGTCTTCGCCGTGACCTGGGGCGTCATGCAGTTCGTCATCGGCCCGATCCTGGGCATGCTGTCGGACCGCTACGGCCGCCGGCCGGTGCTGCTGCTGTCGCTGTTTGGCCTCGGCGTCGACTTCCTGTTCATGGCCCTGGCCCCGAGCCTGGCCTGGCTGCTGTTCGGCCGCATCCTCAACGGCATGACCGCCGCCAGCTTCTCGGCCGCCAACGCCTATGTCGCCGACATCACCCCGGCCGATCAGAGGGCGAAGACCTTCGGCCTGATGGGCTCGGCCTTCAGTTTCGGCTTCCTGATCGGCCCGGTTCTGGGCGGTTTCCTCGGCGACATCAGCCTGCGGCTGCCCTTCTTTGTGGCCGCCGGTCTGACCCTGATCAACTTCCTCTACGGCCTGCTGGTCCTGCCCGAGTCCCTGCCGGTCGAGAAACGCGCGGCGCGGTTCGACTGGCGCAAGGCCAACCCCGTGGGCTCGCTCAAACTGCTGCGCTCGCATCCCGACCTGCTGGGCCTGGCCGGCATCGGCTTCCTCTATCAGCTGGCTCACACGGTCCTGCCGTCGATCTTCGTCCTCTACACCGGCTACCGCTACGGCTGGACCACCTCGACCATCGGCCTGACCATGGGTCTGTCGGGCATCCTCGGCATCATTGTTCAGGTGCTGCTGGTCGGGCCGGTGGTCAAGCGCATCGGCGAGCGCGGGTCCCTGCTGCTGGGGGCCCTGTTCGGGGCCCTTGGCTTCGGCCTCTACGGCTACGCTCCCAGCGGCGGCTGGTATGTCTTCGCTATTCCCGTCTTCTCCCTGATGGGCTTCATGATGCCGGGCCTGATGGGTCTGATGACCCGCCGCGTGCTGCCGGCCGAGCAGGGCCGGCTTCAGGGCGCCAACCAGAGCCTGCAAGGCATCGCCTCGATGACCGGCCCGGCCCTGTTCGGCCTGACCTTCGCCTGGTCGATCCGCTCGCCCGCCTTCCATGTGCCGGGACTGGCCATCTGGCTGGCGGCGGGACTGATGCTGGCGGCCTTTCTGATCGCCCTGACCGTGGCCCGCCCGCCGCGGGTCGAGGCGTCGCAACCGGCCTGATACGCCAGCGTCATCATTGCGCCAGAAAGCTCGGCTCGACTGGCCTCCCGAGACGAAACGACCCCGAAGGACCTCATGCGCGCTGCGAAACTGCTGATCCCCGCCCTGGCCCTGCTGGCCGCCTGTTCCGACCCGGCCGCCCGGTCCCAGGCCCAGGTGGCCGAACTGGCCCAGCCGACCAAGGCGCCGCCGGCTACCGCCGAGGGGCTGAAGACCTCCTTCGCCCCGGTGGTCAAACGCGCCGCCCCGGCCGTGGTCAACGTCTCCAGCAAGCGCGTCGTGCGCCAGCGCGTCGATCCCTTCTGGGACATGTTCACCGGCGGGGCAGGGGGGCGTCAGCGGGTCTCCCAGTCGCTGGGCTCGGGGGCCATCGTCCGCTCCGACGGCGTCATTCTGACCAACAACCACAACATTGAGGGCGCCGACGAGATCCTCGTCCAGCTGGCCGACCGCCGCGAGTTCCCGGCCAAGGTGCTGCTCGCTGACCCCCGCTCCGACCTGGCCGTGCTCAAGATCGACGTCGGCGCCGAGCGCCTGCCGGTGCTGGCCATCGATGATCAGGAGGCCATCGAGGTCGGCGACCTGGTGCTGGCCATCGGCAATCCCTTCGGCGTCGGCCAGACGGTGACCAACGGCATCATCTCGGCGATGTCGCGCTCCAGCGTGGGCATCACCGACTACGGCTTCTTCATCCAGACCGACGCGGCCATCAATCCGGGCAACTCCGGCGGGCCGCTGGTCGACATGGACGGCGACCTGATCGGCATCAACACCGCCATCCTCTCCCGTTCAGGCACCTCCTCGGGCGTCGGTTTCGCCATTCCCGCGGCCATGGCCCGTCAGGTGCTCAACGCCGCCCTGGGCGGCAGCCACGCCGTGGTCCGGCCGTGGCTGGGCGCCCGCACCCAGACGGTGACCGCCGATGTCGCCAAGAGCCTGGGCCTGGCCGGTCCCCGCGGCGTGCTGGTCACCGACGTCTGGGACGGCGGCCCGGCCCAGCGCGCCGGCATCCGCAAGGGCGACGTCATCCTGGCCCTCGGCGGCCAGCCGGTGAACGACGAGGGCGCCGCCACCTACCAGTTCGGCTCCCGCCGCACCGGCGAGCAGGTGTCGGTCCTGATCCTGCGCGAGGGCAAGGAAAAGACCCTGACCGCCCGCGCCGATCCGCCCCCCGGCGGCAAGGCCCGCGACGAGCGGGCCATCGCCGGCGCCAACCCGCTGCAGGGGGCCAGCGTGGCCAGCCTGTCGCCGGCCGTGGCCGACGAGCTGGGCGTCGACCCCTTCGACAGCCGCGGCGTGGTGATCACCCGCGTCGCCCAGGGCTTCGCCCAGCAGGCCGGCCTCAAACCGGGCGACCTGATCCGTCAGATCAACGGCGGCGAAATCCGCTCGATGACCGATCTGGACACCGCCATCGCGGCCGGCGGCCGCGTCTGGCGCATGACCATCCAGCGCGACGGCAAACTGATCACCGCGGTGTTCCGGACGTAGCTTTGAAAGCCTTCTCCCCTTGCGGGAGAAGGTGTCAGGCGAAGCCTGACGGATGAGGGGTGGCACGGACAGTCCAGGCGCGTGAACGACCCGTCTGGCCCGGCTCCGGGTCTTCGACCCCTCATCCGACCCGCTGTGCGGGCCACCTTACTCCCGCAGGGGGAGAAGGAATCTAGGAGCAGTGCTAAACCCCCGTCATGTCCGACCTGTTCGAAGCCGCCGGCCTGACCCCGCATGCGCCCGCGCCCCTGGCCGAGCGGCTGCGGCCGCGCGCGCTCGAGGAGGTCGTCGGCCAGGACCATCTGCTCGGCGAGGACGGCCCGATCCGGCGGATGATCGCCGGAAACCGGCTGGGCTCGATGATCCTCTGGGGCCCGCCGGGCACCGGCAAGACCACCATCGCCCGCCTGCTGGCCAGGGCCGCCGGCTATGAGTTCCAGCAGATCAGCGCCGTCTTCTCCGGCGTAGCCGACCTCAAGAAGGCCTTTGAGCAGGCGAAGATGCGCCGCGGCGCCGGCCAGTCGACCCTGCTCTTCGTCGACGAGATCCACCGTTTCAACCGCGCCCAGCAGGACGGCTTCCTGCCGTTCGTGGAGGAGGGGACCATCACCCTGGTCGGGGCGACCACGGAGAACCCCAGTTTCGAGCTCAACGGCGCCCTGCTGTCGCGCTGTCAGGTCTATGTCCTGCGCCGGCTCGACGAGGCGGCGATGGAGCAGCTGCTGCAGCGGGCCGAGGCCGAGACGCAGCTGACCCTGCCGCTGGAGCCGGCGGCCCGCGAGGCGATGATCGCCATGGCCGACGGCGACGGCCGCTATCTGCTGACCCTGGCCGAGACCCTGCTGGCCATCGGCTCGCCCAAACCCCTGACGCCCGCCGAGCTCGGCCAGGTGCTGCAAAAGCGCAGCCCGGCCTACGACAAGAACCGCGAGGAGCACTACAATCTGGTCAGCGCCCTGCACAAATCGGTGCGCGGCAGCGATCCGGACGCGGCCCTCTACTGGCTGGCCCGCATGCTCGACGGCGGCGAGGACCCGCTGTTCATCGCCCGCCGGCTGGTGCGCATGGCCAGCGAGGACATCGGCGCCGCCGATCCGATGAGCCTGCTGCTCTGCAACGCCGCCAAGGACGCCTACGACTTCCTCGGCAGCCCCGAGGGCGAACTGGCCCTCGCCCAGGCCTGTGTCCACATGGCCTGCGCGCCCAAGTCCAACGCCGTCTACAAGGCCTTCGGCGCGGCCCGCAAGGCGGCCAGGGAAACCGGCTCCCTGGCCCCGCCCAGCCACATCCTGAATGCGCCGACCAAGCTGATGAAGGACCTCGGCTACGGCGCCGGCTACGCCTATGACCCCGACACGCAAGAAGGCTTCTCGGGACAGAATTACTTCCCCGACGGCATGGACCGCCGCCAGTTCTACAAGCCCAAGGGCGACGGCCACGAGGGCAAGGTCAAGGAACGGCTGGAGCGCTGGGCGGGGATGCGGCGGGACAAGTCCCGATAGATGCAAACTCACCCGCTCATCCCCGCGAAAGCGGGGACCCAGGCTTTTTCAGTGCTTCGGCTCACCGATCAGGCAAGGGGTCGGCTTTGCCGGAAGAGCAGGGGGAATGTTCAAAAACACCTGGGTTCCCGCTTTCGCGGGGATGAGCGGAACGAAAAATGAGTCAACGTCCCCCCCGCAAGATCAAGGCGCACGAGACCGCCATCACCCTGACCCCCGGGGAGATCGCCTTCGTGCGGGCCATGGTCATCTGTCAGGACGACGACATCATCGCCCTGAACAAGCCGTCGGGCCTGTCGAGCCAGGGCGGGCGGATCAACGCCCATACCCTCGATGAACTGACCTGGGCCTTCGCCCGCAAGGGCGGCTCGCGGCCGCGGCTGATCCACCGGCTGGACCGCGACACCTCCGGCGTGATCCTCACCGCCCGCACCAAACCGGCCGCAAGTTTTCTCGGCAAGGCCATGATTGCAAAGCGGTTTCGCAAGACCTACCTGGCCATTGTCGCCCCCGGCGCGCCGTCGCCGAAGGGCGGAACCATCGACAGCGCCCTGCGTCGCGAGTCGATCGGCCGCGAGGCCTATATGCGGGTCACCGACCCCGACCATCCCGACGCCGAGAGCGCCAGGACCCGCTACCGCACCCTGGCGGCGACGCCGGACGCGGCCCTGATGGAGCTGAGCCCCGAGACCGGCCGCATGCACCAGCTGCGCGTCCATATGGCCAGCATCGGCCGGCCCATCGTC
The DNA here is from genome assembly GCA_030680355.1 of Caulobacter sp. GTDB lineage: Bacteria > Pseudomonadota > Alphaproteobacteria > Caulobacterales > Caulobacteraceae > Caulobacter. The sequence continues at coordinate 33,140 of JAUXVF010000011.1, forward strand.
GGCGACGCCCGCTACGGCGGGGCGTTGATGGTCGGCGGTCATCCGGTGCCGCGCCTGATGCTGCATGCGGCCAAACTGACCTTTCCGCACCCCGACGAGGTTCCGATGACCGTCGAGGCGCCCTTGCCCGACGACATGGTCGCCCTGGCGGCGGCGCTGGGCCTTGCGGTTCCGGCGACGAGCGATACATCTTCAACCCCTCGGGGGGCCGAGGAGACCGACTGATGAAACAACCACTGATCGCCCTCTGCGCCGCCCTGGCCCTGACCGCCTGCGCCACGCCGACTGTCTACGGCCCCGCCGGACCGGGCAGGGTGGGGTTCTCCGACTACCGCATCGAAACCGGCCGCTATCGCGTGACCTTTACCGGTGGACCGGGCGCGCCGATCGCCCAGGTCGCCGACTACGCCCTGTTGCGGGCCGCCGAGGTGAGCCTGCACGACGGCTACGACTGGTTCCGGGTCATTGATCGGGTCGATCGCCAGGTCGGCGCCGGCGGCGGCGGGCCGCGGGTCTCGATCGGGACCGGCACGAGCAGTTGGGGCCGCCGCTCATCGGTCGGCATCGGCGTCGGCACCCAGTTTGATCTGTCCGGCGGGCCGGCCCTGTCACGCACCCTGGAAGTCCTCGCCGGTAAGGGACCGCCGCCAAAGGACAGCAATGTCTATGACGCCCGCGATGTCGTCGGCGTGGTCGGGCGCGGCCAGTCGCCTAGGCCGCCGACTGTTCAGCCTTGATCGCCGGAGCCCTGACGCCGGCATGGGTCAGGGCGGCGGTTTCCGCCACGAAGAAGAAGCCGTCACTGCTCAGCCCCTGAATCGCCAGGGCCGGCGCCAGGCCGCGCGCCTGTCGCCCAAATTCGAGGATCTGGTTGGCGATTCGGGAATCGGGGCCGCTCAGGTCGGCGGCGTCGAGCGTGACGCCCATCAACCGCACGCCCTTGAGCGGGTCCATCATGTCCTTGATCGGCTGAACCCGCGCGAACACGCCGCGGCAGACGCTCTTGAGCAGGCCGACAATCTCGATCAACCGGGCCAGGGGCGCGCCGCGGCTGATATCGACCAGTTCGATCACCAGCCTGGCCTTGACCTGTCCGCCCGCCGCGCCGGCGCAGCTGATCAGCATGCCGCGGCCCTTGCTGGTCGACATGGTCCGCAGGGACACGGGCGCGATCAGGGCCGGCTGATTTGGGCCGGCGACCTTGGGCAGATAGAGGGCGGCGAACGCCAGGGTCGCCTGGTCGATGGTGGCCAGATCGGCGTCGGAGAGCTTGTGAAACATCCGGGCGGGAACGACCCGGCCGGTCGGAACCTCGGTGACCGTCGGCTCGATGCGCAGGGCGGCGGTGACGCCGTGCTTTAGGCTGAGCATGTCTTCGACGGCGAAATCGATGCGCAGGGGCACGCCGACCGCCGGCTTGAAACTGAACGGGTTGCGCTTGGCCAGTTCGACGGGATCGACCAGCGGCCGTTCCGGCCGCGGCGAAGGCGCGACCTCGACCTGTTGACGGGTCTCGATAATGAACACCGGATCCAGGGTCGAGCAGAGGACCTGGCCGTCCTTGATCGCCGTCACGGTCTGGACCGCCATGTCGCGGGGTTCGGCGGCGCCGAGGAAATGGATCAGCACTTCCTCGAGGATCTTCAGCGTCACGGCCTGGGCGGCGACGCCCTGTTCGCTGGTCATGGCGATCAGATAGTCGGTTTCGCCGATCCGCTGGGCGAGGTCCTGATAGGTCAGATGTTCCGCCAGCTTGCGTTCGGCATAGGCCCAGACGTCCGGTCGCTTGCGCGTCCAGCGCTCGCCGGTGCGGGCGCGGATGGCCGCCAGGCTGATCACATTGACCGAGCCGCGGCCCAACAGATCATGACCGCCGAACCGTTCCAGCATGGCCGTGACTTCGGCGGCGTTCAGACGGTCGGACGTCGGGGGGCTCATGGGCGCTGGCGGGCTCACGGATGCAGACTGCTCATCCTGCGCCATCGCCCTTAACGGCCGGTTGAAAGGGAGCGCTTTGCTTGCACCCCGCGCTCGTCGCATAAGGGCGCGATGGATAAGCTCATTTTTGTCGCCGCGGGCGGCGCCGCCGGCGCCGTGCTCCGCTATCTGGCTGGCGCCCAGTCCCTTCGGCTGTTCGGAACCGGCTGGCCGTACGGCACCCTCGTGGTCAACGTCATCGGCGGCATGGCCATGGGCGCTCTGGTCTCCGTCCTGGCCCATCGCGGCGGGGCCGATCAGGAGCGCTGGCGGCTGCTGCTCGGGGTGGGCCTGCTCGGCGGCTTCACCACCTTCTCGGCCTTCTCGCTGGAGGTCGGTCTGATGATCGAGCGTCGCCAGTGGGGCCAGGCCTTCGGCTATTCGACGGTGTCGGTCGTTCTGTCGGTGGCGGCCCTGTTCGTCGGCATGATCCTGGTCCGTCGTCTGCTGGTGGCGTCATGAGCATCCGTGAAGTCCAGATGATCGCCGTCGATCCCGCCGAGGCCGGCGAGGACGGCGTCCGGCTCGATCGCTGGTTCCGCCGCCGCTGGCCGCACCTGACCCAGGTCCAGATCCAGAAGCTGGCCCGCTCGGGCCAGATCCGCGTCGACGGCGCCCGGGTCAAGGCCGACTCCCGGCTGACGCCCGGCGCCCAGGTGCGCGTGCCGCCGCTGCCCGACGCCCCCGAGCCCGGCGAGCGCCGCGTTCTGTCGGACCGTGACGCCGCCTACGCCCGCTCCATGGTCATCTATGAGGATGACGAGGTTCTGGCGCTCAACAAGCCGCACGGCCTTGCCGTCCAGGGCGGCACCAAGACCAGCCAGCATGTCGACCGCCTGTTGTCGGCCTGGGGCGAGGGGCTGGAGCGCCCGCGCCTGGTCCACCGGCTCGACCGCGACACCTCGGGCGTTCTGGTGCTGGGCAAGACCCCGGCCGCCGCCGCCCGTCTGTCGGGCGCCTTCGCCCGCCACAAGGCCCAGAAGACCTACTGGGCCCTGGTCGCCGGCAATCCGCACCCGACCGAGGGCATTATCGACGTGCCCCTGGCCAAGAAGGGCATCAACGACCGCGAGATGGTCGTACCGGTCGACAAGAAGGATCCCCGTGCCGAGACCGCCGAAACCGAGTTCGTCACCATCAGCCGCGCCGGCGCCCGGGTGTCCTGGCTGGCCCTGCGCCCGTTGACCGGCCGCACCCACCAGCTGCGCGCTCACATGAAGGCTGTCGGCCACCCGATCCTGGGCGATCCGAAATATGGCGACGAAGCCAGCGCCGCCCTGTCCGGCGGCCTCGAGCTGCAGCTGCACGCCCGCCGGCTGGTCATTCCCCATCCCACCAAGGGCTCGCTGACCATCGAGGCGCCGCTGTCGAAGGAGATGAAGGCCGGTTTCGACCACTTCGGCTTCGACCCGCACGAGGCCGATCCCGAACCCTTCGCCCGGCGATCCAAGAAGCGCTGACGCCGCCCGGCGTCAGACCAGGCCGCTGACCGGCGCCACGGCGGCGCTGCCCGGGAACACCGCGCTGTCGAGCGCCCGGCGGTCCAGCCCCATGTGGTCGGCCAGCACGCCTTTGAACAGGCCGCGCATGTCGACGGTCGGGCGGGTGTCGCGGCCTTCGAACAGGGCGTTGTCGGCCAGGGTCGGCCAGTCGCCGATAATCCCGCCCGGTTTGAGGCCGCCGCCCAGCACGATGGCCGTCGAGCCGGTGCCATGGTCGGTGCCGCCGGTGCCGTTGACCCGCGCGGTGCGGCCAAACTCGGTGGCCACCACGATGATCGTGTCGGCCCAGGCCGCGCCCAGCCCCTCGTTCAGCCCGGTCAGCAGGGCGTCCAGATAGAGCAGCCGGTTGGCCAGCTGGCCCTCGGCGCCGCCCTGGTTGGCGTGGGTGTCCCAGCCGTCGACGGACAGGGCGACGATCTGCGGCCCGCCCGGCTGGGTCAGGAACCCCGCCACGTTGCGCCCCAGGCCGTTGGCCACGGCGACGCCTCTGCGGATGAAGGCCGGGGTTCCGCCGCCGGTCTCCGCCGGCGCGGCCATGGCGTTCATCCCGGCCTGGGCGGTGGCGGCCATGGCTTCGGTCTCGAGCCCCTTGGCGAAGGCCGGGGCCAGCACCGGATCGCCGGCATAGAGGTCGGTGAGGATGGCCGGCAGGCGCGGGCTGCCTTCGCCGGCCGCGCCGGGCGACCAGGACCCGGTCTGGATCGGTCCGCGCAGGATCAGCGGCGCGGTGGCTCCGACCGACAACGCCTCGATCCGCCGCCCGCCGCCGGCGTTCAGGGCCCGGTTGAGAAAGCCGCTGTCAGTGGCGTAGGCGCCGCCCGCGCCGGTCTCGAGCACGTCCTGGGCCTCGAAGTGCGAGCGGGCCCGGTCGGGGCTGGCGATGGCCGGAGCAATGCGCGCCTGGCCCGCCTTCGCAAGGGCGTGAACCCCGGCCAGAGACGGGTGCAGGCCGAAGGTCGCGTCCAGCGGCAGGGCGGCCTCGGCGGGGATGGCGATGCGTCCGCGCAGGGCCGCATAGGCGGGGTCGCCGACCGGCGGCGAAACGGCCAGGCCGTCCATGGCCCCGCGGGCGATGACGGTGATCAGCTTCTTGCGGGCCAGGCCGTCGTCGGCGAAGGCGGCGCGGCCGACAAAGCTGACCGAGAGGCCGAGGCCTGCGGCGGCGGCGAGCAGGGCGCGGCGCGTGGGGATCGGGCGGGTCATCGGCGCTGGAACTCCGGGGAGAGCAGGAGGATGGACAGGGCCTCTTCGCGCGACTCGGCGCGGGCGACGGCCTTGCGGACGGGGTCGCTGATCCGCGCGCCCAGGGCGCCGGCGGCGACGACGTTGGGATCGAGCTCGCCGGCGACGATGGCCGAGAAGCCCTCGGCCCAGGTCATCCGTTTGATCAGGGCGTCGGGAGCGGCCCAGGTCTGGGCGTCGTCGGGCCAGCCCTTGGGCGAGGGCGCCCAGAACGGTCGCTGGCCCATGGCGGTGAGCGCCGGCGCCAGATGTTCGAGCGCCGCCGGCTGACCGCCGACGGCCCGCCAGCTGGAGATCAGGAACTCATAGGGCGTCTTCAGTTTGCGCGGCGCGGGATCCCAGGCCTCGGGCGCCGTGACCAGGGCCTCGGCCACCCGGCCCAGATCGCCGCCGCTGGCCATCCAGGCCGCCTCCAGCCGCGCGATCAGGGCAGAGGGCGGATCATCGGCCACGAAATGCCGGGCGATCTTGCCGCAGATATGTCGGGCGGTCGCTGGCCGGGCGGCCAGGTCGCGCAGGATGGCCAGCCCCTGGTTGACGCCGTCCGGGTCATAGACCCGGCCCATCACCGCCCGGTGGCCCGGTTCGTGGATCTGGGGCCGGAACAGAAACAGGCCCTGCTTGTCGGCCGACTCCCGCCGTCCGCCGATGCTCCAGCCGGTCAGCGCCCGGGCGAATTCGGTGACGTCGGCCTGGCTGTAGCCGCCATCGACCCCGACGGTGTGCAGTTCGAGGATTTCGCGGGCCAGGTTCTCGTTGAGCCCGCCGCCGCCCTGGACCTGCGGGCGTCGGCGGAGATAGGCGGCGGCCGGACTGTTGGGCCCCGCCGACTGCGCCTGATCGAGATAGACCAGCATCGCCGGATGGGCGCTGGAGGCGATCAGCAGGTCCTCGAACCGCCCAAACACCCGCGGCCGGATGGCTTCCTGCTCGAACGGCCCGACGACGGTGGCGGTGATGACCTTGGACCCCGACACCGTGAAATGGTTGGCCCAGAACATGTGCCAGCGCTCACGAAACCCGGCCGGGGTGGTGGCCGCCAGCCGCGCCCGCGCCAGGAAATCGGCGTCGATGGCCCGGCGGACCAGGCCGGTGACCACCTGGACGGGGTCGGCATCGCCCTCCCGGGCCCGTCGTCGCTGCAGCTGATAGTCGCGGAAGGCGCTCAGCCGCTGGGCGCCCGATTCCGGATTCGCCTGCGGCTGGTCGGCCCCGGCCGGCCGGATCTGGCGTCGCAGCCAGCCCTGCGGATCGGCCGCCACGGCGGCGATCTCCCCGGGCCGCGCCCCCAGACCAAAGCGGGTGACCGCGATGGCGGCGTTGAGATCGTTCGATGAAGCCAAGGCGGCGCTCCTTGCGCAAACGGGGCCGTTCAGTCACTTCCACGCCTGGGCGCGGCGGTTCCGTCGCGCGGACCGAAGGAATTTCAATGTGACCGGCAAGTCGGACGGAACCCAGGCCCCGCGACGCTTCTACAAGGCGGTGACCGTCGAGCCGGTCGCGGGCGGCCACGCCGTGCGGCTGGACGGCCGCGGTCCCAAGGGCCCCGGCGGAACCCCGCTGGTGCTGCCGACGCCGGCCCTGGCGGCCCTGGTCGCGGCCGAATGGGACGCCCAGACCACGATCATCGACATGACGACCATGCCGGCCCTGCGTCTGGCCTGGACCGCTCTGGAGGCCCTGCCGCCGACGCGCGAGGCGGTGGCGGGGGAGGTGGCCCGCTACGCCGGCTCCGACCTGCTCTGCTATCGCGCCGACGCGCCGGCCAGCCTTGCGGCGGAACAGGCGGCCGGCTGGTCACCGTGGCTGGACTGGGTGGCCCGCGACCTGGCCGTCAGCCTGGTCCCGACCAGCGGCCTCATCCACCAGCCCCAGCCGGACGCCGCCATCGAAACGGTGCGGGCCCTGGCCCTGGGTCTGGACGATTTCAGCCTGACCGGCCTGGCCCATGGCGTCGGCCTGCTCGGCTCGGCGGTGCTGGCGCTGGCCCTGCAGCGCGGCCAGATCGACGGCCAGACCGCCCATGACCTGGCCCGGCTCGACGAGGCCTTCCAGGAGCGGCTCTGGGGCCAGGACGCCGAAGCCGCGGTCCGCACCGAAGGGCGGCGGCAGGAAGCCCTGCTGCTCGATCGCTGGTTCGCGGCTCTGCGTTAGCGGGGCCTTCCCCTTCGGCAGGCTTGTCATGCCCCCGTCACGGCTTTAACCCCTGCAGGTCCGACTGAAGGGGAAACGACAGCGTGCAGCATATCCTGGAAGAACTCGAAGAGCGCCGCGCCCAGGCCAAGGCCGGCGGCGGCGAGCGGCGGGTCATCGCCCAGCACGCCAAGGGCAAGCTGACGGCGCGCGAACGCATCGATCTGCTGCTCGATGAAGGCTCCTTCGAGGAGTACGACATGTTCGTCGAGCATCGCTGCAACGATTTCGGCATGCAGGACCAGCGCCTGCCCGGCGACGGCGTCATCACCGGCTGGGGCACGATCAACGGCCGCGTCGTCTACGTCTTCTCCAAGGATTTCACGGTGTTCGGCGGTTCGCTGTCGATGACCCACGCCCAGAAGATCGTGAAGGTCCAGCGCCAGGCCGCCAAGGTCGGCGCCCCGGTCATCGGCCTGTTCGACGCGGGCGGGGCCCGTATCCAGGAAGGTGTTGATTCGCTCGCGGGTTACGCCGACATCTTCATGGAAAACGTGCTCTCCAGCGGCGTCATTCCCCAGATCAGCGTGATCATGGGCCCCTGCGCCGGCGGCGACGTCTATTCACCGGCCATGACCGACTTCATCTTCATGGTGAAGGACACCTCCTACATGTTCGTCACCGGTCCCGACGTGGTCAAGACGGTGACCAACGAGATCGTCACGGCCGAGGATCTGGGCGGCGCCCGGGTCCATGCCGGCAAGTCGGGAGTGGCCGAGGGCGCCTTCGAGAACGATCTCGAGGCCCTGACCCAGGTCCGGCGTCTGGTCGACTTCCTGCCCGGCTCCAACCGCGACGGCGCGCCGGTCCGTGAGAGCTTCGACGAGCCGCTGCGCGACGAGATGAGCCTGGACACCCTGATCCCGGCCAATCCGAACAAGCCCTACGACATGAAGGAGTTGATCCTAAAGATTGTCGACGAGGCCGATTTCTTCGAAATCTCAAGCGACTGGGCCAAGAACATCATCTGTGGCTTCGCCCGCATGGACGGCCAGAGCGTCGGCATCGTCGCCAACCAGCCCCAGGTCCTGGCCGGGGTGCTCGACATCGACTCCAGCCGCAAGGCGGCCCGGTTCGTGCGCTTCTGCGACGCCTTCAACATCCCGATCATCACCCTGGTCGACGTGCCCGGCTTCATGCCCGGCACCAAACAGGAGTACGGCGGCCTGATCAAACACGGCGCCAAGCTGTTGTTCGCCTACGCCGAGGCGACGGTGCCGAAAGTCACCGTCATCACCCGCAAGGCCTATGGCGGCGCCTATGACGTGATGAGCTCCAAACATCTGCGCGGCGACGTCAACTACGCCTGGCCGACCGCCGAGATCGCGGTCATGGGCGCCAAGGGGGCGGTGGAGATCATCTTCCGCGCCGAGATGAACGACCCCGAAAAACTGGCGCAGCGCGAAGCCGAGTACAAGGAACGCTTCGCCAACCCCTTCGTCGCCGCCTCCCGCGGCTATATCGACGACGTCATCATGCCCCACGGCACCCGCCGCCGCATCGTCCGGGCGCTGAAGAGCCTCAAGGGCAAGCAGCTGACCAACCCCTGGAAGAAGCACGACAACATCCCGCTGTAGGGGCGGGGCGACCTGTTCTCTACGACCGCGGGACCCGAAAATTCCTCCCCGCGAAGCCGGGGAGGATGGGCCGTGGGCTATTCTGGTTTCGCCGCGCTCAACTCACTGATTTCCCACGCTTCCGCGCGAACAGCGCCGTGTGTTCACGGGCACGTATCCCCACCCTCAATACCCGCCGCATACTCTCTCCCGTCCCCGTCGCATGGGGAGGGCGCAAGGCCAGCGACCTTACGGCGACGGGGATGGGGTTCGAGCGGGGACAGGCGGCGGGGGGTTACCGTCGCGGTCCGGGACGGTGCTTCGTATCACCG
>JAUXVF010000014.1 GCA_030680355.1 Caulobacter sp.
TTGGCACCTCGATGTCGGCTCATCACATCCTGGGGCTGGAGCAGGTCCCAAGGGTTCGGCTGTTCGCCGATTAAAGTGGTACGTGAGCTGGGTTCAGAACGTCGTGAGACAGTTTGGTCCCTATCTGCCGTGGGTGTACGAGACTTGAGAGGATCTGTCCCTAGTACGAGAGGACCGGGATGGACATACCTCTGGTGGACCTGTCGTGGCGCCAGCCGCGCAGCAGGGTAGCTAAGTATGGAATAGATAACCGCTGAAAGCATCTAAGCGGGAAACTAACCTCAAAACAAGGTCTCGCTGAGAGCCGTAGTAGACTACTACGTTGATAGGCCAGGTGTGGAAGTGCCGCGAGGCATGCAGCTTACTGGTACTAATAGCTCGATAGGCTTGATCGTTCTTAGTTGAACTCATGAAGCGCTTTTACTTGTCGACATTGATGTCTTCTCATTCATTTGCATCCCTTCCGCCGACCTGGTGGCTATGCCGGGGGTTCCCCACCCGATCCCATTCCGAACTCGGTCGTTAAGCCCCCCAGGGCCGATGGTACTTCGTCTTAAGGCGCGGGAGAGTAGGTCGCCGCCAGGTCCGCCGAAGGGTTGCAAATGAAGTCCAGATTGACCCTTCTTCACGATTTTTATTCCGGTTGCCGCGGGATGGAGCAGCCCGGTAGCTCGTCAGGCTCATAACCTGAAGGTCGCAGGTTCAAATCCTGCTCCCGCACCCAAATTCGAACCCCGTCAGACCCTTGGTCTGGCGGGTTTTCGCGTTTTTGGCCTATGAACAGACATGACTCAGCCTCCGGGAACCGTCGTCGCCGTCAGCCTCGGCTCGCGGCATGGCGTCGACAAGGCCAATCAACCCTTCATCCGCCTGCTGGCCGGTCTCGGCGTCGAGGGCGACGCCCATTGCGGCGTGACGGTGCGGCACCGCTCCCGCGTCGCCGCCAATCCAGACCAGCCGAACCTGCGCCAGGTTCACCTGATCCACGCCGAGCTGTTTGACGGGCTGGCGTCGGTCGGCTTCGCCATTACGCTCGGCCTGATGGGTGAGAACATCGCAACCCGCGACGTCGACCTGTTGGGTCTTCCCGCGGGCGCCTTGCTGTGTCTGGGCGCCAGCGCCGTGGTCGAGGTGACGGGCCTGCGAAACCCCTGCACTCAGCTCGACGACCTTCGACCTGGCTTGATGCGGGCCTGTCTCGGACGTGACCCGGCGGGTGAACCGGTGCGCAAGGCCGGGGTGATGGGCGTGGTGCGCGCCGGCGGAGATATCCGACCCGGCGACGCCATAACCGTGGTTCTGCCGCCGCAGCCGCACGCGCCGCTGCGCCCGGTCTGACGAAAGCGCGCTTTTCGCCGCCGCCGGGTCATGAGACACGAAGGGATGAGCTTTCTTGCGGCGAACGGTCTGAGCGTCTGGTGCGAGCGGAGCGGCGAGGGCCCGCCGCTGTTGATCATTTCCGGCACAGGCGGCGACCTGCGTCGCAAACCCGGCGTTCTGGACGGTCCGCTGGCCCGGCGGTTCACTGCGGCGAGCTATGATCAGCGCGGCCTGGGCCAGACGGACAAACCCGATGGCCCCTACAGCATGGCCGACTATGCCGATGATGCGGCCGCCGTGCTTGATGCGCTCGGGTGGGACGCGGCCCATGTCATGGGGATCTCCTTTGGCGGCATGGTCGCCCAGGAACTGGCCGTTCGACATCCGTCCCGGCTGCGGAAACTGGTCCTTTGCTGCACGTCGCCGGGCGGCGAGGGCGGGGCGTCCTACCCGCTCCATGATCTGATCGGAATGACCCCGGAGGCCCGCGCCCGGCACATGATCCGGATTTCGAACCTGACCCACGACGAAACCTGGCAGGCCGCCAACAGGGACGCCTTTGAAGCCATGGTCGCTTTTTCGGCGACGGACCCCTGGGCCGACGAACCGCGCCGGGCGATGGGAGCGGAGCTCCAGCTGCGCGCTCGCGCCGGTCACGACGTCTGGGATCGACTGCCGTCGATCACGGCGCCGACCCTGATCTGCGGCGGCCGCCATGACGGCATCGCCACGCCCGAGACGCAGAACCGGATGGCGGCCCGCATTCCGGGCGCCCAGCTGCGCATGTTCGAGGGCGGGCACCTGTTTCTGATAGAGGATCGCAGCGCGTTCACCGCGATCGGTGATTTTCTGGAGGCCCCATGACTGACGCCGTCATCATCGGCGGCGGGCACAATGGCCTGGTCTGCGCCTTCTACCTGGCCCGCGCTGGTCTGAAGGTGACGGTGCTCGAACGTCGCGATGTGGTTGGCGGCGCCGCGGTCACCGAGGAATTCCATCCGGGATTTCGCAACTCCGTGGCCAGCTACACCGTCAGTCTGCTCAATCCCAAGGTCATCGCCGACCTTGATCTGCACCGGCATGGTCTGCGCATCGTCAATCGCAAGGTCTCGAACTTCCTGCCGCTCAAGGACGGCTATCTGGCCACGGGCGATGGGCGGACCTACGCCGAGGTCGCCAGGTTCTCGCAGCGCGACGCCGATCAGCTGGACGCCTACAACGCCCGCCTCGAGACTATCGCCGATATCTTGCGCGATCTGGTGCTGCAGAGCCCGCCGAACATGAGCGAGGGCGGCCTGTTGCAGGCGCTGCCCGACCTGATCAAGAGCGCCGCCCTCGGCAAGCGGATTTCAAACCTCGACACCACCGGTCGTCGCGACCTGCTGGCGATGTTTTCCCAGTCGGCCGGCGACTGGCTCGATGGCTGGTTCGAGAGCGACCCGATCAAGGCCGTTCTGGGCTTCGACGGCATCGTCGGCGCCTTCGCCAGCCCCTATACGCCGGGCACCGCCTATGTCCTGCTGCACCATGTGTTCGGCGAAGTGAATGGCCAGAAGGGCGCCTGGGGCCACGCCATCGGCGGTATGGGGGCCATCACCCAGGCCATGGCCGCCGCCTGCCGTGAGCAGGGCGTCGAGATCCGCACCGGCGTATCGGTCGCCGAGGTGCTGACCGAAAAGGGCCGCGCCGTGGGCGTGGTCACCGACGGCGGCGGGACCCTTCGCGCCCGTTCGGTCGTGTCCAACATCCATCCCAAACTGCTGTTCCAGACCCTGCTCGACCCGGCCTTGCTGCCGGCCGACTTCAACGAACGCATCACCCGATACCGTTCCGGTTCGGGCACCTTCCGTATGAATGTGGCGCTGAGCGAACTGCCGCGGTTCACCTGCCTGCCCGAGCCTGGAGATCATCTGACGGGGGGCGTCATTATCGCGCCGGACCTGGCCTATATGGAACGGGCCTACGCCGACGCCCGCCAGCACGGCTGGTCGCGCGAGCCGATCGTCGAGATGCTGATCCCCTCGGTCGTCGACGATAGCCTGGCCCCTCCGGGACAACATGTGGCGAGCCTGTTCTGCCAGCATGTCCAGCCGGTCCTGTCCGGTGGCCGCAGCTGGGATGACCATCGGGAAGAGGTCGCCGACCTGATGATCGCCACGGTCGACAAATGGGCGCCGGGGTTCAAGGCCTCGGTGCTGGGCCGGCAGATCAACAGTCCGCTGGATCTCGAACGCACCTTCGGTCTGGTGGGCGGAGACATCATGCATGGCGTCCTGAGCCTGGATCAGCTGTTCTCGGCCCGGCCTGTGCTGGGCCACGGCGCCTATCGCGGGCCGCTGAAAGGACTCTACCTGTGTGGCGCAGGGACCCATCCCGGCGGCGGCGTCACCGGCGCGCCGGGCCACAACGCCGCTCGCGAAATTCTGAAGGATTTCCGGCGCTTCTAGTCAGCACCGTAGTGGTCCAAGGCGCTGCCGCGTCAGCTGTCGGTCGGACCTTAGGCCGTCGGGCCAAACAGCGCCTCGTGGCGAGCGCGGATCGCCGGCCAGAGGTCGGCGGCTTCGGGCAGGTCGAGGCCGAAAACCCTGTCCAGAACCTCGATATAGGCGTCAGCCGACGGAATGGTCTGTTTCGTCGTGTCCTCGACGCCCAGGGTCAGCAGTGTCCGCCCGCGCAGGATCGACAGACCCTCGGGCCCGTGGCGCTGGACGACGGCGTTCTGCACGAAGACCGAGTCCTGCGCCGTCTGGAGCCAGTGGCAGCGCGCGCTCAGCGCCGCTTCGTCGCCGGGCCGGTCGCGAAAATCGAATGACGGCGCCCCGCCGCGGGGATGGTTGTGCACGCGCCACCAGCCGTCCGACTGCGCCTCCAGGGCGAAGTCGAACAGACCGCTCCGGAATGGGCCGGCCTTGATGGGGAAGGGGTCCAGCGGTCCGTCGCCGAACCCGACGTCGGCCAGCCAGGGGCCGTCGTCGAGATCAACCCGCAGGATTAGATGATTGGCCTCTGCGGCGTCGCCCAGGAGGACCCTGCCAACGCCTCCGGCCATGCGGGTGACCGAAAACCCGATCTCGGCCAGGGCCCAGCCGAGCAGGCCGTTCATCTCGTAGCACCAGCCGCCACGCCGGCGTTCGACGATCTTCTCGAAAGCGGCCGCCGGTTCCGTGGTTACGGGCCGCCCGAGTTGAACGTCCAGATTCTCATAGGGAATGGCGAGCAGATGTGCGCGATGGACGGCCTTCAGGGTGGCGAGGTCGGGCCGCGCCTCGCCCTGAAAACCGATGCGGCGGAAATAAGCCGCCAGGTCCATCTATTCAGCCGCGGGCTTCTTGTTCATGCCCATGGCCTCGAGGATCTCCGGCCGGATGTTGTCGGTGCCCTTGGCCTGGATGTGCTGCGCCACCCGCGTGCCGACGGCGGCCATGGCTTCGCCGATGAAGCGAGGGCGGTTCGCGGCCGCCCAGGTCAGCGAGGCGTCGCGGTTGTCATTGAGCTCCTGGAACTTCGGGAACACGTAACGGGCCATCAGCTCATAGGACTTCTTCTTGCGGTCCCATTCGGCCCAGTTGTGGTCCATAAACAGGAAGGCGCCGAAGCCGCCCGACTGGACTTTCAGCCGCTCGATCTGGGCGATGGCGTCATCGGGCGTGCCGATCACGGCCATGCCCGATGCGATCAGGGCGTCCACCGGGTCGGAGCCGTCCTGCGGGGCCAGCGGCAGAGCCGCCACTTCCTGGAAGTAGTACAGCCAGTCCTGCAGACCGAACCGTACCTCCTCGCGGGCCTGTTCGCGGGTCTCGGCGATATGCATCGGCCCGACCAGGCGCCAGCCTGACCGGTCCATGACATGGCCGCTTTCCTTGGCCTTGTCCTCGGCGATGGCCCAGTTGGAGGCCAGGGCGTTGAAGCCGCCGCTCTGGGTAGCGCCGATTGACAGCAGGCCCAAGCCATGGCGGCCGGCGGCGTTGGCCCCGGTCGGCGAGACCTGGCTGGCGGCGCAGATTTCCACCGACGGGCGGCTGAACGGCGTCATCTGCAGACGCGCTTCGTTGAGCTCGAACCAGTCGGTCTTTTTCGTCACCTGCTCGCCGCGCAACAGCGGCACGAGCACATCGATCGCCTCGTCCATGCGGTCGCGCTGGGCGGATACCGGAATGCCCATCATGAAGGCGTCCGACGGCAGGGCGCCGGGACCGACCCCGAACATCACCCGGCCGCGGGTGATGTGGTCGAGCTGGTTGATCCGGTCGGCCAGCATCAGCGGGTGATGGTAGGGCAGGGAGGCGACGCCGGTGCCCAGGCGGATGTGTTTGGTCCGCTCGGCCGCCGTGGCGATGAACAGTTCGGGGCTGGCGATCAGTTCGTAGCCGGCGGAGTGGTGCTCACCGATCCAGGCCTCGTCATAGCCTAGGCGGTCCATGTGCTGGACCAGTTCCAGGTCCCGCTCGATGGCCAGGGTGGGGTTTTCGCGCAGGGGGTGGAAGGGGGCAATGAAGGCCCCAAAGCGCATCCTGGTTCCAGCCATGTCGCGTCCCTCCTGGACGTCATTTCAAGGTTATCTGTGATCAGTCTAGCCGGCGGCGGGAGGCTGGCTAGACCGAAAGTGCGGGTGACGTTAGGGCGTCCGACCGATTTCTTCTGATCTCAGCGGAAGGCGAACGGGCCGTCGCCCGCCGCCGACGGCTGAGGTCCGCTCCAGACCTCGATCCCGGCCTCGCGGGCGCCGCAACCCGAGCACCGCATCCGCCGGCCCAGCATGTGGAGCCGGTCATCGGCGCCGTGGCCGGCCGCCCACCAGGCGGCGTCGACCACCGTCACCCTCTGGCAGCGGGGGTTGAGGCAGCGGGCCCGCAGATGCATGCCGGCGCGCAGGGCCGAGGCCACAGGCCAGCCGCGCACCTCGGCGGCGGGTTTAAGCTGCTGACTGACAGGCGGGGCGTCGTCCATGAAGACCTCGGTGTTCCCCATATGTTCCGCATCCCGATGATGAGTCAACGCCGCTCAGGTCTCCCTCTTCGCAACGCTGAAGGTTCCCGCCGGACTGGGGGCGATCAACCCTGATTCCGGGGCGCCAGCCAGCCAATCACGCCATTGATCGGGCATCAGGGCGACCGGCTGGCGATCATGAATCGGGGCCACGTCGGGGCCGGGCTCGCAGGTCAGCAGGGTGAAACGGTCGTCGCGGACGTGGCCGGCGAGGGCGAATATCTCGACCTCGGGCGCCTGGAACAGCCACCAGTCCTTGCGTTTCTGGCCCGGCTGAACCGGGTCGGTCGTTTCGTAGAAGCCGTTGACCATGACCAGGCAGCGCCCCACCCGGGAGAAGCGGCGGCCTTCCGATCGGAAATTGATCAGCGGGCCGCCCCGGTCGCGCGGAAACCCCCAGGCCATCCAGCACAGTCGCCCGCCGTCCGCCTCGGGAACCACCACGCAGGCGGGGTCGGTCGGCCGGATGTCGCCGGTCACGCCCCGGTTGGGCATTGGCGCCTCCGGCCAGATCAGCGGGATCCGCACCTGGGAGAAGGCCCACTCGACCCGTTTGGGATTGTTGGGGCTCAGGAAGGTGTTGCACATGCGGCCACTCTAGCAAGCGCGCCCACATCAGCTAGACAGGCGGGATGAACTATCGTCACGCCTTCCACGCCGGAAACTTCGCCGATCTGGTCAAACACGCGACCCTGACCCTGGTGCTGGAGGCGCTTGGCCGCGATCCCGCGCCCCTGACCGTCATCGACACCCACGCCGGCGCGGGCGGCTACGACCTGGACGGCGAACTGGCCCGGCGAACGGGGGAAGCCGCCCAGGGCGTCTTCCGGCTCATGGCGGCGAAGGACGCGCCGCCCGCCTTTGATCGGCTGAAGGCCGCCGTCCGCAAGGGCAATCCAGGCGGCGGCGTCCGTTTCTATCCGGGCTCGCCCAGTCTCATTGTCGCCGCCTTGCGCCCGCGGGACCGCTTTATCGCCTGCGAACTGCGCGAAGATGACGTTGCGCTCCTGAACCAGACCCTGGCGCCGTTTTCGGGCGCCAAGGCGTTCCAGACCGATGGCTATGGCATGGCCGAACGGGAGGCGGGCAAGGGCGGACGCGTCTTCATCCTGATCGATCCGCCGTTCGAACGGGGCGATGACTATGCGCGGCTCGCCGCGACCATGGCGTCCGTGCTGCTGCTCGACCCTGAGGCCTGCATGGCTGTTTGGCTGCCGCTCAAGGATCTGGAGACGTTCGACGCCTTTCTGCGGTCGGTGGAGCCGATCGGGGCTGATCTTCTGATCGTCGAGACGCGGCTCAAGCCCCTGACCGATCCGATGAAGATGAACGGCTGCGTGATGGTCGTCGCCAATCCGCCGGAAGGGCTCGAGGAACCGCTCGCCGACGCCTGTCGCTGGGTCGCCGACCGGCTTGGTGACGCGGGCGGAAAGGCGAGCGTCTGGCGCACGGGGATGTGACAAATCTTTCGCGTCCGCGAGATAGAAATCCATGATATGCTGCGCTGCACAATAAACTGCTCGGCTGGAGAACCCGCATGGACAAGCCCGCTTTCCCTACCGCTGACACCGAGAAGATGATGAGCCTGCCGCTTGGCGCGGTCTCGCCGCTCTGGCTGATGTTCGCCGGGGCCGCGACCGTCGGCGCCGCCTTCTACTGGAGCAAGGCTTTCTTCAAACCGACCAATCTCGAAGCTCTGATCCGTATCGAGGAGTCGGCCGCCGACGCCGTCGTCGAGGAGATCGAGGACATGGTCGAGGTCGTCGAGGCCATGGCCGACACCGCCGAAGAGACCCTCGAGGAGGCCATGGACGTGGCGACCGAGGTGGTCGACGACCTGGTCGAGGCGACGCCCGAGCCCGTCGAACATCTGATGGCCGCCCTGATGCCCGAGCCGGTCGCGCCGATGACGCCGGCCAAGCCCGACGACCTGACCCGTCTGACCGGCATCGGTCCCAAACTGGCCGCCGCCTTTTCCGAACGTGGCGTCACTCGCTTCGCCGACATCGCGGCCTGGAGCGAAGACGACATCGCCCGCTTCGACAAGGAGCTGAAGCTGATGGGCCGGGTGACCCGCGAAGCCTGGATCGCCCAGGCCAAGCGTTACGCCGAGGCCTGATCGTCCAGACCGAACGCCGCGAGTAACCGGTCGGCCGCCGCCGAGGCAGGCAGCCGACCGGCGCGGACCTGATCCTCGAGATCCTGGGCCTGGGCGGCGACATCCGGGTGGGCCCGGAAGGCTGTGTCCAGACGATCGCGGACCATGGCCCACATCCAGCGCGTGTTCTGCGCCGCCCGGCGTCGATCCCGGTCGCCATTGGCGGTCATGATCTGGCGATGACGCTCGATCTGGCCCCAGAGCCGGTCCAGTCCTTCGTTCTTCAGGCCCGAGGCGGTGAGCACCGGCGGCGTCCAGTCGGGTGAGGCGGGCGCCAGGATATGCAGCGCCGCCCGGTATTCGCCGGCCGACCGTTCGGCCCGCTCGGGATCGGAATCGGCCTTGTTGATCACGATCAGGTCGGCGATCTCGATCAGCCCCTTCTTGATGCCCTGAAGCTCGTCGCCGCCGCCCGGGATCAACAGGGCCAGGAAGATGTCGACCATGTCGGCGACCACCGTCTCGGACTGGCCGACGCCGACCGTCTCGACGATGACCACATCGAACCCCGCCGCCTCGCAGAGCAGCATGGCCTCGCGGGTCTTGCGCGCCACGCCGCCCAGGGTGCCGCCGGACGGAGAGGGGCGGATGAAGGCGTTGGGGTCGACCGACAGCCTCTCCATACGGGTCTTGTCGCCGAGGATCGAACCGCCGGTGCGGCTGGACGAGGGATCGACGGTCAGCACCGCGACCCGGTGGCCGGCGGCGGTCAGATTGGTCCCCAGGGCCTCGATGGTGGTCGACTTGCCGGCCCCGGGTACGCCGGTGATCCCGACGCGCTGGGCCTTGCCGGTATGGGGCATCAGCTGTTCGAGCAGGGCGCGGGCCGCGATCTGGTGATCGGCCCGCCGGCTCTCGACCAGGGTGATGGCGCGGGCCAGGGCGGCGCGGTCGCCGGCCAGCAGGCGCTGCGCCATGGTTGCGATGTCGGGAATCCGGCTCATCAGAGCCGTCTAGAGGACCCGAGGCGTCGCGGAAACCCAAACCCTCACCGGCAGCGCCGCGGAAAAAGCCGCTGGCGGAACCGACTGGCCCCACACTAGGTTAGCTCCCCATGAGCAGGGACCGCGCCCACAGCGCCTGGAAATCGGCCGAGTCGATCAAGAAGCTGTCTGATCGCATCGTCGGCATCGGCCCTTTCAGCATCGGGCTGGACGGCATCCTCACCTGGATTCCCGGCGCGGGCATCGTCTACAGCGCCGGGGCGGCGGCCTATCTGCTGTGGCTGGCCTTCCGGGCCGGGGCCTCGTTCGGCACGCTGATGCGCATGTCCGGCGCCCTGGGGCTCGACCTGCTGGTTTCGGACTTTCCCATTCCCGGCGTCGCCGACCTGTTCGACGTGCTCTGGCAGGGTCACCTGATCGCCGCCAACAGCCTGCAGAAGGACATCGAGGGCCGCCACGGCATTCCGCCCGACCGGATCGCGATGGTCGAAAAGGCGCTGCGGCGGCGCGGTCGCGGTCTGGGCTGGATCGTGCTCCTGCTGGTCGTCGGCCTCGTCGCGGCGATCTGGCGCTCCGACTTCGGCGAGACCCTGCATCGCGGTTGGTGGCCGGCCTTCAAGGACGCCAGCCTTCTGCTGGCCGGCTATTCGATCAGCCTGCCGCTGGTCGCCGGCGTTCTGCTGGTGCTCATCGTCCTGATCAACGCCGCCAACCGTCCACGCCGCGCCTGATCGCCATGACCGACGCCCCACCCTATGTCCGCCCGCCCAGCGCCGAATCCCTGGGTCAGGCCCCGGGCCGGGGCCGGCTGATTGGCCGCAGAATCCTCGTTGTCGGCGGCGGGCAGCAGGTGGTCGACCCCGCGACCGACCCGGTCGGCAACGGCCGGGCCATGGCGCTTCTGTTCGCCCGCGAGGGCGCGGCGGTCGCGGTCGCTGACCGCAGCCGGGACGCGGCTCAGGACACGGTCAATCTGATCAAGGGCGAGGGCGGGGCGGCCTGGGTGATCGAGGCCGATATCGCCCGCGAGGCGGATGTCTCGCGCATGGTCGATGAGGCGACCCAGGCGCTGGGCGGTCTCGACGGTCTGGTGCTCAATGTCGGCATCGGCGTCGGCGGACTGGGCCTGGCGGCGATCAAGGCGGACGACTGGGACCAGGTTCTGGGCGTCAATCTGCGCGGGCCGATGCTCTGCTGTCGCGAGGCCTTGCCGCGCATGGCCGAGGGCAGTTCGATCGTCTTCATTTCCTCCATCGCCGGCCTGATCGCCGGCTCGCGCCTGCCGGCCTATGACGCCTCCAAGGCGGCGCTGGGCGGACTGATGCGTCATGTGGCGCTGGAGGGCAGCCGCAAGGGCGTGCGGGCCAATATCGTCGCCCCGGGGCTGGTCGACACGCCGCTGGGCCGCAGGGCGACGCAGGGTCGGCCGGGTCGGGGCACGGCGCCGCAGTTCTTCGGCCGCCAGGCCACCGGCTGGGAGATCGCCTATGCCGCGCTGTTTTTCATGTCGGATGAGGCGGTCTACGTGACGGGGCAGATTCTCGCGGTGGATTCAGGGCTTACGGGGATCAGCTGATGCCGAGGAAGCCTGACAGGAGACCTGTGGCGGGCGCTCTCCTCCTATTTGGCGCCGGGGCGATCGGGATTCTGGGCCGCCTCGTGGGTGGTGACATCCAGGCATGGTATCGGACTATGCCTCACGAACAGGCCGTGGCCATCGGCGGGAGCATCGTTCTTCTGCTGATCGTGGGGTCGGCATCGGGCTGTATTTCGCCTGCAGGGACCCGAACGCTTGAGGCCTGATCCGGTGTTTCCTGGCCGCTGGCGGCAACGCCCCTAGAGCGCACACAGTTGAAGACAGGGCAGCGCGGCCAGTTCATCGCGCAGGCGAATGAGATCTGTCCTTGTCGCCCCCGTCGCCGCAGGCAAATACCGGACAATGGCGTCCAGCACCCGTTTGCGATCGGCGGGCGTCAGCGCCTGGGCGAGCCGGTCATTGTTGCTCAGCAGGGCTTCCATGAGGAGGGCGCGGTTGGCCGGCCGTTCGCCAGAGTCAACCTGGGTCATGACCAGGCCGAGGTAGATACCGGTCATGCCCTTGCGAGCCTCGCGCAGCCCGTCCAGCCGCACCTGCGTTCGCTGGCCTTCGGGAAGGCCCTGCCAGAATGCCGCCATCGGCTCGACGAGGCGGGCCATGCAGAAGGCCGTGAACCTCAAGGAAAGCGCCAGTTCGTCCTGGTATTTTCCCGCGTTCACGAGCTGCCGCGCCACGAGCGCCTTGGCCGCCACATCAGGAGCGGTGCCCTTGAACTCGTCCTTTCGGCTGCCGGCGAAGCCGAGCATCACGCTGTAGCGATTGCCCAGGTCGCAGCTGTCCAGACCCTCGCCCAGCGTCGCGACGGTCACTTGCGCGAGGCCTCGTGGGTCGAAGGCTGCGCGGATCAGCGCCGCGTCGGCCGGATTCGACAGCAAGGGCGGAACGGCGCCGATCTCGGCCCCCTGCAATCTGGCAGCGAGCGCCTGACGGGCCGTGGCGATCTGCGCGATAGAAGGTTCGCCGCCTTCGCGAGCGCCGACGGATGTCGCCAGAAGCGCTACGGTCACCGCGACCGCATATCCACGCCAGTTCATGCGGAAACTCCTGTCAGACCTGCTCATATCCCAGCTGCCGGTTCAGCTTCTCGAGCAGCTCGATGGCCGACTCGGCGATCACCGTGCCCGGCGGGAAGATCGCCGTGACGCCGGCGTCTTTGAGGGCCTGCCAATCCTGCTGGGGGATCACCCCGCCGATGACGGCCATGATGTCCGGACGGCCGGCCTTGCCCAGTTCGGCGATCAGTTCGGGGGCCAGGGTCAGGTGGCCCGCCGCCAGCGACGACGCGCCGACCACATGGACGTCGTTCTCGACCGCCTGACGGGCGGCCTCGGCCGGAGTCTGGAACAACGGGCCGATGTCGACGTCGAAGCCCAGGTCGGCGAAGGCGGTGGCGATGACCTTCTGGCCACGGTCATGGCCGTCCTGGCCCATCTTGGCGATCAGGATGCGCGGGCGGCGGCCATCGGCCTGTTCGAAGGCCTCGACCATGGCCTTGGCGCGGTCGACCGTGGCGTTGGATCCGGCCTCGGACACATAGACCCCCGTGATCGATTTGATTTCGGCCCGGTGGCGGCCGAACACCTTTTCCAGAGCATAGCTGATCTCGCCGACCGTGGCCCGGGCCCGGGCGGCGTCGACCGACAGGGCCAGCAGGTTGCCGTCGGCGCGGGCGCCGGCCTCCAGGGCGTCGAGCGCCGCCTGCGTCTCAACTTCGTTGCGTTCTGCCTTGAGTCTTTTCAGCTTTTCGAGTTGGGCGTTGCGCACGGCGGTGTTGTCGACCTTGAGCACCGGGATGTCGTCGGCGACCTCGGGGCGGTAGCGGTTGACCCCGACCACGCTCTGGCGGCCGCTGTCGATCCGCGCCTGGGTGCGGGCGGCGGCCTCCTCGATGCGCAGTTTGGGCAGGCCCTGTTCGATGGCCTTGGCCATGCCGCCGAGCTTTTCGACCTCGTCGATATGGTCGAGCGCGCGGGCGGCCAGATCATGGGTCAGCCGCTCGACGTAGTAGCTGCCGCCCCAGGGGTCGGCGACCCTGGTGGTTCCGCTTTCCATCTGCAGGAACAGCTGGGTGTTGCGGCTGATCCGGGCCGAGAAGTCGGTGGGCAGGGCCAGGGCTTCGTCGAGGCTGTTGGTGTGCAGGCTCTGGGTCTGGCCGTTGACCGCCGCCATGGCCTCGACGCAGGTGCGCGAGACGTTGTTGAACACGTCCTGGGCGGCCAGCGACCAGCCGCTGGTCTGGCTGTGGGTGCGCAGGGACAGGGACCGGGCGTCTTGCGGGTCGAACTCCCGCTTCATCAGCCGGGCCCAGAGCAGGCGGGCGGCGCGAAGTTTGGCCACCTCCATGAAGTAGTTCATGCCGATGGCCCAGAAGAAGGACAGGCGCGGCGCGAACTGGTCGACGGTCATGCCGGCGGCGATGCCGGCCCGCACGTACTCGATGCCGTCGGCCAGGGTGTAGGCCAGCTCGAGGTCCGCCGTCGCTCCGGCTTCCTGCATGTGATAGCCGGAAATAGAGATCGAGTTGAACTTCGGCATATTCGTCGAAGTGTATGAAAAGATATCCGAAATGATCCGCATCGATGGCGCGGGCGGATAGATGTAGGTGTTGCGGACCATGAACTCCTTGAGGATGTCGTTCTGGATCGTGCCCTGCAGCTTGTCGGGGCTGACGCCCTGTTCCTCGGCCGCGACGATGTAGAGGGCCAGGATCGGCAGAACCGCGCCGTTCATGGTCATCGACACGCTCATCTGGTCGAGCGGAATGCCGTCGAACAGGGTCTGCATGTCGAGGATGGAGTCTATGGCCACGCCGGCCATGCCGACATCGCCCTTCACCCGCTCATGGTCTGAATCGTAGCCGCGATGGGTGGCCAGATCGAAGGCGACCGACAGGCCCTTCTGACCGGCCGCCAGGTTGCGGCGATAGAAGGCGTTGGAGTCCTCGGCGGTCGAGAATCCGGCGTACTGCCGCACCGTCCAGGGGTTGGTCACATACATGGTCGGGTAGGGGCCGCGCAGGTACGGCGCCAGGCCCGGGTAGCCGCCGGTGAAGTCGAGGCCGGCGACATCCTGCGGGCCATAGGCCGGGGCGACATCGACGCCCTCCGGCGTATGCCAGACCGGACCGGTCGCGGGCGCCGCGACGGCGGTGTCGGCGGCGTCGAAGGCGAGGCGGGAAAAGTCGGGGAAGGTGGTCATGGCTCAGGCCCCTTCGAAGGACGCGGACAGGCGGGTCGGGACGAGCGGCGGGCAATGGCCGTCCGGTCCGGGCAGACGCGGATCGGGGCCGGACGTGGCGTGGGCGGCGGGGTCGACAACCTCGACCTCGACGTTCTTGGCCTCGCCGTCGCGGAAGACGGTGACGCCGAGAATCTTGGCCTCGCCCGAGGCGACCTGGGTTTCACGCGCGGCCCGGGCGGCCGCGACCCCCGCGGCGATGGCGCCGGAGGCCAGGGCGGCGATCAGTCCGCCGGCGGCCTCGATGGCCTGAAACTCCCGCCAGGCGGCGCGGGCCATCTCGTCGGTCAGGCTGTCGAGATACCAGGCGCCGCCGGCCGGGTCGGCGACGCGGCCCAGGTGGCTTTCTTCCATCAGCACCAGCTGGGTGTTGCGGGCCTGACGGCGGGCCAGGGTCGTGGGCAGGCCAAGGGCGTCGGTGAAGGCGCCCAGGATGACGGCGTCCGCGCCGCCCACGGCGGCGGCGAAGCCGGCGGCGGACAGGCGGATGAGGTTGGTCCAGGGGTCGAGCCGGGTCAGCATGCGCTGCGATGAGCGGGCCTCGATCCGGGCGGGGACCTGGACCCCGCAGGCGTTGGTGATGCGCGCCCAGAGTTCGCGGGCCGCGCGGATCCTGGCGACGCCGGTGAAATACTCGCCATCGACGCAGACGCCCAGGGTGATGCGGCTGAAGGCGTCCTCCAGGGACAGGCCCGCCCGCACCAGAGCCTTGGCGTAGGTCACGGCGGCGGCGGCCATGAAGGCCAGTTCCTCGGCTTCCGAGCCGCCGGCCTCATGCACGACGCGGCCGGTGGCCAGCATCAGCGAGGCCTTGGGATAGACGCCGGCCAGGCGCGCGCCGACGGTGGCGGCCGAGACGATGTGGCTTTCCACGGGCCCTGGCGAGACGCCGGCCTCGGCGAAGGCGGAGAGGGGATCCATGTGGAAGGCGAGGGGGGCTTCGGGGCCGCTCTTGGCCAGGGCGCCCAGCCAGTCGGCGGCCTTGGGGCCGAGGAAGCCGGCGTCCAGGGCGACGGGGGCGAGGTCCAGCAGGACGCCGTCCAGAACCCGGCCAAGGCCGGCCTGATCGCCGACCGCGACGCCCCTGATCCCGGCGGGGTCCAGGGCGACCAGCACCGACGCCGCGCCGTTCTGCAGGTCCCGCAGGATTTCAGCGTTGGCCTGGACGGGATCGGGATGCCGGACGCCGGTCCTCAGATCCCAGGGCCGCACCGGATCCCGCGTCGACAGGTCCCGCACCGTCGCCGGGCCATCGGTATAGAGGGGCGCGATCGTCAGGCCGCCGGCGGTATGGCTGACCAGGGCGTCCTGGAATGACTTGCCCTTCAGGGTCTTCTCGACCAGGGCCAGCCAGTCTTCACGGGATGGCGGCGAAAAATCGTCAGCCAGCGGCAGTATGGTCGCAGACAATCCCTGTCTCCCTATCAGTGCAGTGCAGCAAATCGGGCTGGGTCTTGCGCCCCTGCCGCAACGTGCGTCAAGCGCCCGGTCCTTCGGCAGCCTGCCTGTTATGCGCGCCGAACGGCAGGCCCACGTTGCGCCGCGCCCCGTACACGCGGTAGGGACAACGGTCAGAGACGGGGTCATTTGCCGCGATGAACAATGGGAAAAGGGCGGACCGACCGCTCAGGATTGTCCACGCGGCCAACTTTGGCTTCAAGCCGGTCAAGGCCTTCATCCACAATTCCGCGGCCAAGCTGTCCAACGGGATGATCCGGGGCGGCCATAATGTCGTGAACTTCTCGGTGCGGGACGTGGCCCGGTGGAGCGGGCCGTTCGGCAACCGCCCCCTTGGGTCGCGCAGCGCCCGTCACATTCTGCTGTCCTACTGCCGGGCGGCCCGTCCGGACGTCCTGGTGCTCGGCCATGCCGACCTCATCGACGCCGAGACCATCCTGCGCATCCGGGCCGACCTGCCCCAGCTCAAGGTGATGCAATGGAACGTCGACTGGATCGCCGAGGACGGCGAGGCGGTCGCCGGCGATTTCACCGCCCGGTCCAACCGCGACAAGATCCTGGCCAAGAACGCCTGCGTCGACGCCACCTTCGTCAGCACCGGCGGACCGTCCCTGCGACGCCTGGCGGAATCGCTGACCGGCGCCACGGCCTTTCTGCCCAACGCCGCCGACCCGTCGATCGAGACGGCGCGAAACTTCGAGCGCGAGGATCTGCCGACCTCGGTGTTCTTCGCCTCCAGCTCCGATGACACGCGCCGGTTCCATGCCGGCGGCTGGCGCGACATGCGGGGCATGGTCGCCGATCTGCGCCGGACCGTTCCGGAGGCGGTCGTCGCGGCCTACGGGCTCGACGGGATCCCGCCGGTCTATGGGCCGGGGCTGCAGGATGCGCTGGAGGCCGCGAAGATCGGGCTCAACATCAGCCGCCGCAACGACATCTTCCTCTATTCATCCGACCGGATCGCCCAGACGGCGGGCAATGGTCTGGTGGTCTGTATCGACCGGGCCTCGGGCTTCGACACGGTGTTCGGCGATGACGAATTCATCTTCTACCGGACCGAGGACGAGCTGTTCGCCACGATCGACAGGCTGGTGGGCGACGACGCGGCCCGGCGCGCGATGGCTCAGCGCAGCTGGGCCCGCTATCACGAATTGTTCGGCTGCCAGCCGGTCGCCCGTTACATGCTGGATGTCCTGTTCGAGGAGCATGACCCCGCCGACTACGTCTGGCCGACCCTGGCGGGCGTCCACCCCGGCGACGGCGCCTAGGGGCGGGACACGCGGCGGCCGCGACCGTTGAATCCCTTTGCCAACAGCCATACAGTTGTTTTACTTACAGCGTATATTCACAGCCGGAGACTGACGTTCCATGGCCCTGCCGCCGATCCTGCGTGACCGCCTTCGCCTGCCGGTGATCGCTTCGCCGCTGTTCATCATCTCCAATCCCGATCTGGTCATCGCCCAGTGCAAGGCCGGAATCGTCGGCTCGTTTCCGACCCTGAACGCGCGGCCGATCAGCCAGCTCGACGAGTGGCTGGCCCGGATCACCGAGGAACTGGCGGCCTGGGACAAGGCCAATCCGGATCTGCCCTCGGCGCCGTTCGCCGTGAACCAGATCGTCCACAAGACCAACAACCGCCTCGATGAGGACATGGCCCTCTGCGCCAAATACAAGGCGCCGATCGTCATCACCTCCCTGGGCGCCCGCGAGGACGTCAACCAGGCGGTGCACGGCTGGGGCGGCATCACCCTGCATGACGTGATCAACAACCGCTTCGCCCACAAGGCGGTCGAAAAGGGCGCCGATGGCCTGATTCCGGTGGCCGTGGGCGCCGGCGGCCATGCCGGGGGCCTGTCGCCCTTCGCCATGATCCAGGAAATCCGCCAGTGGTTCGACGGGCCGGTGGCCCTGTCCGGCGCGATCGCCAGCGGCGCGACGATTCTGGCCGCCCAGGCCATGGGCGCTGACCTGGCCTATATCGGCTCGGCCTTCATCGCGACGAAGGAAGCCAACGCCGTCGAGGCCTACAAACAGATGATCGTCGACAGCTCGGGCGAGGACATCGTCTATTCCAACCTCTTCACCGGCATTCACGGCAACTATCTGCGGCCCTCGGTCGTGGCCGCCGGCATGGATCCGGACAATCTGCCCGAAAGTGACCCCTCGGCGATGAACTTCGGCTCGGGCGGCAATCAGGAAGCCAAGGCCTGGCGCGACATCTGGGGCTGCGGCCAGGGCATCGGCGCTGTCGATGCGGTGCTGGGCGCCGGCGAACTGGTCGCCAAACTGGCCGAGGAATATGAGGCGGCCAAGGCCGACCTCGCCGCCAAGACCGCTCTGACCGGCGGCGTCCGGCTGGCCTTCGCCGCGCAGTAACAGGCTCTCGACCCAAACCTATCAAGGCCTTGCGCCCGGCGATCATTCCCGATCGCCGGGCGTTTCGCTGTCTGGATCCCCACCCTCCGGGCCGGGGGCATCCTTGTCACAAGCAAAGACAGGGAGTGTCCAGATGTCAGACGACGCCAGCCCCCGCCTCGGTCTGCCCTATGTCGCGGCCGGTCAGGCGCAGAAACATGTGACGGTGAACGCCGCCTTCGCCCGGCTGGACGGACTGGTGCAGACGGCGGTGGTCAGCCGCACGACGGCGGCGCAGCCCGCCGCCCCGGACGACGGCGCCCTCTACATCCTGCCCGATGCGGCCACCGGGGCGGTCTGGGGCGAGGCGGGGGCGGGGACCCTGATGCGCTACGAGGCCGGCGGCTGGGCGAGGATCGCCGTATCGCCGGGGCAGATCGCCTGGGTCGCCGATGAGGCGATCGTCCTGGTCCACGACGGCGACTGGCGCCCGCTGACCGATGTCCTGGCCTTTCCATCCCTGATCGCGGCGTCCACGCCGCACGGCGCGCGCATCCGCCTCGCCCTCGCCGAGGAAGACCTGATGGTGAGCGGGGCGTCGACCGCCACGAGCATCGTCATTCCCGCCCGGGCCATCGTGCTGTCGGTGGCGACCCGCACCCTGACGACCGTCACCGGCGCCAGCGCCTATGATTGCGGCGTCGCCGGCGAGACCAGCAAGTTCGGCGGCTCGCTGGGCGTGACCGCCGGGGCCTCCAACATCGGGGTCATCGGACCAACGGCGGTCTATGCCGACACGCCCGTCCTGCTGACCGCCATCGGTCCGGCGTTCAGCGGCGGTCAGGTCCGGGTGGCGATCGCCTTCATCGCGTTCGACGCCCCTTCAGCCTGACAGGAGGAATTTATGGACATCATCACGGCCGCCGGCGGCGGACTGGCCGGCGGGGCGCTCGGCGCCGCCTTCGGAGCCCTGGGCTCGGTGCTCAATCGCGGCCTCGGCATTTTCGAGACCCGCGAGAAGCGCAAGGACCGCCAGCTGGAGATGGCGCACGAAAAGGACCGCTGGGGGCATGACCTGCAGCTGGCCATGGACGCCAGAGCCGGCCGGGCGGAGGAGGCGAGGCAGGCGCTGGCCCGCGCCGACGTGGAGGGCTCCTGGCAGGGCCTGGCCGCGTCGCTGGGGGCGGAAGCGGCGATCGCCGCCAGCTGGCCCTGGGTGGCGGCGGTGCGGGCCCTGACCCGACCGGCCCTGACCCTGTTGCTGTGGATCCTGTTCGCCGTGCTGTTTCTGTCGGCGATGTCCGGGGCCCTGGACGCCAGGACGGCGGCCGGCGTCGTTCATACGGCGGTGGAGACCATCGCTTTTTCGGCCTCGACGGCCCTGGCCTGGTGGTTCGGCGACCGGGCCCCGCGGCGCGAGCCCTAGAACAGGTCGGGCCGTCGGATGCGCAGGGTCTGAACCAGGACCCGGGTCTTGGCGTCGGCCGCCAGGTCGCCGTCGATCAGGGCCCAGAGCGCGGCCAGCGGCATCTCGATGACGGTGATGTTTTCGTTCTCGCTGGCCAGGCCGCCGCCGGCGCCCGTGCGCTGATCGTCGGCGTAGGCGGCCAGGAACAGGTCGATTCGCTCCGTCGAGACGCCGGGCATGGTCAGGATGGCGCCGGCCGGCTCAAGGGTGGTGACGGCCAGGCCGGTTTCCTCGCTCAGTTCGCGTCGGGCGGCGTCGGCGGCCGTTTCGCCGGCGTCGACCAGACCGGCGGGAACCTCGACGACATCCTCACCCCCGGCGAAGCGCAACGCCGCCCGGGGCATGGTGACGAGAAGCGCCATGCGGGTCCTCGGATTGTAGGGCAGCACCGCCGCCGCTCGACCATGGTCCTCGACATAGCGCTCGTAGGTTCCGCCGTCCGGGGCCCGTAGCTGGACGAGATGCAGGTCCAGCCAGCCGGCGTGGACAGTTTTCACGGGCATGTCGGCCGGGGGAAACCCGCCGTCCTTGCGAGGCTTGCTCATCGCGGTTGACCTCCGGGGCCAGGGGCGGGGGGCGGAGCCGCGCTCCGGTCCCGACAATAGGAGTGTGGTCCTGCCTTCTTTCGATTCTGCGCCGCAAGGCGAGGGCCTTGTCCCGCACGCCGGCCGGGCAAGGACCATCGCCCGTTGTCGCGCGGAAGCCGATCTGATTTTCGAAGGGGGGAATTGATCAACCCCAAGCCCTTTAGAGGCCTGGGGTTGATGGTGCCGCCGGGGGGAATCGAACCCACGACCTCAGCCTTACCAAGGATGCGCTCTACCACTGAGCTACGGCGGCGAAAGGCGAGGCGCGCCTGATAGCGAAAGCCGGGCGGCAAGGGAAGCGCTAATCCGGCTTGACGGGCAGGTCGCGGCGACGGCACCTCTCGGGACATGAGTTCACCGCCCTCAAAGCCGCCGCCTGACAAGGCCAACCGCGAGGTCAGACTCGCCCAGGCGCTGCGGGCCAACCTGCGACGGCGAAAGACGGCGGCGTCGACACCGTCCGCCGCGCCCGTCAAGAACAAGTGACGCTTTGCGTGGGGCCTTGCGCCCGCTAGAACCCCGCGTTCACATGTAATCCGGCGCCGACGCGATATTCCGCGGGTGTTTTGAGGAGCCTGAATGGACCGCATCGCCATTGTCGGCGGCGCGCCGCTGAACGGAGTCATCCAGATCAGCGGCGCCAAGAACTCGGCGATCAAGCTGATGGCCGCCAGCCTGCTCACCGATGAGCCGCTGCGCCTGACCAACATGCCGCGTCTGGCGGACACCCGATTCCTCGGCACGCTGCTGACGCGGCTGGGAACGATCGTCGACGAGCGCACCGGCGACGCAGGCGCCGAGACCCTTCTTCATACGCCCGAGATCGTATCGTCCTTCGCGCCCTATGATCTGGTCCGCCAGATGCGGGCCAGCTTCAACGTCCTGGGGCCGCTGATCGCCCGGACCGGTCAGGCCAAGGTCAGCCTGCCCGGCGGCTGCACGATCGGCGCCCGGCCCGTGGACCTGCATCTCAAGGCGCTGGAAGCCCTGGGCGCCCAGATCGACCTGCATGAAGGCTATGTCTACGCCCAGGCTCCCCGTGGCCTGACCGGGGCCGAGATCACCTTCCCGTTTGTTTCTGTCGGCGCCACCGAGCACGCCATGCTGACCGCGGTGCTGGCGCGGGGCGAGACGGTTCTGGCCAACGCGGCCTGCGAGCCCGAGATCATCGACCTGGCGGAATGCCTCAACAAGATGGGCGCCAAGGTGTCGGGCGCCGGAACGCCGGTGATCCGCATCGTCGGCGTCGACCGTCTGTCGGGGGCCACGCACGCGGTCATCACCGACCGGATCGAGGCCGGGACCTACGCCGTCGCCGCGGCCATGGCCGGGGGCGAGGTGCGCCTGACCAACACCCGCGCCGACCTGATCGAGGCCCTGCTCCTGAAGATCGAGGAGGCCGGCGCCGAGGTCGAACGGATGGACGACGGCGTGATCATCCGGCGCAACGGCGCGCGGCTGAAGGCCGTGGACATCGACACCGGCGTCTATCCGGGGTTCGCCACCGACCTGCAGGCCCAGTTCATGGCCCTGATGACCGTCGCCGAGGGCGAGAGCACCATCCGCGAACATATTTTCGAGAACCGCTTCATGCACGCGCCGGAACTGGCGCGGCTGGGGGCCGACATCACCGTCTCCGGCGGCGAGGCCCGGGTGCGCGGCATCGATATGCTCGAGGGCGCCCAGGTGATGGCCACCGACCTGCGGGCCTCGGTCAGTCTGGTTATCGCCGGCCTGGTGGCGCGCGGTGAAACCGTCGTCGGCCGGGTCTATCACCTGGACCGGGGTTTCGAGCGTCTTGAGGAAAAGCTCGTGGCCTGCGGGGCCAATGTGCGGCGCATCAAGGGCGCGGCGACCGCGGAAATCGAGGACTGAGCGATGGCCAAGCCCGAGGCCCTGCGCCTGCTCGCCGAAGACGCCGAGGATCTGGCGATCATTTCCGCCGCCCTGCAGGACGCCCTGGTCAGGATTGGCGATATCGCTTTTGACGGCCCGTCGCGCCGCCTGACCGTGGCCTGTAATCGCTATCGGTGGGAGGGCGACGCCCGCAAGGAGCGCGTCCGGTCCGGGCTGCAGCTGGGCGGGGTGATGTCGGTGCAGAGTCGAAATCTGCGCCGCGACGCCAAGGCGGCGGTAATCGAACTGCTGGCCGTGACGTTTGAACCTGGCGAGGCGCCCGGCGGCGCCGTGGTCTTCACCTTCGCCGGCGGCGGCGATCTCCGGGCCGAGGTGGAATGCCTGGATCTGGTCCTGGCCGATGTTTCACCGCCCTGGACCGCGCGACGGGCGCCTGCTCACGACTCCTGACGCTTCCCGCCGGGGGGCGGGATCGTGTATTCGCCAGCCATGCGCCGTTTTCGCTTCTCCGATCCAGACTTCGACTCCGTCTTCAGGGGCTTCCTTGATGAGCGACGGGGCTCGCCCGCCGATGTCGACGCCGCCGCCGCCGAGGTGCTGGCGGCGGTGAAGGCCGACGGTCTGAAGGCGGTGCTCGACTACACCCGCAAATTCGACCGCGTCGATCTGACTGAACAGTCCATCCGGGTCACCGCCGAGGAGATCGAGGCCGGCGCGGAGGCCTGCGCGCCGGACGTGCGCGCGGCGATCGCCTTCGCCGCCGCCCGCATCCGCGACTATCACACCCGCCAGCGCCCGGCCGACCAGCGCTGGACCGACGATGATGGCGTCGAGCTGGGCTGGCGCTGGACGCCGCTGGAGGCCGTCGGCGTCTATGTTCCGGGCGGGCGGGCAGCCTATCCCTCGACGGTGCTGATGAACTGCGTTCCGGCCGCGGTGGCCGGGGTCGACCGCATCGCCATGGTCACCCCGCCCGGCAAGCTGCAGCCGGCGGTGCTGGCCGCCGCGAAGGAAGCCGGCGTCAGCGAGGTCTGGCGGATCGGCGGGGCCCAGGCGGTCGCCGCCCTGGCCTATGGCGCCGGACCGATCGCGCCGGTCGACAAGATCGTCGGCCCGGGCAACGCCTTTGTCACCGCCGCCAAGCGCCGCCTCTATGGCGTGGTCGGCATCGACGCCCTGGCCGGGCCGTCGGAGATCGTGGTGGTGGCCGACGCCGACAACAATCCCGACTGGATCGCCGCTGACCTGCTGTCCCAGGCCGAGCACGACCCGGCCGCCCAGTCGATCCTGATCACCGATGACGAGGCCTTCGCCGCGGCCGTCGAGGCGGCGGTCACCCGCCTGCTCGGCGAACTGGCGACCGGCGAGGACGCGGCTCTGTCCTGGCGCGACCATGGCGCGGTGATCATCGCGCCGCTGGCCCAGTCCGTTGGCCTGGTCGATCTGATCGCGCCCGAGCACGTTGAATTCTGTGTCGCCGAGCCCGAGGCCCTGGCCGACCGCGTGCGGCACGCCGGGGCCATCTTCCTGGGCCGCTACACGCCCGAGGCCATCGGCGACTATGTGGCCGGCTCCAATCACGTGCTGCCGACCAGCCGGGCGGCGCGGTTCCAGTCGGGGCTGTCGGTCTATGACTTCCTCAAACGCACTTCGATCGTGAAGTGCGGCGCCGCCGCCTTCGCGCGGTTGGGGCCGCACACGGTCGCGCTCGCCGAGGCCGAGGGCTTGCCGGCCCATGCCCTCTCGGCGGCGCTGCGGCTCAGGTAGGCGGCTCCGGCCGCGTCACGGGGTCGCCGTGGGCGCGGCCCGGGATGACGAGGGGCGGACGTTGCATTAAGGCTCTTGGCGGGAGGCCGGTTCCAGGGGAGTCGCCGTCCGCACACCCTATGAGGCTCATGACCGAAGACCGCGCCAATCACCGCCTGCAGACGATCGAAATCGACGAGGAGTCCCTCGGCGCGGTGTCGCGTGATCAGGAGCAGGAGCGGCAGATCGCCATCTTCGATCTGGTGGAAGACAATTATTTCCAGCCCGAGGGCGCCGCGGCAGGCCCCTACGATCTGAAGATCGCCCTGGCCGAGAACCGCCTGGCCCTGCACATCCTCGGCCCCGGCTTTGATCAGACCCATCTGTTGTCGCTGTCGCCCTTCCGGGGCGTGATCCGCGACTATTTCATGATCTGCGAGAGCTACTACCAGGCCATCCGCAACGCGACGCCGGCCCAGATCGAGGCGCTGGATATGGGCCGGCGCGGCCTGCACAATGAAGGCTCAACGCTTCTCCAGGCCCGCCTCGAGGGCAAGGTCAAGACGGACCTCGACACGGCGCGGCGCCTTTTCACCCTGGTCTGCGCCCTGCACTGGCGAGGCTGACGGGCGGTGGACGCGCTCCCGGGGGCAGTGCTTTTCGCCTGCAACTTCAATCGCGTGCGGTCGCCCATGGCCGAGGCCCTGATGAAGCTGGCGCACGGCCGCAGCGTCTTCGTCGACAGTGTCGGCCTGCGCCGCGAGCCGGGCGAGACCGAGGTAGATCCCTTCGCCGCCGCCGTGATGGATGAGTTGGGCGCCGACCTCAGCGACTTCAAACCCAAGCTGTTCGGCGACCTGGAGGACGAGTCCTTCGATCTGGTCATCTCCCTGACCCCGGAAGCCCAGCACCGGGCGGTCGAGATGGCCCGCGACCGGGCTGTTGATATCGAGTATTGGCCGACCCTCGATCCGACCCTCGCCGAGGGCACGCGGGAGCAGAGACTGGAAGCTTACCGCCAGGTGCGCGACGATCTTGCCCGCCGCATACGCGAGCGTTTCGGCAAGGCATCGACGTTTGGGGGGTAGGCGCGCTATACTGTCCGAATGGAGCCGCGGCTCGCGACCCGATTCGAGTTCGGCGCGGGCCGTTTTGCTTATTGAACGCTTTCGAGAGGCCGTATGGCGAAAGAAGAACTTCTGGAGTTTCCGGGCACGGTCAGTGAACTGCTGCCCAACGCGACGTTTCGCGTGAAACTGGAAAATGACCACGAAATCATTGCCCACACCGCGGGCAAGATGCGCAAGAACCGTATCCGCGTGCTGGCCGGCGACAAGGTGCTTGTCGAGATGACGCCCTACGACCTCTCGAAGGGGCGCATCACATACCGCTTCAAGTGAGCAGCGCTGAACGGCCGCTGGTTCTGGCCAGCGCCAGTCCCAGGCGCCTCGCATTGCTCCGCCAGATCGGCATCGAGCCCGATCATGTGGATCCCGCCGACATCGACGAGACTCCCCAGCGCGACGAGACGCCTCGGCGCCTCGCCCTGCGTCTGGCGCGGGGGAAGGCGATGGCCACGGCCGTCCGCCATCCGAAGGCGTTCGTGCTCGGCGCCGACACCCTGGTGGCGGTCGGGCGGCGCATCCTCAACAAACCCGCCGACGAGGCCGAGGCCCGGGCCATGCTTGGTCTGCTCTCGGGGCGGGCCCACAAGGTCCTCACCGGCGTTGCTGTCGCGGCCCCGGACGGGCGAATCGCCGACCGGGTCATCGAGACCCGCGTGCGGTTCAAACGCCTGACCCCGGCCGAGGTCGACGGCTTCATCGCCGGCGGCGACTGGCGGGACGCGGCGGGCGGCTACAAGATTCACCAACGGGCCGGCGCCTTCATCGTCGATCTGCACGGGTCCTATACCGCGGTCGTCGGCCTGCCCCTCTATGAGACGGTCAGCCTGTTGACCGGCCTGGGCTGGCGGGCATGAGCGGCCGGCAATTCTTTCTGGACCGCTGTATCGGCGAGACCCGCGGCGTCGTCACCCTGGACGGTCGTCCCGAGCGGCTGATGATCGATCGCGACGGCCTGGCCCCGGCCACGGCCCTGGGCGCCCGCAGCGTGGCCAGGGTCCGGAGCGTGGAAAAGGCGATCGGTGCCGCCTTTATCGATCTGCCCGGCGGCGCCGAGGCCCTCTATTCCCTGCGCACAGATGAAACCCCGCCGGTGCGCGGCGCGGCGATCGAGGTCGAGATCCGCACCGAGGCCCGCCAGGACAAGCTGGCGACGGTCCGGCTGCTCGGCCCGGCCGACGGCGAGCCCCGGCTCCTGGAGGCCGCTCCCGACATCGAGGCCGAGCTGCGCGATCTGGCCAAGGGCGGCAAGGTCGTCGAGGGCTTTGGCGCGCGGGAAGCGGCCGACGCCGCTGAGGCCGAGGCGCTCGACACCATTCACCCGCTGCCGGGCGGCGGCTCCATCGCCGTCGAGCCGACCCGGGCCCTGGTCTCGATCGACGTCGACCTGGGCGGGCGACCGGGCAGCGACACCAAACGCGCGGCCCGCATGGCCAATCTCACCGCCATCGCCGCGGCGGCGCGGCTTCTGCGCCTGAAGGGCCTCGGCGGCCTGGTGGTTTTCGACTTCGTTGGCCGGGGCCACGACGGCAAGGCCCTGCTGGGCGCCACCCGGGCCGCCTTTGGTCCCGACAATCCCGGCGTGGCGATCGACCAGATCAGCCGATTCGGCACCCTGACCCTGACCGTCCCCCGGCGCCGGCAGCCGGTGCTCGACCTGCTGGTCGATTCGGCCGGCCGCCTGACGCCCCTGTCGGCCGCCCTGCGGCTGGCGCGGGCGCTGGAGCGGGAAGGGCGGGCTGATCCCGGCGGCCGCCTGCGCGCCGCCTGCGCCCCGGCCGTGCTGGCCGCCTTTGAGCCCCTGCGCCCCGCCGTCACCGACAAGCTGGGCGCCCGTTTCACCGTCGAGGCCCGTGAAGGCTGGGCCACCGACCGGCTGGAGGTCTCCGCGCAATGACCCGCGCCTGTGTTCGCTGCGATCAACCGATGGATCCGGCCTACCGCCCCTTCTGTTCGAAGCGGTGCGCCGACATTGATCTGCAGAAATGGCTGACGGGCGGCTACGCCATACCGGCCGTCGAAAGCGAAGCACAGTCCGACGACGATGGCGACGATCAGGAAGGCTAGTTTCACATAGCCCCGAAAGCGCGCTGGACTTGCCGCGGGGGCTCTTTTATAGACGCGGCTCCCGCGAAGGCGGGCGCCCCACGGGCCGTTTGCCTGGGTAGCTCAGTTGGTAGAGCAGCGGATTGAAAATCCGCGTGTCGGTGGTTCGAATCCGCCCCCAGGCACCATCCCCGTCCGCAAGTTCGCCTCTCGCGAGCAACTCCGAAAAAAGACCTGCGTTCGCCCATCATTGCTGCGACGCAACATGCCGTTTCCCCCGACAGGGGAAAAACTGCCGATCTTCCCTGTTAAACAGATTG
This sequence comes from Caulobacter sp., assembly GCA_030680355.1. GTDB lineage: Bacteria > Pseudomonadota > Alphaproteobacteria > Caulobacterales > Caulobacteraceae > Caulobacter. The sequence continues at coordinate 27,204 of JAUXVF010000014.1, forward strand.
TGCAGTGCAATAATAACGGCTGACCCCTTGAATGTGGGGCATAAAATCACTCAGCAAACACACTTGACGATGCGAATAGGGGTTGCCAAAGGGCGTCTGCGCCAAGTCTAACTTGGCCAATCGACCCGGCGGACTTCGGTCCGTTGGGCCGTCTTGCGCCTTCGGAACAATTGCTCGGTGGAACATAATCCTCCGGTCAGGCGTTACGGGTCGGTGCTGCGACAGCGGTTTTCCGGCGGTTCGGGTCCTTTGGGCCCGGAAGCCGGCAGTGTTTCAGAGTAGGGTGGAGACGCTATCGCGCGACGACCCTCGGTCCAATACTAGCTAGACCAACCAGGAACTGGCGAAAGATGCTCGACAACAAACGAATGACCCCCCTCATCGCGATCCTCGGCGCCGCGGCGCTGTTGGTAAGCGCTCCGGCCTTTGCGCAGGACACGGCTCCGGCTGTTGATCCTGCTGCGGCCGCTGCAGCGGCTCCTGCCGCTGACGGCGCCGCGGCCCCCGTCGCCGACGCTGCTCCGGTTGAAGAACCCGCCGCCGCTCCGGCCAAGAAAGAAGGGCACATCACGCCCGTCACGATGTTCATGGACGCCCAATGGGTGGTGAAGATCGTGATGCTCGGCCTGCTGCTTGCGTCCGTGTTCTCATGGACCCTGCTGATCACCAAACTCCTCGAGTTCGGTAGCCTGAACCGTAAGTCGGACCGTTTCGTGGAAGCTTTCCGCGGCGCCAAGTCCTTCGCTGACATGGGCCGTATCGCCTTGTCGGATGAATTCGAAGGCAACCCGCTGGCCGACATGGCCGCCGCGGCGTCTTCGGAGGTGGAACTTTCCCGTCAGGCCGGTCTGGCCATCAACGGGGCTCACCGCGACACCACCATCATGCGCGCCCAGACCGCCGTGTCTGCCGTGCAATCGTCGCTGTCCAAGCGTCTGTCGAGCGGGATGCAGTTCCTGGCCTCGGTCGGTTCGTCGGGTCCGTTCATCGGCCTCTTCGGCACCGTCTACGGCATCATGAACTCGTTCATCGGCATCGCTGAATCGAACACGACCAACCTGGCCGTCGTGGCCCCCGGCATCGCCGAGGCCCTGCTCGCCACCGGTATCGGTCTGTTCGCCGCCATCCCCGCGGTTATCTTCTATAACTACTTCCAGACGCGGATCTCGTCGTTTGGGGTGCGGTCGGATGGTTTCAACGCCGAGTTGATGAACAACATCTCGCGGCAGCTCGACAAAGGGGCTTAATCACAGATGGCCGCCAAACTCTCGGGCTCCGGCGGCGGTGACAGGTACCAGGTAGAGCAGAACAGCGAAATCAATGTGACGCCCTTCGTGGACGTCATGCTGGTTCTCCTGATCATCTTCATGGTGGCGGCGCCGCTGGCATCGGTCTCGATCGAGGTGAAGCTGCCCACCGCGGTGGCCAAGCCTCGACCGAACCCGCCGACGCCGATTTACATTTCGATCCAGCCCGGTGGGAACGTCTTCATTGGCGACAACCCCACCGACCTGGCCTCCATGGGCGATGATCTCCGCAAGCAGATTCGCGTCAGGGACCCCTCGAGGGAGCGGATCTTCATCCGCGCCGACAAGGCGGTTCGCTACGGGGACTTCATGCAGGTGATGAACACGTTGCAGGACAATGGCTTCTACAGCGTGGCCCTCATTGGTCAGGATGACAGCCAGCCTGGCGGGGGTGGTTGATCATGGATGAGCATGAAAACGAGGCGCCGCGCCGGGTCCACAACCCGTTCGACGCTCCGGTACAAAGGTCGCATGGCGGCTTCTGGATTGGCCTGCTCTTCGCGGGCGCCCTGAACGCCGGTCTGGTGTTCTGGGTCGCCCAGTCGAAGTTCCAGATCAAGGAGAAGCTGTTCGAGGACGAGAAGATCGACACCGAGTTGGTCAAACCGCCTCCGCCGCCGCCGCCGCCGCCGCCGCCTCCTCCGCCTTCGGAGAAGCCGCCGCCGCCGGCCAAGCTGCAACCGCGCCCGCCTGTGACGCCGCCGCCGGACGTCGCGCCGCCGCCGCCGCTTCAGGTGCCGCCGGTCGAGAAGAAGGACCGCGTTGAGACCACGGCTCCGCCCGTGATCGCTCCGCCGGCTCCCCCGACGCCGCCGCGGCCCTCGGTCATCACGAGCCCTGACTGGGCCCGTCGTCCGAGTGGTGACGATATTGCCCGCTACTATCCTGACCGCGCCCAACGGCTCGATCGGGAAGGCCGGGCGACCATCGTCTGCAAGGTGAAGGCGAACGGCTCGCTGGAAGACTGTGACGTTGTTTCCGAGGACCCCTCGGATCTCGGATTTGGCGATGCGGCTCTCAAGCTGTCGCGCCTGTTCCGGATGCGTCCGCAGACCCGCGATGGCGCGCCGGTGGATGGGGCTACGGTCCGTATCCCGCTGGTGTTCAAACTGCCGCGCTAAATCAACCGCAAGGTTGGCGAACGCCCCGGAGGGAAACCTCCGGGGCGTTTTGCTATGGGCCGGGGTCGACCAGGCCACGCGACCGCATCCAGGCCTCCAGTCGCGCGTTGACTGCTTCGGGCGCCTCCTGCTGGACCCAGTGGGACACCCCGGGCAGCCGGTTGAGGGTGAAGTCCCTGACATAGGGCCCGTAGCCCTCGGTCAGTTCCAGACCCAGGGCGCTGTCTTCCTCACCCCAGACCATCAGGGTCGGCGTCTCGATCATCGGCGCCTTGCCGGGGCCCCAGCGCGCCAGGGCGCCGCCGAAATTGGCCCGATACCAGTTGATCATGGCCGTCATCGCGCCTGGCTTGAGGGCGTTGCTCCGGTAGTGATCGAGGTCGGCCGGCGTGAACCGTGACTTGTCGACGGCCATCTCGCTGAAGGCCTTGCCGACGGCCTCCGCGCCCCGGGCCGTCAGCACCGCCTCGGGCAGGAACGGGATCTGGAAAAAGAAGACATACCAGGAGCGTTTCAATTGGGCCCGGTTTCCCCGCAGGGCCTGCTGGAAAACCGCCGGATGCGGCACGTTCATGATCACCAGGCCGTCGAGCGGCTGCAATTTCTCCATGGCCAGCACCCAGGCGACCAGAGCCCCCCAGTCATGGGCGATCAACAGCCGTCGTTTGGCGCCCAGAGCGTCGAACATGGCCGCGGCGTCGGCCGCGAGGTTGTCGACCTGATAGGCGGAGACGCCCTTTGGCCGACTGGAATCGCCATAGCCGCGCTGGTCGGGCGCCACCGCCCGCCAGCCCAGTTTCGCGAGCAGGGGCAGCTGGTGACGCCAGGCATGACGGCTCTCGGGAAAGCCATGCAGACAAAGGGCGACACTGTCGCCTTCGCCGGCCTCATCGATGACGAATTCGAGGCCGTTGGCCTGCAGGGTTCGGGTTCTGATATCGGTCATGAGGCGAGGGTGCGGCCCGTATCGCAAACAGGCAAGCGCCGCTCTTGATCGCGGGCGCGGGTGCGACTAAACCCCTCCCTTCGCGAAAGCGCGCCGCCTTAGCTCAGTTGGTTAGAGCGCCGGTTTGTGGAACCGGAGGTCCTCAGTTCAAGCCTGAGAGGCGGTACCATCGCGAGGGGCGTGGCTCTATCGAGCCGGACGCCGGCCCTTTTAGCGATAGATCTGACAGAGGGTGTCGATCACCCGCACCGCGGCCGGGTCGATCAGGCGGTAATAGATCGTCTGGCCGTCGCGCCGGGTGGCGACCAGGCCCTCGGCCCGCAGTTTCGCCAGATGTTGCGAGGCGGCCGACTGGGCCAGGCCGACATGGACGGCGAGGTCGCCGACCGAACACTCCCCCTCCCACAGCCGACAGAGCAGAATCAGCCGCTGTTCGCTGGCCATCAGCTTCATCAACCGCGCGGCCGCCGCAGCGCTGGCTTCCAGGTGAGCCAGGTCCGTTGGTTTCGGCGGGGCGTGGGGCGCGGGCGCGGGAATGGGGTCCATGGCCTTCAATCTACGAGCGCTCGCGGCCCGGCGGCAATGGCCCGGTCAGGTCGCGACGGCGGCTGGAGCGTCATGGGAATCCTTGCCCGGCTCGCTGATTGGCCGGCCGTCGTCGCGCAGGACGACGTAGATGGCCGGGATGACCAGCACCGTGAGCAGGGTCGATGACGCAAGCCCGAACAACAGCGAAATCGCCAGACCCTGGAAGATCGGATCGGTCAGGATGACCGCCGCCCCGATCATGGCCGCCACGGCCGTCAGCAGGATCGGCTTGAAGCGGATGGCGCCGGCCTCCAGCAACACGTCGCGCAGGGCTTTGCCCACGCCCTGGGTATGGCGGATGAAGTCCACCAGCAGGATCGAGTTTCGAACGATGATCCCCGCCAGGGCGATGAATCCGATCATCGAGGTGGCCGAGAACGGCGCGCTGAACAGGATATGACCCAGGACGATGCCGACCAGGGTCAGCGGGATCGGCGTCAGGATGACCAGCGGCAGGCGGAAGCTTTTGAACTGGGCGACGACCAGCACATAGATGCCCAGGATGGCCACGGCGAAGGCCGCGCCCATGTCCCGGAAGGTCACCCAGGTGATCTCCCATTCGCCGTCCCACAGCACCGACGGCCGGCTCTCGTCCGTCGGCTGTCCGTTCAGGCGAACCTCGGGCGCGGGCAGGCCCTTCCAGTCGTGGTCGCGGATCGCCTTGTCGACGGCCAGCATGCCGTAGATCGGCGCCTCGTACTGGCCGGCGAGTTCGGCGGTGACCATCTCGGCGTCGCGACCGTCGCGGCGATAGAGGGGCCAGGAGGCGGTTTCGCGGGTCGCCTGGACGATCTCGCCCAGTTCGACCAGCCGGGTTCCGCCGCCCACGCCGGTCGCGGCGACCGGCGTCGAGGCCAGGCGTTCGGTCCAGCTGCGGTCGGACTGTGGCAGGCGAACGGAAATCTCCAGCGGCGTGCGGCCTTCGCCGCGCTGGGCGTAGCCGACCGTCTCGCCGCCCATGATGGACCCGATGGAGTCGTACACGTCGCGCTCGGAGACCCCGAAATACTCCAGCTGTTCGCGATTGGGCGTCAGCCGCAGCTGCGGCCGGGGCTGGCCGTAGCTGTCGTCGATATCGACGATGTAGGGCACCGTCGCGAACAGGGTTTTCACCTCGGCGGCGACGGCGCGGCGGGTTTCGGCGTCGGGCCCGTAGATCTCCGCCAGCAGGGTGGCCAGAACGGGCGGACCGGGCGGGGCCTCGACCACCTTCAGGGAGGCGCCGGCGGGCAAGGGCAGCTTCGCCAGCCGCTCACGCAGGTCCAGGGCCACGGCGTGACTGGCGCGCTTGCGGTCGCCCTTGGGCGACAGGGCGATGGCCAGATCGCCCATCTCCGGTCGGGCGCGGAGGAAGTAGTGGCGCACCAGGCCGTTGAAATTGAACGGCGAGGCCGTGCCGGCATAGGACTCCAGCGAAACCACTTCCGGCAGGGTCTGGGCGATGGCCGCGGCCGCGGCCAGGGTCCGCTCCGTGGTTTCAAGGCTGGCGCCCTCGGGCAGGTCGGCGACCACCTGCAGCTCCGACTTGTTGTCGAACGGCAGCAGCTTCACGGTCACCGTCTTGGTGGCGAACATGGCACCGGCGAGCAGCGTCGCGACGCCGACGACGATCAGGAAGGTCCAGGCCGACCGCCGGCTGGCGATGATCGGCGTTGCGATCCGGCGATACAGCCGGCCCAGCGGCCCCTCGTCATGATGGGCGGCGTGACCTTCGGCCAGGGTCTTGCGGGCGAACCGGACCATCAGCCAGGGCACGATGATCACGGCCACGAAGAAGGAGAAGATCATGGCCGCCGAGGCGTTGACCGGGATCGGCGCCATGTAGGGGCCCATCAGACCGGACACGAACAGCATCGGCAGCAGGGCGGCGACCACGGTCAGGGTGGCGACCACGGTCGGATTGCCGACCTCGGCCACGGCCTCGATGGCCGCCTGGGTGCGCGGTCGACCGTCGTTCATCGCCCAGTGGCGGGCGATGTTCTCGATCATGACGATGGCGTCGTCGACCAGGATGCCGATCGAGAAGATCAGGGCGAACAGACTGACCCGGTTGATGGTGTAGCCCATCAGTTTCGAGGCGAAGAGCGTCAGCAGGATGGTCGTGGGGATGACGACCGCCGTCACCGCCGCCTCGCGCCAGCCGATGGCGAAGCCGATCAGAATGACGATGGTCACGGTCGCCAGGGCCAGGTGGAACAGCAGCTCGTTGGCCTTCTCGTTGGCCGACTCGCCATAGTCGCGGGTGACGGTGACATCGAGACTGGCGGGGATCAGCGGCCCTTTGAGAGTCTCGACCCGGTGCAGCACGTTCTCGGCCACCACGACGGCGTTGGAGCCCTGCCGTTTGGCGATGGCCAGGCTGACCGCCGGCGTGCGCGTCCAGCCGTCGCCGTCGCGGGCATAGCGCCAGACGCGGGCCTGATCCTGCCTCGGAGCCTGGATGATGTCGGCGACGTCGCGCAGATAAACCGGCTCGCCGGTGACGGACGTGGCCGTCAGCAGTCCCACCTCCCGGGCTGACTGGAGGGATCGTCCGGCGGCGACATCGACGGCCCGTCCGCCATCGCGGATCGATCCGGCGGGGAAGGCGCGGTTGGCCTGGCGGGCGGCGTCGATCACCGCGCCCAGAGGCACGCCCCTCAGGGACAGCCGGGCGGGGTCGGGCTCGATGCGGATTTCGTCGGGACGGCCGCCGGCGATGAAGGTCAGGCCGACATCCTCGACCTTGGCCACCTCGGTGCGCAGCTTGATGGCGATGTCGTAGAGGGCCTGATCCGACCAGCGTCCGGCCGCGCCCGGCTTGGGCGACAGGGTCAGGACCATGGCCGGGACGTCGTTGATCGTGCGGGTGACGATCTTCGGTTCGGGGATGCCGACGGGGATGCGATCGATATTGGCGCGAATCTTCTCGTGAACCCGGACGGCGGCGTTGTCCGGATCCTCGCCGACCTTGAAACGGGCGGTGACCATGACCTGGTCATCGTTGGCCTGGGTATAGACATGGTCGACGCCGTCGATGCTCTTGACGATGGCTTCCAGCGGCTTGGCGATCAGTTCGGCGGCGTCGGTGGCGCGCAGGCCCGGGGCGGCGACCATTATGTCGACCATGGGCACGCTGATCTGCGGCTCTTCCTCGCGGGCGATGGTGAACACCGCCAACAGGCCGACCAGGATGGCGGCCAGCAGGAACAGCGGCGTCAGCGGTGAATTGATGCTGGCCTGGGCGAGGCGACCGGAGATGCCGAGCTTCATGAACCGGCTCCGGGCGCGACGATGACATCACCGGCGACCAGGCCCGACAGGACCTCGACGTGGTTGGCGTCGGCGCCGGGGGACAATTGCACCGCCACCTCGACGGCCTGGCCGGACTTGTCGACCAGGCGGACGTAGTCGACGCCGAATCGCGTGGCCACGAACCGCTTGGGCAGGGTCACGGCCTGACGCTCGCCGGCCTTGATCCGCACGCGGACCCGCTGCCCGATCAGATCGTCGGTCAGGCCGGGCACGGTGATGTCGGCGGTGACACGTCCGGCGGTGATCGCGGGATAGAGTTGGGCGATGACGCCCGTGGCCGGGGCGGCCGGCAGGTCGCGCTGATCGATGGCGACGGTGTCGCCGGTCCGCAGGGCGCGGGCCTGGCTCTCGGGCACCTCGATCCGCAGCAGCAGGGGACCGGCGGTGACGGTGGCGATCAGCTGTCCGGGCGTGACCACCGATCCGGCGGGCACGTCGGCTTTCAGGACGCGGCCCGTCGCGGGGGCCAGCACCGCGCCCTGGCGGCTCATCTCCGAACTGGCGGCTCGTTGGGCGCGCGCGGCGGTCAGGGCGGCCTGGGCGGCCTTGGCGCCGGCCTGGGCCTGGTCCAGCCGGGCCTGGGCGTAGATGCCCTTGTCGAACAGGGTGCGGATCCGGCCCAGGTCCGCCTGGGCGCGGGTGGCCTCCGCCGCGGCCGCCGCCACCTGGGCGTCATAGGCGCTGGTCTCGTAGGTCAGCCGCTGGTCGGTGATGACGGCGAGCACCTGCCCCTTGCGGACATAGGCGCCCTCGCGGACGTTCAGCCGCACCAGGGTGCCGCCGATCCGGGCCCGGGCTTCACCCATATCCCGCGTGGTCACGCTGGCGGCCACGGGTTTGTAGTCAGTGACCGTGGCCTTCTGGACCGTCAGACGCTCGCCCTTGGCCGGGACGCCGGGCGCGGCGGTCTCGTGGCTCGGCCCGCCACAGGCGGTGAGCGTGAGGGCCAGGGCCAGGGCGCCGGCGGATCGCAGGAAGGACGTCATTCTGTGCAGGTCTCGTTTTCTAGCCGCGATCGACGACCTGGCCGGTGGCCGGGTCGAGGGTGATGACGGGCAGGCCCGCCGCCTGCCAGGCGCCGATGCCGCCGGCCATATGCGCGGCGATCGTCACCCCGGCCGCCTGGCAGCGCTCGACGGCCATGGCCGAACGTTTGCCCGACCCGCACTGGAAGACCACGGTCCGACCGTCGATCAGCTGCATGGCGGCGGGATCAAAGGTGCTGAGCGGGTAGTTGAGGGCGCCGTGAATCCGGTCCGCGCCGTATTCCCGCGGCTCGCGGACGTCGATCAGGACGATTTCTCCGCGCTGCTGCATGGCTTTCACCTCGGCGGGGGTCAGGTTCTTGATCTTGGCTGTGTCGGTCATCGGTTGGCCTTCCTGTCGGGCTTGAGCACGGCGTTATTGCATAATATGAAGATATGCGAATATACTAATTTATAGCCGGTGTTCAAGGCTGGTCAGCCTGGGCCCACCGATTTGATCGGGCCTTGATCAAGCTCAAAGCGGCGGCGCCGGAAAGGGAGCGAGATAATCCTATGACCAAACCCATCATCGTAGTTCTGGGCGCTGGCCTCGGCGGAACCGTCGCGGCGTTCGAGATCAAGGCCACCGTCGGCGACAAGGCCGACGTCACGGTCGTCAGCCTGGGCGACACCTTCCATTTCGTGCCGTCCAATCCCTGGGTCGCCGTTCACTGGCGCAAGCGCGAGGCCATCGAGGTCAAGCTGCCGCCGGTGATGAAGAAGAGGGGCATCGGATTCACGCCGGTCGGCGCAAAACGGGTGCATCCGGCGGAAAACCGCATCGAACTCAATGACGGCGAGAGTCTCGCCTACGACTATCTGGTTATCGCCACCGGCCCCGATCTGGCCTTCGACGAGATCGAGGGGCTGGGCCCGACGCCCGGCTTCACCCAGTCGATCTGCCATGTCGATCACGCCGTGCAGGCCGCCGCCGCCTTCGACGAATTCGTCAAAAACCCCGGCCCGATCGTGGTCGGCGCGGTGCAGGGCGCGTCCTGTTTCGGCCCGGCCTACGAATTCGCCATGATCCTCGACACCGAGCTGCGCCGCCGCAAGATCCGCGACAAGGTGCCGATGACCTTCGTCACCTCCGAGCCCTATATCGGCCACCTGGGCCTCGACGGCGTCGGCGACACCAAGGGCCTGCTCGAAAGCGAGATGCGCAACCGGCACATCAAATGGGTGACCAACGCCCGGGTGAAAAAGATCACCGACGGCGTGATGGACATCGAGGAAGTGGCTGATGACGGCTCGGTCAAGGCGACCCAGTCGTTGCCCTTCGCCTATTCGATGATGCTGCCGGGCTTTAGGGGCGTCGGCGCGGTCATGGGCATCGAGGGGCTGACCAATCCCCGCGGCTTCATCATCGCCGACAAGAACCAGCGCAACCCGACCTTCCCGAACGTCTTCTCGCTCGGCGTCTGCGTGGCGATCGCCCCGACCGGCAAGACGCCGGTTCCCGTCGGCGTGCCCAAGACCGGTTTCATGATCGAGAGCATGGTCACCGCCGTCGCCCACAACCTGCGGGCCCTGATCAACGGCGAGGCCGCTGACAGCCAGGCGACCTGGAACGCCATCTGCCTGGCCGACTTCGGCGATGGCGGCGTGATTTTCATCGCCCAGCCGCAGATTCCGCCGCGCAACGTCAACTGGGCGGCCGAGGGCGGGTGGGTGCACCTGGCCAAGGTCGGCTTCGAGAAGTTCTTCCTCGGCAAGATCCGACGCGGCGAGAGCGAGACCTTCTACGAGAAGCTGACGCTCGACCTGATCGGCGCTCACAAGCTCAAGTCCTGAGGCGGCGACCATGCGTCAGTTCGTCTGTCCCCACTGCCGCGCCGTCAATCGCGCGCCCGATGACAAGAACGCCGCCGCCGCCAAATGCGGGCGTTGCGGCGAGAAGCTGTTCACGGGCAAGCCCGCCGAGGTGACCGGGGCGGCCCTGGCCGCGCACCGGGCTTCGACAAAGGGCGCGGCCGTTCTGCTCGACGTCTGGGCGCCGTGGTGCGGCCCCTGCCGGACGATGGCGCCGGAGTTCGCGGCGGCGGCCGAACGGCTGGAGCCCGGCGTCCGCCTGCTCAAGCTCAACGCCGATGCCGAGCCGGACGCCTCATCCGCCCTGCAGGTCTCGGGCATTCCCGCCCTGATCCTGTTCCGCGACGGCCAGATCATCGCCCGTCAGTCCGGCGCGATGAGGGCCGACCAGATCGTCGCCTGGACCACCCAGGCGCTCGCCCAAACCCAGGCCTCGGCCTGAAACCGTTGAAGGAACCCGTCATGACCGTTGATCGCGCCGTATTTGTTTTCGCAGGCCTCGTCGTTCTGGCCGGCGTCGCTCTTGGCCACTACGTCAGCCCCTGGTGGCTTCTGCTGCCCGTCTTCGCCGGGCTCAACATGATCCAGTCCGCCTTCACCGGCTTCTGCCCGGCGGCGATGGTGTTCAAGACGCTGGGCTTCAAACCGGGCGCGGCCTTTCACTGACGACCCGTCCGGGGGGATGGCGCCCTTCCAAACAGTTGTTTGACCCGCTAAGCCTTGTCGAAAGGCTTTGGGGAGACCGCCATGATCGACAACCGCATCACCCGTCTGCTGGGTGTCCAGTATCCGATCGTGCAGGCCCCGATGGGCTGGATCGCTCGGTCGCAGCTGGCTTCGGCGGTATCCAACGCCGGCGGGTTGGGCATCATCGAGACCTCGTCGGGCCGCCTCGATGAGGTGCGCGAGGAGGTCCGCAAGATGCGCGACCTCACCGACAAACCGTTCGGCGTGAACATCGCCCAGGCCTTCGTGCGTGATCCCGACATCGTCAGTTTCGTGGTCGACCAGGGCGTCAAGTTCGTCACCACCTCGGCCGGCGACCCCAACAAATACTGCGGTCCGCTCAAGGCCGCCGGCCTGACGGTGTTCCACGTCGTGCCGTCGCTGGCGGCGGGCATGAAGGCGATCGCCGCCGGCGTTGACGGCCTGGTGGTCGAGGGCGGCGAGGGCGGCGGTTTCAAGAACCCCAATGAGGTGGCGCTGATGGTGCTGCTCCCCCTGATCGCCTCGAAGGTCGATGTGCCGATCATCGCCGCCGGCGGCATGCTGGACGGAGCGACCATGGCCGCGGCCTTCGCCCTGGGCGCGGAAGGCATCCAGATGGGCACCCGCATGGTCTCGGCCGCCGAGTCGCCGGTGCACCAGAACTGGAAGGACGCCATCATCGCGGCCAAGGAGACCGACACCGTCTTCCTCAACCGCTTCGGCCCTGGCCCGGCCCTGCGCGCCCTGCGCACAGGCAAGACCAGCGACATGGAGCGGAACCCGCCGGAAGCGGGCGCCATGCCGGAAATGGCGCGCGCCCTGGAGCTCTATTTCGGCGGCGACATGGAAGCCTCCATCGCCCTGTCGGGCCAGGTGGCCGGCCGCATCGACACGGTCCGCCCCGTGGCGGACATCATTGCCGACACCATCGCCGAGTTTCATGAGGTCTGCGCTGATCTGGGCAAACGCTACGGCAAATGAAATCCCTTCCGCCTTCCCGGGAGGAAGGAGGGATGACCCGTTGCCGCGCCCCGTTCAGCGTGCCACGGTTCCCATCGAACCGGGGCCGTCAGAGTCCCTGAAATACGGGAGACGACCATGGGGCAGGGCTGGCGCGGCGTTCTGAGCGGACTGACGATCACGGGCGCGCTGGCCCTGGCGGCCTGCGGACAGGGTGGCGGCACGGCCGTCAAACCCAACACCACCTACCAGGAACAGCTGATCCAGAAGCTGATCGACGCCAAACCGGGTGATGTGATCAGCATCCCGGCCGGCGTCTACGCCATCGACCGGGGTCTGAGCCTCGACGCCGACGGGGTGACCATCCGCGGCGCCGGGATGGACAAGACCATCCTGACCTTCAAGGGCCAGACGGCCGGGGCCGAAGGCCTGCTGGTCAACGCTTCGGACTTCACCATCGAGGATCTGGCGCTCGAGGACGCCAAGGGCGACGCCCTCAAGGTCAACGAGGGCGAAAACATCATCATCCGCCGGGTCCGCGCCGAATGGACCGGCGGGCCCAAGACCAGCAACGGCGCCTATGGCCTCTATCCGGTGCAGGTGAAAAACCTGCTGATCGAGGACAGCGTCGCCATCGGCGCCTCGGACGCGGGCATCTATGTCGGCCAGTCGAACAATGTCGTCGTCCGCCGCAACCGCGCCGAATTCAACGTCGCCGGCATTGAGATCGAGAACACCCAGAACGCTGACGTCTATGACAACCTGGCGACCAACAACACCGGCGGCATCCTGGTGTTCAACATGCCCAATCTGAAGGTGCCCGGCTTCGCCACCCGCGTCTTCCGCAACCGGGTCGAGGGCAACAACACCGGCAACTTCGGCCGCAAGGGCTCGGCCGTGGCCTCGGTGCCGGCGGGCACCGGCGTCATCGTCAACGCCAATGACAAGGTCGAGATCTTCGACAACGACATCGGCGGCAACAACACGTCCAACGTCATCATCTCCAGCTACTTCTCGACCGGCTACATGAACAAGGAGGGCGTCGCGCCGACCTTCGACCCCTGGCCCGAAGCCATCTATGTCCACGACAACCGCTTTTCGCCCGGCGGCGCCAAGCCTGACGGCCTGGACCTGCAGGCCCTGCGGGTGGCGATGTTCGGCCTGACCGGGAGCCTGCCCGACGTGCTCTGGGACGGCTATGCCGACACCAAGAAGTTCAAGGCCGGCAAGACCGATCCGGCGCTGGCCATCTGTGTCGACAATGGTTCAGCCCAGACCCTGAACGCCGACGGTCCGAACAAGAACAAGTCGCCGAAACTGATGGGCGACGCCCTGCGCTGCCAGCTGGCGCCGCTGCCGGCCATCGCGGTCGCCGCCGCCGGTCCCGTGCCGGCCGAACGCAAGGTCCCGGCGCCCGGCAAGCCGTGAAACGCCTCTGCTGTCTCCTTCTGGGGCTGATACTGACCGCCTGTGCGCCGGGACCGCTGCAACCGCGCTTCATCGCCGACGGCGCGCCGGAAGCCCTGGCCGACTGGGGCATGGTCGGGGTGCGGGATGGTCGGCTGGTGCTGGCCGCCGGCGCCCAGCCCTATGAGCTGAACACGCCCCTGTTCACCGACTACGCCGGCAAGCTGCGCACCGTCTGGATGCCGAAAGGCCAGCCGGCGACCTGGACCCCGGATGCGCCGCTCGACTTCCCGGTCGGGACCGTGGTGACCAAGACCTTCTTCTACCCGAAGGCCGCCGACGGAACCGTTGCGCCCGGCGATGGCCTGAGTCTGTCCCAGACGGGCGACGGCCTCGATCTGGGCAAGATCCACCTCGTCGAAACCCGTGTCCTGGTGCGCCGGGCCGGGGGCTGGGCGGCGTTTCCCTACCTCTGGAACGAGGCCCAGACCAGGGCGACGCTGAAGCGGACCGGCGCCGCGATACCGGTGACCCTGACCCGGCCGGGACGGCGCGACGCCTTTGTCTATCAGGTCCCCAATGTGAACCAGTGCGCCGGCTGTCACGCCACCGACCACGCCGCCAAGGCCCTGCAGCCGATCGGGTTGAAGTCGCGGCATCTGGACCGTGAGGTGACGCTGGCGGGCCAGAGCTACAACCAGATCGCGCGGCTGACTCAGCTCGGCTACCTGCGCGGCGCGCCGGCCGCGACCACCCGGGTGCGGGCGCCGGACTGGCGGGACGAGAGCGTCGCCGTCGAGCCGCGGGCCCGCGCCTGGCTGGATATCAACTGCGGCCATTGCCACAGCCCCAAGGGGCCGGCCGACACCTCCGGCCTGTACCTCGACATCGCCACCCCGCCGGGACCATCCCTGGGCCTGTGCAAGCCGCCGGTGGCGGCGGGGCAGGGCACCGGCGGCTTTTCCCATGACATCGCGCCGGGCGACCCGGACCAGTCGATCCTGATCTTCCGCACGGCCTCCCTGGACCCCGGGGCCATGATGCCGGAGCTGGGCCGGTCGCTGACTCATGACGAGGGCCTGGCCCTGCTGCGGCGCTGGATCGCGGCCATGCCGCCCGGCTGCCGCTGACGCCGATGACCGGCGCCCGCACCTGGCAGTCGATCCAGCACCTGCGAGGCCTGGCCGCCCTGTCGGTGGCCCTGTTCCACGCCTGCCAGTGGTCGCAGGTCAATTTCGCCACCGGCCAGGCCGGGGTCGACGTCTTCTTCGTCATCAGCGGCTTTGTCATGTGGACGGCGACCAGCGGCCGGACGGTGAGGCCTATGGCCTTTTTCGCGCGGCGCCTGGTTCGGGTGGCGCCGCTCTACTGGCTGATCACCCTGGCCCTGGCGGCGGCGGTGACCCTGGTTCCGGCCCGTTTCCCGGACCTGTCGGCGGACCCACGGCACGTCCTGCTGTCGCTGGCCTTCATCCAGCACGACAACCCCGCCGGCCAGCCGTTTCCGCTGCTGGCGCCGGGCTGGACCCTGAACTACGAGGCGGTGTTCTATCTGGTCTTCGGCGCGCTGCTGCTGCTGCCCGAGCCGCGCCGGCTGTTTGCCCTGACCTTCGCCCTGATGGTGCTGGCCTTCGCCGGTTTCGCCTGGCCGCCGGCCTACCAGATGCTGCTCAACCCGCTGTTTCTCGAGTTCCTGGCCGGCGTCTGGCTGGGCCGCATGGCCCAGCTCGAGCTGCTGCCGGACCGGTCGATGGGCTGGCTGCTGCTGGGCGGAGGGACGGCGCTGTTCACCCTGATCCAGCTGGTCAACATGGATTGGGACCTGTGGCGGCCGATGGTCTGGGGGGCGCCGGCGATGATGGTCGTGGCGGGGGCGATCAGCATCGAGGCGGACGGCGGCTGGCGCGACCTGCGAGGCCTGAAGATCCTCGGCGACGCCTCCTATTCGATCTATCTGGTCCACACCCTGTCGATCGGGGCCCTGGCCATGACCATCGGGGCCTGGAACCCGCCGATCTTTATTCCCCTGGCCATGATCGTGGCGACGGTTTCGGGCCTGGCCTGCTGGGCCCTGGTCGAACGCCCGCTGCTAAATCGTCTGCGTCAATGGGTTGCCTGACCTAGCGGAGCGTTCGCATACTCGGCTCAACGCCGTGCGGAAGACGCGGTTTGACCTGGGAGCTCGGGATATGAAGCGGATCAGCGCTTTGGCGGTGACGCTGGCGGCTGTGGCCATGCTGGCCGGCTGCGGCGAGAAGACGGCGGACATCGATGGCGCACGCATCGCCGCGGCCGACAAGAACGCCGGCGAGTGGGTCACCCACGGCCGCACCTACGGCGAGCAGCGCTTCAGCCCCCTCGACAAGGTCAATGTCGCCAGCGCCGGCCAGCTGGGCCTGAGCTGGAGCTTTGACCTGCCGGAAGACCGCGGCGTCGAAGCCACGCCCTTGGTCGCCGACGGCGTCATGTACACCACCTCGTCCTGGTCCATCGTCCGGGCCTTCGACGCGAAGACCGGCAAGCTGCTCTGGGAATTCGATCCCCAGGTGCCGCGCAAGACCGGGGTCAAGGCCTGCTGCGACAGCGTCAACCGCGGCGTCGCCCTGTGGGAGGGCCGGGTCTATGTCGGCGCCCTCGACGGCCGGCTGATCGCGCTGGACGCCAAGACCGGAAAACAGGTCTGGTCGACGGTCACGGTTGACCAGAGCAAGCCCTACACGATCACCGGCGCCCCCCGGGTCATCAAGGGCAAGGTGCTGATCGGCAACGGCGGCGCCGAGTTCGGCGTGCGCGGCTATCTGTCGGCCTATGACGCCAGGAACGGCAAGATGCTGTGGCGCTTCTACACGGTGCCCGGCGAACAGACGACCGACGGCGCGGCCTCCGACGCGGCGATGAAGATCGCCCGCCCGACCTGGAACGGCGAGTTCTGGAAGGTCGGCGGCGGCGGCACGGTCTGGGATTCGATGGCCTATGACCCCGACCTCGACCTGCTCTACATCGGCGTCGGCAACGGCACGCCCTGGAACCGCGACATCCGTTCGCCCGGCGGCGGCGACAATCTGTTCCTGTCCTCGGTCGTGGCGCTCAAGCCCGACACTGGCGCCTACGTCTGGCACTACCAGACCACCCCGGGCGAGAGCTGGGACTACACCGCCACCCAGCACATCATCCTGGCCGACCTGACCATCGCCGGGAAACCGGTCAAGGCGCTGATGCAGGCGCCCAAAAACGGCTTCTTCTATGTGATCGACCGGACCAACGGGAAGCTGATCTCGGCCAACAACTACGTGCCGGTCAGCTGGGCCACCGGCATCGACCCGGCCAGCGGCCGTCCCGTCGAGACGCCCAACGCCCGCTATGGCTCGGGCCCGGCCCTGGCCATGCCCGGACCGCTCGGCGGCCACAACTGGCAGCCGATGGCCTTCAGCCCCAAGACCGGCCTGGTCTATATCCCGGCCCAGGAAATCCCCTTCCCCTACATGCAGCCGGGCGGGGCCAACGCCAATTTCCGCTACGAGCCCGGCGCCTGGAACATCGGCGTCGACAGCCTGATCGCGGCCATGCCGGACGACCAGGCGGGCATCAAGGCGGTCCGCGCCAGCCTCAAGGGCCGGCTGATCGCGTGGGACCCGCTGACCCAGACGGAAAAATGGAGCGTGAAACACAGCGGTCCCTGGAACGGCGGCGTGCTGGCCACGGCCGGCGGCCTGGTCTTCCAGGGCTCGGCGACGGGCGAGCTGGCGGCCTATGACGCCGCCACGGGCAAGAAGGTCTGGTCGTTCGACGCCCAGACCGGAATCGTCGCCCCGCCGATCAGCTACGAGATCGATGGCGAGCAGTATATCGCGGTGATGGCCGGTTGGGGCGGCGGTTTCGCCCTGACCATCGGCGCCGGCGCCGACCCGCGCTCGGACGGTCCCCGCCGGGTGCTGGTGTTCAAGCTGGGCGGCAAGAGCAAGCTGCCGGCGCGCCCGGTGTCGACCCGGGACTTCCCGGCGCTGCCGGCCGTGACCGGCTCGCCGGCCCAGATCGCCGCCGGCAAGACGACCTTCGCCACCTACTGCGGCGTCTGCCACGGGTCGAGCGCGGTGTCCGACTTCTCCATTCCGGATCTGCGCTACTCGCCGGTGATCACCGACGCCGCCGTCTTCAAGGGCGTGGTCATTGACGGCGACCGGGTCGAGAACGGCATGGTCTCCTTCAGCCGCTTTATCGACGCCGCCAAGGCCGAGGCGGTGCGCCAGTATCTGCTCTCCCTCGCCCACGGCGAACGGGACCGGCTGGCCGCCGCCAAACCCCGGAAGTAGCCTGAGTTCATGATGATCGCCGATGCGCCGCCCACGGTGGAAACCGTCGTTGTCGAGGCGGCGCGACTGCCGCCGGCCCCGACGGACGCGGTCTTCGCGGTGGTGCGGGTGGACGCCCAGGCCATGGCCACGGCGCCACGGGTCGACGCAGCCCTGACCCTGGTGCCGGGGGTGCAGCTGTTTCGCCGCACCTCCAGCGCCGCGGCCAACCCGACGACGCAGGGGATCACCGTCCGGGCCATCGCCGGATCCGGCGCGGGCCGCTCGCTGGTCACCCTCGACGGCGTGCCGCTGAACGATCCCTTTGGCGGCTGGGTGATCTGGTCGGGCCTGCCGCCGGCGGCGGTCGAGGGCGCTCTGGTGGTGCGCGGCGCGGGGTCTGGGCCCTATGGCGCCGGGGCCTTGACCGGCACGGTCCAGCTGGCCGAGCGCACCCAGGTGTCCGAACATGGCGAGTACGAGATCTGGGGCGGCGAGCGCGGCCTGGCCGGGGCGCAACTGGCCGTGGCCAGCGGCGATCTGCTGGCCGTGGCCGCGACCCAGCGCAGCGACGGCTGGATTCCGGTGCGCGACGGCCGGGGCGCGGCCGATACGCCGCTGGCCTTCAAGGCCTCCAGCCTGGCCTTGCGTTACGCGCCGGGCTGGCAGGGCGGCGACCTGGCGCTGCGTCTGGCCGGCTACCGCGAAACCCGTGACAGCGGCGTCGCCGGCGCCGCCTCCCGCTCCGTCGGCGTTTCGGCCTCGGCCACCATGACCGGCGCTTCGCCGGGCATCGGCACGGACTGGCGCCTGCAGGCCTGGGCGAAACAGTCCGGATTTGAAAACAGCTCGGCCGCGGTCGGGGCGGGGCGGGCCTTCACCACGCCGGCCAACAACCAGTACGGCACGCCGGCCATCGGCCTGGGGTTCAACGCCGCCCTGCGTCGCACCCTCCCGGACGGCGGCTGGGAGATCGGCGCCGACGTCCGCTACGCCGAAGGCGAAACCCGCGAGGCGTCCCGCTACATGGGCGGCGTCTTCACTCGCGGCCGGGTGGCCGGCGGCGCCCAGGACGTGGCCGGCGTCTATGGCGAGGCCTGGCGGCAGTCGGGCGACTGGCTGCTGACCGGCGGTCTGCGACTGGACCGTTGGGCCAGTTTTTCGGGGGAGCGCACCGAGCGGGACCTGACCACCAACGCCGTCACCCTGGCCCTGGCCCCGCCCGACCGCGACGGCTGGCAACCGACGGCTCGCGCCGGCCTGCGCAGGGACCTCTCAGGCGGCTATCTGCGGGCCGCGGCCTACACCGGGTTCCGCCCGCCGACGCTCAATGAACTGCATCGGCCCTTCCGGGTCGGCAATGACATCACCGAAGCCAATTCGGCCCTCGATCCCGAGAAACTCTACGGGGCCGAGGTCGGGATCGGCGGCGATGGCCCGGTGCGCTGGAACGCGACGCTGTTCGCCAACCGGCTGGCGGGGGCGGTGACCAATGTCACCATCGGCTTTGGCCCCGGGACCTTTCCGGTCGCCGGCTTCGTGCCGGCCGGCGGCGTGCTGCGCCAGCGTCAGAACGCCGGCGATATCAACGCCCTGGGCCTGGAAGCGGACATAGCGGGTAAAGCGGGCGCAGATCTGAGTTGGCGGCTGTCGGCGGCCTGGACCCAGGCCGAGGTCGACGGCGGGTCGGTGGCCCCGCAGCTGACCGGGCTGCGCCCGGCCCAGACGCCGGAGCTGGCCGCGACCGCCGAAGCGGCCTGGCGGGCTACCGATGCGTTCACCCTGCGCGCCACCCTGCGTTACGAGGGGCAGCGGTTCGATGATGACCTGAACACCCGCGCGCTGTCGGCGGCCGGATCGGTCGATCTGCGGGCCGAATGGCAGGCCACCGCCGCCGTCGGCCTCTACGCCGCAGTGGACAATCTGACCGACGCCGCGATCGAGACGGCGCAAACCGGGGATGGCGTTGAGAGCTTCGACGCCCCGCGAACGCTGCGTCTGGGACTCGTCTGGCGACCCTGACCGGCGAAAAACACGCCGGCGCGCGGCGACAGGCGCTTGACGCGGCGGGCGCGGGTCGCTGTCTGGCGGCATGACGCGATTGACCGGAAAGCAGGTGACGGTGGCGGGCGCCGGGGCGCTCGGCCTGGTCATCGCCCTGACGCTGGCCCGGCGGGGCGCCCAGGTTACGGTCTGCGACCCCGCCGCGCCGGGCGACAACGCCTCGGGCGTGGCGGCGGGCATGCTGGCCCCGGTCTTCGAGGCGGCGCTGGACCCGGCCGCGGCCGGGCATCTTGATCTGTTTCGGGCGGCCCGCGACGGGTGGACCGACTTCGCGCCGGTCGCCCTGAATCGCACCGGCGCCCTGTGGCGCGGGCCGGACGCGGCGGGCATGGAGGCCCGGCTGGACGCCCTCGGCGCGCGCTGGCGGCGGACGCCCGAAGGCCCTTTCACGGACGAGGACTGGCGGCTCGACCCGGGCGCGGCGATGACGGTGCTGTTTGCCCAGGCCGCCAGGGCCGGCGTGCGGTTCGAGACCCGGGCGGTCGAGGTCAGGGACGTCGGGCCGCTGGTGGTCGCCACCGGGGCGGGCGGCCAGGGACTGGCGCCAGAGCTCGACCATCTGACCCCGATCAAGGGCCATATTCTGCGTGTCGCCGGCGGTCCGGCGTCCGGACCGGTGCTGCGGGGGGCGGGGGTCTATCTCTGCCCCGACCCGGCCGCGGCGGTGCTGGGCGCGACCATGGAGTTTGGACGTTTCGACCTGCGGGTCGAGGCGGACCAGGTGGCCGCGCTCAAGCATCTTGGGGAGAGCCTCTGGCCCGGTATCTCCGGGCTTCGCGCGCGGGCCGAAACCGGGGTGAGGGTCGGCACGCCCGACGGCCTGCCGCTGGTCGGACCCAGCCGCCGGGATGGCGTTCTGCTGGCGGTCGGGGCCAGGCGCAACGGCTGGCTCCTGGCGCCGCTTGTCGCCCAGGTCATCGCCGCGTATTTCGCCGGGGACGATCCGGGGCGCTGGGCCGCGCGACTCGACCCCCGCCGTTTCGATAACAAGGACACCGACGCATGAGCAGCTTCTGGCCCACCGACGACCAGCTGGCCATTCGCGAGGCCGTCGGCCGCATCTGCGCCGATTTCGACGACGAGTACTGGCGCCGCACCGACGAGACCGGCGACTTCCCCGAAGCCTTCGCCAAGGCCATGGCCGAGGGCGGCTGGCTGGGCGTGGCCATGCCGGAAGAGTACGGCGGCGCGGGCCTGGGCCTGACCGAGGCGGCCCACGTCATGCAGACGGTGACCCAGTCGGGGGCCGGCTTTACCGGCGCCAGCGCCATCCATCTGAACATCTTCGGCCTGATGCCGGTGGTGAAGTTCGGCACAGACGAACAGAAGGCCCGTCATCTGCCGCGCATCATCACCGGCCAGGACAAGGCCTGTTTCGCGGTCACCGAGCCCAACTCCGGCCTCGACACCGCCAATCTGGAGACCAAGGCCGAGCGCAACGGCGACGGCTATCTGATTAACGGCCGCAAGATCTGGACGACCATGGCCCAGCGGGCCAACAAGATCCTGATCATCGCCCGCACCACGCCCAAGGATCAGACGGCCAAGCCGATGCAGGGGCTGAGCCTGTTCTACACCGACTTCGACCGGGCCCGGATCGACGCCAAGCCGATCCCCAAGATGGGCCGAAAAGCCGTTGAATGTAATATGCTTTTCATTGAGGACCTGCAGGTTCCCGCCGAGGATCTGATCGGCGAGGAGGGCCAGGGCTTCCGCTATCTGATCAGCGGCCTGAACCCCGAGCGGGTGCTGTTCGGGGCCGAGGCCGTGGGCCTGGGCCGCGCGGCCCTGGCCAAGGCGGCGACCTATGCGAAAGAGCGGGTCGTGTTCGGCCGGCCGATCGGCCAGAACCAGGGCGTGCAGCACCCGCTGGCCAGATGCTGGGCCGAACTCGAGGCCGCCGACCTGATGGCGTTCAAGGCCGCCGCCCTCTACGACGCCGGCAAGGACTGCGGGGCCGAGGCCAACGCCGGCAAATACCTCGGCGCCGAGGCCGGGTTCAGCGCCTGCGAGGCGGCCATCCTCGCCCACGGCGGCATGGGCTACGCCAAGGAATACGACGTCGAACGCTATTTCCGCGAAGCCATGATCGCGAGAATCGCCCCGGTCAGCCGCGAGATGATCCTCAACTTCATCGCCGAGAAGGTGCTGGGCCTGCCGAAGAGCTACTAGGCCGCATTGGCGGTCGGCTGGAGGGGACACGGACCTGCGGTCCATGTCCCCGGCGGCCGGGCACGGCTTTTCCGCGTCACGAGGCGAGGCCTTGTGAAGGCGGGGAGGGGGCGGAGCGCTCCGGCTTCAGCCGGATGTCTGTTGGTCGTCTGTCTGAAGATGGCCGAAGCCGTCGCGCTCCGCGAAGTCCGTTTTCCGGGTGCTGCGGTAGGCAGCCCGCTTAAGGCTTAGCCGCATCGACCCCCGGCGGGCGGGCGGCGGCGAAGCCGTCCCCGGACCGTGAGCGTATCCCCCGCTCACCTGTTGCTCGTCCGGCCACAGGTCGTTCCGGCTGCTTCCGTCGGGATGCCATTGGCGGCGACGGAGGGGCTTTCACGACTGGCGCCGGTCGAACTTCCCGTTCGAACTCCACCCCGCCGCCGCATCGGATCGCCTGGCCGAGACGCCCTCCCCATGCAGCGGGACGAGAGGAAGGAT
>JAUXVF010000019.1 GCA_030680355.1 Caulobacter sp.
GTCCACGGCAGCCCCAGCCAGGCTGCGTCGACCACCAGGTGGAAGCCCGCCAGCGTGTCGTGGGCGTCCTCGCCGACGGCGGGCGATTCGAGCGTGGCGGCCCGGCGCGAACGGTCGAACGCGCCCGGCAGGGCGCGGGCCACCGCCGCGAAGAGGTTCCTGCCGGCGGCCTCGGCGATCGGCAGCAGGCCGGCAGCGTCCAGGCCATCGCGCTGCTGGATCTCCCGGAAGGCGCCGGGCGCCGCGGCGACCTCGGCCAGGTCCCGGTCCAGTTGCGGGTTCGTGCCCGGTTCGGGCAGGATGATATCGAACCAGCGCATGGCTTCCTCCGACCGGTGTCCCGCGTCCGGGGCCGGACCCATGGTTGCAACTCTTTCCTGGACAATGCCTTGTCCGGGTCGCGGGCCGCGCGGCGCGAATCGGCGCGGACGGCGCGGTCGGCAGGTGCAGAATCCGTGCCGCGAGGAGGGGGGTGCCGGAGGCGGGCCGCGCGCCGGCAAACAAAAATCCCCTGCCGGGGCAGGGGACCTTGTCGCGACCGGTGGCCGCCGATCGGGCCGTTACCGGTCAGAAAACCGGAAAGACGGCGAAAAACCTAATGGTGCCCAGGAAGAGACTCGAACTCCCACGGGGAAACCCCACTACGACCTGAACGTAGCGCGTCTACCAATTCCGCCACCTGGGCTCGCATACCGCTCCGGAACCCCGGATCAGCGCGAAGGCGAGCCTCATAGGGCGCCGCCTTCCCCCGGTCAATGCCGCGTTGCACACTGACCCCGCGTCGTCTATCCGGGCGCATTCTCAAAGGGAAAAGGCCGCAGCATGCTTGGGCTCGTCACCGTCTTCGGAGGAACCGGCTTTGTCGGTCGCCAGGTTGTCCGCTCGCTGGCCAAACAGGGCTATCGGGTCCGGGTCGCCGCTCGCAATGTGGGCCGTGGCTACCGGCTGCGCATGCTCGGCGACGTCGGCCAGATCGAGATCGTCCAGGCCAATGTCCGCAACCCCGATTCGGTGGCCCGCGCCCTGGACGGCGCGCAGGCCTGCGTGAATCTGGTCGGCGTCCTTTATGAGAGCGGCCGCCAGGGCTTTCAGGGCGTCCACGCCATGGGCGCGAAGGTCATCGCCGAAGCGGCCGCCGCCCGCGGCGTCCACCGCTTCGTTCAGGTCTCGGCCATCGGCGCCGATGGTGACTCGCCCTCGAAATACGCGCGCTCAAAGGCCATGGGCGAAGCGGCGGTCCGCGCCGCCATCCCGACGGCGGTGATTCTGCGCCCGTCGGTGGTGTTCGGCGCCGAGGACGATTTCTTCAACCGGTTCGCGGGACTCGCTTCGCTCAGCCCGGCCCTGCCCCTGCCGGGCGGCGGCGAGACCCGGTTCCAGCCGGTCCATGTCGGCGACGTCGCCGCGGCCGTAGCCCGGGCCGTGACCGATCCGGCCTGCGCCGGCAATACCTACGAGTTGGGCGGGCCGGGCGTGTTCAGCTTCCGTGAGCTGATGGCCTTCGTGCTGCGCGAGACCGGCCGGTCTCGGCTGCTGCTGCCCCTGCCCTGGCCGATCGCCGGCCTGATCGGCGCGGTTGGCGACCTCCAGGCGGCGCTGACGCCGATTCCGCCCATGTTGACGACCGATCAGGTCGCCCTGCTGCGGGCGGATAACGTCGTCGCGGCCGGCGCGCTGGGTCTGGCCGATCTGGGCGTGGCGCCGGCGTCGATCGAGGCCATCGTGCCCTCCTACCTATACCGCTATCGCAAGGGCGGCCAGTACGCGGCCGTTCCCGAAGGCGCCGTCTAGGCCAGGCGAAGCAGGACCAGCCCTCCCACGCCGACAACGATCCGCCACCAGCCAAACGGGGCCAGGCCGCGGCGGGCGACGAAGTCGAGCAGGACCTTCACGACCACGATTCCGGCCAGGAAGGACACGACGAACCCGACGGCGAGAACGCCCAGGTGGTCGCCCTGCATCAACGACTCCCGGCTCTCCCAGGCGTCCTTGGCGAAGGCTCCGACCATGGTCGGGATGGCCAGGAAGAAGCTGAACTCGGCCGCCGCCCGCTTGTCGACGCCCAGCAGCACGCCGCCGACGATGGTGGCCCCGGACCGCGAGACGCCCGGAATCATCGCCAGACACTGGAACAGTCCCACCCCGAGAGAGGTCGGCAGCGGCAGGCGCATCGCGTCATGCAGCCGCGGGGCGGGGCTCCAGCGATCGATGGCCAGCAGCACGACGCCGCCGATCACCAGCGACCAGCAGATGATGGCCGGACTGTCGAACAGCACCTGTTTGATGAAATCATAGGCCAGCACGCCCAGCGCCACCGCCGGCAGGAAGGCGATCAGGACGCTGAGGGCGAAGCGTCGGGCGGCCGGGTCGGTCGGCAGGCCGATCAGCACCTTCCACAGGCGGCTGAAATAGAGCGCCACCACCGCCAGGATCGCGCCTAGCTGGATCAGAACGATAAAGCTGTCCCAGGAGGGGTCGGTCAGGCCGAGCGCCATCTTGGTCAGCAGCAGATGGCCGGTCGACGACACCGGAATGAACTCCGTCAGTCCCTCGACGATGCCGAGCAGGATCGCGGCCAGAAAATCGTTCATGAAACCCTCGACGTATATTGGTCAACAAAACGGACTGCAATCATCACCCGGCCTTGCTTCCCTGGAAAGGTGGCGGCGTGGCGCGCGTATTATCGTACCGAATGTAGACCGTTGTCTTTGTGCGTTGATCTCGAGGCCTTAAAAGACGCCGCAACGACCCTTTTCCATCAGAACGGCGGGAGCGCGGCATGGCCGAGCGGATGCTGAAGTTCACGACCATCGAGCGACGCACTCCGGACAAGCGGGAGGCGCGGACGCGCGACCGCGACTTCCATGAAATCTACGCCGACTTCATCGACGCGAAGGCGACCGAACAGGCCTCGCGCTGCTCACAGTGCGGCGTCCCCTTCTGCCAGACCCATTGCCCGCTGCACAACAACATCCCCGACTGGCTGCGCCTGACCGCCGCCGGACGGCTCGAGGAAGCCTACCGCCTGTCCCAGGCGACCAACGCCATGCCCGAGATCTGCGGCCGCATCTGCCCGCAGGATCGACTGTGCGAAGGCAATTGCGTCATCGAACAGTCGGGCCACGGCACCGTCACCATCGGCGCGGTCGAACGCTACCTGACCGACAAGGCCTGGGAAGAGGGCTGGGTCACGCCGCTGAAGGCCCGGGCCGAGCTCGGCCAGTCGGTCGGCATCATCGGCGCCGGCCCGGCCGGTCTGGCCGCGGCCGAGATCCTCCGTGAGCACGGCTACGCGGTCACTGTCTATGATCGGCACGATCGCGCCGGCGGGCTGCTGATCTACGGCATCCCCGGCTTCAAGCTGGAAAAGGACGTCGTCGAGCGCCGCACCCGGCGGCTGGCCGACGGCGGGGTGGTGTTCAAGCTCAATTTCGAGGTCGGCCGCGACGCCAGCCTGCCGGAGTTGCGCGAGCAGCATGACGCCGTGCTGCTGGCTACCGGCGTCTACGCCGCCCGCGAACTCGCGGCGCCCGGCGCCGGGTCCGGCGGCGTGGTCGAGGCGCTGGACTATCTGATCGCTTCCAACCGCAAGGGCATGGGCGACGCGGTCGCGGCCTTTGAATCGGGCGCGCTGGACGCCCTGGACAAACATGTCGTGGTCATCGGCGGCGGCGACACGGCCATGGACTGCGTCCGCACCGCTGTCCGCCAGGGCGCGGTGTCGGTGACCTGCCTCTATCGCCGCGACCGGGAGAACATGCCCGGCTCGCTGCGCGAAGTGACCAACGCCGAGGAAGAGGGCGTGGTCTTCGAATGGCTGGCCGCCCCGCGCAGCCTGCTCGGCGACGCCGGGGGCGTCACCGCCGTGCGCGCCGCCCGCATGCGGCTGGGCCTGCCCGACAGCACGGGCCGCCGCGCGCCAGAGCCGGTGGAGGGGTCCGATTTCGACCTGCCGGCCCAGCTGGTGATCAAGGCGCTGGGCTTTGATCCCGAGGACCTGCCCACGACCCTGGGCGAGCCCGAACTGGCGGTCAGCCGCTGGGGCACGATCAAGATCGACCGTCGCACCCAGGCGGCCAGTCTCGACGGGGTGTTCGCCGCCGGCGACATCGCCCGCGGCGCATCACTCGTCGTCTGGGCCATCCGCGACGGCCGCGACGCCGCCGACTCCATCCACCGCTATCTGCGGGCGAAGGTCGAGTCTCCGACCCTCGCCGCGGCCGAGTGACCGCCATGAGCCAGGACATCGATCGCTATCTCGCCAACCGTCAGCTGCTGATCGACGGCCACGCCTACGACCCGGCGTCGGAACGCGACGCCTGCGGCGTGGGCCTGGTTTGCGCCATCGACGGCAAGCCGCGCCGCGAAGTGGTCGAGCTGGCCATCAAGGCGCTGAAGGCGGTCTGGCACCGGGGCGCGGTCGACGCCGACGGCAAGACCGGCGACGGCGCCGGCATCCTGCTGTCGGTGCCGCAGGACTTCTTCGCCGCCCAGGTCGGCAACACCGGCCACACCCTGCGGCCGGGCCCGATCGCCGTGGGCCAGATCTTCCTGCCGCGCACCGACCTGTCGGCCCAGGAGGCCGCCCGCACCATCGTCGAGAGCGAGGCGCTGCGGTTCGGCTTCTACATCTATGGCTGGCGGCAGGTGCCGGTCGACACCTCGGTGATCGGCGAGAAGGCCAACGCCACCCGGCCCGAAATCGAGCAGATCATGCTGTCGCCGCCGCCCGGACTCGAGGGCGAGGCGCTGGAGCGCGCCCTCTATCTGTGCCGCAAGCGGATCGAGAAGAAGGTCGCGGCCTCGGCCATCAACGACTTCTACATCTGCTCGCTGTCAGCCCGGTCGCTGATCTACAAGGGCATGTTCCTGGCCCAGAACATCGACGACTTCTATCCGGACCTGCGCGACGAGCGGTTCTCGGCGGCGGTGGCCATCTTCCACCAGCGCTACTCTACCAACACCTTCCCCCAGTGGCGGCTGGCCCAGCCGCTGCGGATGCTGGCCCACAACGGCGAAATCAACACGCTGAAGGGCAACGTCAACTGGATGAAGAGCCATGAGATCCGCATGGCCGCCCAAGCGTTCGGCGAGTTCGGGGACGACGTCAAACCGGTCATCCAGCCGGGCGCTTCCGACTCCGCGGCCCTGGACAACACCTTCGAGATCCTGGTCAGGGCCGGCCGTGACGCGCCGATGGCCAAGGCTTTGCTGATGCCCGAGGCCTGGGCGACCATGACCGACGCGCAGATGAAGCCCGAGCACCGGGCGCTCTACGCCTACTGCAACGCGGTGATGGAGCCCTGGGACGGCCCGGCGGCCCTCTGCGCCACCGACGGCCGCTGGGTCGTGGCCGGCAAGGACCGCAACGGCCTGCGCCCGCTGCGGGTCGCCTATACCGACGCCGGCCTGGTGATCATGGGCTCGGAAGCGGGCATGTGCGGCATCGCCGAGAGCCGGATCGTCCGTAAGCTGCACATATCGCCCGGCCGCATGATCGCCATTGATCTGGTCGAGGGCCGGCTCTACGGCGAGGAGGCCATTATCGACCGCCTGGCCGAGGCCCATCCCTACACCGACTGGCTCGACAACATGGTGGCGCTGGAAGACCGCGTCGGCCCCGGTCCGGAGCCCCGGCGCTATCAGGGCGAGGCGCTGGTCCGGCGTCAGGCCGCCGCCGGCCTGACCCTGGAAGACCTGGAGATGGTCCTCGCCCCGATGATCGAGGACGGCAAGGAGGCCGTCGGCTCGATGGGCGACGACACGCCGCTGGCCGTGCTGTCGGACCAGTACCGGCCGCTCAGCCACTTCTTCCGCCAGAACTTCAGCCAGGTCACCAACCCGCCGATCGACCCGCTGCGGGAAACGCGGGTGATGAGTCTGAAGACCCGCTTCAAGAACCTCGGCAACATCCTGGTCGAGGACGAGGCCCAGACCGACGTCTATGTGCTCGAAAGCCCGGTGCTGACGACGGGCATGTATGAGCGGGTGCTGGAGTTCATCGGCGACAAGACGCTGGCCGTCATTGACTGCACCATGGCCTTGCCGGAGGCGGGCGCCCGGCCCGGCGACGCGCTCCGCGCCAATCTGGACCGGATCCGGGCCGAGGCCGAGGACGCCGCCCTGCGCGGCTGCTCGACCATCGTTCTGACCGACGAGCACGCCACCGACAGCCGCATGGCCCTGCCGATGATCCTGGCCACCGCCGGGGTCCACGCCCACCTCGTGGCCAGGGGGCTGCGCTCCTACGTCTCGATCATCGTGCGCTCGGCCGAGTGCCTGGACACCCACTATTTCGCGGTTCTGGTCGGGGTCGGAGCCACGGCCGTCAACGCCTGGCTGGCCCAGGAAAGCTTCCAGGACCGGCTTGATCGCGGCCTGATCGGCGAGGCGACGCTGCGCGAGGTCTGCGTCAACTTCAAGTCGGCGATCGAACAGGGCCTGCTCAAGATCATGTCCAAGATGGGCATCGCGGTGATCTCCTCCTACCGCGGCGGCTACAATTTCGAGGCGGTGGGCCTGTCCCGCGCGCTGGTCGCCGAGTTCTTCCCCGGGATGCCGTCGCGGATCTCGGGCATCGGCCTGGCCGGCCTGGAGAGCCGCGCCCTGGACCTGCACCGCCGCGCCTGGGCGCCCGGGTTCGTCGCCCTGCCCGTGGGCGGCTTCTACAAGGCCCGCAGCAAGGGCGAGGCGCACGCCTTCGAGGCGCGCATGATCCACGCCCTGCAGCAGGCCTGCGACACCGGCGACTACGAGATCTACCGCCGGTTCTCCGCGGGCATGGCCAGCCTGCCCGAGATCCAGCTGCGCGACCTGCTCAAGTGGCGCAGTGATCGGGCCGCCGTAGAGGTCGAGGCGGTCGAGAGCGTCAACGAGATCCGCAAGCGGTTCGTCACCCCCGGCATGAGTCTGGGCGCCCTCGGCCCCGAGGCGCACGGGACGCTGAACATCGCCATGAACCGCATCGGGGCCCGGTCGGTCAGCGGCGAGGGCGGCGAGGACCGCGCCCGCTACCGGCCCCTGCCCAACGGCGACAACCCCAACAGCGCCGTCAAACAGGTGGCCTCGGGACGGTTCGGCGTGACCGCCGAATACCTCAACGAATGCCGCGAGATCGAGATCAAGGTGGCCCAGGGCGCCAAGCCCGGCGAGGGCGGCCAGCTGCCCGGCTTCAAGGTCACCGAGATGATCGCCAAGCTGCGCCACGCCACTCCCGGGGTGATGCTGATCAGCCCGCCGCCGCACCACGACATCTATTCGATCGAGGACCTGGCCCAGCTCATCTACGACCTCAAACAGATCAATCCCGACGCCCGGGTCTGCGTGAAACTGGTTTCGATGACCGGCATCGGCGCCATCGCCGCCGGGGTGGCCAAGGCCAAGGCCGACATCATCCTGATCTCGGGCAATGTCGGCGGCACCGGCGCCAGTTCGCTGACCTCGCTGAAATACGCCGGCTCGCCCTGGGAGATGGGTCTGTCCGAGGCCAACCAGGTCCTGACGCTCAACAACCTGCGCCCGGCCGTGCGGCTGCGCGCCGACGGCGGCATCCGCACCGGTCGCGATGTGGTCATCGCCGCCATGCTGGGCGCCGAGGAGTTCGGCATCGGCACCGCCAGTCTGATCGCCATGGGCTGCATCATGGTCCGCCAGTGCCATTCCAACACCTGCCCGGTCGGGGTCTGCACCCAGGACGAGGCGCTGCGGGCGAAGTTCACCGGCACGCCGGACAAGGTGGTCAACCTGTTCACCTTCATCGCCGAGGAGGTGCGGGAAATCCTCGCCTCCCTGGGCTTCAAGTCCCTGCAGGACATCGTCGGCCGCACCGATCTGCTGACCCAGGTCAGCCGCGGCGGCGAACACCTCGACGACCTCGATCTCAATCCGCTTCTGGTCCGGGCCGACCCGGGGCCGAACAAGCCCTACTGCACGGTCGAGGGCCGCAACGAGGTGCTCGACACCCTCGACGCCCAGATCGTCCGCGACGCCGCGCCCTTCCTGCAGCGTGGCGAGAAGATGCAGCTGACCTACACGGTGCGGAACACGACCCGGGCCATCGGCGCGCGGGTGTCGAGCCACATCACCCGCAAGTTCGGCATGAGCGCCCTGCCGTCGGGCCATCTGACCCTCGAGCTCAAGGGCTCGGCCGGCCAGAGTCTGGGGGCCTTCGCGGTGCGCGGCCTGCGCATCGTGCTGACCGGCGAGTCCAACGACTATGTCGGCAAGGGGCTGTCGGGGGCGACCCTCATCGTGCGTCCGTCGCGGCATCTGCTCGCCCCCGAGGCCAACGCCATCATCGGCAACACCTGCCTCTATGGCGCGACCGACGGACGGCTGTTCGCGGCCGGCCTGGCCGGGGAACGGTTCGCGGTGCGCAACTCCGGCGCGGTGTCGGTGGTCGAGGGCTGCGGCGCCAACGGCTGCGAATACATGACCGGCGGCGCGGTGGTCGTGCTGGGTCCGACCGGGCCAAATTTCGCCGCCGGCATGACCGGGGGCATGGCCTATGTCCTGGACCAGACCGGCCGTTTCCAGGCCCAGGTCAACCCGGACAGCGTCATCGTCCAGCGGCTGGCCTCGCCGCATTGGGAAGAGCAGCTGCGCAGGCTGATCGCCGAGCATGTCCACGAGACCGGATCGGTCTTCGCCGAGGCCCTGCTGCGCGACTGGGACCGAACGCGCGGCCAGTTCTGGCAGGTCTGCCCCAAGGAGATGGTTGGTCGCCTCGATCAGCCGCTGCAGGCGGAAGAGGCGGCGTTCGAGCGGGCGTAGGCGGCTCCCCGATCTCGCTACCCCGGGTGGGTGGTCACCGGCAATGACAGGTCCTGAAGGCGGCGATCTGGAGGCCGGCTTGCCGGCAAGCCGTCGATGGCCGGTTTCGACCCTTTGCGGACCTTATTCAGGACCGTAGTGCTCATCACCTTCACGACGCAGGTCTTCCAGCGTCTTCCCGTCAGAAGGCTGGATGTATGGCCGTGCAGCCGGGCTGTCGGCGGAACATCTCTGTAGCGTTTCACCTTCGTCAGGTTGCACAGCGTTGTAGGCACCGAGCGTGTTTCGTCGCAGCCACCAGCGACGCGCTCCGAGGTTACTGCGATAGTAAGTGTGCTGCACGGTTAGAACGGTAACAGGTCCTCGCTCCAGCCTGCCAGTATGAACACGCTCGACCTGCAACTCGACAATCCACGGCCACCTCATGACGATGCAATCATCGCAGTTGGGTATCATTGTAGGTGTTTGACGGCTGATACTCGCGGAGACTTCGGCATCGAAACACTCAGTCTCTGACGCAAAGGCTGGGCTGGCAGCCAGCGAGATCGTCGCGGCAGCGATTGATAGGCTCCAGAGGCCGCGAGAATAATCCATGCCAAGAGCGTAAGAGGTTGAAGGTCCGCTCGCCACCCCGAGCGGACGATCGGCCTGTCCGGTGTCAGCGTCGGAGCGCGCCTAGACCGCCGGCGCCTCGCCGATATAGCGGGCCCTCGGCCGGATCAGGGCGCCGGTCTGGACCTGCTCGACGGCGTGGGCCAGCCAGCCGGCGGTGCGGGCCACGGCGAACAGGGCGAAGGGGGCGTCCGGCGGCAGCTGGAAGCGGGCGCTGAGGGCGGTGACGGCGAAATCGATATTGGCCGCCTCGCCGGTCATGGCCTCGACCGCAGCCTTTAGGGCGGCGTAGTCGGCCGGCGGCGCGAAGCTCGCCAGCAACGCCGCGGCCCGGGGGTCGCCGTCCGGATACAGGGGGTGGCCAAAGCCCGGCGCTGACACGCCGCGCGCCAGCCTGCCGGCGACCGCGGCGTCCGGGCCGATGCGGCCGGCCTCCTCGACCAGATTGATCACCCGGCCGGCCATGCCGCCGTGCAGCGGGCCCGACAGGGCGCAGAGCCCGGCCAGGGCCGAGGCCGCCAGGGAGGCGCCGGTCGAGGCCGTCACCCGGGCGGCGAAGGTCGAGGCGTTGAGCTCGTGATCGGCCAGCAGGACCAGGGCCCGGCGGATCAGGTCGGCGGCTTCCGGTCGTCCCCAGGCGGCGGCCAGCCGGACATGGATCGGTCCCTCGCCCGCGCCGCCCGCGGCCGCGTCGGCGATCAGATCCAGCAGTCCGCCGGCCTCCGCCGCCAGGGCCAGGGGGGCCCGGCCCCGGGCCGGCGGATCGAGGCCGGCGCGGGCCGACAGGGCGCCGAACAGGCGTTCGCGCAGGGACGCGCCGTCGCCGGGGACCGGCGTCGCGCTACGTTTGAGGGTGGCGCCGTGGCCGCCCCGAAGCAGCCGGGCCACGGACTCCAGCGTCTCATCGGCGGACAGGGCCACCGCGTCTCGGCCGCGATAGAACAGCCGGCCGCCGGCCACCGTGGTGATGGCCGAGGCCAGCACCGGCTCGCCCCAGGCGATGGCCCCGGCGGCGACTTCGGAGGCCTTGCGGCCGCGTTTCTTGCGTTCGGTCAGGGCCTCGACATCAGCCAGGCGATAGCGGCTGCGGCGCGGGTCCTCCGGGTCGCCCCTGGCCTCGACCCGACCGCGACTGACATAGGCATAGAGGGTCTGGGCGCGCACCCCCAGCCGGTCCATGGCCGCCTCGGCCGAGATCCAGTCGCGATCCATGAGCTCACATTGATTATATTGATCAAGATTGACGATATCACGCACCTAGCCGATCTGTCTCCCGAATTGAAGGAGACGGAACATGAGTGACGGTCTGGACGGCGTGGTCGCCGCCGAAACGGTTCTATCGGACGTCGACGGCCTGGCGGGCCATCTGGTCATCCGGGGCTACACCCTCGACGACCTGGCGGGGCGGACCCGGTTCGAGGACATCGCCCATCTGCTGTTCGATGGCTTTTTCGAGGATATGCCGACCGACCTCGCCCCGGCCCTGGGGCGGGCCCGGGCGGCGGTGTTCGCCGCGATGGGCCCGCTCGACGCCGGGCTGCTGGCCCTGACGCCGGTCGAGGCCATGCGCGCCCTGACCGCCCGACTGCCCGACGGTGATGACGTCGAGACCGCGCTCAAGCTGCTGGCGGCGCCGGCGGTGTTCATTCCGGCCGTGGTCCGGGCCCAGGCCGGCCAGTCGCTGGCGCCGCCGGATCCGAGCCTTGGCCACAGCGCCGACATCCTGCGCATGCTGCATGGCCGGCCGGCGACGGCGGCGGAAGCGGACGCCCTGGACGCCTATCTGGTCACGGTCAGCGACCATGGCCTCAACGCCTCGACCTTCGCCGCCCGGGTAGTCGCCTCGACCCAGGCCGGGCTGACCTCGGCGGTGCTGGCCGGGATATCGGCGCTCAAGGGCCCGCTGCACGGCGGCGCGCCCGGCCCGGTGATCGACATGCTCGACGGCATCGGCCGGCCGGAGAAGGCCCGCGCCTGGCTGGAGGCGGCGCTGGATCGCGGCGAGCGGCTGATGGGCTTTGGCCACCGCATCTATCGCGTCCGCGACCCGCGCGCCGATGTGCTGAAGGCGGCCGTGCGTCGGCTGAGCAAGAGCTCCGGCGTCCTGCCCGGCCGGGCGGCCTTCGCCGAGGCGGTCGAGGCGGCGGCCCTGGATATCCTGCGGGATCGCAAGCCGGACCGGCCGCTGGACATCAATGTCGAGTTCTACACCGCCCTGCTGCTCGAGGCCCTGGCCTTCCCGACCGCGACCTTCACCGGCGTGTTCGCCATGGGCCGGGTGGCCGGCTGGATCGCCCATGCCCGCGAGCAACTGGTCGGCGGCCGGCTGATCCGGCCGCAGTCGCGCTACATCGGCCCGCAGCCGCGCCGGGCGGCCTGAAACCCAGGCGAGAATCGTTCGCGCTGGGATCGGGGGACGCGGCTGGGCTAGAAGGGCGGCATGTCCACGTCCGCCCCCCGTTCCCTGGCCCAGTCCGCCGTCCTGACCCGGCGGATCACCACCCTGTCGGTGGCCACGGCGGTCATTCTGGTGACGGCCAAGACCGCGGCCTGGATGGCCAGCGGATCGGTGGCGCTGCTGGCCTCGCTGGCGGATTCCAGCCTCGACCTGCTGGCCTCGCTGGTGACCCTTTATGCGGTGCGCTACGCGGCTGAACCGCCCGACGCCGAACACCGGTTCGGGCACGGCAAGGCCGAGGCCTTCGCCAGCCTGATGCAGGGCGGGCTGGTGTTCGCCTCCGCCGCCCTGGTGGGGCGCGAGGCCGTTGTCGGCCTGTTTCACCCCCGGGCGATCACCGCCGGCGGTTGGGCGATCGCGGCGATGGCGCTGTCGACCGTCCTGACGCTGGGCCTGATCACTGCCCAGTCCTGGGTGCTGCGCCAGACCCGGTCAGTGGCTGTGTCCGGCGACCGGGCCCATTACGCCGCCGACGTGGCCTCCAACATCGCGGCCATGATCGGCATCGCCGCCGCCAGCCTGCTCGGCTGGCTATGGCTCGACGCGGCCGCCGGTCTGCTGGTCGCCCTGTGGCTGGTCTGGGGCGCGGTGGGCGTGTTCAGCGAGGCGGGCAACCAGCTGATGGACCGCGAACTGCCCGAGGAAGACCGGGCGACGATTCTGGCGCTGATGACGCAGGACCGGCGGATCACCGACGTCCACCAGCTGCGCACCCGCGCCTCCGGCCCCTATATCCATATCCAGATGCATGCCGATCTCGATCCCGACAGCACCCTGGCCGAGGCCCATTCGGCGGTGGTGGCGGCGGAAAAGCGCGTGCTCGAGGCCTTCCCGTCGGCTGACATCATTATCCATCCTGACCCGCGCGGCCAGGCCGAGCCCCACGGCGGGGCCTTCGGCGAGGTCGAAGTCGAGCCGCGGTAAACGCGCCCTTAACGCCCGTCTGCGCCTTCTGACCGACGAATCGATCGGACTGCCGATGAGTGTCGAACGCACCCTCCACCATTTCCCCCTGGACCCAGCCTCGCGACAGGTGCGCCTGGCCCTTGGCGAAAAGCGACTGGCCTTCAGCGAGGTCCAGGTCCGCTGGTGGGAACAACCCGCCGGCTTCCTGGCGCTCAACGCCTCGGGCGTGCCGCCGGTGCTGGTCGAGGTGACGGGCGGCGAGCGGATCGTCGTCTGCGAGAGCCGGGCGGTGCTGGAGCATCTCGAGGAGCAGAACCCCGAACCGGCCCTGCTCGGTCGCGCGCCGGCGGAGCGGGCCGAGGCCCGGCGGCTGCTGCAATGGTTCGACCGCAAGTTCGACGCCGAGGTTTCCGGCTATCTGCTGCACGAGAAGATGGAGAAGCGGCTGCTGGGTCTGGGCGCCCCGGCCCTGGCCAATATCCGCGCCGGCCGCGACGCGCTCCGCGAACATCTCAAATACATCGAGCGGCTGCTCGACGACCGCGACTGGCTGGCCGGCAAGCGGCTGTCCCTGGCCGACATGGCCGCCGCCGCCCATCTGTCGGTGATCGACTATTTCGGCGACGTGCCGTGGAACGACTTCAGCGCCGCCCGGACGTGGTACACCAAGATCAAGTCGCGGCCCTGTTTCCGTCCTCTTCTGGCCGATCGCTGGCCGGGCATGGCGCCGTCGGCCCACTATCACGACCTTGATTTCTGACGCCCAAAAGAGCCGCATCCGCCAGGACGCCGAACGCCTCGGGTTCGAGGTCTGCGGCTTCGCGCCGGCTGACGAGGCCTGGCCTGCCGGCGAGCGGCTGGCGCGGTTCGTCGCCGAGGGGCTGCACGGGACCATGGGCTGGATGGCCGAGACGCTGGAGCGCCGGTCCCACCCCAGAGGCATGTGGTCCGACGCCCGCAGCGCCATCGTGCTGGGGCTCAACTATGGGCCGGGCAGCGACCCGCTGGCGGCGCTGGCGCGGCGGTCCAACGGGGTCATCTCCGTCTACGCCCAGGGCGACGACTATCACGAGCTGATCAAGGGCCGGCTCAAGCAGATCGCCGGCCAGATCGTCGCCCGGCACGGCGGCGAGGTGAAGGTGTTCGTCGACACCGCCCCCCTGATGGAAAAGCCGCTGGCCCAGCGGGCCGGACTCGGCTGGCAGGGCAAACACACCAACCTGGTGTCCCGCGAACTGGGCAGCTGGCTGTTCCTGGGCTCGATCCTGACCAGCCTGGAGATCGCGCCGGACGCCGCCGAGGTCGATCATTGCGGCTCCTGCCGGGCCTGTCTCGACATCTGCCCGACGGGCGCCTTCCCCGAGCCCTACCGGCTCGATGCGCGACGCTGCATCTCCTACCTGACCATCGAACACGCCGGGCCCGTGCCGGAGGATTTGCGCGTGGCCATGGGCAACCGCATCTACGGCTGCGATGACTGTCTGGCCGTCTGCCCGTGGAACAAGTTCGCCGCCACGGCGCGGGAGAGCGCCTTTCATGCGCGGGAGGCGCTGAAGTCGCCGTCGCTGGCGGATCTGGCGGCGCTCGATGACCCGGCCTTCCGGGCTCTGTTCCGCAAGAGCCCGGTCAAACGCATCGGCCGCGACCGCTTTGTGAGGAACGTGCTCTACGCCATCGGCAACTCGGGGGATGCGGGGCTGGCGGCGTCGGCGGCGGCGCTGGTGGAGGACCCGTCCGACGTCGTGCGGGACGCGGCGGCGTGGGCGCTCACCCGGCTCTCAGCGTCTCCGCCAGCCGGATCATGAAGGCGGCGCCCTGGCGCAACTGGTCGACGTCCAGATATTCGTCGGGCTGGTGGGCCTGGTCGATGGAGCCGGGGCCGCAGATCACCGTCGAGACGCCCGCGCCCTGGAACTGGCCGCCCTCGGAGGCGTAGGGCACGGCGCGCAGGGGGCCGTTGTCGCCGGTCAGGCCGCGGACGAAGGCCTCGGCCGCGCCGTCGGTCTCCGGGGCCATGGGCGGCACGTCGGCGAGGATTTCGAAGGTCGCGCCGCAGTCGGGGTCGCGGGCCTTCAGACGGGCGTCGAGCCCGGCGACCAGGGCCCGGAACGGGGTCAGCACGGCCAGGGCGTCATCGCCCGGCTCGGCCCGGACATCGAAGACGATCTCGCAGCGGCGGGCCAGGATGTTGGTCGCCGTGCCGCCGTCGATCCGGCCGATGGTCAGGCTGGTCCCCTTCGGCTCGAACGGCGAGGCCGGATCGGCGCGGGCGGCGAGGTCGTCGGACAGGGCCGCCAGGGCGGTGATCAGCCCGGCCGCCGCCATATTGGCCGAGGTCCCCAGATGCGGCTGGCTGGAATGGGCCTCGCGGCCGGTGACCACCACCCGGAAGAAGGCCGCGCCCTTGTGGCCGCTGACCACCCGCATCAGGGACGGCTCGCCGACGATGGCCAGGGCCGGCCGGGGCAGGTCGCGGGCGATGACGGCGATCATGTCCGGGGCGCCGAAACAGCCGACCTCCTCGTCATAGGAGAAGGCCAGATGCACCGGGCGTTTCAGGCCCTCGCGGAACAGCGGCACGGCGGCCAGGGCCAGGGCGATGAAGCCCTTCATGTCGGCGCTGCCGCGGCCATAGAGGCGGCCGTCGCGCTCGGTCAGCACGAAGGGATCGCTGGTCCAGGGCTGGCCGTCGACCGGCACCACGTCGGTATGGCCCGACAGGATGACCCCGCCCGGCGCCGCCGGACCGAGGCTGGCCAGCAGATTGGCCTTGGTCCCGTCGGGGCTGGCGATGCGGCGGCCGGCGACGCCCAGGTCGGCCAGATACGCCTCCACCCAGTCGATCAGGGCCAGGTTCGACAGGCGCGAGGTGGTGTCGAACCCGACCAGGGTCCCGAGAATGGCGATGGCGCGGTCGGTCAGGGCGGTGGGCATGGGACAGGTTTAGGGCCGCCGTCGGCGTCCGTCATCGTCGGACTTGGGTCGAGGGGCGCGGAGGCTGGGTGCGGGGTTCGACACGCGCTGCGCGCTGCTCACCTTGACTATGAAGGGGTGTCATCCTGAACAGGCCCGAAGGGCCGTGTCGAAGGACGCACGCTTTCACCGCTTCACGCCGCAAACGGCTGAAGGTGGGGAGGTGGTGCGGAGCGCCCCGGCTGTCGCCGGGCGCAGAGGGTGGTGTGGTGGACGCCTGCGGCAGTCGAAACGCTCCGCGATGACCGTTTTGTCGGGGGCGCCGGTAGGCAGCCGTTTGAAGGCTTAGCCGACGCGCTCCCGGCGGGCGGGCCGGCGCACTGATGCCGGTCCCGATGGCTTCCGCTCGATCATCGTCCCCGCCGCCGTAAGGTCGTATGCGCCTACGCCCTCCCCGTGCGGCGGGGATGGGAAGGAGTAGGGGGGCGGTTGCAGGGGTGGGGAGACGTGGGGGTCTTTCCCCGGAGTTGCGACTGCAACATCGGGTATTTTTAATGCGTTGTCGGCATTTATCCGGTCCGTATCCCCGGACAATCCTCTCCCGGAGGGAGAGGAAAATGTGGTGTCGCGCGC
>JAUXVF010000026.1 GCA_030680355.1 Caulobacter sp.
GCCCGTCGAGGGGCGACACCGGCCAGGCCGTCAAACGCCCGGCCGGTGCTCTCGGAAAACGAACTTCGCGGCGCGAGACGATCTACCCACTCTCACAAGCCTACCCAAACAGACATCCGGGCAGACCGGAGCGCGCCGCACACCTCCCCACCTTCAGCCGGCGACGGCGTGGAGCGGCGAAGCCGTGCGTCCTTCGACACGCCGCTTCGCGGCTGCTCAGGATGACTTGTATTTTTCAGCCTCATCTCTGCCTGTCATCCTGAGCAGGCCCGCAGGGCCGTGTCGAAGGACGCAGGCGGCGGGCCGAAACCCCTATCTCCTTCCCATAAACGGGAGGGAGGACGTGGCCGATCCCGCAACGAGGCGCGCGCCGTCCCTACTTCAGCAGCAGCTGGCCCTCGTCCTTGAGCTTGCCGCCGATCTTGCCGGCCAGCAGGCCGAGCACGCCGGGCAGGACGATCTCCATCCGCACCATGTCGACCAGCACGTCCAGCGTGCCGGTGATGGTCTGGCCGGCGATCTGGGCGGAAAAGCGCATGCGGTCGCCGTCCCAGGTCTGGTCGACGGTGGCCATGCCGCCGGGCAGCTTGCCGGCCAGGTCGGCGAAGCCGGATTCGATACGGGCCCGGGCGCCGGCGACGCCCAGCTGGTGGGGAATGACGAGGGTCAGGGGCTTGGTCATGGGACTCCAACGAAACAGGCCCCGGATCGCTCCGGGGCCTGGGCCAAATTATCGTGAACAGGCGTGGCTCAGCCCCGCTTGTCGACCGGCAGATAGGCCCGCTGGGTCTCGCCGGTGTAGAGCTGACGCGGGCGGCCGATCTTGCGGCCGGGATCTTCGAACATTTCCTTCCACTGGCTGATCCAGCCGACGGTGCGCGCCAGCGCGAACAGCACGGTGAACATCGAGGCCGGGAAACCCATCGCCCTAAGGGTGATGCCGGAATAGAAATCGATGTTCGGATACAGCTTGCGCTCGATGAAGAAGGGATCGTTGAGGGCGATCTTTTCCAGCTCCATGGCCACCTGGAGCAGGGGATCGTTGATGCCCAGGTGGTTGAGCACCTCGTGGCAGGTCTTCTGCATCACCGTCGCCCGGGGATCGAAGTTTTTGTACACGCGGTGGCCAAAGCCCATCAGCTTGTATTTGCGGGCCTTCACCCCCTCGATGAACTCGGGAATCTTGTCGACCGTGCCGATCTGCTCGAGCATCTCCAGGGCTTCCTGGTTGGCCCCGCCGTGGCTGGGTCCCCAGAGACAGGCGATGCCGGCGGCGATACAGGCGAACGGATGGGCGCCCGAAGAGCCGGCCAGACGCACCGTCGAGGTCGAGGCGTTCTGCTCGTGGTCGGCGTGCAGGATGAAGATGCGGTCCATGGCCCGGGTCAGGATGGGGTTGGGCACCCAGTCCTCGGCCGGCACGGCGAAACACATGCGCAGGAAGTTTTCGGAGTAGCTGAGCTCGTTGCGCGGCGAGATGAACGGCTGGCCCATATGGTATTTGAACGCCCGCGCCGCGATCGTCGGCATCTTGGCGATCAGGCGGTGGGCGCTGATCTGGCGTTCCTTGGGATCATCGACGTTCATGCTGTCGGCATAGAAGGCCGACAGGGCGCCGACCGCGCCGGTCATGATCGCCATCGGATGGGCGTCGCGGCGGAAGCCCTCGAAGAAGCGGTCGAACTGGGCGTGCAACATCGTGTGGTAGGTGATGTTGTGCTCGAAGGTGGTGTACTCGCCCGCCGTCGGCAGCTCGCCGTGCAGCAGCAGGTAGCAGACCTCCAGGAAACTCGAGTTCTCCGCCAGATCGTCGATCGTGTAGCCGCGATGCAGCAGCAGGCCGGCGTCGCCGTCAATGTAGGTGATCTTGCTCTCGCAGGACGCCGTCGAGGTGAAGCCCGGATCGAAGGTAAATCGGTCGGTGTCGGCGTAGAGTTTGCGGACGTCGATGACGTCAGGACCGGTGGTCCCCTTGATGATCGGAAGCTCGAAGCTGTCGCTTCCGATGGTCAGCATCGCCTTGTCGGTCATGCTTGATCCCCTTCAAAACACACAGAATGCCCAAACGGGCGTTTGAGGCCGTTATAGCGGCTCACGCGGCAGGCGAAAGCGCGTCGTCTAGACGCGCCAGACTCTCGTCCCGTCCCAGGGCCGAAAGCGTGCGTCCCAGGTCAGGCGATGCCGCTCCGCCGGTCAGAGTCGCGCGCAGGGCGGGGGCGAACTTGCCAAAGCCGACGCCTTCGGATTCGGCGAAGGCCTTGAGCAGGGCCTCGAGCGCCTCGGCGCCCCAGTCATTGGCTTCCGCCAGCACCCCTCGCAGTCGCGCGAGACGGGTGCGGGTGTCGTCGGTCAGCAGGCCGCGCGCCTTGTCGTCGAGCGGCACCGGCCGCGCGCGAAACAGGAAGCCCAGCTGGTCGGCCAGTTCAACAATGGTCCGCGCCCGCTCCTTGACCAGCGGAATGGCCCGCCGGACCGTGGCCAGGCCGGCCTCGTCCAGGGCTTCGTCGCGGCGCGTGAACACCTCGGCGACCAGCGCCGTCAGGCGGTCGTCGTCGGCCTGGCGGATGTAATGGGCGTTGACGAAGTTGAGCTTGTCCCAGTCGAGGCGGGCGGCGCCCTTGTTGACGTCGGCGATGTCGAACCAGGCGATGGCCTGGTCGTCGGAAAAGATCTCGTCGTCGCCGTGGCTCCAGCCCAGTCGAGACAGATAATTGCGCATGGCTTCAGGCAGATAGCCGAGGGTCTGGAAGTCGCCGACGGCCTGGGCGCCATGGCGTTTGGACAGTTTGGCGCCGTCGGGGCCGTGGATCAGGGGCACATGGGCGAAGGCCGGCAGGTCCCAGTCCAGGGCCTGGTAGATCAGGCACTGGCGGGCGGCGTTGTTCAGGTGGTCGTCGCCCCGGATGATATGGGTGATTCCCATGTCGTGGTCGTCGACGACCACGGCGAGGTTGTAGGTCGGCGCCCCGTCCGATCGCAGCAGGATCAGGTCGTCGAGGTCGCGATTGCGGAAGGTGACGTCGCCCTGGACCAGATCGGACACGACGGTGTCGCCGTTCAGCGGGCCGCGGAAGCGGATGGCGTGGGGCAGGGCGAGATCGGCTTCGTCGGGCTCCCGGTCGCGCCACGGCGATCGCAGGGCGTGACCGGCGGCGTGGGCCTTGTCGCGGGCCGCCGTCAGTTCGTCGCCAGACAGCCAGCAGCGATAGGCCTTGTCGGCCGCCAGCAGGGCCATGACCACCTCGCGGTGGCGGTCCGCCTGGGCGAACTGGAACACCGGCTCGCCGTCGAAGGGCAGGTCCAGCCAGTCGAGACCGTCGAAAATCACCTGCACGGCGGCTTCCGTCGAGCGGTCACGATCGGTGTCTTCGATGCGCAGAAGGAATCGCCCGCCGGTGTGTTTCGCGTATAAGTAGTTGAACAGGGCGGTGCGCGCCGTGCCGATATGCATCGAGCCGGTCGGCGAGGGAGCGATTCGGGTGACGACGGGCCTGGAGTCGGACATTTCGATCGGGTCTGTGACGGTGGGCGGGCCTTCTAGCACGTCCACTCGCGGGGCTGATACCCTCGGCTGGTTAAAGGCCCAGGCGGCGGCCCAGGGGCATCGCTGGACGCTGTGGACGCCGGTCGCCTTCGGCCTGGGCGCGGCGGGCTACATGACCCTGAAGGTCGAACCCGGACTCTGGCTCTTCATCGGCCTGGCGCTGGCCACAGCGGGGCTGGCGGTCGCGGCGCGGCGGTACAGCGCCCCGGGCGCGGTGGGGGTGGCGACGGTCCTTCTGGCCTTCGCCGCGGCCGGCGGGCTGGCCGGCAAGCTGCGGTCCGACCGGGTGGCCGCGCCGATCGCGCCGGCGACCACGGCGCCCCGGATCATCGACGGCTGGGTCGTCGATGTGGCCAGTCCCGGCGCCGGCGGCATGCGGCTGCTGATTGCGCCGGTGTGGATCTCCGGCCTGCCCCCCGAGGACACCCCCGTGCGGGTGCGCGTGACCCTGCGCGACGGCGAGATTCCGCCGCCCGGCTCGGCGATCAGTCTGCGCGCCGTGATCGGGCCGCCGCCGTCGCCGGCCAGTCCCGGGGCCTATGATTTCGCCCGCGACGCCTGGTTCCGCCGGGTGGGCGGCGTCGGTTTCGCCCTCGGCGCGCCGGAGCAGGCCCTGCTGACGCCGCCGCCGTGGCGGCTGGTCCTGACCCTGCGGATCAACGCCGCCCGCTGGCGCCTGGCCCGCCGGATCGCGGCGCGGATGGGCGAGGGCAGCGGCGGTCTGGGCGCGGCCATGGTCACCGGCCATGAGGCCTGGGTCTCGCCCCAGGTCACGGCCGACATGCGGGCCTCGGGCCTGGCCCACATCATCTCCATCTCCGGCCTGCATATGGCCATCGTCGGCGGCTTCGCCTTCGCCGCCGCGCGGCTGCTGGTCGCCCTCTGGCCCTGGCTGGCCCTGCGCCTGCCGGGCAAGAAGATCGCCGCCCTGGCCGGTCTGGCCGCGGTGGCGACCTATCTGGTGGTGTCCGGCGCGCCGCCGCCGGCCGAGCGGGCGGCGATCACGGCCGCCATGGCCTTCATCGCCATCCTCGTCGACCGCCAGGCGATCAGCCTGCGCACCCTGGCCGTGGCGGCGCTGGTCATCCTGACCCTGCAGCCGGAGGCCG
This sequence comes from Caulobacter sp., assembly GCA_030680355.1. Lineage (GTDB taxonomy): Bacteria > Pseudomonadota > Alphaproteobacteria > Caulobacterales > Caulobacteraceae > Caulobacter. The sequence continues at coordinate 4,654 of JAUXVF010000026.1, forward strand.
CCGCCGCGCCCGGTTTCCAGATGTCCTTCGCCGCCACCACCGCCCTGGTCGCCCTGGCCGAGGCCTGGCCCCGCTCGGTGAAGGAGATTTCGGCGCCCTGGTGGATCCGTCTGCCCCAGGCGGCGGGGCTGTGGATCCTGGCGGCGGTGATGGCCAGTTTCGTCGCCGGCCTCGCCACCGGCCCGTTCGCCATGCACCATTTCAACCGGGTGGCCAGTTACGGCCTGATCGCCAATCTGGTCGTCTCGCCGCTGTCGAGTTTCGTGATCATGCCCTTCCTGGCTTTGGGCGCGGCGCTGGAGCCGCTGGGGCTGGGCGGACCGTTTCTATGGGCAGCGGGCCTGGGCGTCGACGCCATGAACGCGGTGGCTCATGTGACGGCGGCGCAGCCCGGCGCCCAGGTGACCGTCGCCAGCGCCCCGGGCGCGGCCCTGCCGATCGCCCTGCTCGGACTGATGCTCATCTGCCTGTGGCGCGGGCGGCTGCGCTGGCTGGGCGCGCCCCTGGCCATGGCCGTGATGCTCTGGCCGCGGCCGGCGCCGCCGGATGTCTGGATCGCCGCCGACGGCGCGGCCCTGGCCGTGCGGGTCGAGCGCCGGGCGGTGCTGGCGCGGCCCGACAGCCGCCGCTTCGCCGCCGATATCTGGGCCCGGCGGCGGGGTCTGAGCATCGGCGAGGCGGCGGAGGCGGAGCGGGACGCCCTCTTTGTCTGTGACCGTTACATCTGCCGGCCGAAGGGGGCGGTGGACGTCGCCCTCTGGGCGCGCAGGACGGCGCCCAAGGCGGCGACGCTGGCGGCGCTCTGCGCGCCGGGTCGGCTGGTGGTGCTTCGATCAACGTCCTGGGCCGGCGACTGTCCCGGCGCCTATGTGCTCGACGCGGCCGACTTCGCCCGGGGCGGAGCGGCGGAGCTGTGGCGGACACCCAACGGCTGGCGGATCGTCTGGGCCAATGACCTGCGGGGCGGAGGCCGTGGACGGGCTAGGGGCCGGGCAGCGACAGGCGCGCGCCGTGGCCGATCGGGCTTCCAGCCGCCGTTCATCGTCGGAGCAGCCGCGAGGACGACGCGCCAGTGGAAACGGCGAGCTACTGGTACTTGCGGATCAGCCCGACCAGCTTGCCCTGGACCTCGATCTGGTCGGGGCCATAGACCCGGGTCTGGTATTTGGGATTGGCCGCCTCCAGGGCGATCGATCCGCCCTTGCGGCGCAGGCGTTTGAGGGTGGCTTCCTCCCCCTGGACCAGGGCGACGACGATCTCGCCGCTATGGGCCGTGTCGGTCCTGCGGATCAGAACAAAGTCGCCGTCGAGGATGCCGGCGTCGATCATCGAATCGCCCTGGACCTCGAGCACATAGTGCTCGCCGGCGCCCATCATCGACTCGGAGATCAGCATGCGATCCCGCTCGACCTGCAAGGCCTCGATCGGCGAACCGGCGGCGATCCTGCCGAGCAGCGGCACTTCCCGCATGTCGTTGGCGGCCGGCCCGGGCGCGGCCTGGCGGTCTCCGGGTACGACCTGGGGTTTGAACGATTGTCGGCCGCCGGCGGGGGCGGAGGTGGTCGCCTGCTGCGGCAGTTTGGTCACTTCCAGCGCCCGCGCCCGGTGCGGCAGGCGGCGCAGGAAGCCGCGTTCCTCAAGGGCCGTGATCAGGCGGTGAATGCCTGATTTGGAAGCCAGATCGAGGGCCTCCTTCATCTCATCGAACGAGGGGGAGACGCCGGTCTCCTTGATCCGTTCATGGATAAACATCAGCAGTTCGTGCTGCTTGCGGGTGAGCATAACCGGCCTCGACAACGAATCTGGTGCGGAACAAACCGCTAACAACGTCAGATGTTCTCTAGGCGTTCTTGGTTTCTGTCAAGTTAACGACGGTGGCGCTGCAAATGGCGAGGAACGGCGGGCCGTCGCGGCCGTTTGAGGAAAATCCACAGCCCAGGCGAAAAGGCGCTCCATGTCGTTCACCCAGTTGCAGACCCCCATTCCCCTGACGGTCGAAGGGCGGGGCGCCGGCCAGGCTCTGGCCGTCATCGACTATGGTCCCGAGCATCACCTGATCTGGGTCGTGGCCCTGGATGACAGCGGCGAGATCTGGAGTGCGCCCAATCAGAAGGTGCGGATGCAGTCCAACTGGACCATGGGCCGGTCGGTGCGGCGGGCCGGCGAGGTCGAGTCGCTCCGGCCGGCGGCGGTCAAGACGGGCTGAGGAGAGCCCGCGTCGCGCCTTCGACATCGGCCTGCCGCATCAAGCTCTCGCCGACCAGCATGGCCCTGGCGCCGCTGGCCTCCAGCCGGGCGGCGTCGGCGGCGGTGAAGACGCCGCTCTCGGTGACCAGCAGGGCGCCGTCCGGTGCTTGGGCGGCGAGCCGCTCGGTGATGGCCAGATCGACGGTGAAGCTGCGCAGGTCGCGATTGTTGACCCCGACCAGGGTCGCGCCGAGGGTCCCGGCGCGGTCCATTTCGGCGCCGTCATGCACCTCGACCAGGGCGTCCATGCCCCAGCGGGCCGCTTCAGCCATCAGCGCGGCGGCCACGGCGTCGTCGATCATCGCCAGGATGACCAGGATGGCGTCGGCGCCCAGGGCTCGCGATTCGGCGACCTGCCAGGGATCGACCAGGAAGTCCTTGCGGATGCAGGGCAGGGTGACCGCCGCGCGGGCGGCGACCAGAAAGCTGTCGGCGCCCTGGAAGCTTGGACCATCGGTCAGCACCGACAGACAGGCCGCGCCGCCGGCCTCATAGGCCCGGGCGAGGGCCGGCGGGTCGAAATCGGCGCGGATCAGACCCTTCGACGGACTGGCCTTCTTGATCTCGGCGATGAGCGCCAGACGGCCGGGCGCGTGATGGCGCTCCAGCGCCGCCCGAAAGCCACGCGGGGCGTCGGCGGCGGCCGCGGCGGTCTCGACCTGCGCGACGGTGCGGGCCGCCTTGCGCTCGGCGACCTCGACCCGCTTGTAGGCGGCGATGCTGGCGAGAATGTCGCTCATCCGTTGGTGATCGCCACAAGACGGTCGAGCGCCGTCTGCGCCCGGCCGTCGTCGATGACCGCGGCGGCCAGCTCGACGCCCTCGCGCAGGGTCTCGACCCTGTCGGCCACCAGAAAGGCGGCGGCGCTGTTGAGCAGCACGATGTCGCGATAGCCGCCGGTCTTGCCGCCCAGCAGATCGCGCAGGGCGGCGGCGTTGAAGGCCGGGTCTCCGCCGGTGATGTCGGAGAGGGAACCTCTCGGCAATCCAACGGCTTCCGGTGTGATCTTGAACAGGCGCACGGCGCCGTCGCGCCATTCGGCGACCTCGGTCTCGCCGGTGGTGGTCAGCTCGTCCATGCCCTGGCCGTGCACCGACCAGGCGCGAACAGCGCCGAGCGCGCCCAGGGCCTGGGCGATCGGTTCGACGAAGCGGGAGGCCGAGACCCCGACCACCTGCCGCCGGGCGCCGGCCGGATTGGTCAGCGGCCCCAGCAGGTTGAAGATGGTGCGGAAACCCAGCTGCTGCCGGATCGGCGAGACATGTTTCATCGCCCCGTGGTGGGCTTGGGCGAACAGGAAACAGAGACCGGCCTCGTCCAGCGCCTGGCGCTGTTTCTCCAGCCCCGGATCGATGTTGACGCCCAGCGCCGCCAGCACGTCGGCCGCGCCGGACTTGCTGGTGATGGCCCGGTTGCCGTGTTTGGCCACCTTGAGCCCGCCGCCGGCGGCCACGAAGCCCACGGCGGTCGAGATGTTCAGCGTATGCAGGCCGTCGCCGCCGGTGCCGCAGACGTCGATGGTTTCATAGGGCAGGTCGAGCTTGATCGAGGCCTGACGCATGGCCCGGGCGCAGGCGACGATCTCGCCGACCGTCTCGCCGCGCAGGTGGATGGCGGTGACGGCCGCCGCGACCTGGGCCGGAGTCGGCTCGCCGCGCAGACAGGCGCTGAAGAAGGCCTCGGCGTCCTGTTCCGACAGGGTCGCGCCATCGGCCAGCCGGCCCAACAGGGGTTTGAAGGCGTCGGACATGGCGCTCAGACCGTCGCCAGCCGCTTGACCCCGGCCAGGTCGAGGAAATTGGCCAGCAGGTCGTGACCGCCCTGGGTGGCGATCGACTCGGGGTGGAACTGCACGCCGTGAATCGGCCGGGTTCTGTGCTGCATGCCCATGATCTCGCCGTCGGCGGTCCAGGCGGTGACCTCCAGCACGTCGGGCAGGCTGGACCGCTCGACCGCCAGGCTGTGATAGCGGGTGGCGGTGAACGGGTTGGGCAGGCCGGTGAACAGGCCCTTGCCGTCATGCTCGATCGGGCTGGTCTTGCCGTGCATGATCGATTTGGCGTGCACCACCTTGCCGCCAAAGGCCTGGCCGATGGCCTGGTGGCCCAGGCAGACGCCAAGGATCGGCAGATCGTCGGGCGCCTGGTCCAGCAGGGACAGACAAATGCCGGCCTGGTCCGGCGCGCAGGGCCCCGGCGACAGCAGCACCGCCGCCGGCTTCAGGCCCAGGGCCTGCGGCACGGTCAGGGCGTCATTGCGATGGACGACGGTCTCCGCCCCCAGCTCGTTCAGGTAGTGAACGAGGTTGTAGGTAAAGCTGTCGTAGTTATCGATAACGAGGATCATGGTGTTGACGTTCTAGGGGGTTTGGCCCCGTCCGTCATCGTCCCAATCACCGGCCGAACGCCCGTTCCGACGATGGCGTTGTGTGGAGGGCCCACCCGCTGCATCCTCCGGCCATGGCGATTGCTGATTCCGCTATCGATCACGAGGCCCTGGCCTATGTCCGCGCGTTGCTCAAGCCGCCGCTGGTTCGGGAAAGCGTGTGGGCGACGCTGGCCGCGGCGTTGTTCGCGGCGATCTCGGCCCTGGCCTTCGCCTTCGCCTTCGCCATGGTCATGGCCCCGCCGGTGACCACCAGCCGGCTGGCGCTGGAGCCGTCGAGCAGCGAGATTCTTCTCCCCGAGGGCGAAGGCGCGGCCCGCGCCCCGCTGCCCTAACCGAACCGCCAGGCCTCGGCCGCGGCGCGTTTCAGGGCGTTGGATTTGTGCAGGGTCTCGTCGTACTCGGCGTCGGCGTCGCTGTCGGCGACCACCCCGCCGCCGGCCTGGACATAGATGGTCTCGTCCTTGACCAGAGCCGTGCGCAGCACGATGCAGGTGTCCACCGAGCCGTCAGCCCCGAAATAGCCGACCGCGCCGGCGTAGCCGATGCCGCGCTTTTCGATCTCCAGCTCATCGATGATCTGCATGGCCCGCACCTTGGGCGCGCCAGACAGGGTGCCGGCGGGCAGGGCGGCCATCAGCACATCGACCGGATCCAGACCGTCAGGGGCGTCGCCCTCGACGTTGGAGACGATGTGCATGACGTGGCTGTAGCGCTCGATAATGAAGCTTTCGGTGACCCGTACGGCCGGCCGGCGGACGGCCTCGGCCGGTTCGTTGCGGCCCGGCTCGCGCAGGCGGGCGACGCGGCCGACGTCATTTCGGCCCAGGTCCAGCAACATCAGATGCTCGGCTCGCTCCTTGGGATCGGCCAGCAGTTCGGCCTCGAGCGCCGCGTCCTCTTCCGGCGTCGCCCCGCGCGGACGGGTGCCGGCGATCGGCCGGATGGTCACCTTGCCGTCGCGCAGCCGCACCAGGATCTCGGGGCTGGATCCGACCAGCTGGAAGGGACCGAAATTCAGATAAAACAGGAAGGGCGAGGGGTTGGTCCGTCGCAGCGAGCGATAAAGCGCGAAGGGCGGCTGCACGAACGGCGCGCTGAACCGGTGGCTGGGCACGACCTGGAAGATGTCGCCGGCGGTGATGTAGGCCTTGGCCCGCTCGACGATGTCGGCGTAGTCGGCGCGGCTGACCTTGGTGGTGAAGGCGTCGGGCGCCGGGCCGCCGGTGGTCGACGGGGCGGGCAGGGCGCCGCGCAGGTCGGCCCTGACCTCGTCCAGCCGGGCGTTGGCCTGGGCCCAGGCGGCCTCGGCGCTGACGCCGGGCGTCGGCCGCGCCGGGGTGACCAGAACGATCTCCTGGGCGATGGCGTCGAACACCGCGACGATCGACGGCCGGATCATCACCCCGTCGGGGAGACCCAAGGTGTCGGGATTGATGTCGGGCAGCTTCTCGACCAGACGCACCATGTCGTAGCCGAGCGCGCCATAGATGCCGGCAGCCGGCGGCGGCAGCCCGGCGGGCAGTTCGATGCGCGAGCGGGCGACCAGATCGCGCAGACTGTCCAGCGCGCCGCCGGTCTGGGGCGTGAAGCGGTCCTGCGCGATGGCCTCGCCCTCGGCGACCTCGGCCTGGTCGCCGCGACAGCGCCAGACCAGGTCGGGCTTCATGGCGACGATGGAATAGCGGCCGCGCCAGGCGCCGCCCTCGACCGATTCGAACAGGAAGGCGTAGGGCCGGCCGCGGGCGATCTTCAGATAGGCGGAGACCGGCGTCTCCAGATCGTCGATCAGCCGGGTCCAGACAACTTGCGGCCGTCCCTGGGTCCACGCCTCGGCGAAACGTTCAAAGGACGGCTCGGTGGTCACTTGCCCTTGCTCTTCGGCGTGTCCTTGCCCAGGCCCTTGGCGGCCATGACCGGGTCGATGCCGATGGCCAGCCGCGCCCGTTCAAGATTGACCTGGGTCTTCAGCTTGGCGCGGGCGTAGATGCGGGCGGATTCGCCGATGTCGCCGAAGAGCTCCTGCGAGAACTGCGCGATACCCTGCTCGGTCGCCTGGGCGACCTGGTCGGGATCGCCGGTCCGCACCGCCGTCACAACGCCGACAGCGATGCCGAAGGTGGCGGCGCGGGCGGCGAAGGGCTCGCCCTTTTTTGAGCTCAGGGCGGCGCCGACGAGCTCGCGGCCGAGCGCCTGGTGTTCCTGCATGGTCGCGCGGCTCAGGCCCGAGACGCGGTCGACCTTGGCGCCCACGGAGGCGGCGACGGCGTCGAGGCTTTCGCCCTTGGCCACCCGGGCGACCAGTTCATCGGCCTTGGTCTGCATGCGCTCGGCCTCGCGTCGCAGCTTCAGCGTCTTCACCAGCTGCGGCCTGACGGTGGCCATCGGCGGCATGGCGGGGGGCACGATGCGATCGACCCGCACGGCGAAATATTCGCCCTCGCCGGCTTCCTGGATGTCGCTCTCGCCGCCCTGGGGCAGCTCGAACGCGGCCTTGATGGCCTGGGGCGGCACGCCGGGGATGGGCCGGCCGTCCTGGCCGCGACCGTCGGCGGTCATCGGGGCGTAGGTGGCCAGCGGCGCGCCGGCCTTGCGGGCGGCTTCGGGCAGGGTCGCGCCGGCTTCGTGAGCGTCCTCATAGACCTTGGACAGATCGGAGATCTTGGCGCCGGCGAGGTCGCCGCGAACTTTGGCCTCGATCTCGGCGCGGTGCTCTTCCAGCGTCGCCGTCTTGCCGGGCGAGATGCTGGTCACCGCCACGACGGCCAGGCCGAACTGGCTCTTCAGCGGCGCGCTGACCCCGCCTTCGGGAAGGCTGAAGGCGGCGGCGGCGATGGCCGGGTCAAAGAAGGCTGACCGGGGCTTGTTATTGTAATCGACGGCGGTGGCGCCGACCGCCTTGGCCACGGCCGCGGGGGCCTCGCCCTTCTTGAGGCGGGCGATGATGGCGGCGGCCTGGGCGGCGTCCTTGGCGGGGATCTGCACGACGGTCCGCAGTTCCGCCTTGGACAGCGAATCCTTCTGGAAATCGAACTGCTTCTGAACGTCGGCCGGATCGACCGTCACGCGGGACTCATAATCCTTGGCGGAAAACCGCACGATGGTGAAACCGCGGAACTCCGGCAGCGTCAGCTGGGCGGCGTTTTCCTTCACGAAGGCCTGGATGTCGGCGTCGGTCGGGTCGGGCGAGACGCCGGCGATCCTGGGGTCGACGACAAACCAGGCGACGTCGCGCTGCTCGAGGGCGAACAGCCCGTTCAGCGAGGAATAGGCGCGGGGTGCCCGCATTCCGGAGACCGCCGCCGACACGAACTGGTTGCGGGCCATTTCGTCGGTGAGGATGCCCTCGAAGCTCGTCGGCGTCAGACCCTTGGAGCGCAGTTGTTCGGCGTAGCGGGCCTCGTCGAAGGCGCCGGTCACCGGATCAAAGAACACCGGGGCCTTGCGCAGCTCGTCCTTCAGCATCTTGTCGGAAGCGCGCAGGCCGATGTGGCTGAGCAGCTCGTCGAGCGACTCGCGGAACGCCAGCTCTTCCAGGACGCGGCGATCAAGACCCTGCTCCTGGGCCAGTTCCGGCGAGATCTGCTGCTGGAACCGCTCTTCAAGCTGCGCCTTGTAGCCGTCGAACTCGCGCTTGAAATCGTAGGATTCCAGGGTGCGGGACCCGGCCTTGACGACGAAGTTCGACCCGGCGCCGCCGAGGATATCCCCGTTGATGCCGAACACGGCGAAACCGATCACCAGGGGCGCGAAGACGATCGCGGCAAAGGGAGACTTCGCGAACTTGCGGATGGAGGCGAGCATGGGCAGGCAGACCTTGGAGGAGCGTGGGGCGTTTACGCCGCCCCGGCGGTATAAGGAGGGCCACTCGACCCCGCAAGCGTGGCGCGGATGCAGGGTGACTTCCAAGCCGCCATCGCGTAGGGCGCGGCTAGGATTGATGACAAGGAAAAGGCCGTTCCCATGACCCAGATGCGCCCGTTGATCGCCGGAAACTGGAAGATGCACGGCCTGGAGTCGTCGCTCGACGAAGCCCGGGCCGTCGCCGGCGCCCTCGACGGCCGCCCGGCCGCGGCGCGGGTCGCCCTCTGTCCGCCGGCGACGCTGATCCGGCGGATGGCCGATCAGCTCGAAAGCACAGGCGTCGAAGTCGGCGGCCAGGACTGCCGGGCGGAACTGTCCGGCGCCTTCACCGGCGACGTGTCGGCCGAAATGCTCGCCGACGCCGGCGCTGGTCTGGTCATCCTGGGGCATTCCGAGCGCCGGGCCGGATACGGCGAGAGTGATTCGCTGGTGGCGGCCAAATGCGACGCGGCCCTGCGGGCCGGGCTGGAGCCGATCGTCTGTGTCGGCGAAACCCTGGCTGACCGCGAAGGCGGGCGGACCTTGGCGATCATCACCGGGCAGGTGAGGGGCTCACTCTCCGCCGGCCTGGCCGGCAAGGCGTTCGCGGTGGCCTATGAGCCGGTGTGGGCCATCGGCACGGGCCTGACCCCGACCCTGGAGCAGATCGAGGCGGCGCATGTGGCCATCCGCGGGGTTCTGGTCGAGATGTACGGCGACCACGGCGCGCGGGTCCCGATCCTCTACGGCGGCTCGGTCAAGCCGGCGAACGCGGCCGAGATTCTCAGCATTGCCGATGTCGGCGGGGCCCTGGTCGGCGGCGCCTCGCTGAAGGCGGCCGATTTCCTGGCCATTATCGCCGCCGCCTAGAGCAGCAGACCCCACAGCCGGAAGTCGCGGCGTTCGCCGTCCCGGTCGGTGTGGCCTCTCAGATAGCCCTCGTCCTCGAAACCGAGCTTGAGCAGGAGGCGTTCGGAGGGATTGTCGCCGACCTGGGTCCTGGCCCAGACCCGTTTGAAGCCCTGGGTGGCGGCGTGGCTGAGCACCGCATGCACCGCCTCATGGCCATAACCGTGGCCCCAGGCGTCACGGCCCAGGACGAACCCCAACTCGGCCCGGTGATGGCGACGGTCGATATCGGACAGATCGACGCTGCCGAGATAGGCGCCGCTGGCATTGTGCCGGACCGACCAGTAGAGGGCCTCGCCGTTGGCCATCTCCGCCACCCGCCCGCCCACGAAGGCGTCGACGAGATCGGGATCATCCATGGCCGCGCCGTCCATATGGGCCATCACCTCCGGATCGGCGAGGATCGGATGGATTAGCGGCGCGTCCGCCTGGGTGGCGGGGGAGAGGATCAGACGTTCAGTTTCGAGAATCATGGGCTTGCATCAGCGACGACCATGCCCAGCTATGGCGTGGTCGTCCTCGTGGTGCTAGAGGGGCCGCCTTGTTTCGCCCGGGCGCGCACGCGTCGAACGGACCTAAAAGACCAACATGCTGCTGAACATCCTTCTCGCCGTACATATTCTGGTCAGCGTCCTGCTGGGCGTCACGGTCCTGTTGCAGCGCTCTGAGGGCGGCGCCTTGGGCATGGGCGGCGGTCCGTCGGGTTTCATGACGGCCCGGGGCACCGGCGACCTTCTGACCCGGTCAACCTGGATCCTGTTCGCGCTGTTCCTGATTCTCAGCATCTTCCTGACCATCCTGGCCGGACGTGAGCGCGCCGGATCGTCGGTGACCGGCCGTGGCCAGATCGAGAAGCTGGACCCGAACGCCCTGGCCCCCCCGCCTGCCGCGACGCCCGACACCGCGCCGCCGCCGTCGACGGTGCCCGCGCCGCAGCTTCGCGGTCTGCCGGCGCCCAGCGGCTCCGGCTCCGCGGTCGACGGCGCGCTTGGCGGCGTGGCCCCGTCCCAGACGCCTCCGGCGAAGTAAAAACGCGGTTCTGTCGTTCTTAGGCGCGCCGAGGTCGAATCGGCGCTATCCTGGATTCCCATGGCCCGGTACATTTTCATCACCGGCGGCGTGGTCTCCTCATTGGGAAAAGGCCTGGCGTCCGCCGCCCTTGGCGCGTTGCTTCAGGCGCGCGGCTACAAGGTTCGCCTGCGCAAGCTCGACCCCTATCTGAACGTCGATCCCGGGACGATGAGTCCCTATCAGCACGGCGAGGTCTTCGTGACCGACGACGGCGCCGAGACCGATCTCGACCTGGGCCACTACGAGCGGTTCACCGGCGTCAGCGCGACGCGGGCCGACAACATCACCACCGGCCAGATCTACAAGACCATCATCGAGAAAGAGCGGCGGGGCGACTATCTGGGCGCCACCGTCCAGGTGATTCCGCACGTCACCAACGAGATCAAATCCTTCGTCTATTCGCCCGCGGTCGACGAAAACGGCGATGAGGCGGATTTCGTGCTGGTCGAGATCGGCGGCACGGTCGGCGACATCGAGGGCCTGCCGTTCTTCGAGGCCATCCGCCAGCTGGGCCAGGAACTGCCGCGCGGCCACAGCTGCTTTGTCCACCTGACGCTGCTGCCGTTCATCAAGACCGCCGGCGAGATGAAGACCAAGCCGACCCAGCACTCGGTCAAGGAGCTGCGCTCGATCGGCATCCAGCCCGACATCCTGCTTTGCCGTTGCGAGCAGCCGATCCCGCCCGATGAAAAGCGCAAGATCGGCCTGTTTTGCAATGTGCGCACCACCGCCGTCATCCAGGCCATGGACTCCTCGTCCATCTACGCGGTGCCGCTCGACTATCACGCCCAGGGCCTGGACCGCGAAGTGCTCGAGGTGTTCGGCATGGCCGACGCGCCCGAGCCCGACCTGAGCCGCTGGGAGGCGATCAGCCACACCCTGTCCCATCCCGATGGCGAGGTGACCATCGCGGTGGTCGGCAAGTACACGGTGCTGCGGGACGCCTATAAATCGCTCATCGAGGCGCTCAGCCATGGCGGCGTCGCCAACCGGGTGAAGGTCAATCTCGACTGGGTCGAGAGCGCCACCTTCGAGGACCCCGACAGCGCGGCGACGCGGCTGCAGGGGGTGCATGGCATCCTGGTGCCCGGCGGCTTCGGCGAACGCGGCGCCGAGGGCAAGATCCTGGCCGCTGAGTTCGCCCGGGTTCACAACGTGCCCTATTTCGGCATCTGTTTCGGCATGCAGATGGCCGTCATCGAGGCCCTGCGCAATCTGGGCGGCGTGCCGACGGCGTCCTCGACAGAGTTTGGCCCCACGCCGGAGCCGGTCGTCGGATTGATGACCGAATGGACCCAGGGCAACCAGCGGGTCGCGCGCCAGGAGGGCGACGATCTGGGCGGCACCATGCGGCTTGGCGCCTATGAGGCGATGCTGACGCCGGGGTCGCGGGTCGCCGAAATCTACGGCCAGACCGACATCCACGAACGCCACCGCCATCGCTACGAGGTCAATATCGGCTATCGCGAGCAGATGGAGGCCGCCGGGCTGAAACTGACCGGCTGTTCGCCTGACGGCGTCCTGCCCGAGATCGTCGAACGCGAAGACCACCCGTGGTTCATCGGCGTGCAGTTCCACCCGGAACTGAAGAGCCGCCCCTTCGCGCCGCACCCGCTGTTCGCCAGCTTCATCGCGGCGGCGAAGGAGCAGAGCCGCCTGGTCTGAGATGGAAATCCGCACTGAACGGCTGCTGTTGAGACACCCGCGTTTGTCGGATGTGGCCGGGATGTACGCGATCATGTCCGATCCGCGGGCCATGGCCTACTGGTCGACCCTGCCACACGCCAGCCTCGCCCAGACCGAGCTCTGGGTCCGCAAGATGGTGGTCGAGGCCGAGTCGGGACCCTATTACGACTTCATCATCGAGCGGGACGGGGCGGTGATCGGCAGCGCCGGCTACTGGCGACCGCCGGAGATCGGATTCATTCTGCACCCCGACCACTGGCGACAGGGGCTGACCCGCGAGGCGGTGGCTCCACTGATCAAACTGGGGTTCGAGACCCTCGATCTCGAGGAAATCACGGCCGACGTTGATCCCCGCAACACCGCCTCCCTGGCGCTGCTGGGCGGCTTTGGGTTCCGCCAGACCCGTTTCGCGGCCCGCACCTTCGAGATTGGCGGCGTCTGGGCCGACAGCATTTACCTGAGCCTCAAACGGTCCGACGCGAACGCTTGAACCGGACGGGGTTTTCCGGCATACACCGCGCCTCACGTGGCGGCCCACCCGGCCGCCGCTGCCGTATTCACGCCCCGAGCAACGCCCTTTTGGGGTCGCGCCGACCAGCAGAGTTACTCCGATGGCCGTTCCTAAACGCAAAGTATCCCCGTCGCGTCGCAACATGCGTCGTTCGCACCACGCCCTGGGCCCCAACGCCTATGTCGAAGACAAGGACACGGGCGAGCTGCGCCGTCCGCACCATGTCGACCTGAAGACCGGCATGTACCGCGGTCGCCAGGTGATCACGCCCAAGGAAGACTAGCCGCAACACCGGCTGATCTGACGATATTGCACGGCGCCCGGGGTCTCTCCGGGCGCCGTTCGCGTTTGGGCGACCGAGGGTCGGCAATGTGCTATCCTTCCGGAAAACCGGGGGGAGGACCCCATGCTGAACCGTCGAAACTTCGCGCTCGCGGTGGCCGGCGCGCTGGCCCCCTGGCCCGCCTTCGCCCGGGAGCCCTTACCGGAAGCGGAAGAGCCGTTTCTGATCGACGCCAGCGCTGATCGCGACAAGCGGCTGACCATCCCGGTGCTGATCGGCGACCAGGGTCCCTTTGATTTCGTCGTCGACACCGGCGCTGATCGCAGCGCCCTGGCCATCGACGTGGCCGAGGCCCTGGGCCTCCCGGCCGGCCGCACGGTCAGGGTCCAGGGCATCAGCGGCGCCGAACTGACCCCGACCGTTCAAGCCCCGATGCTCGATCTCGGCAAGCTGTCGCTGGCCAGTCAGGAGCTCCCGATTCTGCCGCGAAACCGGCTCGGCGTGGACGGCCTCCTGGGCGTCGACGCCCTGCAGCGTCGGCGGCTGGTGATGGATTTCGGGGCCCGCCGGCTGGAGATCCGCCCGACCTCGGGCATCTTCTCGACCCACCCCAACCGCTCCGAAGCTATTGTCACGGCCCGCGACAAATACGGCCGGCTGGTGGTCATCGACGCCACGGCCGACACCACGCCGGTCACCGCCTTCGTCGATTCGGGCGCTGGAATCACCATCGCCAACCGGGCCCTCGCCGAACAGATCCAGGCCCAGGGCGGCTGGCGTGAGGCCGCGACCCAGGCCCGGGTCTATGGCGTCACCAACCATGTCGCCACCGGCGAGGTCCGGACGCTGGACACCCTGCGTCTGGGCGGTTTGAGGTTCAGCAGCGTGCCGCTGGTGGTTTCCGACCTGGACCTGTTCGACCGCTGGGGTCTGGCCGACAAGCCGACCATCCTGCTGGGCGTCAATGTCCTGCGCCTGTTCTCACGGGTGGAGATGGACTACGGCCGCCGCCGGATGATGTTCCGGGTCGGCGCCGATCCGATGATCTGGCAGGTCTGACTACTGGGTTCGGGCGCGGGCCTGGATGCCGGCGCGACGGGCCTCGACAGCCTCGGGGGTCACGGTGCGGTTGTTGGCCGTCGACAGGGTCTGTTCGGTCTTCAGCGCCTCGCCGAAGGCCTGGGCGTATCCCGTATCGATGATGTGTTTGTAGGTGGTCAGGGTTTCGACCGGAATCGTCGCCATGTCGGCGGCCAGCTTCCGGGCCACGGTCATCAGCTCGGCCGCCGGCACGACGCGGTTGACCAGGCCCCACTCGCAGGCCGTCTTCGCGTCGAGGAAGTTGCCGGTCAGGCTCAGCTCCTTGGCCCGATAGATCCCGATCAGCCGCGACAGCTTCTGCGACAGGCCCCAGCCGGGCATGATCCCGACCCGGGCGTGGGTGTCGGCGAAGCGGGCGTTGTCGGCGGCGATCAGCACGTCGCAGGCCAGGGCCACCTCGAAGCCGCCGGTGATGGCCACCCCGTTGATAGCCCCGATCACCGGCTTGCGGCACAGTTCGATGGCCTTGACTGGGTTCTCGTCGGCCCCGTCGGCGTTGGCCGCGCTCATGGCTTTTGGATCGGAGCCCAGCTCCTTGAGGTCCAGCCCGGCCGTGAAGGCCCGTGTCCCCGCGCCGGTGAGGATCACCACGCTGACCTCCGGATCGGCGTCCAGGGCGACCATGGCTTTGTAGAGATCGCTGCGCATGGCCTTGCTGAGGGCGTTCATCGCCTCGGGGCGGTTCAGCGTAACGACGGCGATCCCGTCCTGTTTCTCGACCAGCAGCAGCATGGGGTGGTTCTCCATTTCCGCCATCCTGCCCGAGGCGCCGGAGGGGCAGTCAAGCGGGAGCAGCCCCGCGTTGCGTCCTTCGACACGGCCGTCCGGGCCTGCTCAGGACGACGTGGAGGGGTAGGCTTCAAATTATACGTCATGGTGAGCAGCGCGTAGCGCGTGTCGAACCACGCACGCCGCCTCGGTTGCGATTCCACCACCGGAAGGCTAATCGAAGCCCGCCTTAATCCCCGGAGCTCCCATGACCGAGATCGTCGACATCATCGCCCGCGAAATCCTCGACAGCCGCGGCAATCCGACGGTCGAGGTGGACGTGATTCTGGAAGACGGCTCGTTCGGCCGCGCCGGCGTGCCGTCGGGGGCTTCCACCGGCGCCCATGAGGCGGTCGAGATGCGCGACGGCGACAAGGCCCGCTACGGCGGCAAGGGCGTGCTCAAGGCCGTCGAGGCGATCAACGGCGAGATCTATGACGCCCTGGGCGGCGTCGACGCCGAGGACCAGCGCCGGGTCGACACCCTGCTGATCGATCTGGACGGCACCAAGAACAAGAGCCGGCTCGGCGCCAACGCCATCCTCGGGGTGTCGCTGGCCACGGCCAAGGCCGCCGCCGTCAGCGCCGACCTGCCGCTCTACAAATACGTCGGCGGCGTCTCGGCCCGCGTGCTGCCGGTGCCGATGATGAACATCATCAACGGCGGGGCCCATGCCGATAACCCGATCGACATCCAGGAGTTCATGATCCTGCCGACCGGCGCCCCGACCTTCTCCGAAGGCCTGCGCATGGGCGCGGAGATCTTCCACGGCCTGAAAAAGGCCCTCAAGGACGCTGGCCACAACACCAACGTCGGCGACGAGGGCGGCTTCGCCCCCAACATCGGCAGCGCCGAGGAAGCCCTGGCCTTCATCGTCAAGGCCGGCGAGGCGGCCGGCTATCGCGCTGGCGAGGACTTCGTGCTCGGCCTCGACGTGGCGGCCACCGAGTTCTTCAAGAACGGCAAATATGTCCTTGAAGGCGAGGGCAAGACCCTCGATCCGGCCGGCATGGTCGCCTACCTCGAAGGCCTGGTGAAGAAATTCCCCATCGTGACCATCGAGGACGGCTGTTCCGAAGATGACCTCGACGGCTGGAAACTGCTGACCGACGCTCTTGGCAAGTCGGTGCAGATTGTCGGCGACGACCTGTTCGTGACCAATCCCGAGCGGCTGTCGATGGGCATCGACAAGGGCCTGGCCAACTCGATCCTGGTCAAGGTCAACCAGATCGGCACCCTCAGCGAGACCCTCGACGCCGTCGATATGGCCCACCGCGCCGGCTACACCGCCGTGATGAGCCACCGGTCGGGCGAGACCGAGGACGCGACCATCGCCGACCTCGCCGTGGCCACCAACTGCGGACAGATCAAAACCGGCTCCCTGGCCCGCTCCGACCGCACGGCCAAATACAACCAGCTGCTGCGCATCGAGGAGCAGCTCGACGACCAGGCCATCTACCTTGGCCGCCGGGCGATCAAGCAGCGCTGACGTGCGAAGCTACGGCTTTACGCGGAGATGGGCCTGACCTTTGCTCCCTACGACCCTAGTGTTTGCTGTCTTTGCGGCTCCAGTGAAGGCCTCACTGGAGAGCACAAGGTAAAGGCGTCGGCCTTGCGCTCAGAATTTGGCAATGAGTCCATGGTGATCGGGCGTGTGGGCGAGTCGGAAGTGCTACGTGCCGCGCAGGGCCCAAAGTCCAAGAGTTTTCATTTCTCAACTCGTGTCTGCGGTGCCTGCAACAATCGCAACACTCAGAAAGCGGACCTTGAATTTGATCGCTTCAATACCTCTGCGAGGGCGTTGTGGGCATCAGGCAAAAGGCCTCGTGTGGCTCTCGACGAGCCCCGCTATGCCATCGGATCCGCGCCATACCTCAACTTATTCCGTTATTTCGCGAAGCTCCTTTGCTGTCACCTCGCTGAGGTCGGAGCACCCCGGTCGCTGATTCTCGGGAGATTTGCCGTCGGCCGCTCTTCGAGGAACTGTGTGTGGCTTGCGGTCGACGAAGACTGGACGTTTAAGCAGGCCAGCGCGGAGATCGGACCGCATCAGTATGCTGCCCATGGCGGGCTTGTTGTTTATGGGCATGTCCGGACGGGTGAACCTCGCGCTTTCCATTCGACGCTCACGATTGGCGCGGTCCGTTACGTGTTCTATTGGCAGCTCAACTGGCTAAACCGCTTGGAAATTAAGATGGCGCATCCAGATTTCTACCATTGGTGCCGTGGCAAAGTTGAGGAGGCGAAACTGATGCCGCTTTCAGAAACAGAGAAGCTCGTTCTTGGTCTGGCCGCGGAGCCCACCAATCAGAGCACCTAGTCAACGCCGAGCGGGCTAGGGTGTCGAACTTCAACGCCCCCTTAACCACGCCCGACCGACAGTGCCCGCTGTACCGCCGCCCGGATTCGCCAGCGTGTTCCAACGCCTGCAGCCCCTTCTTCCGACCGTCGCCCTGGTCGGATTGATCGTCTATTTCGTCTTCCACGGCCTGACCGGGGAGCGCGGTCTGCTGCTCGGTTCGCAGCGGCAGGACATTCTGGCGGCAAAATCGCGTGAGTTGTCCGAACTTGAGACTCGCAGGGTGGACCTTGAGGCGCGGGCTCGGCTATTACGCGACGGCAGCCTGTCAGCGGACCTTCTTGAGGAACGCGCGCGGTCGATGCTGGGATTTGCGGACCCGAAAGACTATGTGATCCGCATCAAACCCTAGTCCGGGACGCCGCTTTCGTCCCGGAGCATGGCGAAAGATGAGCAGGCCGCATGGGACGGACCAGGAGAGAATTTGATGGCGCGGTCGCGTAAGGCGGATTCAGGCTCGGACAAGGGCGATGATACCGGTGTCAAATCGGCATCCAGAGCCCAGCTTCTGAAATACTATCGCGACATGCTGCTGATCCGGCGGTTCGAGGAACGGGCGGGCCAGCTGTACGGCATGGGTCTGATCGGCGGATTCTGCCACCTCTACATCGGCCAGGAAGCCATCGCCGTCGGCATGCAGTCGATCAGCAAGCCCGGCGACCAGAAGATCACCGGCTACCGCGACCACGGCCATATGCTGGCCGCCGGCATGGACCCCAATGAGGTCATGGCCGAACTGACCGGCCGGGCCGGCGGCTCGTCCAAGGGCAAGGGCGGCTCGATGCACATGTTCTCGACGGAGGCGGGCTTCTACGGCGGCCACGGCATCGTCGGGGCCCAGGTCAGCCTCGGCACCGGTCTGGCCCTGGCCGACAAGTACCGCGACAACGGCAATGTCAGCTTCACCTATTTCGGCGACGGCGCGGCCAACCAGGGCCAGGTCTACGAGAGCTTCAACATGGCCGAGCTCTGGGACCTGCCGGTGGTCTATGTGGTCGAGAACAATCAGTACGCCATGGGCACCTCGATCGAGCGGTCGAGCTCGGAGACCCGGCTGCACAAACGCGGCGTGTCGTTCAACATTCCGGGCGAGGAGGTCGACGGCATGGATGTCGTGGCCGTGGCCGAGGCCGGCGCCCGCGCCGCCCAGCACGCCCGCTCGGGCAAGGGTCCCTACATCCTCGAGATGAAGACCTATCGCTACCGCGGCCACTCGATGAGCGACCCGGCCAAATACCGCACCAAGGAAGAGGTCGACGAGGTCAAGAAGACCCGCGACCCCATTGATCACCTGAAGGAAAAGCTGGCGGCCATCAAGGTCGGTGACGACGAGCTCAAGACCATCGACGCCGAGGTGAAAGCCATCGTCGCCGCCGCCGTCGAGTTCGCCAGGACCAGCCCGGAGCCCGACCCGTCAGAGCTCTACACCGACGTCTATCTGGAGGCCGCCCAGTGAGCGTCGATATCCTGATGCCCGCCCTGTCCCCGACGATGGAGGAGGGCACCCTCGCCAAATGGCACGTGAAAGCGGGCGATACGGTCAAGGCCGGCGACGTCATCGCCGAGATCGAGACCGACAAGGCGACCATGGAGGTCGAAGCCGTCGACGAGGGCGTCATCAGCGCCCTGCTGGTCGAGGCCGGAACCGAGAACGTCAAGGTCAACACTCCGATCGCCCGGCTGGGCGAGGAGGGTGCGTCCTCCGACACGCCGACCTCGCCGGCTGCTCAGGATGACAAACAGGGTAGCGCTACAAAACCAGCTCAGGCAGAGCAGGCCGCGCCAGCGGCCGTGTCGAAGCCCGCACCCAAGCCCCTCAACGACCCCGAAATCCCGGCCGGCACGAAGATGGTCCGCATCACCGTGCGCGACGCCCTGCGCGACGCCATGGCCGAGGAGATGCGTCGCGACGGCGACGTCTTCCTGATGGGCGAGGAGGTCGCCCAGTATCAGGGCGCCTACAAGGTCTCCCGCGAACTGCTGCAGGAGTTCGGCGACCGCCGCGTCATCGACACCCCGATCACCGAGCATGGCTTCGCCGGCCTGGGCGTCGGGGCGGCCATGGCGGGCCTGAAACCGATCGTCGAGTTCATGACCTGGAATTTCGGCATGCAGGCCATCGACCAGATCATCAACTCCGCCGCCAAGACCCTCTACATGTCCGGCGGCCAGATCCGCGCCCAGATCGTGTTCCGCGGCCCCAACGGCGCGGCCAGCCGCGTCGGGGCCCAGCACAGCCAGGACTACAGCGCCTGGTACGCCCAGATCCCCGGCCTCAAGGTCATCGCGCCCTGGGACGCGGCCGACGCCAAGGGCCTGCTCAAGGCGGCGATCCGCGATCCCAACCCCGTCGTCTTCCTCGAACACGAGATGATGTACGGGACTGAGTTCGACATCCCCGATGTCGAGGACTGGGTGGTGCCGATCGGCAAGGCCAAGGTCCGCCGCGAAGGCAAGGACGTGACCATCACCGCTCACAGCCGCATGGTCGGCCTGGCCCTGCAGGCCGCCGAAACCCTGGCCGCCGAAGGCATCGAGGCCGAGGTCATCGACCTGCGCACCCTGCGCCCGCTCGACCACGAGACCATCCTGGAGAGCGTGCGCAAGACCAACCGCCTGGTCAGCGCCGAGGAAGGCTGGGGCTCGATGGGCGTCGGCGCCGAGATCGTCGCCCGGGTGGTCGAGCACGCCTTCGACTACCTCGATGCGCCGCCGCTGCGGGTGCATCAGGAAGACGTGCCGCTGCCCTACGCCGCCAACCTCGAAGCCCTGTCACTGCCCGGTCCGGACAAGATTGTCGCGGCGGTGAAGGCGGTTTGTTACCGGTGATGCGCTGGATCGCTACCGCTCTTGGGGTCGCGCTGGCGCTGAGTCTGGCAGCGTTGGCCTATGTCATCTTGGATGCGGGCCATCTGCAATCCGACATGTCCTCGACTGTGCGCTATCAGGAGGCGGAAATTGGCGCTCTTCGCGATCTCGCTCTGCGCCTTCAGGCGGGCGAGAATGCCAAGGCGGCCGTAGTTGCGGCCGGCAAGGAAGAGGCCTTCGAGAAAGAGGGTTGGTTGGTGGCCGGTCCACTGACGGCCCGGTTCCACGAAGGTCGGTTGGCGGCGATCTGCGGCTCGGTGAGCGTGGACTCTGATCCATGCACCAGGGTCTCGCGATGACAGCCGCCGCCCAAACCCACACCGGCGGCTGCCACTGCGGCGCGGTGCGGTTCGAGGCCGATCTGCCGGCCGTGGTCGAGGCCCAGGCCTGCAACTGCTCGATGTGCGAGAAGGTCGGCTTCATTCACGTCATCGTGCCGGAAAACCGCTTCCGGTTGACCGCCGGGGCCGACCAGATCACCACCTACAGCTTCAACACCGGCGTCGCGCAGCACACCTTCTGCAAGGTCTGCGGCGTGAAGAGCTTCTACCGGCCCCGTTCCAACCCGGACGGCTGGTCGGTCAACGCCCGCTGCCTCGACACCACCGAGGGCCTTGATCTGCGCATCGAAGCCTTCGACGGCCAGAACTGGGAGGTCCACGCGGCCGCCCTGGCGCATCTCAGTAAGGAAGACTGAATGTCCATCGAGATCCTCATGCCCGCCCTGTCCCCGACCATGGAGGAGGGGACGCTGGCCAAATGGCACGTCAAGGCCGGCGACACGGTCCAGGCCGGCGACGTCATCGCCGAGATCGAAACCGACAAGGCGACCATGGAGGTCGAGGCCGTCGACGAGGGCGTCATCGAGGCCCTGCTGGTTGAGGCTGGAACCGAGAACGTCAAGGTCAACGCGGTGATCGCCCGGCTGAGCGGGGAGGGTGAGGTCGCCGCCCCGGCGGCTCAGGAGGACAAGAAAAGCGAGCCGTCAAAATCCAGTCAGCCTGAGCAGGCCGCGCCAGCGGCCGTGTCGAAGGCCGCACCAGCGGCGACGCCCGCCCCCAAATCCGCCGACGGCGAGCGCGTGTTCGCCTCGCCGCTGGCCCGCCGGCTGGCCCAGGCCGCCGGGCTTGATCTGAAGACCATCCAGGGCTCCGGCCCGCATGGCCGGGTGATCAAGGCCGACATCGAGGCCGCCCGCGGCAAGGCCCCCGCCGCCGCTCCGGCGTCATCGGGCGCCGCCGCCCCCGCCCGTCAGGCCCAGAGCCTCGAGCAACAGGGCATCCCCGCCGGCAGCTACGACCTGATCCCGCTCGACGGCATGCGCAAGACCATCGCCCGGCGGATGACCGACAGCTTCCGCGACGTGCCGCACTTCCCGCTGACCATCGATCTGGAGATCGACGGCCTCTTGGCCGCGCGGGCGAAGATCAACGCCATGCTCGAGAAGGACGGCGTCAAGGTCAGCGTCAACGACCTGGTGATCAAGGCCGTGGCCGTGGCGCTGAAACGCGTGCCCGAGGCCAACGCCAGCTATTCGCCCGACGGCATCGCCATGCACCACCATGCGGACATCGCCATGGCCGTCTCCATCGACGGCGGGGGACTGATCACCCCGATCATCCGCGCCGCCGAGACCAAGGGCCTGGCGCAGATCGCCACCGAGGCCAAGGATCTGGCCGCCCGCGCCCGCGCCAAGAAGCTCAAGCCCGAGGAATTCCAGGGCGGCACCTTCTCGGTCTCCAACATGGGCATGATGGGCATCAAGTCGTTCGCCTCGATCATCAACGAGCCCCAGGCCTGTATCCTCAGCGTCGGCGCCGGCGAGCCGCGGCCGGTCGTGAAGAACGGCGCCCTGGCCATCGCCACGGTGATGACCGTGACCCTGACCTGCGATCACCGGGTGGTCGACGGCGCCATCGGGGCCCGCTTCCTTAGCGCCTTCAAGGCGATGATCGAAGATCCCCTGACGATGATTGTTTGAGGCTGACCTGATGGATTTCGACGTCATCATCATCGGTTCGGGCCCGGGCGGCTACGTGACCGCCATCCGCGCCAGCCAGCTGGGCCTGAAGACGGCCATCGTCGAGCGGGCGGAGCTGGGCGGCATCTGCCTCAACTGGGGCTGTATCCCGACCAAGGCCCTGCTCAAGAGCGGCGAGGTCTATGAACAGCTGAGCCATCTGGGCGACTACGGCCTGTCGGTCAGCGGCGCGGCCTTCGACTTCGCAAAGATCATCGAACGCTCGCGCGGCGTGGCGGCGACGATGAACAAGGGCGTCGCCTTCCTGATGAAGAAGCACAAGATCGAGGTCATCGCCGGCGAGGCCAGGCTGGAGAAGGGTTCGCCCGCGCCCAAGGTGGTCGTGGCCCTGACCGCCGGCGGCGCCCGCACGGTGACCGCCAAACACGTCATCCTGGCCACCGGCGCCCGCGCCCGCGAGATCCCGACCGTGGGTCTGACCAGCGACGGCGACCGGGTCTGGACCTATCGCGACGCCCTGGCCCCCAAGGCCCAGCCCAAGACCCTGATCGTCATCGGCTCGGGCGCCATCGGCATCGAGTTCGCCAGCTTCTACCGCGCCCTGGGCTCGGAGGTGACGGTGATCGAGGCGGTCGACCGCATCCTGCCCGTCGAGGACGAGGAGGTCTCCAAGGCCGCCAAACGCGCCTTCGAAAAACGCGGCATCAAATTCCGCGTCGGGGCCAAGGTGACCAAGCTCAGCAAGAGCAAGTCCGGCGTCTCGGTGGCGCTGGAGGTCGGCGGCAAGGCCGAGACCCTCGAAGCCGAGGTCGCCATCGTCGCCGTCGGCATCACCGGCAATGTCGAGAACCTCGGCCTCGAGGCCCTCGGCGCCAAGGTCGACCGCGGCCATATGGTCACCGACAGCCACAGCCAGACCAACGTCCCTGGCCTCTACGCCATCGGCGACGTCGCCGGCCCGCCCTGGCTGGCCCACAAGGCCAGCCACGAAGGCGTTCACTGCATCGAGCATATCGCTGGGCTCAAGCCCGCCAACCTGACCGCCCCGATCCCCGGCTGCACCTACGCCAATCCGCAGGTGGCCTCGATCGGCCTGACCGAGGCGGCGGCCAAGGCGGCCGGCCATGAGGTGCGCGCCGGTCGCTTCCCCTTCAAGGTCAACGGCAAGGCGGTGGCCGCCGGCGAGACCGAGGGCTTCGTCAAGACGGTGTTCGACGGCAAGACCGGGGCCCTGCTGGGCACCCATATGATCGGCCATGAGGTCACCGAGATGATCCAGGGCTTCGGCGTCGCCATCACCCTCGAGGCGACCGAGGAAGACCTGATGGCCACCGTCTACGCCCACCCGACCATGAGCGAGGCGATGCACGAGGCGGTACTCGACGCCTATGGCAAAGTGCTGCATCTCTAGTCGTACGGTCCTCAGTGCTGCGGAGAACGTGTGGTCTGCTCAGTCTGAAACAGGGGTTCATACAGCTTGAAATTGAGACCTGGCGTGGGCACTACTGCTTGATGGAAAGCAAGTTGCCAACGACGGTGAGGGGCTGGGCACTCTGCGCTACCGCTGGCGTTTGGGGCGCATTCGCCGCCGTATACCTCGTCCCCTTCTCAATTGCCTTTCTCACTGAGCTTGGAGCATTCGATAAACCGTCCGCGCGATTTCAGACTTTCATTGGATTCTTTGCGAGCCTAGGTGGGCTGACATGGTTCCCTTGGGTCGCTGGCGGGCTCCTTGGTCTCGTGACGGGCTTTGCTGTTGGGCTTTGGTTCGACTTGTGGAGCCGCCGGGCCATGTGGAAGGCGGGAGCGTCAGGCGCAGATGGACAGACAGGCTCATTTCCTGAGCGCAGTGAACTGTTACCAAGCCGAAACTCCGGCCCGGACATCTACGCAATGCCGGTTGGCAGTGACTTGAGATCGTACTTGTTAGGAAAAATAAGCGATGCCAAAATTAGGGTAAAGATCCAGAACGTTGGGAATGCGCCTGCCCGGATATTGCAATTTTATTGCTCGATAACGATTGACAATAGAATCGCAACCATCTCCCACTCCCAGCACGCGTGCGATGTTAAAGAATATGCGGTCGAACCTGGGGGCGCTTCTGAGGTTACGGTAGATGTCCAGAGTTCCCTACAGCCCACGCCGGGGATGGTCGAAAATTTCAATCGCAACTTCCTCCTGATCTACTTTCGGACATTTGTTCGCTACGCGGACAATGGTGGCAATGAGTTCAACAGCGCTGCGACATGGAGGCTATTCCCTGAGGGAAGCCCCGATGAGCTCAAACGTGTAGATTTTGAAGGTGACTGCCATTCCTAGGCGCATGATGAGTCGAATTGATCTTGGTGCGGCGCGCGCTCAAGGCGTTGTCACTGAAGCCTAGTCACCCAACCACGCACGAGGCGGTGCTCGACCGTTTTAATCGCGTTCTCCACCTCTAATCGGCTCTCCCGCCCGCGCGGGGAGCGGTGTATAGCGCTGCCCATGACTGACTCTGCCACTATCCTCACCGGCCGCACGGGCGACTGGGAAATCGTTCTGGGCCTGGAGATTCACGCCCAGGTGGCCAGCAATTCCAAGCTGTTCAGCGGCGCGGCCGTGGGCTTCGGCGCCGGCCCCAATGAGCAGGTGTCGCTGGTCGACGCGGCCATGCCCGGCATGCTGCCGGTGCTCAACAGGTTCTGCGTCGAACAGGCGGTCCGCACCGGCCTTGGCCTGAAGGCGCAGATCAATCTGAAGAGCACCTTCGACCGCAAGAACTACTTCTACCCCGATCTGCCGCAGGGCTATCAGATCAGCCAGTTCAAATCGCCGATCGTCGGCGAGGGTCTGGTCACGGTCGACGGCGACGACGGCGCCACCTTCGAGGTGCGCATCGAGCGGCTGCATCTGGAACAGGACGCCGGCAAGTCGATCCACGACCTGTCGCCCAATGAGACCTATGTCGACCTGAACCGGTCGGGCACGGCCCTGATGGAGATCGTCTCCATGCCGGACATGCGCTCGCCCGAGCAGGCGGCCGCCTATGTGAAGAAGATCCGCGCCATCCTGATCACGCTGGGCACCTGCGACGGCGACATGGACAAGGGCAACCTGCGCGCCGACGTCAATGTCTCGGTCTGCCGCGTCGGCCAGTATGAAAAGTTCCGGGCGACCGGCGACTTCAGCCATCTGGGCACGCGCTGCGAGATCAAGAACGTCAATTCCTACCGCTTCATCCAGCAGGCCATCAACTACGAGGCCCGCCGTCAGATCGAGATCATCGAGGACGGCGGCGTGATCAAGCAGCAGACCCGGCTGTTCGATCCCGGCAAGGGCGAGACCCGCTCGATGCGCAGCAAGGAAGAGGCGCACGACTACCGCTACTTCCCCGATCCCGACCTTCTGCCGCTGGTGCTGGAGCAAGCCTGGGTGGATGAGATCAAGGCCTCGCTGCCCGAGCTGCCCGACGCCAAGAAGGCCCGGCTGATGGCCGACTACGGCCTGTCGCCCTATGACGCCGCCGTGCTGACCTCCGACGGCGACGTGGCCGCCTTCTTCGAGGAGGCCGCGACCGGTCGCGACGCCAAGCTGGTGGCCAACTGGACGCTGAACGACCTGCTCGGGCGTCTGGGCAAGGACGGGCTGGAGATCAAGGATTCACCGATCCCGGCTGCCGACATCGCCGCGCTGGTGGGGCTGATCGAGGACGGCACCATCTCCGGCAAGATCGCCCGCACGGTGTTCGAACACATGTGGGCCGGGGAGGGCGCGCCGGCCGCCATCGTCGAAAAGCACGGCCTGGTCCAGATCACCGACACCGGCGCCATCGAGACCGCCGTCGACGCCCTGATCGCGGCCAATCCCGACAAGGCAGCGGCCGTCAAGGACAAGCCCCAGGCCATCGGCTGGTTCGTCGGTCAGGTGATGAAGGAAACCGGCGGCAAGGCCAACCCGGCCGCCGTCAACGAGATCCTGAAGGCGAAGCTTGGGCTGTAGACCGTCCTTCGACACGGCCCTCCGGACCTGACCAGGGGCGCGTCGAGCCAGGCAAAACGAAAACCGCCCCGGAGTCTCCTCCGGGGCGGCGTTCGTTCGGGACCATCGCTACCCTAGTGGTTGATGATCACGTCCAGGATCAGGCCCGTGGCGACGGCGGCGAGCAGGAAGTCATTGCCGTCGCGGTACCAGTAGTAGCCGCGGGGCGGCGGGCGCAGGCGATAGCGGCCGTAGTCGGACACCACATAGCCGCGCGACCGGTAGTAGGACGGCAGATAGGCGCCGCGTCGCCAGGCCGCGTGGCCGGGCGCATAGCCGGGGCGGCCGTAATAGGTCGTGGGCGGCGGGCCGTAGTGCCACTGGTTGTTGTAGTAGTAGCCGTTGTGCTGGCCGCCGTTCCAGCGCGTGCGGGAATCCCAGCGCTGGTCGCGGCGGTAATCCTGCCGACTGTCGCGCCGGCTTTCGCGGCGGTCATACCGCCGGTCGTCCCGGCGATCATCGCGTCGGTCATAGTGGCGCCCACGGTCCTGGGCTGAGGCCTCGGTCGCGGTGATGGCCATGGGCCCGGCGACCGCGGCGATGGCGGTGATGGTCAAGATCAGACGCTTCATGGCGAAGGTCTCCTCTGTCGGTGTGGCCGAAACCGGCCACATGGTTCCCTCGACAGGCTCAAGGTGGCGCGGCCTGCCTGAACCCGACCTGAACAGAGCCGTCAGATTCGCCCACCGCTCCGGTCGCCGCGTTAACCTCGTGGCGATGGAGTTTTACCGATAGTAACGGGCGTGAACGCTTTCTGTATTGTCTGTTGAATACAAAGGATTGTCGCGGTTAACCCCATGTTCAGCCAAGGGGTATTCTTTTGGGGCATCGGCTTTGGACAGAACCGTCCGAAGCGGGTTTTGAAGGGAAGAAAACCATGCTTGCGAGCGTCGAATACGAAGCTCCGGCGACCATCCCGCTGCCCGGCCCGGACTCTTCCGGCGACGAGCTGTTTCGGATGGGGCTGCTCTATTCCACAGGCCAGGGCGGTGCGCCGCTCGACTATGTCTCGGCCCATATGCTGTTCAACCTGGCGGCCATGCGCGGCTCGACGGAAGCCAAGGTCTACCGCAAGGAGCTCAGCGCCGAGATGGATCCGGCCGACGTCGCCGACGCCCAGCGTCAGGCGCGCCAGTGGCTGGCCCAGGGCTAGTTTCGCCTAGTTGTTGTACTGGCCGTTCAGCGCGTAGCTGAACTGGACCGGCGACAGGTCGCGGAACCATTGCTGGACCCACAGGCCCACCTCGGCGACGTTGCTTCTCGGCACATAGACGATGTCGAACCGGCGCAGTGGCACGAAGTCGGCGCTGGCGGGCGACTGCATCGCCTGTTTCAGGTTCACGGTCCGCATCATGGCCTGACCGCCCGACCCCCGCCGGATAATCACCACCTGACCGGATTTGGCCGAGGGCTTCAGGCCGCCGGCCTGGATAATGGCCTGCAGGCTGTTGATGTCGCCGGGCATGTCGAAGACGCCGGGCGTTCCAACCTCGCCGCCGACAAACACCTTCAGGGGCGTCGCCGCCGTCATGGTCACCACCACCTGCGAGCGCAGCAGCTGGCTGGCGTAGGCGCGGGTGAGGGCGTCCTGCAGTTCGGGAATCGTGCGATCGGCGGCCATCACCGGCGCGATCAGGGG
Organism: Caulobacter sp.; assembly: GCA_030680355.1. Classification (GTDB taxonomy): domain Bacteria; phylum Pseudomonadota; class Alphaproteobacteria; order Caulobacterales; family Caulobacteraceae; genus Caulobacter. The sequence continues at coordinate 32,322 of JAUXVF010000026.1, forward strand.
CATGGTCACCCGGCCGTCGGGCTGGACGATGACGCCGGTCTTGGTCAGTTCCGGCGCCGAGGGCACGGTGATGTCGACGGTGTCCCCCGGATAGAGGCGATAGTCCGGCTCCTGGTCGGTCCAGTCGGCATAGCCGATGTCAGGGAAGCCGGCCGGCGCCGCGGGCCGGGGCGCGGGCCGGGTCCGCTCTCCGCCGCCCCAGGGCCAGGCCTGGGCCGGACTCCCGGCCGCCAGGGCGGCGCTCAGGGTCAGGACGGTGCAAAGGGGGGCGATTTTCCGCATAACCCAAGGGTTAACGAGAATGGGTAACGGAGTGTTAATCGCGCTCCGGCGAGGGTCCCCCATAAGGCCTGAAAGTCCCGGATTCGTATGAACACGCAAAGCGCCTGGAGGACCGTTCCCCACGACCCGCCCGGGCGTGACCGGTCGCGCGCCGATTGGGCGACCCGGCCGCGCTATGCGCCGACCGACTTCATCACCCTGCTGTGGCGCGAACGGGGCCTTATGCTGGCGGTGTTCCTGCTCATTCTCATGCTCGGCGTCGGCTTCGCCCTGACCCTGAAAAAGGCCTATCCGGCCAGTTCCAGCATCCTGATCCAGCTGGGTCAGGAATACGTCTATGAGCCCCTGGCCGGGGACGCGGCCCGCGGCGCGGTGCCGGACAATGATTCCCTGGTCCAATCCGAGGTGGAAATCCTGCGGAGCAGCCAACTGCGCGAACGGGTTCTGCGCAAGATCGGCCTGGACGCGATCTATCCCAGGCTCGGCGATCGTTATGCCGGAGCGTCCCCGGCCGGGAAGGCCGCGATGATGGCCAAGGCCGTCGAAGACATGGGCAAGAAAATCTCGGTCGCCTCGGCCCCGGACAATCCCGTGGTCCGGGTCGGGTTCGAAAACGACGATCCGGTGATGGCCGCGCGGGTCGTCAACACCCTGCTCGAGGAATACCTCATCTACCGCCGCACGGTGCTGATCCAGCCGGCCTCGCCGGTGTTCGAGCGCCAGCGGGTGCTGTTCGAGGACCAGCTGCAGGAGGCCGACAGTGCCTACCAGACCTTCCTGGCCACCAATGACATCGGCGACTTCGCCGCCCAGAAGACCGCCGCGACCCAGCTGATCGGCCAGATCGAGGCGCAGCGCTACGCCGCCGAGGTGCTGCTGCAGGATCGGCAGGCCCGTCTGGCCGTGCTCGACGGTCAGCTGGCCCAGGTGGCCCCCGAGATCGGCCTCTATCGCGACGTCGACGCCACGGCCTCCCAACGGCTGGCGGCCCTGCGGCTGCAGCGGGAGGAACTGCTGTCGCGCTACCGGCCCGACGCCGATCCGGTGCGGGACGTGGAGGCCCAGATCGCCCAGCTGTCGGCCGGGGTCGCGGCGGGGCGAACCGCCACCGACGGCGCCCGCCGCATCGGCGTCAATCCTGTGCACCAGACGCTGCAGACCGAGCGTATGCAGACCGCCGCCGAGGTCGCCGCCCTGACCCAATCGCTGAACGCCTATGCCGTCCAGTCGTCCAAGGCGACGAGTCAGCTGCAGCGCCTGGCCGCCCTTGAGCCGGAATTCCAGGCCCTGAGCATGGATCGCGACGTCCTGCAGAACAGCGTCCGCGATTTTACCGTCAAGGAGCGTCAGGATCAGGCGGCGCGGGAAATCGCTTCGGAGACCAACGACAACATCCGCATCGTCGACCGCGCCACCCCGGCGACCCGGGGCAAGAGCCTGCGCAAAGCCGTTGTGGCTCTGGCCCTGGTGTTTGGATTGTTCTCCGCCCTGTGCGCCGGTCTGGTGCGAATGTTCCTCCGTCCGGGCCTTCCGACACGCGCTTCGGCCCAGCGGACGTTCGATTTGCCGGTGCTTGGCGCCGCCCCGATGAAAGCGCACTAGGTTCCAGCGGCCTCCCGATGGTCTAGCCTGACAGGATTGGGCCCGCGGCGATTCGAGCAATGGTGGATTTGAGCGCCGAAATGGCGGAGTTGTGGGCGTCCCTGGGCGGCGCGTCGCCTGGACGCGCGCGCGCTGTCCAGTTCGTCGCCGCACGCCGGGGGGAGGGCGCCTCGACCGTCGCCCGGGAGTTCGCCGCCTACGCGGCCCGCCGCGCCGGCCGCACCGTCTGGCTTGTCGACATGGACCTGTTCGCCTCGGCGCAGCACGCGGCCCTGGCCGCCGATCCCGACGCCCATGGTCAACTGGGTCCGGCCGTGGCCGCGACCCCCGACGGCAGCGTTTTCTTCACCGTCCAGCCGCCGACGCCGATGCCGGACGGGACCGACGCCCCGGACTCGCGCTTCCTGGTCGCTCATGCCGTGGGTCGACAGAGCTGGTGGGTCACGCGGTTCCGCTCCGAAGTGCTTCGCGGCCGCCAGGGCGTCCATATCCTGCCCAGCGCCGACTACTGGAACGCGCTCAAGCGGCACGCCGACCTGGTGGTCGTCGACTGCCCGTCGGTCGACCGCTCCCAGGCGGCCCTGACCATCGCCCCCTTCATGGACCAGACGGTCCTGGTGGTCGCCGCCGACCAGCCGGACGTCTCGGCGCCGGCGCGTCTGAGGGACGCCATCACCGGCGTCGGCGGCCGGGTGGCCGGGGTGTTCTTCAATCGCACCCGGGTCGAGGCGCCCGGCTTCCTGAAGGCCTTCCTGAGGTGACCGCGTCCGCGCCCGCCTGGAGCGCGGAGGGGCACGGTGACCGGGCCGACGCCTGGGACTGGCTGGCGTTCGGGCTCGCCGTCTTCATTGTCCTGATCTACAGCCAGGGCTGGATCGTGCCGCTGTTTGGCACGACCATCGACGCGGCCAGTTCGGGAACCGTCCGCAACGTCTATCTGCCGGCCTATGGCGCGGGCGTGGTGCTGCTGGCCATGACGCCGGGGGCCACCTTCCAGGCCCTGATCCGGCAGCCCTTCCTGTTGATCCTGATGGCCATCGTGGTGCTATCGACGGTCTGGTCGATCGCGCCGGACCAGACCATCCGTCGGATCGTCGCCATTTCGGCCACCACCCTGGGCGGCGTCGTTCTGGCCACCCGTTTCCGATGGTCGACCCTGGCCGAGGTGCTGGCCGTCGCCAACGCCCTGCTGGTGATCGGCTCCTTCGCCATGGCCCTGCTGGCGCCCAAGCTGGGCATCATGCACGAGCTGTTTCCCGGGGCATGGCGGGGGCTGTGGACGGAGAAGAACGGCCTGGGCGGCGACATGGCCATCGCCTTTTCCATCTTCGCCGCCGCCGCCATGCTCAACCCCAGACGGGCGTTGCTCTGGTGGCTGTTCGCCGGCCTGGCCCTGGCCCTGGTTCTGTTGTCGACGTCCAAGACCTCGTTGGTGTCCCTGATCCTCGGGGCGGGGGCGGTGGCCTTCATCTGGACGGCCCGCCGCGGTCCGGTGTCGGGCGTGGCGGCGACCTGGGCGGCGGTGCTGGCCGCCCTGCTGCTGGCCGCCTTCCTGCTGTTCGCCTCCGATGTCTTTCTCGAACTGCTCGGCAAGGACGCCACCCTGACCGGCCGCACCAAGATCTGGGCCGCCGCCGAACACCAGGCCGCGCTGCGCCCCTGGACCGGCTATGGCTATGCGGCCGTCTGGGATGACGAAAGCGGCTGGGGCCCCCTGGCCTGGATCACCAAGGAAGCGGGTTTCAAGGCCGGCCACGCCCACAACAGCTGGCTGGAGCAGTGGCTGGGCCTCGGCTACGGCGGTCTGCTGGCCTGGGGCCTGTTCTATCTGCAGACCATGGGCGCGGCCGTGGTCTCGGTGTTCCGCAAGCCCGGCGCCTATCTCGCCCTGCCGTTCCTGGTCGTCTATTCGCTGATGACGCTGACCGAGAGCGTGGCGGTCAGTTACAATGACCTGCGCTGGGTGATTTTCGTGGCCCTGGCCGTGAAGCTGGGCTGGTCGGGACGGGACTAGGGTTGGGCGTCAGACCAACCCTATGAGGCGAGCCGTCTGATAGGTGGCCAACAGGAGCACGAGGCCGCCGACGGCGAAGGTCAGGACCCGAACGGGGATGATCTTCACCATGTAGCCCGCGAGCGGCGCGGCCAGCAGTCCGCCGACGATCAGCCCGCCGATCGCCGATGCATGGCCCTTGAAGCCCACGGCGTCCGCCCAGTGACCGGTCAGAAGCGCGGTCAGGAAGGTGGCGGAGATGGTCGCCGTGACGAAGAACTCCGCCGTGTTGGCGGTCCCGATGCTGATCCGGGGCTCGGCGCCGTCGCCGACCATCGCGGTGGTGACCGTGGGGCCCCAGCCGCCGCCGCCGACCGCGTCAAGAAAGCCGCCGAACAGGCCCAGAGGGCCGCAATAACGGTTCGGAAACGACCGGGGCGTCGTCGACCGCCAGGCCCGGTACAGAATGGCCGCGCCCATCACGGCCAGATAGGCGGTGATGTAGGGTTTGAGCACGGCGCCGTCGATCGAGGTCAACAGGAAGGCGCCCAGAACCCCGCCAACGCAGCCGCCGATCGCCAGCGGCGCGAACAGGCGCCAGTTGACGTTCCTGTTCACGGCGTGGGAGCCGGCCGAGGCCGCCGTGGTGAACACCTCGGCGGCATGGACGCTCGCCGAAGCCATGGCCGGAGGAACACCGAGGCTCAGCAGAAACGTCGACGAAATGACCCCGTAGGCCATGCCCAGGGCGCCATCGACGATCTGGGCGAAGAAGCCGACGACAGAGAACAGGATAAAATCAGACATGCGCGATCTCCGCTGCGGGAGGTCATGTCGAATTATTAGACGACGAAATCGATAGAGAAAAAATCTAGGGGACTGGGTCAGTTTCTATAAGGGGACGTTCTTCGCCGGCCGCCTCGCCGCCGGAGACGCCAGTCCGGGCCTACAGCCCCAGCCGCCGGGCGCCTTCGGCGGCCGTCACCACATCAAAGCCCCGCGCCAGCGCCGCGTCGACGATATGGCCAAGGGCCTCGGGCGTGCAGCCCCAGGGCGAGGGCGAGTCGGCGACGTCGTGCGTGTAGAGGATCAGCCAGGCCCTGCGGTCGGCGGCCCGGTCGATCCAGTGCATGGCCGCCGCTTCGCCTTCCGGTCCCTCAATGCCCACCGACGGCAGCTGGTTGGCGTCGGCGCCGTCCTCGACCAGCCCCGCCTGAACCGTGCGCAGGGTTCTGAACCGCCCGCCCAGGGCGCGTTTGGCCCGGATGGAGACGTCGCCATAGGGATAGGCGAAGCTTTCGACCGGGCTGAGGTTCCAGGCCTTCAGGGCCAGGGCGTTGCGGTCGACGTCATCGATGATCGCGCGCGCGGCGGCCTGGCCGCAGTCGAGATGGGAGAAGGTGTGGCAGGCGATCTCGTGGCCCGCCTCCGCCAGCCTGCGCGCGTCGTCCTCGCCGGCATAGCGGCCCATCGGACCATCGCCGCCGGCCAGCCCGGCCGAGAAATAATAGGTCCCCCGAACCCGGCGCGCCTGCAGCACATCGGCGCCGACCGTGGTGGCTGTGACCGGGGCGTCGTCGAAACTGAGGGTCAGCATCGGCCGCTCAAGCCGCAGCGACAGCCTGCGGCGCTGAAACAGTCGGGCCAGACGCCGGCGCAGCTTCCCCTTCAGCGATCGGTCGGCGGAATAGGCGTCCATCATACCGCCTCCGCATAGAGGGCGGCGCGATAGAGACGCAGCGCGAACGCCCGCAGCCGCGTGGGCAGCACCTCGGCCAGGGCGACAGCCTTGAGGAGCGGACGCCAGACGCCGCGCAGGGGCATATGGCGCAGCAGGCGCGCGACCCGGTAGCTGGGGTAGGTCTGAACCACCGCGCGATGAGCCGCCACGACGCGGGCGAAATTGGCCGCCGACTGTTCGTATTTGCGGGCCATCACCGGCGCGGGATCGAGGCCCAGGTGGCTGGCTGGAATGTCGACATGGACGATGGGCCAGAGGTCGGCGACGCGGATGGCCCATTCGACATCTTCCCAGCCCCAGCCGGTGAAGGCTTCATCAAAGGCGACGCCGTCGAAGACATCGCGGCGGACCAGCAGGTTGGCCGTGAAGACGTGTTTCTCGGGCGCTTTGGCGCGGTCGGCGGCGGTGACACAGTCGCTCTTCAGCGCCATGGCCCGATGCAGGGCGTGTTCGCGGGTGATCGGGGTCTGGTCCAGCGAGAAGCCGCCAAAAGCGGCTGCGGGGTCCCGCCGGTCGATCAGGGCCAGCCAGTCGGCCAGGAAATGGTCGCTGTCGGGCAGCATGTCGGCGTCGATGAACAGAAAGCGGTCGGCCCGGGCGTGGCGGGCCAGACGGTTGCGTCCCCGTGACCGGCCTTCGTTGACGGTCAGCCGCACAAAACGCGCCGGGAGCGGCGAGGCCTGAACCGCCGCGTCGATGCGCGCTGACAGGTCTGGATCGCCCGTCCCATCGTCGAGCAGGATGATCTCGGCCGACGCGGCCTCCCGGCCAAGGGCGGCCAGCAGCCGGGTTGGATCGTCCCGCAGGAAGGGGATCAGAATAGAGAGCCGCGGCATCGCCCGGGCCCAGGCGGCGTTGTTGGTCACCCACTCCCTGGCCAGGGCGGTCATGACGCGGTCCGCGCGCGCAGGCCCCGCAGGACGACCCCGGCATGGGTGCGCAGGCCGCCCGCGTCGAGCAGAACCGCCACGGCGCCATAGACGGCGGCGCCGACCCCGGCCTTGAGCAGCAGTTCGAGCAGGCCGCCGACGGCTGGAATTCGGGTGACGACGAGGACCATGACCAGGCAGGCCAGTCCCGACCGCCAGAGCACCGCGGTGGGCAGGGGCAGGGGCATGGCGTGGCGGCCCAGCAGCCAGGACATGCCCGCCCCCAGGGCGTAGCTGACCGCCGTCGACCACATCGCCCCGGCTATGCCGAAGCGCGGGATCAGGACCAGGTTGAGGCCCAGGTTGACGGCGGCCGGCAGGATCATGGCCGCGAACAGCAGATGGGTCTTGCGGCCCAGGGTGAAGGCCTGGTGCAGATAGTAGGTGGTGACGCCGGCGAAGAAGGCGCCGAACGCGACCCAGGGCGTGACCTGGGCGGCGCCCTCGACCAGCGGCCCGCCGATCATCACCTCGGCCAGGGGGTGGGCGACCAGGCCCAGGCCGACGGCGGCCGGCAGGGTCAGCAGCACCATCAGGGAGGACTGCTCGCGGGCCGTCGCCTCGAGGGCCGGCCGGCCGCCCCGCTCGAGGGCGGCGACCATGGCCGGTCCGCCGGCCATGCCCAGCCAGATGAACATCACGTCCAGGGTGCGGTTCGCTAGGCTGTAGCCGGCGTGATAGACGCCCACCGCCCCCTCGTCGAGAAAGGCGGCCAGCAGAAACCGGTCAGTGGTGGAGATGACCAGGGCCAGGATCAGCGACAGCGACACCGGCAGGCCGTAGCTGGCGTAGTCCTTCAGCCGGGCCGGCTCGAACCGGCCCCCGCGGGCCATCCTCAGCTCGCGGGGCAGGGTGAAGGCGAGACACAGCATCGCGATCGCCGCGAGGCCGATCATCGGGCCGGCCGCGCCGGCGCCCAGGGTGATGGCCAGCACGCCGATGGCGAAGCCGCCGGCCGTCAGGGCCATATCCAGTCCGGAGGCCGCCATCACCTCGCCGTCGGCGCGGCGATGTTCCTGAATGATGCGGAGCAGGGAGCGGAACAGGATGGAAACCAGCCCCGCCCCGATCGCCAGCTTGAGCGCGGGGCTGATCGGCGTCAGCCAGACGGCGATCCCTGACAGGACCGGAAAGATCACGGCAAGGACGGCAAAGGCGCGCAGCAGGGTGGCCAGATGGTCGGCGGTGTCGCCCCGCTCGACCGCCCTGGCCTGGAACCGGGCCATGGCGGCCTCGATCCAGGTGAACAGGGTGGTGTGGACCAGCATCATGACCGAGAGGGCCAGGGCGTAGCCGCCGTACTGCTCGGGCGTCAGCAGCCGGGTGAAGACCACGATGGTCAGCAGCCCGACCAGACCCTGGATGATATTGGCCGGCAGATAGCCGATCAGACCGCGACGGAACATGGCGCTCTACCGCACCTGATCCCGGTCCCCGAGCAGGCAGGGGATGGTCATGGCCATGACGTAGAGGTCGAGCCAGAAGGACTGGCGCTCGATGTATTCGATGTCCAGAGCGACCCGTCTGCGGACCAGCTCGGGTGTGTCCACCGGTCCGCGCGAACCATGGATGGCGGCCCAGCCGGTCATGCCCGGCTTCATGCGGTGGCGGTGAGCGTACTCGGCGACCAGTCGGGCCGATTCCGTCTGGCCGGTCTTCATGCCGACAGCATGAGGGCGGGGCCCGACCAGGCTCATCTCGCCGAGCAGAACGTTAAACAACTGAGGCAACTCGTCGAGACTGGTCTTGCGGATGAAGCCCCCCACGCGGGTGACCCGGTCATCGCCGGCGCGAACCTGTTGCACGGCGGCGAAATCAGCGGCCTCGGCCCGCATCGAGCGGAATTTCCAGACCAGGATTTCCTCATTATTGAAGCCGTGCCGGCGCTGGCGGAAGAAGATGGGGCCGGGACTGTCCAGCCGCACGGCGACGGCCACCGCCACCATGATCGGCCAGCCCAGAAGCAGCGCGAGGCTGGCCACGACCAGGTCCTGGGCCCGTTTGACGCCGGCCCGGCGGATATTGGCCGGCTCGCCCGAAACCTGGGCCAGTTGGGCGTCGGCGATCCGCGACAGGGCCCGCTGGCGCCCATCTTCGCCGCCGGCCTCGATGACCAGGCTGACCTCGTTGGGCAGCACCCTGAGTCGATCGATCAGCTGGCGGATGCGCGGCTGGGCCGACGCCGTCACGGCGATCACGATACGATCGACATAGGGCATGATCCGGTGGCCAAGAAGGTCGCCGGTGTCGCCCAGCACGGGGACGCCCGCGATGTCCTTGGGCGCGCGGCCGAGGCGGTCGTCGAACACCCCCAGCACGGCGACTTCCTGGGTTTTGAGCGCGGTTTCAATCAGTTTGCGCGCCGACTCGGTGGCGCCGACGATGACGATGTTGGGCGTCAGCCGCCCTTCGCGCCGCCAGCCCGAGACGATTGACCACCACAGCCCATGGGTCAGAACCAGGCCGCCCAGGCTCATGACGAACCAGGCCATGGCCGCGGGCGCGGCCTCGCGGCCCTGGGGCAGCAGGACCAGGCTCGCGGCCAGACCCAGGCCGGTCAGGCCGAAGGCGGCGCAAACCCGGATCAGATGGCGGGCCATGGTCTCGCGCCGACCAAACCCGTAGCTCCGCAGCACTGGCAGACTCCAGATCAGAACGGCTGTTCCAAGCACCAGCGGCAGGAGGGCGCCGAGGGGCGCCGAGAAAAGCCCCTGGGTCGCGTGAATCTGGGCCGCGACAACCGCCAGGATGATCACCAGGGCGCTGTCCAGCGCCCGGTAGGCGCCGGTGACCTGGCCCAGCTCGAGCCGCGAGCGCACGGGCGTCAGGCGCGCCGGCCGGAAGGGACCCCGGCGTTCGGGGCGGCGATCCTTGGCGACAGGGGTGGATTCGGGCCCGAAACGGGCGTCGAGCATCTCGTGCAGGGCGCGTACGGCTTCAGCCCGGCCCGTCTCGGAGGGGCCGGTCGGTTCATCGCGCGGGGCTGTCGCAATCTTCATCGCGGGCACCGTCTCACGTCCGGTTGAGCGTCCGGTTAACAAGGTTCGCTCATTCAGTGCGTGGTGGTCGTTGCGAAGCGCGCGCCACTTGGATATGAGGGGCCTCCCGCGAAAGCGGGATGGAGACGTGCCCGAGTGGCCGAAGGGACTCGTTTGCTAAATGAGCGTACCCCAAAAGGGTACCGTGGGTTCGAATCCCACCGTCTCCGCCATCCTTCCCCGCCAGTCGCCCCTCCCGTAAGGGGCCGCCGACCGATCAGCCGCCGGAGCTGAACGGCAGCAGTCGGTCGCGGTTGGCCTGGGCGATGTCGCGCAGCCAGTCGCGCACGGCCCTGACCCTAGCGGTGGCCGCCACCTCGCGCAGCGCACCGATCCAGAACCGGCGGGTGAGCACGATCTCTGGAAGCACCTGAACGAGGTCGCCGGCGAGAAAGCACGGCAGGATGCCGATGCCGCCGCCAGCGGCGATGATCTTCTGCTGGGCGTTGATCGAGGAGCTCGACAGCGACGGTCTGAGGGACGGGTGCGCCTCGTCCATGTAGCGCAGCTCCGGGGCGTAGATCAGATCCTCAATGTAGCCGACCAGATCAAACCGCCCCAGGTCGGCCGCGGCGTCCGGCCGGCCGGCCCGTTCGAGGTAGTCGGGCGCCGCATAGAGGGCGAGCTGGTAGTCGGTCAGGGGCTCGACCTCGAGGCGGGGCGAGGCGGGCGCGCTGAGGGTGACGGCCAGGTCGACCTCGCGGGTCGTCGGCGACAGAAACCCGGCGTTGGCCGCCAGTTCGATGCGCAGGGCCGGTCGCCGGGCTCTGAGCGCGGGCAGGGCGGGGGCGAGGATGGCGGCGCCAAAACCCTCGGCCGTGCTCAGCCTGACCGTGCCGCCCACCGCGTCGGGCTGACCCACCCGAGCGGCGGCGCCCATCGCGGCCTCGGCGTTCAGCCCGGTTTCGAGCAGGTGCGATCCCGCCGAGGTCAGCACCAGTCCGCCGGCCGAGCGGACAAACAGCGTGGCCTTCAACGCCGTCTCCAGCCGCGCCACGCGCCGGCCGACGGTCGCGGCGTCGATGCCCAGCACCGGCGCCGCGGCGGTCAGGGATCCGGCGCGCGCCGCCGCCAGAAAGATCCTCAGATCATCCCAGTCGAACATGGGCCTGCATTTCTACGTGTCTATCACTGCAATATTGCAATACCGTCCCGTGACGCCAGATGATAGGCCCTGCGCCGCGACCCCAGGGGTATGCTGGCGGGGCGGCGCTTCGCCGCGTTGCCGTCTCCAGACGACCGACATTGAGGAACATTGCCATGCGGGACATCCGTCATTTCGTGAACGGCGCGACCTTCGAAGGCGCTTCGGGCCGCTTCGGTGAGGTGTTCAACCCCAACACCGGTGAGGTTCAGGCGCGGGTTCAGCTGGCCACGGCCGGCGAGCTGGACGGCGCTGTTCAGGCCGCGCTGGCGGCCTTCCCGGGCTGGGCGGCGACCAATCCCCAGCGCCGCGCGCGGGTGATGTTCGAGTTCAAACGGCTGGTCGAGGCCAACATGCAGGATCTGGCCGAGATGCTCTCGGCCGAGCACGGCAAGGTCATCGCCGACAGCAAGGGCGACGTTCAGCGCGGCCTGGAGGTGATCGAGTTCACCTGCGGCATCCCGCATGTGCTCAAGGGTGAATACACCGAGGGCGCGGGTCCCGGCATCGACGTCTATTCCATGCGCCAGCCGCTGGGCGTGGTCGCCGGCATCACCCCGTTCAACTTCCCGGCCATGATCCCGATGTGGATGTTCGGCGTGGCCATCGCCACCGGCAACACCTTCATCCTCAAGCCTTCGGAGAAGGATCCCAGCCTCCCGGTCCGCCTGGGCGAGCTGATGATGGAAGCCGGCGCGCCAGCCGGGGTGCTCAACGTGGTGCATGGCGACAAGACCGCCGTCGACGCCATCCTCGACCATCCCGATATCAAGGCGGTCAGCTTCGTCGGCAGCTCCGACATCGCCCAGTATGTCTATGCCCGCGGCACGTCGCACGGCAAACGGGTCCAGGCCATGGGCGGCGCCAAGAACCACGGCATCGTCATGCCCGACGCGGATCTGGACCAGGTGGTCAAGGATCTCTCCGGCGCCGCCTTCGGTTCGGCCGGTGAGCGCTGCATGGCGCTGCCGGTCGTGGTCCCCGTGGGCAAGAAGGTCGCCGACGAACTGCGCGAGCGGATGATCGCCGAGATCGAAACCCTGAAGGTCGGGATCAGCAACGACGCCGACGCCCAGTACGGCCCCGTCGTCTCGGCCGCCCATCGCCAGAAGATCGCCGACTACATCCAGATCGGTAAGGACGAGGGCGCCGAACTGGTCGTCGACGGCCGCGACTTCAAGCTGCAGGGCTTCGAAAAGGGCTTCTTCATCGGCCCCAGCTTCTTCGACGGCGTGAAGCCGGGGATGAAGACCTACCACGAGGAGATCTTTGGCCCGGTGCTGCAGATGGTCCGGGCCGAGAGCTTCGAAGAGGCCGTCGATCTGCCCAGCAAGCACCAGTACGGCAACGGCGTGGCCATCTTCACCCGCAGCGGCCGCGCCGCCCGCGAGTTCGCCAACCGTGTCCAGGTCGGCATGGTCGGCATCAATGTGCCGATCCCGGTGCCGGTGGCCTACCACACCTTCGGCGGCTGGAAGCGCAGCGCCTTTGGCGACACCAACCAGCACGGCATGGAAGGTCTGAAGTTCTGGACCAAGGTCAAGACCATCACGGCGCGCTGGCCCGAAGGCGAGACCGAGGATTCGGCCTTCGTCATCCCGACGATGAAATAGGCGGGCCCGCCGATGCCCAAGGCCTACGGTCAGATCACCGAACGCCTGCTGGGGCTGGCGGTCGGCCGCTCCTGCGTCGTCGACGCGCGGCGCCCGGACCGCCACCTGGCCACGGCCCGCAAGCATCAGCCCGACCGGGTCTGGTCGGTCGAGGCGGTCGACAGCCGCAAGGTCGTCACCCGCATCCGCTGACCGCCGGTCGCCGGGGGTAGGCGCCGCGGGAGTCAGGCCGCAGGATGGGCCGGCAGGCGCGTCGGTGCGCGCCCGGTCCTGGAGGCTTCCATGCACAGACCCCTGGCTCTACTGGCCGTGGCGAGCGCGCTCGCGGCCGCGTCGCCGGCCCTGGCGGCCACCGTCGGCGACTGCGACGGCGTCACCGATCTGGCGTCCAACATCGTCGAGCCCTGGGAGACCAGCAGCCGGACCTTCTACAAGGGCCGGGTGCGGGTGGCCTGGCTGGACACCGGCGGCGAGCCGGCCTGCTGCAGCGCCCATCTGCTGGTGCAGTTCTTCCACGAGGGCGACGACGAGCCGGGCGGCATGGTCTGCAAACTGGTCAGCGACCGGCCCGGGGCCGGATTCGCCGGCGTCGACATGGCCTCGATCAAGAGCCGCTACGATCCCAAACGCGGCCTGCTGGTGACCTTCGGCTACGCGGCCTTTCCGCTGAACGGAGACGGCGCCGCCCCGGCTCGCGGATCGGCCAGCGTCCGCGTCAACCTGGCCGCCGGCACGGTGACCGTCGAATGAGAGCCTTCGCCGAGATCCGGGCCGAGGCCGCCGACCGCAAGGGCGGGGAGGCGGCCCTGGCCGCCCTGTTGCCGACGATGAAGACGGCGGCCGAACTGGCGGCGATCGGCGATGACCGCTGGCTGTCGATGCTGAGCCGCTGCGTGTTCCAGGCCGGATTCTCCTGGACCGTGGTCGAGACAAAATGGCCGGGGTTCGAAGAGGCCTTCTGGGGCTTTGACCCGGGCCGCTGCCGGATGATGTCGGACGAGGATCTCGACGCCCTGCTCAAGGACAAACGCATCATCCGCAACGGGGCCAAGGTCGCCTCGGTGCGAACCAACGCCGCCCTGGTGGTCGACCTCGCGGCGGAACACGGCTCGGCGGCGAGCGCCTTCGCAAACTGGCCGGCCGGCGACTTCATCGGCCTGCTCGACGTGCTGAAGGTCCGCGGCGACCGGCTGGGCGGCAACGCCGGCATGATCGCGATGCGGTTCATGGGTCGCGACGGCTGGGTGACCTCGGCTGACATGGTCAAGGCCCTGGTCCGCGAGGGGGTGATCAGCGGTTCGCCGGACTCGAAGACCGCGCGGCGGGCCATCCAGGCGGCGTTCGATCAATGGGCCGCCGAAAGCGGCGCGCCCTTCGCCCATATCAGCCGGGTGCTGGCGATGAGCGTGGACTGAGGCGGGGGTGCGTCCTTCGAGACGCTCGGCCGGGGCCTCGCTCCTCAGGATGACGCAGAGGGGTGGTTGCAACCCTGTTCGTCATGGTGAGGAGCGACCCCTCAGGTCCCCGTCTCGAACCACGCACTACCCCAGCAGATGCTCCTTCCACCCCGCTCGCAGCGTCTTCTTGTCGATCTTCCCCGTCGCGGTCAGGGGCACGGCCGCGAACACCACGTCGTCGGGCATCCACCATTTGACGATCAGCGGCCGCAGGTAGTCGAGCACCTGGTCGCGGGTCACCGTCTCGCCTTCGTGGGTCTCGATGACCAGCAGGGGGCGCTCCTCCCATTTGGGGTGGGGGATGCCGATCACGGCGGCGATTTTCACGCCCGGACAGGCGACGGCGATGTTCTCCAGGTCGATGGAGCTGATCCATTCGCCGCCGGTCTTGATGACGTCCTTGGCCCGGTCGGTGATGCGCATGAAGCCGTGTGGATCGAGGGTGGCGATATCGCCAGTGTCGAACCAGCCGTCATCGTCGAGGATCACCGTGTCTTCCTTGCGGAAGTAGCTTTTGATGGTCCAGGGACCGCGCACCATCAGGGCGCCGCTGGTCTCGCCATCGCGCGGGGCTTCGCTGCCGTTGTCGAGCAGGATCTTCAGCTCGATGCCGAACTGCAGCCGGCCCTGGCGGGTCCAGATGACCTCGTCGACCTGGTCCTCGCCGAGCGCCGCGATCGACGGGGTCGGGGTGGCGACCACGCCCAGCGGACAGGTCTCGGTCATGCCCCAGATCTGCAGCACCTGAACGCCGTATCGGGTCTTGAAGGTCTCGGCCATGGCCCGGGGCACGGCCGAGCCGCCGATGATCACCCGTTTGAGGTTCCCCACGCCCTGGCAGTTCCTGTCGAGCCAGTCGAGATACATGGTCCAGATGGTCGGCACGCCGCCGGAGAAGGTGACGCCCTCGCCGATGATCAGTTCCTGGAGGCTGGCGCCGTCCATCTTCTCGGCCGGCAGCACCAGCTTGCAGCCGTTGATCGGGCAGACGAACGGCAGGCCCCAGGCCGTGGCGTGATAGAGCGACGAACAGGGCATGACCACGTCGAAGGCGGTCAGGCCGAAGGCGCTGGCCAGGCCGGCGGCCATGGCGTGCAGCACCACCGCCCGATGGCTGTAGAGCACACCCTTGGGATCGCCGGTGGTGCCCGAGGTGTAGCAGAGGAAGGCGCCGGCGTTCTCGTCGAAGCTGGGCCAGGCGAAGGCGGCGTCATCCTGGGCGCCGATCAGGGCTTCGTAGTTGATGGCCCCGACCGCGCCGGCGTCGTGGTGGTCCTCGTCCGCCATCAGGACGAAGGTCTTCACCGTCGTCAGCCGATCGGCCAGCCGCTCGACCAGCGGGGCGAAGGTGGCGTCATAGAACAGCACCGTACTCTCGGCGTGCTCGAGCACATAGATGATCTGGTCGTCGAACAGGCGCGGATTGACCGTGTTGAGCACCGCCCCCAGGCCGGGGACGGCGTAGAACAGCTCCATATGGCGATGGGTGTTCCAGGCCAGGCTGGCGATGCGGTCGCCGGACTTGACGCCCAGGTCCAGCAGCGCCCGGGCCAGCTGCCGCGTGCGGGCGGCCATGCCGGCGTAGTCGTAGCGGTGAATGCGGCCCTCGACGGTGCGCGAGACGATCTCCACCCGGCCATGCGCCACCTCGGCATGGTTCAGAATGGCGGTCGTCAGCAGCGGCACGTCCTGCATCAATCCGGGGATCACGGGCGCTTCCTTCTGGTCAGGTGATTGACGTTTAGGATCGCCCCCGCGCGCGCGAAGTCAATCCAGCTGGAAGGCTTCCCGCGTCGCGGCCCGCCATTCCCGGACCATCCGGCCCCACCAGCGGATGCGTTCGGCGTCGGTCAGGCCGTCCTCCTCCTCCAGCCAGGTGATCATGCTGTCGGTGAACAGGCCAAACAGGGCGCCGGCCGCGCGCAGGGCCCGGACCTCGGCGCCGGCCGGCGCGTTCGGGCCCGGGGCGAACAGGGGCAGGGCGGTGCGGGCCAGCAGGACGCGCAGGCGCGCCTCCCAGTCGAGCGGGCCGCCGCGGCAGTTGCGGAACACCACCAGGAAGGGCGCGGGATCGCCGCGGGCCGTCTCCAGCACCCGCCGGACCATCGAGCCGTAGCCGTCCCACGGGGCCTCATAGGCCGCCTGGATCGCGGTCTCGACCCTTTCGAAGACCGCCTCGACCAGCGCCTCCTTCGACGGAAATACCCGGTAGAACAGCACCTTGGCGGCGCCGGCGGAGACAGCGATGTCGCTCATGGTGGCGGTGTGCAGGCCCTTGTCCAGGAAGACCTGGGCGGCGGTCCGTACATAGGCGTCCCGCCGCGCCGACTGATCGACACGGGGCTTTTTGCGGACGACGGCGGTGGTGGCGGGCATGGCGTCAGTCTGACCGAACGAAGGGGGCTTGCCGAATGAAACTCGTTGGTAACATACTGTCGACTTCCGTGGGAGGATACAATCGTGAACCAGCTCGTCCGCAGCCTCGTCGTCGAGGGTCTGACCCTGTCGCCCATGACCCCGACCATCGGCGCCGAGGTCGAGGGGATCGACCTGACGCGGCCGCTGACGCCGGCGATCGTCTCGGCCCTGCGCCAGGCCTTGCTGGACTGGAAGGTGCTGTTCTTCCGCGGCCAGGACATCAGCACCGAACAGCATCTGGCCTTCGCCCGCTGCTTCGGCGATCTGGAGGTTCACCCCTTCGCGCCGCACAAGCCGGACTATCCCGAAGTGCTGGCCATCACCCACAACGACAAGAACAAGGGCCGCGAGAACACCTGGCACAGCGATGTCACCTGGCGGGCCGAGCCGTCGCTGGGCTCGATCCTGCGGGCCATCGAACTGCCGCCGGTCGGCGGCGACACCCTGTTCGCCGACATGTACGCCGCCTACGACGGCTTGTCGGATGAGGTGAAGGCGAAGATCGACGGCGCGATGGCGGTCCACGACTTCGCCCATTTCCGCGTCGCCATGCGCAAGCGGGGTCTGTCGGAAGAGCAGATCACGGCGATGAACGAAAAGTACCCGATGGTCGAGCACCCGGTGGTGCGCACCCATCCCGAAACCGGCCGCAAGGCCATCTATGTCAACGCCGCCTTCACCCAACACATTGTCGGCATGGAAAAGGGCGAGAGCGACGCCCTGCTGGCCCATCTCTACGCCCAGGCGGCGATCCCCGAATACCAGTGCCGCTTCCGCTGGACGCCCAACGCCATCGCCTTCTGGGACAACCGCGCCAGCCAGCACTACGCCGCCAGCGACTATTTCCCGGCCGTGCGCCGGATGGAGCGGGTGACGGTGGTCGGGGACCGGCCGGCCTAGAAGACAGTTCGCCCCGCCCATGCTATGGTCTGACTAGCTAGTCAGGAGCTGTTCGATGGCGAAACGGACGATACCTGTTCCCGGCTTTCAGGAGGCGAATGGCCGAACCTGGAAGCTGGAGGACGCGAAGGCGCGCTTCAGTGAGGTGGTCAGGCGGGCCCGGTCCGAGGGGCCACAGCGGGTGACCGTGCGGGGTGAGCCCGCGGTTGTCGTCATTGACGCCGCTGAACTCGAGCGTCTGGTTCCGACCGTGGAACGCCAGCCCCTGGTCCAGTTTCTTGAAGGCCTTGGCTTGGAGGGACTGGATCTGATCCGCGAACGCGATGTCGGGAGGGACCTGGATCTGTGATCGGCTGGCTGCTGGACACAAATGTCGTCGCCTCCCTGATCGCCGTCGGCGGCGCTCCGAGCGTCAAGGCGTGGGCGGCGGCCCAGGATGAGAATCGGCTGTTTCTGAGCATCCTCACGCTGGGCGAGATCGAGAAGAGCATTCACAATTTGCCGGACGATGATCCGTCGCGAACCCGCTATCTGCTGTCTCTGGCATTGCTGGAAGATCGATTTCGCGGACGGATTTTGTCTGTCGGCGATCCGGTGGTTCGGCGTTGGGGGAGGCTGTCGGGCGCGATCAAGCGGTCATCCGGCATCGCCCCATCGGTCGTCGACACCCTGTTGGCGGCGACGGCGCTGGAGCACGACCTCCACCTCGTCACCCGAAACGTCCGCGATGTGATCGGGTCCGGCGCCTCGGTGTTCAACCCCTGGACCGATAAGGCGAATGACTTTCATCTGGCGCCGGCGCCGCGAGGGCGCTGACGTCTACTCCCGCCGCAGCGCCTCGATCGGGTCCAGCCGCGCGGCCCGCCAGCTCGGATAGGCCCCGAACACCAGCCCGACCAGCAGCGAAAAGCCCAGCGACACGGGGATCGACCAGGTGGCGATGGCCACCGGCCAGTCGCCGAGCTTGGCCATCAGCACCCCGCCGCCCAACCCGACCAGCAGGCCGATGGCGCCGCCGATCACCGACAGGGTCACCGCCTCGAGGGCGAACTGGAACAGCACGTCGTTGCGCCGGGCGCCGACCGCCATGCGCAGGCCGATCTCGCGGGTGCGTTCGGTGACCGCCACCAGCATGATGTTCATGATCCCGACCCCGCCGACCACCAGCGAGACGGCGGCCACGGCGGCCAACAGCGAGGTGAAGGTCTTCACCGAGGCCTGCATGGCCTCCATGATCGAGGCCATGTTCTGAACGCTGAAGTCGTCGTCGGCGCCGGCGCGGATGCGATGCCGCTGGCGCAGCAGATTGCTGACGTCCTCCTGCAGCCGGTCCATATCGTCGGCCGATGCGCCTTTGACATAGATGGTCTGGACGTTGTCGCCCTGAACCCGGCGCCCGACCACGCGCGACCGGACGGCCTGCAGCGGTCCCAGCACGATGTCGTCCTGGTCCTGGCCAAAGCCGCTCTGACCGCGGGAGGTCAGGACGCCGATCACCTCGAAGGGGACGCTGCCGACGCGGATGCGCTTGCCGACCGCGTCGACGTTCTCGCCGAACAGGGCGGTGGCCACCGAGGGGCCGATGACGATGACCTTGCGGCCCTGACGGGCTTCGGCGTCGTCGAACATACGGCCCGAGGCGATGGTCAGGTCGCGGGCCGTCAGATAGTCGGGTGTCACGCCCTCGACGCGGGTCTGCCAGTTGGCGCCCTCGGCGGCCAGCTGGGCGCCGCCGCGCACGGTCGGGGCGACCGCGGCCGCGCCGTCCACTTCGCGAGCGATGGCCTCGGCGTCGTCCTGGGTCAGGGACATGCCGCTGCCGGCGCCCTGGCTGACGAAGCCGCCGCCGCCGCCGCGCGAGGCGCCCGGCGACACGATCAGCAGGTTGGAGCCCAGGCCGCCAATGGCGCTGGTCACCCGCTGCTGCGCCCCCAGGCCAATGGAGGTCATCATCACCACCGCCGCCACGCCGATGACCACGCCCAGGGAGGTGAGGGCGCTGCGCATCGGGTGGGCGGCGATGGCGCCGGCGGCGAAGCCGATCAGATCAATGCGTCTCATGCGCCGGCTCCCTGGCTGTCGGCGACGATCAGACCGTCCCGGAAGGTCACCTGACGGCTGGCGTCGGCGGCCACCTCCTGGTCATGAGTCACGATCACGAGGGTCAGGCCTTCGGCGTTGAGCTTCCGGAACAGATCGAGGACCTCCAGACCGGTCTGGGTGTCGAGGGCGCCGGTGGGCTCATCGGCCAGAAGCAGGTCGGGTGAATTGGCGAGGGCGCGGGCGATGGCCACCCGCTGCTGCTGGCCGCCCGAAAGCTGGGTCGGGCGGTGACCGGTGCGCGCGCCCAGTCCGACCCGCTCAAGCAGCGCCGCGGCCCTGGCCCGTCGCTCGACGGGCGGGAGTCCGGCGTAGACCATCGGCAGTTCGACGTTCTGCAACGCCGACAGCCGGGGCAGGAGCTGGAAGGACTGGAAGACAAAGCCGATGCGGCGACAGCGAAACGCCGCCAGGGCGTCGTCGTCGAAGGCGCCGACATCGTCGCCGTCGAACCGGTAGGTCCCGCGGGTCGGGCGGTCGAGGCCGCCGAGAATGTTCATCAGCGTCGACTTGCCTGAGCCGGACGAACCGGTGATCGCGACATGCTCGCCACGGCCGATGGTCAGGGAGACGCCGGCCAGGGCGGCCACGGACTCGTCTCCCATCTGGTAGATCTTCTCCAGATCGCGGAACTCGATCACGACCTACATCCGGACGCGGACATTGCCGCCCATGGGACCGCCGCGAGCCTGGACCGGCGCCTTGGGGCCGCCGCCGATGATCACCTGATCGCCCGCTTTCAGCGCGCCGACGACCTGGGTGAAGGATCCGTCGGAGGCGCCGACCCGGACGGGCACGGCCGTGGGTTTGCCGTCGCGCAGGACATAAACCGCGCCGGCGCTCATGCCGCCCTGATCGCGCCGTCCGCCCGAGGCGGCCATGCGGGCGCGGATCGCCACCAGCTTTTCTTTCTGGGCGGGTTTCAGAAGCGGTTCGATCCGGGTCAGGGCTTCCTGCATCGCCTGACGCACGGCCTGTCGCCGCGCCGTGGGATCGCCGGAGGCGGCGGCCATGGCCTTGGCCCGGGCTTCGGACAGGATGGCCTCGGCCTTGGCCCGTTGATCGGCGTTGAGGGCAAGGTCGTCCAGCATGGCCGCGCCGCCGGCGCCGCGTTGGCGTTGACCGCCGCCCGGACCGCCGCCGCCGGGGCCGGCAGGCCCGGCCTGGGCCTTGGGCTGGCTGTCAGGCGGCGACCAGCGAAGAGCGGCGGCGGGCACCTTGAGCACGCCCTCGAGCTGCTGCAGGACGATGTCGGCGTTGGCGGTCATGCCGGGCATCAGCTTGCCGCCCGGGTTCTGGGCCTGGGCGATGACGATGTAGGCGACAACATTGGACTCGGTTTCAGGCTGTTTGCGCACCTGGGTGACGACGCCGGCGAAATTGTCGTCCGGAAAGGCGTCGACGGTGAAACGGACGAGCTGGCCTTCGCGAACCTGACCGATATCAGCCTCGTCGACGGTGATCTTGACCTCGAGCTTGGACAGGTCCTGGGCGATCTGGAATAGCACCGGCGCCTGAAGGCTGGCCGCGACCGTCTGGCCCGGTTCGATGGTGCGGTTGATCACCACCCCGTCGATCGGCGCGATGATCTTGGTGCGGCTCAGGTCGGTCCGTGTGCTGGCCAGCGCCGCCTGACTCTGGGTGACGCCGGCGCGGGCGGCCTGGACATTGGCCTGGGCGGCCTTCCAGCTGGCCTCGGCGGTTTCAAGCGCCGCCTTGGCCATGATGCCCTGGTCAAACAGGGATTTGGTGCGGTTGTAGGCGGCGCGAGCGACGTCGGCCTGGGCCTGGGCCTGGGCGACCTGGGCCTGGTTGGCGGCGATCTGGGCCTGGCCCTGCCGCAGCCGGCTTTCATAGGTCTGGGGATCCAGCGTGGCGAGCAGTTGACCGGCCCGGACCTGGTCGTTGAAGTCGACGAACACCTTGAGGATCTGGCCCGAAATCTGCGAGCCGACGTCGACGGTCACCAAGGCCTGCAACGACCCGGAGGCCGAGACCGACTTGGTGATGTCGCCCTGCTGAACCTGTTCGGTGCGATAGGGATCCTTGGGCGCCTTGGGTTTGAGCAGCTGCCAACCGCCCCAGGCGGCGATGACCAGCCCCAGGGCGGCGAGGCCATAGAGGACCGGGCGGGGCAGGCCCTGTTTGCGACGGGTCGGGGCGGTGTTCAGGCTCATGGGGTCTCGCGAATGGACTCGACGGCGCCCAATGGCGCCGACAATCGGTTAGCGGGCGCAGATTGCAGGCGCATTTCAGTTCGTTTCGTCGGCGGCGACGGCCGGCGACCTTCCGACGGGCCAGCGAGCCGGTTCTGGGCCGGCGTTTTGGGCAGATCGGCCAGGGTCAGCCGACCGGTCTGATTCGCATCGAGCAACTGGAAACGCTGGCGGGCCGCGGCCTCGGCCTCGGCGCGGCTGACCCGCTGGTCCAGATTGGAATCGGCGCCCCTGACCGGGTGCGGCTCGTTCAGCAGGCCATAAACCCCGGCCCCTTCGCGCGGGATCGGTCGGTCGCGGCGAGATCCGCCAAACAGGCCGCGCCTTTCGCCCGATCCACGGGCGGTGCGCGGCGTCTCGGCGATCTCCGGAGCGATCTCCAGTTCGTAGTGGCTGGATTCGAAACCGTCGACGACCTGGTCCTTGTCGGTATCGAGGGTGTCGAAGAAGGCCAGCGCGTCGGCGGTGAATTCGGCCAGGGTCAGGGCGCCGTCATGATCAGCGTCGGCGCGGGCGAACCAGATCGCCGCGGGATAGGCCGCGCCGGGCTCGGCGCGGAAGGGTTCGCCGGCGGGGCTGATGAAGACCTGCCGCCGGGGTGGCGGCGGCGGGCCGGCGGGGGCGGCCCACCCGGCTCCAGGGATCAGGATAGGTCCATCCGGAGACTGCGCAGCGGCGGGGGCGGCGGCGAGCACGACAATCAGGCAGGCGAGACGGGCAATCATCAGCAACTCCGGGAGGCGGGACGATCGATGATCGTCGGCGCGGATGGCCCCAGTAGGGCCTGACCATTGCGGGTCCGCAACATGGCTAGAGGGGCAGGGAGACCCTAACCGTTAACCCGCCACCGGACCGATTGTTCAAAACCACATCGCCGCCATGCGCCCGGGCGACCGAACGGACCACCGCCAGACCCAGGCCGGCCCCGCCGGTTTCCCGGCTGCGCGAGGGTTCGCCGCGATAGAAGGGCTCGAACACACGCTCCTGGTCGGTGGCGGGGATGCCGGGACCGTCGTCCTCGAATTCGATGATCGCACAGCCGTCTTCGGCGAAGACCCGCCCTCGAACACGGTGACCGTATTTCAGGGCGTTCTCGACCAGATTGGCGGCCAGCCGGCGCAGGGCCACCGGATCGCCTTCGACGACCAGCCGCTCGGAGGGAAGGGCGGCGGCGTCGGCGCCGGTCTCCGCCGCTTCGTCCAGCACGCTTTCGACCAGCGATGACAGTTCCAGCTTTTCACGCGCAGCGGCCCGCGTGGCGTCGCGCACGAAGGCCAAGGTCGCCGAAATCATCGCCTCCATCTGGTCGATATCGGCGGCCAGCCGGGACCGGATTTCGTCCGGCGCCCCTTCGATCCGGAAGCGCAGGCGGGTGAGGGGGGTGCGAAGGTCGTGCGCGATGGCGCCGACCATGGCCGTGCGGTCCTCGACATAGCGGCGCAGGCGCTCCTGCATCTGGTTGAAGGCCTCGGCGGCGGCGGCCACCTCGCTCGATCCGCTGATCTCCAGCGGCGGCGCGCGCGGGTCGCGGCCCAGGCGCTCGGCCGCCTTGGCGAAGGCGGCGATGGGCGCCGACAGCCGGCGGGCGAACAGCCAGGCCAGCGGGGCGATTGCCAGGATCGACAGCAGCAGTGTCAGCAGAATGCGCCCCTGCCAGGACTCAAGCCGGAAGGACGGTTGCGGCCGGGCCACCAGCCAGCGGCCGTCGGCCTGTTCCACGCCGATCTTGAACGGGGCGAAAATGACGCGCTCTTCGAACTGAGGCGCCGCCCGGGAGCCAGGGCCGGCAACGGATGGTGGCGGCGAACCGCCGGGCGGGGGCCGCATCCGCCCCGGACCGGCCGGCGGGCGACCGATGCGGACCTCGAAGCTGCGGTCAGGCTGTTGCGACCAGAACAGCAGCCGCCGGGGGCCCTGGGTCTGGATGACGACCCGCGACGGTGCGACCTGCAGGGAGGTGGCGAGGCTGCGGCGAGTGTCTTCGCGCCAGCGGCGTCCGCGCATATGGGGCGTGGATTCGTCGACCGGCTTGCGGCCAAGCCGAACAACCAGCGGCGGCGCGTCGGCCACGGCCGTGACGCCGGGGCTTCGCAGGGCCTTCACGACGTCCGAGAGCCTGTAGATCTCGGGCGTGGGCGGCGGCAGGCTGAAGATGACCACCGTCGAAATGGCGTGGGCGGCCAACAGGCTGACGATGACCAGGGCCAGAACCTGGACAAAAAGCGGCGTGCCGCGCCAGGGCGCCTTCATGACGACCGCACCACCCTGGGCGCGAACATGTAGCCTTCATTGCGGATCGTGCGGATGATCTCGGCGTCCCCCCCGTCGTCGAGCTTGCGGCGCAGTCGGCTGATCTGGACGTCGATGGCCCGGTCGTAGGCTTCGGTGTCGGGGCCGCGGGCCATGTCGAGCAGCTGGTCGCGGGTCAGCACGCGCTGGGGCCGTTCGACGAAGGCCCGCAGCAGCGAGAATTCGCCGCTGGACAGGTTGACGATGACCCCCTGGGCGGACCGCAGCTCCCGCCGCACCAGATCCAGCCGCCAGCCGGCGAATTCGCAGGTGGCGCCCATGGGATCGTCCGCCGCCCTCGGTTCCTGCCGCCGGCGAAGCACCGCCCGCACCCGGGCCAGCAGTTCGCGGGGGTTGCAGGGTTTGGGCAGATAGTCGTCGGCGCCCAGCTCAAGCCCGACGATGCGATCGGTTTCCTCGCCCATGGCCGAAAGCATGACGATCCCGGGGCCGCCGGGCTGGGCGGACAGGCGGCGGCAGATCGACAGACCGTCCTCGCCGGGCATCATCACATCCAGAACGATCAGTTCGACCGGTCCCCGGTCGAGCACCGCCGCCATTTCGCGGGCGTCGGCGGCCTGGCTCACGCGATAGCCGTGCTGGCCAAGGAAGTCAGCGATGACGTCACGGATTCCCGGATCGTCATCAACGATCAGAATGCGGGCGCCGGGCGCATCGGCCGCGGGCTGGGTCGACTGTTCCATCACGAGCTCCATGCCCGCCTTGTGCCGGACGGACGTGGCGACCGGATTTCAGCGCTGCAATACAGACAGGGGCATGCGTTTCACGGCGTGCCCCTTGTGGGTCGAGGGGACACGCCCTCGCGCCGGGGTCATTGTGCTCACGTATAGCGTTTGGGCACGGTTTCCATCTCCGGCAGGACGCCGGCTTCCAGGCCCAGGGCGATATCCGAAACGAAGGGGTTTGATTTCCGCTCGGCCCCGAAGGTGCTCATCGGGCCGTGGCCGGGGACAAAGGCGACGTCGTCGCCCAGCGGCCAGAGCCTGCCGGTGATCGAGTCGAGCAGCTGCTGATGATTGCCGCGCGGGAAGTCGGTGCGGCCGATCGACCCCTGGAACAGGACGTCGCCGACCTGGGCGAACCGGGCGCCGCGGTGGAAGAAGATCACATGGCCCGGTGTGTGGCCGGGGCAGTGATAGACCTCGAACTCGGTCTCCCCGAGCTGGACGGTGTCGCCGTCCTTGAGCCAGCGGTCGGGGGTGAAGCTCTGGGCGCCGGGAATGCCATAGCGTTCGCCGGTCTTGGGGATCTGGTCTATCCAGAACTGGTCGTCGGGGTGTGGCCCCTCGATCGGCGCGCCCGTCAGGGCCTTCAGTTCCGCCGTGCCGCCGGCGTGGTCCATATGGCCGTGGGTGATCCAGATCTTTTCGACGGTCAGGCCCTGTTCGGCGATGGCGGCCATCAGGCGGGGAATCTCGCCGCCGGGATCGATGACGGCGGCTTTCCTGGTCTTTTCGCACCAGACCACCGTGCAGTTCTGCTGCAACGGCGTGACGGGGGCGATGAAGGCCTTGATCGGGGAAGTGGACACGAAAGCTCCTGTGACGGCGGACCCCCATATGATCGGTGTTCAGGCGGTGGGAATAAAGGGGGCGCCGACATTTGGCGGGTTCGCGCGGCGGCGGGGACGCTGTCGCGATCCGGAAAAGGGGGCCGTCGCAAGGCTTTTCCGCGTCGCGGAGCCTGCCGTTGCGGCGAGCGTCAACGCATGTCTATTCTCCCGCAAACCCGGATTCCGGGATGTGCGGTTCGCCGGGGAGGCGGACCGGAGCAGGGGCCCTTCCAAACCATGATGAAGATCTTCACCAAAAAGCCCATCGACGTGCTGATGGCGCAGGCCAACGAGGAGGGGGAGCACACCCTCAGACGGAGTCTGGGCTGGCCATCCCTGACGCTGCTGGGCATCGGCGGCGTCATCGGGGCCGGCATCTTCGTGCTGACCGGCCAGCAGGCCGCGATCAACGCCGGACCAGCCATCGCCATTTCCTTCGTCATCGCCGGTATCGTCTGCGCCTTCGCCGCGCTCTGCTACGCGGAGCTGGCCTCGATGATCCCGGTGGCCGGCTCGGCCTACACCTACACCTTCGCCACCATCGGCGAGTTCTTCGCCTGGCTGATCGCATGGGACCTGATTCTCGAATACGGCATCGCCGCCGCCACCGTCTCGGCGGGCTGGTCAGGCTATTTCACGCGGATGATGGAGACCTTCGGGGTCCATTTCCCCGAGGCCTGGACCAAGGCGCCGTTTGACTTCAACGGGCACGAAATCGTCCGCACGGTCACCGAATCCGGCGCCGCCACCCACCTCAATGTGCCGGCGATGCTCATCATCGTCGTCATGTCGGCCTTCCTGATCGCCGGCATCAACGAGAGCAAGATCGTCAACAACCTGATCGTCAGCATGAAGGTCGTGATCGTGCTGGCGGTGATCGGTTTCGGCGCCCAGTACGTCAACACCGATCTGTGGCATCCCTTCATTCCCGAAGCCCTGCCGCCGACCCCGGCCCACCCGCAGGGCCAGTTCGGCGTCGGCGGCATCGCCGCCGCGGCCAGCGTGATCTTCTTCGCCTATATCGGCTTCGAGGGGGTCTCCACCGCCGCCCAGGAGGCCAAGGACCCGCAGAAGAACATGCCTATTGGCATCCTCCTGTCCCTGGCCGTCTGTACGGTGCTCTACCTGGCCATGGCCCTGGTGCTGGTCGGCCTCGCGCCCTACCAGTCGCTGAACAGCCCCTCGCCAGTGGCCAGCGCCCTGGCGGCCGTGCCGCAACTGGCCTGGCTGCGTCAGGCCATCAACATCGGCGTCACCGTCGGTCTGGCCTCGACCATCCTGACCCTGCTCTACGGTCAGTCGCGGATCCTCTACGCCATGAGCCGCGACGGCCTGCTGCCGCCGCTGTTCGGCAAGGTGCATAAGCGCACCCGCACGCCCATCTGGGGCACGGTGGTCACCGGCGGGTTCGCCGCCGTTGTCGGCGGTCTGTTCCCGATCGGCATTCTCGGCGAGCTGGTGTCCATGGGTACGCTGCTGGCCTTCGTGCTGATCTGTGGCGCGGTGCTCTATCTGCGCTACAGCGAACCGAACCTGCCGCGCTCGTTCCGGGTTCCGGCCATCTGGTTCACGGCCCCGGCCGGTGCCGCCGGCTGCATGTACCTGATCTACAAGCTGCCGCCCGCGACCTGGACCCGTCTCTACGTCTGGATGGCGCTCGGCATCGTGGTCTACTTCGGCTACGCCTACTGGCACTCGCGTTACCATGAGAAAAAGACCGCCGGCCCCGCCGCGGAATGACAAGTCGGGGGCGGGTCGGCTAGACCCGCCCCCGATGCTTCCTGTTCATGACATTCTGCCGGCGCTGACCGCGGCGCTGGCCCGCTCGCCCAACGCCGTGCTTGTCGCGCCGCCGGGGGCGGGCAAGACCACGGGCGTGCCGCTGGCGCTGCTGGGTCAGCCCTGGGTGCAGGGCCGCAAGCTGCTCATTCTCGAACCCCGCCGCCTGGCCGCCCGCGCCGCCGCCGCCCGCATGGCCTCGACGCTCGGCGAAAGCGTCGGCGACACCGTCGGCTATCGCGTCCGCCTGCAGTCCAAAATCTCCGCCCGCACCCGTATCGAGGTGATCACCGAGGGCGTCTTCACCCGCATGATCCAGGACGATCCGACGCTCGACGGCGTGGCGGCGGTCCTGTTCGACGAGTTTCACGAACGCAGTCTCGACGCCGATCTGGGCCTGGCCCTGGCCCTCGACAGCCAGCAGGTGCTGCGCGACGACCTGCGGCTGCTGGTGATGTCGGCGACCCTGGACGGGGCGGCCGTGGCCGGGCTGCTTGGCGAGGCGCCGGTGGTCGAGAGCCAGGGGCGGGCCTTCGACGTCGTCACCCGCTACCTCGGTCGCAACCCCGCTGAACGGCTGGAGGACCAGGTCGCCCGCGCGGTTGAGACGGTCCTCGGCGAGGAGACGGGCAGCCTGCTGGTGTTTCTGCCGGGGCAGGGCGAGATCCTGCGCGTCCGCGATCGTCTGGCCGAACGGCTGAGGCGACCCGATGTCGATCTTGCCCCGCTCTACGGCGCCATGGACGGTCGCGACCAGGACCTGGCCATCGCCGCCTCGCCGCCGGGCCGCCGCAAGGTGGTGTTGGCCACCTCGATCGCCGAGACCAGCCTGACCATCGAGGGCGTGCGGGTGGTCATCGACGCCGGGCAGTCCCGCGTGCCGCGTTTCGACCCGGCCAGCGGCCTGACCCGGCTGGAGACGGTCCGGGTTTCCCGCGCCGCCGCCGACCAGCGCCGGGGCCGGGCCGGCCGCACCGAGCCCGGCGTCTGCTACCGGCTGTGGGACGAGGCCGAGACCCGGGCCCTGGTCCCGTTCAGCCGCCCCGAAATTCTCGAGACCGACCTGTCGGGCCTGGCCCTGGATTTGGCGCGCTGGGGCGTGCGCGACGCCTCGGGCCTGGCCTTCCTTGATCCGCCGCCGACGGCCGCCTTCGCCGAGGCCCGGGCGCTGCTCGAACGGCTGCAGGCGCTGGACGGGCAGGGCGCCCTGACGGCGCACGGCAAGGCGCTGGCCAACCTGCCCCTGCCGCCGAGGCTGGCCCATATGGTCGTGCGCGGCGCGGCGGGCGGTCAGGCGATGCTGGCGGCGAAGATCGCGGCCCTGCTGACCGAGCGCGGCCTCGGTGGTCGCGATGTGCATCTGGGCCATCGGCTCGAGGCCTTCGACCGCGACCGGGGCCCCAGGGCGAAGGACGCCCGGCTGCTGGCTGAACGCTGGGCCCGCGCCGCTGGTCATCCGCCGAAACAGCCGCCGCTCGATGAGGCCCTGCTGCTGGCTGAAGCCTTTCCTGAGCGGGTGGCGAAGGCGCGCGGCTCCGGTGGCGAGTTCCAGCTGGCCACCGGTCGCGGCGCCCATGTCGAGCCGACCGACGTGCTGGCCCGCGAAACCTGGATCGCCGTCGGCGAGCTGGGCGGCGGCGCGGCCCGCGACCGCATCCTGCTCGCCGCGCCGCTCGACGAGGCCGCCCTGCGCGAGGCCTTCGCTGACCGCCTGACCCGCGAGGAGCGGGTCGAGATCGAGCCCGACGGCAAGGTGCGCGCCCGGCGGTTGCTGCGACTTGACCGCCTGACGGTCGAGGACCGGCTGATCGAAAAGCCCGATCCGGCGATGATTACGGCCGCACTGCTGGGGCAGGTGCGCCGTCAGGGGCTTGGCGTATTGCCTATGGAGGTCGCTCAGATCCTCCGCGCCCGGCTGGCCTTTCTCGGCGAACCGCTGTCGGACGAGGCGCTGCTCGACCGGCTCGAAGACTGGCTGGCGCCGCTGCTCAAGGGCCGCAAGAGTCTGGCGGAGCTTTCGGCCGGTCAGGTCGCCGACGCCATCCGGGCCCTCGTCCCTTGGGATGTCCAGCGCCGCCTCGACGCCGAGGTCCCGCTGCGGTTCACCGCCCCCACCGGCAACAGCTTCGCCATCGACTACGCCGCCGAGGGCGGGCCGAAGGTCGAGGTTCGGGTCGGAGAGCTCTACGGCCTGTCGACGCACCCGACGGTGGCCCGAACGCCCCTGACCTTCAGCCTGCTGTCGCCGGGCCACAAACCGATCCAGACGACCAAGGACATCCCGGGCTTCTGGAAGGGCTCCTGGGCCGATGTCCGCAAGGACATGCGCGGCCGCTATCCCAAACACGTCTGGCCGGAAGACCCTGCCGCCGCCGCGCCGGTGACGCGGGCGAAGCCTAGGGGGAGGTAGTGCGTCCTTCGACACGGCCCCTACGGGGCCTGCTCAGGATGACGGGCATCTGATCCACGTCATGGTGAGCAGCGCGAAGCGCGTGTCGAACCACGCAGGGTCGCTCCGCTGCTAATCCCCGGCCGCGTAGATCATGATCCCCGTGGCCACCGACAGGTTCAGGCTGTCGGCCCGGCCGCGCATGGGGATCTTGACGTTGACGTCGCACAGCGCCGCCAGTTCCGGCGTCAGGCCCGCCTGTTCGTTGCCCATCAGGATCAGGGTGGGGCGGGCGTAGTCGGCGGCGCGGTGATCGGTGTCGGCGGTCAGCAGGGTGCCGACCACCGAGCCCGGCCAGTCGCTGCGCCAGGCGATGAACTCGACCTCGCTGGCCTTGGCGACCGGCACGGCGAAGATCGAGCCCATGGTCGCCCGCACGGCCTCGACCGACCAGGGATCACAGCATTCTCCGACCAGAATCACCCCGCCGCAGCCGGCGGCGTCGGCGGTGCGGATGATCGTGCCCAGATTGCCGGGGTCGCGGACCCGGTGCAGGGCGACCCAGACCCCGGCCGCCTTCGGCTCCAGCGTCTGCAGCGGCGTGAAGGCCTGGTCGAACACCGCCACCACGGCCTGGGGATTGTCGCGCCGGGAAACCTTTTCGAGGATATCGCGGGTGACTTCGATGACCTCGCCGCCGGCCATTCCGGTGGCGGCGATGGCCCTGGTCAGCAGGGGATGGTCGGCGGCGTCCTGGCCAAACATCAGGATCTTCGGCGCATGGCCCAGTTCGACGGCTTCGGTGACGATCTTCAGGCCCTCGGCGAGGAACTGGCCGCTCTCCTCGCGCGCCTTGCGCATATGCAGGGCGCGGACGGCCTTGACCGTGCCGTTGGTCAGGGAGGTGACGACCTTGCTCACGCCGACCACCGGGCAAAGAAGCTGAGGCCCACCTGGCGGTCGCCGGTCTCCTCGACCAGGGCCAGCTCGCCCCAGTCGATGCGGCCGGCGCGGCTGGCGGTGGCTTCCGCCACCAGCCCGGCCATCGAGGCGCCGGAGATGCGGGCGGCATAGGCGTTGAGGATCAGGAAGGAGGCGTCGTCGCTGAGCAGGCCGGCGCAGATCTGGACCATCTCGGGCAGGTCTTCGAACAGTCGCCAGACCTCGCCGGTCGGGCCGCGCCCGAACTTGGGCGGGTCGAGAATGATCCCGTCATAGCGGTTGCCGCGCCGGGCTTCGCGCTGGACGAACTTGCGGGCGTCCTCGACGATCCAGCGGACGGTGTCGATGCCCGACAGGGCCGCGTTTTCCCGCGCCCGCGCCACCGACTGTTTGGAGGCGTCGACATGGGTCACCTGGGCCCCGGCGGCGGCGCAGACCAGGCTGGCGACGCCGGTGTAGCCGAACAGGTTGAGGATCTTCAGTGGCCGGCCCGCCCCGCGCTGGCGGGCGTCGAGCCATTCCCAGTTGGCGGCCTGTTCGGGGAAGAAGGCCAGGTGGCGGAAGTTGGTGAACCGGCCGTGGAACTTCACCTGGCCCCAGCCCAGCTCCCAGCTGTCAACCGGCGCGCCGGAGAACCGCCAGCGGCCGTCCTCGTCCTCGTCGGTGGGGTCGAACACCGCGTCGGCGGCGTCCCAGCGCTCGGCGGGCAGACGGGGCGTCCACAGGCACTGCGGTTCGGGCCGCACGACATGATAGGGGCCGTAGCGCTCAAGCTTGCGGCCGCCGCCACTGTCGACCAGGCCATAGTCGGCCCAGCCGGTGGTGCGCATCAGGGCGGGTGTTTCGGCGATGATGGGGCCGGTCATGGCCGGGCGATACCGGGTCAGACGCCTGCCTGTCCAGTCCGGGGCGCATGCGGGGTCTTGTCCCAGTGGAACGGACGGTCGATCAACTGGACCAGGGCATGGGCCGCGGCGAGTGACAGAAGGGGCCAGTAGACGGGCAGGACCAGCAGGTCCCGCAGTCGCAGCGGAC
This sequence comes from Caulobacter sp., assembly GCA_030680355.1. GTDB lineage: Bacteria > Pseudomonadota > Alphaproteobacteria > Caulobacterales > Caulobacteraceae > Caulobacter. Next base: position 63,762 of record JAUXVF010000026.1, read on the forward strand.
TGCCGGCGCGGCGCAATCCGACGATGGCCGCCAGCGCCGCGCCCGCCCAGCCCGTGGTCAGTAACAGGCCGTCCGACAGCGAAACCCAGGGGCGGCCGTCCGTCGCCAGGCCAAGCACCGTCGCGACCACCACCCAGGCGATCAGCGGTCCATGCAGGAAGGCGGCGACGATGGTCGAGCCCAGGGTGATGGCGAAGGCGGCGGCCGCGCCCATGCGCCAGTGCGGCGGGTCGCGCGACTGCACGCCAAAGGTCTGCATGTAGCCCTTCACCCATCGCGCGCGCTGCGGCAGCCAGTCGGCGAGGGTGCCCGGCGCCGGCTCCCAGGTCGGCGCGTTGAGGACGCCCATGCCGTAGCCCTCGGCGGCCAGTCGGAATCCGAGGTCGGCGTCCTCGGTCACGTTCCAGGCGTCCCAACCGCCCACCGCCCGCAGGATGCGGGTGCGGAAGTGGTTGCTGGTGCCGCCCAGCGGGAAGGGCGCGCCGCACCGGGTGAGGGCGGGGAGCAGCACTTCGAACTGCACCGCGTACTCCAGGGCGAATTGCGCCGGCAGCAGGCGACGGTCGGGCTCTATGCGCAGCGGCGCCTGCAGGCAGGCCAGGCGGGCGTCGGCCACGGCGAACCGCGCCGCCGCCTCGCGCAACTGTCCCGGATCAGGGCGGTCCTCGGCGTCATAGATGGTCACCAGGTCCCCGGTGGCCTGTTGTAGCGCGATATTGCAGGCGCGGGGTTTGGTGCGCGGCAGTCCGGGCGGCGCCGTCAGCACCCGCACGAAGGCGGGAAGGCGCAAGGCGGCCAGGGCGTCGTGGGTGCCCGGGTCATCGCTTTCCACCACAATCAGCGCCTGCAGGCGGTCGCGGGGATAGTCCAGGCGATCAAGGGCGGCCACCAGTTCAGGGGCGACGGCGGCCTCGCGATAGAGCGGCGCGATGATCGTAAATCCCGGCAGGTCGGGGTCACCGAGTTGCGGCGGCGCGGCCTGCGAGCGGGGCGTCAGGGCCGCCGCGAGACGGGTCAGGGCCGTGAGACCGAAGAGGGCGAACAGACCATCATGAAGCAGCGCCTGAGTCGGGCCCGGCGCCAGAACCAAACCGGTCAGGGGCAGGGCGCAGGTGGCGAGCAGCAGCACCCGCTGCTTCAGCGTCGCCGGTCGCGCCGCGCCCCGGGCCCAGCCAGGATCGGCTTGATCAAGCCGCCGCGGGTCCGGTCGGATGGCTTGGGTGCGGCTGGTTGATCGCGGCGGGTTCAGGGTCCTGTCGTCATCCTCTGACGTCATTTCGCGCCTCGCGCCGCCAAATGAGGACGAATCAGTCGCGGTTTTGGAAATTCCCGTCAAGGGGGAATTTCAGCAAGATCAACCTAAGGGCGCGCAAAACTTGGCGCGACGCCTTGCGGGGGCTGGGTGATTGCCGTTTAGTGGCAGGAGAACGTTGGGGAAAGACGAGTCGCGTGACGACCACCTTGAAGAAACCAGTGCGATCGGCGCGGAAGCCCAAGGGCGACGGCCATCTTCGCCGGGGAGAAATCCTGCAGGCGGCGGAGCGGATATTCCTCGCTGAGGGCTATCAGGGCGCGACCATCCGCAAGATCGCCGATGAAGTCGGCGTGTCCTCGACCGCGCTCTACATGCATTTCCGGGACAAGGACGAGATCCTTCTGGAAATCTGCAACAGCGCGTTCGAGATCCTGCTCAAACAGAACAGCGAGATCGCGGCCCGGCCGATCGACGCGGTGGCCCGCGTGCGGCTGCTGCTCGACGCCTACATCACCTTCGCCCTCGAGAATTCAAACGCCTATCAGCTCATCTTCTGCGGCCAGAGCGGCGCGATTTCAGAGGAGAAGCAGACGATCACCGAGGAGCTCGGCGACCGCTGCTATGAAAAGTTCGCCGGCGTGGTGCGCGAAATCGGCGCGACCGGCCGTCTGCGGACCGGCACGGTCGAGAGCGCGGCCCAGTCGATGTGGACCGCCTGTCACGGCATGGTCGCCCTGACCATGACCAAGCCGAAGTTCCACTGGGCCCCGACGGACGAGCTGCGCTCGGTGCTTCTGGACGGTCTCCTCTACGGCCTTGTGACGGACTGAACCGATGACGTCGCCGTTTCGGCTCGCCGCCGTGCTGCTGGCGGGGCTGGCGCTTGCCGGAGGGCCGGCGGCCGCCGCGCCGTTGACCGTGATGTCCCTCGACAGCTGCGCCGACCAGTTCGTCCTGGCCCTCAGCCCGCGGTCGGCCATCGTCGGCCTGTCGGGGCGAGCCGATGATCGCGACAGCTATATGCGGGAGGCGGCGCGAGGCCTGTCGGTTCGCCGCGCCACTACCGAGTCGGTGCTGGCGGTGCGTCCCGATGTCGTGGTCCGCTACTGGGGTGGCGACGCCCGGCTGGAATCGACCCTGACGCGCCGTGGCGTGCGGGTGGTGAAAATCAATGACGCCTCGGATTTCGACGCCGTGCGGGCCAATGTCCGGGCCGTCGCCGCCGCCCTCGAGCGCCGCTCGGCCGGTGAGGATCTGATCGCCGGCATGGACCGAAAACTGCTCCGGGCGAATGGCGCATGGCACGGCGCGCCCGCCCTCTATATGACGCCTAGCGGGTTCACCACCGGGCCGGGCAGTCTGGTGGACGCCATGATGCGGGGCGCCGGGATGACCAACCTGGCGACCGGCTCGACCTGGAAGCCCGTGCCCCTGGAGCAGCTGGTCATGCACCCGCCCGCCGCCTTTGTTCTGGGCTTTTTCGACGCCTTTGCCGTGGCCATGCAGCGCTGGGGACCAGGGCGGCACGCCGCCTTACGTGCGCGGCTGCCCGGTCGGACGGCGGCGGTGCTGCCGGCGACGATCCTGGGGTGCCCGGCCTGGTTCGCCGCCGATGGGGCCGAGATCCTGGCGAAGGCCCGACGATGAGCGGTCGGCGCGGTCTTGTCCTTCTCGCCGCCCTGTTGCTGGCGGCGGCGCTTCTGGCGGTGATGATCGGGGAGACGCCGCTGGGCGCTTCCGACTATCTGGCGGCCCTGACCCGGCCGGGATCGCCCGTCGGCGAGATCCTGTGGACGATCCGCGCGCCCAGGGTGGTGATGGCGGGCCTGATCGGCGCGGCGCTCGGCCTGGCCGGCGCGGCTCTGCAAGGCCTGTTGCGCAATCCGCTGGCGGATCCCGGCGTGCTGGGAGTCTCGGCGAGTTCGGGCCTGGGCGCCGGTCTGGCCATCGCCCTGGGCCTGGCCGCTGTCCCCGGCGCCATCGAGATCGCCGCCCTGGTCGGCGCCCTGGCCGCCGGCGTGCTGGTGGTGGTTCTGGCGGCGCGGTTCCGCGAGCCCGAGACCCTGATCCTGCTCGGGGTCTCGATCTCGGCCTTCGCGGGGGCCCTGAGCGCCCTGGTGTTCAACCTTTCGCCCTCGCCGGTGACCACGGCCGAGGTGCTGACCTGGATGCTGGGCTCGGTGGCCAACCGCGACTGGCCCGATGTCGCCATGACCCTGGCGCCGGCGTCGATCGGGGCCCTTCTGGTCGTCTGGTCGGCGCGGGGGCTGACCATGCTGACCCTTGGCGAGGAGACCGCCGCCCTGTCGGGTCTGCCGATGGCCCGGCTGCGGGCGGCGGCGGTGGCCGGTGCCTCCCTGCTGGCCGGGGCGGCGGTGGCCGCGGCGGGCATCATCGGCTTTGTCGGCCTGGCCGCGCCGCATCTGGTTCGCAGGGGCGCGGGCGAGGATCCGGCCCGCACCCTTCTGCCATCGGCCCTGGCCGGCGCGCTGCTGCTGGTGCTGGCCGATCTCGCCGCCCGGGTCATCCCCACCGAACAGGAGCTGAAGCTGGGCGTCGTCACCGCCCTGTTCGGCGCGCCGCTGTTCGCCCTCGTCGCCTGGCGCGCCGCGCGGAGCTGGCGCGCATGACCGCCGCCTGGACCATTGAAAACCTCGTGGTTCGCCAGGGCGACCGTCTGGCCGTGAACGGCGCCAGTCTTTCGGCCGCCGCCGGCGAACTGGTCGGGGTGCTGGGCCCCAATGGCTCTGGCAAGACCACGCTGCTGCGCGGCGGTCTGGGTCTGCTGAAGGCGGAGGCCGGGACCGCGCGCCTGGCCGGTCACGCCCTCCAGGGCCTGTCGGAAGCGGCCCGCGCCCGTTTGGCCGGCTATCTGCCGCAGGAACGCCGGATCGGCTGGAACCTGGGCTCTCTGGAAATCGCCGCCCTCGGCGCGCCGGACCTGCCGCCGGCCCGGGCCCGGGCCGTCGCCGCCGACATGCTGGAGCGCGTCGGTCTGGCGGGGTTCGAGGCGCGGGGCGTTCTGGAGATGTCGGGCGGGGAGCGGGCGAGGGTGCTTCTGGCCCGTCTTCTGGCCACCCGTGCGCCACTGCTGGTCGCCGACGAACCGGCCGCCGGCCTCGACCCCGACGCCCAGCTGTTGACGCTGGACTTGCTGCGCGGCGAGGCGGCGCGCGGCGCGGCCGTCGTGGTCACCCTGCACGACCTGACCCTTGCGGCCCGGTTCTGCGACCGGCTGGTGGTGATGTCGCATGGCCGGATCGCGGCCGACGGTCCGCCGGCGACTGCTCTGGCCTCGGCGGTGCTCAGCGCGGTTTTTGGCCTTGAGGGCGGTCTCGTCGACACGCCTTCGGGGCCGGTGGCGGCCGTGCGCCGCCCCGGTCGCTGATCAGGCGCTACTGCGTCCCGGAGACGGGCGGGCGCCAGCCGCCGCGTTGCAGGTCCGACCACAGCATCAGCGGCGCGGTCCCGCCATTGAGGCGAGCCCGATAAACCTCCCGCGTCTCGAGGGTCCGCATGACGTAGTTGCGGGTTTCGGAGAAGGGGATGCATTCGATGAAATCGAGGGGGTCGGTCGCCGAGCCGCGGGGGTCGCCGCAGATGGCCGCCCACTGGGGCGGTCGTCCCGGCCCGGCGTTGTAGGCCGCCGCCGCCATGATGTAGGAGCCGCCGAAGTTGCCGATCATGTCGCCCAGATACCGGGCGCCCATCCGCATATTGTAGTCGGACTCGTAGAGCCGGCTGTCGCTGAACGGCTCACCCAGGGCGCGGGCCATCATCTTGGCCGTGCCGGGCAGCAGCTGCATCATGCCCCGGGCGTCGGCCCGCGAGCGGGCGCCGGGATCGAAATTGCTTTCCTGACGGGTGATCGACAGGACGAAGGCGGGATCGGCGCCGCCGGGGACGTCCTGGCTGGGCAGGATCGGATAGCCGCGCTCGGCCAGGATCATGCCGCGCTGGGCGGCGGTGCGCACCGCCCGCATCGCCGTGTCAGTGTCGCCATAGCCGCGGATGAGATCGACCAGCAGGGCGCATTCGGCCTCCGTCGGCAGGGTGTCGTCGACATGCAGGGAGAACACCCGGAAGGTGTCGCGATTGCCGCTCTCGTAGAGAAGGCGAAGCGCGCGAACCAGTTCGCGGCCCTCGAACCGGGCGCGGTCGGCCGCGGTGATTTCGGGGTCCTTGGGCAGAACGATCTGTTTGAGACCGGCCTTCTGCGCCGCCAGCTGGCCGTAGAAGACGGTGATGTTTTCAGCGCCCTGCCGGTAGTAGTCCTGGGCGGCGCCCTGATCGCCAAGGGCCTCGGCGGCGCGGCCCTGCCAGTAAAGCGCCCGCCCCTGGGTGATCGGCGAGGTGCCCGCCGCCGCCAGGGCGGCGAAGTGTTCGGCCGCGGCCTTGGGGTTCTTCAGGCGGCTCAGCGCGATCCAGCCGGCATAGAATTCAGCCTCGGCGGCGTTGGCGCCGACGGTCATGCCCGTGTCCCTGGCCGCGGCGTAGGCGCCCTGGGCGTCGTCCTTGAGAAGACCGTCGACCACCATGGCGCGGCGCTCGGACCAGATCCGGGAGCCGACCTCGCCGGTCGGGGCGGCCTTGAAACCGCGCGCCAGGCTGAGGGCCGTGGAATCCATGCCGCGGCGGCGATAATAGGACGCCTGTTCGAAGATCAGGCCGGGATCCTGCCGTTGCTGGGCGGTCAGACCCGACAGCAGGCCGGCGGCGTTCGACGCGTTCGAGCGGAACGCCATCCGGGCGTCGGCGACCGGGCGGTAGGCGGCGGGCAGGATGGCGACCATGTCGCGGGCCGCGGGACCTTGCGGACCGTAGAGCAGCACATCGGCCCGCCGGATATGGTCGTCGTCCGTCAGATAGTCGCCGAAGCGGGCCCGCATGGCGCTCTGGGGGTCGGCGTCGAACAGCTCGTCACGCCACCAGCGGCGAATCAGCCCCCGCGCTTCCTCGCCGCGGCCGCTGGCGCGCAGGGCGCCGGCCAGGGCCAGGGCCCCCTCGGGGGATTCGGGCTGGGCGCCGCCGAACCAGGCGATGATGCGGTCAGCGGACAGGCCCGAGGTTTCGAGCAGCTTTTCGGCCGTGACCTGACGCTTGGCGCCGCGCGGCCAGCCGTTGAGGTCGCGGCGGGCGGCGTCGGCCTCGAAGAAACTCAGTGATTCGGGCGCGCGGTCAGTCAGGGCCCAGAGGGCGATCTTTTTGCCGATCGGGTCCTGGATGGCGCTCATCGCCTGACGGATCCGGCCGGTGTCGCCGCCGGCGTCGAGGGCCGCCCGGAGGTTCGCCGCATCGCTGTCCGACAAGGGTTGCCGGTAGGCGACCTGGGGCGTGGTGACCAGCTGGGGCGCCTGGGAGGACGCCGACTGGGCCCCCGTGACGCCGCCAAGAACCACCACCAGGGCCGTTCCGATCGCCAACTTCCGAACCATCAACGTCAAACCATCGTCTCCATAACTGTCATACGGGGCGCACAGGCAGTTGCGAACGCCGGGTCGGGGGACATATTGTCCGCCTCCGACACACAGCCGCATTTTAAAACGGCGATCTCACGGCCTTTTGCAAATCATGCTCCAATTTCCCTTCAAGGGCGTTATTCCCGCCCTTGTCACCCCCTTTCGTGATGGCGCCGTCGATGAAGCGGTGTTCACGGCCCTCGTCGAGCGGCAGATCGCCGGCGGCGTCCACGGGCTGGTGCCGGTCGGCACCACCGGTGAGACCGCGACCCTCAGCCATGATGAGCACAAACGTGTCGTGGAACTCTGCGTCGAGGTCGCGCGCGGCCGCGTTCCGGTGATCGCCGGCGCCGGCTCCAACTCGACCTCAGAGGCGATCGACCTGGTCCGCCACGCCAAGACCGTGGGCGCTGACGCCGCCCTGGTGGTGACGCCCTATTACAACCGGCCCAGCCAGGAAGGGCTCTACCAGCACTACAAGGCGATCAACGACGCGGTGGAAATGCCGGTGCTGGTCTACAACGTGCCCTCGCGCACGGGTTCGGACATCAGCAATGAGACCCTGGCCCGGCTGTCGGTCCTGCCCAACATCATCGGCATCAAGGACGCCACCGGCGACATGACCCGGATCAGTTTCCAGCGGCTGATGTGCGGCCCCGAATGGGTGCTGCTGTCGGGCGATGATCCCACCGCGCTCGGCTACATGGCCCATGGCGGCCATGGCTGTATCTCGGTCTCGGCCAATGTCGCGCCGGACGGCTGCGCGGCCTTCTTCAACGCCTGTATGGCCGGCGACTGGGAGTCGGCCCGCGACTGGCAGGATCGGCTGGTCAGCCTGCATCGGGCCCTGTTCCTGGATGCGTCGCCGGCCCCGACCAAGTTCGCCCTCGGCCATCTGGGTCTGTGCAGCCCGCATACGCGTCTGCCGATCGCGCCCTGCGCAGAGGCCGTGAAGCCGCAGATTCTCGAGGCCATGCACGCGGCGGGCGTTCTGTAGTGACCCAGGTCGGCAAGACCATCGCCGAGAACCGCCGCGCGCGGTTCGACTACTTCATCGACGATGTCGTCGAGGCCGGCATCATGCTGACTGGCACCGAGGTCAAAAGCCTGCGCGGCGGTCGCGCCAACATCGCCGAGTCCTACGCGGCGGTGGAGGGCAAGGAGATCGTGCTGATCAACGCCGACATCCCGCCCTACAGCGGCGGCAACCGTTTCAACCACGAGCCCCGCCGGCATCGAAAGTTGCTGCTGCACCGCAAGCAGATCGACAAACTGGTCGGCGCCGTCCAGCGCGAGGGGCGGACGATCATTCCGCTCAAGCTCTACTGGAACGAAAAGGGCCTCGCCAAGCTCGAGATCGGCCTGGCCAAGGGCAAGAAGCTGCACGACAAGCGCGAGACCGCCGCCGACCGCGACTGGCAGCGCGACAAGGCGCGGCTGATGAAGGGTAATCGGGCGGACTAGGCCGCCTGTCGGGCAAGCCTCGACAGCCACGTATTTTGCCTGCCGCGCAATGGGCCGGATGGGCTATCAAACACAGGATCGCCGACCGCTCGGGTTTGTCGGCCAGGGCGTTGAGGCGGGGATTAAGCGAATGAAGGGCAGTAAAATCGTCGGGGGCATGGTCGCCGCGGTCGGCTCGGCATTGACCTGGCCGCTGCCGCGCCGCGACCGCGGCAAGGCGCTGGCCTATGCGACCGAGCGCCTGACGCCGGTGTTCGAACACCAGACCGCGAAAGGCGTCCTGCGGTTCGCCTGTCCCTCGCGCTCGGCGTTCCGGGGTGTCGATATTGCCCTTCGGACCGAGCCGGAGACGATGCGCTGGCTGGACACCCATGTTCAGGCGGGCGACTGCCTTTGGGACATCGGGGCCAATGTCGGGGCCTGGTCGCTCTACGCGGCGCGGGTCCGCGAGGCGCAGGTGGTTTCCTTCGAGCCCAGCGCCCAGAGTTTCGGCGCGCTGTACCGGAACATCCTGCTCAACCGGCTGGACGAGCGGATCAGCGCCTACTGCATCGCCCTGTCGGACGAGACCGGGGCGGGCACCTTCTATCTGCACAGCGCCGAACCTGGCGGCGCCCTGAATTCCTTTGGCGCTCCGGAAAACCTGCACGGAAACTTCCAGGCGGAGTTGCGGCAGGCGATGTTCAGTTTCCGGATCGACGACTTCGTCAAACAGCGTGGCGTCACCCCACCCGACCACATCAAGCTCGATGTCGACGGGATCGAGGAACTGATCCTCAAGGGCGCGGTCGAGACCCTGCCGAAGGTCAAAAGTCTGATCGTCGAGTGCGAGACCGAACGCCCCGACGCCGACGCCTGGTATGAGCGGATCACGGCGACCCTGGGCGCGGCGGGATTCCGGATCCAGGCGGCGTCGCCCTGCGCCGATGGCCGCAATGAGGTGTTTCTCAACAGCCGAGTCGGCGCGGCCGCGACCTAGCGGTCACTGTTCGACCAGCGCTCGCGCCCGTCTGAACACGGCCTCGAACATCGCCGGGGTCAGCCGGCCGGTGTTCGTGTTGAGCCTTGAGCAGTGATAGCTGTTGAGCACCCTGTAGGGACCGGCCTGAAACTCCGAACCGTGCCCGGGAATGCCCAGCGACGCCTTCAGCCCCATGGCCCGCAGCACGCTGCGCCGGGCCACGTCGCCGAGGGTGACGATGACCTTGAGGTCTTTCAGCTCGGCCAGTTTGGCGGTGAAGAACGGACCGCAGGCCTTCTCTTCCGAGGTCTCGGGCTTGTTCTGCGGCGGGGCGCAACGCACCACATTGGTGATCATGCAGTCGACCAGCGCCAGATCGTCTTGACCGTTGGGCTCATAGGTCCCGGTGGCGAACCCGGTCTTGCCCAGGGTCTCATAGAGCAGCCAGCCGGCATGATCGCCGGTGAACGGCCGGCCCGTGCGGTTGGCCCCGGTGCGACCGGGGGCGAGGCCGGCGATCAGCAGCCGCGCCTTCGGATCGCCGAACGACGGGGCAGGGCCGTTGAACCAGTCCGGGTTCTGGCGCTGGTTCTCGCGACGGTACTCGACCAGCCGCGGGCAGAGCGGGCAGTCGCGCGGTGGCTCAGACCTCATCGTCGGCCTCGACTTCGGCGCGGGTGCGGGCGGGCGGATCCTGCAGGAAGCGCGGCGTCTGGGGCCGGGCCGGCCGGCCGATGATGTCGCCCAGGTCGGCGAGGTCGACGAAGGCGTCGCACTGACGGCGCAGGTCGTCGCTGATCATCGGCGGCTGTGATTTGACGGTGGAGACCACGGTGACCCGGACGCCCTTGCGCTGCACGCTCTCGACCGCTGCCCGCAGGTCGCCGTCGCCCGAGAACAGCACCAGGTGATCGGCCTTGCCGGCGATCTCCATCATGTCGACGGCGATCTCGACGTCCATGTCGCCACGCCAGCGCTTGCGGCCGCTGGCGTCGGTGTATTCCCGGGCAGGTTTGGTGACCACGGCGAAGCCGTTGTAGTCGAGCCAGTCGACCAGCGGCCGGAGCGGGGAAAAGTCATCGCCGCTCTCGGCCAGCGCCGTGTAGTAATAGGCGCGGATCAGCACGCCGCGCTTGCGGAATTCGTCCAGTAGTTTGCGGTAGTCGAGATCGAAGCCGAGGGCCTTGGCCTGGGAATAGAAGTTGGCGCCGTCGATAAACAATGCCAATCGGTCGGTTGGATAAAATGTCATGTTTTCAAATCCTTGAACAAAATAGATCAGTCAAAATCGGACGAATCCGTGGTCATCGCCCTCGGCAGCAGCCTAGCGGGAGCCCATGCGTCTCGCGAGGCCCTGCTGGAGGACGCTTTGTCGCGGTTCGACGGCCTGGGGCTGCGCGTCATCGCGCGGTCGGCCTGGTGGCGCTCCGCCGCCTGGCCCGATCCCTCCGGGCCTGACTACCGCAATGGCGTGGTTCTGGTCGAGACCGGGCTGACGCCGGCAGAGACCCTCGCAACGCTGCACGGCATCGAGCGCGACTTCGGCCGCCTCAGGGGCGAGGTCAACGCGCCGCGCACCCTCGACCTCGACCTGATCGCGTTCGGGCGCCGGACCCTGGAGGGGCCCGGTCTCCAGTTGCCGCACCCCCGGGCCCATACGCGGCTGTTCGTCATGGGGCCGCTGGCCCAGATCGCGCCGGACTGGCGCCATCCGGTGAGTTGCGAGACGGCGCGGGCCCTGGCCCAGGCTGCGATTGTGGGCGCTGACGCCCGGCAGATCTGAGCCGCGGGATCAGCCCTGCCGGGGGCATCCCTGGCGGCCCGGCGGTGGAGGGGTCGAGCACCCGCAGGACCCTGTCCGCCAGGATGCCTGCGCCGATCCCGGCCTGCTGGCGGAAGGCCTCGATCACCGCCTCGCTCTCGACCTCGACAAGCCCGGACCGCTTTTGGTCCGCCGTGGCGTAGGTGCAGATCCAGCGCATGGCTCCGCCGGAGGCGTTGATGCTGTCGAGGGCGATGCGGGCGCGCCAGGCGGCCTGGGCGTCGTCGAGGACGTCAAAGTCGGCGGGCAGGGGTCTTTCCATGCCAACTTTGATCACGCGGCGTCTCTCCGTCATCTTGCGGCGTTGCACAATGGCGCGTGAAACTCTATGTAACCCGGTTCCTAGGACATGCCGAGAGACACCTGAATGGCCCGCGTCACCGTCGAAGATTGCGTCGAGAAGATCCCCAACCGCTTTGGTCTGGTGCTGTCCGCGTCTCACCGCGCGCGCGCCATCTCGGCCGGTTCGGCCCTCCTCGTTGATCGCGACAACGACAAGAACCCCGTCGTCGCCCTGCGCGAAATCGCCGACGACGTGGTCGACATCGACGGTCTGCGCGAGAGCCTGATCGCCAGCCTGCAGCGCGTGGACGAGCGGACCGAAGCCGAGGAAGAGGCCGAGACCGTGGCCCTGCTGTCCGATCCGACCCATATGCAGATGAGCGAGGCCGAACTGATCCGCGCCCTGCAAAGCGACCGCGATGGCGGTCAGGAGGAGCGGTACTGAGTCCGGACGGCCCAGAACCGCTAGAGACCCTGGAAGCGGCGCCTGTCGCCGCCCCTTACACAAACACGCCTCCAGAAATGCAGGAAAAGACGTCCCGGGCCGCGGTTCGGGCCGCGGCGCCCAAGTTCCTGCGTCAGTACGAACTCATCGAGCGGGTGCGGGCCTATGACCCCACCGCCGACGAAGGTCTGCTGAACCGCGCCTATGTCTATGCCGTGCGGATGCATGGCTCCCAGACCCGCGCCTCGGGCGATCCCTATTTCGCCCACCCCATCGAGGTGGCGGGGATCCTCACGGAATACCGTCTCGACACGGCCTCGATCGTCACCGCCCTGCTGCATGACGTCATCGAGGACACCCACGCCTCGAGCGCCGACATTACCGACCTGTTCGGGGCGGAGGTCGCCGAGCTGGTCGAGGGCGTAACCAAGCTCTCCAAACTGGAGCTGGCCACCGAACACGCCCGCCAGGCCGAGAACCTGCGCAAATTCATCCTGGCCATCTCCAAGGACGTGCGCGTCCTGATGGTCAAGCTGGCCGACCGGCTGCACAACATGCGCACCCTGGGGTTCATCAAGAGCCCGGCCAAGCGCGAGCGGATCGCCCGCGAAACCCTCGACATCTACGCGCCGCTGGCCCGCAATATCGGCTGTCACCGGATCTGCACCGAACTTGAGGAACTGGCCTTCGAGCACCTCAATCCGGTCGGCCGCAACGCGATCCAGCGCCGGCTGGAGGCCATGCGCGTCGATCAGGGGCGGGCTGTGCAGCAGGTCAGCGGCGAGATCGCCCGCATCCTGGAGGCCGAGAATATCCCCGCCCGGGTGTTCGGACGCGAGAAGCATCCCTTCTCGATCTGGCGGAAGCTGCAGCGCAAATCGATCGGCTTCTCGCAGATGAGCGACATCTACGCCTTCCGGGTGATCGTCGACAGCGAGGCAGATTGCTACCGGGCGCTGGGCCTGATTCACCGCCAGTGGCCCTGCGTGCCGGAGCGGTTCAAGGACTTCATCTCCACCCCCAAGCGCAACAATTACCGCTCGCTGCACACCACGGTCATCGGCCCCAAGGGCATGCGGGTCGAGATGCAAATTCGGACCGAGGTCATGGACCGGGTGGCCGAGGACGGGGTAGCGGCGCACTGGCGTTACAAGAACCAGGCCTATGGCTTCGACCGGGAGGCGATGGAGGCCGAGGGCGGCCGCGACCCGCTCGCCAACCTGCGCCAGCTGGTCCAGATGCTCGAGCACGGCGGCGACTCCGACGATCTGGTCGAGCACGCCAAGATGGAGTTGTTCCTCGACCAGGTGTTCGTCTTCACGCCCAAGGGCAAGGTGATCTCCCTGCCGCGGGGCTCGATGCCGCTCGACTTCGCCTATGCCGTCCACACCAACGTCGGCGACACCACCGTCGGGGCCAAGATCAACGGCGAGCTCAAGCCGTTGCGGACCCTGCTTCAGAACGGCGACGTCGTCGAAATCGTCCGCGGGACCAAGCCAGCGGTGCTGCCCGACTGGCGCTCCCTGGCGGTCACCGGCAAGGCGCGGTCCTCGGTTCGTCGCCACATCCGCCAGACCGAGAAGGAAGAGTTCCTCCGGGTCGGGGTGGCGGCGATGGACCAGGCCTTCGCGCGGGTGGGCAAGTCCCGCTCGGGCGTGACCCTGCGGCCGGCGCTGGAGCGGTTCGCCGTGGCCAGCGAGGACGAGCTGTTCGACGCCATCGGCCGTGGCCGCGTGACGCCGGCCGACGTCCTGGAAGTGCTCTTCCCCGGCATGAAGGACTCCGAGAAGGCGGCGGTCATGGCCCGTCGCCGCATCGAAGACGGCAAGGAAGCGCGCGATTTCGTCATCGGCGACCGGCTGCGGGCCGGGACCCGGATCATGTTCGCGACCTGCTGCGGACCGGTGCCCGGCGACCGGATCGTCGGCATCGCCCAGGGGCGCGCCATCCAGGTGCACACCATCGATTGTCCGACCTTGGAGCAGTACGACGACCAGCAGGATCTCTGGCGCGACCTGCACTGGACGCCGGAGGCCGAGCGCAACACGGTCTCGCGGACCCGGCTGCGCGGCACCATTCGCAACGACCCGGGCGTGCTGGGCGAGGCCTGCACGATCATCGGCGAGGCCGGCGGCAATATCGTCAATCTGAACATGAACTATCGCGGCGATGAGCATTTCGACGTCGATTTCGATATCGATGTGAAGGACGCCAAACACGCGACCAACATCGTCGCGGCCCTGCGCGCCAATCCCTCGATCGAGAACGTCGACCGCGCCCGCGGCTAGGGCTGCCTGTTCCAGGTCTTGAGGGCGTCCACCGCCGCCACGGTCGCCGCCGTCAGCGGCGAGGGCAGGGCGTCGAGCGGAAACCAGCCGCACCCGCCCAGGGCCTGCGGCTCCATGACCGCCGGTTCCCCCACGCTGTCCTCGACCAGATAGACCGGCGCCACCCAATGGCCGCCGTCGCCCAGATCGATGGTGTCGGCGACACAGAGCAGCGGCCCGGGCGTGATGATCAGGCCCAGTTCCTCGGCGATCTCGCGGGCGCAGGTCGCGCGGGTGGTTTCGCCCCAGTCGACCTTGCCGCCCGGAAGACCCCAATGGCCCGCCTCCGGTTGCCGCAGCCGCAGGACCAGCAGCAACGCGCCATCCCGCAGGATGGCGGCGCCGCAGCCGACGCGGGGAAGAGGGAGGGGCGAGGGCGATGACATGCGCCTTCTTGCCCCGATCAGTCCTGGACCTCCAGCACCTGGATGCTCCTTCGGTCGCCCGACGGTTCCGTCCAGACGAGAGTCTGTTCTTCGGGCATGCCAATCACGGCCGCGCCGATGGGCGACAGGATTGAAACCCTGTTCCGGTCGATGTCGGCGTCGCCCGGCATGACCAGCTGGATGGTGCGTTCGCGGCCGGAGACCAGGTCGCGATAGCGGACCGTCGAGCCAAGCCGAACGACTCGCGCGGGCAGGTCGTCGTCGGCGCAGATGTGGGCCCGGGCGATCTCTTCGGCGAGCAGCATGGCGCCGGGCCAGGTCGGCGGGATCGACTCGGGCAGCAGGTCGATCAGCCGCTCCAGGTCGGCGATGGTCAGGAACACGGCGGGGCGGTCGGCGATCGCCGGTTGAATAGTGAGCATGCGGAAATCCTCTGCCCGGCAAGCGGGCCTGATCTGTATGGGATTGGTGGGTAGGGCAGGCAAAAGCCCCGGATCGACGCAAGGCGTGCGTTCAGACCCGGGGCGCGCGTCCTGTGACGAGGCGTCCCGCGTGGTGTGTCCGGCGATGAAAGGTCGTGCGCTCAAACATGACATCAACTTGGGGTGTCGGCGCCGCGAAGTCAAAGCCGAGGGTGACGACGCAGGGGGACGCGGCTATCAACGGCTCTCATGACAACCGATGACGTTCTTGACGAGTTCCGCGCCGCCGGCGCCCTGCGCGAGGGCCACTTCGTGCTCTCCAGCGGGCTGCATAGTCCGGTGTTCCTGCAGAAGAACCTGGTCTTCGCCCAGCCGGACCGCTGTGAGCGCCTGTGCCGGGCCCTGGCCGAGAAGATCGTGGCGACGGTCGGTCGGCCCGATGTCTGCATCAGCCCGGCCGTCGGCGGCATCATTCCCGGCTACGAGACGGCGCGGCACCTGGGCGTGCAGTCCTTCTATGTCGAGCGGGAAGGCGGCGCCTTCAAGCTGCGCCGGGGTTTCCACATCGAGCCGGGCGACCGGGTGGTGATGGTCGAGGACATCGTCACCACGGGCCTGTCGTCCCGGGAATGTATCGCCGCCATCACCGCCGCCGGCGGTCAGGTCATCGCCGCCGCCTGTATTGTTGACCGGTCAGGCGGCAAGGCCGATGTCGGCGCACCGCTCGTCGCTCTGGCGACGCTGGACGTGCCGGCCTATCCCGCCGACGCCCTGCCGCCGGAACTTGCGGCCCTTCCGGTTGAGGATCCGGGTAGCCGAAGACTGCGCTGACCCCTATCTGTAGGGCGAAGAAACGGGGATCGGGGATGCACCGCTTACGTCTGGGCGTGAACATCGACCATGTGGCGACCATCCGGAACGCCCGGGGCGCGACCTATCCGGAGCCGCTGAGAGCGGCTGAACTGGCGCTGGCGGCCGGCGCCGACGGCATCACCGCCCATCTGCGCGAAGACCGCCGCCATATTTCCGATCACGACATCGACGAGCTGTCCGAGCTCTGCAGGCGGCGCGGCAAGCCGCTGAACTTCGAGATGGCCGTCACCGACGAGATGCTGGGCATCGCCCTGCGCCGCCGGCCCCATGCGGCGTGCCTGGTTCCCGAGCGTCGGGAAGAGGTGACCACCGAGGGCGGCCTGAATGTCGTCGCCGGCCACAACCACATCGCCCCGGCCGTTCAGCGGCTGCGGGCGGCGGGATCGCGGGTGTCGCTGTTCATCGAGGCCGACCCCGCCCAGATCGCCTGTTCGGCCGATATCGGCGCCCAGGTGGTCGAACTGCATACCGGCGCCTATTGCGACGCGGCGCGGGCCGGGGAGACCGATCGGGCCGAGGCGATCCTCGATCGGCTGCGCGTCGGCGCCGCCCAGGCCGCCGCCCTGGGTCTGGAAGTCCACGCCGGTCACGGCATCGACTTCGCCACCGTCCGGCCGGTGGCGACGATACCCGAGCTGACCGAGCTCAATATCGGCCACTTCCTGATCGGCGAGGCCATCTTCACCGGCCTGGCCGTGGCCATTCAGCGGATGCGGGCGCTGATGGACGCCGCCAGAGCGGAAGTCGCGGCGTGATCATCGGCATCGGCTCCGACCTCAGCGATATCCGCCGGATCGAAAAGACGCTGGAACGGTTCGGTGACCGTTTCACCGCCCGCACCTTCACCGCCATCGAGCGCGAGCGGTCGGAGCGCAAGGTCAATGCCCAGGGCGGCCGCGCCGCCAGCTATGCCAAACGATTCGCCGCCAAGGAGGCCTGCGCCAAGGCGCTCGGCACCGGGGTTCCGCGCCGCGGCGTCCACTGGGCCGATATGGGCGTGGTCAATCTGCGCAGCGGGAAGCCGACCATGGCCCTGACCGGCGGGGCCGCCGAACGGCTGGCCAGCCTGACGCCGCAAGGCATGGCGGCGGTCATTCACCTGTCCCTGACCGACGATCACCCCTACGCCCAGGCCTTCGTGATCATCGAGGCGGTCCCGATCGGGAACGCCGCGAATACGCCGTGAAGGGGAGTTAACGGGCGTGACGCTTGCCGCTGTAGTATTGGCGGACTAACCAGATGTCCGGGACATTTCCCGAGCCCTTGAGACAGAGAGAGCCGCGCGCGACATGACTGACGCCGCCGAACCCCAGGCCGAGACCCCCGCCGATTCCGAACCGTTGACCCTGGTCAGCCATACCGAGACGCCGGCCGAGGGCGACGAGAACGAAGGCGGCGGCGCCGTCGAGGAAGTCGTCGAGATCGTCAAGACGGTCGTCTACGCCCTCCTGATCGCGCTGGTCCTGCGGGTGTTCCTGTTCCAGCCCTTCACCATACCGTCGGCGTCGATGGAGCCCAACCTGCTCAAGGGCGACTACATCATCGTCTCGAAGTACAGCTACGGGTACAGCCGCTATTCGATCCCGTTCAGCCCGCCCCTGTTCAAGGGCCGTCTGTTCGAACAGCAGCCGACGCGCGGCGATATCATCGTCTTCAAGCTGCCGGCCGACAATCACACCGACTATATCAAGCGGCTGATCGGCGTCCCTGGCGACCGCATCCAGGTCAAGGCCGGCGTCGTCTACGTCAACGACAAGGTCAACGCCCGTCTGGCCCAAGGGCCTGGCGATCCCGACACCTGCTGGAACGGGTCGACCGTGCAGCGGTTTCAGGAAACCAACATGATCGGCCGCAGCTACATGACCTATGACTGCGGTCCGCGCGGCGATGTCGACGACACCGGCGTCTACATCGTGCCGGAGGGCAACTACTTCTTCATGGGCGACAACCGCGACAACTCCCTCGACAGCCGGGTCGCGCCGGAAGCCAGCGGCGTGGGCTTCGTGCCCGCGGAAAACCTGGTCGGCCGGGCGCGGATCATCCTGCTGTCCTGGAATGGCGACGCCTCTCTGTTCAAGCCCTGGACCTGGTTCCTCAACGCCCGCCCCAGCCGGTTCTTCAACGTCCTGAAATGAACGCCCGTCTTGAGGCGGTCGCGGCGCTCGAGCAGCGCATCGGCCATGTCTTCACCGACCGCGAGCTGCTTGAGCGGGCGCTGACCCACGCCAGCGTCGGCGACGGCGCCCGCAAGGTGCGCCACAACGAGCGGCTGGAGTTCCTCGGCGACCGGGTGCTCAACCTGCTGGCCGCCGAACGGCTGCTGGGGGGGGACGTCGACGCCCGCGAAGGCTTGCTGTCGCCCCGGCTGGCGGCCCTGGTCAACGGCAAGGCCTGCGCCCGCGTGGCGCGGCGGATCGGCCTGGACCAGGCCCTGCGGCTGTCGGGCTCGGCCAGCAAGATCGGCGCGCGGGAGTCCGACGGGGTGCTGGGCGACGCCTGTGAAGCCCTGATGGCGGCCCTCTATGTCGACGGCGGCCTCGAGGTGGCCCGAACCTTCTTCAACGAGGCCTGGCAGGAAGAGTTCGACCATCCCGGCGCCGCGCGCGGCGGTGATCCCAAGACCCGACTCCAGGAATGGGCCCAGGCCCGCGGCCTGCCGCTGCCGCGCTACCAGATCGTCGGCCGCACCGGCCCCGACCATGCGCCGCAGTTCACCGTTTCCGTCGCCATCGAGGGATTTGACCCGGAACAGGGCGCGGCCGGCTCCCGCCAGGAAGCTGAAAAGGCCGCCGCCCAGGTCATGCTCGACCGCCGCGCCTGACGACCGGCGCTGACCACACAACAAAGGCGCGGGCGGCAACTGTGTGCTACAGGCCGCCGCAATGAACGCTTCAGCCCCCACTCGCGCCGGTTTCGCCGCCATCATCGGCGCGCCCAACGCCGGCAAATCGACCCTGACCAACCGTCTGGTCGGCTCCAAGGTCTCCATTGTCACCCGCAAGGTGCAGACCACCCGCTTCCCGGTGCGTGGCGTGGCCATGGCCGGCCAGGCCCAGATCGTGCTGGTCGATACACCCGGCATCTTCACCCCGCGCCGCCGCCTCGACCGGGCCATGGTCCGGTCGGCCTGGGCCGGGGCCGAGGACGCCGACGCCGTCGTGCATCTGATCGATGTCCAGGCCGAGCTGGCCGTGGGCGAAGGCAAGGGCGAAGGCTCCGACAAGAAGGCCGTCCAGGACGTCCGCACGATCATCGAGGGGCTCAAGGGCGCCAAGCGCCAGGCCATCCTGGCGCTGAACAAGATCGACGGGGTCAAGCGCGACCGGATGTTGGCCGTGGTCCAGGAGCTGTTCGACACCGGCGTCTATTCGGAAGTGTTCATGATCTCGGCGACCACCGGCGCCGGGGTCGAGGACCTGCGCGAGCGGCTGGCGGGACTGATGCCGGAGGGCCCCTGGCTCTATCCGGAAGACCAGACCGCCGACCTCCCGGTGCGGCTGCTGGCCGCCGAGATCACCCGCGAGAAGGTCTATCTGCGTGTCCATGAGGAGCTGCCCTACGCCGCCAGCGTCGAGACCACGGCGTTTGAAGAGCGCAAGGACGGCTCGGTGCGTATCGAACAGACCATCTATGTCGAGCGCGACGGCCAGCGGGCGATCATCATCGGCGACAAGGGCCAGACCCTCAAATGGATCGGCTCGGCCTCCCGCGAGGAGCTGGGCGACATCCTCGACCGCAAGGTTCACCTGTTCCTGCATGTGAAGGTGCGCGAGAACTGGGCCGAGGAACGCGAAATCTACCAGGGCATGGGGCTGGAGTTCGACGTTTAGGACGCCCGACCAACAGGCCTTCACTGTCATCCCGGCCGCAGCGCAGCGAAGAGCCGGGACCCAGATTCGGCTCCACGCATCCAGCTCGGGATTCTATCTAGGTCCCGGATCGTCCCTGCGGGCCGTCCGGGATGACAATGGGGGGCTTTCAGGGCGCCCTGCAGAGGCCACCTCAGTCAACGCTTCGCGGCGACACCTCCCATAGGGGGGACAGCCTGGGCCTGGCCGAGGGAGCGGTGCTATCCACAGCGAGAGCGAGTTGGTGGGAAAATCCCGGCCCTCGCCGCCATGGCCGGAGCAGGCTATCCCTCCCTCATGGAATGGGAAGACGACGCCTTCGTGCTTTCGGCCCGCGTACATGGCGAGACGGGGGCCATCGTCGATCTGCTGACCGAGGAGCATGGCCGGTTCGCCGCCCATGTCGCCGGCGGGGCGTCGCGGCGGATGAAGCCGTTTCTGCAGGCCGGGGCGCGGGTGCGGGCCAGCTATCGGGCCCGGGTCGAGAACCAGCTGGGCGCGGCCATTCTCGAACCAGTCGGGGAGGGGCCCTCGGCCCTGTTCGACGACCCCATGGCCCTGGCCGGCCTGGCCGCCGCCGCCGCCGTGGCCGCCGGGGCCCTGCCCGAACGCGAGCCGCATCCGGGCGCCTATTACGCCTTCGACTCCCTCTCCAACGCCTTCGCCCTGCCCGACATCTGGCCGGCCATCTTTGTGCGGTTCGAGGCCGGACTGCTGCAGGAGCTGGGTTTTGGCCTGGATCTCAGCAAATGCGCCTCGACCGGCGCCGTTGATGATCTGGTCTGGGTCAGCCCGCGCACCGGCCGCGCCGTCTGTCGGGCGGCCGGCGCGCCGTTCGCCGACCGGCTGCTGCCCTTGCCGGGGTTCCTGCTCGGGTCGCAGGGGGGCTTGGGCGAGGGCGACATCAAGGCCGGCTTCGACCTGACCGGCCATTTCCTCGAACAGTTTGTCTTCGGCCCGCTCAACCGCCCCCTGCCGCCGGCCCGGGTCTGGTTGCTCGAGCGTCTGGCGGACGCCGGGCGGCTCTAGACGGCCACGTCGAGCCGCTCCAGCCCGCGGAAGAAGGGCAGGGTCCGCCACACGGGCGGCTCGTCCGGCCGCGCTAGCCGCAGGGCCGGGAATCGCTCGAACAGCCTGACCAGCGCCACCTGAGCCTCGAGCCTCGCCAGCGGCGCGCCGATGCAGATATGCGCCCCGCCGCCGAAGGCCACATGCGGGCGGTGTTTGCGGGTGAAGTCGAAGCGGTGCGGGTCCTCGAACATGGCCGGATCGCGGTTGGCCGCGCGCAGCCACAGGGTCATGGCCTGGCCGGCCTTGAGCGGGCAGCCGCCGACGTCCATGTCGCGTGAGGCCAGCCGGGCGGTGATGTCGACCGGCGGCTCATAGCGCAGGATCTCCTCGACCAGGGCGTTGACCCGCTCCGGCGCCGCCTTGAACGCGGCCAGCTGGTCGGGATGGGTGAGCAGCAGCCGTACGCCGTTGCCGATCAGGTCGGTGGTGGTCAGGTTGCCGCCGACCAGCAGGGCGCCCAGGTTGATGCGCAGCTCGTCATCCGACAGATCGACGCCGTCGGCCTGCAGCCGGGTCATGTCGCTGATCAGGTCGTCGCGCGGGTTGGCCCGGCGCTCGATGATGGCTTGCGTGAAATAGGCGGTCAGGGATTCGCTGGCGGTCGTCATCGCCTCGGTCTGGGCCGGGGTGCGGAACGGGTTGAGGCTCTGGATCACCCCCTCCGACCAGCTGCGGAATTCGACAAGCCGCTCTGGGTCGACGCCGAGGATCTCGGCGATGACGTCGATCGGCACCGGCACGCAGAACCGGTCTATCAGGTCAAACTCGGCCTCGCCGGCCACGGCGTCGAGCGCCCCGTCGATGATCCGCTCGACCTGCGGCCGGCATTTGGCCACCCGGGCGTAGAGCGCCTGGGCCAGGGGCGTGCGCACCCGGGCGTGGTCGGGGTCGTCGAGCATCAGGATGCTGGTGGTGCTGGTGCGCGGCACCGACGGGTCATAGCCCTCGAGGAACCGGCGCTGCATGACCGCCGACTCGTCGGCCTTCAGGGGATCGCGCCACAGGGTCCGGTCGGAGACCATCGTCCGCACATCGTCATAGCGGCTCAGCATCAGGCTGCCGGAAGCGGCGTCAGGCAGCACCGGACAGCGACCGCGCAGGTCGTCGAGCAGGGTATGTGGGTCGGCGTTGTACTCGGGATTGAGCGCGGTCATCTGCAGCATGGACGGCGGCGATTCTGACATGGCGTCTTCCCTTGTGAACGGCGGTCTCTGTCGCCTGATCGTTGATCAGTTTGCCTGTCGGGGCGGGGGCTGACAATGGAATCCGGAACCCTCTCCCCTCCGGGAGAAGGTATCGATGCGGCGACAAGGCCCCCGCCCGCGCGCTAAACACGGCGGTCCCTTAGTTTTTCGAATCACGCATGACCGTTCACACACCCCCGCCCGGAGACGGCGACCGCATTCTTGAAGAGCCTCTGACCGAGGCCCTGTCGCGGCGCTACCTGGCCTACGCCCTGTCGACCATCAGTTCGCGGGCCCTGCCCGACGTGCGCGACGGCCTCAAGCCGGTGCACCGCCGGCTGATGTACGCGATGAGCAACATGCGGCTGAGCCCCGAGTCGGCCGCGCGCAAATGCGCCAAGGTCGTCGGCGAGGTGATGGGCAACTTCCACCCGCACGGCGACCAGTCGATCTATGACGCCCTGGTCCGCCTGGCCCAGGATTTCGCCCAGCGCTACCGGCTGGTCGACGGCCAGGGCAATTTCGGCAACATCGACGGCGATAACGCCGCGGCCATGCGCTACACCGAGTGCAAGATGACCCCGGCGGCCATGTTGCTGCTCGACGGCATCGACGAGGACGCGGTCGACTTCCGGCCGACCTACGACGGTCAGGACGAAGAGCCAGTCGTGCTGCCCGCGGGCTTCCCCAATCTTCTGGCCAACGGCTCATCGGGCATCGCCGTGGGCATGGCCACCTCGATCCCGCCGCACAACGCCGGCGAACTGATCGACGCCTGCCTTCTGCTGCTGAAACGCCCCGATGCGACCACGGCCGATCTGATGGCCCATGTTCAGGGGCCTGACTTCCCGACCGGCGGCGTCATTGTGGAACCGGTCTCTTCCCTGCTGGAGACCTATGAAACCGGCCGCGGCGGGGTGCGGGTCCGCGCCCGCTGGGAGAAGGAAGACCAGGCCCGCGGCGGCTGGCAGATCGTCATCACCGAGGTGCCCTACCAGGTGAAGAAGGCCGAGCTGGTCGAACAGCTGGCCGACCTCATCGAAAGCAAGAAGGCCCCGCTGCTGGGCGATGTGCGCGACGAGTCGGCCGAGGACGTCCGGCTGGTGCTCGAGCCCAAGAACCGCAACGTCGAGCCCGAGGTGCTGATGGAGAGCCTGTTCCGGCTCTCGGCGCTGGAGAGCCGGTTCCCGGTCAATATGAACGTGCTCGACGCCCGCGGCACGCCGGGCGTCATGGGGCTGAAACAGGCCCTGGTCGCCTTCCTCGCGCACCGCCGCGAGGTTTTGGTCCGTAGGGCCCGGTTCCGCCTCGGCAAGATCGAGGCCCGGCTGCATGTGCTGGACGGGCTACTCATAGCCTTCCTCAATCTCGACGAGGTGATCCGCATCGTCCGCTACGAGGACGAGCCCAAACAGAAGCTGATCGCCGCCTTCGCCCTGTCGGACATCCAGGCCGACGCCATCCTCAACACCCGCCTGCGCCAGTTGGCCAAGCTGGAAGAGATGGAGTTGCGCCGCGAACACGCCGAGCTGGCCGAGGAGCGCGACGGCATCATGGCCATGCTGGCCGATGACGGCCTGCAGTGGAAACTGGTCGGTCAGGGTCTTCGGGCCGTGCGCGATGTGCTTGGCCAGGGGACGGCCGTCGGCAAGCGTCGCTCCGACATCACCGACGCGCCGGCGGTTTCGGTCGACGTGTCCGTCGAGGCCTTCGTGACCCGCGAGCCGATCACGGTAATCCTGTCGGACAAGGGCTGGATCCGGGCGGCCAAGGGCCGGGTCGAGGATCCCTCCGAACTGAAGTTCAAGGAGGGCGACAAACTCGGCTTCATCGTCCCGGCGGAAACCACCGACAAGCTGCTGATCTTTGCGTCCGACGGTCGTTTCTTCACCCTGGACTGCAGCAAGCTGCCCTCGGCCCGCGGCCATGGCGAGCCGCTGCGGCTGATGGTCGATATCGATGACGAGGTGAAAATCCTCGACGTCTTCCCGCATCGTCCCGGTCGCAAGCGACTGCTGGCCTCGAAGGCCGGCTACGGCTTCATCATGCCCGAGGAGGAGGCCCTGGCTTTCCGCAAGGCCGGCAAACAGGTGCTCAACGGCGACGCCCTGGTCTCGATGGACGCCGAGGGCGACCGCCTGGCCGTGGTCGGCGACAACGGCAAGATCCTGATCTTCGCCCTCGACGAACTGCCCGAGATGCCGCGCGGCAAGGGCGTCAAGCTGCAGGCCTATCGCGAGGGCGGCCTGCGTGACGCCCTGGTGTTCGGCGCCGAGGCCGGCGCTGCCTGGGTCGACGCGGCCGGCCGCACCCGCGACTGGCCCGACTGGAAGGACTGGGAAGGCCGACGCAGCGCCGCCGGCAAGCTGGCGCCCAAGGGCTTCCCGACCAGCAAGCGGTTCCGGCCGAAGACCTGAGGTCACGGGACGGGCGGGCGCTCTGTGACTCCCCGCCCTCCTGGGCAGGCCCGTGTCGAAGGAGGCAGGGTATCGCAGCGCAGGAGGCCCTGAGCGCCACGCGCGGCCCGTCCTGATCTCACGATTGGCCATCCCGGGCCAGCCAGAAGGGCCCCGCTGGACAACGCCTCGCGCCGACTTCCCCCACGTTCGCCTTGCTGCTTCGCGAACCGGCGTTACTCTGCGCCGAACGACTGTTTGACCGTTCCGGGAACCCACGCATGACACTCTGGCGCAAGAGCCTGGCCGCGACCGCGGCCGCCATGATCCTGACCGCCGTCGGCCCGACCACGGCGCTGGCCTGGCCGTTCGCCCCCAAGCCGGTCAAGGTCGCGCCGGCGGCGGCCACGACCGCCCTGTCGCGAGCGACGCCTGAATCGGTTGGCTTCTCATCGGAGCGGCTGAAGAAGCTCGATGCGACCCTCAACGGCCTCGTCGACGCCGGCCGGCTGCCGGGGGTGATGACCCTGCTGGCCCGCCACGGCAAGATCATCGCGGTCAACGCGCACGGCATCAAAGACTCGGCCACCGGCGCGCCGATCACGCAAGACACCCTGTTCCGGATGTACAGCCAGACCAAGCCGGTCACCGGCGTGGCGATGATGATCCTGTTCGAGGAAGGCCGCTGGAAGCTGGACGACCCGGTGACCAAATACGTCCCCGAGTTTGCCGGCTTGAAGGTGTTCAAGGGTATGGACGCCGCCAGCAAGCCGATCCTCGAACCGATCGCCCGCTCGGCGACCATGCGCGAGCTGATGACCCACACCGCCGGCTTCGCCTACGGGCTGATGGCCGACAACTATGTCGACAAGGCCTACCAGGACTCGGCGCTGTTCCGGCAGCCGACGCTGAAGGCCGGCATGGACATGCTGGTCACCCTGCCGCTGGCCAACCAGCCGGGCACGGAGTGGAAATACAGCGTCGCCGTCGATATCCAGGGCTACATCGTCGAGAAACTGTCAGGCCAGAGCCTGCCCGACTTCATGCGCAGCCGCATCTTCACACCGCTGGGCATGACCGACACCGATTTCTGGGTCCCCGAGGCCAAGCGCGGCCGCCTGGCGTCGCTCTATATGGTCGATCCGAAATCGCGGGCGATCGTTCCCGCCGAAGGCTTCATGGTTCTGCCGATGGACAAACTGCCGGCCGCGGCCAACGGTGGCGGCGGACTGGTCTCCACCCTCGGCGACTACGCCCGCTTCGCCCAGATGCTGGCCAATGGCGGCGAGCTCGACGGCGTCCGAATTCTGGCGCCGGGCACCGTCAAGCTGATGGCCAGCAATCACCTGACCGACGCCCAGCTGGCCAAGAGTCCGCTTGGCGGCGGGACCGGGTTCGGGCTCGATGTCGCGGTGATCATGGACCCGGCCGAGGCCGGAACCCTGGCCGGCAAGGGCACCTACAGCTGGGGCGGCGCGGCCGGCACCTGGTTCTGGGTCGATCCGGAAAATGACGTCATCTTCCTGGGCATGATCCAGGTTCTGGGCGGCGGCGCGGCGCGGCTGGACGAGCTGTCGCAGGCGCTGGTTTATCAGGCTCTGGTCGATCCGGCGAAATAGAGGGGCGAGGTCAGGGGGCTTTGCTGCCCAACCTGGCCGCGGCCGGGTCTCGCGCCAACCGCTCGCGGGCGAGGCTCTCCTCGGCCTGGGCGCGGTCCTTGGCCGACATCAGCATCCAGCCCTGGGGCCGCAGCACCTCGATGGGCGAGAAGCGGGTCTTGTAGGCCATCTTCTCGCTGCCCGGGACCCAGTAGCCGAGATAGACGTAGTCCAGATCATTGAGGGCGGCCTGGATGACGTGATCGAGGATGATGAAGGTCCCGAGACTGCGGCGGACGTCTCGCGGGTCGTAGAAGCTGTAGACCATCGACAGACCGTCGCTCATCACATCGATCAGGACGCAGGCGATCAGATCGCCAGGGCCGCCGTCGGTGGAGGGCAGGCGGTATTCGATCAGATGGGTGCGGACCGCCGTGTCCTCGACCATGGCCACAAAATCGGGCCAGGTCATATCGGCCATGCCACCGTCGGCGTGGCGAGCGAGCAGGTAACGGCGGAGCAGGTCGAACTGCTCCATGGTCGCCTCGGCCTCGACCAGATGGCGGCGCAGGTCGTTGTTTCGGGTCAGAACCTTCCGCTCGGAGCGGGAAAAGACGTAGTCGGCGGTCGGCAGTCTGGCCGAAGTGCAGGCCGAACAGGCTTCACAGGCCGGGCGGTAGGCGATGTGTTGCGAGCGGCGAAACCCGGACTGGGTCAAGGAGTCGTTGACGGCGGCGCCGTCGCCGGCCGGCAGGTGAGCGAAAACCTTTCGCTCTTCACGACCCGGCAGGTAGGGGCACGGCGAGGCCGCCGTGAGGAAAAAGCGCATCCGACTTGATGTGAAGTGATGCGTCAAATTCCACTAAGCCTGTCGGCTCTCCATAATCCTCTTGCGATTAGGACGCATGGCGCGCGCCCGTGCAAGGGTGGTTTGGATGACCATGGTTCATCTGTCGGGGGGCAGGACAGGGGCTTCGCGCAACAGGACGATGGAGATGCGACGGTTGCCGGCCAGCATGGGGTCGTCCGCATAGAGCGGATCGGAGTTGGCCTTGCCGGCCACCTGATAGACCCGGTCGGGATCAACGCCGAAGCTTTGCAGCAGCTGACGTGACATATCGGCCCGGGCGGACGACAGGGACCAGTCGCTGGCCGCCGTGCGGCCGGTGGCGCCGATATTGGTGTGACCGCTGATCGAGACGCGGTTGGGCAGCTGGTTGATGATCCGAGCCACCGCCCGCAGCAGGATCCGGGCGCGGTCATTCGGCTGCGCCGCGCCCTCGCGGAACATCGAGCGTCCTTCCTGGTCGACCAGCTGGATGCGCAGGCCTTCCGGGGTCTGGTCGATCAGGATCTGTTTCGACAGTTCCGCCAGTTCCGGCAGGTCCTGAAGCGCCTGGCGCAGGGACTGGGAGGCGGACAGGAAGCTGGCGTCCTCGCGGGCCTGCATTTCCTTCTGCCGGGCCTCCTCGGGGGTGTCTTCGGGATTGGCGGAGCCGGGGGTGCTGCTGCCCTCGCCGGCGTCACGCGTGCTGGGGGGGGCCTCGGGCGACATCTGTTCGACCATCGACATCGAGCCGGCCGACTTGGCGCCGTCTTCCCCCAGAGCCGTGCCGCCGAGGATGCCGCCCGAGCCGCTGGTGGTCTCGGCGACGCTGGCCGGCGCGAAATAGTCGGCGATGCCGCGTTTCTGCTCGGGGCTGGTCGTGTTGATCAGCCACATCAGCAGGAAGAAGGCCATCATGGCGGTGACGAAGTCGGCGTAGGCGACCTTCCAGGCGCCGCCGTGGTGCCCACCGCCGACGACCTTTTTCACCTTCTTGATGAGAATTGGCGCGTCGCCGCCCAAGGCCATTGTCAAACTCCGCTTAACCGTAAAGGCGAAGGTGGCTAACGGGCGTTAAGATGGTGTTGCGGCGCGCCAGAGGAATGGGGAATTGGACATGAAAATCGCCTTCATCGGCCTTGGAGTCATGGGATTTCCCATGGCCGGCCATCTGGCCAGGGTTGGTCACGAGGTCAGGGTCTTCAATCGCAGCCCGGCCAAGGCGATTCGCTGGGCCGAGGCCTACGGCGGCCGGGCGGCCGCAAACGTTGCCGAAGCGGCGGCGGGCTGTGACCTCGTCGCCCTGTGCGTCGGCAACGACGACGACGTCCGCGGCGTGGTTCCCCAGGCCCTGGAGGCGATGGCCAACGGGGGCGTGATCGTCGACCACACCACCACCTCGGCGACGGTGGCCCAAGAGATGGCGGCGCTGGCCCGGGCGGACGGGTGCTGGTTCGTCGACGCCCCGGTCAGTGGCGGCCAGGCGGGCGCGGAGGCCGGTCAGCTGACTGTCATGGCCGGGGGCGACGCGGACGCGATGGCGCGGGTCGAGCCGGTCCTCGCCGCCTACGCCAAGGCCGTGAAGCGGATCGGGGAGGCGGGCAGCGGACAACTGGCAAAGATGGTCAACCAGATTGCCATCGCCGGGGTCGTCCAGGGCCTGGCCGAGGCGGTGCATTTCGCCAAACGCGCCGGGGTCGATCCGACCCTGGTCTACGATGCGATCAGCAAGGGCGCGGCCCAGTCCTGGCAGATGGACAACCGCTGGGCGACGATGGTTGAGGGCCGGTTCGATTTCGGTTTCGCCGTGGACTGGATGCGCAAGGACCTGGGGTTGGTGCTCGACGAGGCGGCGGCCAACGGCGCGCGGCTGGAGATGACGGCTCTGGTCGACGGCTACTACGCCGAGGTCCAGGCCATGGGCGGCGCACGCTGGGACACCTCCAGCCTGGCGGCGCGGCTGGAGAAACCGCAATGACCACCTTCGAGTTCATCTTCGCCCTTCTGTCGGTCGTGCTGGGGCTGGCGCTGACTCACATGCTCGGCGCGGTGGCGCAGCTGGTGCGGGCCGGCAACCGGGTCCGTTTCTCCTGGTCGCATGCGGCCTGGATGGCCGCGACCTTTGTCGGCACCATCGGCAACTGGCTGGGGCTGTGGCAACTCAGGCAACTGGTCGAATGGAACGCCCTGTCGTTGATGGGGACAGTCCTGCTGGTGGTTTTCCAGTATCTGATCGCCGCGCTGGTGACGCCTGACGTGCCGGCGGAGGGCGTGATTGATCTGAAGGACTTCGCCCGTCGGGAAGGCCGGCGGTATGTCGGCGCGATGGCGATCTTCGCCCTGATGATGCTGCCGCTGAACCTGATCTATGCCGGCGTCTTCGATATTGCCCGATGGGGCCAGGACAACCTGTTCGTCGTTCCGATGGTGGGCGCCGCGGTGCTGCCCCTGGTCGTAAGGCGGAATTGGGCCCAACTGGTCGGCGGAATCCTGATGTTGGCGCTGATGTCGGCCTACCTGGTTTACGCCGCGACGATTATGACCTGACAGGAAAGGTTGGCATGATCTCTTTGATTAGATTGCCTATTTCCGCCTTGCTCGTTGTCATTGCGGCCGCGTTTCCGGCGAACCTGCCGAACGCCCCGGAATGCCGCCCATGAAGTTCAGGTCATGCGTGGCGAGGTGACCTGCTCGGTGCGCATCTGGCAGCGGCCGAGGGTGAAGGTCGGCGGCCGTTACGCGCTGGGGGCAGGCCATATCATGGTGTCGTCGATCCGCGAGATCGCCCTGGCGGACATCACGCCGGCGCTGGCCCGCCGCTCGGGCTTCGAAGGTCTGGTCGACCTGCTCAAGGTCGCCAAACACGGGCCCGGCGAGCGGGTGTTTCTGGTGGAGTTTGACTACGAGGGCCCGGCGCCGGTCGCGACGTGACGTCAGGCGCTGGCCGCCGCCTCGGCGGCGCGCCGCCGGTGGGTGCGGCCCGCTTCGAGGCGGATCGACGCGTATTCGGCCGCGAACAGGACCAGCTTCGAGCCCAGGCCCCAGACCAGCAGGACCAGCGCCCAGGTCTTGAGATCGACCAGGGCGACCAGGGCGAGGTTGCCGACCGCCGAAACAAACATCAGCGCGGACCAGGCGTAGCCCCAGAAGACGAAACGGCGCTCGGGGACCAGGTCGAGCGCGATCGCCGGGATATAGGCCGCCTGCCAGCCCCGCTTGAGCATGACGATGCCGATGGCCGCGTAGCCGATCGACGGCTTGATCATCACGAACCGCGGATCATGGGTGATCAGGCTGGCCCCGCCGAGGGTGACAACGAGGAACAGGCTGGCGATCTGCATGATGCTGAGCTTGCGGTGACGGGCGTACTCCCAGCTGATCTCCGTCACCCCGACGACGATTCCGATGATGATCGCCGTCTGCGCGTCATGCAGGACGCTGAGCGCGATGACGAAGGCGATGGTCGACAGGAAGTCGAGGAAGATCGGGCGGGCGGTCTGGAGGAAGTATTTCAGGTCACGCCCCCAGCAGCTTGGCGGCCCGCGGCGCGAAATAGCTGATCACGCCCGCGCAACCGGCCCGTTTGAACGCGCCCAGGCTTTCGAGGATAGCCCGCTCCTCGTCGATCCAGCCGTTCTGGGCCGCGGCCATGATCATGGCGTACTCGCCGCTGACCTGGAAGGCGAAGGTCGGCATCGAGAAGGTTTCTACAACCCGTTGAATAACATCAAGATAGGGCATTCCGGGCTTGACCATGACCAGGTCGGCGCCCTCGGCGATGTCGAGGGCCACCTCGCGCAGGGCTTCGTCGGTGTTGGCCGGGTCCTGCTGGTAGGTCTTCTTGTCGCCGGGATTGTCGACCTCGCCCGAGCCCAGCTTTCCCGAGCCGATGGCGTCGCGGTAGGGGCCATAGAAGGCCGAGGCGTATTTCGCGGCATAGGACATGATCATAACATCCTGAAACCCATCGCTTTCCAGGGCTTCACGGATGATGCCGACCCGGCCGTCCATCATGTCCGACGGGGCCAGGATGTCGCAGCCGGCGCGGGCCTGGACCAGGGCCTGTTCGACCAGCCGCTCGATGGTGGCGTCGTTGACCACCCGGCCGCGCTCAAGCACGCCGTCATGGCCGTGGGTGGTGAAGGGGTCGAGGGCCACGTCGCACATGATCCCGACCTCGGGCGCGGCGTCCTTCATGGCCCGGACCGCCCGGCTGATGACCCCGTCGGGATCGGCGGCGCGGGAGCCGTCGGCGTCCTTGGTGGCGCCGTCGATATGCGGGAAGATGGCGATGGCCGGAATCCCCAGTTCCCTAGCCTGAACAGCGGCTTTGGCAGCTTCCTGCACCGACAGACGCTCTATCCCGGGCATTGAGGCG
Source organism: Caulobacter sp. (assembly GCA_030680355.1). Lineage (GTDB taxonomy): Bacteria > Pseudomonadota > Alphaproteobacteria > Caulobacterales > Caulobacteraceae > Caulobacter. The sequence goes on from JAUXVF010000026.1 coordinate 94,759, forward strand.
ACGGGGATTCGACCCTCGCCCTCATGGACCACCATCGACCAGATCAGGTCGGCGGGGGTGACGACGCTTTCGCGCACGAGCCGGCGGCTCCAGTCGGCCTGACGCGGGCGGCGCAGACGCAGGGCGGGGTAGGCGGCGAGGGGGGGCAGGGTCATGACCGGATCGTCTCGCCGATGTCGCGGGGCGTGGCAAGGTGGATGAACGGCGAGCAGCCTGGCGGGCCATCGTTCACACGGGGCGGCTGGGCCCCGGATTTGCGGCGAGAACGGCTGGGGGACAGGGTCACGGTCGTGTTCCGGGAAAGGCGCGGTCGTTGACAGGGTGCGCCGTGGGCGGCAGGTCATCAAGCGCTTGTGGAGGGCAGGGGTCTGCCCCGCCGGAGACTGAACGCGCATGGACTTTTCCCTTTCCGACGACCAGCGGGCGATCCAGGAGATGGCCCAGGCCTTCGCCCGCGATGAACTGGCGCCGCATTCGGCGACGTGGGACGCGGATCGGCACTTCCCGGTCGACGTCATGCGCAACGCCGCGAGCCTCGGGTTCGCCGGCATCTATGTGAAGGACGACGTGGGCGGCTCGGGCCTGTCGCGGCTCGACGCCTCGATCATCTTCGAGGCGCTCAGCTACGGTGATGTGGCCACGGCCGCCTATCTGACCATCCACAACATGGCCTCCTGGATGGTCGACCGGTTCGGGTCCGACGACCTGCGCCAGCGCTACATGCCGCGCCTGACCAGCATGGAGTTGATCGCCAGCTACTGCCTGACCGAACCGGGCTCGGGGTCTGACGCGGTCTCCATGCGAACCACGGCGAAGAAGGACGGCGATCACTACGTCCTCAATGGGGCCAAGGCTTTCATCAGCGGCGGCGGCGTCTCTGACGTCTACGTCGTCATGGCCCGCAGCGGCGACGCCGGCGCCAAGGGCGTCTCGACCTTCGTCATTGAAAAGGGAACCGAGGGCCTCAGCTTCGGCGCCCAGGAGCGCAAGATGGGCTGGAACGCCCAGCCGACTGCCCAGGTCAATTTCGACAACTGCCGCGTCCACGAGTCCAACCGCGTCGGCGGGGAGGGCGAGGGCTTCCGCTTCGCCATGATGGGTCTCGACGGCGGGCGGCTGAACATCGCCAGCTGCTCGCTGGGCGGCGCCCAGTTCGCCCTCGATACGGCCAAGGCTTACATGGAGACCCGCAACCAGTTCGGCCGGCCGTTGAAGGACTTCCAGGCGCTGCAGTTCAAGCTGGCCGACATGGCCACCGAGCTGGAAGCCGCCCGGCTGATGGTCCGCAACGCCGCCGACGCCCTCGACAAACGCGATCCCCAGGCGACCAAGCTCTGCGCCATGGCCAAACGCTTCGCCACCGACGCCGGCTTCAGCGTCGCCAACGAGGCCCTGCAACTGCACGGCGGCTACGGCTATCTGCAGGACTATCCGCTGGAACGCGTGGTCCGCGACCTGCGCGTCCACCAGATCCTCGAGGGCACCAACGAGATCATGCGGGTCATCATCAGCCGGGAGATGTTCCGGCAGTGATCGTGCGTGGCTCGAGACGCTCGGCTGGGGCGTCGCTCCTCACCATGACGCGCTATGATGACTTCACAGGTCTTCGTCATCCTGAGGAGCCCCGCAGGGGCGTCTCGAAGGACGCAGGAGAACACCATGACTGATGCCCCCGAAGTCCTCTGCCGCGTCGAGTCCGGCGTCGGGCGGATCACCCTGAACCGGCCCAAGGCCCTGCACGCCCTGACCCTGGTCATGTGCGAAGACATGATCGACGCCCTGTCGATCTGGCGCTTTGATGATGGCGTGCAATGCGTGCTGATCGACCATTCGGGCGAGCGCGGCTTCTGCGCCGGCGGCGACATCCGCATGCTGGCCGAGAGCGGGGCCGGCGACGCGGTGGCGGCGCGGGCCTTCTTCCACGCCGAATATCAGCTCAACCACTTGCTGTTCACCTACCCCAAGCCGGTCGTGACGGTGATGGACGGGGTGACCATGGGCGGCGGCGTCGGCCTGGCCATGCCGTCCGACGTGCGCATCGCCACCGAACGGACCACCTTCGCCATGCCCGAGACCGGCATCGGCCTGTTTCCCGATGTCGGCGGCGGTTGGTTCCTGCCCCGGCTGCCGGGAAAGAGCGGTCTGTGGCTGGCCCTGACCGGAGCCCGGATCAAGGCGGCCGACTGCTGCGCCCTCGGGATCGCCACCCACTTCATGCCATCGGAAAAGGTCGAGGCCTTCAAGGCCGCGCTCCTGGCCCACCCGGCCAGCGTCGCCGCCGCGCTGGCGACCTGTGTCGATGACGCCGGCCATCCGCGGATCGCCGCCCATCGCGAGGACATCGACCGATTGTTCGCAGGTGACGACGTCGAGGCCATTGTCGCGGCCCTGACGGCGGACCCCGGCGACTGGGCCCGCGAGCAGCTGACGACCCTGGCCGCCAAGTCGCCGCAGACCCTGAAGGTGGCGTTCCGGCAGCTGCAGACCGGCGCGTCCCTGGCCAGTTTCGCCGACAACATGGCCATGGAATACCGCATCGGGTCGCGGGTCGTTCGCCTGCACGACTTCCTTGAGGGCGTGCGTGCCGTGATCATCGACAAGGACAACGCGCCGGCCTGGTCGCCGCCGACCCTCGAGGCCGTCGCCGAGGCCACGCTGGACGCCATTTTCGCGCCGCTGCCGGCGAATGAGGAATGGACACCGCTGACTTGAAGGCAAAACCGGCGTAGAAAAAATCCGGGCCAGGAAACAGGTTGAGGGAAGAGTAGCAGAATGAAAATCATGATCCGTTGGATGGCGCTGTCCACCGCTCTGGTGGTCTCCGCCTGCACGACCGTGCCGCCGCCCCCGCCCCCGCCCGCGAATGGCGCGATCTTCGTGCCGGACTACCTGGCCCAGGCCGTCAACGATCCCGCCCGCCCTGAGTCCGACCGGGCGCGTGACGCCAAGCGTCATCCCGGCGAAGTTCTGGCGTTCGCCGGCCTGAAGCCTGGAATGAAGGTCGTCGATCTGATCCCGGGGAGCGGCTATTTCACGCGCATCATGTCCCAGGCCGTTGGTCCCCGGGGCCGGGTCTACGCCTATGTGCCCGATGAGCTGACGGCCCTGGCCAAGGGGCGTCCGCCCTCCATCGCCGGCTTTGTCGGCCAACCGCCCTACGCCAACACCCGCATGATCCTGCGCACCCTGCCGACCTTCTCGGCGCCGGAGCGGGTCGACATGGTCTTCACCGCCCAGAACTATCACGACATGCACCTGCCGTTCATGGGCCCCGCCGACCTGTCGGTGGTGAACCGCCGCATCTACCAGTCGCTCAAGCCGGGCGGCGTCTATGTGATCATCGACCATTCGGCGCGGCCCGGGTCGGGGCTCCGCGACTCCGACACCCTGCACCGCATCGATGCGGACCTCGTGCGTCGGGAAGTCGAGGCGGCGGGCTTTGTCTTCGAGGGCGAGAGCCGCATTCTGCGCAACGCCGCCGATCCGCTGACGGTCAGCGTTTTTGACGCCTCCATTCGGGGCGAGACCGATCAGTTCTTCTACAAGTTCCGCAAGCCGCGGAACGCTCGCTGATTACGGGCCGGCCGTCGCCTGGTTGGCGGCGGCCGGCGCCAATTCGGCCGACCTCAGGTTCAGGAAAACTGTGTAGCTCATGACGCGGATTGCTTTTGTCGGCCTTGGAAATATGGGCGCGGGGATGGCGGCCAGACAGGCTGCTGCCGGGCACGAGGTGCTGGCTTTCGACCTGTCGCAGGCCGCGATGGACCGGGCGGCCGCCGCCGGGTGCATTCCCGCCGCCTCGGTCGCCGAGGCGGTCAAGGGCGCCGACACGGTGATCACCATGCTGCCGGCGGGGCCGCATGTCCGCGCCGTCTATGGCGAGGAAGTCCTGCCCCACGCGTCGAAATCCGCCCTGCTGATCGACTGTTCGACCATCGACATGGACAGCGCCCGCGCGGTCGGTGACCTGGCCAGGACCCGGGGCTTCAAGTTCGCTGACGCTCCGGTCAGCGGCGGCATCATGGCGGCCGAGGCCGGCACCCTGGCCTTCATGGTCGGCTGTGAAGAGGTCGACTATCCCGCCTTCGAGGCGGTTCTTCAGCCCATGGCCCGGGCCGTCTTCCACGCCGGCGGCCTGGGCTCGGGGCAGGCGGCCAAGATTTGCAACAACATGCTGCTCGGCATCTCGATGATCGGGGTCTGCGAGGCGTTCGCCCTGGCCGAAAAGCTCGGCCTCGACCCGGAACGGTTCTACGAAATCGGCTCGAAGTCGTCGGGCCAGTGCTGGTCGTTGAGCACCTACTGCCCGTGGCCAGGGCCGGTGGAAACCGCCCCGTCCAACCGTGACTATGAGGGGGGATTCCTCACCGCCCTGATGCTCAAGGATCTGAAACTCGCCCAGGAAGCGGCGGCCAAGGCGGGCGCGACGACGCCGCTGGGGGGGCAGGCGGAAGCCCTCTACGCACTGTTCGACGGGCTGGGGTACGGCCAGAAAGACTTCTCGGCCATGCTGCAGATGTTCCGCGGGCGGCTGGACACATTGCAGGCCCCGGGGGCCTGATTTGAGCCAGATCAATTCCGGCAAGGCCCGTATGGGCCAAGGAATTCCGGCTAACTGAGAGCTGTTCGCGCAAGACTTGCGGCGAATCCCGCAATAGGTTGCCAGATGAAACTCCCGTAATTGGACTCGGGGGCGGCAACGGTGCGAAAAGCTCGCCGAAACAGAAAGAAGGAGCCGGCCAGGCGGCCAAATGCCGCCAGAAGGCCGAGTGTCGTCGATGGACTACAAGGCTGCTTTCCGGAACGCCGTTGAATTGGTGAGGGAAGAAGGACGCTACCGCGTCTTTGCTGATCTCAAGCGCCATCGCGGTGATTTTCCCCGCGCCACCTGGACGCAGGACGACGGATCCGAATCCGAGATCGTCGTCTGGTGCTCGAACGACTATCTCGGCCAGGGGCAGAACCCCGTCGTTCTTGACGCCATGCACGCGGCCATCGACGCCAACGGCTCAGGCTCGGGCGGCACCCGCAACATCTCCGGAACCACGCATTACCACGTCGAGCTAGAGCATGAGCTCGCCGACCTCCATGGCAAGGACGCGGCGCTTCTGTTCACATCGGGGTACGTCGCCAACGAGGCGGCCCTGGCCACGCTGCAGAAGGTTCTGCCGGGCCTGATCACCTTCTCCGACGCTTTGAACCACGCCTCAATGATCGCCGGCATCCGCAACGGCGGCGGGCAACGCCATGTCTTCCGTCACAATGATCTGGACCATCTCGAGGAACTGCTGGCCGCCGCGCCGGCCGACGCGCCCAAGCTGATCGCCTTCGAGAGCGTCTATTCGATGGACGGCGACATCGCTGACCTGGCCGGGACGATCGCCCTGGCGAAAAAATACGGCGCCCTGACCTATCTCGACGAAGTCCATGCGGTCGGCCTCTACGGGGACCGCGGCGCCGGCGTCGCCGAGCGCGATGGCGTCATGGCCGACATCGATATCGTCGAGGGCACCCTCGGCAAGGCGTTTGGCGTAATGGGCGGCTATATCGCCGGCGACACCGATATGGTCGACGCCATCCGCCTTTATGCCTCCGGATTCATCTTCACGACCTCGCTGCCGCCGGCCCTGACGGCCGGCGCCCTGGCGTCCGTGCGTTGGCTCAAGGCGCATAACGAGGTTCGCGAACATCACCAGGAACGCGCCGCGACCCTCAAGGCCATGATGAAGGACGCGGGTCTGCCGGTTATGGACAGTTCGGTCAGCCACATCGTTCCGGTGATGGTCGGGGACGCGGTGCACTGCAAACTGGTCTCGGACATGCTGCTCCAGGACCACGGCATCTACGTGCAGCCGATCAACTATCCGACCGTGCCGCGCGGCACAGAACGCCTGCGCTTCACGCCCACGCCGTTCCACACCGACGCCATGATGCGTGATCTCGTCGCGTCCCTGGAATCGTTGTGGGCGCGCTGCAACATCGCCCGCGTCGGTGGTGTCGCAGCCTAAGATCAGCCGGAGCTAGTCCCGCCGCCTCACGCCCCTGCCAAGTCCGATACTTTTCGCGAGTTCCGAACGGCGCTCCGCGTAGGCCGGCGCGACCATGGGGTAGTCAGGCGCGAGATTCCATTTCCGACGGTAGTCCTCCGGACTCATGTCGAAATGGGAGCGCAGGTATCGTTTCAGCATCTTCAGCTGGGCGCCGTCTTCAAGACAGACGATGTGATCGCGTTGAACCGAACGCGACACGGGGACGGCGGGCTTCTGCCGTTCAGCCGGCGCGGCCGGGACCTCAGCCGAGCCCGCCAGCGCGCCATGCACCGATCGGATCAGTTCGGGGAGGGCGGACGCGGCAATCGAATTGCGACCCACATAGGCGTTCACGATGTCGGCGGTGCAGGACACAAGGTCCATATCCGACATCTGTTGGGTCTCATTCTCGACTGTCATCAACCGGACTCCTTCACAAGCATGGCCATACGATCCTCTCCCCAAAACGGGGAGGAGACAAAATGAACGCGTCTCGCGGCGGCCGGTTCCGATTGATCAAGACGACATCATCGCTAAAGAGGGCGCGCCAGCGCCGCAGCCAGGGGTAAAGCCATGACCACCACCACTTCCGTTCGCCCTGCCTTCTTCGGCGCCGACCTCGCCACGGCCGATCCCGATATCGCGGCGGCTATCAGCCATGAACTGGAGCGTCAGCGGAACCAGATCGAACTGATCGCCTCGGAAAACATCGTCTCGCGCGCCGTCCTTGAGGCGCAGGGCTCGATCCTGACCAACAAGTATGCCGAGGGCTACCCGGGCAAGCGCTACTACGGCGGCTGTGAATACATCGACGTCCTGGAGCAGCTGGCCATCGACCGGGCCAAGGCCCTGTTCGGGGCCGGTTTCGCCAATGTGCAGCCGCATTCGGGCGCCCAGGCCAACCAGGCGGTGTTCATGGCCCTGCTCAAGCCGGGCGACACCTTCATGGGCATGGATCTGGCCGCCGGCGGCCACCTGACCCACGGCAGCCCCGCCAACCAGTCCGGCAAATGGTTCAAGCCGGTGGCCTACACGGTGCGCCAGGACGATCAGCACATTGACTACGACAACGTCGCCGAGGTCGCCGAGCGCGAAAAGCCCAAGCTGATCATCGCCGGGGGCTCGGCCTACGGCCGCGCCATCGATTTCAAGCGCTTCCGGGAAATCGCCGATTCCGTCGGCGCCTATCTGATGGTCGACATGGCCCACTATGCCGGACTGGTCGCTGGCGGCGCCTATCCCAACCCGGTGCCGCACGCTCATGTGGTGACCACGACCACTCACAAGACGCTGCGCGGACCGCGCGGCGGTCTGGTGCTGACCAACGACGAAGCCATCGCCAAGAAGATCAACTCGGCCGTCTTCCCGGGTCTGCAGGGCGGACCGCTGGAGCATGTCATCGCCGCCAAGGCCGTGGCCTTCGCTGAAGCCATGCGGCCCGACTTCAAGGACTACGCCGCCCAGGTGGTGGTCAACGCCCGCGCCTTGGCCGAAACCCTCGTCGAGGCGGGCCTGGCCATCGTCTCGGGCGGCACCGACAGTCATGTCATGCTGGTCGATCTGCGTCCCAAGGGCGTGACCGGCCGTGACGCCGAGGCGTCGCTGGAGCGGGCTCATATGACCTGCAACAAGAACGGCATCCCGTTCGACACCGCGCCCTTCACCATCACTTCGGGCGTGCGTCTGGGAACCCCGGCCGGCACAACGCGCGGCTTTGGCGAGTCCGAGTTCCGCCAGATCGGCCATTGGATCGGCGAAGTCGTCGACGGCCTTGCCGCCAATGGCGCCGAGGGCAATGCGGCGGTCGAAACAAAGGTCCGCGAACAGGTTCTGGCGTTGACGGCGCGGTTCCCCATCTACAACTAATAGCGACGGCCGCCGGGAGGGGCCCCATATGCGCTGCCCGTTCTGTGGTCACATGGAAAGTCAGGTGAAGGACAGTCGCCCGTCGGAAGACGGCGCGGCGATCCGCAGGCGTCGGCTGTGCCCCGAGTGCGGAGGCCGGTTCACGACCTTCGAACGCGTGCAGCTGCGCGAGTTGACGATCGTCAAACGTTCGGGCCGCCGCGCGCCGTTCGAGCGCGAAAAACTGGTGCGCTCCATCTCCATCGCCACGCGGAAGCGGCCGGTGGAGCCCGAGCGTGTCGACCGGCTGATCAATGGCATCGTGCGGCAGCTGGAAAGCATGGGCGAAACCGAACTGGCCAGCCATGTGGTCGGCGAGATGGTCATGAAAGCCCTCAAGTCGCTCGATGACGTGGCCTATGTCCGCTACGCCTCGGTCTATCGAGACTTCAAACACACCGACGACTTCGCCCAGTTCCTCAGCGCCGAGGGCCTTGGCGACGAGCCGGAGGAGGACTGAGCTTGGGCGTCACGCTCAAGCTGGCCACTTCCCTCGACGGACGCATCGCCACGGCGGCGGGGGAGAGTCGCTGGATCACCGGGCCGCTGGCCCGCGAACAGGTGCATCGACTGCGCGCCCTGAACCAGGCGGTGCTGGTCGGTGTCGAGACGGCGATCGCCGACGATCCTGAGCTGACCGTCCGGCTGTCGGATTTCGCCGGCGTTCAGCCGACGCGGGTGGTGCTCGACAGTCGCCAGCGTTTGCCGATGACCTCGAAACTGGTTCGTGAAGCGGCTCGGCTGCCGACTGTGGTCGTCACCGGGCAGAAACCAAACAAGCGTTTGACTGACGCGGGGGTGACCGTGCTTCAGGTGGCGGCGGTTGATGGTCGGCCAGGTGCGAAGGCTGCGCTGGAGGCGCTGAGGGCTGAGATCGGTATGGAAATGAACATCCTGATCGAGGGCGGCGGCCAGGTCGCGGCCAGTTTCCTGGCGGCGGGCCTGGTCGATCAGATCGAGTGGTTTCGGGCTCCGATCATCTTGGGCGACGAGGGGCGACCGGCGGTCGGAGCCTTCACGTTGAATGAACTCGCCGCCGCGCCGCGGTTCCGCAGGGTTGCGGTCGAGCCGGTCGGGGACGATCTGTGGGAGCGGTACGAGAAAGTCTGATGTTCACCGGAATTGTCACCGATGTCGGTCGTGTGCGCACTGTGCGCGAGACCAACCGCGACCGCCGCTTCGAGATCGAGACCGCCTACGACCTGTCGACGGTCGATCTCGGGGCGTCGATATCCCATGCCGGCTGCTGCCTGACGGTCGTGGAGAAGGGCGAGGGCTGGTTCGCGGTCGAGGTGTCGGGCGAAACCCTGTCCCTGACCACCCTCGATCAGTGGCGGGAAGGGGCGCCGGTCAATCTCGAGCGCGCCGCCCGCCTCGGCGGCGAGATGGGCGGCCACATCGTCTCCGGTCACGTCGATGGGGTGGGCGAGGTTCTGTCCGTCGAAGCCGAGGGCGGATCTCACCGGCTGCGCGTCCGGGCGCCGCGTCCGCTGCACCGTCTGATCGCCGCCAAAGGCTCGATTACCGTCGAGGGCGTCTCCCTGACGGTCAACGAAGTCGAGGACGATGTCTTCGGCCTCAACATCATTCCCCACACCTGGGACGTCACCACCCTTGGCCGTTTGACGGCCGGATCCCGGGTCAATCTCGAAATCGACATGCTGGCGCGTTACCTCGCCCGGTGGCAGGAGACCGCTGACCATGAGTGAAGACACCCCCATCTCGCCGATCGAGGACATCATCGAGGACGCCCGCAACGGGCGGCCCTACATCCTGGTCGACGCCGAGGATCGTGAGAACGAGGGCGATGTCATCATCCCCGCCCAGTTCGCCACGCCCGATCAGATCAATTTCATGGCCCGCCACGCCCGCGGCCTGATCTGCCTGTCGATCACCAACGAGCGCGCCCGCGAGCTGCGGCTGCCGCCGATGACGGCCGAGAACCGCGAGAGCATGACCACGGCCTTCACCGTCTCGATCGAGGCGAAGGATGGCGTGACCACCGGCATTTCGGCCCACGACCGATCCCACACCGTCGCCGTGGCCATCGATCCGAGCAAGGGTCCCGACGACATCGTCTCGCCCGGCCATGTTTTTCCGCTGGTCGCTCGTGACGGCGGCGTGCTGGTTCGCGCCGGCCACACCGAGGCCGCTGTGGACATCTCCCGACTGGCCGGCCTGATCCCCAGCGGTGTGATCTGCGAGATCATGAAGGACGACGGGACGATGGCCCGGCTTCCGGACCTGGTCGCCTTCGCCCAGCTTCACGGCTTGAAGATCGGCACCATCGCCGACCTGATCGCCTATCGCCGCCGCACCGAACGCCAGGTCGAGCGCGCCCTTGAGACGCCTTTCACCAGCGTTCACGGCGGCGAGTTCCGCATGATCGTCTACCGCAGCACCGTCGACCGCTGCGAGCATGTCGTGCTGGTCAAGGGCCGCGTCGAACCGGACCGCCCAACGCTGGTGCGCATGCATCAGGTCGATATCGCCGGGGACATGCTCGGGTTTGTCGGCGCGCGCAGGGACTATGTGCCGGCCGCGCTGCGGGCGATCGGGGCCCACGACGGGGCGGGCGTGGCGGTGTTTATCCGCGATCCGAACCCGGCCTCGCTTTCCGAACGCTACGGCGGGGAGTATGCGGCGGGGAGCCAGTACAGGAACAATGCGCTGCGCGACTACGGTGTCGGCGCGCAGATCCTGCTGGACCTGGGGGTGAGAGACATGGTCCTGCTCACGTCCAGTCCGTTCAAACCCGCCGCCCTCGAAGGGTACGGGCTCAGGATCGTGGGGCGTCAGCCCATCGAGACCCCCGAGGAGTAGCCGAATGCCCGCTGAAAAGGTCCGCATCCTGATCGTGGAGGGGCGTTTCTATTCGGAGCTGTCCGACGAACTGCTGCGCGGGGCGGTCGACGCCATCACGGCGGTCGGAGCGGAGTATGAGGTGATCACCGTGCCCGGGGCGCTGGAGATCCCCGCCGTCATCGCCCTGGCCGAGGAAGCCGGCCAACGGCCTACGGGCGCGCCGTTCGATGGCTATGTGGCGCTGGGCTGTGTGATCCGCGGCGAAACCTATCATTTCGAGATCGTCTCCAATGAAACCTCGCGGGGCCTGATGGACCTGGCCGTGGGCAAGGGTCTGGCGATCGGCAACGGTGTTCTGACCGTCGAGGACGAGGAGCAGGCCTGGGCCCGCGCCCGGGTTTCGGAAGGCGACAAGGGCGGCGGCGCGGCGCGCGCCTGCCTGGAAGTGTTGAGTATCAAGAGCCGCCTGCTGGGATTGTCGCGATGACCGCCGAAAACAAACCCGCCTCTCTCAAGGCCGCCTATGAGAAGCTGGTCGCCGCGACCGAGGGCCGGCCGACACCCATGAGCGGCAAGGCCCGTCGCGCCCGCACCGTCGCCCGCCTGGCCGCCGTGCAGGCCCTCTATCAGATGGAACTGGCGGGCGCGGGCGTTGACGCCGTGGTCCGGGAATTCATCGAGCACCGCTTCGACAGCGACATGGAGGGCGAGACCCTCGCCGAGGCGGATGAAGTGTTCTTCGCCGAACTGGTCAAGGGCGTGGTCTCCGAGCAGGACTCCATTGATGGAGCCATCACCCACCGGCTCGCCACCGGTTGGCGGCTGGAGCGGATCGACGCCACCCTGCGCGCCATTCTCAGGGCCGGCGCCTGGGAGCTGGTGCGTCGACCCGACGTGCCCGTCGAGGTGGCCATCGATGAATATGTCGAGATCGCCAAGTCGTTCTTCGAAGGGCCGGAACCCGGCTTCGTCAACGGCGCCCTGGACGGCATAGCGCGCGATGCCCGGGGATGAATTCGACTGGATCGCGCGGCTCCTGAGGCCGTTGACCCGGGGCGCGCCCGAAGCCCTCGACCTGCTCGATGACGCCGCAGTGCTTCCGTCCCGTCCCGGCTATGACCTGGTCGTGACCAAGGACGCCATGGTCGCGGGGGTGCATTTTCTGGCGGATGACCCGCTTGATCTGGTCGCCCGCAAACTCCTCCGCGTGAATCTGTCCGACCTCGCCGCCAAGGGCGCGGAGCCCTATGGCTACCTTCTGAGCACGGCCTGGCCGCGCGATACGGCCTGGGCGGACAAGGCGCGGTTCGCCTCTGGCCTCGCCGAGGACGGCGACGCCTTCAACCTTATCCTGCTGGGCGGCGACACCGTTTCAACCCCTGGTCCTCTGACACTCACGGCGACCCTGCTGGGCTGGGTTCCACAGGGGCGGGCGATCCTGCGCCGGGGCGCCAGTCCGGGCGACCGGCTGGCCGTCAGCGGCGTTATCGGCGACGGCTGGCTGGGTCTCCAGGCGGCGCGGGGCGAGCTGGACAGTCCGAAACTGGCGGAACGCTACAGGCTGCCCCAGCCCCGACTGGATCTGGTCGAGGCGCTCAGAGGTCATGCGCGGGCCGCCGCCGACGTCTCCGACGGTCTGCTCGCCGACGCCGGTCACCTGGCCACGGTCAGCGGCTGCCGGGTGGTCATTGATCTGGGTTTGACGCCGCTATCGCCCGAAGCGGCCCGGTGGCTTGCGACTCAGGCGGACGAGGCTTCGGGGCGTCTGGCCCTCGCGACCGGCGGCGACGACTACCAGATCGTCTGCGCCCTGGCCGAAGGCGGCATTCCGGAGGGTTTCACTGTCATCGGCCGGTTCGAGGACGGGGAGGGGACGAGAGTCGTCTTCGCCGGGCAGGATATCGCGGTTTCCCGGGCCGGCTGGACGCACGGTTAACGCCCCTTTCATCGAGACAGGGTCTGATTGGGCCATGCTTCGTCGTCAGATTTTCACCGTTCTCCCGTTCGCCCTGATCGCCGGGGCCGCCCGCGCCAATGAGGCCGCGCCGACAGGCGGGGAGGGGCAGTATGTCGACATGGCCCCCGTTGCCCTGCCGATCGTCGTCCGAAACCGGCTGATCAACTATGTCTTTGTCCATATCCGCATCAATCTGAGCCGTTCGGCCGATGCCCAGAAGGTTCGCGAGAAGGAACCCTGGTTTCGCGACGCGCTCGTCCGGGCCGGCCACCGCACGCCGTTTACCGTCGCCACCGACTACACGGTAGTGGATGAGGACCGTGTGAAAGCCGCCTTGATGCGGGACGCCGCGGCGATCGTCGGCGCCCGAAATCTGCTTTCGGTGACCATCGTTTCCCAGGCCCCCAAGCAACGCCGCGGTCTCCCGCGTCCCCCAACCGCCAAGACCTGATTTCCGCAAACGGAACGGGCAGTTGCCTAGACCCTCTGCTTTTGGCAAAGACGGGCGTCTTTTCATTAGGGGGCGTCGATCAACGGCGTCTTTTCAAAAGGAAACGAGGGAGCAGGGCGGCGGCTGAACAGCCACGCGAGAACCCTCGACATCAATAAAAAGGGGCGCTTGGACTATGGGTAACGACTTTCTCTGGCTAGCGATCATCGCCGGTCTGGCCGCCGTGGTTTACGGGGCGATCCAGACCGCGGCCTTGATGCGCAAGTCCCCGGGCAACGCCCGGATGCAAGAAATCGCCGCGGCGATCCAGGAAGGCGCTCAGGCTTACCTGAACCGTCAGTACACGACGATCGGCCTTGTCGGCGTCGTGGTGATTGTGATCCTCGCCTGGTTCTTCAAGGGCTGGGAACAGCCGGTCGGCTTCGCCATCGGCGCCATCCTGTCGGGCGCCGCCGGTTTTGTCGGCATGCTGATCTCGGTCCGGGCCAACGTCCGCACCGCCCAGGCCGCCTCGGAAAGTCTCGCCAAGGGCCTCAACGTCGCCTTCACCTCCGGCGCCGTCACCGGCATGCTGGTGGCCGGTCTGGCCCTGATCGGGGTCGCTGGCTACTACGCGGTGCTCACCGTCCATCTCGGCAACGCCCCGACAGACCGGGTCGTCATCGACTCGCTGGTCTCGCTGGGCTTCGGCGCCTCGCTGATCTCGATCTTCGCCCGTCTGGGCGGCGGCATCTTCACCAAGGGCGCTGACGTCGGCGGTGACATGGTCGGCAAGGTTGAAGCCGGCATTCCCGAAGACGACCCCCGCAACGCCGCGACCATCGCCGACAACGTCGGCGACAACGTCGGCGACTGCGCCGGCATGGCCGCTGACCTGTTCGAGACCTATGCCGTGACCACGGTTGCAACCATGGTTCTGGCCGCCATCTTCTTCCGCGGTTCGCCCGAACTGCTGTCGAACATGATGCTGCTGCCGCTGGCCATCTGCGCCATCGGCATCTTCGCCTCGATCATCGGCGCCTTCTTCGTCCGACTGGGCAAGAGCCAGAACATCATGGGCGCCCTGTACAAGGGCCTCGCCGCCACCGGCATCCTGTCGGCCGTGGCGCTCTACTTCCTGTTCCCGATGTTCGTCACCGAGCCCATCAGCTTCCTCAACAGCGGCGGGGTCGAAAAGACCTACGGCGCCATGGAGCTGTTCTGGTGCGGCATTACGGGTCTGGTGATCACCGCCCTGATCGTGATGATCACGGAATACTACACCGGCACCAACTATCGCCCGGTCAAGTCGGTCGCCCAGGCGTCCGTCTCCGGTCACGGCACCAACGTCATCCAGGGTCTGGCCATGTCGCTGGAGGCCACCGCGCTTCCGGCGCTGGTGATCATCGCCGGCATCATTGTCACCTACGGCCTGGCGGGCCTGTTCGGCATCGCCATCGCCGTGACCTCGATGCTGTCCCTGGCCGGCTTCGTCGTCGCCCTGGACGCCTTTGGCCCCGTCACCGACAACGCCGGCGGCATCGCCGAGATGGCCGGCCTTCCCTCGGAAGTCCGCGTCACCACCGACGCCCTCGACGCCGTGGGCAACACCACCAAGGCCGTCACCAAGGGCTACGCCATCGGTTCGGCCGGCCTCGGCGCCCTGGTGCTGTTCGCCGCCTATACCGAAGACCTGAAGTTCTTCACGGCTGAAGCCGCTCCCGGCAGCTTCTTCGACGGGCTCGGCGCGGTCGCCTTCGACCTCTCCAACCCCTACGTCGTGGTCGGCCTGCTGTTCGGCGGCCTGCTGCCCTTCCTGTTCGGCGGCATGTCGATGACCGCCGTCGGTCGCGCCGCCCAGGCGGTCGTGGTCGAGGTTCGCCGTCAGTTCCGCGAGAACCCCGGCATCATGACCGGCGAGGTCAAGCCCGAGTACGGCAAGGCCGTCGACATCCTGACCAAGGCCGCGATCCGCGAGATGATCGTGCCCTCGCTGCTGCCGGTCGCGTCCCCGGTGGTGCTGTTCTTCGTGATCAACGCCATCGCCGGCAAGGTCAACGCCTTCGCCAGCCTCGGCGCCATGCTGATGGGCGTGATCGTCACCGGCCTGTTCGTCGCCATCTCGATGACCTCGGGCGGCGGCGCCTGGGACAACGCCAAGAAGGTGATCGAAGAAGGCTTCACCGACAGCGACGGCGTCCTGCACGGCAAGGGCTCTGAAGCCCACAAGGCCGCCGTCACCGGCGACACCGTCGGCGATCCCTACAAGGACACCTCCGGTCCGGCGGTGAACCCGATGATCAAGATCGCCAACATCGTGGCTCTGCTGCTGCTGGCGGTCCTGGCCCACAGCTAGGACAGATGGCGCGCGTCTTCGGGCGCGCGCCGTCGTCAGTCATCCGATACGACGACGCCCCGGAGAGCGATCTCCGGGGCGTTTTCGTTATTGGCGTCGATGTTCGAAGGGTACGGCGGTTAGTTGCGCCGGTCGCCCGGACGATTGCCGGGAACGCCTTCATCGTCGTTGGGCAGCATGCCGCCGCGACCGACGTTGCCCAGCAGCTGTTCGAGGATGGTCAGTTCGCGACCACGCGTGGGCGTCTCGCGACCGTTGAAGGCGATGACCTTGCCATCCCGCAAGGTGTAGCTGTTCACGGACAGGACCTGCTCGGTCTCCTTGTCGAACGCGATGGCGTAGATGCTGCGTTGCGCGACCCGGGGCTTGTAGAAGGCCACCCGGTCGGTGATCTGGCTCATGTAGAACCAGATGTTGGGGTCAAAGGTCGAGGTCGCCGACGGCGAGCCCAGCTTGCCCATCACGGTCGACTTGGTGTCCTGGCCGACCTTCATTTCGGCCGGGCTGACCTCGATGGCCTGGAACCCGGAATAGTTGGTCATCGGCATACAGGCGCCGGTCGTCACCAGGACAATGGCGGCGGAGGCGGCGAGGGCGGCTTTACGAAACATATCGGCTCCCGGTGCGCGCGCATGCGCGGGTCTTTGACCTATCGCCCGCGCGGGCTTAGTTCAATGCCCCGCTTTAGGCTCCACTGGCGGCGAAATCGAGGCGATAGTGTCCATGCTTGATCGGCTGTTCCGGCCCAAACCCGCCAAACAGGCGGGAGACGCCCTTTACGCGGCCGCCGCGAAGCAGGCGCGCAGGCCCGATTTCTATACCGACAGGGGCGTGGCCGACACGCGGGAGGGGCGATTCGAGCTCTATACCCTTCACGTCATCCTGCTTGTTGATCGGCTGAAGGGGGAGACCGGGCTCGCCGGTGAGGCGCGCCAGACCCTGTTCGACCGCTATGTCATGGGGCTGGATGACGCCTTCCGCGAACTGGGCGTGGGCGACCTGTCGGTGGCCAAACGGGTCAAGAAGCTGGGCGAAGCCTTCTACGGCCGGCTCAAGGCCTTCGAGACCGCCCTGGAAACCCTGCCCGACCAGGCTCCGCTCGCCGCCTTGATGACCCGCACCGTGCTGGAAGACCGCCCGGGCCAAGGTGACGCGCTGGCCGCCTATGTCGTGTCCGCGCGTCGGGCCCTGTCGAGCCAGTCGCTGGAGACGCTGTTGTCGGGCGCCGTCACCTGGGAGGTCAGCGCATGAAAGTAGAGAAACCCTGGAGCGCGATGATTCGGCTGGGCGACCTCGGCAGGGGCGTCGTGCGGAGAAAGCTCGAGCCCGACGCCGCCACCCGCGCCGCCATCGCCCGCGAGTTGGGTCTGGTCTCGATCGATTCGCTGACGGCCGATGTCGAGGCGAGCGCCTGGCTGGACGGCGGCGAGATCGTCGGACAGTTCAGCGCGGAGGTCACCCAGACATGCGGCGTGACCGCCGAGGACTTCCCCGTCCGGATCTCGAGCGCGTTCGAGATCCGCGTGGTCCCGGCCGACAGCCCCCATGCCCCGCAGGACGCTGGCGAGGAAATCGA
Source organism: Caulobacter sp. (assembly GCA_030680355.1). Taxonomy (GTDB): domain Bacteria; phylum Pseudomonadota; class Alphaproteobacteria; order Caulobacterales; family Caulobacteraceae; genus Caulobacter. The sequence goes on from JAUXVF010000026.1 coordinate 111,817, forward strand.
CCTCGATCCCGAGGCCGATGATCCCCCCGACGTGCTCGAGGACGACCGGATCGATCTTGCCGGATACGTGGTCGAGCATCTGGCCCTGGAGCTGGATCCGTTCCCCCGCAAGCCGGGCGCGGTGTTCACGGCCCCCGAAGAGCCGGTGGAAATGTCCCCGTTCGCTGTGCTCAAAGGTCTGAAGACCGACACCGCTGGCGACTAAGGACGAGGGCGGGCTTGCATCGCCGCCGTGCGGGGGTAAGTTCCGCCGGCTCCGCCCCTACGGGGTCTAGATACGGATTCGCGGCCGGCCCTTGCCCCAAACCCTGGTCATCTCGATTGACGCGATGGGCGGCGACCACGGCCCGTCCGTGGTGGTCGCCGGCGTCGATATCGCGGCGCGCGCCATCCCTGATCTCCGCTTCCTGCTTCATGGCGACGAGGCCCAGATCAATCCCGAGTTGGCGAAATGGCCGGCCGCCCGGGCCGTCAGTACGGTGCTCCACACCGACAAAGCCATTTCGATGGACGAGAAGCCGGCCCAGGCCATGCGCCGGGGCAAGGGCTCGAGTGTCTGGAACGCCGTCGAGGCCTTGCGGGAGGGGCAGGCGGCCGTGGCTGTGTCCGCCGGCAACACCGGCGCGCTGATGGCGATCTCCAAACTGCTTCTGCGCATGGCGCCGGGAATCGCCCGGCCCGCCATTGTCGCCAGCTGGCCGACGCTCACCGGGGTGACCGCCGTTCTCGATGTCGGGGCCAATGTCGAGAGCGACGCGGCGCAACTGGTCGAGTTCGCCATCATGGGCGCCGCCTTCCACCACGCCGTCCACGGCTCGGCCCGCCCCACCGTGGGGGTGCTGAACGTCGGGTCGGAGGAAGAGAAGGGCCATGACGAGGTGCGCGGCGCTCACGCCCTCCTGCGGGCCACCACCCTCGACCTCGATTATCGGGGCTTCGTCGAGGGCAATGATATCGCCAAGGGCACCGTCGACGTCATCGTGACCGATGGCTTCACGGGCAATGTGGCCCTGAAGACGGCCGAGGGTCTGGCGCGATTTTTCGCGGCCGAGATGCGGTCGACCTTCACCTCCAGCCCGATGGCCATGCTGGGCGCGCTGTTCGCCTCGTCAGGCCTCAGGAAGATGCGGCAGCGGCTGGACCCCGGCGCGGTCAACGGCGGCCCGCTGCTGGGCCTCAACGGCATCGTCGTAAAGAGCCATGGCGGCGCTGACGCCAAGGGCTTCGCGGCGGCCATCAGGGTCGCGGCCGATCTGGCGCGCAGTGATTTCACGGCCGAGATCGAGCGCAATATCCAGCGGCTGACAACGATCCTTTCCGAAACCACCACAGCCACGGTCACGGCCACGGCCGAGGGAGTCGCCGAGTGAGTGTTCTGCGTAGTGTGGTGACCGGCGTCGGCGGCTATCTGCCTGAAAACGTCGTCACCAACGATGATCTCGCGAAAATCGTCGACACCGATGACGCCTGGATCCGCGAACGGACCGGCATCCGCCAGCGCCACCGGGCCGGCGATGACCAGGCGGTGTCCGACCTGGCCGTTGAAGCGGCGAAGCGGGCGCTGGCCGCCGCCGGCCGCACCGCCGCGGATATCGACCTGATCATTGTCGCCACGACGACCGCCGACCTGACCTTCCCGGCCACCGCCGCCATCGTCCAGCGCAAGCTGGGCTGCCCCGTCGGCATCGCCTTTGACGTCCAGGCGGTCTGCTCGGGCTTCGTTTATGGCCTGACGGTGGCCGACGGGTTCGTGGCCCGCGGCCATTCCAAATGCGCCCTGGTGATCGGCGCCGAGACCATGACCCGCCTGATGGACTGGACCGACCGCGGCACCTGCGTGCTGTTCGGCGACGGCGCAGGCGCTGTTGTGCTTGAGCCGGGCGAGGGCCAGGGGACGACCGATGACCGCGGTCTGCTCGGCTTCGCCCTGCGCTGCGACGGCACCAAGCAGGACCTGCTGTTCGTCGATGGCGGCCCCTCCACGACCGGGACCGTCGGCAAGCTGCGCATGCTGGGCAACCAGGTGTTCAAACATGCCGTGATCAACATCTCCGAGGCCGTCGTGGCCGCCGCCAAACAGGCGGGCGTCGCGGTGTCCGATGTCGACTGGTTCATTCCGCACCAGGCCAACGAGCGGATTCTGACGGGTGTCGCCAATCGTCTGGGCATCGATGAGGCCAAGGTCATTCAGACCGTCGATCATCACGCCAACACCTCGGCGGCCTCCATTCCCCTGGCCCTGGCCGAGGGGGTCGCCGATGGGCGGATCAAAAAAGGCGATCTGCTGCTTCTTGAGGCCATGGGCGGCGGCCTGACCTGGGGCGCCTGCGTTATTCGACTCTAGGTTTCCAATTCCGCATGTCGCGGGAACCCTTTGACTTGACGGACCAATCGGGTCATGCACCGATAGTCTGACGGGGCATTGGGAGCGGGGCATGAAGGGCGAAACCCTCACGCGTGCGGAATTGACCGAGGCGGTTCACGAAGAAGTGGGCCTCACTCGACAGGACTGTGGTGGGCTGGTCGAGCGCACCCTGGACCTGGTGGCCGAGGCGCTAGAGCTGGGCCAGACCGTGAAACTGTCCGGATTTGGCGTTTTCCAGGTCCGGGCCAAACGCGCCCGGATGGGCCGCAATCCCAAGACCGGCGAACCCGCGGAGATCGAACCCCGCCGCGTGATCGGGTTTCGGGCCTCCCAGGTCATGAAGGCGCGGATTGATCGCGCGCTGAGCGACTGACGGGCGCCGTGGCGAAGGGCCCCCACGCCTTCCGCACCATCTCGGAAGCTGCCGAGGAACTGGGCGTGCCCCAGCATGTCCTGCGCTTCTGGGAGACCAAGTTTTCCTTTATCCGCCCGATGAAACGGGCCGGCGGTCGGCGATTCTATCGACCGCAGGACATCGCCGTGCTGCGCGGGGTTCGGGCCCTGCTGCATGACGAGGGCTACACCATCAAGGGTGTCCAGAAGCTCCACAAGGAGCAGGGCGTCCGTTGGCTGGCCGTGGCGGGCGAGGGCGGCGAGGGCGTTGTCGACAGCCAGAAGGCCGCGCCGGTCGCGGTCGAGCGGGCCGAGGTGAAGCCTGAGGCGCGGGACCGGCTGACGGCCGCGCTCGCCGATCTGGAGGCCGTGAAAGCCCGGCTGGACGGTCTTCTCAACCGGGAATGATTTGGTCGTTGCCGGGTAGGGGACCTGTCCCTATAAGGGCGCTCCTTCCGGATGTCGGAGCGTGGCGCAGCCTGGTAGCGCACTTGACTGGGGGTCAAGGGGTCGCAGGTTCGAATCCTGTCGCTCCGACCATTTCCGCAGGAAATGACTGGAAGTAAGGAAGGGTCGCCGAGAGGCGGCCCTTTTCTTTTGCCGGCTAACGCGGCCCGTCGCGGTTCATCCAGGTCAGCAGCGGGAACAGCGGCAAACCCCAGGCGGTTCCGACGACCACGAAATAGATCAGCCTGACGGCCGGATGGTCGTAAAGATGGTCGGCGATCAACATCGCCGCCGCTGCATAGGCGGCCAGGAAGACGACGATCGCGACCATGCCGACGAACTTTTTCAGGCGCGGGGTCATGCTGGCTCCAACGACGTCGCCGACCGGCGACGCCGCCGACATAGGCCAGACCCGTCCCTGATAGAAGGGCCGGTCATCGGCGGACAATCAGGGCGCGAAGGCCAAGCAGAATAACCGCGCCGACGACGGCGGCCAGAATCAGGGGGCCGGCGCCCTGGATCGGCAGGCCGATGGCATGGCTGCCGGCGATCCCCAGAACGCCGCCGCCGCAGCCTGCGATCAGCGCCGCGAACCGCGACGGCTGACCAGGGCTCATCCGCCGGGCGACAGCGCCCGCGAGAAGACCGATTACCGCGACGATGAACAGGCCCGGCGTCATCATGAAATCAGCATGACAGCCTCGTGGGTCGACGTCACCGGTCTGGACCCGGGCCGACGCGGGGCGTAGTGGTCCGCGCGCCCTGATCTTGCCCAAAACGCCCCCGAAAGACGCGTCATGACCTCATTCCTGCGCTCTGACCGGTCCCGTCCGGTCGCTGTCTGGCTGTTCGCGGTGGCGTTCCTGGTTCTGGCCATGGTCATCGTGGGCGGCGCGACCCGGCTGACCGGCTCGGGCCTGTCGATCACGGAATGGCGGCCGGTCACCGGCGCGTTGCCGCCGCTGTCGGATCAGGCCTGGCAGGGCGAGTTCGCCAAATACCGGGAGATTCCCCAGTACGCCCAGATCAACGCCGGCATGAGCCTGGCGGCCTTCAAGGCCATCTACTGGTGGGAATGGAGCCATCGGCTGCTGGGCCGGCTGGTGGGCGCCGCCTTCGCCGTTCCGTTCGCGATCTTCCTGATCCGTCGCGACATCCCCAAACGCCTGATCTGGCGCTGCGGCGCCATGCTCGGCCTGGGCGGGCTGCAGGGCGCCATCGGCTGGTGGATGGTCTCCAGCGGCCTCGCCGACCGCGTCAGCGTCGCGCCTGAACGCCTGGCCGTCCATCTGGGCCTGGCCCTGGCCTTGCTGGTGCTGCTGGTCTGGACGGCCCTGGACGCCTGGACCGGTCAGCCGCGGCAGGGCAATCCGACCCGCTGGCGGGCCGGGGCGTTGATCTTTCTGGCGGCGGTGTTTGTTCAGTGTCTGCTTGGGGCGCTGGTGGCCGGAGCCCACGCCGGCTTCATCTACAATGACTGGCCGTTGATGGGCGGCACGCTGTTCCCCCACGACTACGCAGGGACCAGCCTCTGGGCGACCCTGGCCCACAACCAGGCCTCGGTGCAGCTGCACCACAGGCTGGGGGCCTATCTGCTGCTGGGGGCGGCCCTGGCCGTGGCGGCGCTGGCCTGGCGTCACCGCTACCTGTCGTCGGACACCAAGGTCCTGGGCCTGACCGTGGGCGGCGTCGCCCTGCTGCAGGCGCTGCTGGGAATCGCCGCCCTGATGGCGGGCGTGCCTGTATGGCTGGGCATCCTGCACCAGCTGGGCGCGGCGGCCCTGCTGATCGCGGCCACCGCCTTCGCCTGGCGCGTGCGGCGGCTCTAGGCTCTCAGCGACGCCCAGGGCCCGGTCACGGCCAGGGTGATGCCCGGCCAGTAGATGTTGACGAACATCGTCGTCCCGTCCGGCGAGAAACAGACCCCGGCCAGCTCGGCGTTGTCACGATAGGCGTTGCGGGCGATCGTATAGACCTGACCGTCCGGGGTGACGCCTCGCAGGTGGTTCTTCAGCGTATCCGAATAGCGGTCCTCGCAGAGGATCAGGTGGCCGTTGGGGGCGACTGTGATGTTGTCGGGGAAATCCATCACCCGGTCGTCGGTGGGCTCCAGAAACAGCTGCAGGGCTCCCGGCGCGTCGGCCTCGCCAGGCTGACCTTCATGCGGGCTGGGCCGGTAGCGCAGGATCTGGCCATGCTTGTCCGGACCGCTGTCGGTGCAGGTGAAGAAGGCTTCGCCCTGACCCCAGAAAATGCCTTCGCCGCGGCCGACGATCAGGGCCCCGGCGGTATGGCCGCGGTAGCGCAGGTCATCGTTCGGCGATTCCACATCCTCGAGATCGATCCAGGCCACCGCCCGCGTGTCGCCCTGGGTCCAGACCGGCTGGTCGCCCCGGTTGCGGGCGTCGGCGCCCGGGAGGTCGCGGAAGGCCAGGGCCTGCAGACGGCCGCCGAGAGCCAGCTGGCCGGGCGTGTTGGGAATGAAGCGGTAGAACAGGCCGGCCCGGTCGGGAGCGGGGCCGTCCTCGGTCAGATAGACAATGCCGGTGACCGGATCGACCGCCGCCGCCTCGTGCAGGAAACGTCCCATCGCGGTCAGCGGAACCGGGGCGACCAGACCCTTCGCCCTGGCCGGAACCTCGAACACCCAGCCATGGCTCTTGCCCAGACCGTCGGCCGTCCCGACCGTAGTCTCCTCACAGCTCAGCCAGCTGCCCCAGGGCGTGGGGCCGCCGGCGCAGTTGGTCGAGGTTCCGGCCAGGGCCAGCTCGGCCCTGTGCAGCGTCCCGTCGGCGGTGTCGTAGATCAGCCGGGTGACGCCGCCGGGGAGGGGCTCGCCGCTGGCGTCGATGTCGTAGACCCTGTCCGGCCGGGGGCGTTTCTTGATGGCCCTGGCCATGCCCAGCGGGCCTTCGTTGACCTTGGTGTGCTTGATCTCGTGGTTGCGCATCAGGATCACGCGCGATCCCTTGAGCGGAAAACAGGCCATGCCGTCGGCCTTGTAGGGCGCCAGGTAGCCGTCGTTCATTTCCTGACCGGCATAGGAGACGACGCGATAGGAAAAACCCGCGGGCAGATCGAGGATGCCATTGGGATCGGCCACCAGCGGTCCGTAACCGGCAATCTCGTTGCGGTAGGTCTCCGCGCCGGTCTGGGCGCGGGCGAGTCCGGCGAAGGCCAGGGAGACGGCGGTGGCGCCTAGCAGGCCGCGGCGGGACAGGGTCATGTGGAGCTCCGGAACGAATATTCCGGCTAGCGCCCGACTGCGACAGAGTCATTACGGTTCTTGCATCGACGAATTCGGTATCATAATACCGTATCGAATAATTCCCTTATGCCGTAACGGTTTCCGCCGAACCGGTCGCCGAAACTGTTGACAGGTCCAATCGTCGCGGGTAACTGGCCGCCCTCACGTCGGGGACCCCTTGTCTCCGCCTGCAACGGATCAAGTCCCATGATGAAGACCACGGCTTCTCTGAAGCCCGCCGAGGTCGAGAAGAAATGGATCCTGATCGATGCCGAGAACGCCGTCGTCGGCCGCCTCGCTTCGTTCATCGCCATGCGTCTTCGCGGCAAGCACCGGCCCGACTACACCCCGCACGTCGACTGCGGCGACTATGTCGTCGTGATCAACGCCGAGAAGGTGAAGTTCACCGGGCGCAAGCTCGACCAGAAGATCTACTACCGCCACACCGGTCACCCGGGCGGCATCAAGGAAATCACCGCCGGAAAGCAACTGGCCGGTCGTTTCCCCGAGCGCGTGCTCGAAAAGGCCGTCGAGCGCATGCTCCCCAAGGAGAGCCCGCTGGCCCGCGCCCAGATGACGCATCTGCGCATCTTCAATGGCGGCGAGCACACCCACCAGGCGCAGAGCCCTGAGCCCATCGCGTTCGCCGAGCGCAACTCCAAGAACGTCCGGAGCAAATAGACCATGGCTGAAGCTCAAGGTTTCGAGGCCCTGCAAAGCCTCTCGTCCAATCCCGAGGCCGCCGCGCCCGCCGTTCAGAAGATCGACAAGTTCGGCCGCGCCTACGCCACCGGCAAGCGCAAGAACGCCATCGCCCGTGTCTGGATCAAGCCCGGCAAGGGCACGATCACGGTCAACGGCCGCGATCAGGAAGTCTATTTCGCCCGTCCGGTTCTGCGCATGATGATCGCCCAGCCGCTGCAGGTCGCCGACCGTCTCGGCCAGTTCGACGTCGTCGTCACGGTTCAGGGCTCCGGCCTGTCGGGCCAGGCCGGCGCCGTGCGTCACGGCATCTCCAAGGCCCTGACCTACTATGAGCCGACCCTGCGCACGGTCCTGAAGCCGCACGGCTTCCTAACCCGCGACAGCCGCGTCGTCGAGCGCAAGAAGTACGGCAAGGCGAAGGCGCGCAAGAGCTTCCAGTTCTCCAAGCGCTAATCGCACGAGGTTTCCTCGCGTTACAAAAGGGCGCTTCGGGAAACCGGAGCGCCTTTTTTCTTTGGTCAATGTTCGGCGTGCATCCCTCAGAACGCCGCACCGAGTGACACGTTCAGTGAGTAGCAAGGTCCCGGTCAGGTTCGGCGGCGGCAGCGGGTCGCCAATCGATCCCGGCGCGTCGCCAGTGGAGCGTTTGATATGAAGCCCCGGATTTTCATCGACGGCGAAGCCGGCACCACGGGCCTGCAGATCCGCGACCGGCTGGCCGGCCGCACCGACATCGACCTGATTTCGATCGCCTCTGAACGGCGCAAGGACCCGGCCGCCCGCGCCGAGCTGCTCAACGCCGTCGATCTGGTCATTCTATGCCTGCCTGACGACGCCGCCCGCGAAGCGGTGGGGCTGATCACCAATCCGGACGTGAAGGTGATCGACGCCTCGAGCGCCCACCGGACCGCGCCCGGCTGGATCTTTGGCTTTCCCGAGCTTGACCGGGAGCGGCGCGCGTCCATCGCCGGGTCAAAGCGGGTGTCCAATCCGGGATGTTACTCGACCGGCGCCATCGCCCTGATCCGGCCCCTGGTTCAGGCCGGCCTGTTGCCGTCCGACTATCCGGTGACCATCAACGCCGTGTCCGGCTACACCGGCGGCGGCAAGGCGATGATCGCCGAGTTCGAAGATCCGACCTCGCCCAACTACACGACCGCGCCCTACCGGATTTACGGTCTGGCCCTGGGCCACAAGCATGTCCCCGAGATCCAGAAGTACGGCGCCCTGTTGATGCGGCCGCTGTTCACTCCGGCCGTCGGCCGTTACGCCCAGGGCATGCTGGTCGAGGTGCCCCTTCATATGGAGGCCATGACCGACGCCTCGCTCGGGGCCATCCAGAAGACCCTGGCCCAGCACTACAAGGGCTCGAAATTCGTCGAGGTGGCCAGCCTCGAGGAATGCCGGGAGACGGAGACTCTGGATCCCGAAGGGTTGAACGGCACCAACCGGCTCAAGCTGTTCGTGTTCGGCTCCGAACAGGCCGAAAAAGCCCGGCTGGTGGCCCTGCTCGACAACCTGGGCAAGGGCGCTTCCGGCGCGGCCGTGCAGAATATGAACATCATGCTGGGGCTGCCGGAAGGCGCGGGCCTGTAGGGCGGCAGACCGCCGGCGGGGGGCTGACGCCGGGGCTTGCGTCTCGGATCGACGATCCTGCTCCCTTGCCGGGCGGCCTGCTCAAATCTGTTTGAAGAACACCACGGTCGCTTCCGACCCGCCGCCAGATTTTAGCGCGAAGTCCGGGATCTTGCCGGCCTCGGTCCAGCCGAGGCGGCGGTAGAGGCTGTCAGCCACGCCGCCCTCGACCGTGTCGAGCACCAGCAGGCGGCGCCCCAGGTCGCGGGCGGCCTGTTCAACCGTCGCCATCAGCTGCTTCGCCAGCCCCCGGCCGCGGGCGCGGGGGTGGACCATAAGTTTGGCGACCTCGGCCCGGTGGGCGCCGTTGGGCTTGCCGGCAGGATGAAGCTGGATCGTGCCGATCGGGCCGCCGCCATCTTCGACCGCCCACAACAGGATGTCGCGCGCCGCGATCCCGTCGGCAATGGCCCGCCAGAAGGCGGCCGCCTCGCCTGCGGGCATCGGATGCAGGAAGCCGACGGACGCGTCGTCCGCGACCACGGCCTCGAGCAGCGCCGCCCAGCCGGGGAGGCTCGTCAGGAGGCCGTCGGCGGTTACCGGCGCCGGCGTCAGGAGCGCACCTTCACAAAGCTCCCGGGCGCGTCCTCGAGCGGCTTGCCCAGCGGGCCTTTTGACGGATCGCGGGCCGGGACCATGTCGCCCGACCGCTCGTTGAGCCACATCGCCCAGTGCGGCCACCAGCTGCCCGGATGTTCGACCGCCGCGGCGCGCCAGTCCTCGACGGTCGCGGGCAGGGCGGGGTTGGTCCAGTGCTGGTACTTCTTCGCGTCCGGGTGGTTGATGACTCCCGCGATATGGCCGCTGCCGGACATGGTGAAGGTCACCGGCCCGCCGAACAGTTTCGCGCCGCGATAGATGCTCTTGAACGGTGCGATGTGGTCGTCGCGGGACGACTGGACGTAGATTGGCGTCTTGACCTTCGACAGGTCCAGCTTGACGCCGGCCAGGGTCAGATCGCCCTTCGACAGCGCGTTGTCCTTGTAGAAGTTGCGCAGATAGAACAGGTGCAGCGCCTTGGGCATACGGGTCTGGTCGCTGTTCCAGAACAGCAGGTCGAAGGGTTTCGGCTCCTTGCCCATCAGGTAGTTGTTGACGAAGAACGACCAGATCAGGTCGTTGCCGCGCAGGGAGTTGAAGGTGTCGGCCATCGACTTTCCGGGCAGGAACCCGCCGGCTTGGTCCATCTGCTCCTCGATCGACTTCAGCCAGGCGTCGTCGACGAACAGTTTCAGATCGCCCGCCTCCTCGAAATCTTGCTGGGCGGCGAAGAAGGTGGCCGAGTTGATCCGCTTGTCGCCCTTGGCGGCCATATGGGCCAGGGCGCAGGAGAGCAGGGTGCCGCCGATGCAATACCCGACCGTGTTCACCCGGTCCGTACCGCACTGTTTCATCACCTGGGCGGTGGCGTCGTAGATGCCTTCGACGAGGTAGTCCTCGAAGGTCTTGGCCGCGAGGGTCTCGTCCGGGTTGACCCAGCTGGTCACGAAGACGGTGAAGCCCTGGCCGGTCAGCCAGCGGATCAGGCTGTTATCGGCCCGAAGGTCGGTGATGTAGAACTTGTTGATCCAGGGCGTGAACAGCAGCAGCGGGATCTCGCGCACCTGATCGGTGGTCGGCTCGTACTGCAGCAGCTGCAGGATATCGTTCTGGTAGACGACCTTGCCCGGCGCGGTGGCGACGTTTTCGCCGACCTTGAACTGTTCCATGTCGGTCTGGCTGATCGACAGCTGGCCGCCGCCGCGGGTCATGTCGGCGGCGAAGTTCTCCATGCCGCGGACCAGGCTCTCGCCGCCGCTCTCCATGGCCTCGCGCAGGGCGGCGGGGTTGGACATCAGGAAGTTGGACGGCGAGATGGCGTCGGTCAGCATCTTGATGAAGAACTCGACGCGTCGTTTTTCCAGCGGATCGACGCCCTCGACGTCAGAGACCAGGTCGTTCAGCCAGCCCGAGGTCAGCAGGTAGGACTGTTTCATCACGTCATAGACGGGATGGGCGCCCCAGTCGGGGTCGTTGAACCGTTTGTCGCCCTTGAGCGGGGTGACGACCGGTTCGACCGTTTCGCCGCTCATCCGCCGGGCGGTGGTCTGCCAAAGGTCGAGATAGCGTGAGAACAGGTCGGCCTGGGCGCGGAGCATGCGGTCGGGCTGGGCGGCGAGACGGCCCATCACGTCGGTCAGGGCCGGGCCGACGTGGAAGGGATCGGTGCTGAGCGCGGCCGGGCTGTCGGCCTGTCGCAGGGCGGCCTCGGCGATGACGCCCTGGGCGGTCACCGCGGCGCGGGCCAGGTTGGCCGACAGCCGCTCCAGGGCATGGCGCTGTTCAGCCGACAGGAAGGCGGCCGGATCGACGGCCGCCGCTGATTCGGGGCCGGGGGCGGGTCTGGCCGGCGCGGCGGGAGCCGGTTTGGCTTTGGCGGCGCGGGGCGGGGCCTTGGTGGCCGGGTCTTTGGTCGCCGGTTTCGGCTTGGCGGACGCGGCCTTGGCGGCGGCAGGTCTCTTTCGGGTCGGGGTTTTCCCCGTCGTACCGGCCATGCGCGTTTCCTTCCCGTTGCGTGGATGATCCACGCCCTTCCGCTCGCTCTGATCATGGCATAAGACCGGAGGCGAAATGAACGGCGATGCGCGAACTTTCTGGCGAACGACCAAGCTGACGCTCCTGGCGGCGGCGACAGGCATGCTTTGCGGCTGCGTCGCCCTGCCGAAAATAGAGCCCGGCGCATCGGCCGGAATCGACAGCCGGTCCACCGCCGCGGGGCGCGTCGCCGATGAAATCAGGACGCCGGGGCCTTGGCCCACCTTCGCCGGCATCCCGCAGGCGCCGACCGACGTCCGCGACGCCGAAGCCTGGCGCGCCGCCGTCGCGGAGCAGCAGGCCGACGGTCTCTATGTGCAACGCAACGCCGCCCAGAGCACCTGGAGCCTGTCCGCCACCGAGGCTTTCGCGGCCGCGGCGCGGGCGGAAGCCAACCCGCTGGGTCTTCAGGCGCCGACCGCCGCCGAGATGGCGGAATCGGAAGCCTACGCCCGCGCGCTGCGCAAGCGAGCTACCCCGCCTTCGTCGCCGAGGTGATTCCGGCGCGACGGAGGCAAGATCTTCCCTGAACCGGCTTGGCTGACCCCTCCGTGGGGGCTATCCATGCTCGACCTCCGCTCGCAGAGCGCCCGGGGTGGCGCGGAGAGCCTATAATGACCACCGAGTTCCATCGTATCCGGCGTTTGCCGCCCTACGTCTTCGAGGAAGTAAACCGTATCAAGGCCAAGCTCAGGGCCCAGGGCACGGACATTATCGATTTCGGGATGGGCAATCCCGACATGCCGACTCCCAAACATATCGTCGACAAACTGGTCGAGACGGCCCGCAATCCCAAGGCGGGCCGCTATTCGGCGTCCAAGGGCGTGATCGGCCTGCGCCGGGCCATGGCCGGCTACTACGAGCGCCGCTTCGGGGTGAAGCTGAACCCCGACACCGAGGTCGTCGCCACCCTGGGGTCGAAGGAGGGCTTCGCCAATCTCGCCCAGGCCCTGACCGCGCCTGGCGACGTGGTGATCTGCCCCAATCCGGCCTATCCGATCCACGCCTTCGGATTCATCATGGCCGGCGGCGTGATCCGTCACGTGCCGGCCCTGTCGCCCGAGGAATACCTGTCCGGGATAAGCCGGGCGGTGAAACATTCGGCCCCGCCGCCGAGCGTGCTGATCCTCAGCTATCCTTCCAACCCGACCGCCCAGTGGGTTGACCTGGACTTCTACAAGGAGGCCGTTCGGCTGGCGAAACAGCACGACATGCTGATCATCTCCGACATCGCCTATTCAGAGATCTATTTCGACGACAATCCGCCACCCTCGATCCTGCAGGTGGAGGGCGCGCGCGACATCGCCGTCGAGGTCAACAGCCTGTCGAAGACCTACGCCATGGCTGGCTGGCGCGTCGGCATGGTGGTCGGCAATGAACGCATGTGCGCCGCTCTGGCCCGGGTGAAGTCCTATCTCGACTATGGCGCCTTCCTGCCCATCCAGGTGGCCGCCGCGGCCGCCCTTAACGGACCGCAGGACTGCGTCGCCGAGATCCGGGCCATCTACAAGACCCGCCGCGACGCCCTGGTCAGTTCGATGGCGCGGGCCGGCTGGGATATTCCGTCGCCGCCGGCCTCGATGTTCGCCTGGGCCGAAATCCCCGCCCCCTACAAGGAGATTGGCTCGATGTTGTTTTCCCAGCTCCTGATCGAGGAGGCCGGCGTCGCCGTGGCGCCGGGGGTGGGCTTTGGCGAATACGGCGAGGGCTATGTCCGCATCGGCCTGGTCGAGAACGAACACCGTATCCGGCAGGCGGCCCGCAACGTGAAGAAGTTCATCGCCGACTCCGACCGCATTCTCGCCAAGGCTCACAGCATCATGGCCAGCCAATGAGCCGCGTCTGGAAGATCGGCGTCGCGGGCCTCGGCACCGTCGGCGGCGGCCTGCTGCAGTTTCTGGCCGAGCGGCCTGGATTCGCGCCGGCCGGAGGGCAGGCGGTGGTCACCGCGGTTTCGGCCCGGTCTCGCACTCGGCCGCGTCCGGTCGACATCAGCGGCCTGGCCTGGTTCGACGATCCGGTGGCCCTGGCCGTGTCGCCGGACATCGACATCTTCGTTGAGCTGATCGGCGGCTCCGACGGGCCGGCGAAGGCCGCCGTCGAGGCCGCGTTGAAGGCCGGAAAGCCGGTGGTCACCGCCAACAAGGCCCTGATCGCCGAACATGGCGCGGCGCTGGCCGTGCTGGCCGAGGCGGCCGACGTTCCGCTGCTGTTCGAGGCGGCGGTGATGGGCGGCACGCCGGCGGTGAAGATGCTGCGCGAAGCCATGGTCGGCGACGACGTCGCCGGGGTGGCTGGCATCCTCAACGGCACCTGCAACTTCATCCTCAGCGAGATGGAGCAGCGCGGCGCCTCGTTCGCCGACGTGCTCGCCGAGGCTCAGCGCATGGGCTACGCCGAGGCCGATCCGACCATGGACATCGGCGGCTTCGACGCGGCGCACAAGGTGACCATCATGGCCGCGCTGGCCTTCGGCTGCGCGCCCAACTTCGCGGCCGCCGAGATCGAGGGCATCGACCAGGTCGACCTGCTCGACATCCGGCTGGCGCGGGACCTGGGCTACCGGATTCGGCTGATCGCCTCGGCCGATCGTACGCCCGACGGCGTGGCGGTGCGGGTGCATCCCTCGCTGGTGGCCCAGGGCCATCCGCTGGCCGAGACCCGCGGCGCGCTCAACGCGCTGTTTATCGAAGGCACGCGCATCGGCCGCATCTTCATCCAGGGCCCGGGCGCGGGTGCGGGGCCGACCGCCGCCGCCGCCGCCGATATCGCCGATGTCATGACCGGCGCCCGCCGACCTGTTTTCCAGGCCCCGGCCGTCGGGTTGAAACCCTTTGTCGCCGTGGCCCCGACCCGCCGCGTGGGCAAGGCCTACCTGCGAATGCTGGTCAAGGACCAGGCCGGTGTGATCGCCGCGGTGTCCGAAACCCTGGCCGAATGTGGGGTGTCGATCGACAGCTTCATGCAGAAGCCCGTCGAGGACGCAGGCGGCGTGCCGATCGTGCTCACCACGCATGCGATCGCCGAGTCCGTGCTGACAGACGCGATAAACCGCATCGAAAAACTGCCGGCCGTGCTAGAGCGTCCGCGATTGCTGCGCATCGCGCGCATCTGAAATTCCTCCGATGATTGGGGAGAGAAGCTCCAGACGGGGCTGGGAGACTTACCTGGATGAGTGCTGAGACGCTGGACCGCGGACTGGTTCTGGACGCCGTGCGAGTGACCGAGGCCGCGGCGATCGCCGCCTGGGAGCTGGTTGGCCGGGGTGATGAGAAGGCCGCCGACCAGGCCGCCGTCGACGCCATGCGCAACGCCCTGAACGAGCTGGCCATCGACGGCGAGATCGTCATCGGCGAGGGCGAGCGCGACGAAGCCCCGATGCTCTACATCGGCGAGAAGGTCGGCACCGGCAAAGGCCCGCGCGTCGATATCGCGCTCGACCCGCTTGAAGGCACGACCCTGACGGCGAAAGCCATGGCCAACGCCCTGGCGGTGATGGCCTGGGCGCCGGCCGGCACCCTGCTCAACGCACCCGACACCTATATGGACAAGATCGCCTGCGGACCCGGCTTCGAGGCCGGCGTCATCGATCTGGACGCCAGCCCCGCCGACAACGTCAAAGCCATGGCCAAGGCCAAGGGCGTCAAGCCCGACCAGGTCACCGTCTGTGTGCTCGACCGCCCGCGTCACGCCGCGATCATTGCCAGCCTGCGGTCGGTCGGCGCGCGCGTCTATTTGATCACCGACGGTGACGTCGCCGGCGTCATCAACACCGCTGATCCCGACACCGGCGTTGACCTCTATATCGGTCAGGGCGGCGCTCCGGAGGGCGTGCTGGCCTGCGCCGCGCTCAAATGTGTCGGCGGGCAGTTCCAGGGCCGTCTGGTGTTCCGCAACGCCGACGAGCGCGCGCGCGCCGCGCGCTGGGGCATTACCGACCTGGACCGCAAATACGATCTGGACGAGATCGTCCGGGCTGACGCCGTCTTCGCCATGACCGGTGTGACCTCGGGCGACATGCTCGAGGGCGTGCGTCTGCATGGCGGTTTTGTCCACACCCACTCGCTGGTCATGAACTCCTCGACCCGTACGGTGCGGCAGGTGCGGATGAAACGGGCCCTCTGACCATGACGACCGGCGCCGACGCGGCCGGTTTTCTTGGCGTCCAGCGCTCGCTTTCCGGCCGGGCCTGGCGCTGGCGGCCGGCCGATGCGGGCCTGGTGCGGGACCACCAGCTGCGACAGGGTCTGTCCGAGCCCCTGGCGCGGGCGCTCGCGGCGCGGGGCGTGTCGGTCGAGGGCGCGGGCGATTATCTGCAGCCGACGCTCAAGGCCCAGTTCCCCGATCCTTCCAGTTTCGCCGATATGGATCAGGCAGCGCGGATTCTCGTCGACGCCGTCGAGACCGGCCGGCCGACCGCGGTGTTCGCCGACTATGATGTCGACGGCGCCTCCAGCGCCGCCCAGCTGGTGCGCTGGTTCCGGGCCATGGGTCGCGACCTGGCCATCTATGTGCCTGACCGGATCATCGAGGGTTACGGCCCCAGCCCCGCCGCCTTCCGTCACCTGAAGGACCAGGGCGCCGACCTGGTGGTCACCGTCGATTGCGGCGCGGCGGCTCATGACGCGCTGTTCGCGGCCCGCGACATTGGCCTGGATATCGTGGTCATCGACCATCACCTGATGCGCGGCGACTCGCCGCCGACCGCCGCCCTGGTCAATCCCAACCGGCCCGACGATGTCTCCGGCCAGGGGCATCTGGCCGCCGCCGGCGTGACCTTCGTTCTGCTGGCCGCGCTGAACCGGGAGGCTCGCGGCCGGGGCTTGTTCGAGGGGCGCCCCGAACCCGACATTCGTCAGTGGCTGGACCTGGCCGCCATGGGCGCCATCTGCGACGTGACAAGCCTGACCGGGTTCAACCGCGCCCTGGCCTCGCAGGGGCTCAAGATGATGTCCAACTGGGCCAACCCTGGCCTTAAGGCCCTGCTGGAGGTCGCCGGCGCGCAGGGGCCGGCCACCACCTTCCACGCCGGGTTTATTCTGGGTCCCAGGATCAACGCCGGCGGGCGGATTGGGCGATCCGATCTCGGCGCCCGGCTGCTGTCGACCGACGATCCGGAAGAGGCGAGGGCGCTGGCCGCCGAGCTGGACGCGCTGAACCTCTCGCGCAAGGACGTCGAAAAACAGGTCATCGACGAGGCCGTGACGGCCATTGAGCGGGACAGCAACTTCGACCCCGACGCGCCGGCCATCGTGGTCGCCGGCGACGGCTGGCACCCTGGCGTGGTCGGCATCGCCGCCGCCCGGCTGCGGGAGCGCTACCGCCGGCCGGTGGTGGTCATCGGCGTCGACAGGCCGTCCGACACAGGCAAGGGCTCTGGCCGGTCGCAGCCGGGCGTCAATCTCGGTCGCGCGGTACAGGCCGCCTTCGACGAGGGGCTGTTGCTGGCCGGCGGGGGCCACGCCATGGCGGCGGGCCTGACCATCCGGCCCTCGGCGATCCCCGACCTGAGGGCCTTCCTCTGCGAGCGCCTGGCCAATGAGATGGACGAGGCCGCCGGGCAAGACGCCATCGAGATCGACGCGCTGTTGTCGCCTGGCGGCGCGACCCGTGGCCTGTATGGGGACTTTCAGCGCTTGGCGCCCTTCGGGCCCGGAAATCCGGAGCCGGCCTTCGCCATCGCCGACGCTCGTGTGGAGCGGCCGATGGCGATGCGGGGCGGGCATCTGCGGTGCACCTTGACCGACGCATCCGGCGGCCGGCTGAAGGCCGTCGCCTGGCGTGTCGAGGACACCGAAATGGGCGCGCGGATCATGGCTGGCGGCGGGGCCATGCACTTTGTCGGCCGCCTCAAGCCCGATGACTGGCAGGGTCGTGAAGGCGTCCAGCTGGAGATCGAGGACGCCGCCGATCCCAGAATGGTCACCTGAAAGGGCGGTCCGCCGCCCCTTGGCGCTCCCAGCCGTCGGCGGCGATGAAATCTGCTCTCCAAGGGGGTTGCGCCTGGGGAGAGTCGCGAATATACAGCCGCTTCCTCGCGACCGGGCGCCCTTCGTCTATCGGTTAGGACCCCAGATTTTCAATCTGGTAAGAGGGGTTCGACTCCCCTAGGGCGTACCATCGTCGCGAGCGACCTCCGCCCAGCAGTGATGCGACAAAAAGTCGCAGGTCCGACGCGAGTCAATGCGCGCGGGAATTCCGCCATTGACGGCTCTCCTTACACGAGAACAGTGTTATACTAGTTTTCTCGTCCAGAAAGGACTTGGGGCGAGGCAGAGGGGCGGAATGTCAGGTTACGATTTCGAGGGCCCCGATCCCCACGAAGAAGCCGTGCGGATCAATGGCCGTGTAAAGTGGTTTGATGCGGGCAAGGGTTACGGGTTTATCGTTCCCGATGATCCCAATCAGACCGGACTGAAGGACGTGCTTTTGCACATTACTTCGCTGCGCAGCGCCGGACGGGAGTCTGCGCTTGAGGGCGCCGTGATCGTCTGTGATGTCGTGCACCGCGCCAAGGGTTGGCAGGTCGCCGATGTGGTCGATCTCGACGAGAGCGCAGCGCCGCCGCCTGCCGAGCGGCCGCAACGCCGTTTCGATAACGAGGTGCGTGGCGGCTTTCGGTCTGACCGGGACGCTGCCGGCGGTGGATTTGGCGGCGAGCACCGTGACCCTTCCCGTCGCGCACCGGCGCCGCAGGCCGATGGACCGGCCGAGCACTGCACCGTTAAATGGTTCAATCGGACCAAGGGCTACGGATTCGTGGTGCGCGATCATGAGCCGGGGGATATCTTCGTCCATATCGAGACCCTGCGTCGCAACGGCCTTGATGACCTGCAGCCCGGTGACGGCGTGATGGTGCGCTTCGCCCAGGGACCCAAGGGTCTGGTCGTGGCTGAAATCGCGGCGTCGTAACGCCTGAAGTCTCTGGAGTGATTTGTCATCGTGGAGATGCGTAGCCTCGGCCGTGTACTTGCGCTGGCCGCGGCGATCATCAGTCCCGTCCTGTTCGCGGGCGCCTGCCGGGCCGAAGCTACTCGTCCCAGCCCCGTTGTCGCGCCCGCGGCGGCTCGCCTTGAACCCCTGACCATCGACACGCGTGGCGGGGCCGTGGCCTTCAAGGTCGAGATCGCCGACGACGACGCGGAACGGCAGCGCGGCCTGATGTTCCGCACGAGCCTGGCGCCTGACGCCGGCATGCTGTTCGACTTTGGCCGGCCGGCGCCACGCGCCTTCTGGATGAAGAACACCTACATTCCGCTCGATATCATCTACATCGGCGCCAATGGCCGGATCCTCTCCATCGCAGCTATGACCGAGCCGTTCTCGGAAGATCCGATCCCTTCCGAAGGCGACGCCCTGGGCGTGCTCGAGATCGCCGGCGGCCGCGCGGCGGCTCTGGGCATCGCGATCGGCGACAGGGTTCACCACCGGATATTTCCCAAGTGACCGATGAGACGGTTCCAGATCCGCCGGAAGGTTTCAAACTCAGCCGGCGCGGACCCTACACCGCTCACAATGGCCCCTTCTTCCACCGCCTGATCGATGGGCAGGTCGAGCACGCCTTCTTCGCCCTCAAGCGACATTGCAACAGCCTGGGCATTGTCCATGGCGGGATGCTGTCGTCGTTCATGGATGGCATGCTGGCCGGAGCCGTTGTCAAGGAGACGGGATTCTCCGTCGTGACGGTGCATCTGTCGCTGGACTTTCTGTCCATGGCCCGTGCGGGGGACTGGGTGCTGGCCGAGGCCCGGGTGACCCGCAAGACCAACGAACTGGTCTTCGCGGAAGGGCGGGCAAGAGTCGGAAGTCGTGATGTGATCCGGGCCAGCGGTCTTTTCAAACCCGTGCATCGCCAGGCCACGTGACACTCCGTTGCGGCGCGGCTCCGGGCGTGGCAAAGACGCGCCATTCCGCTGGTTACGGGGTGTGGCGCAGCCTGGTAGCGCATCTGCTTTGGGAGCAGAGGGTCGGAGGTTCGAATCCTCTCGCCCCGACCAGCGGAGACAAACATACAAGAGGCCCGACATGCTCGCGCGCATCTATCGCCCCGCAAAGACCGCCATGCAGTCGGGCCGGGCCAAGACTTCCGACTGGTTGCTGGAGTTCGAGCCCGCCTCGGCCAGACACGTCGATCCCCTGACCGGCTGGACCCAGTCCACCGACATGAACGGCCAGGTGCGGTTGACCTTCGCCACCCGCGAAGAGGCCGTGGCCTATGCTGGCAAGCATGGCATCGCCTTCCAGCTCTTCGAGCCGAAAGAGCCGAAGAAGATCCTCAAGGCCTACGCCGACAACTTCGCCACCAACCGACGGCAGTCCTGGACCCACTAGGGTCGCCGGGAGGCCGTTTTGCTGACGATCAAGACCCCATAGCTCAACCGGATAGAGCACCTGCCTTCTAAGCAGGGGGTTGCAGGTTCGAGTCCTGCTGGGGTCGCCATAGCTCAGGCGGCGTAGACCGCCAGGGCGGCTTTCAGGTCGACGATCAGGTCGGCCGGGCTTTCCAGTCCCACATGCAGGCGAATCATCGGCCCGTCATAGCGGGTGGCGATCGTGCGGCTGCGGATTTGCGGGTCGCAGTTGATGGCAAGGCTTTCGAAGCCGCCCCAGGAAAACCCGAGTCCGAACAGCGTCAGGGCGTCGAGGAAGGCCTCGACCCGCTCGTCAGGGCCGGGCTGGAGCAGGAACGAGAACAGGCCGCAGGTTCCGGTGAAGTCCCGCCGCCAGAGGGCGTGCCCGGGATCGTCGGGAAGGGCAGGGTGGATGACGCGCAGCACCTGCGGCTGATCCGCCAGCCAGCGGGCGACGGTCAGGCCGCTCTCGCCATGGCGGGCCAGCCTCGTGGACAGGGTGCGCAGGCCGCGCAGCGCCTGGTAGGCGTCGTCGGGCGAGACCGCCCAGCCGTGGTCGAGCACGCCCGCCGCCAGTTTCGCATTGAGGCCCGGGTCGCTGGCCGCCGCCGACCCCATGAACACGTCGGAATGGCCGCAGACGTATTTGGTCAGGGCCTGGACGCTGATGTCGACGCCATGGGCCAGGGGCTTGAACAGCAGGCCCGCCGCCCAGGTGTTGTCGATCAGCGTCAGGACGCCCCGCGCCCGGGCCGCCGTGGCGATGGCCGGCACGTCCTGCATCTCGAAACTGAGGGAGCCGGGCGATTCGAGCAGGATCAGCCGGGTCTTCGGGGTGGCCAGGGCCAGGAGACCATCGGCGTCCAGAGCCGGGTCATAGTAGCTGACCGCGACGTCGAAACGGCGCAGGACCTGATCGCAGAAGCGCCGCACCGGCTTGTAGACGCTGTCGACCACCAGAATATGGTCGCCGGCCTCCAGCACGGCCATCAGGGAGGCGGTGACCGCCGCCAGGCCCGAGGAGAACAGCTGCACGCCGCTCGCCCCCTCCAGCTCAGCCAGGGCGTCCATCAGCGCGAACTGGGCGGCGAGGCCGCCGCGGCCATAGCCCAGGGTGCCGTCATAGAGGGCGCGCGCATTGGGCAGGAGAACCGTCGAGCCGCGCTGAATCGGCGGGCTGACGGTGCTCGCTGGCAGGCTGTCGACGTGGCCAGCGTGAATCAGTCGGGTTTCTTCATCCATGCGGGTTGCCAGCCTTGGCGTTGCGGAGCGATGGTCGCGCTTCATCCATAGGGCGGCGACAGGCCGCCGATCAAGGAATGCCGCCGTGAAGCGACTTGCGATTGTCCTCCTGCTCGCCCTTTCCGTGGCGGCCTGTGGACGCAAGGAGGCTTTGCCCAAGGGCGCACAGACCGCGCCCGACGCCGCCCCCGTCACCGACAAGGCCGGTTCGGCGACGGCGGCGAGCAAGACGCTGGCGGCGGTGAAGCGGCGGGGCGTTCTGCGCTGCGGCGTCAATCCGGGGCTGGCGGGCTTCTCCGGCGCCGACAGCAGTGGCCGGTGGCGGGGCTTTGATGTGGACTTCTGTCGAGCCCTGGCCGCCGCCGTGCTGCGCAGTCCCAACCGCGTTGTGTTCGTGCCCCTGACCAATGCAGAGCGGTTCACCGCCCTGAAATCGGGGCGGATCGACGTGCTGTCGCGCAACACCACCTGGACCTTCACGCGCGACACCGAGGACGGCCTCGATTTTCCCGGGATCAGCTACTACGACGGCCAGGGATTCCTGGCCCCCAAGGGCCTGGAGCTGCAGAGCGCCAGCGAGCTGACCGGGGCCCGAATCTGCGTGCAGTCGGGCTCGACCAGCGAGCTCAATCTGCGTGACTGGTTCAAGGCTCGCTCGATAAACTGGATGCCGGTGCTGGCCAGCACCGAAGCCCGCGCCCGCCGGGATTATGAGCGGGGAGTCTGCGACGTGCTGTCGGCCGACATTTCGGCCCTGGCTTCGGCCCGCGCCACCCTGGGCGACCAGGGTGCGCATGTGCTGCTGCCCGACGTTATCTCCAAGGAGCCGCTGGGTCCGGCCGTGCGGCAGGGCGATCCGGGGTGGACCGACATTGTCCGCTGGACCCTGAACGCCTTGATCCTGGCCGAGGAACTGGGCGTCACCGCCAAGGAGGCCGAACGGCTGCGCAAGGAGTCCACGGCCCCCGAAGTGCGCCGGTTGCTCGGGGCCGAGAAGGGCTATGGCGCGATGCTCGGTCTGGATGACGCCTGGGCCTATCGGGCGATCCAGGCCGTCGGCGCCTACAACGAGGTGTTCGACCGTAATCTGGGGGCGGGTTCGGCGTTGAAGCTGGAACGTGGCGAGAACGCCCTGTGGAACGCGGCCAAGCCCGGTTTGATGTACGCGCCGCCGCTGCGCTAGGGTCGCTGGAGCGGCAACAGCATCGCGCAGCGGTCGGGCAGGCCGCGGCCCCGTTCCTGCGCCAGGCAGGCGGCCAGCGGCTCGGCCATGGCGCCGACCTCGGAGACGACCGCATAGCCCAGACGGGCATAGAAGGGGCGGTTCCAGGGCACGGTCGCGAAGGTGGTCAGGGTGAGGGCGGCCAGCCCACGCGTCCGGGCGCCTTCGGCCGCCGCCGTCATCAGTCGCGCGCCCAGGCCCTGACGCTGATGGGACTCAAGCACCGCCAGCTCCCAGATGTGCAGACGGTCTTCGAACTGCTCACAGGCGACGAACCCGACGGGGGTCGCCTGGCTATCGATGGCCTCCCAGACCGTGCCTGCGTCCACCAGCGGGCCATAGGTGTCGGCGGGGGCGACGTCATCGCTTGCGATCCAGGCGAAACCTGGGATGGCCAGGAAGGCGCGGCCCGCCGAGGCCTCGATGGCGGGAAACAGCGGCGCGTGCGCGCTGACAGCTTCGCGGATGACCAGGCTCATGCCGGTCCGGCGACGACCTCGGTGTCGTCGCGCCCGCCCCATTCGGTCCAGGAACCGTCATAGACCGCTGCCCGATCCTTGCCGAGCCGGGCCAGGCCCAGCGCCAGGACGGCGGCGGTGACGCCGGAGCCGCAGGTGGTGACGATGGGGCGGTTTATATCGACGCCCGCTTGTTCAAAGAGATCAGCAAGTTCCGACGAAGATTTCATGACGCCGTCTGGAGTCAGCAGGTCGCTGGCCGGCAGGTTGCGGGCGCCGGGCATATGTCCGCCGCGCAGGCCGGCGCGCGGCTCCGGCTGATCGCCGGTGAACCGGCCGGCCGGCCGGGCGTCGACCAACTGTTCGTGGCCGTTCGCCAGGGCGCGTTTGACCTGGTCCAGGTCGCGGACCAGATCGGAATTGAAACGGGAGGTGAAGTGACGCTCACGAGGGTGCGGCGCGTCATCCTCGACGGGACGGCCTTCGGCGATCCATTTGGGCAGGCCCCCGTCGAGTACGGCGACCTCGCCATGACCCATGGCCCGGAAGGCCCACCAGACCCGGGCGGCCGAGCGCAGGCCGAACTGGTCATAAATGACCAGTCGCGACCCGTCGCCAAGGCCCAGACGGCGAACCCGAGAGGCAAACTTAACGGGACTGGGCAACATATGGGGGAGGTCCGACGTTTCGTCGGCGATTTCGTCGATGTCGAAGAACACCGCGCCCGGGATATGGGCCATATCGAACTCGGTCCGGGCGTCCTTGCCTTCCTGCGGGAAGTACCAGCTGGCGTCGACGACGCGCACATCGGGGGCTTCGAGGTGGTCGGCCAGCCAGGCGGTGGAGACGAGCGGATCGGCCATGAAGAGCTCCCTAAAGCCAGCCGGGGACCGGCAAATCGCGCTCTTTCAGGAACGCCGGATTGAACAGTTTGCTCTGATACCGCGATCCGTAGTCGCACAACACCGTCACAATGGTGTGGCCGGGCCCCAGCTCACGGGCCAGATGCACCGCGCCGGCGATGTTGATCCCGGACGAGCCGCCCAGGCAGAGACCCTCGTGCTCAACCAGGTCAAAGATCACCCGCAGCATCTGGGCGTCGTCGATGCGCCAGGCATGGTCGACGGTCAGGCCCTCGAGGTTGGCCGTGATGCGGCCCTGGCCAATGCCTTCGGTGATCGACGTCCCCTCAGCCTTCAGTTCGCCGGTCTTGTAGTAGTTGAACAGGGCGGCGCCGCCAGGATCGGCCAGACCGATGGCGACGTCGGGCTTGCGGGCGCGCAGGGCGGCGGCGACGCCGGCCAGGGTCCCGCCCGAGCCCACGGCGCAGATGAAGCCGTCGACCTTGCCGCCGGTCTGTTGCCAGATCTCGGGACCCGTAGTCCGTTCGTGAGCCCGGCGATTGGCGACATTGTCGAACTGGTTGGCCCATATGGCGCCGTTGGGCTCGGCGCGAGCCAGTTCCTCCGCCAGGCGGCCCGAGTAGCGGACGTAATTGTCCGGATTGGAATAGGGCAGGGCGTCGACCTCGATCAGCTCGGCCCCGGCCAGGCGGATGGCGTCCTTCTTTTCCTGACTCTGGGTGCGCGGGATGACGATCGTCGTCCGATAGCCCAGGGCGCTGGCGACCATGGCCAGGCCGATGCCGGTGTTGCCGGCCGTGCCCTCGACGATGCGTCCGCCGGGCCGCAACGCTCCACTGGCCTCGGCGTCGCGGATGATGCCGAGCGCGGCGCGATCCTTGACCGACTGGCCGGGGTTGAGGAATTCGGCCTTCCCGAGAATCTCACAGCCCGTCGCTTCGCTCGCGGCTTTCAGGCGGATCAGGGGCGTGTTGCCGATGGCGTCAAGGACGCTGGCGTGGATGGTCATGCAAGGCTCAACGATGCTGTCTGGAGCCCTCAACATCGTGCGCCGGGCCGTTGGCGCAACCCCAGAATTTCTGGAAGCGTCAGTTGCGGGACAGTCCGAGCTGAATGACATCGGTGCGCCCGGTGCGGAATCCGGCTTCGCAGTAGCTGAGATAGTAGGACCACATCCGGCGGAACCGCTCGTCGAAGCCCTGTTTGCGGATGTCGCCCCAGCCCGCCTCGAACCGACGCCGCCATTCGGCCAGGGTGTCGGCGTAATCCTGGCCGTAGCGGGCGACCTCGGTCCACTCGAGCCCGGCCTGGTCGGTCTGGCGGCGCAGGGCCGGCTCGCTCGGCAGCATCCCGCCGGGGAAGATGTATTTCTGGATGAAGTCCGCCTGTTTGCGATAGGCCCCGAACAGCTCGTCCTTGATGGTGATGATCTGGAGCCCGGCCCGGCCTCCGGGAGACAGGACCTCACGGACCTTGTTGAAATAGGCCGGCCAGTACTCCTCGCCGACGGCCTCGAACATCTCGATCGAGGCGACACGGTCGAACTGGCCGTCGACGTCGCGATAGTCGATCAGCTGGATATCGGCTCGTTCCGCCAGTCCCTGGTCAAACAGGCGCTTGCGGGCGAAATCATACTGTTCCTGGCTGATGGTGATGCCGGTGACCTTCGCGCCAACCTCACGGGCCGCGAATTCGGCGAACCCGCCCCAGCCGCAACCGATTTCAAGAACGCTCTGGCCGGTTTCCAGGCCCATCGACCGGGCGAGGGCGGCGTATTTGTGATGCTGGGCGTCGTCTAGCGTCTCGCCCGGCTTCTCGAACACCGCCGAGCTGTAGGTCATGCTCGGGTCAAGCCACCGAGCGTAGAAGTGATTGCCCAGGTCATAGTGGGCGTGGATGTTCCTGCGCGATCCCTCCCGGCTGTTGCGATGCATCAGATGGCTGACGAAGTTGATCGCCCGCACGATCGGATTGCCCCGAACCAGATCCTGAAGCCGGTCGAAATTGGTGGCGAAGCCGGTCAACAGGACGGAGAGGTCCGGTGTGTCCCATTCCTCGGCCATGAAACCTTCGGCAAAACCAATGGAGCCGGACGTCAGGCACCGGCGAATGAAGTTGTAGTCGCGAACCACGAGCCGCGCGTCAGGCCCCGTTTCGCTGCCCCGGCACAGAATCTCGCTGCCGTCGGGCAGGACCCAGGTCAGGCTGCCCTGGCGCCAGTTGTCGGCGCAAATCCGGACCGCCGTGCGGAATACAGCCGGCGCAAGGCGCAGGCCCGGCGCTGTCGGCGGCGTCCGGTTCTCGGTTGGCGTCAGGTTCTTCAGCGTCATGGGCGCGTCCCTCCGTCTCTTAAACATTAACACTTTTTTCGCGCCAGGCGAGAAAGCGGCGATATCGGGTTCATTTTGGCGACCCGGGCGGCGCTTTGACTTCGAACCGGCGGGTCATTCAGACTCCTCCGGAACGCCGGTCAGGGCCCGCTGCTTGAGGTCGGCGAACGCGGCCAGGGCCCGGCGTCGCGCCAGGGCATGATCAACGATCGGATGCGGGTAGCTCTGGCCGAGGTCGACCCCGGCGCGGGCGAGCACCGGCCCCGGCGCGGTCCAGGGCGCGTGGACCACGGCGTCGGGAAGTCCCGCCAGCTCGGGGACCCATCGCCGGACATAGACGCCGTGAGGGTCGAATTTCTGTCCCTGGCTGACCGGATTGAAGATCCTGAACCAGGGCGAGGCGTCGGCGCCCGATCCGGCCACCCACTGCCAGTTGGCGGCGTTCTGGGCGATGTCGGCGTCGACCAGGGTGTCGCCGAACCAGCGCTCGCCGCGTCGCCAGTCGATCATCAGGTCCTTGATCAAGAAGGAGGCGACGATCATCCGGACGCGGTTGTGCATGAAGCCCGTCGCCCACAGCTCCCGCATGCCGGCGTCGACGATCGGATAGCCGGTGCGGCCCAAGGTCCAGGCCGTGAACCCCGCCGCGTCGTCGCGCCAGGGGAAGGCGTCGAAGGGGGCTTTCAGATTCCGCTCGGGGAGGTCGGGCCAATGGAACAGAATGTGATGGTTGAACTCCCGCCAGCCGATTTCGCTGAGGAAACTGTCGATCTGGCTGTCGGAGCCCTGACCCTGGTCGCGGGCTGACTGCATGGCCCACCAGATCTGGCGAGGCCCGATCTCGCCAAAATGCAGGTGGGGGGACAGGCGAGAGCAACCCTCGACATCGGGTCGGTTCCGGTCACCGGCATAGCGGGCGAGGGGGCCTTCGATGAACCTGTCGAGCGCCGCATGGGCGCCGGATTCGCCGGGCGTCCAGATCGAGAATCCCTGCGACCAGTTGGGATTGGCGGGATGAAGACCCCATGCGGCGAGATCGTCGGCGGCGGGCCAGGCGTCAGGGGCACAGAGCCGCGCGGGCAGGGCCGGCGGCGGGCCTTCCGCGACCAGCGCCCGCGCGGCCCGCCAGTAGGGCGTGAACACCCGATAGGGCAGACCGGCCCCGTTCCGGATCTCCCAGGGCTCATTGAGGAGGGCCGCGTTGAACGAGCGGACCTCGACGCCCGCCTCGGTCAGCTCGGCCTTGATGCCTCGGTTGCGGGCAATGGCCTGGCGGTCATAGAGCCGGTTCCAGAAAACAGCGCCGGCGCCGGTCTCGGCGAGCAGCGCTCGCAGCACTTCGGCCGCGGGGCCCCGCCTAAGGATCAGCCGCGATCCCCGACGGGCCAGTTCGCCGGCCAGAGCCTCCAGCGACCGGTTCAACCACCAGCGTGAGGCGCCGCCGAGCGGGCTCGACTCCGGGTCTTCATCAAGGATGTAGACGGGGATGACCGGCCCGCCGCGAGCCGCGGCGGCGGCCAGGGCGGGGTTGTCGTCAAGGCGAAGGTCCTGCCTCAGCCACACAATGGCCGGACTGTCGCTGTCATCCTGCACTTGTGTCGCGGGGCCGGTCACGCCACTTCTACGCCGCCCGCTCGCCTCTGGATCAAACGAAAGTCGTCACTTGTCCCAAGCCGTGTCTCCCAACGCCGTCGTCGAGGTCAAAACCCCGGGCGGCAAGTCCGTCCGCATCGGCAACGCCGAACGCCTGACGGTGATCGCCGGCCCCTGCCAGATGGAGAGCCGTCAGCATGCGCTGGAAACGGCCCATATGCTCAAGGAGATCAGCGAACGGCTCGGCATCGGCCTGATCTACAAAACCAGCTTCGACAAGGCCAACCGCACCAGCATCAACACCCAGCGGGGCATGGGCCTGAAAGAGGCCCTGCCGGTGTTCGCCGAGATCCGCGAAGTCACCGGCCTGCCGACCCTCACGGATGTGCATGAGCGTGATCAGTGCGCCCGGGCGGCCATGGCCGTCGACGTGTTGCAGATTCCCGCCTTCCTTTGCCGCCAGACTGATCTGCTGGTCGCGGCGGCCAAGACCGGCAAGGTGGTCAACGTCAAGAAGGGGCAATTCCTCGCGCCCTGGGACATGAAGAACGTCATCCAGAAGATCACCGACGCCGGCAATCCCAATGCCATGGCCACCGAGCGGGGCGTCTCGTTCGGCTACAACACCCTGGTCAGCGACATGCGCGCCCTGCCGGTGCTGGCCCAGATCGGCTGCCCGGTGGTGTTCGACGCCACCCATTCGGTGCAGCAGCCCGGCGGGCAGGGGACCACCTCGGGTGGCCAGCGGGAGTATGTGCCGGTGCTGGCGCGCGCCGCCGTGGCCGTGGGCGTGGCCTGCGTGTTCATGGAAACCCACCCGGACCCGGACAATGCCCCCTCCGACGGACCCAACATGGTGCCGCTCAGCCAGTTCGAGGCCTTGATGGCCGACCTTCTCGACTATGACGCCCTGGCCAAGCGCCGGGTCTAGACCAGGCCCAGGGCTTCCCAACTGGCCATGGCGAGGCTGAAGGCCCGCATGTCGCCGCTGGTCGTCGCGGCCATCTTGGTCATGGCGTAGGCGATCGTTGTCCGCGCATCCATGTCGATGATGATCAGCGAGCCGCCATAGCCGCCCCAGTACATCGAGTTGGGGCTGGGCAGCGGGACCGCGCCGCCGCCGAGGCCAAAGCCCATGCCATAGCGGGTCGGCACGCCGAGAATCAGGTCGTCGCCGGCGATCTGCAGCTCCAGGGCCTTGCGGCAGCCGGCCTCGGACAGGAAACGCCGGCCCTTGGCGACGCCGCCATTGGCGAGGATGGTGTGGATCTCGGCGACCGACCGGGCGTTGCCGGCGCCGCCGGCGGCGGGAATTTCGGCCCCGCGCCAGCCGCGGGTGCGGGTGGCGGAGACGTCGATGCCGGGATTGTTGGCCATATTGGCCTGAAGCGGCGTCTGGACTCCCGCGCTGATCGAGCCGCCCGGCGGCGGCGGGATCAGGTCGGCGACGCGGCCGTCCTCCGACGCCGGCAGGCCGATGTGGAAGTCGGCGCCCAGCGGGCCGGCGATCTCCTCGCGAAACACGGTCCCCAGCGACTTGCCGGTGATCCGCCGCACGACCTCGCCGACAAGATAGCCCTGGGTGAGGGCGTGGTAGCCGAGGGCCGTTCCCGGTTCCCAGTAGGGCGCCTGGGCCGCCAGCAGGGCCGTGGCCTTGTCCCAGTCGTAGAGGTCCTCGGTGGTGATCGGCTCCTTCCAGCCCGACAGGCCTGAGGCGTGGCTCATCAGGTGGCTGACCTTGATGTCGGCCTTGCCGGCGGCGGCGAACTCGGGCCAGTAGCGGGCCACCGGGGCGTCGAAATCGAGTTCGCCGCGGTCGGCCAGCAACAGCGCCGTCAGGGCCGTCATGGTCTTGGTGGTCGAGTAGACGTTGACGATCGTGTCCCGCTCCCAGGGCCGAGTCCGGGCGTCATCGGCGAATCCGCCCCAGAGGTCGACGACCGTCTCCCCCTCCAGCGTCACACAGAAGGAGGCCCCGATATCCGCGCCGCTGGCGAAGTTCGACTCAAACACGGTCTGTACGGACGAGAATCGCTCGTGCGTGAATCCACCCGTATCGCCCTGTGTCATGATCGTTCCCCCGCTTTGCTGGTGCTGAGTTAAGACGACCCGGACCCTCGACACCAGTGGTCTACAAGGCGCGCGCGGACCTGTCTTGACCACTCCCGCGTCTAAGGCCACACCCTGAACCCATGGATTTAGCCTCCCTTCAGTCTCTACTGACCGCGGTTGCCGGGGTGCGCGTGGCCTGCGTAGGCGATGTGATGGTCGACCGGTTTGTTTACGGCGACGTCACGCGGACCTCGCCGGAGGCGCCGATCCCGGTGCTTGCCCGTCGCCGTGAGACCACGATGCTGGGCGGCGCCGGCAATGTCGCGCGCAATGTCGCGGCGCTCGGCGGGCTGGCGGCCCTGGCGGGCCTGATCGGCGACGACGCCGCTGCCCACGAGGCCCTGGGCCTGATCGGGGCCGAAGCCGGCATGGAGGGGCATCTGGTTCCGGAGACCGGTCGACCGACGACGGTCAAGACCCGCTATGTCGCCTCGGGCCAGCAGCTGTTGCGCGTCGATTCGGAGGACTCCCGGCCCGCCAGCCGTGAAGCCGAGGCCAAGCTGATCGCCGCCATTCGTCACGCCGCCGGCGACGCGGGCGCTATCCTGCTGTCGGACTACGGCAAGGGCGCGGTGACGCCTGGGGTCATCGAGGCCTGCCTCGTGGCCGCCAAGGCCTGTGACGCCGTGCTGATCGTCGATTCCAAAGCCCGCAGCTTCGCCCGCTACGGCGCGGTCGATATCGTCAAACCCAACGCCGCGGAACTGGCGGCGGCCACCGATCTCCCCACCGAAACCGACGAGCAGGTCGAGGCGGCCCTGATCCGGGCGCTGGATCTGTCCCGGGCGAAGGCCGTGCTGGTCACCCGCGCGGCGAGGGGCATGAGCCTGGCCGTGCGCGGGCAGGGCGTCCGCCATTTCCCCGGCCGGCCGCGCGAGGTGTTCGACGTCTCCGGCGCCGGCGACACCGCCCTGGCCGCGCTGGGTCTGGCGTTGGCGGCCAAGGCCTCGCCCGAGGAGGCGGTCGCCTTCGCCCTGCTGGCTTCGGGCGTCGTTGTCGGCAAGGCCGGCACGGCGGTGGCCAGGCCGCACGACCTGATCGAGGCCGAGCTGGCCGCCCACATGGCTCCGGCCGAAGCCAAGGTGGTCATGCCCGACCAGATGGCCGTCAAGGCCGCCGCATGGCGGGAACAGGGCCTGAAGGTCGGCTTCACCAACGGCTGTTTCGACATCCTGCACAAGGGCCATGTCGCCTATCTGGCCCAGGCCCGCGCCTGGTGCGACCGGCTGATCGTCGGGGTCAACAGCGACCGTTCGGTGCGTGCGCTGAAGGGCGAGGGCCGGCCGGTCAACGACCTGGAGTCCCGGGCGCTGGTTCTGGCGGGATTGAGCCATGTCGACCTCGTCGTCCCCTTCGATGAGGACACCCCGGTGGCGCTGATCACGGCGGCCCGCCCCGATGTCCTGATCAAGGGCGCCGACTACACCGTCGAAACTGTCGTCGGCCACGAGCTCGTCGAGTCCTGGGGGGGCGCGGTCAAGCTCGCGCCCATCGTCGAGGGCTATTCCACCACCGCCGCCATTGCCCGCATGATCGAGAAAGCCTGAGTCATGACCCGCCGCATCATCTTCGTCACCGGCGGGGCCGGTTTCATCGGTTCCAATATCGTCGCCAAGATGGCCGAGGACCCGTCGCTGGACCTGGTGGTCTGTGACCGTCTGCACGAGGCTGACCGCGGCAAATGGCGCAACATCTCCAAACATCCGATCGGCGACTTCGTGGCGCCGGAGAACATGATGGAGTGGCTCGAGAAGCGTTGGCGCGACGTGGACATGGTGATCCACATGGGCGCCATCAGCTCGACCACCGAGCCTGACGCCGACAAGATCATCCACACCAATTTCGGCCTGTCGCGGGACCTGTTCCGCTGGTGCGCCGACCGTCAGCGGCGCTTCATCTACGCCTCGTCGGCGGCCACCTACGGCCGGGGCGAGCTCGGGTTCGAGGACAAGGACGACGTCGAAAGCCTCAAGGCCCTGCGACCGCTGAACGCCTATGGCTGGTCCAAGGCCCTGTTTGATCTGTTCGCCGCCCGCCAGGCCGCGCGAGGCTATGCGCCGCCGCAGTGGGCCGGTCTGAAATTCTTCAACGTCTATGGCCCCAACGAGGAGCACAAGGCGTCGATGAAGTCGGTGGCCGCCCAGATCTGGCCGCAGGTTCGCGCCGGGCACACGGTGCAGCTCTTCAAGTCCCACAACCCCGACTACAAGGACGGCGGCCAGCTGCGTGACTTCGTCTATGTCCGTGACGTGGCCGATGTCGTCGAATGGCTGACCCGCGCCGAAGAGGTCAACGGCGTCTTCAATCTGGGCTCGGGCAAGGCCCGCTCGTTCAAGGACATGACCGAAGCGGTGTTCAAGGCGGCCGGGCGCAAGCCGGCCATCGAATATGTCGCCATGCCGGCGGCCATCCGGGACAAGTACCAGTACTTCACCGAGGCCAAGATGGATCGGCTGCGCGCGGCCGGCTATCCGGGACAGATGACGACCCTTGAGGACGGCATCGGCGACTATGTTCGCGGCTATCTGAGCCAGAGCGACTCGCACCGGTAACGCCACTGCCGCCCGGGCTCGACAGGGCGCCGCCGAGTCCATCAGCAATGAATTTCGGTCATGACGGCGCCTGACGTTTACGACGCGCGGTCAGGTCGTGTAACGCTGATCGCATGTTCGGCATGACGGGTTTCAAGCGCTGGATCTTCTTGGCTGCCGCCGGACTCGTCGTCCTGCTGGTCGCGGCGGCGTTCGCCTTTCGCGTCGACATTCTGCGCACCGCGCTTGATCCCAGGGTGCCGTTTCAGGCCTATGCGCCGCCTCGGGCCCCGGTCTATGCCCGGCCGCAGGCCTGGGCCCTGCCGATCGAGGCCCATCCGGCCGACAATCTGCCGGCCGACATCTTCTTCATCCACCCGACGACGTTCGACGGCGGCAAACACTGGAACGGCCCGATCGATGACCCGGACGCCGCGCGGCTGCTGGACCGCGTGATGCTGCCCAACTACGCGGGGCCGTTCGCCAAGGTCGGGCGCGTCTTCGCCCCCCGCTATCGTCAAGCCAGCCTCTATTCGCAGATGACCCTGCGCGACGACGCGCGGGCGGCGCGCGGCTTCGCCTACGGTGATATCCGCGCGGCCTTCCGTTACTGGCGGGCTCATCGGGATACCGGCCGGCCGTTCATCCTGGTCGGCGTCGAACAGGGCGGGCTGCTCGGCGAACGTCTGCTGCGCGAGGAAATCATGCCCGACAAGGCGTTGATGGCGCGGCTGGCGGGGGTCTACCTGATCGAAACGGTGGTTCCGGCCTTGGGCTATGACGCCCTGTCGGCGGTTCCGGCCTGCACGCGGCGCGATCAGGCCGGCTGCATCGTGGCCTGGGCGACGCCGCAGGACGGCGATCGCCGGCGGATGCGGGACCGGGCCCTGATCTGGGATGAGTCCGGGGTGCTGGTCGGTCTGCAGGGGCGCGAGGTTCTCTGCGTCAATCCGCTGACCGGAGGGACGACCCGTGATGTCGTCACCGAACATGCGCATCTGGGGGCGGTCAACGCCACGGGGATGGAATGGGGTATGCGACCGCCGTTCCTCAAGCGCCTGGTGCACGCGCAGTGCGTCGACGGCTTCCTCGATGTCTCGAAACCCAAATCGACCGCCTTCCGCGAGGCCGGCGGCTGGGCCGATCAGCTTAAGGTCGCGCCCTACAATCTGTTCTACGGCGACATCGAAGCAGACGCCCAGGCGCGCGTGACGACCCTGTTGGGCCGAACGGTCTATGGTCTGGCCGCCGCGCCAATCACCCGGTCAGAGACCGTGAAGACCTCGCCGATTCATCGGATCGACTAGGGGGCGAGGGTTTTCAGCCCGGCGTAGCGGGGCTGGTCGATACGGCCCTGGTCGATGATGCTGGCCTTGAGATGGGCCATGACGGCCGGATCGGCGCTGTCGATGGCGCCCGAGGCCAGGCCTTCGCAAAGGGACGCGTTGAGCGTGGCGAAATCGCCGTCGCGGCCGAGCAGGGCGCTCAGGCGTTCAATGGCCGCCGCTTCGGCCGTCGGTCCCTGTTCGATTTCCCGTTTGACCGCGGCCAGCGCATTGACCGCGACCCGGGCGAGAAAGGCGTCGCGATCCTGCAACTGCGGCGCGGCGCGCTCCTCGATGAAGCGGATGACCGAGTCGATCAGTTCAGGGGCCGTGGGGTGGGTGATCATGTGGCCTGCTCCAGCAACGCCATGAGGTCGATCTCGGTCTCCGATGTCCGCCGGCCGATCATGGCCCGCTCGACCGAGGGGTCGGCGCCGCTGGCGAAGGAGCCGTACATGCCAAGGCACATGCAGCCCCATTTCAGCGAGCCGAGCATCTGCCAGTATTTGACCCGTTCCAGCGAGATCGGCGCGCCGCCGGCCGCTTCGTAGCCGGCCAGCAGATCGTCATACTGGCCGAAGCCGCCGACGGGACCGGGGCCGCCGAACCGCCAGGACGCGGTACAGAGCCAGCCCATGTCCTCGGCCGGGTCGCCGATATGGGCCAGCTCCCAGTCGAGGACGGCGGCGACGCCCCGAACAGGGTCGAACATGATGTTGCCATTGCGGAAGTCGCCGTGCAGCAGCACCGGCCGGTCCAGCGGCGGCGCGCGGTCTTTCAGCCAGCGGAAGGCGGCCTCGAAGATCGGTCGGTTGGCGCCGAGGCCGCGATAGGCCGCCTCATATTTTTCCAGCTCGTCGAGGGCGCTGGAGTGGTTCAGGGCCGGCAGGCCCTCGAGCGGCACGGCATGGATCTTCGCCAGCACCTCGCCGCACTGCCGCGCCAGTTTCGGGCGCACGGCGGCGAAGGCGTCGTCGCGGGCGATCCGCTTGCCCAGCGCCTCGCCCTCGATCCGGTTCATGACATAGGCCTCGCCGACGGCGCTATCCGGCGCGCAGACGTGAAGGACTTCGGGGACCGGCGCGCCCAGAGCGGCCGCGGCCCGGATCAGGGCGGCCTCGGTGGCCAGGGGAATGCCGCTGCCGGCGACGGCGGTCGCCCCGGCCGGCTTGCGGCGCAAGATCAGCGGCCGGCCGGTGTCGAGGCTGAAAGCCCAGGTTTCCTGGCTGGCCCCGCCCGACAGGCGACGCAGGTCACTGACGCCGGCGCCGCCGAGTTCGGGGGCGATAGCGTTGAGGGCTGTTTCGAGATCGTCCATGGCTCGCGATTGAGCCTGCTCACCCGGCGTCAGTCAAACCGCCAGGTTTCCAGTCAAACAGTTCCTGCAGCACCCGCACCGCCTGGCCCCGTTCGGAGGTCAGGGTCGGGTCGCGGGCGAGGATCAGCCGCGCGTCGTCGGCGGCCGCCGCGATCATGCCGCGATGGGCGACCGGATCGGCGAGCCGATAGGCTGGGAAGCCGCTCTGTTTGAGACCCAGCGGGTCGCCGCCGCCGCGCAGTTCGAGGTCCTTCTCGGCGATCAGGAAGCCGTCGTCGGTGCGCCGCAGGATGTCGAGCCGCTGCTGGGCCGTGTCCGACAGCGGCGGGTCGTAGAGCAGGACGCAGGCGCTCTCCCGCCGACCGCGCCCGACCCGGCCGCGCAGCTGGTGCAGCTGGGCCAGGCCGAACCGTTCGGCCTGTTCGATGACCATGATCGTGGCGTTGGGCACATTGACCCCGACCTCGACCACCGTCGTGGCCACCAGAACCGGCAGCCGGCCGTCGGCGAACTGGGCCATTACCGCGTCCTTCTCGGCGGCCGGCATCTGGCCGTGGACCAGTCCGACCTGGCCGCCCATGACCTTCTGCAGCTCGCGGGCGCGGATCTCGGCGGCGGCCAGATCGGCGAACTCGCTTTCGCTGACCATCGGACAGATCCAGAAGGCCTGGGCCCCGTCGGCGACCGCCTGTTTCAGCCGGTCGATGATTTCGCCCATGCGCGGGGAGGGGACGGCGCGGGTGGCGACCGGCGTGCGGCCCGGTGGCTTCTCATCGATCCGGCTGACGTCGAGATCGCCGAACACGGTCAGCTCCAGGGTGCGCGGGATCGGCGTCGCCGACATGGCCAGGAGATGGGCGGTCTCGCCCTTGGCCTGCAGCCGCTTGCGCTCATTGACCCCGAAGCGGTGCTGTTCGTCGATCACGGTCAGCCCCAGCGACCGGAACTTCACATCGTCCTGGAACAGGGCGTGGGTGCCGACCGCGACATCGACGCTGCCGTCCATCAGGGCCATCAGCTTTTCGGTTCTCACGCCGCCTTTGTCGCGGCCGGTCAGCAGGATGACGCGCAAGCCCTGGGCCTCGAGCGGGGCGGCGACGGTCTCGAAATGCTGACGGGCGAGGATTTCGGTCGGGGCCATCAGCACCGACTGCAACCTGGCTTCGGCGGCGTCGGCCATGGCCAGCATGGCGACGATGGTCTTGCCGGCGCCGACGTCGCCGTGCAGCAGCCGGCTCATCCGCTCGCCCGACCGCAAATCGCCGCGCACTTCCGACAGGGCGCGGATCTGGGCGCCGGTCAGTTTCCAGGGCAGACCGGCTTCGAGCCGGTCGGCCAGGCCGCTGGCGCCGATGACGGGAGCCGCCTGCGAGCGACGCGCCGCCTTGCGCTGGGCCAGAGCCAACTGGTGGGCCAGCAGTTCATCGAAGGCCAGCCGACGCCGGTGCGGCGACAGCGGCGAGAGGTCGGCCTCGGTCTGCGGGTTGTGAAACCGCTCCAGGGCCTCGCGCCAGCCGACAAAGCCCTCGCGCTTGACCCAGGCCGGGTCCTGCCATTCGGGCAGCGCCGGAGCCCGCGACAG
The DNA here is from genome assembly GCA_030680355.1 of Caulobacter sp. Taxonomy (GTDB): domain Bacteria; phylum Pseudomonadota; class Alphaproteobacteria; order Caulobacterales; family Caulobacteraceae; genus Caulobacter. Next base: position 148,110 of record JAUXVF010000026.1, read on the forward strand.
CGCCTCCAGGGCCAGTTTGCGCACTGTGCGGGCGGGCAGACCCGCCGTGGCCGGATAGACGGCCTCGATCTCCGGAATCTCCGCCGCCCGCTCGACCGGCAGGATGTAGTCGGGATGGGCCATCTGGATCTCGTTGCCCCAGCGCTCGATCTTGCCGCTGACCACCCGTTTGGCCCCGACCGGGTGCTGGCGCATCAGATGCTCGCCGTGGCCCTTGAACCAGATCAGGGTCAGGAAGGCGGTGCCGTCGAAGGTCCTGATCTTCCACGGGATATCCATACGCGCCGGCTTGGTGTGCAGCTCGACCTCGACGATCAGGGTGTGGACCTGGCCGTCGACGACGCTGTCGACCGTGGTGGGGGTGCGATGGACCAGGGCTTGGGGGCCCAGAAACAGCACATCGCGCACCAGCGGCCCGGCCAGCCGCTCGACCAACGGCTCAACCTTCGGCCCCACACCCTTGAGGGTCGTGGCCGAGGCGAACAGCGGGAACAGAATCTCCGGGCGCATGGGTGGGGTTATAGCGCGAGCCGATCCACGTTGCGTGGTTCGACACGCCCTGCGCCCTGCTCACCATGACGAAGTTTTTCAGCGCGCAGCTCCAAGTCATCCTGAGCAGGCCCGCGGGGGCCGTGTCGAAGGAGGCACGCCCTCACTGGCGCTTGCCCGCAACCCGCTCTATATCCGCCGCCTCGCATGACCGACATTCGCGTCAAGAAGATCAGGCTTCGGGCCTGGCGCCGTGGCTTCCGGGAAGCGGACCTCATCCTGGGGCCGTTCGCGGACCGCTATTGCCCGGCGATGACCGTCGCCGAGCTCGATGTCTTCGAGGCCCTGCTGGAAGAGGCCGACCAGGATATCTACGACTGGTACCTGGGCCGCACCGAGACGCCCGACCACATCGATCCCGACATGATGACCCGGCTCAAGGCCTTCAACCCGGCCGGGGACATCGCCCGTGGCTGACGGCGGCGCGTCCCGGCCGGTCGACCTCAAACAGGTCGCCAAGGCCGACGGCCGGCTCGATCTGGGCGGCGCGCCCGAGGGGTTCGACGCCCTGGTCATGGCCGACATCGCCCGGGCCCGGGGCGGGCTGACGGTCTTCATCGCCCGCGACACGGCCCGGGCCAGCGCCTTTATCGACGCCATGCGGTTCTTCGCTCCGGAGATGCCGATCCTGCATCTGCCGTCCTGGGACTGCCTGCCCTATGACCGGATCGGCCCGTCGGCCGGCGTCGCGGCCCAGCGGATGGCGACCCTGTCGCAGCTGGCCCGCGGCGAGATCGGCGACAGGGCGACGCTGCTGGTCACCTCCGCGCCGGTGGTCCTGCAGCGGCTGCCCGCCCGCGCCGATGTCGCCCGGGCCGGCTACAGCGCCAAGCCCGGCCAGGACGTGGCCATCAAGGATCTGGAGCATTATTTCGCGGTCAACGGCTACAGCCGCGCCTCGACGGTGTCCGAGCGCGGCGAGTTCGCCATTCGCGGCGGGGTGATCGACGTCTTCCCGCCCGGCGGCGAGGAGCCGGTGCGGCTGGACCTGTTCGGCGACACCCTTGAATCGATCCGCGCCTTCGACCCCGAGACCCAGCGCTCGACAAAGCAGCTCAAGGCCATCGACCTGCTGCCGGTCAGCGAGGTGCTGCTCGACCCGGACTCTATCGCCCGTTTCCGCAAGGGCTATGTCGGCCAGTTCGGGGCCCCGGGCGAGGACGCCCTCTACGCCGCTGTCAGCGAAGGCGGCCGGCGGGCCGGAATGGAACACTGGCTGCCCCTCTACTACGAGCGGCTGGAGACCCTGTTCGACTATCTGCCTGACAGCGCCCTGGTCGGCATCGACCACCTGGTGGCGGAAGCCGAGGCCGAGCGTCTGGCCATGATCGCCGACGCCTATGACGCCCGGGCCAGCGCCGATCGCAAGTCGGCCTATCGTCCGCTGGAGCCGAGCGCCCTCTACCTGACGACCGAGGAAATCACGCTGCGGATCGCCGAGCGGCCGAACCGCTGGTTCTCGCCCTTCGTCAGCGACGTGATCGGCGCGGTGGACATGGGCGCCAAGCTTGGCCGCACCTTCGCCGCCGAACGCGCCCAGGACAGCGTCAACCTGTTCGAGGCCACCGCCGACCACGCCCGCAAGGCCTCCGCCGACGGCAAGCGCGTGCTGTTCGCCTCCTGGACCGAGGGCTCCTCCGAGCGGCTGGGGACCATGCTCGGCGACCATGGTCTCAAGCGCATCCCGCTGGCGCCCTATTGGCAGGCGGCCAAGGCGGCTGATCCCAAGGTTCCGCAACGGGTGGTGCTGCCGCTCGACGCCGGGTTCGAGACCGACAAACTGGCTGTCATCGCCGAGACCGACATCCTCGGCGACCGCCTGGCCCGACCGCGCAAGAAGCGCCGCGCCGCCAATTTCCTGGCCGAGGCCAGCGCCCTGACGCCGGGCGATCTGGTGGTGCACATCGATCACGGCATCGGCCGCTACGCCGGGCTGCGGACGCTGGAAGTGCAGCAGGCGCCGCACGACTGTCTGGAACTGCACTACGCCGCCGAGGCCAAACTCTATCTGCCGGTCGAGAACATCGACCTGCTGACCCGCTACGGCGCCGATGGCGAGAACATCCAGCTCGACAAGCTGGGCGGCGCAGGCTGGCAGGGGCGCAAGGCCAAGGCCAAGGAACGGCTGCGGGAGATGGCCGAGGGGCTGATCCTGATCGCCGCCGCCCGCCAGCTGAAGAGCGTCGAGGAAACCGACCCGCCGTCAGGGCTGTTCGACGAGTTCTGCGCCCGCTTCCCTTACGAGGAAACCGACGACCAGCTGAACGCCATCGCTGACGTCCTGACCGACCTGGGGTCGGGCAAGCCGATGGACCGACTGATCTGCGGCGACGTCGGCTTTGGCAAGACCGAGGTCGCCCTGCGCGCGGCCTTCGTCATGGCCATGACCGGCAAACAGGTGGCCATCGTCTGCCCCACGACCCTGCTGGCGCGGCAGCACTACAAGACCTTCACCGAGCGGCTGCAGGGCTGGCCGGTGAAAGTCAGCCGTCTGTCGCGGCTGGTCCCCGGCAAGGAGGCCACTGAGACGCGCGAAGGGCTGGCCAAGGGCGAGATCGAGATCGTCATCGGCACCCATGCGGTGCTCGGCAAACAGGTCTCGTTCAAGGACCTGGGGCTGGTCATCGTCGACGAGGAGCAGCACTTCGGGGTCAAGCACAAGGAGCAGCTCAAGGCCCTGCGCGCCGACGTGCATATGCTGACCCTGACCGCCACGCCGATCCCGCGCACCCTGCAGATGGCGCTCAGCGGGATCCGCGAGATGAGCATCATCGCTACCCCGCCGGTCGACCGGCTGGCGGTGCGCACCTACATCACGCCCTGGGACCCGGTGACCCTGCGCGAGGCCCTGCTGCGCGAGAAGTATCGCGGCGGCCAGGCCTATTTCGTCGTGCCCCGGCTCAAGGACCTGCCTGACATCGAGCGGTTCCTGCGCGAACAGGTGCCCGAGGTGAAGTTCGTCGTCGGTCACGGCCAGATGGCCCCGACCCAGCTCGAAGAGGTGATGAGCGCCTTCTACGACGGCCAGTACGACGTGCTGCTGTCGACGACGATCGTCGAGAGCGGTCTCGACATTCCCACCGCCAACACCCTGATCGTGCACCGCGCCGACATGTTCGGCCTGGCCCAGCTCTACCAGATCCGCGGTCGGGTCGGCCGCTCCAAGGCCCGCGCCTACGCCTATCTGACCACGCCGGTGGAGAAGCAGCTGACCCTGTCGGCCGAGAAGCGGCTCAAGGTTCTGCAGTCGCTCGACAGCCTGGGCGCCGGCTTCCAGCTGGCCAGCCACGACCTCGACATCCGCGGTGGCGGCAACCTGCTCGGCGACGAACAGAGCGGCCATATCAAGGAGATCGGCGTCGAGCTCTACCAGCAGATGCTCGAGGACGCCGTCGCCGAGCTGCGCCAGAAGGCCGGCGCCGAGGCCCTCGCCGATCGCGGCTGGTCGCCGCAGATCAACACCGGCGCCGCGGTGCTGATCCCGGAGGTCTATGTCCCCGATCTGAATGTGCGGCTGTCGCTCTACCGTCGCCTGTCGGAAGCCGAACGGGCCGAGGACCGCGAGGCCCTGGCCGCCGAGCTGATCGACCGCTTTGGTCCCATCCCGCCCGAGGCCAGCAGCCTGCTCAAGGTCGTGGCCATCAAGGGCCTGTGCCGCGAGGCCAACGTCGCCAAGATCGACGTCGGCCCCAAGGGCGCCGTGGCCAGTTTCCGGGAAGACACCTTCGCCAACCCCATGGCCCTGGTCCGGTTCATCCAGGCCAACCAGATTACCTGGAAGCTACGGCCCGACCAGAAGATCGTCATTCGCGGCGAGTGGGACACGCCGGCCCAGCGCCTGGATGCGGCCGAGCGGATCCTGACGACATTGGTGAAGCTGGCGAAAGAAGCATAGCGGCGGGTCTTGAGTTTCGGCGTCGCCGGGTGCATCTTACAGCCGTCTTACCGAGGCGCGAACCATGACCGCCAAGCCAACCACAGTCGTTTCGACAAAGGGGCAGGTTATCCTGCCCAAGGCCGTGCGTGAGCGTCAGACTTGGGGGCCTGGCACTCGGCTTACCGTCGAGGAAACGCCTGACGGGGTGCTCCTGAAGGCGGATCCCTTGTTCCCGCCGACCCGGATGGAAGACGTTTGCGGCATGCTCAAGTACGAAGGGCCGCCCAAGACGCTCGAAGAGATGGATGCCGCTATCGAGGCCGAAGTCAGAGAACGGCATGCTCGCGGTCGATACTAACGTCATCGTCCGGATTCTGGTCGGAGATCATCCCGATCAGACGGCCAGAGCACGTGCGGCTGTCGAGGCAAACCCGACCTGGGTCGCCACGACGGTCCTTCTCGAAACAGAGTGGGTTCTTCGAAACGTGTATTGCTATGAGCGCGCCAGACTCGCGGAAGCGATCGAGGCTTTCATCGGTTTGCCGACCGTGACCGTCGAGCACCCCGGACGGGCCGCTGCGGCGCTGGCCGCACTCCGCGCCGGCGGCGACTTCGCCGACGCATTGCACCTTGCGGCCGCTTCGGGGCACGAGGCCTTCCTAACCTTCGACCATAGACTGGTTCGAGCCGCGGCGGGTCTGCAAGGCCCGCTCGTCCGCGAACCCTGACGGACGTCAGGCCGCCCGCGCCTGCGCTGCCCGCGCGTCGGCCAGCAGCTTCCGCGCCCGCAAAAACATCTCCAGCCGCGTGACGCCCAGCATCCCGACGGCGAAGACCACGAACACGTCGGTCAGGAAGGCGGCCGACAGGTGCAGGGCGGCGGCCTCCTCGGTCAGCACCGAACGCAGGCCCAGCCGCACGACGACCAGGGCCAGCAGGAAGATCAGCGCCGCCCGCGAGGTCAGCTGATTGAGGGCGTGAGTCTGCGGGTCGATGGTGATCTGCATCATTCGCCCGCGCTGCCACCCCAAGGCCGCGCCGGCGGCGAACGCCACGCTCAGCCACAGCCATTCGAGGCCGCGAGGCGGCATCTGCCAGAGCAACAGGGTGGTGATGGCCACCAGCCAGACCGGCAGGATCCACATGAACTCGAGTTTCAGCGGCTTCGCCTTGCCCGCGCCGGCGAGGCGAAACCCCATGACCACGATCAGAATGGCGACGCCGATCAGCGGCCCGAGGACCTCCGGATCCCTGAAATTCACGCCGCCGCCTCAAGGGCCTTGTCGATGGCCTTGGCCATACGTTCGGGGGAGTCGGCGCCGGCGATGGCCACCTTGCCGTCGAAGATGATGAAGGGCACGCCGGAGACGCCGCCCTCATGGGCCATCTGGTGTTCGCGGGTGATGACGTCCTTGTCGGCGCCTTCGGACAGCCGCTTGAGCACGGCCAGTCGGTCCATGCCGGCCACGCCGGCGATGTCGGCGAGCACCACCGGGTCGCCGATGTCCTGGCCGTGAGTGAAATAGGCGGCCAGCACCGCCTCCAGCACTGCGGCCTGACAGCCTGCGCCCTGCGACCAGCGGATCAGGCGATGGGCGGCGTTGGTGTTGGGGGAGACCGGAATTGCGCCCAGGTTCCAGGTGACGCCGTCTTCGGCGGCGGCCTTGTCGAGCACCTCGCCGATGGCCTTGCGACGCTCCGGATCGGGGAACTTCGCGGCCATGTATTTGTGCCGGTCGACGCCCTCGTCCGGCAGGGTGGGATCAAGCTGATAGGGCCGCCAGGTGACGGTCGCCTCGACATCCGGGCGCAGGGCCAGGGCCTTTTCCAGCCTGCGCCAGCCGAGATAGCACCAGGGACAGACGACGTCGGCGATGAAGTCGATCTGCATGGTGGGCCTCCTGCTCAGCCGGCTTCACGCTGGAGCGCGCGACTGGCGGCCCGTTCCAGGGCCAGGGCGGCGCTCTCACCGGGCTCAAGCTGGGCGACCCCGATATCGAAATCAACCGTGAAGGGCTGCTTTCCCTGGCCGGCCTCGAAGGCGGTGCAGGCGATCACCGCCGAGATGCGGTCGGCCGCCGCCCGCGCGGACGCCAGCGGCGTGGCGGGCAGGGCGAGGGCGAAGACCTCCGGGCCCAGACGGGCGGCGGTGTCCTCGGCCCGCACCAGCCGGCCAATCATCGAGCCGATCTGGGGGATGGCCCGGTCGAGCCAGCCGCCGGCCCGCGCGGCCGTGGTCTCGGGCCGGTCGGCGACCCGAAGCACGCAGACCGTCATCGGCCGATTGCGAATGCGCGAGGCGTGCGCCAGCCGAACCATGTGGCTGGCGAACAGGTCGCGGGTGAAGAGGCCGGTGGCGGCGTCCATCAGGCCGCTGCTGCGCGCCCGCTCCAGCGCCTTGCGGATGGCGGTCTGGCGGCGATAGCTGCGCGACAGCTCGATGACCCGCTTGGCCGTCTCGATCTCCGGCGTTTCCGGGGAGGCGACGTCCGACACGCCGCGATGGAAGGCTTCCGAGGTCGTCACATAGCTTTCGCCGCGCAGATAGAGCAGGGCGGGGATGTGATAGAGGCGGGTGTTGCGGCGCATGCCCGCCGCGATCGACAGGGCCTCGGCGCTGTTGTCGCCGGCCCAGAGCACCACCGAGTCGAAGTCCCGTTCATGCAGGTAGTCGAAGGCCGTGAAGGGCGTAAAGGCGCCGACCACATCGGCGCCGCTGCGAGTCAGGGCGTTCGACAGGGCGAGAAACTGCGGCGCCGGCTCGCCCACGGCCAGGATCCGGTAGGGCTCGCCCGTCGGCTCTGGCAGATCGAGACGGCGGCCGCGCTCGGCGAAAGTCTCCAGCCGCAGCTCGAACTCCTCCTCGGCCACGGCCATGCGAACCAGCGACTCCAGCCGCAAGACCGCCTGGGCGGGATGGACCGGCGGCGCCAGGGTGAGATCGAAGGCGGAGTTGTCCAGTTGCGGATCAGGGTCGCCGATGGCGATGACCGGCAAACGCCGCGGCGCGCAGGCGGCCTTGAGGCGCCGGGCCAGGGCCAGGGCTTCATGCCCGCCGCTGGCGACGTCGACGATGGCGGCCTCGATGGCCAGATCGCTCAGCGCCGCGACGGCCGCAAAAGGACCTCGGGCCGTGATCGTGCGCCAGCCAAGCCGATCCAGCCCTTCGGCCAGCGGTCCAGCGAGCGCGTCGTCCCGCGCCACGATCAAAATACGGGCCTGAATTGACAAGCCGTCCAAACTCCCGCCCTTGACGCCGCCGGGCCCCCGCCGGCTGTACGCTGCGCGTCAAGATTCGCAACGGTTCACCATAACCAGCGGCGGGGAAAGGGCATAGGGAAACAGCGCTTCAGGAGCCAATCATGACCGACAAACCCCTCGCTGGCCGCGTCGCGGTGGTGACTGGAGCCTCCAGCGGCCTCGGCAGGCGCTTTTCGCAGGTGCTTTCCGACGCCGGCGCGGCGGTCGCCCTGATGGCCCGACGCACGGACCGACTCGAAGCGGAGGTGGCGGCGATCACGGCCCGCGGCGGCAGGGCGGTCGCCATCGCCCTGGACGTCGGCGACGTCGCCGCTATCGGCCCGGCCCTCGACGCCGCCCAGGCCGCGCTAGGTCCCATTTCGATCATGGTCAACAACGCCGGCGTCGGCGGCGACGGCATGGCCATGGACATGACCACCGAGATCTTTGACCAGACCTTCGCGGTCAATGTGCGCGGCGTCTATTTCGGCGCCGTCGAGGCCGCCAAACGGATGATCGCCAGCGGCGTGGCCGAGGCCGGCGACGCCCGGATCATCAACATCGCCTCGATCGCGGCTGTCAGCCAGCTGCCGGGGTTGTCGGTCTACTGCGCCTCCAAAGCCGCCTGCGCTTCCCTGACCAAGGGTCTGGCCAAGGAGTGGGCCAGGCCCCGGATCGCCGTCAACGCCATCTGCCCCGGCTATATCGAGACCGAGATCAACGCCGACTGGTTCGCTGAAGAGGGCGGCCAGAAGCAGATCAAGGGCTTCCCCCGCCGCCGGCTGATGGACGAGGACGTGCTCGATGAGGCCCTGCTCATGCTGGCCGGCCGGCGGGCGCATTTCATCACCGGCGCCCTGATCACCATCGACGACGGGCAGACGCTGTAGCGCCCGCTTGCCTGACGATGCGTCACCGCCTGTAGTGCTGCCTAAAACCAGAGGAAACACACCATGGGCAAGGGACCGCTTTCGGGCCTGAAGATCGTTGAATTCGCCGGCATCGGGCCGGGCCCGTTCTGCGGCATGCTGCTGTCGGATCTCGGCGCGGACGTGGTGCGGGTCGACCGCAAGGGCGCGGGCCGGTCGTCGCCCGCCGATGTCACCGCCCGGGGTCGCCGTTCCGTGGCCCTGGACCTGAAGTCGCCGGCGGCAATCGAGGCGGTGCTCAAGCTGCTCGAGAACGCCGACGGCCTGATCGAGGGCTTCCGGCCCGGCGTCATGGAACGGCTGGGTCTTGGCCCCGACGTCGTGCTCAAGCGTAATCCCAAGCTGGTGTTCGGCCGCATGACCGGCTGGGGCCAGACCGGTCCCTACGCCAAGGCCGCCGGCCACGACATGAACTATATCGCCATCACCGGGGCCCTGCACGCCATCGGCACGACCGACAAGCCGGTGCCGCCGCTGAACCTGGTCGGCGATTTCGGCGGTGGGGCCCTGTATCTCGCCTTCGGCCTGATGGCCGGCATCATCAGCGCCCGCGAAACCGGCAAGGGCCAGGTCATCGACTGCGCCATGAGCGACGGCGCCGCTTCGCTGATGGCCATGTTCTACGGCATGAAGGCCGGCGGCATGTGGAAGGACGAACGACGCAGCAACCTGCTCGACGGCGGCGCCCACTTCTACGACACCTACCAGTGCGCCGACGGCAAATGGATATCGATCGGTTCGATCGAGCCTCAGTTCTATGCCCTGCTACTGGAGAAGACGGGGATCACCGATCCCGAGTTCCAGAACCAGATGAGCCGCGATCACTGGCCGTCGCTGAAGGCCAAACTGGCCGAGGTGCTGGCCAGGAAGACCCAGGCCGAATGGTGCGCGATCATGGACGCCACCGACATCTGTTTCGCGCCGGTCCTGACCCTCGATGAAGCGCCGGCTCACCCGCACAACGCCGCCCGCAAGACCTTCGTGACGGTCGAAGGCGTGGTGCAGCCGGCGCCGGCGCCGCGATTTTCGGCCACGCCGGGCGAAATCCAGGGCCCGCCGCCGAAGATCGGCGCTCATAACGAAGAAGCTCTCGCCCAATGGGGTTTTTCCGGCGGCGAGATCGAAGCGCTCAAAGCCTCCGGCGCGCTTTAGGCGTCTGCTTGGCGGCTCGGATATCGCCGTTCAGGCCCGGTTCAGGTGGGAAACGCCATTCTCCCCCTGTAGCCGGGCGTCGCCTTCTCCCGTCCCTCGAAACGGCGGCCGGTTATTCCAGGACGATGGCAAGGTCATCCTGTCAGGCGCGTCGCGGTCCCCCGCGGCGCGCCTTTGACGTTGCGCCAGGGCCGCTGCGCGGGCAGGTTCCGCAGCATGTCGGGCGTAAAGCGGTCAGAGTCGCCGCACAAGATTGATCTGGACCCTGTCCATTGGGCGCAGGCGACCGTGGATGTGTTGGGCAAGGCCCTGACGCGACTGTGGGGTCGTGATGTGATGCTCTATGTCGGGGGCGTGTCGTTCTGGATCATGCTGGCGGTATTTCCGCTGCTGGTCATCGCCGTCGGCCTCTACGGCATTCTCTCGACGCCCGAACAGGTGGCCGCCCAGGCCGAGATCCTGGCCCGGATGCTGCCGGCGGACGCCCGCAGCCTGTTCCAGGACGAGCTTGAGCGCCTGTCCCACGCGCCCGACGGCGCGCTGTCCACGCAAAGCTTCATCGCCCTGATCGTCGGGACCTACGCCGCCCATCGGGGCTTCAAGGCGCTCCTGGCCGGGCTGTCCTTCATCCATGACGAGGAAAACCAGCGCGGCTTTGTGGGCTTCAACATCATGGCCCTGATCGTCCTGATCGCGGCGATCGTGCTGATGGGGCTGGTCTCGGTGCTGTTCCTCAGCCTGAGGGTCATGGCCTCGGCCTGGGATCTCAAACCCCTGGCCGGCGCCTCCTGGCTCTACAACGAATGGATCTGGACCAGCATCGGCCTGACCCTGGCCATGACCCTGATCTACCGCTTCGCCATGTCGCGAGAGCCGGTCGCCTGGCGGGCCTCCGCGGCCGGCGGCGCCGGCGCCGCGGTGCTGGGCCTCTGCGCCTCCTGGCTATCGGCCTTCTACGTCGAGCAGGTCGCCCATCTGGGCGCCACCTACGGCTCGGTGGCCACCGTCGTGGTCTTCCTCATCTGGCTGAGCTGGAACGTCAACGCGCTGTTCTTCGGCGGCGCCCTGGCCACCGAGATGGAGATCGCGCTGCAGACCCGGACGATCAAGCCGGTCTTGAAACGACGAAATAAAGCCAGCCACTGATCTCGCCGCTGTCGTGCAGCTGAAAGCCGGCCTCGCGGGCGAAATGCGGCACGTCGATCCGCGCCATGGGGTCGTCGGCCAGCAACCGGACCTGTTCGCCGGGCGCGGCCGACTCCAGCGCCCGTCGCAGTCTCAGGGTTGGCACCGGACAGCGGTGGCCGCGGGCGTCGACAACCCGGTCCTCCTGAGTCGTTCCGGGTCGCTGAAGGTCTGAATCAGGGGCCGTCATGACGCCGTTTCGGGTTTGGCGGGCCGGCGCGCGCGCATCGCGGCCAGTCCCTGCCGGCGAGGTCTACACCGTGACGGACCCTGGGGGCGACGCCCTTTCATCACGATGTCCGCGCCGCCAGCCGGGCGATAGCCTCCGACAGCGGCCGTTCAGCCGCGTCGTAACCGGCCCAGGCGGTCGTCTTGCGGAGCAACCGGGGCACGGTGCGCAGGGTGAACCGCATCGGATCGAGGCCGGCCCGGACCTGGCTCCAGGTCAGCGGCATGGCGACCGGCGCTCCCGGCCGCGCGCGCGGCGACAGCGGCGCGATCGCCGTGCTCATCCTGTCGTTACGGAGATAATCCAGAAACATCCGTCCCTTGCGCGAAGCTTTTGAGATCTTGATGGTGTAGAGTTCGGGGCTGTCGGCGGCCATCCGGGCGCAGATTTCACGGGCGAAGGCCTTGGCCGCTGGCCAGTCCGGACCGCCGCCCGTCTCGTCGGCCAGCGGCGTAACCACATGCAGGCCCTTGCCGCCGGTCGTGCGGCAGAAGGCGACCAGGCCCAGGGCCTCCAGCCGCGCCCGGACGTCTTTGGCGGCCGCGACCACACAGTCGAACGGCAGGCCTGCATCCGGGTCGAGGTCGAAGACCAGCCGTCCCGGAACCTCGGGCCGCCTCGGACGGCAGTTCCAGGGATGGAGTTCTGTCGCTGAAAGCTGGGCGAGGGCGGCCAGGGCCGCCTTGCGGTCGATCTGAAGATAGGGCTCATCGTCCCCGGACAGGGTCACGGCGGTGACCGCGTCGGGGAGTCCCCGGCCGGGGTGGCGCTGGAAGAAGCGTTCCCCCGTGATCCCGTCCGGCGTGCGGATGATCGAACAGGGACGGCCCTGGAGATGGGGCATCATCTCGTCAGCGACGCTTTCGAAATAGCGGGCCAGGTCGAGCTTGCTCACCGGACGGTCGTCGCCGCTATCGGGCCAGAGCGTCCGGTTCGGGCTGGTGATGACCACGCCCATGACGGTTGCGTCCGATCCGGAATGTTTCCGCCCAGCCACCTCAGGGGCCTCCCAAACGCGCCAACCCAGAGGCCGACCAGCCTGCGCGGTTCCCGTCAGCCCGGCAACCCGCTCCAGGCGTCGCGGAGGGCGGTCTCGACCCGGAGATCGGCGGCCAGGGCGGGCGGAAACACCCGCTCCAGGGCCAGAAAGGCGGGGACGTCGTCGGGGCTGTCGGCGGCGGGCTCGCCGAGGACGGCCAGGTCCGCCGACAGGGGGTCGACCAGAGCCTCGCCGGCCCGTGTCTGGCGAATGACGAACCGCATCCAGGCCGCCAGCGGAACCGCCAGCCGGGCGACGGACCGGCCCGCCGCCAGGGCGTCGGCCAACGTGGCCCCGATCCGGATCGGCAGTTTCTGGGAGCCGTCCCAGGCGATCTGGGACAGGCGATGGGCGATGGCCGGATTGCGGAACCGGGCCAGAAGGGCGTCGATATAGGCGGGAACGTCGAGACCGGCCGGCGCCGCCAGGGTCGGGGCGATGTCCTGGGTCATCATGGCCCGGACGAAGGCGGCCAGCGCCGGATCGGCCATGGCCTGGCTGACCGTCTCATGGCCGCGCATCAGTCCGACATAGGCCAGCGTCGAATGGGCGCCGTTGAGCAGCCGCAGCTTGGCCCGCTCCCAGGCCTCGACATCGTCGGTCAGACTGACGCCGACCGACGCCAGGTCCGGCGCGTCGGGGCCAAGATCGTCCTCGATGACCCACTGGGTGAAGGTCTCCCGCTGGATCGGCCAGGCGTCCTCCAGGCCGGTCTCCGCCAGCACCCGGGCGCGCAGGGCGTCATCGGTGGCCGGGGTGATGCTGTCGACCATCGAACAGGGAAACCGGGCCTGGGCCGCGATCCAGTCGGCGAGGGCGGGATCACGCGCCGCGGCCAATGTCACAACGGCGTCCCGCAGCTTGCGACCATTGGCCGGGAGATTGTCGCAACTGAGGGTGACGAAGGGCGGCAGACCCGCGGCGCGGCGGCGGGCCAGTCCCTCGACCAGCCAGCCGATGACGCTGACCGGCCGGCTCGGCGTCGCCAGGTCCTGAAGGATATCGGGATGGGCCGCGTCCAGGGCGCCGTCCGCCCCCAGGCAGTAGCCCTTCTCGGTCACGGTCAGGCTCACCAGCCGGGTGTCGGGATGGGCCAGCCGGGCGGCCAGCCGCTCGCGATCCTCGGCCGCCACCAGCAGTTCCACAATGGCGCCGATGGTTCGAAGCCGGGTCGTCTCCCCAAGCTCCACCAGGGTGTAGAGGCCGTCCTGGGACGCCAGGGCGTCCCGGACGCCGGAACTCTTCAGGGCCGCCGCGCAGATCGCCCAGCGCGGATCGGTCACCAGCAGATCGTCGAAATAGGCCGCCTGGTGCGCCCGAAAAAACGCCCCGGGGCCGAAATGCACCACACCGACGGTGGTGGCCGCCCGGTCGTAGGCCAGGGGCGCCGGCAGGCTGGACTCCGACAGCCGGGTCACAGGGTGACGCCCCGTTTCCAGAGCGCGATCTCCCGTTCGCCGTTGTCCTCCGCCCGGGTCGGGGCGCCCGAAGCAGTCGCCAGGATCAGGTCCATCAACGCCCCGGCCGCCGCCTCCAGGTCGCCGCTGGCGGTCACGACGCCGGCGTCGAAATCGATCCAGCGCGGCTTGCGTTCGGCCAGGGCGGTGTTGGAGGCGATCTTCAGGGTCGGGGCCGGAAAGCCCAGCGGCGTGCCCCGTCCGGTGGTGAACAGCACCACCGTCGCGCCGGCCGCCACCAGGGCCGTCGAGGACACCGCGTCATTGCCCGGCGACTCCAGCAGGGCCAGGCCCGGCTGACTGACCCGCTCGCCATAGGCCAGGGCCTGGGTCAGCACCGCGTGACCGGCCTTCTGCACCGCCCCCAGCGATTTTTCCTCAAGGGTGGTGATGCCGCCGGCGATGTTGCCGGGGGAGGGGTTTTCGTGGACCGGCTGGCCGTGGTCGAGGAAGTGGCGTTTGAAGCCGTTGATCAACCCGGCCGCGCCCTCGAACACCTCGCGGCTGACGGCCCGGTCGAGCAACAGATGCTCGGCCCCGAAGATTTCCGGGATCTCGGTGAGGATCGGGGTCCCGCCGGCGGCGGCCAGCCGGTCGGCGATCCGCCCGACCAGGGGATTGGCCGTCAGGCCGGAGAAGCCGTCCGATCCCCCGCATTTGAGGCCGACCACCAGGTCCGACAGCGGGCAGGGGACCCGGCGGTCCTGTTCGGCGAGGGCCACCAGCTCGGCGACGGCGGCCAGACCCGCCTCGATTTCATCGTCCTCGCCCTGGGCGGTGAAGGCCCGCACGCGGTCGCGGTTCTCGATCCCCTCCAGCAGGGCCTCGAGCTGGTTGGACTCGCAGCCCAGGCCCAGGATCAGCACGCCGCCGGCGTTGGGGTGTCGCGCCAGGGCGGTCAGCATGCGGCGGGTGGCCGACAGGTCGTCGCCCAGCTGGGAGCAACCGAAGGGGTGGGGAAAGGCGTGAACGCCATCGACCCGGCCCGCGAACTGGCGTCCGGCCTGGTCAGCGATGCGGCGGGCGGTGTTGGCCACACAGCCGACCGTGACCAGGATCCAGATCTCGTTGCGCGTGCCGACGCGCCCGTCGGCCCGGCGGTAGCCCATGAACTCGCCGACGTCCGGTTGTACCGGCGGCCGGGCGGCCGCGGCCTCGAACCGGTAGGCCACTTCCCCCGACAGGCCGGTGGCGAGGTTGTGGCTGTGGACATGGTCGCCCGCCGCGATGTCGACCGACGCCCGACCGATCGGGAAGCCGTATTTATGCACCGACTGGCCTGCGGCGACCGTCCGCACGGCGATCTTGTGGCCCCTGGGGATGTCGGAGCGGACGGTGACGCCGGCGATCAGCTCTCCCGGAACCAGGTCCCGGACGGCCGTGGCCACGTCATCACGGGGATCGACCTGGTGGATGGCGGGTGCGGGGCGGGCGAGATCGGTCATGCCCAGAGGGATGATCGCGACAGACACCGGTGTCAATCCGGACGGGGAGGCGCTGGCGCGCCGGGCCCGAGCGCGTTATCACGGGTCACCAACCCACGCCGGAGCGACCCTTGAGCCCCAGGACGCCACGATCTTCGGACGACGCCGCTCTGGAGAGCGGCCAGCGCCGCGCCACCATCAACGATATCGCCCGGCTGTCGGGGGTCTCCAAGAAGACCGTTTCGCGGGTCATCAACCGCTCGCCGTCGGTGCGGCCGGAGACCCGCGAGAAGATCGACGCGGTGATCGCCAAATACGGCTATGCCCCCGACCCCCAGGCCCGGGGCCTGGCTTTCCGCCGTTCGTTCCTGATCGGACTGATCTACGACAACCCCAACCCGCAGTACGTCGTGAACATGCAGCTGGGCCTGCTCGATGGCATGCGGGGCTCCGGCTATGAGCTGGTCGTCCACCCCTGCGACCGGGGCAGCACCACCCTGGTGCCCGACATCCGCGCCTTTATTGAACGCCAGAAGCTGTTCGGCGTGGTCCTGACGCCATCGGTCTCGGAGGACGAGGGCGTCGCCGAGATGCTGCGCGAGACGGGCTGCGAATATGTTCGGGTGGCGTCGCTGGCCGTCGACACCGCCGAGCATATGATCGTCACCATGGACCGTCACGGCGGCATGCTGGCCGGCAAGCGTCTGGCCGAGCTCGGCCATCGTCGACTGGGCTTTGTCTCCGGGCCGGCGACTTTCCGCTCGTCCCATGAGCGGCGTGAGGGGTTCGAAGAGGGACTCAAGGCGCATGGCGCGATCCTGGCCCCCGAATTCGTGGCCGAGGGCGCCTACACGTTTGAGTCAGGCCTCGCTGCGGCGTCGCGTCTGCTGGCCATGACCCCGCGGCCGACGGCGATCTTCGCCGGCAATGACGAGATGGCGGCGGGCGTGCTGCACGCCGCGCGCAAGGCCGGCCTGTCGGTGCCCGAGGATTTGTCGGTGATCGGCTTTGACGATTTCCAGATCGCCTCGCGCGTCTGGCCGCCTTTGACCACCATCCGGGCGCCGACGCGCGAGGTTGGTCGGCTGGCGGCGGAGCGTCTGATCGGGTCGCTGGGGGACGAGGCCCTGGATCCCCGGTCCCGTCAGACGACCCTGGTCGAGCGGGAATCGACGGCGCCGCCGAAAGGCTGACGCCGTTCGGACGGAGTTGATTGGGCTCTTGCCGTCGGGAATGACACCGGTTACCTAGTCGCTCGGGAAACGAACAGGAAGACTCTCACCGCGCCATGACCGCGCCGCTCATTCTGCATGAAGACCGCCTGTTTCCGGCCGAGCCCTCGGCGCGGTCGGTGGCGCGTGCCCTGTATGGCGAGGTCAGCGGCGTGCCGATCATCAGCCCGCACGGCCATACCGACCCGCAATGGTTTGCGACCAACGACGCCTTCGCCAACGCCGCTGATCTGCTGCTGGCGCCGGACCACTACCTCTACCGCATGCTCTACAGCCAGGGCGTCTCGCTGGAAGCGCTGGGCGTGCCGGCGCACGGGCGGCCGTCGACGGCCGACCCGCGCGAGGCCTGGCGACTGTTCGCGGCCAACCAGCCGCTGTTTCGCGGCACGCCATCGGCGATGTGGCTCGACCATGTGTTCAGCACCGTCTTCGGCTTCACCACCCGGCTTTCGCCGGAGACGGCCGATAGCCATTTCGACGCCATCGGCGAGGCCCTGGCGACCGAGCCGTTCCGGCCGCGCGCGCTGTTCGAGCGGTTCAACATCGAGCTGCTGGCCACCACCGAGGGGCCGCAGGAGCGGCTGGTTCATCACCACGCCATCCGCGACAGCGGCTGGACGGGCAGGGTGGTCACCGCCTATCGCCCCGATCCGGTGATCGACGCCGAGCATGAGCAGTTCGGCCCGGCGCTGGAGCTCTTCGCCAACCTGACCGGCCAGGACGTCCATGACTGGCAGGGCTATCTGGAGGCCCACCGCATCCGCCGCGCCGCCTTCGCCGATGTCGGGGCGACCTCCACCGATCACGGCCATCCCACGGCGGCGACGGCCGACCTGTCGCCGGTCGAGGCCGAGGCCCTGTTCCGCGCCGTCATCGCCGGCGACGTTTCGCCGGCCCGGGCCGAGCTGTTCCGCGCCCAGATGTTGACCGAGATGGCCCGGATGAGCCTCGACGACGGCCTGGTCATGCAGATCCACCCCGGCTCGTTCCGCAATCACAACCGGATGCTGTTCGAGGGCTACGGCCGCGACAAGGGCGCCGACATTCCCATGGCGACCGACTATGTGCGGGCGCTCAAGCCGCTGCTCGACCGGTTCGGCAATGATCCGCGCCTGTCGGTGATCGTCTTCACCCTCGACGAGACTGCCTACAGCCGCGAACTGGCCCCGCTGGCCGGCCACTATCCCTGCCTGAAACTGGGCCCGGCCTGGTGGTTCCACGACAGCCCCGAGGGCATGCGCCGGTTCCGCGAACAGACCACCGAGACGGCGGGCTTCTACAACACTGTCGGATTCAACGACGACACCCGGGCCTTCCTGTCCATTCCGGCGCGCCATGACGTCGCCCGGCGGGTGGACTGCGGGTTTCTCGCCCGATTGGTGACCGAACACCGGCTGGATATCGACGAGGCCCGCGAGGTCGCCGTCGATCTGGCCTACAACCTGCCCAAACGGGCCTACAAACTCTGACCCCGGAGCCTGCCATGTTCAACAAGACCTATCACGCCACCCATCCCGAGATGATGGACATGGTCGACAACGACCAGCTCCGCGACCGCTACCTGGTCACCGACCTGTTCGTGCCCGACGAGGTGATGCTGAACTACTCGCACAATGAGCGGTTCGTGATCGGCGGCGCCGCCCCGGTGACCCAGGCGCTGAAGCTGCCCGACCAGACCGAACCGGCCTCGGCCGCCGGCCATCCCTTCCTGGAGCGCCGGGAACTGGGCCTGATCAACATCGCCGCCGGCGCCGGCCGCGTCACCGTCGACGGCGTCGCCCACGAGCTGCAGCCGCGTGACGGCCTCTACATTCCGATGGGGACCAGGGACGTCGTCTTCGAATCCCTCGACGCCGCCAACCCGGCGCGCTTCTACCTGGCCTCGACCCCGGCGCACGCCGCCTATGAGGTCAAGAAGCTGTCGATCGCCGACGCCGTGCCGCTGGAGCGCGGCTCGCTGGAGACCTCCAACGAGCGGACCATCTACCAGTACATCGTGCCGGGGGTCTGCACCTCGGCGCAGTTGCTGCTCGGCCTGACCGTGCTGAAAACCGGCAGCGTCTGGAACACCATGCCGCCGCACCTGCACGACCGCCGCTCGGAGATCTATTTCTACTTCGACCTCAAGGACGACGAGCGGGTGTTCCACTTCATGGGCGAGCCCGATGCGGCCCGCCATATCGTCGTCGCCAACGAGGAGGCCGTGATCAGCCCCCCCTGGTCGATCCACATGGGTTCGGGCACCGCCAACTACGCCTTCATCTGGGCCATGGGCGGCGAGAACCTCGACTATACGGACATGAACGTCCTCGACATCTGCCAGCTGAAATAGCCGCTCAATGTCCAGTCCCTTCGATCTCACCGGCAAGATCGCCCTGGTCACCGGCGCCAACACCGGCATCGGCCAGGGCATCGCCATCGCCCTGGCCGCCGCCGGGGCCGATATCGCCGCCGCCGGCCGCTCCGCGCCGACGGAGACCCAGGCCGCGGTCGAGGGCCTTGGCCGCCGGTTCCTGTCGATCCAGGCCGACTTCGGCTCGACCGAGCCGGTCGCGCGGGTCGTCGCCGAGACCGTCGCGGGCCTGGGCGGCGTCGACATCCTAGTCAACAACGCCGGCATCATCCGCCGCCAGGACTCGATCGACTTCACCGAAGCCGACTGGGACGCGGTGATGGACACCAACCTCAAGTCAGTCTTCTTCCTGACCCAGGCCGTGGTCCGCCAGATGATCGGGCAGGGCAGGGGCGGCAAGGTGATCAACATCGCCAGCCTGCTCAGCTTCCAGGGCGGCATTCGCGTGCCGTCCTACACCGCCTCCAAGAGCGGCCTGGCCGGACTGACCAAGATCCTCGCCAACGAGTGGGCGGCGAAGGGAATCAACGTCAACGCCATCGCGCCCGGCTATTTCGACACCAACAACACCGAGGCCCTGCGCGCCGACGCCGTCCGCAACAAATCGATCCTCGAGCGGATCCCGGCCGGGCGCTGGGGCGAACCGTCCGACATCGGCGGGGCGGCGGTCTTCCTGGCCAGCGCGGCCAGCGACTACGTGCAGGGCGTCACCCTGCCGGTCGATGGGGGCTGGTTGGCCCGGTGATCAGTTGAGCCGGCTGTTCAGCCAGTCCTCGAGATTGCTGAACCCGTCGCCGTCTCGATCGGTCGCGCCATCGGAGCCGTCGCGGGGATTAAATCCATGCGTCCGTTCCCAGTCGTCGGGCATGCCGTCGCCGTCGCTATCGATCCAGGCCAGGCCGCCCCGCAGGTCCGGCCAGCCGCCGACCTCCGTCTGGCTGTCGATCAGCCGGCCCGTTCCATCGCGGACGCCGGCGACGATGCGCCAGTCAACGCTATCGCGGCTCAGCGACGCTCCGGCTCCGGCCAGAACACGCGTATAGGCACGGGCCGCCGTCTCGTCGGCGATGCCGGAGTCGGCGAGCGGCCCGGTCGCGCGATAGTCCGGCGGCGGGGCGCAACCGACCAGGGCCCAGGGATCGTCCGGCGCGACGCCGTTCATGACGTTGCCGGAAAACCAGGCGCGGGCGAGGGGGTTTTGCTCGCAGAAGGCCAGATCCCCTTCGCTGTCCGGACCCGCCTGGTACCAGTTGCCGATGAAATCATAGGCGGCGAGGGACTCGCTGTCGGCGTTATAGCCCGCCCGGTCGCCGCCCCAGTTGTAGAAGACGTTGTTGCGGAACTCGAACAGCGGTCCGGTCGGGTCGATCCCCGCGGCGTTGTAATTGCCGGGCCGCGGCATGCGGGCCTGATGGTTGGCCCAGAGATTGTGATGCCAGGAGAAGCGCGCGCCGTATCCCCCGCGGATCAGGCTGCCGTAGCCGTGCCGCCCCTTGAGGTGCGCTGAATGATTGAGCGACTCGGCGATCAGAGACCATTGGACGGTCAGGTCGTAGACACCGTCCTGGGGCGGATCGTAGCGGCTGCCGGCCGACAGCGTCTCATCGACCGACCAGCTTGCCGAGACGTGGTCGAGGATGATCCGCCGGCCGCGAATAATGGATATCGCGTCCTCCTGGGTCTTCGAAACATCGCCCAGACGCGCCCGTATGTAGCGCACCACGACATCGTCACTGGCGATGATCAGCGGCTGATCGCGCAGGGTGACGCCGTCTCCCGGCGCGGTCTGACCGGCGATGGTGATGTTGGGGTGGCTGACCTTGAGCGGCGAGGTGAGAGCGATCGTGCCCGCCACGTCGAACACCACGGTGCGCCGGCCCTTCGCCTCGACGGCGGCCCGTAATGTTCCGGAACCCGAATCGGCCAGGCTGGTGACATGGAAAACCACGCCGCCCCGACCGCCCGCGGCCAGTCGGCCGTATCCTTCGGCGCCGGGAAAGGCGGGAACGGAGAGTGGAGCGGCCACGGCGGCGGGCGCGATCATGGCGATCGCCAGACCGACAAGGCAGGACAGGGATTGGCCGGTCATGAGGAGCTCCGAATGCGAAGACCGCGCGGGGCGCGCCGGTTCCCGCCTGAGGGGAAAATGACAAACTTGTGGCGGGAATGGCTTGTCAGCCGCCACAAAGTTACGGTAACTATGCAAATGATACCGGTGTCAAACGGATTAAGCCGAGCAATGACACCGGTGTCATCTGATGGTCGACAAAACGCGCGGTCGATGGTCGGGGTAGAGAAACGACAATACTGACGGCCACAGATCGTCAGGTAACCGCGCATAGGGGGAGGACTACAACGTGTCGAAGGTTATCCGTTCGAGCCATTCGGGCCTGCGCTTTGGCGCTTCCATGGCTGTCATCGCATTCAGCCTGGCCGCCGCCAGCGTTGCCCACGCCCAGGTCACCGCGACCGCGGACACCGAAGTTGACGAGCTGGTCGTCACCGGGTTCCGGGGCAGCCTCGCCAGCGCGCTGGCGACCAAGCGCCAGGCGACCGATATCGTCGACGCCATCAAGGCGGAAGACATCGCCGACTTTCCCGACGCCAACCTCGTCGAGGCCATCCAGCGCATCCCGGGCGTGTCCATCGACCGCGACGCCGGCGAAGGCCGCACCCTGACGGTCCGGGGCCTTGGTCCCGACTTCACCCGCACCCGCATCAACGGCATGGAGGCCCAGGCCACCGCTGGCGGCACCGACAGCTCGGGCGGCGCCAACCGCGGCCGCGGCTTTGACTTCAACGTCTTCGCCTCCGAACTGTTCAACAGCGTCACCGTGCGCAAGACCGCGTCGGCTGAGGTCGAAGAAGGCTCGCTCGGCGCGACCATCGATCTGCGCTCCAGCCGCCCCTTCGACTACAAGGGCCTCAAGCTCGGCGCCTCGCTGCAGTACGGCTACAACGACCTCTCCCAGGAGTGGGATCCGCGGGCGGCGCTGCTCTACAGCAACATCTTCATGGATGGAAAGCTGGGCGTCCTGGCCTCGGTCGCCTACAGCGAGCGCAACCTCTACGAAGAAGGCTTCAGCTCGGTCCGTTGGGAACAGGCCACGGCCAACGGCGGCTTCTGCAGCCCCCTCGGCTTCTCACCGCAGAACCCGACCAACAGCGGCACGACCGGAAGTAGCGCCACCAACTGCGCCACGGGCGTGGCTCGCCCGGCGAACACGGCGTCCAACAACACCGCCTACACCACCGCCAACCAGGCGACCGTCTTCATTCCCCGACTGCCGCGCTATGGCCGTCTGGTGCACCAGCAGGACCGAACCGGGTTTACGGGGGCCATCCAGTACCGGCCGACCGACGCGACCACGGTCAGTCTCGACATGCTCTATTCAAACCTGAGCGCGAGCCGCCAGGAGAACTTCCTGGAATCGCTGTCGTTCAGCCGCAACGCGGCCTCGGGCGGCAAGACCCAGATCGGGGTTGTCGATGCGACCATCGACTCGACCGGCCAACTGGCCCGCGGCACGTTCAACAACGTCGACGTCCGCAGCGAGCAGCGGACCGATGAGCTTGAAACCAGGTTCACCCAGTACACGCTGACTCTGGAACACGACTTCAACGACGATTTCAGCGTGCGGGCCTACGTTGGCACCGCCGAGTCGGACTTCCGCAATCCGGTCCAGACGACGGTTACCCTCGACCGACAGAACACCCAGGGCTATTCCTGGGACTTCACCGGCAACAACAACACGCCGGCGATCAACTACGGGTTCGATGTCGCCAATCCGGCCAACTGGTCCTGGCGGGACGTCAGCCTGGGCACCACGACGGCAGCGGTGCCCCGGTCTGAAATCCGCATGCGCCCCAACGGTGTGCTGACCACGTTTGACGCCGCCCAGCTGGACTTCAAATGGGTTCTGAACGACCTGGTGACCCTCAAGTTCGGCGCCAACTACAAGAAGTTCGACTCTGACTCCTACGAGTTCCGTCGCACTGACGAGACCGTGGTGCCCGTGCTGCCCGTCGGCACGACGCTCGCCAGCCTGACGACGCTGCTGAGCGGATTTGGTCGTAACCTCGACGCGCCGAGCGGCAACCCCACCCAGTGGATCGTGCCGAACCTCAACGCCATCGCCGCCCTGTTCAACATCAACTGCAACTGCGACACCGGCGTCGCGGGCGGCGACTTCCGGCTGACCGGCTACACCAACGGCAACGCCCGCGGCGGCAACCGCTTCATCAGCGAAACCGACCGCGGCTACTATGTGCAGGCCGACTTCCGCACGGATGTGTTCAACATGCCGCTGCGCGGCAATGTCGGTGTCCGTCAGGTGCAGACCAACCTCTATGCCCAGGGCTACAGCTCCACGGGCGGCGGCACCGAGGTGTCGGGCACGCACAAGTATGAAAACACGCTGCCGTCCCTGAACCTGGCCCTGGAGGCGACCGACACCTTCATGATCCGGTTCGGCGCGGCCAAGGTCATGGCGCGGCCGCAGATCGGCAACACCCTGGCCGGCACCAACTATCTGATCCCGACCACGTCGCTCGCCGCCAGCGGTCCGAACTTCACGGCCAGCATCGGCAACGTCGATCTCGAACCGTTCCAGGCCAAGACCTACGACCTGAGCTTTGAATGGTATTTCGCGCCGGAGTCGCTGCTGTCGGTCGCCTTCTTCAAGAAGGACATCGACACCTATATCCAGATCATCCGTCAGGACCTGCAGTATCAGGAGATGACCGCGTTCAACCCGGTGGCCTTCGCGCCGTCCTACTGCACCGGGGCCTGCACGCCGAGCCAGGTCTTCCAGCTGACCCGCGCGGTCAACACCGATGGCGGGCCGCTGACCGGATTTGAAATCAGCTACCAGCAGCCGTTCACCTTCCTGCCGGCGCCGTTCGACAAATTCGGCATCCAGGCCAACTACACACGGGTCAAATCCGAGATCGACTACTGCAACGACGCGGTCTGCCTGACCACGGTGACCGATGACCTGGTGAACCTGTCGCCCTCGGCCTACAACGCCACTCTCTACTATGAGGACGACAAATACAGCGCCCGTGTCTCGGCCGCCTATCGGAAAGGTTACCTGCAGAACGTTCCGGGGCGAAACGGCAACCTGACCGAAGGCAAGCTCGACTCCTTCACCGTCGACGCCGCGGCCACCTGGAAGTTCAACAAGCAGGTTCGCCTGACCTTCGAAGGTCTGAACCTGACCGATGCGTTCAACCGCCAATGGGTCGGCGACGACAGCCGCCAGAGCACCTCGGTTTATCACCACACCGGTCGCCAGTTTAACTTCGGCCTCCGCTACACCTTCTAGATCAACCTCCTTGCGCAAACTGGGCGCCGGGCTCACCCCCGGCGCCCTATTTTTTTCTGATCGGCGGCGTAAGGCTGGCCGCACGCAAGGGAGAGACCTTTCCATGACCTACGACCGCATGGCCGTGCTGGCCGCGATGATTGATCAGGGGGTTATCCCCGTCTTCTACCACCCCGATCCCGAGGTCTGTATTCCTGTCATCGAGGCCTGCGCCCGGGGCGGGGCGCGGTGTATCGAGTTCACCAACCGCGGCGATTTCGCCGCCCATACCTTTCTCGAGGTGGCCCGCCACTTCGCCAGGACCGACCCTCGCGTGATCATGGGGGTGGGCAGTATCGTCGACGCCCCCACCGCCGGCCTCTACCTGGCCAAT
>JAUXVF010000030.1 GCA_030680355.1 Caulobacter sp.
ACCCTTGCGCCCTTGCCGGTCATGACGGCTTCGACCTCGGCGGCGCGGACCATGGAGGTGTCGCCGGGGGTGGTCATGGCCAGGGCGCCGTGGGCGGCGCCGTAGTCGACGGCGGCCTGGGGGCCCTTGCCTTCGAGGAAGCCGTAGGCGAGGCCCGACGCGAACCCGTCGCCGCCGCCGACCCGGTCGTAGATCTCCAGGTTCTCGCGCATCACCGACTGATAAAATTCGCCGCCGGCGTAGAGGATGGCCGACCAGTCGTTGACGCTGGCGGTTTTGGCGTTGCGCAGGGTGGTGGCCGCGACCTTGAAGTTGGGGAACTGGGCGGCCGCCGTCTTGATCATGGTCTTGAAGTTGGCCGGGTCGATGGCGCTGATGTGCTCGTCGAGGCCTTCGACCTCGAACCCGAGGCAGGCGGTGAAGTCCTCCTCGTTGCCGATCATCACATCGACATATTGCGCGATGTGGCGGTTGACCTTTTGCGCCCCGGGCTTGCCGCCCTGGCTCTTCCACAGGCTGGCGCGATAGTTGAGGTCGTAGCTGACGATCGTGCCGTATTTGCGGGCGACCTCGACGGCCTCGATCACCGCCTCGGCGGTGTTGCTGGCCAGGGCCGCGAAGATGCCGCCGGTGTGGAACCAGCGCACGCCCTCCTCGCCAAACAGCTTCTCCCAGTTGACCTCGCCGGGGCGGATCTGGCTGGCGGCCGAGTTGCCGCGGTCGCTGCAGCCCAGGGCCGGGCGGACGCCAAAGCCCTTCTCGGTGAAGTTCAGCCCCACCCGGGTGTTGCGGCCCAGACCGTCGAACGGGCGGTGGATGACATGGCTCATGTCGACGCCGCCCTGGGCGATCAGGTCCTCGACCAGCCAGCCGAGGTCATTGTCCGGCAGGGCGGTGACCACCGTCGCCCGTTTGCCCCAGCATTTGTTCATGGCGCGGGCGACATTGTACTCGCCGCCGCCCTCCCAGACGTTGAAGCTGCGGGCGTTGCGCACCCGGCCAAAGCCCGGATCGAAGCGCAGCATCACCTCGCCGAAGGCGGCGCAGTCCCAGCGGGTCTCGCTGGCGGGACGGATGGTCAGGACGGGGTCGGTCACGCCAGGTCGCTCCGGATGGTTTTGATGAGGTCGACGGTGTCGCGCACGCGGGCCTCGACGCCGGCCCAGTCGCGGGCCTTGATCAGGTCGTTCGAGATCAGCTTGCTGCCCATGCCGGCCGCGACGATGCCGGCCCCGAACCAGGCGCGCAGCGAGGCCTCGTCGGGGTCGACGCCGCCGGTCGGCATGATCTTGGTCCAGGGCATCGGCCCCAGCACGTTCCTGACGAAGGTCGGGCCGCCGACGCTCTCGCCGGGGAAGACCTTGACGATCTCGCAGCCCAGCTCCTGGGCGTAGCTGATCTCGCTCGCGCTGCCGCAGCCGGGACTGTAGGGGACCATCTGACGATTACAGACCCTGGCCACCTCGGCGTTGAGGATCGGCCCGACCACGAACCGCGCGCCATTGGCCAGGTAGAGGCCGGCGGTGGGGGCGTCGACGATACTGCCCACCCCCATGATCACGCGAGGGTCGGTCCTGGCGAAGTGGCGGGCCACCTCGAGAAAGGTATGGGCGGCGAAATCGCCGCGGTTGGTGAACTCGAT
>JAUXVF010000031.1 GCA_030680355.1 Caulobacter sp.
CGTTTTCCGGGTGCTGCGGTAGGCAGCCCGCTTAAGGCTTAGCCGCATCGACCCCCGGCGGGCGGGCGGCGGCGAAGCCGTCCCCGGACCGTGAGCGTATCCCCCGCTCACCTGTCGCTCGTCCGGCCAGAGGTCGTTCCGGCTGCTTCCGTCGGGACGCCATTGGCGGCGACGGAGGGGACCTTCACGACTGGCGCCGGGCCAAGCGTCCCGCTCGAACCCCGTCCCGCCGCCGCATCGGAACGCCTGGCCGAGACGCCCTCCCCATGCCGCGGGACGAAGAGAAGGATACGGGCGCTCTGGCGGGTGGGGAGAGATGGGCGTCCTTCCCCGGGATGACGAGGAAAGGACTCAGTCATTTCAGGGGCTTGAACGTGTCCGGGCTGCGGATATCCCCGGAACGGGCCGCCCCCGAAGAGCCCTCCTCCATCGAGGGGGAAGGGCGCTCAGCGTGGGCGTCCGGGACCGTTGCGATTCACCTCCCCAGAGGAAGGGATCATCGGCCCGGGTCGACCTCCAGCCGTTGACGGTCGATAGGCCGCGCTGGACCCTACAGCCTGGCGATCGGCTGCAGAATCCGTCCGAGCAGGCCCGGGAGCCGAATCTGCCCCTCCAGCGAGGCGACGCAAAGGCAGGGGCCGTCGGCGTCGGCCACGGGCTGGTGGCGGGTCTCCGGCCCGGCCTCTTCAAGATCGCCGGGGCCGAACCGGGCGACCTCGGTCGAGTAGGCTCCGGAAATCACACAGGTCAGTTCGGACCCGTCGTGGGTGTGAAACGGCGTCTTCCGTCCCGCGCCGATCCTCAGCAGGATCACCCGGCAGTCGCCGTCCCGCGGGCCGAGCACGTCGCGGACATGCATGTCCGGCCCGATCCAGCGCCACGGGCCCAGCGGGTAGCGCCGCAGGGGCTCGGGCAGTTCCGGCATGTCGTTGAGCGGCGCCGGCGCCGTGGCCACGCCGCCGTCGGCCTCGGCCCTGGCCAGGGCCTGGTCGAGGGCGCCGGGGGCCATGGCGGCGGGATCCAGTGACTCCAGCACCTGACCGCCGACGTCCTGCAGCCGGCGAACCCAGGCGGTCGACGTCGGGCTGAGCGCCAGATGCGTCGCCACGACCACCGCCTCGGGCGTGCGCAGGGTGCCGGCCGCATAGGCCAGCAGGGTGTCTTCATTGGGAAAGTGTTGAACCGTCATGGCCGTTCGCCCAGGGAGTCCCGCAGTCTCAGCATCGCCAGCCGGATCCGTGACTTCACCGTTCCGAGCGGCAAATTCAGTTCCGTCGCGATGCGGGCGTGCGGCTTGTGATGGAAAAAAGCCATCCGGACCACCTCGATCTGGTCGGCCGGAAGGCCTGACAGGGCCTGGCGCACCAGGGCCGCGTCGTTGCGTTCGGCGACAATATCGTCGGGCCGGGCCGGGGCGTCGGGCGCTTCGCTGAGGTCGAGCGCCAGCGGCGTCCGGCCCTCGCGGCGCAGGCTGTCGATGCGCAGATTGCGGGCGATGGTGAAGATCCAGGTCGCCGCGCCGGCCTTGGCCGGGTCGTAGAGTTCCGCCTTCCGCCAGACCGTGAGCATGGCGTCCTGGGCGAAGTCCTCGGCGGCGCCCGGGGTCGCGCCGCCGCTGATCAGATAGGCCTTCAGCCGGGGTGCGAAATGGTCGAACAGCCGCGCGAAGGCGGCCCGGTCCCGGGTCCGGGCGACAGCCACGATCAACGCGCCGAAGTCGTCGGGCCGGCCGGGGCCGGTCACGGATTTGAACGCGGGCGGCGCGCGGCGCAGGAGGGAGGCATCGGAAACCATGCTCTCAATACGGTTCGTGGAAGCAACTGGATCAACGGGTCATCCAAAACCGGCCGGGCTGCGTATCAACCTAGGTGAAGGCCGTCGCTCCCGCCAGCGGCCAACCGGTCCGTCTGGAGCCCAAGACCATGTCCCTGTCCTTCCCCGCGCCGGCCGCGCCCTCGACCCTGACGTCCGGCAAACGCCAGCGCATCGCGGTGGTCGGGTCGGGAATCTCCGCCCTGTCCTGCGCCTGGTTGCTCAAACAGGGGCATGACGTGACCCTGTTCGAACGGGCCGATCGCCTGGGCGGCCATTCCAATACGGTGACGGCCCGGACCCCCGAGGGCGACATGCCGGTCGATACCGGTTTCATGGTCTACAACGCGCGCACCTATCCCAATCTGACGGCCCTGTTCGACCACCTCGCCCTGCCGACCCAGCCGACGGACATGTCGTTTTCGGTGTCGCTGGACAACGGCGGGTTCGAATACGCCGCCCCCGGCCTGTTCGCGCAGCGGCGCAATCTGGTGCGGCCGCGGTTCTGGTCGATGATCCGTCAGGTGCTGCGTTTCTATCGGCAGGCGGGCGACGCGGCGGCGAGCCTGGAGGATCCCACTGTCACTCTCGGCGACTGGCTGGCCCGGAACGGCTTTGACCGTCGTCTGCGCGATGACCACCTGCTGCCGATGGCGGCGGCGATCTGGTCCGCCCCGGTCGAGACGCTCCTCGACCACCCCGCCGGCAGCTTCATCCGCTTCTGCCAGAACCACGGGCTGCTGCAGCTTCGCGACCGCCCGATCTGGCGGACGGTCAAGGGCGGCAGCCGGACCTATGTGCAGCGTTTGGCCGCGATGCTCGGCGACAGCGTGCGTCTGGGGTGCGGCGTGACCCGCGTGGAGCGGGTCGCCGACGGCGTCATGGTCCACGACACGCAGGGACGAACGACCCGCTTCGACCAGGTGGTGATCGGGACCCATGCCGATCAGGCCCTGGCCATGCTGGCGGCGCCGAGCGAGGCGGAGCGCCGGCTGCTCGGCGCCTTCCGCTACAGCCGGAACATGACTGTGTTGCACAGCGACGCCAGCCTGATGCCCCGCCGCCGCCGCGCCTGGTCGAGCTGGAACTATATGGGCGTCGATGACGGCCTGTGCGTCACCTACTGGATGAACCGGCTGCAGGGGCTGCCCGGGCGCGACCTGTTCGTGACCCTCAATCCGCCGCGCCCGCCCCGGCCCGACAGCCTGCTGCACAGCGAGCTCTACGAGCACCCGGTGTTCGACGCCGCCGCCGTCCGCGCCCAGCAGGACCTGTGGTCGTTGCAGGGGCAGGGCGGCGTCTGGTTCTGCGGGGCCCATTTCGGCGCCGGTTTCCATGAGGACGGGCTGCAGTCGGGGCTCGCCGTCGCCGAACAGCTGGGCGGCCTGCGTCGGCCCTGGACCGTCGCGGACGAAAGCGGCCGTATCCATGTCGCCCCCGTGGGCAGCCCCAGCCTGGCGCGGGCGGCATGACCGACGCCTCGGGCCTCTATACGGGGATTGTCAGCCACAGCCGGCTGCGGCCGCGCCGGCACAGTCTGCGGTATCGGGTGTTCTGGACACTGTTTGATCTCGCCGAGCTCGAGACGCTCGATCGGCGTTCGCGGCTGTTTTCCCACAACCGGTTCAATCTGTTCGCCTTCCATGACCGTGACCACGGCGATGGAAGCGGTCCGCTGCGGCCGCAGATTGTGGAACGGCTGGTCGAGGCGGGCGTGGATCTGAAGGGCGGGGCGATCCGGCTGCTCTGCATGCCGCGACTGCTCGGCTACGTCTTCAACCCGATCAGCGTCTATTTCTGTCACCGCCCCGACGGCGGCCTGGCGGCGCTGATCTATGAGGTCACCAACACCTTCGGCGCGCGGCATTCCTATCTGATCCCGACCAAGCCGGGTGACGAGGGCGCACCGGTCATCCGCCAGCGGAGCGCCAAGCAGCTCTATGTTTCACCGTTCATGGACATGGACCTGACCTATGATTTCAAGGTGACGCCGCCGGGGGAGTCGGTCGCCCTTCAGGTCCGCTGTTCCGACGCGGACGGGCTGATGCTGACGGCGACCATGGCCGGTCGGCGGTCGGCCCTGACCGACGCCGGCATCCTGCGCGCCGCGGCGACCCACCCGCTGCTGACCCTCAAGGTGGTGGCGGGCATCCATTGGGAAGCCCTGATGCTGTTCCTCAAGGGCGTGCGTCTGACCCGGCAGCCGGCCCCGCCGAAGCGGTCGTTCTCGATCGTCAGGTAAGCTCTTCCGACGAATAGCCGAGGATCTCGCGGGCGATGATCAGCCGCTGGATCTGGCCGGTGCCCTCGTAGATGTCGCTGATCCGGCCGTCGCGCAGGTATTTCTCGACCAGATGGTCGTGGCTGACCGACATGCCGCCGAGCAGCTCCATCGCCGCCTGGGGAATGGTGCGGCAAACCTCGCCGCCCTTGGCCTTGCAGACCGAGCTTTCCAGGTTGTTGGGCTGGCGGGTGTCGCTGAGCCAGGCGGCGTGCAGCACCGACAGGGTGGCGGCCTCGGTGTCGGCCTCCATCTCGATCAGCTTCTGTTCGACGGCGCTGCGCTGGTTGA
Source organism: Caulobacter sp. (assembly GCA_030680355.1). Taxonomy (GTDB): domain Bacteria; phylum Pseudomonadota; class Alphaproteobacteria; order Caulobacterales; family Caulobacteraceae; genus Caulobacter. The sequence continues at coordinate 4,385 of JAUXVF010000031.1, forward strand.
AGCTCTTGTCCCAGTCGACCGTGACGCCTTCCTCGGCCAGGGCGGCCTTGGCGAACTCCAGCGCCCCCTTGGCCTTGGCGACGCCGCCCGAGGCGACCGCCGGACGGGTCATGTTGAAGGTCTTCATGACGCCCTTGTAGGAGGCCGAGCCGCCGCCTTTGGGCACCGTCTCGTCGCCGCCCAGCAGGCTGTCGCGCGGAATGCGGCAGTCGCGGAAGGCGTAGGCGGCGGTGTCCGAGGCCCGGATGCCGAGCTTCTTTTCCTGACGGACCAGTTCGAAACCGGGCGCGTCGCGCAGCACCAGGAAGGACTTGATGCCGGCGCGGCCCGCCGATTTGTCGATGGTCGCCCAGACGATGGCGCCGTCGCATTTTACGCCGTCGGTGACGAATATCTTGTCGCCGTTCAGCACCCATTCCTCGCCGTCGAGACGGGCGGTGGTCTGGATGGCCTTGGTGTCGGATCCGGCGCCGGGCTCGGTGATCGACATCGACAGGAACAGGTTGCCCCATTTGGTCTTCTGCTCGGCGGTGCCGGCCGACTGCAGGGCGGCGTTGCCCAGGCCGCTGGCGCGACCGGACGGCATGGCCAGGCCGAGACCCCGGACCACGCCGCTGGTCGAGCCGCGGGCGATGCTGACGGCCATCATGAAGGTCATCATCGGGGTGTCGTCGGGCTGGCGCTGGCCGAACAGCGGGAACACCTCCTCGAAACCGCGTTCGCCCTCCAGCCGGGCCGGCGGCGTCTCGTGCTCGTGGTCTTCGTAATAGCGGGTGTGGGCGGTCGTCGAATTGCCGACCTCGATCACCTTGTCGAGGATCTGCTGGTCGATCGCGGAGAGACGGAAGTCTGCCATGAGCGGGGTTCCCTAAACCGAGACCGGACCGTCGAGGACGGTCAGCGTGCGGGCGTTGCGAAGCCACATTTCCAGCGGCAGGTCGCGGATGAAGCCATGGCCGCCGAAGATCTGCAGGGCGTCGTCGGCGATCTTGATGGCTTTGCGGCGAACGTAGTCCTGGGCCAGCACGCTCGCCCTGGCGGCGCCGGGATCATTGTGCTCGAGCAGGCTGGCGGCCTTCCAGACCATCCAGCGCATGGTCTCGCACTCGATATGCATGTCGGCCAGCATGAAGGCGATCGACTGTTTCTTGCCGATCGGCTCGCCGAAGGCGACGCGCTCCTTTGCGTAGGGAAGGGCGTAGTCGGTGGCCTGGCGGCAGAGGCCGACCGCGACGGCGGCGGCCCCGATGCGGGCCTGATTGACCAGTCGACCGGCGTCGATGCCGGCGTCGCCGCCGAGCCGCGCCGAGCCGGGCAGCTCGACGGCGTTCAGCGTGATCCTGGCCTTGGGCACCGGCTTGAGACCCTGGCTGCCGCTCTCGGCGGTCACGGTCAGGCCCGCCGCATCCCGCGGCACGATGAAGGCGGACACCGCGCCCAGGCCGTCGCCGTCCGGATCGCGCGCCAGGACGAGGAAGTGGTCGGCCTGGTCGCCCAGGGGAATCAGGCGCTTCTCGCCGTTCAGCACCCAGCCGTTGCCCTTGCGGGTGGCCGTGGTGCGCTGGGCCTCGGCGGCGAAGCCGAACTGGCTTTCCTGCAGGGCCAGACCGGCCGCGACGGGCGTGGGACCGGCAAAGCGGGGCAGATGCTCGGCCTTCTGCTCTTCGGTGCCAAAGTCGATCAAGGCGCTGACAAATTGGCCGGGGGCCATGATGGCGACGGCCTGGCTGGCGCAGCCGCCGCCCAGGGCCTCGAGGACAACGGCGTTGGTCATGCAGGACCGGTCGCCGCCGCCGCCGCCGTAGGCTTCCGGGATCGAGGCCGCGATCAGGCCGAAGTCCCAGCCCGCCTGGATGACCTCGGCGGGCATCTCGCCGGCCTCGTCGATGGCCCGCGCCCTGGGCGCCAGCACCTCGGCCGCGAAGCCCTGCAGGCTCTCGCGGATCATGGTCTGCTCTTCGCTGAGCGCGAATGTAATCATGTCAGTCTCCCCTTGCGTCATGGTTCGCAGACCAACCGAAGGGAAGGCAAGACGCTTCTTGCCGCGGCGCGGCGGCCTGACGTCGCACGTCTTGACGGCCGGTCGCCAAAGGTCCGCAATGCGGGCCAACGAACAAACCATCCAGGGAGGATGCGCCATGGCTTATGTCGAGGGCCAGACGGTCCATGACGCCGACAGTCACATCATGGAGCTGCCGGGGACGATCAACCGCTACATCGAGCCGCGGTTTCGCGACGCCTTCGTGGAGAAGACCGGCCGCAAGGACGTGCTGCCCGAGTTCTTCGCCAACGCCGCCGCCAAGGCCAGTGACCCCGAGTTCCTAGCCGGCGCCGAGGCCAACATCCTGCTGCGCAAGAACTACGAGGCCCTGGGCGCCTTCAATAGCGGCGACCGGCCCCGGACTCTAGACTGCCTGGGGTTCACCTCGCAGCTGGTCTTCACCACCGCCTGCCTGTCCAACTTCGGACTCGAACAGGCGGGCGAGGTCGAGCTGGCCGTCGAGGCGGCCCGGGCCCACAACCGGATGATGACCGAGTTCTGTTCGGTCGACCGCCGGCTGCTGGCCACCGGCTACGTGCCGCTTGTCGACCGCCAGCGGGCGCCGGAGATTGCTCGTGAGGCCCTGGCCCTGGGCGCCAAGGGCCTGGTCGTGCCGTCCCGCCATCCGCCCGGTTTCTCGCCCAGCCACCGCGAGCTCGATCCGCTGTGGGCCCTGGCCCAGGAGGCCGGGGCGCCGATCCTCTTCCATGTCGGCGGCGAGGAGAAGATGCATGGCGACTATCTCGAAAACGGCCTGCCGTTCGTGAAGGACTTCCACGGCGGCGACGAGAACTTCACCTCCCTGACCTTCATGGCCATCCCGCTCAGCGTCTGGCAGACGCTGTCGGCCCTGGTCATCGACGGGGTGTTCGACCGCTTCCCGAGGCTGAAGTTCGGGGCCATCGAACTGGGCGCCTCCTGGCTGCCCAGCCTGATGAAATTCCTCGACTCCGGCTGCGCGGCCTTTGGTCGGGAAGAGCGGCTGCAGGCCCTGTCGGGGACGCCGTCGGAAATCCTGCGTCGCCAACTCCGGGTCACGCCCTATCCGCATGAGGATGTTCGCTGGATCATGGAGAATTCGGGCGAGGAGATGGTGTTGTTCTCGTCCGACTTCCCGCACGTAGAAGGTGGCCGTAACCCTTTGAAACGGTTCAACGACAGCCTGGCAGGCGTCGATGAGGCGGTGAAGCGGAAATTCTACCGCGACAACTTCATCGACCTGATGGGCGCCGGCCTCGCCGAGGACCTTCACGACCTGCCGTCGCTGCGGGCGGCCTGACGGACCACGCCGTCCGAAGCGTGCTACAGACAGGCCAACGAGGCAGTAGGCGAGTTCAGATATGCAGTTCGATGACGTGGTGATGGGACGGCGGAGCGTCCGTGGCTACAAACCTGATCCGGTGCCCAAGGCGCTGATCAAGGAGATCATCGAGATCGCCATGCGCGCGCCCTCGTCGCTCAACACCCAGCCCTGGAACTTCTATGTCGTTGCCGGCGAGCCCCTCGACCGGATCCGCGCCGGCAACACCGAACGCAACCTGGCGGGCGTGCCGTCATCCCGCGAGTTCCGCAGCCATGGCGAATACGCCGGGCCGCACCGCGAGCGGCAGATCGAGATCGCCAAGCAGCTGTTCGGCGCCATGGGGATCGAGCGGGACAACAAGGGAAAGCGGATGGACTGGGTCATGCGCGGCTTCCGCCAGTTTGACGCGCCGGTCTCCGTGGTCGTGACTTATGACCGCTCGATCCACGGCGGCGACATCGGCCCGTTCGACTGCGGCGCGGTCGCCAACGCCCTGGTCAACGCGGCCTGGTCCCGCGGCCTGGGCTGCGTGATCAACAGCCAGGGCATCATGCAGTCGCCGGTGGTGCGCGAACATGCCGCGATCCCCGAGGACCAGGTGATCATGATCTGTATCGCCATGGGCTATCCCGACGACGCCTTCCCGGCCAATGCGGTGGTCTCCCGCCGCAAGTCCGTCGATGAAGCGGCCGTGTTCGTCGGCTTCGACAGCTAGACGGTCGACCAGCCGGGCCCGGGCAGTCCGCCGGTCTGGCGGAGCGCCTCGAACAGACCGATGCCGGCGCTGACCGAAAGGTTCAGCGACCGGGCGTCCGGCATCAGCGGAATGACCACCCGCGCGCCAGCGGCGGCATGCACCGCCTCGGGCGCGCCGGTCGTCTCGCTGCCGAACAGCAGCACATCGTCGGGCTGAAAGGCGAAGCCGTCGAGCGGCGTCGCGCCCTTCGTCGTGAACAGCACCAGCCGGCCGGGCGGGCGGTCGGCCTGGAAGGCGTCCCAATCCTCATGCCGGGTCATGTGGCCCAGCGGCCCATAGTCGAGGGCCGCGCGTTTCATGGCCCTGTTGTCGAACCGGAAGCCGACCGGCTCGATGACGTGCAGATCAACGCCGAAACAGGCCGACAGCCGGATACAGGCGCCGACATTCTGCGGAATGACCGGCTGGAACAGGGCGAGACGCGGTCGGCTGGTCGTCATGTCTCGGCCTTCGCCGCCGTCATGAGCATGTCGATGACATCCCGCGCCAGGGGGCCGGCCTCGTCGAACGCCAGCCGGTCGAAATTGACGGGCAGGGCGAGGCAGCCGTGCAACCCGGCCCAGAAGATCTGGGCCAGCCGGCGCGGGTCTCCGGACCGGAGGAGGCCGGCGCTCTGACCGTCCCGCACCGCGTCGATCAGCAGGCCCGGAAAGACCGCGCTTTCGAGGGCAGCCTTTTCCGGCGCAGGCAGAACCTTGGGCCGCACGAAGAGGAAGGCGCCTCGGTAGAGCTCCGGGTTCTTCAGGGCAAACTCGGCATAGGCCCCCAGCAAGGCGCGCAGGCGCTGCACCGGGTCGGCGTTTTCCCGGGCGACCTGGGTGAAGAGCACGTCGATGTGTGCGACCGGCTCCATCCACAGGGACTGCATGAGCCCCTGAAGATCGCTGAAGTAGGCGTAGAGCGTCCCGACCGAAACGCCCGCCCGGCCGGCGATGGCGCGGGCGGAAACGCCCGCCGCGCCCTCGTCGGCGAAGAGCTTGGCCGCCGCCTTCTGGATGCGCTTTCGTACGGCTTGGCGCTGTTCTTCCGAGGCGGGTTTGCGGGGCATCCGCGTCCTTAGGCGGCGAGCTTCCGGCTGTTCAAGTTCATTCGCTCGCGGAGCACCTCGAGCGGGGTGTCCAGCTCGTCCTCCCAGCGTTCGAAATTGAGGTTTCGCGACGATCGTCCATAGGACCAGCCGTCGACGAACGCGTCCATCGCCTCGACGATCAGGGTCGGCCGCAGGAAGGCCATATGGGAGGTGGTCACGGCCACTCGCATCGCATGGTAGGGATTCCGAATCTGCCCGAGATAGAAGGCCGCAAGCGCCAGCTCACCGTAGATCGTGGCCTCGTAGCCGGTCAGGACGTGCAGGAAGTCATGGATCTGGAAGCCGCGGACCATCATGAAGCTCAGGTCGTCCGGCAGCCGGTCGAGCTTGCCTGACTGGTGCAGGTCCTCGTTCATCTTGCGATAGTTGCGGCCGAGATTCTGCTCCAGACCGTTGTCGATGATGAATTTCCGATAGCCATGCCCCAGGGTTCCGGGCGCGCATTCGGCAAGCCGTTCCAGCGAGATGGGTTCGGCGATGAACCGCTCCTTGAGGGCCGCCTCCGACTCGGGAATGGACCTCAGCTCCTGGACATAGGCGTCGATCGCCTCCTGCGGCGCTTCGGCCCACCAGTCGTGGAAGAGGAAATAGACGCCGTAGTCCAGCGGGGTATCAACCGACTTCAGAAACTTCTCCGCGAACTCGCGATCGACCGTCTTCGTCACTTCCATAGGACTTTCTCCAGGCTGCCTGGGGCGACCCTACATCAACGCGATAATAAAATGAACCTGTTCAAAATATAATGACGCTGGCGGACGCGAGCAGGTCCGTACCGTTGCGACGTCGCCCGCCCCCTTGATCCTGCGCCATGAAGCGGGTCTCTGGACCCATGCGGCCCCACCGCGAACAGGACTCAACACATGGCCTTCAGGCTCTATGGTACGCCGGGCTCTCTCTACACGGGCAAGGTCAGGTCCTACCTGATCAAACAGGGCATCCCGTTCGACAGTCGCGCCGCCGGCGAGGCTCGATTCCGCGAGGAGATCGTCGGCAAGCTTGGACGCTGGATCATTCCGGTGCTGGAAACCCCCGAGGGTGAGCTGCTCCAGGACGGTTCGGCGATCATCGAGCGGCTGGAGGCGGACGGCCACGCGCGCTGGTCGACCTTCCCCACGACGCCGCGCCACCGACTGATCGGCCAAGTCTTCGAACTGTTTGGCGGCGAGGGGCTGCTGCGCCCGGCGATGCACTATCGCTGGAATTTCGACGCCACGAACCAGCCGTTTATCGCCAACGATTTCATCGCCGGCCTTGCCGTGCCCGGCGCGGATCCCGCGGAAGGCCAGGCGATCTTCCAGTTCGCCGCCCAGCGCATGCGCAAGGCGATGGCGAGTTTTGGCGTCTCGCCGACGTCCATTCCCCTGGTGGAAGCGGCGTACGAGCAGTTTCTGGACCTCTTCGACGCTCATCTGGCGCAGTCGCCCTATCTGCTGGGAGGGCGCCCGACGATTGGCGACTACGGCCTGATCGCGCCGCTGTACGCCCACCTGGGAAGAGACCCCTTTCCGGCCAGTCTGATGAAGGCGCGGGCCCACCGGGTCTGGCGATGGGTCGAGCGGATGAACGCGCCCGACCTCGACGCCGGCGAATATGGCTGTCCGCCGGCGGAGCTGTTTCCCGACGACAGCGTGCCGGACACGCTCAAGGACCTGCTGCGTTTCGTGGCCGAGGACTACCTGCCGGAAGTCCGCGCCTATGTCGGATTCGCCAACGCCTGGCTTGCCGAGCGCCCCGGTCTTGAGCCGATGACGAGCGGCCTGCCGCGGACCTCGACACGGGCCATCGGCATGGCGGCGTTTGATTGGCGGGGCGCGCCGGTCGAGGTCGCGGTCATGCCCTATCGCCTGTGGCTGTTGCAGAAGGTTCAGGATGCGGCGGCGGTCCCGGCGGACGGCGAAGGGACCGGGCCGGAAGCGCTGTTGCGGGAGACCGGTCTCTCCGAGCTCGTCACCCTGACCACCGCCCGCCGCATTGAACGGGTGGGGCAACTCGAGGTCTGGGCGGGCCCAGGCTGATCACGGCTGGAGTATCGCCGCCGGATCGGGTCCTGGCCGCCTAGGTGACAGGTCTGGCGCGCGGCTCGCGCACGGCGATGAGCAGCACCACAAACCCCGCCGCGAGCAGGCCCAGCGAAGCGCCGAAGACGACGCTGTAGCCGAGCAGGTCGGCGACCGCGCCCCCGACCAGCGGGCCGAGTGTGGCTGTGACCCCTTCGGCCGTCGCCGAGATGCCGATCCGCATCGACAGGTCATCGCGATGGCCGAACTCGAGGATCATGGTCTGCGACGCCATGCTGTAGCCGGCCTGGGCCGCGCCCAGGATGCAGAAGGCGAGGAAGATCGCCGCCGGCGCATTGAAGGTCATCAGCAGCACGGTCGCGGCGATCCAGCCGGCGATGGACAGCAGCAGCACGATCCGGAAGCCCGACCTGTCGCCGAGATAGCCCCACAGGATGTTGGAGACCGTATCCGCCCCCAGGAAAGCCAGCGTCAGCAGCCCCAGTGTCGCGCCGTCCAGGCCCATCGTCGCCCCGACGTGCAGGATGTAGAACGGCGTCGCGATCCGGGCGGAGGTGGCCAGCATCTGCACCACCAGGAACCAGCGATAGGCTGGATCGGCGGCGATCAGGCCCGGAATGTCCCGCATGCGGTCCCTCATTCGGGTCGGCTCGCGAATGGTCGGCGGGGCGGGTTCGCGAATCTGGTGCTGCAGGAACCACAGCCCGGCGCTGGTCAGCAGAAAGGCCAGGACGAAGGTGGTCGAATAGCCGTTGCCCAGCACATTGGTGTCGATCAGGTACTTGCCGGAGCCATAGGCCAGGATGGCCGCGATGAGTCCCCCGACCGCATTGCGCCAGGCCTGCAATCGTCCGCGCAGCCCGACCGGAATGACCCGCGACATCAACAGGGTGAAGGCGACGCGCTGGGCGCCCATGAAGACGCCGAACAGGAAGAGAAACAGCAGCAGTGTGATCACCTGGGCCTGGTCCCTGAGGAACCAGCCCGACAGGGCCATGCCCAGGATCGCCAGCCGCCCCAGACTGCCCAGGACGATCGCCGCCGGCATGATCTTCGCCCGGTGTTCGATCTTCGCCCCGGCCACCAGCGGTGAAATGATCCCGCCCACCTGCTGCAGCGCCAGGCCCAGGCCGACGATGGTGTTCGAGCCGGAGATCAGATGCAGGTAGGCGGGCATGAAGGTCGGGGCGTTGATCAGCCGAAACCCGGTCATGCCGAGCATGCCGTGCACGAAGTTGCCGATATAGTTGCGGCGCAGATTGTCCCAGATGAAGGCCTGGAACGTGGCTTCGCGCGCGGCCATGTCCTGGGAGGCGTCGGTGGAGGGCCTCGGCTCTACGGCCGGAGGCGCGGACTCATCCATGCTGACCCAGGCCTTCCCCGGTCGCCGTTTTCCGCCTGTCGCTGAACCCCGTGTCGGTCATCAAATCTGGCGCGCCCGCCCCTCCCAGTAGAGGGCGCGGACCTTGTTGCGCTGGATTTTCCCGGCTTCGGACCGGGGCATATCGGCGACGAAGTCGAGGCTGCGGGGCGTCTTGAAGGCCGGCAGGTTCGCCCGGGCGAAAGCCAGGATTTCGTCGGCGAGGGCTCCGTTGGGCTCGTAGCCAGGGTTTAGCAGGATGACCGCCTGCACCTGTTCGCCCCATTCGTCATGCGGCGCGCCGACGGTGGCTGAATCCGCGACGGCGGGGTGTTTGAGCAACTCGTTGTCGATCTCCTGGGGGTAGATGTTCACCCCGCCGGAGATGATGGTCTCGGCGTTGCGGCCGGTCAGGAACAGGTAGTCGTCCTCATCGAAATAGCCGACGTCGCCCATGGTGAAGAAGTCGCCGACGCGGGCGGCCTGGGTCTTCGCCTCGTCCTTGAAATAGCTGAACCCGGCGCCGGGCGGCAGCTGCTGGTAGATCCCGCCCGGCTGGCCGCTGGGCAGGTCTTGGCCGGCGTCGTCCAGAATGCGGACCTGGAGCAGGGCGGGGCGGCGTCCGACGCTGCCGGGCTTCTTCAGCCACTCGACGGAGTCGATCAGGAACCCGGCCCCGCCCTCCGAGCCGGCGTAGTATTCGGTCAGGACCGGACCGAACCAGTCGATCATGGCGTGTTTGACCTCGGGCGGGCAGGGCGCGGCGCCATGGATGATGAAGCGGACATGGTCGACGCGGTAGCGGGCCTTGACCGCGTCAGGCAGCGCCAGCAACCGCTGGAACATGATCGGCACCAGGTGGAAATGGGTGACCTTTCGTTCGGCGATGGTGCGCAACACCTGTTCGGAGTCCCATCGGTCGATGAACACCAGCGCCGCCCCGCCGCCCATGGCCGCCCGGACGTCGAAGGCCAGGGGCGCGGCGTGGTAGGCCGGTCCGGCGCACATCTGCACCGAGGCGCCGGGATCATAGCCGCGCATCAGGTAGGTGGCGTGGGGCGTCACCACGGGAACGGGCCGCAGGACCCCTTTCGGCCGGCCGGTCGTCCCCGAGGTGTACATCATGGTGTTGCCCAGCACCGGATCGGCGATGTCCGATCCGTCAAACGCGGCCACCGCCGCGGCATAGGGCTCGAACCCGTCGATCGGCCCGCCGACGGCCAGTTTCAGCTCAAGGTCCGGGCATTGGGCGACGGCCTGCGGGACCGCCGCGACCCGGGCGTCGGCGATTACGGCCTTCGCCTCGCAGTCCTGGAGGATGTAGGCGATCTCGTCGGCTGACAGATGCCAGTTGACCGGCGTCAGGCGGATCCCGCTGCGAAGCGCGGCGGCCAGGACCTCGACGAACTCGACCCGGTTGGAACAGACCAGGGCGACGGAGTCGCCTTCGCCGAGGCCGCGATCCCGCAGCAACCGGACCATCCGATTGGCGTTGGCGTTTGTCCTGGCGAAGCTGTGCGCCGTCCCGTCGGGGTCGTAGACGGCGATTTTCGCTGGCTGCACGTCCGCCCAGACGGCCAGGGTCATGCCCTGCAGCGCGGCGGCGTCCAGGCGCTGGACCAGCTCAGGGTCGAGTTCGGCGACGTCCATCCACAACTCCACGCGGCGCGGCAGCGCGCCAGGTTCATTCCGGGCCCTGCGGCCGATCACCCCGTGGCGCGCCTCGACCGGCTCTGGCCGGCGCGCCGCTCCCGCCCGCCGGCGTCAGCGAAACGCCAGCCCCTCGAAGTCGCCCTTCGACCGCCAGGCGTCGATGTATCTGAAATAGGCCGAGGCGCCGGCGGGGTAGCCGACATTGAGCTTGGCGGCGGGCCCGGGGTCCTCGCCCTCGTTGTTGTAATAGCCGGGGGTGCAGTCGGGCGAGCCCATGAACACCCGGCCCATGCCGGTCAGCAGCAGCGCCACCCAGGCGTCCTGCGCCGCCTTGGTGACCTCGACCTCATTGGCGCCGACATCCATGGCGTGGCCGATGGTCATGGCGATGGTCCGGCCGGCCTCGGTCAGATTGTGCGGCACGTTGGAGATCAGGTTGGCGCCCTGGGTCGGCTGCACGAAGAAGGCGTTGGGGAAGCCGTGCACGTGAATGCCATGCAGGGACTGCATGCCCTCGGCCCAGGCCTGCGACAGCTTCAGCCCGCCCTCGCCGGTCAGGTCGAAGCCGGCCCGCCGCTCAAACGCCGTCCCGACCTCGAAGCCCGAGGCGTAGATGATGCAGTCGACCGGATAGGCGACGCCGCCGACGACGAAGCCGTCCTCGGTGATCGCCTCGACGCCCTTGCCGTCGGTGTCGACCAGATGGGCGGCCGGTTCGTTGAAGGCCTGCAGATAGGCGTCGTGGAAACAGGGCCGCTTGCACAGCTGCCGGTACCAGGCCTTCAGCTTCTGGGCGGTCTCGCTGTCGCCGACGATGCTGTCCACCCGCGACCGGATTTCCTCCATCTTCTCGAAGTCGGAGTCCTCGAACGCCGCCATCATCGCCTGGGGCGTGAGGTCTTCGCGGGGGATGGCCATCATCTTGCTGCGGATGCGCCGGGACAGGTCGGTCCAGCCGTCCTGCACCAGGTCCACTTCGGCGACGCCGGCGCCCTGGTTTTCGGTGAAATTCTCCAGCCAGCGCTGCTGCCAGCCGGGGGTGGCGATGGACGAGAACCAGTCGGGGTCGATCGGCGCGTTGGCCCGCACATCGACCGACGACGGCGTGCGCTGGACGACGTAGAGCGCCTCGCAGGCCTTCGCCAGATGCGGCACGCACTGCACCGAGGTGGCCCCGGTGCCGATGATCGCCACCCGCTTGTCGCCCAGTCGGTCGAGCGGCGCGCCGCCAGGATCGCCGCCGGTGTAGTCATAGTCCCAGCGGCTGGTGTGGAACGAATGGCCCTTGAACCGCTCGATCCCCGGGATGCCCGGCAGTTTGGGCACATGCAGCGGCCCGGTGCCCAGGCCGATGAACTGGGCGGTGAAGTCGTCGCCGCGGTTGGTCCGGATCCGCCAGGCCGAGATCTCGGCCTCCCAGGTCAGGGACTGCACCTCGGTGTGGAACAGGGCGTTGTCGTACAGGCCGAACTGGCGGCCGATGCGCTGGCACTGCTCGAGGATCTCCGGCGCATGGGCGTATTTTTCGCTCGGCCGGTGCCCGGTCTCTTCCAGCAACGGCATGTAGATCATCGAGGCGGTGTCGCACTGGGCGCCGGGATAGCGGTTCCAGTACCAGGTGCCGCCGAAGTCGCCGCCCTTTTCGATGATCCGCACATCGGTGACGCCGGCCTCGACCATCCGCGCGCCGGTCACCAGGCCGGCGAACCCGCCGCCGACGAAGGCGAAGGTGACGTGGTCGGTCTTTGGCGCCCGTTCGACCCGGGGCGTGTAGGGGTCTTCCAGATAGTGGGCGAGGTTGCCCGCGACGGTGCTGTCAGTCCAACGCTAACTTGTCTCCACCAGGCGCGACTAGGGCAGGGGACTCACCGTCAGGCGGCGAGCGTCTTCCACTCGGCAAACGCAGCCGATCGTCGGGCTTTGAAATCGTCTCGGCTGATGAGGTGGCGGTCCTGGTTGAAGTGGTTGTGGAAGGCGGCGTGGACGGAGCTGAACTTCTGCAATGTCTTCATCTGCCTGAAGCGAAGCATGGCCCGTTCTCGTCGTCGGAATGGCAGATGTGAGTTCTCGGCCCTGTTGTTGAGCCAGCGACCGAGCACCTGCTTTTCAGCGTTACCGAGCTGTTTCATCGCGGCCTTGTATGAGCGCAGTCCGTCGGTCACGACGACCCTGGGCCGGCCGTGACGTTTCATGGCCTTCTTGATGAACTTCAGAGCTGCGGCCTTGTCTCTGGTCCGCGTGACAAAGGATTCCAGCACCTCTCCCTCGTGGTCAACGGCTCGCCAGAGGTAGTGCATTTCACCGTTGATGCGGACGTAGACCTCGTCCAGATGCCAGCGCCAATGGATGTAGGCGCGCATGTGATCAACGCGCTTCCTGCGGATCTCCGCGGCGAACATTGGGCCGAACCGGTTCCACCACAGCCGCACCGTTTCGTGGCAGATATCGATGCCGCGTTCAGCCAGCAGGTCCTCCACGTTTCGGAGCGACAGCGGGTACCTCACATACATCAACACCACGAGGCGGATCACCTCGGGTGAGCTGTCAAACCAGCGGAACGGGTTGGTGGATTTGGCCATGCCATGAGCCTGGCTCGGACCGTCTTACCCGGCGACTAAAGTTTGGGCTGACAGGACCTGCTGGAGAACTACTTTCTGCCCGGCGACCTTGAGGCCCAGATCGGCCTCTTCATCGAGCACTACAACCACGCCCGCTACCACGAGAGCCTGGGCAACGTGACGCCGGCGGACGCCTACTTCGGCCGGGCCGCCGACATCCTGCGCCAGCGAGCCTACATCAAACGCCAGACCATCGAACATCGGCGCTTGCAGCACCGCAAAATCGCCGCCTAAATATCAACCCCAGATGAGGCCAACCCTCCGCTAAATCCGGACCCCAACTGTCTCAAAAGTTCTGACGACGTACACCCACCTTCACTTCCATGTTGGAAGTACGTGCGCTAATATAATTGACTAGCTCGATCTACGTGCCTCTTCTATAGGAATAATTACTTCTGATACAATAGACCCAATTATACTGCCAATAAATCTCCGAAACTCCACGGCTTCTGAAATTTCAAGATCCCTCACAACCATCTCTGCTAACGTATTTAATTGGCCATTAATGATTCTAGCATAATCAATTACAATATCATGATTTACATTTGACCAGTCAATATTGTTATTGATAGTTATTGTCATGACATTTCTCCAAAATTCCTGTTTACGTCTAATTATGCTAATGTAGCCTCAATTGTAATTTCATATAATATTCATTTCTCTATCTTCCATTCTGCGCCTCTCCTTTTCCCTTCTACGCCTCTCCTCTTCTTGGCGACGCCGCTCTTCGCGTAACTCTTCCTGTCGAAGCTGCTCCGCGCATTCTTTGATGCACCTCTCGATGCGATGATCGTAGTTGGACCCACTTCCCGGAAGCCCCTCGGGATCATCGGCATATACGTCGCGGCATTTTGGGATACATTGTCGGCGACGTGCACGACTTCGATCCTCCGAATTAACGATGTCCTCTGCGTCGGATGATTGTACGTCGTCAGATCATTTGAGACAGGCGGGGTCCGGATTTAGCGGAGAGTTGGCCTCATCTGGGGTTGATATTTAGGCGGCGATTTTGCGGTGCTGCAAGCGCCGTTGTTCGATGGTCTGGCGTTTGACGTGGGCCCGCTGGCGCAGGATGTCGGCGGCGCGGCCGAAGTAGGCGTCCGCCGGCGTCACATTGCCCAGGCTCTCGTGGTAGCGGGCGTGGTTGTAGTGCTCGATGAAGACGCCGATCTGGGCCTCCAGGTCGCCGGGCAGGAAGTAGTTCTCCAGCAGGATGCGGTTCTTCAGGGTCTGATGCCAGCGCTCGATCTTGCCCTGGGTCTGGGGATGATAGGGCGCGCCGCGGACGTGTTTCATCTCCTGCTTGCCCAGCCATTCGGCCAGGTCGCCGGAGATGTAACTCGAGCCATTATCGGAGAGCAGGCGTGGTTTGTGCCGGACATGGGCCTGGTCGCAACCTGACGCCGTGAGCGCCAGTTCCAGGGTGTCGGTCACATCCCCGGCCTTCATCGTCGTGCAGAGCTTCCAGGCGATCACGTAGCGTGAGAAGTCGTCCAGGATGGTCGACAGATAGACCCAGCCCCACCCGATGATCTTGAAGTAGGTGAAGTCGGTCTGCCACATCTCGTTGGGCGCCGTGGTCTTGTCGGTGAAGGACTTGGCGGCCTTCATGACGATGAAGGCCGGGCTGGTGATCAGGTCATGGGCCTTCAACAGCCTGTAAACGCTGGCTTCCGAGACAAAGTAGCCCTGGCTGTCGCTGAACCGCACGGCCAGCTCTCGCGGGCTCAGCTCCGACTGTTCCAGGGCCAGCTCGATGATCGCAGCGCGGACATCGTCAGGTATGCGGTTCCACACCCGGCCAGGTCGCCCCGGGCGGTCTTCCAGCGCCTCGGGACCGCCGGTCTGGTACCGGTCATACCAGCGGTAGAAGGTCGCGCGGGGAACGCCGATCTGGTTCAGCGTCCTGCGAACAGGAAGGCTCGATTGCTCGACGAGACGGATGATCTCGACCTTCTCAGGTGCGGGATATCTCATTCCCCGTCTCCCCCATCCGCGATCATGCTTTTTTTGAGCAGGCGCAGCTCCAGCGCCTGTTCCGCGACGACCTCCTTCAGGGCAGTGGCTTCCCGACGCAGCCCCTTCACCTCGTCGGTGGTCGCAGCCCGGGCGGTATCGCCCGCCAGGCGGCGCTTGCCCGCCTCCAGAAACTCCTTCGACCACACATAGTAGAGGCTCTGGGCGATCCCCTCCTTGCGGCAGAGCTCGGCAATGCTGTCCTCGCCGCGAAGGCCGTCCAGCACGATCCTGATCTTGTCTTCCGCCGAGAAATGCCGCCGCGTCGCGCGCCGGATATCCTTCACCACCCGCTCACCGGGCGTCGCCTTCGAGGGCAAGGGTTTTGATCTCATCTTCGTTCCTTCGTCACTGCGATGAGACCAAAACCCTCCGTTAGCTGGAACCCTCAATCTGTCTCATTGGTGCTGAC
Organism: Caulobacter sp.; assembly: GCA_030680355.1. Classification (GTDB taxonomy): domain Bacteria; phylum Pseudomonadota; class Alphaproteobacteria; order Caulobacterales; family Caulobacteraceae; genus Caulobacter. The sequence continues at coordinate 19,653 of JAUXVF010000031.1, forward strand.
GGCCGACAACCGGCGGCCATTCGCCGGCGCTCGCCCTGCGTCAGCTGCTCAAATGCCCGATGCCGCTGGCATGGGCCGACCAGGGTGAACTCTTCGACGATCTCAGCGGCTCCGGCGCCCACCTGCACAGGTCCTGATACGCAGCTGCTCCTTACCTGATACGTCGAAAATACTTCCCTGTTACCTCATTTGAAATTCCCTGTTCGGAATAGACCTTTCGGCGAGCTTGGAATTGCACAGCCCCTTACAGCGTAGATGATCTCGGGCGTTCTGGCGCCACGCAACACCGCTTTCGGATGCGCCGTTCGCTGTAAATTTCCCTGTTAGCAGGGAAACCGTCACGTCTTTCCAGGGGTGGAGAATGGGCCCCGGAATGGCCTTATCGAGGCTCGAAAACCTCGCCATCACCGGCATGCGAATGACGGTTTGGGCGGCGCAAGCGCCCGCAATGTCGGGGGTTCCCGGACCGCGGCGGCGTGAAGAGACGTGTCGCCCTGACTGTCTGGCGGCCCGGAAGGGACTCGAACCCCTGACCTTCGCTTTAGGAAAGCGCTGCTCTATCCTGCTGAGCTACCGGGCCGCACGGCGCTGGTCATAGCCTGCCGCAACCGTCAGCGGAAGCGGGCTCGGGCGGCTCGGGGAGACGAATGCGGTATCTGAAGCTGCTCTATGTCCAGGTGCTGATCGCCATCGTCCTGGGCGTGGCGGTCGGGGCGATCTGGCCGGCCACGGGCGCGGCGCTCAAGCCGCTGGCCGACGCCTTCATCAAGCTGATCAAACTGGTCATCGCCCCGGTCATCTTCATCACCGTGGCCGGCGGCATCGCCCGGATGAGCGACCTGAAGGCCTTCGGCCGGCTGGGCGGCAAGACCCTGCTCTATTTCGAGGCGGTCTCGACCCTGGCCCTGCTGATCGGGCTCGCCGTGGGGCTGCTGATCCGGCCCGGCGCCGGGTTCAACGTCGACCCCGCCACGCTCGACCCGGCGGTCGGCGCCGAATACGCGGCCAAGGCGGCCCATGGCGAGGGGATCGTGGCCTGGCTGCTGCATCTGATCCCCGACACCTTCTTGGGGCCGCTGGCCGGCGGCGAGCTGCTGCAGGTGCTGCTGATCGCCATCCTGACCGGCTTCGCCTGCGCCAAGTTGGGCGAGTTCGGCGACCGGGTGGCCGACGGGCTGGACCAGGTCGGCAAGGTGTTCTTCGCCATCATCCATCTGGTGGTGCGGCTGGCCCCGATCGGCGCCTTCGGGGCGATGGGGTTCACGGTCGGCAAATACGGCGTCGCGGCGCTGGGCAATCTGGCGGTGCTGGTCGGGACCTTCTACCTGACCAGCCTGATTTTCGTGATCGTCGTGCTGGGCCTGATCGCCCGGCTGGCCGGGTTCTCGATCTTCCGCTTCATCGCCTATATCCGCGAGGAGCTGTTGATCGTTCTGGGCACCAGCTCCTCGGAATCGGTGCTGCCCCAGATCATGGAGAAGCTGCAGCGGCTGGGCGCCTCGCGCACCGTGACGGGCCTGGTCATTCCCACCGGCTACAGTTTCAATCTCGACGGCACCAACATCTACATGACCCTGGCCACCCTGTTCCTGGCCCAGGCGACCAACACTCCCCTCGACGCCTGGCAGCTGGCCACCATCCTGGGCGTGGCCATGCTGACCTCGAAGGGCGCGAGCGGCGTCACCGGGGCGGGCTTCATCACCCTGGCCGCCACCCTGGCCGTGGTGCCCGACATCCCCATCGCCGCCCTGGCCCTGATCGTCGGCATCGACCGGTTCATGAGCGAATGCCGGGCCCTGACCAATCTGGTCGGCAATGGCGTCGCCACCCTGGTCGTGGCCCGCTGGGAGGGCGAACTTGATCGGGGTCGGCTGGCGCGCGAACTGGCCGCAGGGCCGGGAGCGGGGGCGGACCACCCCCTTGCCGAGGGTCTGGCGACCGACGCGGACGGCGATTGACCTGTCCCGCCGTCCCCGGCATCAATTGGCATTCATCGTGCTGAAAGTTCGTCGCGACTGATTCGACGGCGACGGCGGCCAGTGCGACCAAACCCCGGGGGGAAGACGATGGCGCGGATGCTGGTGAGAGGCCTGGTTGGCCTGATGGGATTGCTCGGTCTGCTGTTGGCGCTCCGGTTCTGGACCAGCCCGGCGGTGATCGGCGGGGCCATGGATCTGACGGCGGGGGGCGCCGCGGGCCTGGGCACGCTGCGCGCGGACATGGCCGGCTTCTTCGGCGGCGTCGGCCTGCTGTCGCTGGCGGCGGCGCTTCGCGATGACGGCCGCTGGCTGACGCCGGTGCTGTTGCTGGTGGGGCTGGCCCTGTCGGGCCGGGTGATCAATCTGGTGCTGACCGGCGGCGGCGCGGTCCTCTATCCGCCGATGATCATCGAGGCGGTGCTGATCGCGATCTCGGGCCTGGGCTGGCGGGTGCTGTCAGAGCGGGCGAAGTAGTCCCCGAAAGGGATCTGGCCGCTGGCCAGCCGCGCGCCGCGGCGCCAAGCTCGCCGCATGACCCTCCAGGCCTCCTGTCACTGCGGCGCTATCCGGTTTTCGGTCGAGACAGCGCCCGCTGAACTGAACAATTGCCAGTGCTCGATCTGCCGCCGCTACGGCGCGCTCTGGGCCTACTACCGGCCGCGCGAGGTGCGGTTAGAGGCAGACAATGGTCCGACTGAGGTCTACATCTGGGGCGACCGGGAGCTGGAATTCCACCGCTGCCGAACCTGCGGCTGCGTGACCCACTGGTCGGCCGTGGACCCGACCTACGACCGCATGGGCGTCAACGGCCGGCTGATGGCCCCCGAGGTGGTCGCCGCCGCTCATCAGTACAAGAGCACGGGCCCCGGTTGATCACCGGCTGCCGGTCCGGCAGGGTCTGACCCATGAAACAGATCCGCACCGAAGCCCTCATTCCCGCCCCGCCGGCCAAGGTCTGGGCGGTGCTGACCGACTTCGCCCGCTATCACGAATGGAACCCGCTCAACATCGCCGCCGACGGCGAGGCGCGGGCGGGCGGCAAGATCCGCACGACCTTCCTCAATCCGGCCGGCCGGGCGGGGGCGACGATCACCCAGACGGTGACCCTGACCACGTTCGAGCCCTACAGCGCGCTGTCCTGGACCGGCGTCGTGCCGCTGCTGTTTCGCGGCACGCATCTGTTCCGGCTCGAGCCGGCCCCCGAGGGCACCAAACTGACCCACGGCGAGGACATGAGCGGCCTGATCCCCCTGACCTTCTCGCGGGCCCGGCTGGACCGGGATTTCCGACCCCACTACGTGGCCGTCAACGCGGCCCTGGCGAAGCGGGTGGCGGCCCTGGCGTAGGGTTCAGAGCGGAAGCGGGGCATAGGCCAACGGGAGCCGTTCGGTCGCGTACCGGGCGGGATTCACGGGCGAGATCAAGTGATCACTGATCGCCAGTCCGCTGAGAAAGGGCGCCCGCAGCTTGATGCACTCCGTCACCTCCCGATGGCTGCGTACGTTGGCGACCGCGGGCCATATGCGCCGGCGTTTGTAGGCATCCCTGTTGCCCATGAACCGGCTCATCGCCGACATTCGACTGCCGTCGTCGGTGTCGGGCAGGGTCAGGGTGACGCTGTTGACCGCGCCCATCGCCAAGCTTTCGACCTCGAAACCGGGGTCGGCGGTCTGCAGGTCGATGAAGGAGAAATAGGGGTTGAGAAAGGCCTGCAATTGACGGACGGCGGCGAAGGAGGGGGCTCGGGGGACGCCGTAGACGGACGCGGCGAGGCGGGGGCGACTTTCAGGCGGCAGAGCCTCGAGCGCGTCCAGATAGCTTTCCCGAACCGGCCGGACGATCGTGGACGAAAAGCAGATCGGCAGGAACAGAAGCCCCTGGGAACCAACCAGAGCATTGGGCGTCGCTTCGATGCACCCGATATCGAACTCTGCGGCGTCACCCGACGGCGGTTGGTTCGCTTCGCCATCGATCGTGCTGAAGAATGATCGAGCGCCTCTTCGGCGGGCGGTCAGGCCGCTGCCAATGACGGTCTGGTTCAGGCCACACCAGATGGCGCGGAAGCTGGCGTCCGTACCCGCCGGTTCTTCTGGCGCAGACCGTCGCCCGCCCGCCGCCGGAGTCCCGGAGGGTGCCGGAACGAAAGGGCCCGCCTCGTGTTGCGGGGAGACCACCCGAATTCCGTTACGCGTAATTTCGCTTATACGTCCCGGAATGCCCGCGATTGTGCCGCCATTCGTGATGATTTCGCGGAGTTGCTCGGCCTCCACAGCGGCGAACCGGGTCACATCGTCCTGGTGACCTTCGATCATCGCCAGGCAGACGCTGCCGGGACCATCCGCGCCAAACAGTTTGACATGAAGCTCTTCCGACAGGGCGCAGAGTTCGGAAGGATCAAGCCGGGTCGCTTTGGGGTCCGTTAGCAGGACAGCGTAAGGTGCGATCTGGCCGTGGCGGCGGGGCCATATCCAACGGCTTTCCAGAAAGGCGTCGGTGACCTTGCTCACCAACGCAGCCAAGGTCTCCCCGCCCGCCGAGGCGCGGTCTTCACTGATCAGAATACGGAGGCAGGCGAGCGCGGTCATACAGCCTTATCGCGCGCCAAATTTTATCGAATAGTTTCTAGGCAACCGTCGCGGGCAGGGAATGATTGCCCGTTTTGGGCATTTCCACCTGGGCGCGATTTTTCGACCCCGTCGCGGCAGTCAAACCGTCTGATATCACTGCGGGGCGTGTCACGACATCACGTCCCCGCCCCGGCGTCGCCGATTTCGGCTGACGTCAGCCCTGCGGCGCGTTTACGAGCAGTTGCTCCAGGGCCGCCCGCAGTTCGGGGACGATGGCGCTGGCGCCGGTCGCCGAGGCCTGGACCAGGACGGTTGAGCTGACCCCGACGCACTGGTCGTTCTGATACATCGTCTGGCCGATCTCCCAGGACGAATTGCCGATCCTCAGGATGCCTGAAAAAACCTCGACGTCGCCGGGATGGAACACCTCGCCCATGTAGGACACCCGCACCTCGGCGGTGACGATGCGCACACCGGTCAGACCGACCGCCAGTTCGAAGGCCCGCCGCGTCAACTGTGACCGCGCCTCGTCATAGTAGGCGGCCACGGCGATGTTGTTGACGTGCCCGAGCCGGTCCTCGTCGTGATAGCGGGTCTGGACGCGGACATGGTGCGGATAGAGGGCGCGGTCCTGGCGCCAGGCGGGCGGTTTCATCGGCGGGGATACTCGGCGGGTGGCTGTCTGAACGGCGGCGAGGTTTAGGCCGGCGCCGTTGGGGCAGTCCATCGTCGATGCGGGGGACCTAGCGCCGAAACAGCAGGCAGAGGTTGTTGGCCGGCATGGCGACCCGCTCGGCGAGGACCAGGCCGTGCGCCGCGGCCAGGGCCCTGATCGCGTCCAGGTCCCGCAGCCCCCAGGCCGGGTCACGCCGCCGCAGGTCGGCGTCGAAGGCCAGGTTGCCCGGCGCGGTTTCGACGTCGGCCTCGAGATAGGGCCCATAGAGGCAGAGGGGCGCGCCGGGCGGCAGCAGTCTCGCGGCCCCCGTCATCAAACCCTCGGTCACGGCCCAGGGCGAGATGTGGACCATGTTGATGCAGACGATGGCGTCGGCGCGGTCCAGCGGCCAATGGTCAGGCTCGGCGGCGTTGAGGGCGAGAGGCGGGGCCAGGTTCGCCAGGCCCGCCGCCGCCCGCCGCGCGCCCAGCACCGCCAGCGCCTCCCGCGACTGGTCGGTCGGCTGCCAGGTCACGCCCGGAAGGGCCGCCGCGAACCAGGCCGCGTGTTCGCCCAGGCCGCTGGCGATCTCCAGCACCGTCCCCGACGCCGGCAGCCAACGTTGCAGCACGGCCAGCAATGGCGCGCGATTACGGGCGGAGGAGGGGGAGGCGGGCAGGGGCGTGGTCATGAGAGTCTCGGGCGTCAGGGAGGGTGTCAGGGACGGAGCGTGTCAGGGACGCCCCCCGAAATCCTGCCCGCCCTGAACGGGCGGCTGACCAGTCTCAACCTCGTGGGCGCGCGGAGCCCCCAATGGTCCACCGGGCGTCGGGCGACAGAGGGCGCGGCCCGAGGTTAGCCGTCAACCGGCTCATGATCATTTGGAGGGCCGCGCGGGCGGCGCGGGCGGCGTTGATGCGCTTCCAACCGGCACAGGCACCGGAGGTTGTCCGCGTGCGCCGGTGGTGACGTCCGGCTCTCCCTCGTACATGCTATCCGTCGCCGCGCTCGCCTCCATTGGAGCGCTGGTCTCTTCGGCCGGCCGGCCGCAGGCCCCGAGCAGTAGACTCAATCCAAATCCGATCATGACGTGGCGCAGTTTCATGGTCTTCCCTCCTGGGTCGCCGGGCATTTGTCTGTCAGGTCAAGGAACGTCTGTTTCACCCACCACATCGAACCCCCACCCGGCCCATCATACCAGGATGACGGCTTGGGCATTTGAAGGGTGAGGTAGATCCTCAGTTCAGGGTCACAAGGAAGAATTGCCCGATAGTAGAGGTTCTCGGTCTCTCCGGCCTCGAGGTAGGTGTCGAGTTGCGACCTGGCGTCAAGTTGAAGCGGAACAGATCGCGCTGCCGCGGGGCGACCATCAAGCGCCGCCAGAACGCCCCAGTCATCCGCCGGTCGAATGGATTCGACGGTTGCATTGGGCAGCTTCGCCGCGTCGCGCTCAACACCATCAGGCAGCGGCGTAACTTGCTGAATCCAGAGCAGGAACTCTCGTTTCCTCAGATTTAGCGCAGTGTTGCCGATATTCTTCAATCCAACTTCAACCAGGACCAGAACCCGGCCGTCGCCGAGTTCGACGCCGGTGACGGTTTGCTGGATATCAAGTCTGGCGGAGTCCGGGCGCTCAATAAAAAACCACAGGCTGCCAAACACCAGCGCCGATACGGTCAGCACACTCTGGAAGGCTGAAAGGTAGTTCCGCCACTCACTGGTCAACGGCGGCCTGACCAGCCGATTCAGGAGCAGCACGCTCACCGTCGGTATGGTCACGGCGAGCAACAGACCGACGAGTGCGAACCCCAACAACACCTGCCTCCGAAGGTAGCTTGCCTATTTGTAGCCTTGGACGGAAATGGCCCGCAATAGCCCGACCTGAACCGGTCCGCGGATCCATCGGGAGCCGGCGGCATTGCGGGACATGAGCCCACAATGCAAAACGCCCGGCCTTGCGACCGGGCGTTTCACGAAATCACGTCACTGGAAGACGCCTAGGCGGCCTTTTGCAGGGACTTGGTCAGGATGCCGACGGCGGCGTCGCGATCGATCTTCTCGATGGCGGCGACTTCGCGGGCCATGCGGTCGAGCGCCGATTCATAGAGCTGACGCTCCGAATAGGACTGTTCCGGCTGGTTGTCGGCGCGGTGCAGATCGCGCACCACCTCGGCGATCGAGATCAGGTCGCCGGAGTTGATCTTGGCTTCGTATTCCTGGGCGCGACGCGACCACATCGTGCGCTTGACCCGGGCGCGACCCTTCAGCGTGGTCAGGGCGCGGGTCATGATCGGACCCTCGGCCAGCGGGCGCAGACCCGAGGTGACCGCCTTCTGGGTCGGAACGCGCAGCGTCATCTTCTCGTGGTCAAAGGTGATGACATAGACCTCGAGCGACATGCCGGCGACTTCCTGGGTCTCGACCGCACGAATCGTGCCCACGCCGTGGGCGGGGTAGACCACGTGATCGTCGACCGAAAACGCCAGACTGTTCTTGCTCATATGTTCGTCCTTTTCTTGAACTCTGACGGCGGGTGTCACCCGCGCGTCGCAGCCTTCCATCCAGCCGACAACAGCGAAAACCTCTCCGGCCGCGGTGTGGCCGCGGAGTTCGCCGTCTCGGATTATACAGACCTCTAGGACACCCTCGCCTTCGTCAGGCGCGCCGTTCGGATGCGGCTGTTCTTGAACCAAGGCGCGACGGCCAACCCGTCACGTCACGCAAAGACCCTACCATAAAATTGAGTGCAAAGAAAGGGTTGCGGAAATGCGGCGCCGCAGCGGACGTGTCCGGTCAGGAGCCCTTGCCGGGCTTGTCGCTGAAGTACTTCTCGAACTTTCCAGTCTCGCGTTCGAAGGCCTCCGCGTCGGCCGGCGGTTCGCCCTTGAGCGTGATGTTGGGCCAGATTCGGGCGAAGTCGGAGTTGACCTTCAGCCACTTGCCGTCGGGCTCGTCCTCGGTGTCGGGCTTGATGGCGTCGACCGGGCATTCCGGCTCGCAAACACCGCAGTCGATGCATTCGTCGGGACTGATGACCAGGAAGTTCTCGCCCTCATAGAAGCAGTCGACGGGGCAGACCTCGACGCAGTCCATGAACTTGCATTTGATACAGGCGTCGGTGACGATATAGGTCATCTGGTCTTCCGGGCGGTCTGGGCGGGCGTATTTCCAGCCCTGGGCACACGTTGTCAACGTGGGTGGCCCTCAGGATTCCTGCAAGGCGCGATAGCTCCGGAACACGGCCGGGTCAGGTCTAGAGTCCGGAATAGAGCCCTCGCGCCTCCTCGGGCGGACCGCGCCGGTCGCCAAACGCCTCGAGCCGCACCGCGATCAGCCGGCCGCCGAGGGCGAAGACAACCTGATCATGCAGTTTGAGGGGCCGGGACGGCTTGTCGAGGCGGGTCTCGACGCCGCACCGCGTACAGCGCACGCGCCCCGCTTCGATGAAACGGGCGGCCATGGACCGGGTCTTGAAGAAACGCGCGCGCCAGAGCCAGACGTCAGCGCGGCAGGCCGTCTCGTTCATACAGGGGCGGCCTTTCGACGGCGTGGGCGGCGACGACGGGCAGGCGCCGGCCTGAGGCCGGCCAGGGCGGCGAACGGGGAATCAGGTGGCGGCGGCGCCAGCGTGGCCGGGGTCTTGTCGACGCGGCGGCGCCAGGCGAGGGGTTGGGTCCTGGTGGTCAGGGTAAAGCCCAGGCCGCGCAGGATGGCCTCCGCTTCGGTCGGGCTCCAGCCCAGGCCTTCGCGCGCCGGATCAGCCAGAATGATGCCGACGCCGGGTTTGAAGCCGGCCCGCAGCAGTTCGTCCAGTCGCTCCAGCTGGTCCGCCGGCGCCGCCAGCCCGCCGATGGCGCGCAGACCGTAGGCGGCCAGCTGGCGCGGCGTCGGCGTCGGCTGGGGCAGGCGTGAGAGGCCGTCCGTCCGTGGGCGCCAGTCGCCGCCCGCCGCGGCCTGGGCGTAGGCCAGGGCCTCCGGCGCCAGCAGGCCCGGCATATAGAGGCTGAAGGCGCCGATCTTCACGCCCAGGGACCGCAGGGCGCGGCGTTCGGCCTGGCTGAGGGCCTTGAGGTCGGACTCGACGATCCGCCGGTCAAGAATGCCGCCGGCCTCGACCAGGCGGTGGCCCAGGCCGCGCGGCAGGCCCTTGACCCGTCCCTCGGCCATGGCCCGTTCCAGATGGGCCAGGGGCTTCAGCCGCCGCTCGCGTTCGGCGGCGACGAAGGCCTGCAGCCGTTGTCGGGCCCGTTCCCGGGCGGTCTCAGGTCCCAGATCGCCGACCAGCCGCACCTTGCCGCCCTCGCCCAGAACGCCGGCCACGGCGCCGCGCCAGAGCACCGCCCCATCGGGCGTGACCGCGAAGGCGTCGTCGGGTTCGGCGGCCAGCCGGCCGAGTCGCCGGGCGACCTCGGGCGCCACGGCTCGCTGGGCGGCGCCGCGCAGGGCCTTTTCCTCCAGCGAGGTCCCGCCCCGGGGGGCCTCGAAGGCCAGGCCGTCCAGGCGACCCACGACATGCCCCTCGACCGTGACGACGCCGTCCTCGGCCACGCCGGCCAACAGCTCGCCGCGCGTGCCCAGCTGGCGCATCAGCACGCTGGTCCGCCGGTCGATGAACCGCGCCATCAGCTTTTCATGCAGGGCGTCCGACAGCCGCTCCTCGAGCCCGCGGGTGACGCCCTGCCAGTGAGCGGGATCGGCCAGCCAGTTGGGCCGGTTGGCGACGTAGGCCAGGGTGCGCACCCCGGCCAGGCGGGTGGCCAGGGTGTCGATCTCGCCGTCGGTGCGGTCCAGGCCGGCCAGCTGGCCGTTCATCCACTCTTCCGACATGCGCCGTTTGCCGGTGGTCAGATGGTCGAACAGGGTGCGCACCAGCCGCAGATGCTCGTCGGGGGTCTGTTTGCGGAAATCGGGGGTCTGGCAGACCTCCCACAGCCGCTCCAGGGCCACCCGGTCGCGAACCCGGCGGGTGACGTCCTCGTCCTCGGCCAGCCGTTTGAGCGCCGTTTCGTCGATGGCCTCGGCGGCCAGCATCAATCCGTCGCGCGGGGGCTGGGCCTGCAGCGAGCGGAGCAGCGACGGCAGGTTGTCGAAATCCAGGCGATGATTGCGCCATTCGGCCGAGGGCACGGCCTGGAACTGGTGGTTCTCGACGCAGCCGACGAGGTCCTCGTCCATCTCCTCGGCCTCGCCGGTGACGCCGAAGGTGCCGTCGCGGATGTGTCGCCCGGCCCGGCCGGCGATCTGGGCGACCTCCTGGGGGTGCAGCCAGCGGGTCTTGGCGCCGTCGAACTTGCGCAGGCCGGCGAAGGCGACATGGTCGACGTCCATGTTCAACCCCATGCCGATGGCGTCGGTGGCGACCAGGAAGTCGACCTCGCCGGACTGGTAGAGGGCCACCTGGGCGTTGCGGGTGCGTGGGCTGAGCGAGCCCATGACCACGGCGGCCCCGCCGCGCTGGCGGCGGATCAGTTCGGCGATGGCGTAGACATTGTCGGCGCTGAAGGCGACCACAGCGCTGCGCCGCGGCAGGCGGGTCAGTTTCTTGGCCCCGGCGTAGTGCAGGCTCGAGAACCGCTCCCGGGTGACGATCTCGGCCTGGGGCAGCAGGCGGCGGATCAGCGGGGCCATGGTCCCGGCTCCCAGCAGCATGGTTTCGAACCGGCCGCGGGCGTGCAGCAGCCGCTGGGTGAAGACATGGCCGCGGGCCGGATCGGCGCAGAGCTGGATTTCGTCGATGGCCATGAACTCGACCTCGCGGCCCAGCGGCATCGCCTCGACGGTGCAGATGAAATAGTTGGGCCGGGGCGGGACGATCTTTTCCTCGCCGGTGATCAGGGCCACCTCGCGCGGGCCTTTCAGCCGCACGACCCGGTCATAGATCTCCCGCGCCAGCAGCCGCAGCGGCAGGCCGATCATGCCGCTGTGATGACCCAGCATCCGCTCGACGGCGAGGTGGGTCTTGCCGGTATTGGTCGGGCCCAGCACCGCCACCAGACGGTGGTCGGGCGGGCCAATGGGCCGGTCGCTCATGACTTAAAAGGTGGGGGAGTCGCGCGCCCCCCGCAAGTCACCGCCCGTCGTGGACGATCTTTCCGCCGACGATGGTCATCACCGGGCGAACCGTGAGGATGTCCGCTTCCGGAAGGGTCATGATATCGGCCGAAAACACGGTGATGTCGGCGGGCGGGGGTTTGGGCGGGCCGGGCAGGGCCGCGTCCGCCACGGCGGCGACGCCCCGGACAGACAGGGCGTCGAGCGCCTCGGCGCGGGTCAGCGCCTGTTCCGGGCTCCAGTCGGGCCCGGATTTTCCCGACAGGTCCTTGCGGGCCACGGCGGCGTAGAACTCGATCCGCGGATCGCCGACCTCGACGGGCGCGTCGCTGCCGAACACCACCGACGCCCCGCTGTCGACCAGGCTGCGCCAGGCATAGGCCCCGGCCAGACGGTCCGGTCCCAGCCGCGACGGCGCGAAATACAGGTCGCCGATGGCGTGCGACGGCTGCATCGAGGCGACCACCCCCAGCTTCGCCAGCCGGGGAATGTCGGCCGGGTTGATGATCTGGGCGTGTTCGATCCGCCAGGTCGTCTGGGCGGCGCCGGGCCCGTCGGTCCGGAACGCCTCAGACATCCAGTCCATCGCCAGCCGGTTTCCCCGGTCGCCGATGGCGTGAATGGCGACCTGGGCGCGCACCGCCAGCGCCTGTTTCAGGATCGCCAGGGTGGCGTCGTGGTCGGCGACCAGCAGGCCGGACGTGTCGGGCCGGTCCGAATAGGGTTTGAGCAGCGCCGCGCCGCGCGAGCCGAGCGCGCCGTCCATGTACAGCTTCACCCCGCGCACCCGGACAAGGCCGGTCGGATCGGCGTAGGGACCGCGCCGCAGCACCTCGCCCCCGTCTTCCGGCGTCATGAACACATCGACCCGGATCGGCAGCCGCCCCTCGGCGGCCAGCGCTTCCAGCGCCTTCAGGTCTTCGGCCTGGGTCGACATATTGACCCCGCGGGTCCAGCCCCGGGCCGCATACAGCGCCGTACCCCGTGCGAGGGCTTCCTTGCGGCGGGCGTAGGACAGCGGCGGCAGCTTCGGACCGATCAGGTCCATGGCGTTGTCGATCAGCATGCCGGTGGCCCGGCCGTCGGCGTCGCGGTCGATACGACCGCCGGCGGGGTCGGGCGTGTCGCGGCCGATCCCGGCCAGGCGCAGGGCGGCCGAGTTCAGAACCACGGCGTGGCCGTCGGCGCGCCAGAGCGCCACGGGGCGATCGGGCGCCACGGCGTCGAGATCGGCGCTCGTCGGGAACCGGCCCTCCGGCCAGTGGGTCTCGATCCAGCCGGCGCCGGTCAGGGGCTCGTCGCCTGGGTGGGCGGCGGCCCAGGCGGCGACCGCCTTGACCAGATCGGCGACGGACCGGACCTGATCAAGATTGAGGCTGGTTTCGCGCAGGCCGACGCCGGTCAGGTGGACATGGGAATCAACGAAGCCGGGATAGGCGGCCGCGCCCTTCAGGTCGATCTCGGGCAGGCCGCCGGCCTTGGCCCGCGCCGCGGCCAGGGACCCGGTGAAGACGATCACGCCATCCCGCGCCACCAGCGCCTCGGGCGGACTCGCCGCGCCCCCGGCGTCGCTGACATGCAGCGGGCCGCCGTACATCAGGAAGCCGTTGTCCCCCGCCCGGGCGGGCTGGGCGGCGGCGGCGATGAACAGGGCGACGGCGAGGGAAAGGATGCGGATCATGGAGGCGCTCGGCTGGCGGTTAACGTCACAGACGATTCCGGCGAACAGGCACGAAACGAATCATGACCGAATCAGCGACTTCGCTCAATTCGGCATTTGTTCACCGCAACATATTGTATCTTAAGGGCGATTAACCACAATGCAAATGTTGGGGCCGCACGCCCCTTGGTGGCGCGGGACAGGCCGCACGGCAGTCAGGGCGATGATCAAAGGACTGAGCTGGGCAGGACGCCAATGACCACGTCCGACTCATGGCGGCGGTTCGGGACGTCCGCTGTCAGGCTGGCGAGCAATGGCCGACCCCGACCCATTGCGGACGGTACGTCTTTGCCGACATGACCTCAGGGACGTCAGCCTTCGGAGATGCGGTCGGGATCATCGCTATCGCCAGATTGACTGAGGGCGCTAGTCTTCCCGGACAGAAAATGGCCCATAAAATAGAAGAACACGACCACCAACGAGACTTCAACCCAGATGAAGTGAAGCTGGATAACGGCCTTAATGACGGTCGGTGAGGGCTGCCAGAACTGTCCGTTCAGGATGACCAGATACACCACAGTTTCAAGCGCGTATCCGATCATGACCAGCATGGATGGAAGAGGTGTCTGCGCCTTGATCTTGCTGCGACGCCAAACATAGAGCGCTAGGTAGAGAGCCGTCGCGACCAAATTCAACAAAATGAACCCTCGGTCGGCTTCGGTCTGATCTGAGATGTTGCGCGCAAGGAACAAAGCAATCATCGCCAAGATTAGCTGCATCAAGCCCACCTCGACAAAGAAGCGGACCACCAGGTTCTGTAGCGGTGGAAGAGTTTCCCCTGACGCGAGCCGAAGGGTCGCGACGATGGCCATGAATGCGACCGTACCAAGCAGCGCCTGGATATAGATTTCCAGAAATGCCGTGTAGTTTTCCAATGTTCATCTCCCCCGCGATCCTGGGACTCACCTACGCGGATCGGCAGAATTTGCAAAGTCTGGAAGCGCACCTTCCGGATCGCGACATGTGCCAAGCTCTTCTTCATGAACGACTGTATCTGGCGCTGTTCGCAACTCGATGGGATCGGCAGCGGACGGCCGCTTCCCACCCCTTGCTGCAGCCCAGAACGTCCGCTTCAGGCCCGGGTCCCCAAGGTCCGGTTTCGGCTATGGGTCAAACGACGACATCCGACCCACGAGCGTCATTCAGAAGGTCCGCTTGCGGTCATCGCCTGATCAGCAAAGCTCGGCAGCAAGGAGGAGGCGTTGCGACAGGCCTCGGTCAAGCTATCGAAGCGTTCAAGGGCGCTCATGGCCGCAGCCATGACCTTCGCCTTGACGGCATGTTTCGCGGGCGATGAGAACGGCGACCATTGGGCGAGCCGCCGTCAAATCGTGGAGGCTGCGGCCCGATGCGGTGTCCCTGACTTCAGACCAACACAAGCCGGCGCCCATTGGGCCGCCTATGTCGATGGGGAACATCCCGACCATGGGCCAAAGGGAGGCTGCATCTACACTGACCTGAGACACCAGGCTCTCCTGGCCACCAGGTAAGGTCGGTTCCCACCCATCACCGACCTTTCCAAGGCCTGCATTCCGGGCCCCTTTAATGACGGGCATGGGTCAAAGCCGCGGTGCGATCCCGCGATCCTCATACCTCCTCCCTGGAAAGACGGGGGGCGGGCGGACGCCGACTGCAAACCTTGACGCCCCGAGACTCTCTGCCTATACCCGCCGCTCTCGTGCGAAGGGCTCCTTCGCGCGTCCGTATTTCATTACTGCGAAAGACGCTCTCATGTCGCGCCGCTGCGAACTTACTGGTGTTGGACCGATGGTCGGAAACAACGTCAGCCACTCGAACGTCAAGACCAAGCGCCGCTTCCTGCCGGCCCTGTCGCCCGCCACCCTGGTGTCGGACGCGCTCGGCCAGAGCTTCAAGCTGCGGATCACCAACGCCGCCCTGCGCACGCTGGACTTCCGCGGCGGCCTGGACGTGTTTCTGGCCAAGGCCAAGGACGAGAACCTCTCGCCCCGCGCCCTGAAGATCAAGCGTCAGCTCAAGGCCAAACTGGCCGAGAAAGCCGCCGCCGCCGCTTAAGGCGACAAGCTTCAAGACGACAGACGGCCCGCGAGGCGACTCGCGGGCCGTTTGCGTTGGTGCGCCCGGCGGCGGCTATTTCTTGAGCAGACCGTCTTTCCAGGCGAGGAAGATCGGGCCGCCGACGCCGATGACCAGCGTGGAGATGATGGAGAGGATAGCCCACGTCATTTCAGTCCTCCAAGCCTGCGGCGAAGCCCCGACCAACTCCGTGCAATATAAGCCCGACCAGGCCGAAGACCAACAATGCCAGATAGTCTTTGGCCGTAAACGTTCGCTCCTGTCGGACCAAACTCAGGGCAGGCTGGAGCAGCGCCGCGATCAATGACGCCGCGCAGAGGTTGTTGAGGAGCGTCGCCAGCAGCTTGCGGCGCTCGTTGCGGCCAGCCTTGCTTCCCACTGGCGGGGCGGGGCTTGGATCTTCGTTCAGCGTGGCGTCCATATCGACAGCCTAGCAGGGTAAATACAATCGTAAAAATTGTATTTACCCCCGTCGCCCTCTATTGTTTCTAGGCCAACAGCTCCCGCCCGGCGTCCCGCACATCGGTGCAGCCGGTCAGGGCCATGGCCATCAGCATCTCCTGGCGCATGATCTGCAGCACATGGTCGACGCCGGCCTGACCCCGTCCCGCCAGGGCCCAGGCCCAGGCGCGGCCGATGAAACAACCCTTGGCCCCGCTGGCCAGGGCCTTGACCACGTCGAGGCCCGAGCGCACGCCGCCGTCCATCAGCACGGTCATCTCGTCGCCCACCGCGTCGGCGATGGCGGGCAAGGCGCGGATGCCGCTCTGCACCCCGTCCAGTTGGCGGCCGCCATGGTTGGAGACGATCAGGCCGTCGGCGCCGTAGCGTTTGGCCTCGCGAGCGTCATCGGCGTCGAGCACGCCCTTGATGACCAGCGGACCGGCCCAGTTCTCGCGAATCCAGTCGAGATCCTTCCAGGTCAGGGTCGGATCGAAATTCTTGGTCACCCACGGCCAGAACTCCATCACCCCCTTGGCCTCGGGGATGGCGGGGGCGAGGTTGCCGAAGGTGTGGGGCCCGCCGCGGGCCATGACGTCCCAGGCCCAGCCCGGATGGGTGATGCCGTCCCAGGCGCGCTGCAGCGGCACGAAGGGCGACTGGGCCCCGAACAGCCCCGAGCGCACGTCGCGATAGCGGGCCCCGGGCACCGGCAGGTCGACGGTGAAGGCCAGGACCGGGCAGCCGAGCTCGGTCACCCGGGCCAGCAGCTCCTTCATGTAGCCGCGGTCCTTGATGATGTAGAGCTGGTACCAGGGGGCCTGGCCGCCGTCCCGGGTGACCTCTTCCACGTCACAGATCGACAGCGATGACAGGCACATGTTGAGGCCGGCGGCGCGGGCCGCCTTCATCGCCTGGACCTCGCCGCGGCGGGCGTACATGCCGCCCATGCCGATCGGCGACAGCACCATCGGCATGGCCATCGTCTGGCCGAACAGCTCGGTCTCCAGAGAGATCTCCGACACGTCCCGCATGACCCGCTGACGCAGGGCCAGGGCCTCGAAGTCCTCGACATTGCGCCGCAGGGTGGCCTCGGCGTAGGAGCCGCCGTCGAGATAGTCGAACAGCACGCGGGGCAGCCGGCGGCGGGCCAGCTCGCGATAGTCGGTGACGCAGGCTGGGATCATTTGGGGGGCGTCCAGTCGAAGGCCAGCAGCAGGGTGCGTTGGGTGGGGCTGAAATTGTCGTCCGACAACAGATAGATCCGCCAGATCGAGTCAGAGAGCGGGACGATGGCCAGGCCTTCGAAATTGTCGGTGGTCAGGGGCGGCGCCAGTTTGAACTGGCCGATCACGGTCTTGGTCCCGGCGGGCGATTTGACGACCAGCACCTCGATCCGCGAGCCCAGAACCGGCGACCAGCTGTGGTGCAGGATGACCAGTTCGCCGTTAGGACCGGTCGTCAGGCCTGACAGTCGCCAGCCCGGTCCCGGCTTGGGCAGGCCGTCCTGCGGGATACAGGTCACCTTCAGGGCGCAGTACCAGATGTCGCCGGGCTCGATCCCGACCCAATAGCCGTCGGCCGAGAGGGTGGCGGCGGCGGCGAGCCCCTCCATGCCGTCATTGTTGGCCATCCTGGCCAGAGGCTGCCGGACCGGCCGGGCCCGTCCATTGGCTGTGTAGCGCCAGATCCGGTGCTGGCGTTCAAAACTGACCAGCAGATCGCCGTTGCCGAGCCGGGCGAGGCCCTCGGCGTCGCCCCAGTCCTTGCCCTGCACAGGCTGACCGGTCAGGCCGGTGAGGGGGCGTAGAGCCCCTTCGGTCAGGCCGACCAGTCGACCCTTGCCGTCCAGAACCAGCCGGCCGGTGAACAGGTCGCCGTCGTCGGATACGGCGGTCAGTCGATCGCCGCCCTCGATGATCATGTCCGACAGGCCGTGCAGCCGGCTGGACTGATCGCTGGTCACGGCGATTCCGCCGGCGAAGGTGAACGCGCCGACGGCGGTCCGCGCGGCATCGGCTGGATCGAGGGAGACGGTCGTGGTCTGCACCGCGATCGCCGGTCCGGCGGCCACGGGCGCCGCGGGCAGTTCCACCCGGGCGGCGACGCAGGCGGCGAGCGACAGCAGCAGCGCCGCGAAACTTCCCGCCAGCACAGGCCACCGCCGCCGGTTCATCCCACCGCCTCGCGCACCTGTTTGAAGGTCACGGTCTTCGGCGGCGGCGGCTGGGTCACCGGCGGCGCGGCGAGCAGGCCGCGCGTGGAGGCCACCCGTTTGGGCTCTTCCTCGAACAGGCCGGCCAGCTGCTCGACCAGCGCCCCGCCCAGCTGTTCGACATCCACGATGGTCACCGCCTTGCGATAATAGCGCGTCACATCATGGCCGATGCCGATGGCCAGCAGCTCGACCGGGCTGCGGGTTTCGATCTCGGTGATCACGCTGCGCAGGTGGCGTTCCAGATAGTGGCCGCTGTTGACCGACAGGGTGGAGTCGTCGACCGGCGCGCCGTCGCTGATGACCATCAGGATGCGGCGCTGTTCGGTGCGGTTGATCATCCGCTGGTGGGCCCACATCAGGGCCTCGCCGTCGATGTTCTCCTTGAGCAGCCCCTCGCGCATCATCAGGCCGAGATTGCGCCGCGCTCGCCGCCAGGGCGCGTCGGCGGCCTTGTAGACGATATGGCGCAGATCATTGAGGCGGCCGGGGGCTGCGGGTTTACCGGCCTTGATCCACTCGTCGCGACTGAGGCCGCCCTTCCAGGCGCGGGTGGTGAACCCGAGAATCTCGGTCTTTACCGCGCAGCGCTCGAGGGTCCGGGCCAGGATGTCGGCGCAGACGGCGGCGACCATGATCGGGCGGCCGCGCATGGAGCCGGAATTGTCGATCAGCAGGGTGACGACGGTGTCGCGGAACTGGATGTCCTCCTCCTGCTTGAAGGACAGAGGCGCGGTGGGGTCGGTGATGATCCGCGGCAGCCGGGCGACGTCGAGCATCCCTTCCTCGAGATCAAAGCTCCAGGACCGGTTCTGCTGCGCCATCAGCCGGCGCTGCAGCTTGTTGGCCAGGCGGGCGACGACGCTGGAGAGGCTGGCCAGCTGCTGGTCGAGATAGGCCCGCAGCCGGGTCAGCTCCTCCGCGTCGCAGAGGTCCTCGGCGCCGACCACCTCGTCGTGGGCCGTGGTGAAGATCTTGTAGGGCGGTTCGATCTGGCCATTGTCGCGCGCCTCAGGCCGGGCCGGTTTGGCGCCGTCGCCCATCTCGGGCGCTTCGTCGGACATCTCGGTGGAGTCGTCGTCGCTCTCGACCATCTGCTCGTCGCCGTCCTGCGACTCGCTGTCGTCCCCCTCGGTCTCCTCCATGGAGGCGCCGTCCGGCGTTTCGCCGTCGCCGTCGCCGTCGTTGTCCTCGCTGCTCTCGGACTGGTCCTCGTCGCCCTCCTCGTCGTCGCTGGACTCGGACGGGTCGATGTCTGCGTCGCCCAGGTCGAGGTCATGCAGAATGGCCCGGGCCACCTTCGCGAAGGCGGCCTGGTCGTGCAGACTGGTCGCCAGACGGTCGAGATCAGCGCCGGCCTTGGCCTCGATCTCCTCCCGCCAGAGATTGACCGCCGTCTGGGCGCCTTCGGGCGGAGCGTCGCCGGTCAGCCGTTCGCGGACCATCAGGGCGACAACGTCGGCGATCGGGGCGGCGGCCCTGTCGGTGACGCGGGCCAGGCCCTTGCGCTCGATGGCCAGGTCCAGAACCGTCTTCAGATTGGCCCGCACGCCGCCCAGCGCATTGGCGCCGATGGCCTCGATACGGGCCTGCTCCACGGCTTCAAACACAGCCTGCCCCTGCGGGGTGGCGGGGCGGGCCTTGGCATAGGCGGCCGGGTCATGGTGGGCCAGCCGCAGCGCCATCTGGTCGGCCAGGCCGCGAATGCGCGAGGCTTCCTTTGACGACAGATCGCGGGGCGGATGGGGCAGCACCGCCCGGTTGCCCGACAGCGACGGGCCGTCGCCGGAGAACACCACTTCCAGATCGGGTGTCTCGGCGAGCGAGCGTGCGGCGTGCGCCAGGGCGCGCTTGAAGGGTTCGGTCGGGCTTTCGGGCTTGTTGGCCATGACACCGTCTTACTCCGGCGGCGCGGCGATATGGAAGAGTGTCGGCGTTCTAAGTCGCCGGCCGTCGTCCGCCGATCAGGCGGCGATGCGCACAGGCGCCCGTTCAACCGGCAGGAAGAAGCTGAAATAGGAGCCTTCGCCGACGGTGCTTTCGACCGCGATCTGCCCCCCCATCAGGGTGACGAGGTCGCGGCAGATGGCCAGCCCCAGCCCGGTGCCGCCCAGACGGCGGGCGGTCCCGCTTTCGAGTTGGCTGAACTTGGAGAAGAGGTCCGTCATCCGGTCGGCGGCGATGCCGATGCCGGTGTCGACCACCGCGAACTCCAGACCCCGTTCGCTATGCCAGACCCGAACCGAGACCTGGCCCCGGGCGGTGAACTTCACGGCGTTGGAGACGAGATTGCCCAGCACCTGCGACAGACGCAGGCCGTCCAGCGTCCATGCGCCGGTCGCCGACGGCTCGATGGCCACCCCGAGTCTCACGCCCTTCTCATGGGCGCGGACCATGTGCATGGCGCAGGCGGCGCTGACGGTGGCCGCCAGATCGATCTCATACCGGTTCACCTCGAGCTTGCCGGCTTCGATCTTGGCCAGGTCGAGGACATCATTAAGCACGGCGAGCAAGGTGCCGCCGGCTTCGCGAATGATCGCCAGATTATTGCGTTGCGGCGCCGGCAGCTCGCCCATGTCCATGATCTGGGCCATCCCCAGCACGCCGTTCAGGGGGGTGCGGATCTCGTGGCTGACATTGGCCAGGAACAGCGTCTTGGCGGCGCTGGCGGCTTCGGCGCGGTCGCGCGCGCGGGTCAGGTCTTCAAGGGCCGCTTCCAGTCTGGCGTCGTTGACGCCCAGGGATTTGAGCGCTGATGACACCCTGAGGGCCAGAGCCCAGCCGGCGATCAGGAAGACGGCCATGATCAGGATCATCGGACCGGCGGCGTTGGCGAGGGCGCCGCGACCGGGCTGGCGCGGCGTCCAGGCCAGCCGGCCCAGGACCTGATCGTCCAGACCCATCACCGGCACGGCGATGCCCGCGGGCGCGACCCCGGGGGCCATCAGATGAATATCGGCAACGCCAAGATCATCCTCAAGGGAGGTCAGGAAGGCCGGCCCGATCCGCCGGGCTGAAATCACCACGACACCAGGGCCGCGGATCCGGGCGACAGCCGCGGTTTCGGGCCTGATCTGCGACAGGGCCACCATCCAGATCCGGCCCTGCGAGCGGATCATCCCGCTTTGGGTCGCCGTGGCGTCCAGGCCGTAGGGAAGGCCCTGACCGGCGGCGGCGCGCGCTTCGCTCTGGCGGACCCTGGCCAGGAGGGGAGAGAGATCGGCGGCGAACACCGCCAGGTCGGCGGACGGGGTGGCCTTGCCATGATCGGACGCGGAAAGCAGCCGGTCGTCAGGGCCCAGGATGAGGGTCCGGTCGTGATGCAGGTATTGGGAATAGTAACGGCCGAAATTCTCGTCGGTCCAGATCGGGTCGAACCGGGTGACGGTTCTGGCGTAGGCGTCGTCCCAGACCGTGGCCGAGGTCACATCGACAACCAGACGCTCCATCTGCCGGTCGAGGGTCCGCAGCAGCAGCTCCTGCTCCTGCAGGGCCGTCGCCCGGTCCACCGCGCGGGCCGACAGGGCCATCGCGCCCAGACCGCCGGCCGCCACGATCGCGAGCACCAGCAGTCCCAGGGCGAGAACCAGGCGCAGCTTGCGGCGGCTTTTGAGGGCGAGACCTGTCATTACCCCCAGAATGGGGAAAAAGCGCTAACGAGGGTTGAATTTCGTCATTGCCAAACTGTCGCAGCCGGGCGGTGATCCTGAAACGAAAACGGGCCGGCCCCCATCAGGAGACCGGCCCGTTCAGCTTTGTGTCCGCAGGCCTTAGAGGGCTTGCAGCTGGCCCGCCGAGGTCTTGCCCGAGCGCTGGTCGCGCTCGAGTTCGTAGCTCAGCTTCTGGCCTTCGTTCAGCGAACGCATGCCGGCGCGCTCAACGGCCGAGATGTGGACGAAAACGTCCGCGCCGCCATCGTCAGGCTGGACAAAGCCGTAGCCCTTGGTGGCGTTGAACCACTTCACGGTTCCGGTAGCCATGGATCGTATCCTCTTTCATCAATCAGGTTGCGCCCCGTGGGACGCGGTAGGATCGGTATTTCGGAAGGATCGAGGAGCAGGTCCGGCGCAAGACTTCAAGACGTGCGGTGGATGGCGACCGAACCAGGCGAAATTTCGACGCAGGCTCCCTCGCATTTTTTCGCGTGTCAGGCAAGACTCCGCGAACGCGTTTCGCCACGCACGGCCATCGACAGACGGCCTGGCGCGGCCGGCGGCGAGCGCAGCAGATCGGCGATCTGCATCAGGAACTCCTTGCGGCGGGCCAGAGCCCCCGGCACGTCCTGTCCGGCGCGGACAAACCGGACGTCCTCGCGCTCGGCTTCATGCGCCACGCGGTCGGCCACGGCGGGCAGGTGACCCTCGCCCTTGCGCGAGTCCATCAGGGTGGCGTGCGAGCGCGCCTCGTCGATTCTTTTCTTCACCAGGGCCTCGACATCGGAGCCGCCTTCAGCCCGGGCCGCCAGCGCGGCGAAGTCGTGCGCATACATCCGCACGAAGCCTTCCTCGATCATGGAGTCTCCAATCTTCCGCGAGAATCAGCGGAGGGCGCGACAACAGCGCGCAGAAGCACATCTTCTAGCACAGATTGGGCGAAAATGGGGACGCAATGTCGGGTAGATGGGCCGCCGCGCTTGTCTCGACCCCGGTTGCGGTTTGAAATATCGCCATGACCTTGACCCACCGCCTCGCCGAACCCGCGGATGTTTCGGTCCTGACCCGACTGATGGACCTGGCCATCGGGAATTTGCAGCGCGACTTCCTTGATCCCGCCCAGATCGCGGCCTCGAAACAGCTGATGGGGCTCGACAGCCAGCTGATCGCCGACCGGACCTATTTCGTCATTGAGGCTGACGGCGAGATCGCCGGCTGCGGCGGCTGGAGCCGGCGGGCGACCCTCTATGGCGGCGACCACAGCCCCGGCCGTGACGCCCATGGCCTGAACCCGACCGTCGACGCCGCCCGGGTGCGGGCCATGTACACCCCCCCTGATTTCGTCCGGCGGGGCGTCGGCCGGCTGATCCTGTCGCTCTGCGAAGCGGCGGCCAAGGCCGAGGGGTTCGCGCGCGTGGAACTGGCCGCGACCCTGGCCGGCCAGCCGCTTTACGAGGCCTGTGGTTACGCGGTCCTCGAACGGCTCATCGACGACAGGGGCGGGGCGCCGGTGCCGCTGCTGCGGATGGGCAAGACCATCGGCTAGGGCGCGTCGAAGGACGCAGGGCCGAAAACCGTGCTATCGCCGGCCGCCGACCGTCGGCGACTCTCTCCCATATCCCCGCATCACAGCCGCCGCCGCGCGGCGGAAGGCCCGTTCCCATGGCCGTTGAAACCATCCACCTCGTGCAGGCCTTCATCGCCGGGCGCGGCAAGGCGCTGAAGTCGGAACAGCCGCTGGTCTGCAAGACGGCCGAGGAGGCCCTGCGCCGCGCCGAACGGCTGGCGCCGCTGCGGCTGGGCGTGGTCGCGTTTTCCGCCACCGGCGACGCCGAAATGGGCGACTTCGACGAAACCCCGACGATCCTGTTCAAGAGCGGCCGCTTGCCGCCGCCGTTCGACGAGGGGTAGGGGAATTTCCATCCCCCCTTGCGGGAGAAGGCGGCCTGCGGAGCAGGCCGGATGGAGGGGCGCTCCGGCGGATGTGGGCAATCGCCGGGGCCCGTCCGAAGCGGCCCCGATCATCAACCCCTCATCCGTCGGCCTTCGGCCGCCACCTTCTCCCGCAAGGGGGAGAAGGTGCTTTGAAGCCTCAGTGCACTCTTGCCTTCCCGATCACCAATCCGTCGGCGTCCGCCGTCACCTCGATCACGGACCCGTCGGCCATCTCGCCGGCCAGCAGCTTGCGGGCGATGGGGTCCATCAGCTCCTTCTGGATCACCCGCTTGAGCGGCCGGGCGCCGTAGACCGGGTCATAGCCGCGCTCGGCCAGCCAGTGCATGGCGGCCGGATCGAGGGCGATGCTCATGCGGCGGTCGGCGAGCAGCTTCTCGACCCGCTGCAGCTGGATCTTGACGATGTCGCCCATCTCGGCCCGGCCCAGACGCTTGAACAGGATGATCTCGTCCAGGCGGTTGAGGAACTCGGGGCGGAAGCTGCGGCGGACCACCTCCATGACCTCGGGCCGGACGGCCTCGACATCATCGCCTTCCTCAAGGGCGGCGAGATATTCGCTGCCCATGTTGCTGGTCAGGATGATCAGGCAGTTGCGGAAGTCGACGGTGCGGCCCTGACCATCGGTCAGGCGGCCGTCGTCGAGCACCTGCAGCAGCACGTTGAACACGTCGGGGTGGGCCTTCTCGATCTCGTCGAACAGGATCACCTGATAGGGCCGGCGGCGCACGGCTTCGGTCAGGGCGCCGCCCTCGTCATAGCCGACGTATCCGGGCGGGGCCCCGATCATCCGGCTGACGCTGTGCTTTTCCATGTATTCGCTCATGTCGAGCCGCGTGATCGCGGACTCGTCGTCGAACATGAACTCGGCCAAGGCCTTGGTCAGCTCGGTCTTGCCCACGCCGGTCGGGCCGAGGAACAGGAATGAACCGATCGGTTTACCGGGGTCCTGCAGACCGGCGCGGGCCCGGCGCACGGCGTCGGAGACGGCGACCAGCGCCTCCTCCTGGCCGACCACGCGCTCGCGCAGCCCGTCTTCCATTTGCAGCAGCTTTTCGCGCTCGCCCTCGAGCATCTTGTCGACCGGCACCCCGGTCCAGCGGCTGACGACGGCGGCGATCTGCTCGGCGTCGACGACCTCGGGACTGATCGGGTTCTCGGCCGCCTTGCCGTCTTCCTCGGCCAGACGCTTCTCGATCTGCGGGATTTCGCCATAGGCGATCTCGCTGGCGCGTTGCAGGTCGCCGCGGCGCTGGGCGGCGGCCAGTTCGGCACGCAGCCGCTCGAGCGCCTCGCGGACCTGGGCGGCGCTGCCCACCTTTTCCTTCTCCGACTTCCAGCGGGCGGTCATCTCGTCGGATTCGACCTGCAGCTCGTCGATCTCGTCCTCGATGGCCTCGAGCCGCTGTTTGCTGGCGGGGTCGGTCTCCTTCTTGAGCGCCTCGCGCTCGATCTTCAGCATCACCAGCCGGCGGTCGATCTCGTCCAGCTCTTCGGGCTTGGAGTCGACGGCCATCCGCACCCGGCTGGCGGCCTCGTCCATCAGGTCGATGGCCTTGTCGGGCAGGAAGCGGTCGGCGATGTAGCGGTTGGAAAGCGTCGCGGCGGCGACGATGGCGCTGTCGCTGATCCGCACCCCGTGGTGCAGCTCGTACTTCTCCTTCAGGCCGCGAAGGATCGAGACGGTGTCCTCGACCGTCGGCTCGCCGACGAACACCGACTGGAAGCGACGGGCCAGAGCGGCGTCCTTCTCGACATGCTTGCGGTATTCATCGAGCGTGGTGGCGCCGACGCAGTGCAGTTCGCCGCGCGCCAGGGCGGGCTTGAGCAGGTTGGAGGCGTCCATCGCCCCGTCGCTCTTGCCGGCCCCGACCAGGGTGTGCATCTCGTCGATGAACAGGATGATCGAGCCTTCGGCGGCGGTGACCTCGCCGAGCACGGCCTTCAGCCGCTCCTCGAACTCGCCGCGGTATTTCGCGCCGGCGATGAGGCTGCCCATGTCGAGCGACAGCAGCTTCTTGTCCTTGAGGCTCTCGGGCACGTCGCCGTTGACGATCCTTTGCGCCAGGCCCTCGACGATGGCGGTCTTGCCGACGCCCGGCTCGCCGATCAGGACGGGGTTGTTCTTGGTCCGCCGGCTCAGCACCTGGATGGTGCGGCGGATCTCCTCATCGCGGCCGATCACCGGGTCCAGCTTGCCGTCGCGGGCCTTCTGGGTCAGGTCGGTGGCGTAGCGTTTGAGGGCGTCATAACCCTCCTCGGCGCTGGCGCTGTCGGCGGTGCGGCCCTTGCGCAGATCGGTGGCGGCCGCTTCCAGAGATTTCTCGGTGGCCCCGGCGTCCTTGAGCGCCTTGCCGGCCTCGCCGCCCTCGGCGGCCAGGGCGATCAGCAGCCGCTCGGTGGTGACAAAGGCGTCGCCGGCCGCCTTGGCGTCGGCTTCGGCGCGGCTGAAGACGCTGGCCGATTCCGGCTTCATATAGAGCTGGCCGCTGCCGCCCTCGACCTTGGGCATCTTGCCCAGCAGGGTCTCGACGGCGGCGTCGACCGCGTCGGGCCGGCCGCCGGCGCTCTCGATCAGGGCGCGGCTGAGGCCGTCCTTTTCCTCGAGCAGCACCTTGAGAATGTGCTCGGGCGAGAGGTTCTGATGACGGCGCGCGAGCGCCAGCGATTGCGCCGACTGAATGGCCTGTTTGGCGCGGTCGGAATAGAGGTCGATGTTCATGCTGTCCCCGTTACGGCGGATGTGGCCCGGCCGCCTTGATCAAGCGCAACCGGCGAGCCCGATGTAGGTGTGGCGCATGGGTCACACAAGGGTCAGCGCTTCAACTCCAGCACATCGAGTTTCGACTCCTGTTTCGGCCAGGGCAGGACCAGCCGCCAGCGGTTGGTTCCGACCCGTTCGACGACGCCGATCTGGTCGCGCTCGGGATTGGCGCCGTAGGCGGGATAGTCGGTCTCGTCCTCGCCCCAGGCCTGGGCGCCGAGGAACACCAGCCGCTTGTCGCTGTCGGGAAAGAGCAGGCCGCGCGAGCGCTGGCTGCCGGTGGTCTTGGTCAGGATCAGGTCGCCGCCGGGGGTCAGCTCAACCGTGCAGGTGAACCAGCCATAGACGATATAGGCCGGGTCGCCGCCGATCTTGATCGTGCGGCAGGCGTACTTGCCCGGCGGCGGCTGCAGATTGCCGGCCAGGGCGCCGTTCGGCGCCAGCAGCAGGCTCATGGCGTCGATATGGGCGCCGAACAGATGGTCGGCGTCGTCGAGGGCCCGCCGCCAGGCGTCGGGCAGTCTCGCCAGCCGGTCCTTGTCGCCGGCCGTGGCCAGGGCCTTCCACAGGGCGTCCTCGCCGGGCTCGGTCTCGGCGACCGGCGGCGCCTCGGTTGGGGCGGGGCCCGGGTCGGCGACCACCGGCGGCGGGGCCGCGGCGGCCGGACCGCTGGTTTCCTGGGCCGGCTCGGGCGAGCAGGCGACGAGGGTCAGGGCCGCGAGCGCGGCGAATGCGGTTTTCATCATGCTTCAACCGTTAACCGGCGCGGACGTTCCGTCCAACCCCGCTACTGCCGCGCCATCTCCGCTGCCCCGATTCCGTCGCCGTCGAGGGCCTGGTCGTCGTCCATGGTCACGGTCACCGTCTGCAGCAGGCCGGTGAAGTCG
Source organism: Caulobacter sp. (assembly GCA_030680355.1). Classification (GTDB taxonomy): domain Bacteria; phylum Pseudomonadota; class Alphaproteobacteria; order Caulobacterales; family Caulobacteraceae; genus Caulobacter. The sequence continues at coordinate 46,593 of JAUXVF010000031.1, forward strand.
AACGGGGCGGCGTAGTCGGCCACGGGGCTGCCCCGGTCGCGGCCGATATCCAGTCCCGACCAGCTGATGAAGTTGAAAAAGCCCAGCGGGGTGGAAACCTCGCCCGCCGGCTGGCCGTCGATCAGCAGCACGATGCGCCGCTGGCCGCCGTCCGGCCTGACCGCCACGCCCAGCCGCCGCCAGCCCGGCGCGATGACCTGGTCGGAGGTCACCGTCACATGGGTCCCGCCGATGTTCATGTCATGCACCAGCCGTCCGTCGCGCACGAACAGGCTGTAGCCGCAGGTGGCGTCGCCGTGGGCGATCAGCACCCCCGCGTCGCCCGCCGCCAGCCGTGCGCTGGCCTCGATATGATAGCTGCGGCTGCGGATGTCGGGCGCGACGTCGGTGGGCACATGGCCCATGCCGCGGTGGAAGACGAACCGCTTGCGGGCGCCATGGAAACGCTGGGCGTTCTCGGCGAACCGGGCCCCGAACCGGTCGTCCAGCGGCAGCACCTTGTGCGCCTCCGCCTCGGCCCACCACAGGGCGGTCAGCTCGGCCAGCTTGTCGGGGTGGGTCGCCGCCAGATCCGTGGTCTCGGCGAAGTCGGCGTCGAGATTGTACAGCTCCCAGACATCGTCGTCGAAGGCCCGCCCCGGCGGATGGAAGGCCACCGCCTTCCAGCCGTCCCGCCAGACGCCGCGATGGCCGAACATCTCGAAATACTGCGGTTTGGTCCGGCGCGGCGCGGCGGCGTCGAACAGCGAGGCCTTGAAGCTCGACCCCTCCAACGGCGTCTGGGCCACCCCGGCGACGCTGGCCGGCGGCGTCACCCCCAGGATGTCGAGGATCGTCGGGGTCACGTCGCAGACGTGGGTGAACTGGTCGCGCAGCTCGCCTCGCGCCGCCAGCCCGGCCGGCCAGTGGACGATCAGCGGATCGCGGATGCCGCCGCCGTGGGTGTTCTGTTTGTAGCGCCGCAGCGGCGTATTGGCGGCCATCGCCCAGCCGAGCGGGAAGTTGCTGTGGGTGTCGGGCCCGCCGATGTCGTCGATGCGGGCGATCTTCTCCTCCATCGGCTCGAACTTCATATTGTAGGGCCCCATGGCGTTGACCATGCCCAGCGGCCCGCCCTCCTGGCTGGCGCCGTTGTCCGACAGCACCAGGATCAGGGTGTCGTCCTTGAGCCCGGCCGCTTCGAGGAAGGCGACCAGCCGCGCCAGATGCTGGTCGGCGTGGTCGAGCATGGCGGCGTAGGCGCCCTGCAGCCGGGTGAACAGCCGCTGCTCGTCCGGCGCATGCTCGGCCCAGGCCCGCACATGATCGTTGCGCGGCGGCAGGTCGGTCCTCGCCGGCACCACGCCCAGCGTCTTCTGCCGGGCCAGTCGCCGGTCGCGCTCGACGTCCCAGCCCTCATTAAAGACGGCGTCGTATTTTTTTATCAACTCCTTCGGTCCCTGGTGCGGCGCATGGCAGGCGCCGAAGGCCAGCCAGGTCAGCCATGGAATGTCGGGCGCGTCGGCGGTGTGGTCGGCGATATAGCGGATGGCCTGGTCGACCAGATCGGCGGTCAGGTGATAGCCGCTCTCAAAGGTTCCCGGCGCCTCGATGGGCGTGTTGTCCCGCACCAGTTCGGGCGCGTACTGGTCGGTCTCGGCGTCCATGAAGCCGTAGAAGCGGTCAAACCCCCGGCCCAGCGGCCAGCCGTCGAACGGCCCGCTGGCCCCGACCTCGGTCAGGGGCGTCACATGCCATTTGCCGACCATGTAGCTGCGATAGCCGTGCGGCCGCAGCATCTCCGGCAGGGTGCCGGCCTCGGCGGCGATCTTGCCGCGATAACCGGGAAAGCCGCTGTCGAAATTGGCCAGGCAGCCGACCCCGACGCTGTGGTGGTTGCGACCGGTCAGCAGCGCCGCCCGGGTGGTCGAACACATGGCCGTGGTGTGAAACCCGGTGTAGCGCAGCCCCCCGGCGGCCAGGGCGTCGATGGTCGGGGTCTCGATCGGCGAGCCGTAGCAGCCGAAATCGGAAAACCCGACATCGTCAAACAGCACCACCAGGATGTTGGGCGCCCCCTTGGGCGGCGGCGTCCGCTGCGGCCAGAACGGCGTGGAGTCGGCGATCGTCCGCCCGATGATCGGTCCGTCGGCCATGTCGAAGTCTCCCGCTGTCTGGCCGTCAGGATAGGGGAGGGTGGAGCAGGTTACCAGCGGGTAACGCGTGGGTGTCTTCCTTCCCCCTGGAAGGGGGCAGGGCGTGCGGGCGCTGATCAGGGGCGATGATGGCGCCCGACCGTTCACGCCTCCCCGGACGCGGTCTCCGGGCTGGCGTCGTCGCCGGGTCTATAGGGCCCGGTGGCGTCCTCGAACCTGTACCCCGGCGGCGGGTCCACCATCGGATGGTGCAGGTTCTGCGAGTCCCAGCCGGGCAGGATATTGCCGTCGGCGTCATAGACGGTGTCGGTCCAGCCCCCCTTGCACATCTCCCGATAGTCGTTGGCCGCTGTCTCGGGCCCGAACGTTTCCGCCCGCCAGCGCATCACGGCCCGGGAAAAGACTTCCGGCCCGTGCCACCGGTCGCCGAGCATCTTCAGGGCGATTTCGCAGGCAAAGGGATAGACCATCTCGGCGACCTCCGCGAACGTGGTCTTGAGCGGCCCGGTGAGCACCGGATACCCGTCCTCGTCGAACCCCTCGCCCGACCGTTCCAGATCGCCGACCTTGCCCAGCGTCAGCAACAGCCGGCCCAGCCGCTCGGCCTCCGCCACCCGCCCGGCCGCCATCGCCCGGGCCAGGTCCTCCATCGCTCGCTGCTTCAGCGCCTCGGGATTGGCCGCCGGCGGCGGCGGGGCCGGCAGGGCCGGGACCGGCGCCAGCCCGACCAGCCGCCGCGCTTCGTTGTCGACCGCCCCGCCCTCGACCGTCGCCTGGGCATGGGCCCGGGCGACGGCGTCGCTGTGGCGCTTCTTGGTGAAGCCGTCGCGGCAGGCGTAGCGATAGATGGTCGTCGGCGACACCTTCCACCGCGCCGCCAGCTCCCGGGCGGTGGCCCCGCCCCGATAGGCCTCGGCGATCAGCGCCCAGCTCTCCTCGGAGAGCCGGAAATGGGTGGCGGGAGCATCGGCGACGGCGCGGGTCATGGCGCGCAGTGTGCGACGGGCGCGAGCGCGGCAGCGGAGACGGGCGCTGGCCGGGCGCAAGCGGCGGAAAAGGCTGGGTGTTTTTGGGTTGGCGCCGGGGACAGGGCCGGGGCTTTCCCCGAAAGCCCGTGGCCTTGCCGGTGACCGCGCCCCTCGGGGCGGAAACCGCCCTGAACCCCTTGATGGAATGAGCGCGCCGGGCGGGAGCCCTGGTCAAGGACCGCGTCGCGGCCGCGCAGCGGCGGGCCGCAGGCCCGTCCTTGACCAGGACCCCCGCCGGCGCAGACTGGCCTTCAAGGCGTCAGGGGGAGGGGTGGCTACAGACGCTGTCGCGGCATCACGCCGGGCTGACCTCGCAGGCTCCGAAAATGCCCCACTGGGTCGCCATAGCCTTGGCGATCCCGGGAAAGAACCGCGATCGTTCCTTCCAGCGATCTGGCGAGGGCGACATATGATGAACCCTTGGCGCCCGACCACTGACAACCTCGGTCGGGACAAGGGGCGGCAGGTTCTTCAGCCAAAGACAGGTCCGCTTGGTTTCACCGTGGCCGAACTGCCATGGCTGAATGCTCTGGGCGAAGTCTTCGAAATTTATGATGCGGGTCTTGGCGTGCTTGTGCATCACCGGGTTCTCAATCGCGATCCGCTCGATGGGCGCGTTCCAGAAGTCGGAAAATAGCGCAGCGCCTTCTTCCAACTCCGCCCACATTTCCTCAATCGTCTTGCCGCGCGGCGGCGCGGTCAGCCAGCGGACACCCGAGTTGCATAGACGAGTGCAAGGCGGGTGGGCGACCATCAACAGGTCCCAGCCGTCGTTCAGGAGATCACGCGCATCGCCGATGATGTGGCGGTTCGAGCCGTCCTCGCTCGGCAGCAGGTCGCACGACCACGCATCGTGGCCGTGGTCGAGGAAGGCGTTGCGGACTGTGCCGCTATACTCGCAGGCCACGAGGACTCTCATGCCTGAGCCCCGCCCGTCTTTACCCCTGAAACCATCACGTCGTCGCGCCTCTTGGACTGCTCGCGGCAATCCCGCCGCGCCGCCAAGGATCGGCTATAGACGATAAGAAAATACCAGGATAGGTTGTGTTTTGCCTAGTGCGTTGGTTCTCTAAGAGGCAGCGCGAGTTTCTCCAGCGGATCGACTGATCGACATGAAGCGGGATTGGAAAGAGTGGCTCTTGGTCCTAGCGCTGCTCGTCTGCACCGTAGCGCAGCTTGGTGACTTGCTCTGGAGGATGGTGCCCCACTAGCGGACGATCTGCTTTTGGTTATGGTCACTCGGGAAGGCGGGAACTAGACGGTCCGCGTCAAACGGGTGAGACGGACGAAGGCATGGCAAAGGGCGTCCTAACCATAAAAGCTCAGCCTAGCTACAAGGACATCCCGGGGGTTCAGTATCATTTTGGAAGTGACCTTCTGGACCGCGTGCGGCAGACTCTGAACGACAAAATCATCTTCTACGAACCTCGCCGTCCGAGCACTGACCTAAGCAGCCGTGGTGGGCGTCAGTCCTACATTGCTGTAGCGACCCCCACTCAAATCCGACCGGACCCCGAGCTCGCCGATCACTACTTCTGCGACCTCAAGAACTATTTGGACTTCGTCAGGCCCGTAGGGTTCAGGGAAGGTGGCTCCTACTATGAAAGCCGCCTCCAGAAAGCCGACGGCAGCACAAACAGAGGCCAGTTTGGGCAGTCTGTCCGTATCATTACGGATCAAGAGTTCGATGCCATCTTCGCCGCTGGCTTCGCGGACATCTTGTCCGGAGCTCCCTCACCGGACGACCCTGACGGTTACGATGACGACCCTCTCGTGATTGATCGCCCGCTCGTCGAATTGACCACGCTGAAGCCATTTAGAGATCGCGCTTTCCGTCGCTCAGTGAGACAGGCTTACGGAAACCGGTGCGCCGTTTCCGGCCTGGCAATTCTCGACGCCAAAGGCAACCCCGAGGTGCAGGCGGCGCACATTCGACCGGTTCGCGACAACGGGTCGGACTCCGTCCGAAATGGGCTAGCCCTTACCGGGACGTTCCACTGGCTATTTGATCACGGCATCATCGCCATCGCCGACGATATGAAAATTCTCGTCGCCGAGAAATTGCTTATACCTAAACTCAGGAGTATGATCAACGAAAACGGTTCTTTGAACCTCCCGAATGATAGTACAAAACGGCCCCACCCTGCATTTTTTGAGCACCATCGAAATAAATACTTCTTAGGTTAGCTATTCGATCTCGCGGCCGCTCTTAACCCCCCCAGCCCTACTCCGCCGCCGCAACCGCCTTCGGCCCGGGCAGCCGCGCCTTTGACCACGCGCCCGGCGCCAGCACCTTTGAAGCGCCGAGCACCTCGATGCCCACGACCCGGTCTTCGGCGTCGTAGTCGAGCACGATGCCGTCGGCGACTTCCTCGCTCTCGATGATCGGTCCGTCGCCCAGATAGATGTAGGCGGCGTCGGTCTCGGGGTCGTAGGTCATGTCAGGCATGGCGGCGCCTCGCGCGACGGTCAAAGTGAACGCTTATAACCCGGATATGGGTTTGCGTCTCCACACAGGCCACCCGTAGCACCCTGTCGCCGTATTCGGGGATAGCCCGGAAACGTCGCTCAATCGTGGGATCGTCACGGTCCGGCTCGACCCACTCGGGCTCGCGAACCGTCCGTTCCAGCCACGTGGCGGCGATTGACCGCTCACGCATGCGGTCGGGCGCATGGTGTGTGAAGAGCAGCGGCTTCATGCTGCACTATCACGCGAGTTTCGCGAAGATGCAATCAAAAATAGCAATTCACGCCATCACACGCGTCGTTTGGGCCGCGCCATTGACGGCTCTGCCTGACCCGGCCCTGATCCCTCATCCGTCGGGCTCCGCCTGAAACCTTCTCCCTCGGGGAGAAGGAACCCGGATCAATTATCGTCCATCTTCAGCGCTGCGATGAAGGCTTCCTGCGGGATCTCGACCTTGCCGAACTGGCGCATGCGTTTCTTGCCGGCCTTCTGTTTGTCGAGCAGCTTGCGCTTGCGGCTGGCGTCGCCGCCGTAGCATTTCGCCGTCACGTCCTTGCGCAACGCCCGCACGGTCTCCCGCGCGATGATCCGGCCACCGATGGCCGCCTGGATCGGGATGACGAACATATGCGGCGGGATCAGCTCCTTCATCTTCTCGACCATGCCCCGGCCGCGGCTCTCGGCGCGTTCGCGGTGGACCAGCATGGAGAGGGCGTCGACCGGCTCGGCGTTGACCAGGATCGACATCTTGACCAGGTCGCCGGCGCGGTAGTCCTCGATCTGGTAGTCGAAACTGGCGTAGCCCTTGGAGATGGATTTCAGCCGGTCATAGAAGTCGAACACCACTTCATTGAGCGGCAGGTCGTAGATCAGCATGGCGCGGTTGCCGACGTAGCTGAGCTCGCGCTGCTGGCCGCGGCGGTCCTGGCAGAGCTTGATGACGCTGCCCAGGTATTCGTCGGGGGTGAAGATGGTGGCCTTGATCCACGGCTCCTCGATGCTCTCGATCTGCATCGGGTCGGGCATGTCGGCGGGGTTGTGCAGGTCGATCTGGCTGCCGTCGCGCTGGTTGATCTTGTAGACCACCGACGGCGCCGTCGCGATCAGGTCGAGATCGAACTCGCGGCTGAGGCGCTCCTGGATGATCTCCAGGTGCAGGAGGCCCAGGAACCCGCAGCGGAAGCCGAAGCCGAGGGCCGCGCTCGATTCCATCTCATAGGTGAAGCTGCCGTCGTTGAGGCGCAGGCGGCCGACGGCGGCGCGCAGGTCTTCGAAATCGGCGGCGTCGACCGGGAACAGGCCGCAGAAGACCACCGGCTGCACGTCCTTGAAGCCGGGCAGGGCGACGGCGGTGCCCTTCTTCTCGTCGGTGATGGTGTCGCCGACGGCGGCGTCGGCGACTTCCTTGATCTGGGCGGTGATGAAGCCGATCTCGCCGGGGCCGAGGCTTTCGACCGGGGTGTTCTTGGGTTTGAACACGCCGACGCGGTCGACCAGATGCACCGAGCCGTGCTGCATCATCCGCACCTTCTGGCCGGCGCGCAGGGTGCCGTCGAAGACGCGGACCAGGACCACGACGCCGAGGTAGGCGTCGTACCAGGCGTCGACCAGCAGCGCCTTCAGCGGGGCGCCCGGATCGCCCTTGGGCGCCGGCAGGCGGGTGACGATGGCTTCCAGCACCTCATGGATGCCGACGCCGCTCTTGGCGCTGCAGAGGACGGCGTCGCTGGCGTCCAGGCCGATCAGGTCCTCGATCTGGGCGCGGACCCGTTCGGGCTCGGCGGCGGGCAGGTCGATCTTGTTGAGGACCGGGACGATCTCGTGGTTGTTGTCGATCGCCGAATAGACGTTGGCCAGGGTCTGGGCCTCGACGCCCTGGCTGGCGTCGACGACCAGGATCGAGCCCTCGCAGGCGGCCAGGGAGCGGCTGACCTCATAGGCGAAGTCGACGTGGCCGGGGGTGTCCATCAGGTTGAGGACATAGGTCTCGCCGTCGTCGGCCTTGTACTCGAGCCGGACGGTCTGGGCCTTGATCGTGATCCCCCGTTCCTTCTCGATGTCCATCGAGTCCAGCACCTGGGCCGACATCTCGCGCGCGGTCAGCCCGCCCGTCTCCTGGATCAGCCGATCCGACAGGGTCGATTTGCCGTGGTCGATGTGGGCCACGATTGAAAAGTTACGGATTTTGTCCAGCGCGGTCGTCATGTCGCCCGTCTAGCACATTGGTCAGCCAAGGCGAGGGGCTGGACGGTTTCGCGGCGTTTCCTGCTTGCACTCGACCACCGGACACATAGATACCAAGGGCGCCCGCCGGTTCTCCGGGGGTCTTTTCGCGAGCGCAAAAGAGGGGAACTCCACGTGCGAGACATCCAGGCCGGATCCGGTCGGCGAACGGCGATGCTCGCGTTGGTGGTCCTCATGCTCGCGGCCTGCGGCAAGAAGGAAGCCGTCGACGCGCCTGCCCAGAAGGCCAGCCAGACGGTCAGCGTGCAAACGGTCACCGCGACCGCGCTGCCGCGGTCGGTTACCGCCAGCGGCGACATCGTCGCCTGGAACGAGGTCGTGGTCGGCGCCGAAACCGGCGGTCTGACGGCGGTGGCGGTCTATGTCGACGAAGGCGCCTGGGTGCGCCAGGGCCAGCCCCTGATCAAGATGAACGACGACCTGCTGCGCGCCCAGCTGCGCCAGCAGGAAGCCAGCGTCGCCTCGGCGCGGGCGACCCTCGCCCAGGCCGACGCCGCGCTGGGCCGGGCGCGGGAGCTGAAGGATCGCGGCTACCTGTCCCAGGCCGGACTCGACAACGCCGTGGCCGGCCAGGCCACCGCCGCCGCCCAGCTGGCCGCCGCCCAGGCCGGGCTGGCCGAGATTACCACCCGACTGGGCCAGACCACGGTCCGCGCGCCGGTCGCCGGGCTGATCAGTTCGCGCAAGGTGGTCAAGGGCCAGATCGTCGGGGCCGGGGCCGAGCTGTTCCGCCTGGTGCGGGACGGCCGGCTGGAGCTCAACGCCGAGGTGCCGGAGACGCAGCTGTCCCTGGTCCGGGCCGGCATGCCCGCCGTCGTCGCTTCGGACCAGCTCGGCCAGGTCACCGGCCGGGTGCGGATCGTCACACCGCAGGTCAACGCCCAGAGCCGCGTGGGCCTGGTGCGCATATCCCTGTCGGCGGCCGGCGGTTTCCGGCCCGGCATGTTCGCGCGCGGAACCATCAATCTGGGCGAACAGCCCGCCCTGACCGTGCCGCAGTCGGCGGTGATCTATCGCGACAACAAACCCGGCGTCTTCGTCATCGACGCTGAATCGCGGGCCCACTTCCGGATCATCGTGGTCGGCGCGCGAACCAAGGGCGGCATGGAGGTCACCGAGGGCCTCAGCGCCGGTCAGCGCATCGCCGTCCAGGGCGCCGGCTTCCTCGCCGAGGGCGACCGCGTCCGTATCGCGCCGGCCCGGTAGCGGCTGATGAAAAACATTTCCTCCTGGTCGATCCGGAATCCGATCCCGGTCATCCTGCTGTTCATCCTGCTGACCATCGCCGGGATCAGCGGTTTCAACGCCATGCGCATCAACAACAACCCGGACGTGGATTTTCCGCTGATCCAGGTTGTCGCCGCCCGCCCCGGCGCGGCCCCTACCGAGATGGAGACCCAGGTCACCCGTCTGATCGAGGACTCGATCGCCGGGCTGGGCGGGGTGCGCCACATGCGCTCGACCATCCTGGACGGCGTCTCCTACACGATGATCGAGTTCGAGCTGTCGACCAATGTCGAACGCGCGACCAACGACGTCCGCAACGCCATGAGCGGCCTGCGCGCCAACCTGCCGCAGGACATGCAGGAACCGTCAGTGCGACGGATCGACATCACGGGCGATCCGCTGATCACCTGGGTGGTGCGGTCCGGCTCGATGACCCCCGAGCAGCTGTCCTGGTTCGTCGACAACGACATAAGCCGGGCCCTGCTGGCCGTCCCCGGGGTCGGCGAGGTCAACCGCCGGGGCGGCGTCGACCGCGAGATCCGCATCGACCTCGACCCCGACCGGCTGGCCTCCTTCGACGTCACCGCCGCCCAGGTCAGCCAGGCGCTTGTCAGCACCAACAACGACCTGCCAGGCGGGCGGGTCACGGTCAGCGGCTCCGAACGCTCCATCCGCACCCTGGGCGCGGCCGACAGTGTGCAGCAGCTGGCCGATACGCGAGTGTCTCTGGGCGGGCGCAGCGTGCGCCTCGGCGATCTGGGGCGCGTCACGGACGGCTGGACCGAGCCCCGGACCCGGGCCCGCTACAACGACGAGGAGGTGGTCACCTTTGACTTCCTGCGCTCGCGCGAGGCCAGCGAAGTCAAGACCGCCGAACGTGTCCGCAAGGTCATCGCCAAGGTCGACGCTGACCATCCCGAACTGACCATCGAGCAGATCAACGCCAACGTCGAATACGCCGAGGAGAGCTATATCGCCTCGCTGGAGGCGGTCGGTCTGGGCGCCCTGCTGGCGGTGCTGGTGGTCTGGCTGTTCCTGCGCGACTGGCGGGCGACCCTGGTTGCGGCGGTGGCCATGCCGCTGTCGCTGATACCGACCTTCGCGGTGCTCGAGCCGTTAGGTCAGTCCCTGAACATGATCACCCTGCTGGCCATATCCCTGACCATCGGGGTGCTGGTCGATGACGCCATCGTCGAGATCGAGAACATCGTCCGCCACATGCGCGGCGGCAAGGCGCCATACCCCGCGGCCATGGAGGCGGCCGACGAGATCGGTCTGGCCGTGGTCGCCACGACCCTGACCATCGTGGCGGTGTTCGCCCCCGTCGGCTTCATGCCCGGCATCATCGGCCAGTTCTTCAAGGCCTTCGCCCTGGCCGCCTGCGTCTCGGTGCTGTTCTCGCTGGTCGTAGCCCGGATTCTGACGCCCCTGATGGGGGCCTATCTGCTCAAACCGCTGCCTCAGGACGACCACGACCCCAAGTGGATGGCGGGCTATCTGAAGTCCCTCACCTGGGCCCTCAAACACCGCTGGGTGGTGTTTTCCATGGGCGTGGCGGTGTTCGTCGCCACGGGACTGGTGACGCCGCTCGTGCCGTTTGAATTCCAGCCCGTGGCCGATCGCGGCCGGGCCGCGTTCGACGTCGATCTGCCCCCCGGCGCCACCCTGGCCGAGACCGACGCTGTCGTGCAGCAGGTCACCACGGTGCTGCGCGCCCGGCCGGAGGTGCGTTCGGTCTATGCCGCGATCGGCGGCAACGACGTCAACACCTCCACGGTGACCGCCGACCTGGTCGACAAAGGCGATCGCAGTCTGAGCCAGCAACAGTTCGTCCGGACCATGGTCGACCGGTTTGAATCCGTCCCCGGCGCCCGCATCGGCGCCGCCTCCCAGTCCGGCGGCGGGCCCAGCGACGGCAGCAGCTATACCTTCTCCATTCTCAGCGATGACGGCGACCGGCTGCAGATGGCGGCGCGGGCCGTCGAGGCGGAGATGCGCGGGGTCCAGGGCCTGGCCAATGTGGTCAACACCGCTTCGATCGCCCGGCCAGAGATCCTGATCACCCCCAAGCCGGACCAGGCGGCCCGACTGGGCGTCTCGGCCGGCTCGCTGGCCCAGGCCATCCGGGTGGCGACCATCGGCGATGTCGACCAGTCACTGCCCAAATACAATCTCGGCGACCGGCAGGTGCCGATCCGCCTGATGCTGACGGACACGGCCCGCGAGGATCTGTCGGTGCTCGAAAACCTGCGCGTGCCGACCACCGGCGGCGGCGCCGTGCCGCTGGGCGCGGTGGCCGACATCACCTTCGGGGCGGGCCCCTCCCAGATCAAACGCGCCGACCGCTCCCGTATCGCCACCATCACCGGCGAACTGGACGGCATCACCAGCGGCGAGGCCAATCAGGCGGTCCACAAGCTCGAGTCGGTCAAGAACCTGCCCGATGGGGTGCGCGAGGTCGCCGCCGGCGACACCGAGTTCATCCAGGAGATGGTCATCGGCTTCGCCGGCGCGTTCATCACCGGCCTGCTGCTGATGTACGCGGTGCTGGCGCTGCTGTTCAAAAGCTTCCTGCACCCGATCACCATCATGGCCGCCCTGCCGCTGGCCATCGGCGGCGCCTTCGTCGGCCTGCTGATCATGGGCAGCAGCTTCTCGATCGCCTCCCTGATCGGAATCCTGATGCTGATGGGGATCGCGGCCAAGAACTCGATCCTGCTGGTCGAGTACGCGCTGGAAGCCATCAGCGGCGGCATGACCCGCCACGAGGCCCTGATGGACGCCGCCCACAAACGGGCGCGGCCGATCCTGATGACCAGCGTCGCCATGGGCGCGGGCATGGCCCCGATCGCCGTGGGCCTGGGCGCCGATGTGGAGTTCCGCCAGCCGATGGCGATCGCCGTGGTGGGCGGGCTGATCACCTCGACGCTGCTGTCGCTGCTCTATATTCCAGCGATCTTCACGATCATCGACGACATCCGGATCTGGGTGCATCGCAGGCTGCAAATCCGCTTCGCGGGCCAGAAGGGCTAGCTTGGCGACGTGGTTAATTAGACATTAGGATTCGCGCCGCAAACCGGTCCTAATGAGGTGCGAGTCTGATGACTCAAACCTGCTCTGGAGAGCCCGACTATGGACCGCCGCACTCTGATCCTTTCCGGTCTCGCCGCGGGCGTGAGTGGATGCGCCACGGGCGGGTCCACCTACGCCGCCGACGGGACGGTCGACGCCGAAACGCCCGGCACCTACAGCGCCGACGAAATCATCGGCGCGACCTCCGACTTCCTGGGCGTCACCGCCGAAGCGGCGGGCGCCGCCATCGAGCGCATCTTCAAGGAGAACGGCCGCCCCACCGCCTATATCGCCGGTGAAGAGGCCTCGGCCGCGATCAGCATCGGCGCCCGCTACGGCCGCGGTCTGATGTACATGAAGGAACGGCCGACCCAGGAGGTGTTCTGGCAGGGCCCCTCGATCGGTTTCGATCTCGGCGGCAACGCCAGCCGGGTCTTTACCCTCTGCTACAATCTGCATTACCCGGACATGATCTATCGCCGCTTCCCCGGGGTCGAGGGATCGGCCTATGTGATCGCCGGCATGGGCGTGAACTACCAGCGGGCCGACGGCATCACGCTGGCCCCGATGCGCGCCGGCGTCGGCTTCCGGCTGGGCGCCAACGTCGGCTACCTGTCCTACAGCCGCAAGCGCAACATCCTGCCGTTCTAGGCCCGCCGTCTCCGGTCAGTGCTTGTCGGTGAGACTGGCCAACCAGTCCATCAGGGCCAGCAGCACGCCGGAGACCACGAAGGTCAGGTGGACGACCACCAGCCATAGCAGCTTGGTCCCGTCGACCGGGGCGCCGGCGCCGGCGGTCTCCAGGAAGGCCTTGAGCAGGGCGATGGCGGAGATGGCCACGATCGAGGCCACCAGCTTCATCTTCAGGCCCGAGAAGTCGACCTTGCCCATCCAGCTGGGCCGGTCGGCGTGCTCGCCGATGTCCAGCTTGGAGACGAAGTTCTCATAGCCCGAGAAGATCACGATCAGGACCAGGTTGCCGGCCAGCGACAGGTCGATCAGCGAAAGGGCCAGCAGGATGGCGTCCTCGGCCTTGGCGTGGCCCGACAGCATGACCGGAACGGCATGAACCAGTTCCTGGCCGAAGATCATGATCAGCGCGATCAGGGCCAGGACCAGCCCGACATACATCGGCGCCATCAACCAGCGGGAGGCGAACAGGCCGCGTTCAAGCACGGTTTCGAGCAGAGGTTTGGTCATGAAGGCTCCTTGGCCGCCCTAGTTAGCCATCCGCGCGGCCGGCACAAGGCCGTGTGGGGTCAGGACCGCCCCCAAAGATGCTCGACCCGCGCCGACCGCACGCCCGGCCCGGCGGCCAGCTGGTCGGCCAGGCTGACGGCTCCGGCCTCGTTGAGGCGACGGACGCGCAGCACGCCCTCGACCAGGTGACCGACGGTGCTGATCGACAGATTGCAGACCTCGGCCGTGCTGGCGGCCAGGCCGGTGCGGGCGGCGTCGAGCGCCTGGCTGACGTCGTCGGCGATAAAGCGCAGCACATGGCGACCGTCGGGTTGATCGGCGAGCGACTGGGGGGCAGGGAGAGGCATGGGCAGGGTCCTTTGACTGGGGTGAAGGACCGGCGAACCGCACAGCAAAAACCCCGCTTCCGTTTCCGGAGCGGGGCTTTGAAGATCTTGCGATCAGCCGGCGGGATCTAGGTCGCGCGGGCAAGCTCCGGTCCGGAAGGATCGGTAATAATCTTGCTGGTTTTCGACATGAACAGGGCGCGGGCGGTCATCGTCCCGGCGGGGACGGCGAGGCTTTCAGCGATGGCGGCGCGGGTGCTCATGTCGGCGGCAGGGATAGGCGGTGGAAGACCGCCCGTCAAATCCTCTCCTCGCGGAGGGAAGGATGACCGATCTATCCCCGCAACCGCCCGCCGGCTTTCTCGGCCGCCGCCACGATGGCGGCTGACAGGGCTTCGATCTCGGCCTCGGCGAGGGTCTTTTCGCGCGGCTGGACGGTGACCTCGACGGCCAGGGACTTCTGACCCTCGGGAACGCCGGCGCCCTGGTAGACGTCGAACACCCGGGCGCCGGCGATCAGCGCCTTGTCGGCCCCGACCACGGCCTTGACCAGGTCGCCGGCCGGTTTGGCGGCGTCGACCAGGAAGGCGAAGTCGCGGGTCAGCGGCATCAGGGGCGACAGGTCGAGAGCCGACCGGGTCTTGCCCTTCTTCTTGGGCTCGGGAATGGCCTCGATCCAGATCTCGAAACCGTAGACCGGACCCTCGACGTCGAGGGCCTTGAGCACGGCCGGGTGCAGTTCGCCGAACTCGGCCAGGATCGCCTTGGGACCCAGCTGCAGGCGCGCCGAGCGCCCCGGGTGCCACCAGCTCGACGCAGCGCCTTGCGCGGTCTGCAGCGAAGCCACGGGCGCGCCCAGCTCCTCCAGCAGGGCCAGCAAATCGGCCTTGACCGTGAACAGGTCGTCCTGGGGCCGCTTGTCCCAGCCGGTGGGCAGGTGCGGGGCCAGCACCGCCGCGATGGCCAGCTTCTGGTCCTGCGGCCGGTCGCCGGCGAACACCGGGCCGACCTCGAAGAGGGCCGCGTCGGGGAAGCCCCGGCGGGCGTTGCGGCCGGCGGCCCCGATCAGGCCCGGCAGGATCGAGGGGCGCATGGTGTCGATGTCGGCTGACATCGGATTGGCCAGCACCAGGGCGTCGTCGCCGCCGCCGAACAGCTTTGCGGTAGCGTTGTGGGTGAAGGACCAGGTGATGGCTTCGGCATAGCCGGCGGCGGCCAGGGCGCGACGGGCGGTGCGGGCGCGACCCTGACGGACCGTCAGGACGCCGGCGGCGGAGCGGGCGACCTCGGGCAGGGGCGTGGCCGGCAGGGCGTCGTAGCCGGCGATGCGGGCGACTTCCTCGACCAGATCGGCCTTGCCCTCGACGTCGCGCCGCCAGGTCGGCGGGGTCACGGTCCAGGTCCGTCCCGTCGTCTCGACCGCGAAGCCGAGCTTGCCGAGAATGTCGGCCGACGTTTCCGGGGCGATCGACAGGCCCGCCAGCTGCTCGACATAGGCCGGATCGAAGGTGATCGGACCGGGCGCGGGCAGCGCCTCGCCGGCGACCACGACGTCGGAGGCCTCGCCGCCGCAGAGCTTGAGAATCAGGCCGGTGGCCAGCTCCAGGCCATCGACCATGAAGCCGGTGTCGACGCCGCGGGCGAAGCGGTACTGGGCGTCGGAGGTGATGCCGGCGGTGCGGCCGGTCTGGGCCGTGCGGATCGGGTCGAACCAGGCGCTTTCGAGGAAGACCTCGGTGGTCGTTTCCGAACAGCCGGTGGACTCGCCGCCCATGACGCCGCCCAGGCCGACCGGGCGTTCGCCGTCGGCGTCGGCGATGACGCTCATCTCCGGGGTCAGGGCGTAGGTCTTGCCGTCCAGGGCGATCAGATGCTCGTCGCCGTGCTCGCCGTGGCGGCCCAGTCGCGCCTCGATCGTCGTTCCCGACAGCTTGGCGGCGTCATAGACGTGCAGCGGCCGGGCCCGGTCGTAGGTGATCAGGTTGGTGATATCGACCAGGGTGTTGATCGGGCGCAGGCCGATGGCCTTCAGCCGGGCCTGCAGCCAGGCGGGGGAGGGGCCGTTCTTCACGCCGCGGATCAGCCGGCCCGAAAAGGTCCGGCAGGCCTCGCCGTCGACCTTGAGGGCGATAGGGCAGGGGAAGGTCCCCGGGACCGGCGTCACCGTCTGGGCGCGCAGGGTCCCGACGCCGGCGGCCGACAGGTCGCGGGCGATGCCGGCGACGCCCAGCCAGTCGGGGCGGTTGGGGGTGACCTCGAAGTCGATGACCGATTCCAGGCCCAGGGCCTGGGCGGCGGGCAGGCCGACAGGGAAGTCGGCCGACAGGTCGAGGATGCCGTCGGATTCTTCGGCGGTCTCCATCTCGGCGGCCGAGCAGAGCATGCCGTTGGAGACCACGCCGCGAACCGGCTTTTCCACCAGGGTCACGCCCAGGCCCGGCACATAGCTGCCGATCGGGGCGTAGATCGTGGTCAGGCCGGCGCGGGCGTTGGGGGCGCCACAGACGATCTCCTTGCGGCCGTCGACGGTGTCGACCTGACAGACCTGCAGCCGGTCGGCGTTGGGGTGCCGCTCGGCGGAGACGATCTTCGCCACGGTGAAGGCGGCCAGCTTCTCGGCCGGGTCGGTGACATGCTCGACTTCAAGGCCGGCCATGGTCATGGCCTCGACGACCTGGGCGGTCGTGGCCTCGGTGTCGAGGTGGTCCTTGAGCCAGGAGAGGGTGAATTTCATCGTCGCTCTCCTAGCTCAGGCCGGTGGCGGGATTGGGCGCGGCGAAGGCGCTGAACCCGTAGTGCGACAGCCAGCGGGTGTCGTTCTCGAAGGCGTCACGGGCGTCGGGCATGCCGTATTTCAGCATCGCCAGCCGGTCGATGCCGAGGCCGAAGGCGAAGCCCTGATAGATGTCCGGGTCGATGCCGCAGGAGCGCAGCACGTTGGGATGCACCATCCCGCAGCCGAGAATCTCCAGCCAGTCGCTGCCGGTGCCGATCTTGATCTCGCCGCCCGAGCGGTCGCAGCCGATATCCATCTCGGCGCTGGGCTCGGTGAACGGGAAGTGGTGCGGCCGGAAGCGGCTGACCACGCCGGCGACCTCGAAGAAGCGGGCGATGAAAGTTTCCAGGGTCCATTTCAGGTGACCCATATGGATGCCCTTGTCGATGACCAGGCCTTCCATCTGGTGGAACATCGGGGTGTGGGTCGCGTCGCTGTCGCAGCGATAGGTGCGGCCGGGCACGACGATGCGGATCGGCGGCTCGATGGTGGTGGCGATCCAGGGCGCGGCCGGCTTTTCGTTGGTGCGCTGCATGGCCCGCACCTGCACCGGGCTGGTGTGGGTGCGCAGCAGTTTGCGCTCCCCGTCCGGGCCGGGCTTGAAGAAGAAGGTGTCGTGCATCTCCCGCGCCGGGTGCTTCTCCGGGAAGTTCAGGGCGGTGAAGTTGTTGAAGTCGGTCTCGATGTCGGGGCCTTCGGCGACCGCGAAGCCCATCTCGGCGAAGATGGCGGTCATCTCGTCCATGACCTGCAGGGTCGGATGCACCGAGCCCTTGCGGCGGGCCGGGGCGGGCAGGGTCAGGTCCAGCGTCTCGCGGGCCAGCCGGGCGTCGAGTTCGGCGGCCTCCAGGGCGACTTTGCGGGCCGCCAGGGCGGCGGCGACGCGGTCGCGCAGGCCGTTGATCGCCGGACCCGCCTCGCGGCGCTCGTCGGGGCTCATCGAGCCAAGCGTCTTGAGCAGGCCCGAGACGGAGCCGGACTTGCCCAGCGCGGCGACGCGGAGGGCCTCCAGGGCGGCGACATCAGGCGCCGCGGCGATGGCGGCCGACAGGTCGGCTTCGAGGGTGTTGAGATCGGTCATATAGGGCCGTGGTCTAGAGCATTCGGAAGTGTGGCGAAACGGGCGGCGGCGTCATGTTGCGTCCTTCGACACGGCCTTGCGGGCCTGCTCAGGATGACGTGCATCTGTTCTACGTCAGGCTGAGCAGCGCTCGAAGAGCGCGTGTCGAAGCACGCACCATGCAAGGGCAAACAAAAAGCCCCCCGGCTCGCACCGGAGGGCTTTTCAGAGTCGAGAGACGACGAGCGTCCCCGGATCTTAAACCAGCGCGGCGCGAACCTTGTCGGCGATGGCCTTGAAGGCGACGGGGTCCTGACCGGCGATGTCGGAGAGGACCTTGCGGTCGATCTCGATGCCCGACAGGTCCAGGCCGTGGATAAACTGCGAGTAGGTGAAGCCTTCCAGACGCGCCGCGGCGTTGATGCGCTGGATCCAGAGGCTGCGGAAGTTACGCTTGCGAACCTTGCGGTCGCGATAGGCGTACTGGCCGGCCCGGTCCACCGCGGCCTTGGCCGTGCGGATGGTGTTCTTGCGACGCCCGTAAAAGCCCTTGGCCTGAACGAGAACCTTCTTGTGCTTGGCGTGGGCGGTTACGCCCCGTTTAACGCGTGCCATGTGTCAGCGCTCCTTCTTACAGGCCGTAGGGCAGATAGGATTTGATGGTCTTGGCGTCTGCCGAGCTCATCACCTTCGTGCCGCGCTGCTGGCGAATGTATTTGCCGTTGTGGCTGATCAGGCGGTGGCGCTTGCCGGCGACGCCGGCCTTGATCTTGCCAGTGGCCGTGAGTTTGAAGCGCTTTTTGGCGCCTGACTTGGTCTTCAGTTTGGGCATTTTGCTCAGGGCCGAAGCCCTGTCCTCTATAGAGACGCATCATGAACCGCCAAGGCATGCCTTTGGCCCGGCGGGTTCGGAAGGCGGCGTCTCTACCGCAAAGCGGGGCGGTGAGCAAGCCGCGCCTGCGTCCGGTCGGGGCGAACGGCGGACCGCTCACCCCGACCGGATCGCCTTATTTCGGCGGATTGTACTTCTCGAGGAAGGTCAGTGTCGCCTGAAGCATCTGCTGCCGGGTCTTGGTGGCCGACATGTAGTGATCCTCGCCGTCCAGGGTGACGAACTCGACGGACTTGCCGGCGCTGACCAGGGCCTTGTTCATGACCACGCTCTGTTCATAGGGAACGACCGTGTCGTCGCGGCCGTGGATCAGCAGAATCGGCCCGTTGACCCGGTCGGCCAGATAGGCGGGAGACAGGGTCTTGAGCACCGGATCGTTGGCCGAACTCACGCCCAGGAAGCGGTTCCAGTAGCGCACGGTGGTGCTGTCGGAGCCGCCGGTGCGCGTGGTGGCGCGATCCTGTTTGCGCGGCAGGTCCGACACGCCGGCCACGGAAACGGCGCAGCGATAGACGCCCTGGTCGAGGGTCATGCCGGCCAGGGCGGCATAGCCGCCATAGCTGGCGCCGACGATACAGACCCGCGTCGGGTCAATGACGCCGGCCGTCGCCAGGGCGCGGACACCGTCGGAGAGATCGGTCTGCATCTTGCGGCCATACTCGCCGTAGCCGGCCCGCAGGAAGCTCTCGCCCAGACCGTCGGAGCCGCGGAAG
The DNA here is from genome assembly GCA_030680355.1 of Caulobacter sp. Lineage (GTDB taxonomy): Bacteria > Pseudomonadota > Alphaproteobacteria > Caulobacterales > Caulobacteraceae > Caulobacter. The sequence goes on from JAUXVF010000031.1 coordinate 65,733, forward strand.
TTGGGCTGGAAGACCGCATAGCCGCGCGAGGCCAGGGCCTGGGCCCACCAGTCGAACCCGGCCACATCGCGCGCCGCCGGTCCGCCGTGCGGCAGCAGGACCAGCGGCAGGTTGCGCGGATCCTTGCCGGCCGGAAGGGTCAGGTAGCCGAACATGTCCAGGCCGTCCTTGGCCTTGTAGCGGAACACCCGCACGTCGGCGACGTCGGCGCCGGCCACGCCCGGATACTCGCTGCCGACGCGCTGGGCCCGTTTGGCGGCCGCATCGACGACGTACCAGGCGCCGGGCTCGCCCGAGCCCTCGACGCGGATCACCACGGTCTTGTAGTCGGGCGTCATCGACTGGAGCGTCACCCGCATGTTGGCGAAGCTTGTCTTGACCAGTTTCCAGGTCTCGGCCAGCTGGGGCTCATAGATTTCATAGTCGGTGAAGACGTCGGTGTAGCCCAAGGCCACAAGCCGACCGTCGCGCCCGTGCAGCAGCGTGTCGGTTGGCAATTCGGGGCCGAACGGCTCGCCAAGCGCGCCGGTGGTCCGGTTCACCTCTCTCAGGGTCCAGTGGCCGGCGTCTTCGTCGAGGAGCTGGATCAACACCGTGTCGAGGCTGCGGCCAAAGCCTGCCATCCCCGGCGAGTCGATGCTGCGGGGCGTGCTGGCCGCATCAATCCAGGCCCCGCCGGCCCGGGTCTGCAGCCGCCAGCGTCCGGCGCTGGTCTCGGTGGTCATGGCCGCCATGCCGCCGTCCGCGTCGATCAGGAAGCGGGCGAAATCGTCGGGGCCGCGCTGATAGAGCGCGCCGTAGCCGGTATCGAGATCAATCCGGTAGACGTCGTAGCGCCGGGCTTCGTTCTCGACCGTGTAGCCCATGGCGTAGGCTGTGGGCCGGCCTTTGTAGTCGGCGATTTGTGGCGTGCTGAAGATGGCGTTGATGGCTTCCCGGGAGGAGCGGTTCATCAGCCGCACGATCTTGCCGGTCTTCACATTGTAACTGTAGGCCAGCGGGATTTCGCTCTTGTAGAAAAAGTCCGACAGGTCGGCGGTCGTGGTGGCCATGACGATCACATGGTCGGGGCTGCCCCACATCAGGCTGCGGACCTTGACCCCGGTCAGGTCGGCGCCGCCCAGCACGTCGCCCTCGCGGGTCTGGACCAGCAGCTGCCGCGCATCGCCGTCATTGCGGATGTAGGCCAGCGTCTTGCCGTCGTCGGAGATGGTGACGTCTTCGATGGCCGGAAGCCGGCCATACGCTTCCACGGGCGCGGCCAGCGCCGGCGACGTCAGAAAAAGGGCGCAGACCAGCGCCGTCAGAACACCACGAACCATCACAAGCCCCCTCACGCGGCGCCTGCCTTATCGCGCCTGTCTGGGAAGGTTGCGCAGATCGATCGATCACGCAAGACGTGTTACTGGATCCGCCGGACCTGACGCTTGACCTGCCAGGCCATGAACAGGGCCGGGATGCACAATCCGGCGGCCACGGCGAACGGGGCGCTGGGCCCAAAGCCGGAGAACAGCGGCGCGGCCATCAGCGGGCCGACGATCCGCGCCAGGGCTCCGGCGGCGGTGTTGAGCCCCATCATCTCGCCCTGGCGGTCGGCCGAGGATGCGCGGGAGATGATGGCCCCGATATTGGGGAAACACAGCGACTGGCCGAGGGCCACCGCGATCATGCCGACCACCGCCCATTGCCAGGTCGGCACGAAGGGCTGCAGGGCGAACCCCAGTCCGATCAGGACCAGGCCGGCGATCAGGGTGTTGGCCTCGCCGAACCGCCGCGCCAGGGCGCCGGTCAACAGACCCTGAGCGAAGGCCGCGGTCAGGCCGATGACCAGGAAACAGAAGCCGATCTGGCGCGGCCCCCAGGCGAACCGGGCCTCGGCCCACAGACCGAAGGTCGCCTCCATGGCCGCGAACCCGGCGATCGAGATCAGGGTCACGGTCAGGATCCGCCAGATCACCGGATGGGCGAGGGCGTCGCTGACGCCCTCGAACCGGCCCCGTCGCGGCGCGTCGCGATGCGCGTGCGCCCGGGTCTCGCGGACGAAGGCGACCACGCCCAGCCCGGCGGTCACCGCCAGGGCGGCGGCCAGGAACAGCGGCGGGCGGAAGCCGATCGTGCCCTGTTCGGCATGGGCCAGCAGGCCGCCGATCGAGGGGCCGGTGACAAACCCCAGGCTGAAGGCGGCGCCCATCAGCCCCAGCCGCCCGGCGCGGCGGTCGGGCGGGGTGATGTCGGCCATATAGCCCTGGATGGTCGAGATGTTGCCGGTCAGCATCCCCCCGGTCAGCCGGATGGCGCAGGCGATCCAGAGGTTGGGGGCGAAGGCCAGGGCGACATAGGTCAGGGCATTGCCGAAGATGGTGATGATCAGCACCGGTCGCCGCCCGATCCGGTCCGACAGCCGGCCCCACAGAGGCTCGGCGAAGAAGTTGCCGACCGAATAGCAGGAGAACAGCACAAACACCTGCCAGTCCGGCGCCCCGAACGACTTGGCGTAGAACGGCAGCAGCGGAATGATCACCCCGAACCCGGCGATATTGACGAACACCACGGCCAGCAGGACGTAGAGCGCCCGGTTGTCGCTCTGGGCGGTCGCGGCGGAGGGTGTGGGATCGGCTGCCATCAGGGGCGGGGGTTTAGGCCCATTCAGTCCGCCGGCAAAGCGGGACGGGGACATGTTTCGGCGATGGCTTGCAGCTGTCCCCGGTCAGGCGCGATGTTCATTTAGCTGAATAATAAGTGCCCCCGTTTCTATATCTCCGCCCCGAGAGGAGTGGGAAACCGGAGGCGGTCAAGGCCCGGTGAATCGGGCAAGCCCTCCCTGTCGCCAGCGCCCGCGGCTTTAGGGTTGTATCTCCAGGCGAGACGAGAGTGAGTGTCCCCATGCCGAACAGGAGCGCTCACCAGAGGCAATTCGAAATGCAGCATGATCATGAGGGCAGCGACTACAGGAAAGGCTCGATCACACTGGCCGGGGCCGTTGCCATGGGCACCGGTGTGATGATCGGGGCGGGCATTTTTGCTCTGACGGGCCAGATCGCACAGCTTGCCGGTCCGCTCTTTCCACTGGCCTTCATCGCCGGCGCGGTCGTCACCGCCTTCAGCGCCTACAGTTATATCAAGATGTCGAACGCCTGGCCCTCGGCCGGCGGGATCGGGATGATCCTGCAGAAATGCTACGGCCCGGGCGCCGTCGCCGCCGGGGCGGCGCTTCTGATGGCCCTCAGCATGATCATCGCCGAGAGCCTCGTGGCCCGAACCTTCGCCACCTACGTCCTGCGGCCCTTTGACATCGTGGGCGGGCCGCTGGTGCCGATCCTCGCTGTCGCGGTGATGGTGTTCGCCTTCCTCGTCAACATCGCCGGCAACCAATCAGTCGGGCGCTTTTCCCTGGTCATGGCGGCGGTCAAGGTCAGCGGGATCGCGCTGTTTGGCATCGCCGCGCTCTGGTCCAGCGGCTTCCAGTTCGCCGCGGCGTCGGAAACCACCCAGGCCGCGACCCCGCTCGGTTTCATCGCGTCGGTGGCCCTGGCGATCCTGGCCTTCAAGGGTTTCACCACGATTACCAATAGCGGTGCCGAGATCACTGAGCCCCATCGTAATGTCGGCCGCGCGATCGTGATCTCGATCGCCCTTTGCGTCCTGGTTTACCTGCTGGTGGCCTTCGGCGTGGGGGCCAGCCTGCCCATCGACCAGATCGTCGCCGCCCGGGACTACTCTCTGGCGGAGGCGGCCCGGCCGGCGCTCGGCCAGACGGGTTTCTATCTGACGGTCCTTCTGGCTGCGGTCGCGACGGCCTCCGGCCTTCTGGCCAGCGTCTTTGCGGTGTCACGCATGCTGGCGATGCTCACCGATATGAAGATGATCCCGCACCGGGATTTCGGCATGCCGGGAAACATTCAACGTCACATGCTGGTCTACACGGTGGTTGTCGCCTCGACGCTGGCGATATTCTTCGACCTCGGCCGGATCGCATCACTGGGCGCGTTCTTCTACCTCGTCATGGACATGACTGTGCACTGGGGCGTGTTCCACTTCCGCCGCAAGGAGGTCGACGCCGCCGGGGCGGTGCTCCTGACGGCGCTCGCCTTTGACGCCGTCGTTCTTTCGGCGTTCGCGGCGATGAAGCTGCAAAGTGATCCCGCCATTGTTCTGTATGCGGGCATCGGTATCGCCGCGGTCTTCGTATTCGAACGGATGTACCTGTCACGCTGGCTGGCGCCGCAGGCCGGCCACGGTCACTGAAGCCTGCCAGCGAGACCGGTTAGGCAGGGTGCAGACCGCAGCGAGCAGGTTTTTTGACGGGCTGGCGGTGACTCAATTCAGGGCTGTCCGGCAAGACGATTGTAAATCATCGCCACGGCCCAAACGACCAGACCGGCGATCGCTGACCAGGCGATCATGCCGATCAGAAAGCCGCTCCAGTGCATTGTCCAAGCAATGCCCTGTAGATTTGCATGCATCATCTGGCCGCTCATCTGCATCATCGGGCCCGGAGCCACAACGACCAGTGCGCTGCAGATAGTCCAGGACACGGCGACAACAATCGTTGCGGCGAGGCCAAGTTTCACGGGATTGAGCATCACGACGCTCCTTCTGTGGTTCGCGACGGTTCGCGGCGACAGAATGGTGCGGCAACTGCTTTGCGGTAATGATCTTCATCAATTTTGACGGCGCGACCAGGCGGCTTGCACTAGATGGGGACATACACTCACTTGCGAGCAAACGAGTGTGTGTCCCCATTTGATTTTCTGAACGCCGGGAAAGCCTTCCTGTCCGTCCGATAAAGCGCTTCATTCATCATCCCTGTAGATCCCGAGACCGGAGGCCGACGTGGCGCTGAAACGGGTCGACTATGACGACAACCAGCATGCGGTCTACGCCCGGGGGCGTTCGATGGCGCCGGCGACGCTGGCGCGCTGGATGGAGCGGTTCGCCGCGCATCTGCCGGACCGGCGGCCGCTGACGGTGGTTGATCTGGGCTGCGGCGTCGGCCGGCTGACCCCGGCCCTGGCCGAGACCTTCGGCGGGCCGGTGCATGGCGTCGAGCCGTCGGCCCGGATGCGCGAGATCGCGGTCGCCACGGCCGGCCATCCGGGGGTCGACTACCGGGCCGGCGAGGCCGCGCGGATACCGCTGGAGGACGCCAGTGTCGACGCGGTGCTGATGTTTCTCTCTTTCCACCACGTGCCCGACCGCGCCGCCGCGGCGGCAGAGATCGCCCGGGTGCTGCGCCCCGGCGGGCGGGTGCTGGTCCGCAGCCCCTTCGCCGACCGGATGACCGCCGGCTGGTGGCAGCAGTTCTTTCCGCGCGCCCTGGCCATCGAGAAGCAGATGTTTCCGACCCTGGTGGAGGTGACCGCCGTCTTCGCGGCGGCGGGGCTGACGCCCGTCGCCCTGGTGACGATCGAGGAGGTCTACGCCGCCAATGAAGCCGAAGCCGCCGAAAAGCTGCGCCTGCGCGCCATCTCGACCTTCGAACACATGAGCGAGGCCGAGATCGCCGAGGGCTTCGCGCGGCTAGACGCCTATCTGGCCGCCGGCGCCGGCGACGGCCCGACCGCCGGCCTCAGCGACCTGCTGGTGCTGGGGTAGGGACGGGGCGCGGCGCTCTCCACCGACCCCTAAAACGCAAAACGCCCCGACCGTGAGGTCGGGGCGCTTCGGTATCTCGAGATCGACCCTTAAGCGCCTATCGCGGCGCGAGGATCATGATCATCTGGCGGCCTTCCATGCGGGGTTCGTACTCGCATTTGGCCACTTCATCGAAGTCGGCCCGGACCTTCTGGAGCAGTTTCATGCCCAGTTCGGGGTGAGCCATTTCACGACCGCGGAAACGCAGGGTCACCTTGACCTTGTCGCCCTCCTCGAAGAAGCGCGTCATCGAGCGGGCTTTGACCTCATAGTCATGCACGTCGATGTTGGGCCGGAGTTTGATCTCCTTGAGCTCAACCACCTTCTGCCGCTTGCGCGCCTCGTTCTTCTTCTTCTGCTCCTGGAACTTGAACTTGCCGTAGTCCAGGATCTTGCAGACGGGCGGATCAGCGTTGGGAACGATTTCAACCAGGTCCAGGCCGGCTTCCTCGGCGGCCTCGAGGGCGGCGGAGGTCGGCATCTCCCCCTGCTTCTCGCCATTCTGGTCGATCAGCAGGACACGGGGGACACGGATCTCGTCGTTCATGCGCGGCCCGTCTTTGACGGGCGGCGTATTGTTGGGGCGGCGAATAGGCAAAGCTCCGATGATTATGGTCAGGAAAGACCGCGGCGCGCCAAAGCGTTCCGGAATCTCAACCCGCTATATGACCCTCCCCTCTGTCGCGATCAAGCGCAGCGGCGCCACAAGGCGACAGGGAAATGCGGTCTCAGTCGCGGGGCAGCAGCGACCAGGCGGTATTGGCGACCGTCTCGATCGACAGTTCGGCCAGGGTCGGGGCCTGGATCACGGCCACATGGCCGCGCGGCGCCCGCACCAGTGTATCGTCGGCGCCGTCGAACAGGGCGATGGTCGGCGCCCCGGCGGCGGCGATCAGATGCAGCGGCCCGGTGTTGTTGCCCACGGCCAGAACCGAGCGCGCGCCGAGCACCGCGATCTGGGCGAAGTCGGTGCGGCCGGTCAGGTCGCGGGCCTGGCCCACCACCTTCTGGATGGCCCGCGCCATGGCGCTTTCCGCCGGGCCGCCGATGATCACGATGTCAAAGCCGCGCGCCTTCAGGCGGCGGGCCAGTTCGGCGTAGTTGGCCACCGGCCAGCGCTTTTCAGGCTTGGCTTCGCCGCCGCCGGGCACCAGCAGCACGAACGGCTTGGGCGGGGCGGCGCCGGCGACGGGCCGGGGCTCGTGGGCGCGGCGGAGAATCCACGACAGGTCGGGCGGCGGCGCATCGCCGGAGTTGGTCGGCGCGTCGGGCCAGACGCCGGCCACCTGCAACTGCTCGGCGTGGCGTTCGAGCGTGTGCATTCGCTCGAGGGCCGGGTTGCGGTGGCGCAGCCGGGCGCCGCCGACAGCCCCGGACCAGGCCGGCGGGAAGGGCCAAAGGATCCGGAACAGGAAGCGGCTGGTGGGCGAGCTTTCCAGGTCATAGACCCGGTCATACTTGGCCTGCAGGATCTGACCGCGCAGGGCCAGCCATTCGCCGGGGGCCATGGGCCGCGCGCCGGTGTCGACGTGATTGAAATAGGGGCTGGCGCGGGCCAGGGCCTCGAACTGCGGCACGGTCAGCAGGGTGATGCGGGCATGGGGGTGCGCCAGGCGGATGCGTTTCATCGCCGCCAGCGACAGCACGAACTCGGCGATCGAGCCCGCCTGGATCACCAGAACCTTCTTGACTGCGCCGGTCACCGTCGCTCCTCCAGCACCCGAGCATAGATATCCAGCGTGGCGTCGCACATGGCTTCGACAGAATAAAGCTGTCGTGAGCGGATGGCGGCGGCGGCGGCGATGGTCTGACGGCCGGCGACTCCGACATCGACGGCGTGCGCCAGGGCCCGCGCCCAGGCCTCGGCGTTGCCGGGCGCGGCCAGCCAGCCGGTCTCGCCGTCGATGACCGTCTCGCGCGCCGCGCCGTGGTCGGCGGCGATCACCGGACGGCCCATGACCTGGGGCTCCACGGCCGTGCGGCCAAAGGCTTCGGGATCAAGGGAAGGAGCGATGGCCAGATCGGCCAGCAGATAGGCGGCCGGCATGTCGTCGCAATGCCCGACCAGCTTGACCGAGCCCTCGAGTCCGTGGTCGGCGATCTTCTTTTCGAGCTCGCCGCGATAGGCCTTGCGGCCCTGGTCGTCGCCGGCCAGCAGCAGCAAAATCTTGTCGCCGTGAGTCTTCTTGAGCCGGGCCAGGGCGTCGATCACCAACCCCTGTCCCTTCCAGCGCGTCAGCCGGCCGGCCAGCAGCACCTTCAACCGCTTGTCGGAGGGCGCGACGCCCCAGGCCTTGCGCAGGGCGGTGACCCGGGCGCGCGAGACGCCGGCCGGATCGAACCGCGCCAGGTCGACGCCGCGGGGGATGGCCACCACCCGCTCCGGGTCCAGGCCATGCTCGGCGAGCACGTGATCGCGGGTGAAGTCGGAGTTGGCGATCACCAGGTCGCCGCGGGTCATCACCGCGTTGTACCAGCGCTTGAGGCCGCTGCGGGCGTTGTAAACGCCGTGATAGGTGGCGATGAACGGCACGCCGGCGGCCTGGGCGGCCCACAGGGCGCTGAAGGCGGGGGCGCGGGAGCGGGCGTGAACCAGGCTGACGCCCTCGCGCCGGATGACGCCGATCATTCGCGCGGCGTTGGCCAGCATCACCACCGGGTTCTTCGACTGGGCCGGCATCTGGATCAGGCGGCCGCCATCGGCCTCCAGCCGGGCGGCCATCCGTCCGCCACGCGTGGCGACCAGCGCCTTGCCGCCGGCGGCGATGACGGCGCGGGCGACATCAAGGGTCGTCTGTTCGGCGCCGCCCGTTTCAAGCTCGGGGGTGACCTGCAGCAACGTGAAATGGGCGGGGAGTCTCGACACAGGATGGACATAGCCCAACAACTGGCGACACACACCCCCATCGCGACGGGAAGGCGCTGCAATGACAACAGGTGAAGAAGTCGGATTTCTTGATCGCGGCGATGGCCAGCGACTGGCCTGGCGGCGTGTGGCCGGGCAGGGGCCGACGCTGGTCTGGCTGGGCGGCTTCATGTCCGACATGACCGGGACCAAGGCCCAGGCCCTGGCCGACTGGGCGCTGGCCAACGGGCGGGCCTTCCTGCGTTTCGACTACTTCGGCCACGGCCAATCGAGCGGCGCCTTTCGCGACGGGACGATTTCGCGCTGGCGAGAAGACAGTCTGGCGGCGATCGCGGCCCTGACCACGGGCCCGCTGGTGCTGGTCGGCTCGTCGATGGGCGGCTGGATCGGCTGTCTGGTCGCAGCCGCGAGTCCCGAGCGACTCCACGCCATGATCCTGATCGCTCCGGCCGCCGACTTCACCGAAGCGCTGATGAAGCCGGGCTTTCCGCCCGAGGCGCATGAGGCTCTGGCGCGGGACGGGGAATGGATCCGGCCATCGCTCTATGACGAGGGCGGCTATCCGATCACCGCCGCCCTGCTCGATGACGGCGCCCGCTGGTCGATCCTCGGCGGCCCGGTGCCGGTCGAGGTCCCGGTGCGCATCCTGCAGGGCCGCGAGGACCCCGACGTGCCCTGGACCCATGCCCTCGAACTGGCCAACGCCATCAAGGGCCAGGACGTGGTCTTCACCCTGATCAAGGACGGCGACCACCGCCTGAGCCGGGATCAGGACATCGCCCGGATGCTGGCGACAGTGGCGGAGGTGATCTGAAATCCTCTCCGCGACGCGGGGAGGGGGACCATGCGGCGCAGGGTGGAGGGGCGGCGGCGGTCTCACCGAAGGTCACGAATTCAGGTTGCCCCGCGCCATCCTCCAAGACCCCTTCAGCCGCGCCGCCCCGGCTGCCTGTTTTCTGGCGAGCGTCTCCGCACTATAGTTACCGTCGAGCTGTCCCCGAGCGGTGCAAGGCAGCCGGGTGAGATGTGAAAAACAGATCTCGTCTCTACAGCAACACCGGTTGGTTCGCCAAGTCGCAGGGGGTCCGATGATCTTTCGGATACTGATTTCGTTTCTGTTTCTGGGTATCGCCGCGACCGCGCAGGCCCAGCCTCTACAGACTTTCGATCGACTGGTTGAAAGCGGTGACATGCCGGCGCTGGCCGAGGCGCTCGCGGGCGACGGTTTGCCCTCGTTAGATCGGGAGTTGGCGATCGTGATGGCCCGACTGTCGCTGAGCGGCGACCCCGTCGACGCTGATCGCGTTTCAGACCAGATAGATCAGATGGTCGGGCTGAGCGACGATCAGCGCCGCCGGGCCTTCCGGGCCCTCGCTGATCGGGCTTTTCGGGAAACGCGCTATTCCGACGCGGCCGTGGCCCTCGACCGCGCCCTGGCCTTCGCCGATGACGAGGCGCGCGCGGACATCGCCCCCGACCTGGCCCTCTATCGCGTCGCCAGCCCGGTGGCGCCGATCCGTGTGACAGGCGCCTCGGGCGCGACCGTGCCGATCACGCGCGACATCGCAAAGCAGATGCGGGTCGACGTGCGGCTTGAAGACGGTCCGTCTGTGCCCGTTCTCGTCGACACGGGCGCCGAGATTTCCGTGATCATGGACCGGTACGCCCGCGCCGCCGGCCTGCGCTTTCTGGAGGGCGAGGTTCAGGTCGGCACGGTGACCGAGGATGTTACAGGGCGCCTCGCCGTCGCGGACCGGGTTCAGATTGGGGATATGATCATCCGGAATGTCGTCTTCCTGGTCTTGCCCGACGCCATGCTGACCTTTTCGGACGGCGACTATACGGCGGACGGCATTCTGGGCTTGCAGGTCTTTGCGGCGACCGGACGGATGGGCTGGTCCAAAGGGGGCGCGCAGCTATCTCTGGGAGAGTCGGCTCCGGCCATCGATGCGACCCATCCGCGGCTTTATTGGCATGCGGACGGCCTCGGGCTGGAAGTCTGGCGCGGGGAGCAGCCGGCGAGCGCCTTCTTTGATTCAGGGGCGTCGCGCACGATATTCCGCCCCGGCCTCCTGGCTCACCTGGATGATCAGGAACGCGCGCGGCTGGTGCGCTCCAGCCGGACGCGATCGGGTGTTGGCGGCGAAGAGACGATCGAGACACAGACGCTCGATGTGCTGGCGCTGACGGTCGGCGGGTCTGAGCTGACCTATCGGACCCTGACCATTGATCCGGCGGACGAAGAGCTTCCCGCGGCCGACATCGTGGCGATCGGCAACGACCTGGTTGCGCGGGCTGATCGTTTGAGCCTGGATTTCAGGACCATGCGCTACCAGGTCGTTTTGCCCGACTAGAGGAAACAGGGGCTAAGGAGACGGGCGCACGCTTCGCCTGTTCCCTGTCGCCAGATCCGGCGATGACAGTGGGCGTTATCCCCAGAACGCCCCGAGCCGCGCCGCTTCCGCCTGGCCCTGGGCGAACCCGGCCCGCGCCACGGCCTCGCGGTTGGAACTGTCCATCAGGTTCATGCCGAAGGCCTCACCGCTGCCCGCGTCGGGAACCAGAAGCAGGGGATCGCCGCCTTGGTCGCGGATGGTCGTCATCTCGGCCTCGAGCCTGGGCATCATCATCGGGGCGAAGGCCGGCGGCATGACCGCCACGATGACCACCTTGCCGTGGTCCCGGGCCAGATCGGCGTTGGTGCCCGACCGCATGCCGCCGTCCATGTAGCGGCGGCCGTCGATGGTGATGGCCGGAAAGATGGCCGGCACCGAACAGGAGGAGGCGACGCCCCGGCCCAGCGGCGCGGCGGTCTGGCTGGACCAGACCTGGAATTCGCCGCTGGCGGTGTCGACGGCGGTGCAGGCGTAGCGCTCGGGCCAGGGCTGTTCTTCGGCCAGCGGCCCAAAGCCGGCGATGAACACCTCTTCGCTGACCGTCTGGGCGCCCAGCGACAGCTGACCCAGCTCGATCATCAGGTCGGTCGGCATGTCGCCGGCCGGCGGACGGCGGCCCATGATGGCCATCAGCGGCATCAGGTCGGGCGCCTTGCCCGGCCCCTTGGCCTGGGCCTCCTTGGCGCGTTCGGCAGCGGCGAATTCGGCGTGCAGCATGGCCTCGGGCCGGCGACCGAGCGCCATCTGGGCCCCGACCACGGAGCCGGCCGAGGTCCCGAGAATCCAGTCGGCCTGGCTGACATCGACGCCTGCTTCGGCCAGGCCGGCGATCAAGCCGGTCTCCCAGGCGATGCCCACTGGCCCGCCGCCGCCCAGAACCAGAGCCCGTGTGGTCATGTTGTCAGTCCCCGGTCTGCGCGGCGTGGATCGCCGTCAGTCCCTCACGATAGGTCGGATACGCCGGGCGCCAACCCAGTTCGGCCTTGGCCAGGGAATTGGAGATGCGCTTGTTCTCGCCCCAGAAGCGGCGGGCGGCCTGGGTCATGGCCGCGCGGTCGTACGCGCTCTCCAGTGGCGGCGGGACGCCCAGCAGGCCCGCGGCGAAGCGGTTGACCAGATGGGACGGCGCCGGCTCGTCGTCACAGAGGTTGTAGGCCGCGCCGGCCCGCGGCCGGGCGATCGAGGCGGCCAGGGCGCTGGCGATGTCCTCGACATGGATACGACTGAACACCTGGTCCGGCTTGACGATGCTGCGCGCCGCTCCCGCGCCCACCCGGTTGAGGGCCGAGCGGCCGGGGCCGTAGATGCCGGGCAGGCGGAAGGTCTGCACCGTCAGCCCCATGCCCTTGCCGACATCGAGCCAGTCGCGTTCGGCGGCGACCCGGCGAGCCGCCTCCATCGAACGGGCGGCGAGGGGCGCGGTCTCGAACGTCCAGCGGCCTTCGCGGTCGCCATAGACGCCGGTCGTGGAAAGGTAGCCGATCCAGTCGGGATAGGCGTCGGCCCGGGCCAGGGCGGGAACCAGCGCCGTCAACGCCGGGCAGCCGGACTCGGTCGGCGGGGCGGTGATCAGGACGGCGTCAGTGGTCTTCAGCGCCGCGATCAGGCCTGGCTGGTCGGTCACCTCGACCGGCGTGACGCCCTGGGCGCGGGCCCTGGCGGCGCTGTCGTCAGAGCGGACCACGGCGGTGACACTCCAGCCGTCCGCCATCATCCGCCGGGTCAGCGCCTGACCGGTGAAGCCGAAGCCGAAGATCAGGAGGTGGTTCATGGCTGTGGCGCGTCCGTGCGTCCTTCGAGACGCGATTCTGGGGGGGCGCTCCTCAGGATGACGCAGACGGGTAGGCTGCACCACGTGTCGTCATGGTGAGGAGCGTGCTTCAAGCGAGCGTCTCGAACCACGCAATGCCCTTTCAGCGGCCTACAGCAGCGCCGTGATCGCCGCCCGGGCCGCGTCGGCCAGGTCGGGATGCTTCAGGGCGAAGGCGACATTGGCCCGCAGCAGGCCGATCTTGTCGCCGCAGTCATAGGTGACGCCGTCGTATTCGAAGGCATGGAACGGCTCGAGCGCCATCAACCGGGCCATGGCGTCGGTCAGCTGGATCTCGCCGCCGGCGCCTTTGCCCTGTTCGGCCAGCAGGGCGAAGATTTCCGGCTGCAGGATGTAGCGGCCGGAAATGAACAGGTTCGAGGGTTCGGTTCCGGGGGCGGGCTTTTCGACCATGCCGGTCATGCGGTTGAGCCGGCCGGCCTGACCGTCGAGGGCGACGATGCCGTATTTGTGGGCCTGGCCCTCGGGGCACTGCTCGACCACCACGACATTGCCGCCGACGGTGTTGTAGGCGTCGACCGTCTGTTTCAGGGCCGGAACGTCGGCGGCCATCAGCATGTCGGGCAACATGACGGCGAACGGCTCGTCGCCGATGATGTCGCGGGCGCACCAGACCGCGTGGCCCAGGCCCAGCGGGGCCATCTGGCGCACGAAACTCATCTCGCCGGGGCGGGGCAGTTCGCCCTGGATATCGGCCAGCAGGTCCAGCTTGCCCTTGGCCTCGAGCTGGGCCTCGAGCTCGGGGTGATGGTCGAAATAGTCCTCGATGGCGCCTTTGCCGCGGCCTGTGACGAAGACGAAATGCTCGATCCCGGCGGCCCGACCCTCGGCGATGATGTAGCTGAGGATCGGCCGGTCGACGACGTTGAGCATCTCCTTGGGGGTGGTCTTGGCCCCAGGGAGGACGCGGGTTCCCATGCCGGCGACCGGCAGGACAGCTTTACGGACGGGTTTCATGGGACCGAGGTCTACTCGACCGTCACCGACTTGGCGAGGTTGCGCGGCTGATCAACGTCCGCGCCCTTCAAAACAGCGACATGATAGGCCAGCAGCTGGATCGGCGCGGCCATGACCAGGGCCGAGATCAGCGGGTCGCTGGCCGGGGCGGTCATCACCACCTTGGCGCCGGCCGGAGCGTGTTTGGCGCCTTCGGGATCGGTGATGAACACCACCTGGCCGCCGCGGGCCATGACCTCGCTCATGTTGCTGGCCGACTTCTCGAAATAGCTGTCATAGGGGGCCAGGATGATGATCGGCGTATGTTCGTCAACCAGGGCGATTGGCCCATGTTTCAGCTCACCTGCCGCGTAACCTTCCGCGTGGATATAACTGATTTCCTTGAGCTTAAGCGCGCCCTCCAGAGCCAGTGCCGACATCGGGCCCCGGCCGAGATAGAGGACGTCGCGCGCTTTGGCGATCTCGGCGGCGACCTCGCGCACGGCGTCTTCCAGACCGATGGATTCGGCGATCAGGCGCGGCGCCTCGAGCAGCACGCGCACCAGACGCTGTTCCTCGGCGGCGTCGATGCGACCCCGGGCGCGGGCGGCGGCGACGGCCAGGGCGACCAGCACGCAAACCTGGGCTGTGAAGGCTTTGGTCGAGGCGACGCCGATCTCCGGCCCGCAGTAGATCGGCCAGACCACGTCGACCTCGCGGGCCATGGTCGATTCCTGGGCGTTGACCACGGCGGCGGTTTGCAGGCCGCGCGCCTTGCAGTGACGCAGGGCGGCCAGGGTGTCGGCGGTCTCGCCCGACTGCGACATGGCGATGGCCAGGGCGCCGGGGCGAAGGGCCGGTTCGCGGTAGCGGAACTCCGAGGCGATCTCGACGTCGACCGGCAGGTCGGCCAGCTTCTCGATCAGATACTTGCCGATGACGCCGGCGATGTAGGAGGTGCCGCAGGCGACGATCTGGATACGCTCCAGCGCCGCGAAATCGACGCCGCCGGGCATGGCTGTGCGGGCGGTGAGCGGGTCGGTGTAGGCGGCGATCGTGTGCTGGCAGCCCTCCGGCTGGTCATGGATCTCCTTCTCCATGAAATGCCGGTAGTTGCCCTTCTCGACCTGGGCGGCGGCGGCGGACACCACTTTCATGGCCCGTTCGACCGGCGTGCCCGATTCGTCGAAGATCTGGGCGCGATCATGATCGATGGCGACGAAGTCGCCTTCTTCCAGATAGGTGACCCGGTTGGTGAAGGGGCCGACGGCCAGGGCGTCGCTGCCCAGGAACATCTCGCCGTCGCCTGTGCCGACCACCAGCGGACTGCCCTTGCGGGCGCCCATGATGAAATTGTCCTGGCCTTCGATCAGCACGGCCAGAGCGTAGGCGCCGGTCAGACGGTCCAGCGCCGACTTGAAGGCGGCGAGGGGGGCCTGGCCGGCGGCCAGGTGGAAGTCGATCAGCTGGGCGATGACCTCGGTGTCGGTCTCGCTTTCAAACACGCGGCCCGCCGCCTGCAGTTCCGCCTTCAGCTCGGCGAAGTTTTCGATGATGCCGTTGTGCACCAGGCTGACGCGGCCGCCGGTATGGGGGTGGGCGTTGCGCTCGGAGGGAACCCCGTGGGTCGCCCAGCGGGTGTGGCCGATGCCGACGGTGGCGGTCAGGGGGTGTTCGGCGAGCACAGCCTCAAGCGCCCGGATCTTGCCCTGGGCCCTGCGGCGGTCGACCTTGCCGCCCGACTGGACGGCGACGCCGGCCGAGTCATAGCCGCGATACTCGAGGCGTTTGAGGCTCTCGATGAGACGGTCCGTGACGGGCGAATTGCCCACGATGCCGATGATGCCGCACATGCCGGTTTCGCCGTCTCCGTCCGAGGGTCTAGAATTGCAGGGTTAGGGTGATCCCACGGGCGGCGTTTATCATCGGCTGACAAATCGACGGCATAAAAGTGCGTTGCAGACTGTTGCGCGTTTCGAGGACGAGGGAACTCGCATGAGCAAGCGGACCTATTTCGGCACTGACGGAATCCGGGGCCAGGCCAACAGCCATCCGATGACGGCGGAGGTGGCGCTGCGCGTGGGGATGGCCGCCGGCAAGCTGTTCCGCCGTGATCACGGCCGCCGCCATCTGGTGGTGATCGGCAAGGACACCCGCCTGTCGGGCTACATGATCGAGCCGGCCCTGGTCGCCGGCTTCACCAGCATGGGCATGGACGTGCGCCTGTTCGGACCTTTGCCGACGCCGGCGGTGGCGATGATGACCCGCTCGATGCGCGCCGATCTGGGCGTCATGATCAGCGCCTCCCACAACGCCTATACCGATAACGGCATCAAGCTGTTCGGCCCCGACGGCTACAAGCTGTCGGACGCCCGCGAGCTGGAGATCGAGGCCCATATGGACGAGGGCCTCCAGGAAGGCCTGGTCGCCCCCGCTGACCTCGGCCGCGTGCGGCGGATCGACGACGCCCAGGCCCGCTACATCGAAATCGCCAAGGCGACCTTCCCCCGCCAGATGAACCTCGCCGGCCTGCGGATCGTCATCGATTGCGCCAACGGCGCCGCCTACAAGGTCGCGCCCGAGGTCCTCTATGAACTGGGCGCGGAGGTCATCAAGGTCGGGGTCGACCCCAACGGCTGCAATATCAACGCCGAATGCGGCTCCACCTACCCCGACGCCATGGTGGCGGCGGTGCGGGAGTATCGCGCCGATATCGGTATCGCCCTGGACGGCGACGCCGACCGGCTGGCGATCTGCGACGAGAATGGACAGGTCGTCGATGGCGATCAGATTATGGCCACCATCGCCGGCGCCTGGGCGGCCGAGGACCGGCTGAGCGGCGGCGGCATCGTCGCCACGGTGATGTCGAACCTGGGTCTGGAGCGGTTCATGACCGCCCGCGGCCTGACCCTGGAGCGCACACCCGTCGGCGACCGGTCGGTGATGGAGCGCATGCGCGGCGGCGGTTTCAACCTCGGCGGCGAGCAGTCGGGCCACGTGATCCTGTCGGATTTCTCGACCACCGGCGATGGCTTGATCGCCGCCCTGCAGGTGCTGGCGGTCATGGTTCAGACGCAGAGGCCGATGAGCGCTCTGGCCCGGCAGTTCGAGCCGGTGCCGCAGCGGCTGGAGAACGTCCGTTTCAACAAGGGCGCCGAGCCGCTGAAGAACGCCACGGTCATGGCCGCCATCGCGCAGGCCGAGGCCAGCCTCAACGGCGCCGGCCGCATCCTGGTCCGGGCGTCCGGCACCGAACCCCTGATCCGGGTCATGGCCGAGGGCGACGACGAAGCCCTGGTGGCCCGGCTGGTCATGGACGTCGTAGGGGCCGTGAGAGCGGCGGCCTGAGAGAAACGCACCTTCCTGCGGGACCGGACTCGGCGGCGCGGGCAGAGCCGCTTGAGAAGCGTGAGCCCTCAATGCCCTTTTCAGGCCCGTTGCCTCCCTTTGCTCGCCCCAATCACGCCAGCTTGCGCGCGTCGCGAATCCGGGATTATTGTCTTCCAGCCGCACGCATAAGTTGGAAGGCCGCGCGGTTCTTGGGGGAATTCGTGAAACACAAAATCATTGTCGGCGGCCTCATGGCCGCGAGCCTTGCCCTGTGCGCGGCGGGCCCTGTCATCGCGGCCTCCGCGCCGAAGAACGTCGTGCCCGAGGCGTCCAAATCGGTTGAGGGCGGCCTCGGCGTCCAGGTGCTGGTCGCGCAAAGTGAGATCAAGTCGAACATCAACCCTTCCTACGTCTCTGTCGCAATGGCCGGCGGCGTGCTCGCGGCCCTGATCGACGCCAAGATCGAATCCGATCGCGCCAAGAGGGCCGAGATGGAGATCGCCCCGCTACGTACGGCCCTGACCGGCTTTGACGTCGACGGCCTGGCGACGGATACCACCAAGGCGACCATGGCCAGGTACCCTTGGCTCTCCGTGGCCACGCCCGCCTTCGGGCGTGACAGCTCCTTGCTCGGCAAAAGCGCTGCTCTCGACGCCGCCGCGACCAATGAAGTCGCCTTCTTCGAATATATCTATGATCTGGCGCCGGACTTTTCGACGATCCGGGTTTCGCTGAACATGCAGTTCGCGAACAAGGCCCTGCCCGAGGGCAAGAAGCCGGAAAGCCGACTGGCTCCGCGCGAGCTGTCCTACAGCCAGACTGTAACAAGCGTTGTGGCTCTGCCGCGGCCGACGGATATGGCCGGCAACGCCGCGCGCTGGTCGGCGGGTGACGGGAAACTGGCGCGCAAGGCCCTGTCGGAGGCCTTTGCTGAACTTGCAATTCTGGCCCCGCGGGCGCTCGAACTCTCGGCGGCTGACCTGAAGGCCATGTCGGGCAAGGACAAGAAGAACACGTCGCTCTACGGCTTTTCGGGGCGTCTTCTGGAAGAGGACGATACGGGCACGTTGCTGTTCAATGCGGGTTTGACCCACCTTGAAACGCTCTCGGAATAGCCGATGTCCGAAACCGAGGTCTCCGGGTCCGGCGGGTTGCCCGCCGGACGGCGAGGGTTAAGGCGCCGGGCCCGCGCGGTCCTGACGGCGGGCGCGCTCCTCGCCGTCGGCGCCTGCGCCGCGCCCATTCCCCTGGTGCTTGACCCGAGGGTCGCCGCCCCGCCACTTCGCCCCCTGGCCAAAGGCGTGGTCTACAAAGGCTGCGCGATCAGGTTTACCGAGGTGATCGATGCGCGCCGCGTGCCGGAGACACTGGGATTGATTACCGGCAGGGCCGTGATGTCCCCGCCCGACTCGGTCGCCTGGATACGCTCCGCGCTGCCGAGGCTGGTCGATCACGGTTTCACTGTCGCCGTGGCCGAGGAAGAATCAGCTGTGGCGCCGGTGTTCAGCGGGACCGTCAGCCTGCAGACAGCCTGGGTGACCAACGTCTTGGCCAACAAGGCGGCCACGGTCGTGCTGCACATCGAAGGCCAGGTGGCGGGAGGTCAGTCGATCACCCGCAACTACAGAGGTGACCTGACCAATATCAACTGGGCCACCTCGGACAATGAACTGAAGGTCCTTGTCGACCGGGCTTTCGTCGAAGCGATCGACGTCATGGCTGCCGATCTCCGACGGTACTGCCCCGCCTGACCAGGCCTGTGCCCCCCGAACCGCTCACCAGGGTTCGAAGGCGTTTCCGGTCAAACCGTTCGCCGTCCCATTGGTAGAGCGCAAGGTCGCGAAAGCGGACGGAATAGATCAGCCACAACTCGCCCATCGCCTTTGGCCCGGCGATGTCCCGACGCGACGGCCGGGCCGGCCCCAGGATGTGGGAATGGAACACCCCGCGCAGGGTTGAGCCTACCCGCAACGCCATCCGGGCGGACGCGATCGCCGCATCCGGTATGTGAAACGACGTCACGGAATTGCGTTCGCTACCGGTCGCGGCGACGGACAGCCGCACCCTTTCGCGGATCACCGTCCCGACAAGAAGACCGCAGGCCTCCCTCGGGAAGGCTATTCGGACCTGCAGCAGAACGGCCGCCAGATCTTCGGCCGCGATCGCGAACATCGTCGACGGCTACAGTTTGAAGATGTGCTCGATGATGCGGACGATCAGCTCCTTCTCGCCGGTGACGATGCCCTTGATCGTGTCCCACAGCTCACCGAGAAAATCGCCGCCCACGATGTCTGCGCCGGAAGCGCCGCCCTGGGCGCGCGCCTCCAGTTCCTTGATCAGGGCCTGAAGGTCCGAATTGGTTTCCATCAATCGGGGATTGGCGCGCATCTGGTCGAGCATGATGCGAACGAGCTCGGTGATCTGATCGTTGAATTTCAGGTCCCAGACCAGAAGCTCATCTGTCCGTTGAAGCAGCCGCAGGGCGATTTCGCGCCGCCGGCCTTCAAATTCTTCGTGGGTAATCCCGACTCCTACTGAGGACGCTCCAGGCATAGCCAATTCCTCCTTCAGGTTGAGTGAAGAAGATGACTCCAGGGTGGTGTCGTCAAGTCAAATATACCAAAGGTGGTGGCGTCACCCGGCGTGCTTTGCGTCCCGCGCTCGACGCCCCATGCCGGCAGGGCGAACCACGCCGCTCATCTGGGGCGGGACGGCGACCAGGCGTGCATCGGTCGATATGAGGCGTCGGCCTGGTCGCCGGGGTGTCTCCCGTCGGCCTCTACGCCCGCCCGATGCTCGAATAGCGGAAGCCCCGCGCCCGCATGTCTTCGGGGCGGTAGATGTTGCGCAGGTCGACGACGTTGGGCGACCGCATCAGCAGCTTCATCCGGTCCAGGTCGAGGGCCCGGAACTGGTCCCATTCGGTGATGATGACCACGGCGTCAGCGCCTTCGACGGCGTCGTAGGGGCCGTCCTTGAAATCCACGTCGCGCAGCATCTGGCGGGCCTCGTGGCCCTCGGGGTCATAGGCCTGGATGGTGGCGCCCATGGCCTGCAGGGCCGGGACGATGTCGAGGGCCGGGGCGTCGCGCATGTCGTCGGTGTTGGGCTTGAAGGTCAGGCCCAGCACGCCGATGACCTTGCCGGTCAGGTCGCCGTCGACGGCGTCGGCCACCTTGCCGGCCATGGCCTTCTTGCGGGCGTCGTTGATCGAGACGGTGGTCTCGATCAGTCGCACCGGCGCGCCGGCGTCCTGGGCCGTGCGGACCAGGGCGATGGTGTCCTTGGGAAAGCAGCTGCCGCCATAGCCGGGGCCGGCGTTGAGGAACTTGTTGCCGATCCGCTTGTCGAGGCCGATGCCGCGCGCCACCTGCTGCACATCGGCGCCGACGGCCTCGCAGAGGTCGGCGATCTCGTTGATGAAGGTGATCTTCAGGGCCAGGAAGGCGTTGGCGGCGTATTTGATGAGCTCGCTGGTCCGCCGGTCGGTGAACAGGATCGGCGTCTCGTTCAGATAGAGCGGCCGGTAGAGCTCGGTCATCACCGGCCGGGCGCGGTCGTCCTCGACGCCGACAACCACCCGGTCGGGGCGTTTGAAGTCTTCGATGGCGGCGCCTTCGCGCAGGAACTCGGGGTTGGAGACCACGGCGAACTGGGCGTCGGGGCGAGCCTTGCGGATGATGGCCTCGATCTCGTCGCCGGTGCCGACCGGCACGGTCGACTTGGTGACCACCACGGTGAAGCCGTCGATCAGGTGAGCGATCTCCTCGGCGGCGGCATAAACGTAGGACAGGTCGGCATAGCCGTCGCCGCGGCGGGACGGGGTGCCCACGGCGATGAACACCGCGTCGGCGCCGCGCACGGCGGCGTCGGCCTCGACCGTGAAGCTGAGCCGGCCCTCGCGAACATTGCGCGCGACCAGATCTTCCAGACCCGGCTCGAAGATCGGAATCTCGCCGGCTTTCAGCCGCTCGATCTTGCCCGCATCCTTGTCGATGCAGACGACGTCATGGCCGAAATCGGCGAAACAGGCCCCGGACACCAGACCCACATAGCCGGTGCCGATCATGGCGACGCGCATGGACGAAAACCCCTCAGATTTCCTGGTTGTATGCCCCGACTTGCGGGTGTTTCGCCAGTCTGGGTTTCACTTCCTCGCGGAACAGGGCGCGCATGTCGTCTTCGGACCGCATGCTTTCGACCACCACGACGATCTCGGGCTTGTTGGATGACGCCCGGACCAGCACCCAGCTGCCGTCGTCAAGGGCGACACGGACGCCGTTGACGGTGATCACCTCGCTGATCGCGCGGCCCAGGACCGTGCCGCCGGCGGCGGCCAGGTCGCTGTATTCCTTCACGATTTTCTCGACGATGTCGTACTTCACCTCGTCGGCGCAGTGCGGGCTCATGGTCAGGGAGGTGAAGGCCACCGGCAGCGCCTTGCGCATGTCCGACAGCGTCTGGTCCGGGTTGCGGTCCAGCATGCCCAGGATGGCCGCGGCGGCGGTCAGGCCGCAGTCGTAGCCCCGGCCCAGCGGCTCGTTGAGGAAGAAGTGGCCGCTCTTTTCGAACCCGGCCAGAGCCCCCAGTTCGGCGGTCTTGCGCTTGATGTAGCTGTGGCCGGTCTTCCAGTAGACGGTGGTGCAGCCGTTCTCGGCCAGCACCGGGTCGGTGGCGAACAGGCCCGTGGACTTCACATCGACGATGAAGGTCGCGCCCGGGTTCAGCGGGGCCAGGTCGCGGGCCAGCATCAGGCCGATCTTGTCGGCGAAGATTTCCTCGCCGGTGTTGTCGACCACGCCACAGCGGTCGCCGTCGCCGTCGAAGCCCAGGGCCAGGTCGGCGTCGTGCTCGCGCACCGCCACGGCCATGGCCTGCAGCATCTCATGGTCTTCGGGGTTGGGGTTGTAGCGGGGGAAGGTCCAGTCGAGCTCGCAGTCCATCTCGATGACCACCGCCACGCCCATGCGGCGCAGGGCGTCGGGGATGAAGGCGCCGGCGGTGCCGTTGCCGCAGGCGGCGACCACCTTCAGCGGCCGGGTGATCGAGATGCGGCGCGAGACGTCGGCGATGAACCGCTCGGCGACGCCGTCGACCCGCACCAGCTTGCCGCCGTCGCGCGGCACGAACTCGCCCCCAAGGACGATCGCCTTGAGCCGGCCCATTTCCTCGGGGCCGAAGGTCAGGGGCCGGGCGGCGCCCATCTTCACCCCGGTCCAGCCGTTCTCGTTATGGCTGGCGGTGACCATGGCCACGCAGGGGGCGTCGAGGTCGAACTGGGCGAAATAGGCGGTCGGCGACAGGGCGAGACCGATGTCCAGCACCTCGCAGCCGGCTTCCAGCAGACCCAGGATCAGGGCCTGTTTGATCGACAGGCTGTAGGAGCGGAAGTCATGGCCGACGACGATCTTCGACTGACCCAGCTCGTGGATATAGGTCCCGAGGCCAAGCCCCAGGGCCTGAATGCCGAGCAGGTTGATATCGGGCCCAAACAGCCAGCGCGCGTCGTACTCGCGAAACCCGGTCGCCTTGACCAACGGCTCGTTTTCGTAGGCGGCGGTGTTGGGGACAAGGTCGGCGCGGGGAACGAAGGGCATAGAGACGGGCTCGCGTTGCTGGGACGCCCCCTATACGCGCCTGGCGAGGCGTTGTTCAGGGGCAGGGGTCGAAAACCACCACCGGCGCGGCGTCGCCGGCGGTCAAAACGGACGATCGCGCCGCGACGGGCTTCAGACGACGCCGGCGCTCAGAACGTCATGCACGTGCAGCACGCCGACCGGCTTGCCGTCGCGAACCACGAACAGGGCGGTGATCCGGCTGTCGTTCATGATCCGCGCCGCGTCCCCGGCCAGGGCTTCGGCGGTCACCGACTTGGGGTCGGGGGTCATGATCTCGCCGGCGGTCCTGTCGGCCAGACCGTCGAAATTGCGGCGCAGGTCGCCGTCGGTGACGATGCCGATCAGCCGGCCGTCGGCCGAGACCACGCCGACGATGCCCAGCCGGCGCTCGGTCATCACGCGGATGGCGTCGGGCATCGGCGTCGACTCGCCGACCAGCGGGGCCTCTTCGAGCCGATGCATCAGGTCGCCGACCGTGCGCAGCATGGCGCCCAGCTTGCCGCCGGGATGGAAGACGTGGAAGTCGCGGGCGGTGAATCCGCGCCGTTCGAGCAGGGCGACCGCCAGGGCGTCGCCCAGGGCCATCTGCAGGGTGGTCGAGGTGGTCGGGGCCCGGACCTCGCCGGTGGCCTCGGGCGCGTCGGGCAGCTGCAGAACCAGGGTGGCGGCGACGCCCAGCTGGCTTTCGGGATTGGCGGTCATGGCCAGCAGCGGGATGTTGAACCGATGGGCGTAGCCGATCACGTCGGCCAGCTCGCGCACATCGCCGGATTTGGACAGAGCCAGCACGACATCGTCCTGGCCGATCATGCCCAGGTCGCCATGGCTGGCCTCGGCCGGATGGACAAACATCGCCGGCGCGCCGGTGGAGGCCAGGGTGGCGGTGATCTTGCGCGCGACGTGGCCGCTTTTGCCCATGCCGGTGCAGACGATGCGGCCCTTGCAGGCGAACAGGATTTCCACGGCCTTGACGAAGGGCGCGCCGAGACCTTCGGCCAGGGCGCCGAGCGCCTCGGCCTCGGTGGCCAGCACGCGGCGGCCGACCGCGACGGCGTCGAAGCCGCTCATTGTCGGGCCCTCAACCCGGCGTCGGACGCCGGCGGGGCAAGGCCAAACGAGGGGCCGGGAGCCCCCATGCCCTGCGGCCAGACCAGCGCCAGGGCGATCATGGCCAGGGCGATCAGGGCGGTGAGGGTGAAGAAGGCGCGATCAGGCATGAGGCCGATATAGCAGGGCCGTCGACCCCCGGCGAGATGGCGTCACGGAGCCCGGCGCAGGGTGAAGGCGCAGGCCAGGATCCACAGGGCGACGGCGCCTTCGAGGACCCGCTGGGCGAGACCCGGCGCGTCCGAACCCATGCCGAAGAACGCCCCGCCCGCGACCAGTCCGCAGACCAGGCCCAGAGGCGACAGCCAGCGACCGCCGGGCCAGGTTCGAGCGGCCTGGCCCAGGATGATCAGCCCGATGGGGGCAAAGATGTAGCCGCCCAGGCCAAACAGGTTGTGCATCAACTGAGAGAAGCTGGGCGTCGCCGGCCGGCAGCCGTAGTCGCAGGGGAAGAAGGCCGCCACCGTGTAGCCGCTGGCGAACACGGCCAGGCACAGAAACCCGATGGTGCGTAGAAGCCCGCGCGGCTCAATCACCGCGGCGAGGACAGCGAACAGGGTCACGAAAATCCCGATCGGCAGGAAGCCGCCAAGGCTGACCAGCATTCCGTGCGGCGCGCCGGCGGCGCCAAGCTCGCTGATGAACTGTAAGGAATGGGAATAGCCAGGCCAGGCCGCGCCGCCACCGACGATTAGAATAGCCAGCAGCAGGTAGCCGATGATGGCGGCCCAGAAAGCGGTTGCGCGGATCATGCTGATTCCCCCTGCGTGGTCCCGCCTGGTTACGACGATCGTCGGCCGATGACACGCTGCCCTTGACGCTCCACGCTCATCCGAATAGCCCCAAGGTCATGTCCAAACTCGTCCTTCTCCGCCACGGCCAGAGCCAGTGGAACCTCGAAAACCGCTTCACCGGCTGGGTCGATGTCGATCTCACCGACCGGGGTGAGGCGGAAGCCGTGCGCGGCGGCGAACTGCTGAAAGCGGCGGGGGTCCGGTTCGACCGGGTCTATACCTCGGTGCTCAAACGGGCCAACCGCACCGCCGACATGGCCCTGGCCGCCGCCGGGCAGGGCGACCTGCCGATGATCAAGGACTGGCGCCTGAACGAGCGTCACTACGGCGGCCTGACCGGGCTGAACAAGGCCGAGACGGCGCAGAAGCATGGCGACGAGCAGGTCACCATCTGGCGCCGCTCCTACGATGTGCCGCCGCCGCCGATGGCGCGGGGGGGCGAGTATGATTTCCACGCTGACCCGCTCTATGCCGGCTCGGACATTCCCGACACCGAAAGCCTGAAGACCACGCTCGACCGGGTTCAGCCCTACTGGGACGCCGAGATCGCGCCGCGGCTGAAGGCCGGTGAGACGGTGCTGGTCGCCGCTCACGGCAACAGCCTGCGAGCCATCGTCAAACTGCTGTTCAATGTTGCCGACAACGACATCGTCGGGATCGAGATCCCGACCGGCAACCCGCTGCTCATCGAGCTGGACGACGGCCTCAGGCCGGTTTCGGCGCGCTATCTGGATACTGAACGGGCGGCGCCGCTTCCCCCGCTCTAGACGGCGGTCATCCGCGCGGAGGAATTGCGATGGATTCCCAGTTCATGCGGCGGGCCATCGCGGTCGCGTTGACCCATCTGGGCAAGACCGCGCCCAACCCGGTGGTCGGCTGTGTCATCGTTCGGGACGGCCAGGTCCTTGCCGAAGCCGCGACCGCGCCTGGCGGACGACCCCATGCCGAGGAACAGGCGCTGGACGCGGCCGGGACGGCGGCGGTCGGGGCGACCGCCTATGTCACGCTTGAGCCCTGCGGCGCCCGATCCTCGGGGGGGCTCTCCTGTTCCGAACGATTGGTCGCCGCCGGCGTAAAGCGGGTTGTAATCGCCTGCGACGACACCTCCCCGTTCGCGTCCGGACAGGGGGCGGAACGCCTGCTCCTGGCCGGGGTCGGCGTCGAGTGCGGCCTATTGGCGCAAGAGGTCTGGGACGCCCTGGCCTACGGTGCGTGGAAGGGCGGCGTTAATCCCCCCCGTGCTTAGTCTTCTCCCAGGAGAATGAGCCATGGCCGCCGCCGCAGCAGCGGCGCCGAGCGGACAGCGCCGGCGCCTCACACAACAGGATGTCGAACTGATCTGCGCCAGGCATGACCGCCTGTTCTCGGCGCGGATGGGCGGCGCGCGCGCGGTGTTCGCCTTCGCCGACATCTCGGGGCTCGATCTGTCCGGCCGCAATCTGTCGGACGCTGATTTTACCGGCGCGATCCTGCTCGACACACGGCTGGTCGGGGCCAAGCTCGATAGCGCCAGCTTCTTCGGCGCGGACATGCAGGGCGCCGATTTCTCCGAAGCCTCCATGCGCCGGGCCGATCTGCGCGGATCCTGTCTGCGCGGGGCCAACCTGACCGGCGCCGATCTCTTCGAGGCCGACCTGCGCGAGGGCGCGATCGCCTCGCCGGACAAGGACAAGGGGCTGCGAATCCACGAGCACGCCACCCGGTCGGGCGATGCGCGCGGCGCCATCCTGGCCGGCGCCAACCTTGAACGCTCACGGCTGTCGGGCGTGGTCGCGGTCAAGGCCGACTTCAGCGACGCGATCATGAAGGATTGCAAGCTGATCCGGGCCAATCTCAAACAGGCCAACCTCAACGGCGCCAACCTGTCCGGCGCTGACCTGTCGGGGGCCGATGTCTCCGGGGCGGACATGCGCGATGTCGTGCTGATCGGCGCCAAGACCCTGTCCTGGAACAAGGACAATGCGGATATGGAAGGGGTCCTGACCGACGCGCCCACCGGCATGGCCGTCAACGACCTGCCCTATGAGGAGATGCTGCGCGACCACGCGCGCTGGTGCGAAACTGGCGGCGTCGAGGGCAAGCCGTCGGCCTTCAACAACGCCGACCTTCGCAGCCTCAAATCCATTCGCGGCTATGACCTCACCGCGCTGTCGGCCAAGGGCGCTGTGTTTTACGGCCTCGACATGGAGGGCGTTCAGCTCCAGGGCGCCCAGCTCGAGGGTGCCGATCTGAGATGCTGCAACCTTCGCCGCGCCGACCTGCGCGGCGCCCGGCTGGCCGGGGCCAAACTGTCCAGCGCCGATCTGCGCGACGCCCATCTGGGGCCGCTGCTGATCGCCGCCGACCGGCTGATGCCCTGCGACCTGACCGGCGGCCAGCTCAAGGCCACCGATCTGGCCCGGGCGGACCTGCGTCAGGCGCGGCTGACCAACGCCAACCTGACGCGGGCCAATTTCACCGGCGCCCAGACCCGCGGAGCCGATCTGGCCGGCGCGGTGAGGACGGGCGTGCGCGGCCTCGACGATCTGCTTTGATCGATCCGCTTAACCCTTCCGCTGGGCGACCCGCGTTATGTTCCGCCCAGAAGTGATTCGCACCACGGGGGAGACGCAGTGAGCGTCACACAAACCAGCCTTGCCGGCCGCCGCCGCCTTAGCCAGGCCGAGCTCGACATGATGATCACGGCGCATGAGCGTTTTCTGACCGGAAAGCCGGGGGGGAAGCGGGCATCTCTGCGGTTTCTCGACCTGTCCCGTCTCGATCTCGCCGGTCGTGATCTGACGGATGCCGACCTGTCCGCCTCCATCCTCGACGGCTGCCGGATGATCCGCACCAAGCTCGAACGCGCCAACCTGTTCGGGTCCGACCTGCGCAAAGCCGATCTGCGGCAGGCCAACCTGCGGCGCGCCGACGTGCGCGGCTGCTGTCTGCGCGGCGCCAATCTGGGCCAGGCCGACCTGACCCAGGCCGATTTCCGCGAAGGCCAGATCGCCATTCCGCATCCCCGCAAGGGGCTCGACACCCTGCGTCATGAAGACCGGGCCGGCGAGGCCGACGGCGCCATCTTCACCGGCGCCACCCTGGACGGATCGAAATTCAATGGCTCCTCGGCGTTCGCCGCCGACTTCACCGACTGTTCGTTGAAGGGGGCCAACCTGACCGGCTGCAATCTCAAGGACGCCAATCTGAGCGGCGCGATCCTCGAGGGCGCCCAGGTCGGCGGCGCCAATCTGGAGGGCGCCAATCTGTCCGGCGCGGTCCTGACCGGCGTCGATACGGCCACGGCCCGGATGAGCGGCGCCGATCTGTCCGGCAGCCTTCGCTCGCCGACGCCCGAGGCCCTGCGGCGGGGGCAGGAGCTGATCGCGCTCGCCGCCGGCAACCAGGCCTGGTGCGAGACCGGCGGCAAACAGGGAACCCCCGCGAAATTCGATGGCGAGGACATGCGGCCGCTGGAAGGCCGGCTCAAGGGCGCCCGTCTGACCGCCATGTCGGCCAAGGGCGCCTGTATGGTCGGACTGGACCTGAGCGGGGCGCAGCTCCAGGGGGCCAATCTGGAAGGCGCTGATCTGCGCGGCGCCTGCCTGATCAAGGCCGACCTGCGCGGCGCCCGGCTGGTCGGGGCCAATCTGACCAAGGCCGACCTGCGCGGCGCCTGTTTCGGCGTATTGCCCCTGTCGGCCGATCGCTCCAATCCGGCCGCGCTCAACCAGGCCCGCTTGCGCTACGCCAGCGTCCAGGCGGCGGACCTTTCGGCCGCCATCTTCGACGGCGCCGACCTGCGCGGGGCCAACCTGACCGGCGCCCGCACCACCAACACCTCCTTCCGCGACGCCGAGATCGCCTCGGCGATCGGCTTCGAGGGCGGATAGAAAAAGGGCGGGACCGCGGCCCCGCCCTTCGTCTCACTTGTCAGTCAAACCGACCCGAGGGTCAGGCGGCCTTGTCGCCCTCGATCAGGTCCGCCGACGGCGCGGTGCTGATCGCGATCGTGCGGGGCTTCAGCGCTTCGGGAAGCTCGCGCTTGAGCGACACCGAAAGCAGACCGTCGGCCAGGGCGGCGTCGGTCACCACCACATAGTCCGCCAGCTGGAAACGACGTTCGAAGTTACGCTCGGCGAGGCCGCGATGCAGGAATTTGCGGCTGTCGTCGTTGGCCGCCTTGCGGCCGGTGACGGTCAGCAGGTTTTCCTTCACCTCGACGGTCAGCTCCTCGGGCCGGAAGCCGGCGACAGCCAGCTCGACGCGGTAGGCGTTCTCGTCGGTGCGTTCGATATTGTAGGGGGGATAGCCGGCGGCGCTGTCCTGGGCCGCGGCGGCGTCCAGCTGGGCGGCGAGGCGGTCAAAGCCGACGACGGAACGGTAGAGGGGGGAGAAATCGATCGTGCGCATGTGCGTCACATCCTTCTTTATCAAGCAAGGTTGCGGTGCAGGCCGGTAACGAGCTCGAAAGCCTCGCGTGACCTGGAAGACCCGGAAATCCAGCGCCTTCGCCAGTAAAGCTGGGAACCGCCGAAGCGGGTTTCAAGGGCCCCGCGCCGCGAAAGCGGTCGCGGGCTCAACCGGTGGGCTGCTGGCCGCCTTTGACCGCGCCGCGCCATCGCGGTAAGCCCGGTGTTCGCGGCGCGGGGGCGGCGTTGACGGAAGGCTCAATGGTTTCAAGATCTGTTCTTGCCTCCCGGCGTCTGGTTCTGACGGGCTGCGCCTCGCTGGCTCTGGTCGGCTGCGACCGTAAGCCCAAGGCGGCCGACGCGCCCGTCAAGCCGCCGCGTGGCGGTCCCCAGTCCCTCGCCGAAGCCGCCGCCGGCGACTGGCGTCTGCCCCAGGACAAGGCCCGCGACGCCTTTCGCCACCCGGTCGAGAGCCTGACCTGGTGGGGCTTGAAGCCGGGCATGACGGTGGTCGAGTTCTGGCCCGGAACCGGCTGGTACACCGACATCCTCGCCCCCTACCTCAAGGGCGTCGGCGGCAAGCTCTACGCGGCCAATCTGGAGCCCTCCGACCCGGCCGCGGTCCAGATCGTCGAGGCCTACAAGGCCCGACTGGCCAGCAAGCCCAAACTGTTTGGCGATGTGGAGGTCACTGCGTTCGGCCCCACCAGCGGCCCCGTCGCACCGGACGGCTCGGCCGACCTGGTCCTGTTCCTGCGCAACCTGCACAACTGGCTGGCGGCCGGCATCGCCGACAAGGCCTTCAAGGACGCCTTCGCGGCGCTCAAGCCGGGCGGCGTGCTTGGCATCGAGGAGCACCGCGCCAACCCCGGCGGCGTGCAGGACGCGGTGGCGGCCGAGGGCTATGTGCAACAGGCCTACGCCATCCAGCTGGCCAAGGAGGCCGGGTTCATCCTGGCCGGGACCAGCGAGATCAACGCCAATCCCAAGGACACCAAGGATCACCCCTTCGGTGTCTGGACCCTGCCGCCGACCCGCCTGACGGCGCCCCGCGGGCAGCCGGCCAAGCCCGGCTTCGACCACGCCAAATATGACGCGATCGGCGAAAGCGATCGGATGACCCTCAAACTGGTGAAACCCAAATGACCCTGACCCGTCGTGTGTTCGCCGCCGCCGCCGTCGCCGGCCTCGTCGCCGGTCCGGCCCTCGCCGCCGACGGCCCGGAGATGATCGCGGCCAAGAAGCTGTATCCGTTCCTGGACCTGTATCTGAGCCTGCCGGCCGCGAACCGCTCCCGGTTCATGATGGCCTACTATCTGCGCAGCAACGGCAAGCCGGTCACCGGCGACGCCCTGACCCTGATCAGCGCCGGCGGCGGCCGCTCGACCATTCCGCTCGGCGACGACGGACGGCTGCTGAAACTGCCCAGCCCGGCCGATCTGAAGGACGGCCAGGTGGCCATCGCCCGGCCCAGCGCCGCCACCAGGTTCCAGCTCAATATGGAAATGCAGCCGGTCCTCCGCCTGGCTGAAATCGTTTCCGCCGACGAGGCCGCCGCGGCGATCGCCCAGTGCCGGACCGCGATCAAGGCCAAGGCGGGCATCATCGGCTTCGCGGCCCCGAAGATCGAACAGGTGATCTTCGCCGGTGTGACCAGCGGGACCGCCGTGTTCAGCGACGGCCGCACCGCGCCGTTGCCGCTCTACCGCAACATGCCGGCCTACGACCCCGCCGTTCTGGCCGATGTCGCCAGCCTGAAGTTCGCCAGGGCCCCGGCCCGGGCGCTTCTGGTCGGGAAGAAATAGGCCCGGAGCTGCGTCTTGAGGTTGTCCGTGGCGGCTCCGGTTAAGAATAATTCACGAAAGCCCCTAAAAATGGCGCTGGCGTCATCTTTTTGAAGTGGCAGACTGCTGTTCGCTTGTGCGCCGTACGCCGCCAAGTTATCGATCTGACCGCACAATCATAAGGGAGGCGCGCATGGCGACGCTGCAAGAGATTACCGATCGCGTGAAACAGGCCGTCGGCGACGACTCCGGCCTGGGCAAGAGCCTGAAGTTCGACCTCAAGGGCGACGGCTTCATCCACATCGATGGCGGCACGGTCACCAACGAAGACAAGGACGCCGACCTGACCATGACCCTGTCCCTGGCCGATCTGCTGGAAATGGGCGCGGGCAAGCTCGACGCCACGATGGCCTTCATGTCGGGCCGCCTGAAGCTGTCGGACATGGGTCTGGCCATGAGCCTGCAGCCGAAGATGGGCGCCCTGTTCGCCAAGATGGCCTAAGGCCGGAAATGACCGACACCGCGCCTCTGGTATCCATTCCCGAGGCGCCCGTTCCTGACAACGGAACGGCGGAGTGGTTCAGCGGCGCGGGGGCCTATCGCCTCCGCGCCGCTTTATTTTTGCCGCCAGCCTCAGTGAATGGAGGCACGCCGCGCGGCAGCGTCGTGCTCAGCGGCGGCCGCACCGAACCGATCGAGAAGTATTTCGAGGTCATCGGCGAGCTCCAGGCCCGCGGCTTCGTCGTCCTGGCCCATGACTGGCGGGGGCAGGGGCTGTCGCAGCGGCTGCTGGACGATCCTCTCAAGGGCCACGCCCACGGCTTCGCCGACTTCGTCGAGGATTACCGCCGCCTGCTGGCGCATTTCGGGACCCGCCTGCCCAAGCCCTGGATCGCGGTCGGCCATTCAATGGGCGGCTGCCTGACCCTGCTGGCCATCGCGCACGGCGCGGGCCCGTTCAAGGCGGCGGTGCTGTCGGCGCCGATGCTCGGCCTGCAGACCGGCAACCGGCCCAAGCGTGCGGCCCGGGCCCTGGCCTGGCTCATGGGGCGCACCAAACCGACCGACTACATCCTCGGCGATTCGGGCGAGGGCCAGCCGCAGACCTTTGAAACCAACATCCTCACCCACGACGCCAGACGCTACGCCCGCAACCTGGCCCAGGTCGCGGCCGAGCCGGGCCTGAAGCTCAACGCCGGCACCTGGGGCTGGCTGGACTTCGCCTTCTCCGCCTCGGCCTGGCTCAAGCGCGATCCGGCGGTGGCCAGGATCGCCATCCCGGTCGTGGTGCTGGCCGCCGGCGAAGAACGCCTGGTCGACAACGCCGACCAGCGCGAGATCACCGCCCGCATCCCGCAAGGCCGCTGGGTCGAGGTTCCCGGCAGCTACCACGAGATCCTCCAGGAAACCGACCCCATCCGCGCGGTGTTCTGGCGGGAGTTCGACGCGGTGGCGGCGGGGGTCTGAGCCTCAAAACACGCCAGCCTGGCGCCATGAGCAACCCTCTCAACGGTCATCCCGGACGGCCCGAAGGGGCGACCCGGGACCCAGATCAAATCTCAGCCCCCGTGCCTGAAGCCGAATCTGGGTCCCGGCTCTGCGCTGCGCTCCAGTCGGGATGACAGTGGAGGAGGGGAGTTTGCCTAGGAAACGGGGGCACACACTCTTTATCGATATTCGATTTGCTGCTTATCAATAAAGAGTGTGTGTCCCCGTTTCGAACGCAGCCTGCGGGGTTCGACACGCGCTGCGCGCTGCTCACCATGACAATCAAGGGCGCGATCCCTTCTCCCCTTGCGGGAGAAGGTGGCGGCCGAAGGCCGACGGATGAGGGGTCGAGGATCGGGGCCGACTGGACAGACTGTCCGCTGCGCCTGTTTCGCCGGCGCGACCCCTCATCCGGCCGCTTCGCGGCCACCTTCTCCCGCAAGGGGAGAAGGGTCGTCGGGGACCGGCTTGGGATTTCGGTGACGCTGCAGAAATCAATGTCCCTCCGCTAATCCCCCGCCGCCCGCCGCAACGCCACCAGCGCCTCGTCCAGCACGGCCCGGTCCCCGGCGAACGCGAACTTGCCGCCGTCCGACCGGCCGGGTGATCCGTCCCAGTGGGCGACGATGCCGCCGGCGCCCTCGATGACCGGGATCACCGCCTCGACGTCCCAGACCTTCAGCCCGGTA
This sequence comes from Caulobacter sp., assembly GCA_030680355.1. Classification (GTDB taxonomy): domain Bacteria; phylum Pseudomonadota; class Alphaproteobacteria; order Caulobacterales; family Caulobacteraceae; genus Caulobacter. The sequence continues at coordinate 98,597 of JAUXVF010000031.1, forward strand.
TCCAGGGCCAGATCGATGGTCCCGGCCGCGACCATGGCGTAGCCGTAGGCGTCCAGCCCCAGCCGGGCGAGCTTGGCGGCGGCGCGCACCTGGGTCCAGGCGCCCAGTTCGGCGCCGGTCAGGATATCCGGATCGGTGGTGGTGATGATGGCGTCGGTGAGTCTGGGGCAGGAGCGCACGCGCAATGGCGTCTCGCCGGCCCGGCTGATCAGTCGCGAGCCGCCGGCGTGGCCGATGTAGGTCTCGCCCAGATAGGGCTGGCCGATCGAGCCGAGCACCGGCCGACCCTCGTGGCGCAGGCCGATCAGGGTGGTCCATAGCGGCAGGCCGGCGATGAAGGCCCGCGTGCCGTCGACCGGGTCGAGCACCCAGACGAACGCGGCGTCTGGCCGGTCCTCACCATACTCCTCGCCGATCACCCCGTGCTCGGGAAAGCGCTCGGCGATCCGCTTGCGGATCGCCCGCTCGCCGCCCTTGTCGGCCTCGGTGACCGGGTCGAACCCGCCGCTGAGCTTGTTCTCCAGGCCGTGGTCGGCCCGGAACAGCGGCAGGATCGCGTCCGCGGAAACCCGGTTGAGCTCGATCAGGAAGGCGTCGAGATCGGCGAGGCGGTCAGGAGAGAGGCTCATGGCCAAGGGTTAGCGGCGGGCCGGCCACAAGGAAAGCCCGCCGTGCCGTGGCCAGGGCGTAGGGCGTAGGGCGTAGGGCGTAGCAAAGGGGGCGCGCGGCGCTGACGGCGTTCACAGGTCCCACTACTCCCTATTCCCTAACCCCTACTCCCTAACTCCTACGCCCTGGCCACGTCAGGCCGCGTCGGTCTCGCCGTTGAGCGACTTGGCCAGGTCCAGCAGGCGGCGGCGGGGCCGTTCACCGAGCTGGTAGTAGGCCCGGATCAGATCCAGGGTTTCCTTGCGGGCGAACATCTCGCCGCCCTCGCCGGCGCTCTCGCCGGCCAGCTCGCGACGATCGGCGTCCGAAAGGCCGTCATAGAAGTAGCCGACCGGGACCTCGAGGGCCTCGGAAAGCTGCCAGAGCCGCGAGGCCGAGATGCGGTTGGCGCCGCATTCGTACTTCTGGATCTGCTGAAAGCGCACGCCTACGGTGCCGGCCAGCTGCTGCTGGGTAAGGCCGAGGAGCCGGCGACGGCGGCGGAGCCGCTTGCCGAGATGAACGTCGATATCACTGCCCATGGGCTGTCGCCCCCAATTGTTGCGTCAGGACAACTGTTCCGAAACGGAACGGTCAGGCTTGAGGGTCGCAAGTCGCGCGCCAAGGGATTTGACGCCCCTGTTACGCCCGCAGGAGGTGTTCACGTCCAGGGCGATTCCCACTCAGCCCCGAAGCGCGCTAGGTAGACCGGATGGGCGACAAGACGATGTCATTTGGACAGGACCTGACCTGGCGGCTCGAGGCCGGCGCGTTCGATCTCTTCACGGGTCTGTTCCGGCTGCTGCCGGTCGACGCCGCCTCCTGGCTCGGAGGGGCGCTGTTCCGGCTGTTCGGCCCGCTGACCCGGACCCACGCCCTGGCCGAGCAGAACCTGCGCCTGGCCTTCCCGGACAGGGACGAGGCCTGGCGGCGGCGCATCCTGGGCGATCAGTGGGAGAGCAACGGCCGCACGGTGGCCGAGTTTCCGATGATGGACCGGCTGCTGCCTTCGACCGGGCGGGTCGAGGTGGTCGGGGCCGAGCGGCTGGCCGAGATCGCCGCCGGCGGCAAGCCGGTGGTGTTCGTGTCCGGCCACTTCTCCAACTGGGAGGTGATGCCGGCGGCGATCGTCAATTCGGGGATCAACTGCGAGATCACCTATCGCGCGGCCAACAACCCCTATGTCGACCGGCGCATCCGGGACAGTCGCTTCCGCTATGGCGTGCGGCTGTTCGCGCCCAAGGGCGGCGACGGGGCGCGCGAGATGCTGACGGCCCTGGGCAAGGGCGTGTCGGTGGCCCTGATGAACGACCAGAAGTTCAACCTCGGCGGCGTCGCGGCGCCCTTCTTCGGCCGGCCGGTGATGGCGGCGCCGGGGCCCACGCGGCTGGCGCTGCGGTTTGGAACGGTGCTGCAACCGATGTCGGTCCAGCGGACCAGGGGCGCGCGGTTCCGCGTCATCGTTCACCCGCCGATTGTCCTGGAACGGACCGGCGACCGCACCGCCGACATCGCCGAGGGCGTGCGACGCATCACCGCCTTTGTCGAGGACCGGGTCCGCGAGCGGCCGGAAGAATGGTTCTGGGTTCACCGCCGCTGGCCGCCGGAAGCCTACGCCTCCCTGGCCGCGGACGGGGATCAGGCCTCGACCGACTCCAGCGCCGCGCCCTGACTGACATCATCGATGCCGCGCCGCAGCGGGCCGAAATAGTCGTCGGTGCGGACGAAGTTGCGAGGGTTGAAGATCACCGCATTGACCCGGTCGATGATGGACCGCGCCGTGACCGGCTTGACCACCAGTTCGGTCACGCCCGCGTCCCGGGCCTCGCAGACCCGGATCCGGTCGGCGAAACCGGTCATCATGATGATCGGCAGGTAGGGATTGGTGCTGTCGGCGGAATTGCGAACCATGCTGGTGAACTGGACGCCATCGATCGGAGTCATGTGAAAATCGATGATGGCGATGTCGATCGGTCCGTCACGCAGGACCTGAAGCGCCTCGGCGCCGTCCGCGGCCTCGCGGACGTTCAGGATGCCCACGCCCTTGAGCACAGCGGAAATGATGGCGCGCATATGCTGATTGTCGTCAACCAACAGCACTTTCAGCGCACTCAGCCCGCCGCTCATGAGATCCTCTGTCCCTGCGCCGTTCAATGTTCAGCGCTTGCAATTGGCGACGGTGTTAGACCCTCCCGCCTTCCGAAAGGTTACCGCTTGTCCGGAGCGTGCAGATCGACAAACAACATGGGGTCTAGGTTGCGGCCCCGCCATTTCAATCGCCAGCACAGGTGGGGCCCGGTTGCGCGGCCGGTCATGCCCACCGCGCCGATGGTCTGGCCCCGGACGACGGCGTCGCCGGCCCGGACGTCGATCCGCGATTGGTGCAGATAGAGGCTGATCAGCCCCTGGCCGTGGTCGATCATGGTCAGACCGCCCTCGAAATGCATGTCGGCGTTGGCCATAGCCACGATCCCGTCCGCCGGCGCCAGGATGGCCGAGCCGGTCGGGGCCGCCAGATCGGCGCCATAGTGCGGCGTCTTGGGCTCGCCGTTGAGGATCCGCTGTCCGCCGAACCGCCCGCTCAGCCGCCAGGTCTTCAGCGGCATGGTGAAGCCGTCGCGGAAACCGTCGCCCTCGACCTGGCTGGCGAAGCCGACCGTCTTCATCTCCACCTCGCGGCGGATGCGTTCAAGCAGGGCCGGGGCGGTCGGGCTGACCAGGCTGGGCGGCAGGCCGCTGATCCTCTGGATATCGAATTCGCCGTTGGCGACATCCATCGGCCAGGTCGTGCGGCCCTGATCGGTCTCGACGGTCAGTGACGCGGTGGTGGCGGCGTCCCGGTCGAGGCCGAAAATGAAATAGCCGTTGACCGAGGCGGTCCCGACCGATTCACCATCGAGGATGAGGCGCGCGCCGGGCGTGGTCAGCCCGATGCCGCCGCCGCCCTGCCGGTAGCGGCCCGAGATGGCCAGCGGCGGCGGCGCGGCCAGGGCCGGGCCGGCCAGACTGGCGGCGGTCAGTCCGGCGAGCAGCGCGCGGCGGTTCAGGACGTCAACTCACGCCAGCGGCTGAGCGCCTCGGCCGGCCCGGCATAGGGCTCCTGCCGGTCAGCGTTCCAGTAGCGCAGGGCTTCCAGCGGTATCTTCACGCCGCTGACGGCGCAGATCACGTGGCGGCCCGGCGTGAGGACGGCGAAGTCCCCGTCTCCGTAGTGCAGGACGGCGAGGTCCCGGCCAAGGTCACGATCTAAAGCGTTCATGCTGGCAATATAGCGAATCCAGGGCGCCTAGAACAGGTCGCCCTGGGCGACAGGCGGCGTGGCGGGCTTCTTTTTCGCCGGTCTGGCCGGGGCCGGGGGGGCGTCGCCGTCGACAACGGCCTGACGGGTGGCGTCCTCGAACATCAGATTGACGGTTTCGCCGCCGGCGAGGTCGCCGCCCCGGGTCGCCAGCCCGCCGTCGGCCCGGGTCACCAGCACAAAGCCTGGGCGGGGCGGGCGTTTGGGATTGAGCGTCTGGCGCAGCTTGTCCTGACTCTTCAGGCGGTCCTCCAGCACATCCAGGCGCCGCGGAAGCGCGGCGTTGAGGCGAAGGTTGAGCTGGTCCATCCGGGCCAGCAGCTGCTCGCGCTGCCGCGCCAGCACAGCCGGCCGCAGCGGCGCGGCGACCTGGTCCAGCCGCCGGGCCTGCAGATCGACATTGCGCCTCAGCCCCATTGTCAGATGGCTGGCGGCGTAGTCGAGCCGCTGGCCGGCCAGGGCCAGCAGGTCCGCCGGCCGCGGCAGGCCCCGGGCGGCGCCGGTCAGGCGGGTGCGGCGATCCTCGATCACCCGGCCCCCGGCCATGGCCAGCCGCCGGTCATAGTCGGCGGTCAGGGCCTTGAGCTCCGACAGCACCGGTGTGGCCATCTCCGCCGCCGCCGTCGGCGTCGGCGCGCGGCGGTCGGAGACGAAGTCGATCAGGGTGGTGTCGGTCTCATGGCCGACGGCCGAGATCAGCGGGATCGTGCTTTCGGCCACGGTGCGGGCCAGGGCCTCGTCGTTGAACGCCCACAGGTCTTCGACCGAGCCGCCGCCGCGGGCGACGATCAGGATGTCGGGGCGGGGAACCGGCCCCCCAGGCGTCATGGCGTTGAACCCCCGCACCGCGGCGGCGACCTGACCGGCGGCGGCGTCGCCCTGGACCACCACGGGCCAGACGATCACCCGGCAGGGCCAGCGGTCGCGGATGCGATGCAGGATGTCGCGGATCACCGCCCCGGTCGGGCTGGTGATCACCCCGACCACGGCCGGCATCGTCGGCAGCGGCTGTTTGCGCTCGGCGGCGAACAGACCTTCGCCCGCCAGCTTCGCCTTCAGCCGCTCGAGCTGGGCCAGCAGCGCGCCGACGCCGGCCGCCTCCATGGTCTCGATGACGATCTGGTAGCGCGACCCGGCCGGGAAGGTGGTGATCCGGCCGGTGACAATGACTTCCAGCCCCTGTTCGGGCCGCACCGACAGGCCGCGCACGCCGCCCTTCCAGACCACGCCGTCGATGGCGGCCTTCTCGTCCTTCAGGGTCAGATAGACGTGGCCGCTGGCGTGATGGGTGACCTTCGACAGCTCCCCGCGCAGCCGCACGAAGCCATAGGCGTCCTCCAGCGTCCGCTTGAGGGCGAAGGCCAGTTCAGAGACCGAATAGGCCTGGGCGTTGGAGGTGGCGATGGGGTCCGCTGAGTCGGTCATGAAGAAGGGAGTAGGTCTTAGGGAGTAGGGAGTAGCAAGACCGAGGCGCTGCAAGCGCCGAGGACTACTCCCTATTCCCTACTCCCTACGCTCTTAGATGTACCGCCGCAGCGAGCGGGCCAGTTCCGTCGGGCCGGTCTTCTTCTTGCCGCTCTGGGGCTGCTGGTAGGCGACCTGGGCGTGTTCGCGGCAGTAGGGGCCGGCTTCGCCCGAGCGGCGGCCGCAGAAGGTGAAGTTGTCGGTCGACGGGTCGCCGATCGGCCATTTGCACATGTGCGCGCCCAGGGTCAGGACCGTGGCGCTGCCGGGTTCCTCGATGCGATGCACGGGCGTGGGCAGCTGAACATTGCTGACCGGCTCGGCGACCATGCGGCGCGGCGCGGCGGGCGCGGTGGGCGCGGGGCGAGCCGGACGCGGGGCCTTGAAGGCCTGACGGGCCGGTTGCGAGGGCGCGGCGCGACCCGACAGCCCGAGGCGGTGAACCTTGCCGATCACGGCGTTGCGGGTGACGCCGCCAAGCTGTTTGGCGATCTGGCTGGCCGACAGGCCGTCGAGCCAGAGTTTCTTCAGCGTCGCCACGCGATCTTCTGTCCAGCCCATGATCCAACCCTTTGCTAAAGGAGAAGCGGCGACGCCCCCGCGCCCCCGAACTCTACATCTTGTGTTTGAAACGCCTCCGAGGCGTCCCGACTACCAGATATCGTAAACCTTCTGTTAACCGGCACAATAGGCGCCATTGAGTCTGTCCACAGAAACAAGATGTTGATTCCCGCAAGGGCTTTCCCCGACCGGCCGGCGGCCTGTCTGGCTCCAGACCTTGCCCCGCAGGGGCTGGGTGAGAATTCCAGGCTCGGGAACTTGCGCAAACGACCGGTCGAGCGCACCTAGGCCGGATGAAAGACACCGCTGACAGCGTCATCCCGCCGCAGCCCCGCGACTACGCGGGCTTCAACTGGACCGGGTTCTCCACCCTCTACATCAAGGAGATCCGCCGCTTCTGGAAGGTGGGCATGCAGACCGTCCTGGCGCCGGTGGTGACGACCCTGCTCTATATGATGGTCTTCGTGGTCGCCGTGCGCGGCGCCTCGCCGCCGATCCATGGCACGCCCTTCTCGGCCTTCGTGGCGCCGGGCCTGATCATGATGACCATCGTCAACAACGCCTTCGCCAACTCCTCCTCCAGCTTGCTGCAGGCCAAGATGATGGGGCTGACGCCGGACTTCCTGACCCCGCCGCTGTCGGCCCTGGAACAGGTGCTGGCCTTCTCGCTCGGCGCGGCGACCCGCGGCGTCATCGTCGGGACGGTCACCGCCCTCACCATCTGGGCCCTGCCGTTCACGCAGCTCAACGTCGTCCATCCCTGGGCGGTGATCTATTTCAGCGTCGTCGCCTCGCTGCTGATGGGGCTGGTCGGCATCGCCACCGGCCTGTGGGCCGAAAAGTTCGACCATCTGGCGGCGATCACCAACTTCCTGATCATGCCGATGACCTTCCTGTCGGGCACCTTCTACCTGGTCGACCGCCTGCCCGAACCGTTCCGCACGGCCAGCCACTACAACCCGTTCTTCTATCTGATCGACGGCTTCCGCTACGGCTTCATCGGCCAGGCCGAAGGCGACCTGCGCATCGGCGTCGCCCTGACCGGGGTGCTGGCGGTGCTGCTGTTCGGCTGGTCCTGGCGGGTGTTCGTGACGGGCTGGCGGCTGCGGACGTGACCCTCATTCCTCTCCCGTGAGGGAGAGGGGGACCAGCCGGAGGCTGGTGGAGAGGGAAGCGCCGGTGTTGAAGGGGCGGCCAACCGTCGGCTTTCGACCCATTGGCGAACCTCTCACTCCGTCCAATTATGGATGGAGGGAAGCCGAATGATCCAACTACACGAGACGCCTCTCATATGACCTCAAGCCCACCGGCTTTCACTCCGCGAATGATTGCGCTCCTTCGCGTGCGGCTCGTTGCAGGCACAGTATTGGTGCTCAGCGGCGCGATGTCCGGAATTCTATTCGTGGTGGCCCTCTTCTCCCACCAGGCCCTGCTGTTCGCAGTCGCCCTGATCGCTCTGATCACCAGCATGCTGGCCCACGCTTTGATCGAAGTCTGGCGGGCATGGTTTCTTTGGCATTCGGGCGCTTGGACGGGCCTCGACGGGAAGCCATGCTCGCGCGCCGAACGACCCGGGTGGTTCAAGACGTGGCTGACCATGCATGTGCTCTTCGCAGGCGTCACAGGGGGTGTTGCCGCCTATCTCACTTGGGCCCTTTTTGCTTCCATCCGCTGACGTCGGCCCTCCATCCCTAAGCGACATATCGGGTACCCCACCGAACGGCCGCCCCCGTCGACACCTCGCCGTCGATCCTCTCGCCATGAGATCATGGGCCGGTTGGGACCGGCACAGGGACACCTTGCGCTGGCGACGCGTCTGTTGCCCGTCAGCTCTTCAGCATTGGCACGAAAACGATCGCCGCGAGGGTCGCGAGGAAGATCACGCCGACAATGACGGAGGCGCCGGCCAGTCCCAAGCCGCGCATCGGCGGCGGCGCGCGTCGTTGAGCCCAGAGTGCGAGCCCGAGGCACATCATCACGAGCGCGAGGGAGGCAATCCGAACGGACGGCGTGTGCGGACCCAACGCCTTCAGCACACCGGCCAGCAGCAGGGCGGTACAGGCGGGCAGAAACCAGACGATCCGGGTCATGGGGAAACTATCCCTGCAATCGGAACGGGAGCAATGGTCCCCACGCCATTATCAACCGGCATTCCACCGATCACGGCCAACTCCATCGACACCCCACCGCCAAATAGCCCGTCATGGCCCGGCTCGTCCGGGCCACCCAGGCGCGCCGATCTTGCAGGTCGGCCGATCTGGCGGAAACGTGTCCGACACCGTGTTCCTGGATGGCCCGGACGAGCCGGGCCATGACGGTGGAAAAGGTGGAAGGGTGAGAGCAAAGAGCGGGATCTACCCCCTACCGCACCGTCTCCTTCTCCTTCGGCGCCGCTGCCTTGCGGGGTTTCGCCTCGAACTTCGGCTTGGGCAGCAGGCGGAACCGCGACTGGCACCAGGCGAAATCGACGCCGATATCGAGCAGGGCGTCGGACCGCCGGCACGGGCAGGCGAACTCCATCACCCCCCAGACCCGGTAGGTCTCGCCGGCGACCAGAGGCACGGCCTCGCCCGTGACATGGTTGGGGGCGGCATTGACGCACAACACCAGATCGCCAGGGCCGACAGCGTCGCTCATCGCTTTGATCCCTTACACCTGAGGCAAGTCTAGACCCTGGTCCACGACGGGCAAGGGTCGGCGTCCACGCCCCATCTATCCTCTCCCTAGCGGGAGAGGAGCGCCCACACGCCCCCCCCAATTCTTGACACGCCGCCCCGCCACGGCGACAAGCCTAAGCCTTCCGTCCCCGCGCGATCCGCCGGGGACGTCTTCTCTTTTGGGAGGCGACCTTGACCACCCCGACCGCTCCGACCGCGACCCCCGACCACATCATGGGCGTCTACAATCGCGCCCCCCTGGCGGTTGAACGAGGCCTCGGCGCGCGCCTGTGGGACGACAAGGGTCAGGCCTATCTCGACTGCGTGGCCGGCATCGCCACCAACGGGTTGGGCCACTGCCATCCCCGGCTGGTCGAGGCCCTGAAAACCCAGGCCGACAAGCTCTGGCACGTCTCCAACATCTTCCGCATTCCCGGCCAGGAAGAACTCGCCGGCCGGCTGACCGACGCGACCTTCGCCGACGTGGTGTTCTTCACCAACTCCGGCACCGAGGCCATCGAATGCGCCCTGAAGACGGCGCGCAAATATCACACGGCCAACGGCAGCCCTGAGCGGGTCGAGATCTTCGGCTTCGACGGCTCCTTCCACGGCCGCAGCTACGCGGCCATCAACGCCGCCGGCAATCCCGGCTATGTCGAGGGCTTCGGTCCCCGCCTGCCGGGCTACACCCAGCTGAAATGGGGCGACTACGAGGGCATCGAGGCGGCGATCGCCAACCCGACCACCGCGGCGATCATCGTCGAGCCGGTGCAGGGGGAGGGTGGCGCCCGGGCCATGTCCGAGGCCGACCTCGACCAGCTGCGCGCCTGGACCCGCGAGCACGGCGTGCTGCTGATCTATGACGAGGTGCAGTCGGGCATGGGCCGCACCGGCAAACTGTTCGCCCACGACTGGGCCAGCGACGCGGCGCCCGACATCATGTGCGTGGCCAAGGCCCTGGGCGGCGGCTTCCCGGTCGGCGCCTGCCTGGCCTCGGCCGAGGCGGCCAAGGGCATGACCGTCGGCGTCCACGGCTCGACCTTCGGCGGCAATCCGCTGGCCATGGCCGTGGCCCTGGCGGCCTTCGACGAGATCAGCAAGGAAGAGACCCTGGCCAACGTCCGCGAGGTCGGCGGCTATTTCGTCCAGCAGCTCAACGGCCTCAAGGACCGCTTTCCCGACATCATCGTCGACATCCGCGGCAAGGGCTTCCTGATCGGCATCAAGCTGGTGCCGGTGAACCGCGAGTTCATGGGCCTGGCCCGCGACCAGCATCTGCTGGTGGCTGGCGGCGGCGACAACTGCGTCCGCCTGCTGCCGCCGCTGAACCTGACGATCGAGGAGGCCCGCGAGGCCATCGAGAAGCTGGAAAAGACCTGCGAAGCAGCCCGGGCCAAGGCCGCGGCCGCTTAACCCAATCTCTCTTCCGCTCAGTCCCGCGCAGGCGGGGACCCGGGCCTTTTCGAAAGGCCCGGGCGAGTGGAGAGGTTTCAATTGCACCTGGGTCCCGGCCTTCGCCGGGATGAGCGGGGGATACAATGACCCAACCCAGACACTTCCTCGATCTGTGGAAGCTCGAATCCCACGACCTGCGCGCCATCCTTGATGACGCCCGGGCCCGCAAGGCCGCGCGCAAGGGCTGGACCCAGGCCCGCGTCGACGCTGACGCGCCGGCGAAGGACCGCACCCTGGCGATGATCTTCGAGAAGAACTCGACCCGCACCCGCTTCAGCTTCGACGCCGCCATCCGCCAGCTGGGCGGCGCCGGCATCATCTCGACCTCGGCCGACATGCAACTGGGCCGCGGCGAGAGCATCGAGGACACGGCCAAGGTCCTCTCCCGCATGGTCGACGCGGTGATGATCCGCGCCAACCATCACGAGGACGTCGAGCTGTTCGCCCAGAACGCCACCATTCCGGTGATCAACGGCCTGACCGACCGCAGCCATCCCTGCCAGATTCTCGCCGACATCCTGACCTTCGAGGAGCATCGCGGGCCGATCACCGGCAAGACCCTGGCCTGGATCGGCGACGGCAACAATGTCTGCTCCAGCTTCATCCATGCCGCGCCCAAGCTCGGGTTCAAGCTCAACATCGCCTGTCCGTCCGCCTACCACCCCGACATCTACGACCTGGCCCGGGCCACCGAGCAGCAGGGCCGGGTCGAGATGACCGAGGACCCCCGCGCGGCCGTCGAGGGCGCCGACTGCGTGATCACCGACACCTGGGTGTCGATGGGCGACGTCGACGGCGAGGCCCGCCTGGACGCCTTCGAATCCTACCAGGTCGACGCCGACCTGATGGCCCTGGCGGACCGCCAGGCGGTGTTCCTCCACTGTCTGCCGGCCCACCGTGGCGAGGAAGTCTCCGACGCGGTCATCGACGGTCCGCAATCGCTGGTCTGGGACGAGGCCGAAAACCGCATCCACGCCCAGAAGTCGATCCTGGCCTGGTGCTTCGGCAAGATCGGCTAGGGAGGCGGCCATGGCCGGCATCGAACTGGACAAGCCGGCCCGCGAGCTGATGCTGCGCCAGCTGGGCCGCTATCTGAAGGTCGAACTGGACGTCGAGATCGGCGGCCTGCCCGCCGAGTTCCTGCTCGATTTCCTGACCGAACATCTGGGCCCCCACTACTACAACCAGGGCCTCCAGGACGCCCGCACGGCCTTCCTCAAACGCGTCGACGAGATCGGCGAGACCATCTACGAGCTGGAAAAGCCGACCCCCAAGGGGTGAGGCTCACCCCTCCAGGCCATGGTGAGCAGCGGCCGCAGGCCGCGTGTCGAACCACGCAACCCTGTTTCCACGCGACCATGCCTCCACACTCCGAAGTAGACAAAACGGGAACGCGCGCGCAGATTGTGAGCATGGCTCCCTTCGTCTTTGACACGCTCGGTGCGTCCAAACGGCTTCGCGAAGCCGGCATGAGCGAAGGCGTGGCCGAGGCGGTGGTGTCGGTCTTCCAGCACGCGGCCGCCATGCCCGACATCAGCCATCTGGCGACAAGGGACGACTTCGCTCAGGTCCGGCTGGAGATCGCCAACCTCCATGCCTCGATCAACGACACCATCCGCCAGCAGGGCTGGTTGCTGCTGGGCGGCGTCGGGGTTTTGCTGACCCTCTCGAACGGGATGATGAAGGCGTTGGGCTGACCGCCCGGGCCGGCGGGGCCGGGCGCGCCGCTACTTGCCCTCCGCCGCCTCGAACCCGCGGCTGATCCGGGCCGCCAGCGCCGGGTGATAGCCGCTCCGCGACTGCTCGAAATAGCGCCGCGCCAGCGGCGGGCCCCACGGCGTTTCCTTGAGCAGCCCGCTGTAGAGCGGCATCAGGAACAGGCCCCGGCCATTGCTGCCCAGGAAGGCCTCCAGCGAGGCCAGGCCCGGTTCGTAATGGTTGGCCACCACCAGCTGCAGCCAGCCGCCGCGGATATAGGCGTTGGTCGAGGCCGACAGGGCGAAGGCGCCGTCGAGATCGGCCATCTGCCCGTTGGTCAGCTTGCGCGGCAGGCCGTCGAGGAAGCGTTTCCACTCCTGGGTCGTCCAGGTCTTGCCCGGGATCGCCGAGGCCGGGCCGCCGGCGAGGAAGGCCGCCCGCGCCGCGTCGACCGCCAGCAGGGCCGGCGAGGCCTGATGCCAGGCGCCGGACGGCAGGGTCGGCTGATAGATCCATTCGTCGAGCTGCAGCCGCGCCTCCAGCGCCGCGTCGCCCCCGATCAGATGCGTCCTCAGATCGTCCAGGAAGCCGGTCGTGGTCTGGGGCTGGAAGGCGTGGCGGGCGAAATAGCCGCGCAGCCAGCCGTCCCAGCGCGCCCGCCCCACGGCGTGTTCGAGCGTGCGCAGGAAGGCCTCGCCCTTGATATAGGCGACGGCGGTGTCGGCGCCGAACAGGGTCACCTCCTCCGGCGAGCGCGTGGCGATGGCCCGCTGCAGCGCGTCCCAGCTCAGGTCGGCCTCGATCGCGGCCCGCTCGGGGCCGTACATCGCCTCCATCAGCCGGTTCTCGACATAGGTGGTGAAGCCCTCGTTGAGCCAGATGTCGTCCCAGGTGGCGTTGGTCACCAGGTTGCCCGACCAGCTGTGCGACAGCTCATGGGCCACCAGCGACACATTGGCCCGGTCGCCGGTGATGAAGGTCGGGGTCAGGAAGGTGAGGGTGGTGTTCTCCATCCCGCCATAGGGAAACGCCGGCGGCAGCACCAGCACGTCGAACCGGCCCCAGGGATAGGGGCCGTAGAGCGTCTCGGCGGCCTCGACCATCTTCTCGGTGTCGGCCAGCTCATAGGCCGCCGGCGCCATCATCGACGGCTCGGTATAGACGCCGGTGCGCGCGCCCAGCGGCTGGAAGGCGATGTCCCCGGCGGCCAGGGCGATCAGATAGGGCGCGGTCGGATGGATCATGCGGAAGCGGAAGGCCCGCCGCCCCGGCCCGGCCGGCTTGCCCGTCGGGGTCAGCTTCTCGCCGCTCATCACCACGCTCAGATCGGCCGGGGCGACGATGCGGGCGGTCCAGGTCTGGCGCACGCCGGGGCTGTCCTGGGTCGGGATCCAGCTGCGGTTCAGGGTCGGCTGGCCCTGGCTGTAGAGGTAGGGTTTGACCTTGCCGGCGGTCATCTCCGGCGGCAGCCACTGCAACGCCAGGGCCTGGTCGCTGGTGCGGTAGGCCACCGCCACCCGCGTCGCGCCCGCCAGGGTCACGGTCAGCGGCGCGCCCTTGGCCCCGTCGGCTTCGCCCAGGGTCCAGTCCAGCGCCCGGCCGGCCGCGTCGGTGACGCCCAGGATGGTCAGGTCGAGGGTGTCGAGCACGACCTGCGTCGCCCCCGGCGCCGCCAGCACGCTCAGCACCGCGGTCCCCGACAGGCTGTGGCCGGGGAAATCGATGGCCAGGTCGAGATCGACATGGGTCACCCGCGCCTCGCGCGGCCGGGCCCAGCTCTGGCTGTCGACGGCCTCGGGGGTCATCAGGATCGGCGCCACCTCCGGCGCGGCGGCGCCTGTGGCGGCCGGCGGCGCGGCGGCCGGGACCAGGGCGCAGCCGCCCAACAACAGACAGAGGGCGAGGGCGCGGACGATCGAGGTCATGGGGGGCTCGGGGCAGGGAACCGGAGCGCTGTCCATGCCCCGTTCCGGCCCGGCTCGCAACTGTCGCCGCGAGCCCCTATGTAGTCCCGCCATGACCGAAACCATCCTTCCCCCCGCCGCCCCGGCCGACGACCTCGTCGCCACCTTCCAGATCGAGGGCTGGCCCGTCCGCGGCCGCATCGTCCGCCTCGGCGCCGCCGTCCACGAGATCCTCACCCGCCACGCCTATCCGGAAGCCGTGGCCAACCTGCTCGGCGAGGCCTGCGCCCTGGCCGCCCTGGTCGGCTCGAGCCTGAAGTTCGACGGCCGGCTGATCGTCCAGGCCCAGGGCGACGGCCCGGTGTCCTTCGTGGTCGTCGACTACGACACCGCCGGCAGCCTGCGCGGCTACTGCCGCTATGACGAGGGCCGTGTCGCGGCGGCCAGCGACGGCTTTGTCCGCCCCGGCGCCAAATCCCTGCTCGGCGACGGCGTCTTCATCATGACCGTCGACCCGGGCGGCGACATGGACCGCTACCAGGGCGTCACGGCCATCGAGGGCGAGACCCTGGCCCTCTGCGCCGAACAGTATTTCGCCCAGTCCGAACAGACCCCCACCCGCCTGCGCCTGGCCGTCGGCCAGGTCGACGACGGCGAGGGCCCGACCTGGCGCGCCGGCGGCCTCTTGATCCAGAACATCGCCGGCGACGCGACCCGCGGCGACACCCTCGACGCCTGGGTCCGCGCCCAGGCCCTGTTCGAGACCACCGGCGAGGACGAGCTGATCGACCCCCTGCTGCCGACCGAAACCCTGCTCTGGCGGCTGTTCAACGAAGACGGCGTCCGCCTGTTCGAGCCCAAACCGCTGACGGCCTTCTGCCGCTGCTCGCTGGAGCGGATCACCGGCGTGCTGGAAAGCTTCAGCCCCGAGGAACGCGCGGCCATGGTCGAGGACGACGGCCGGGTGCGGGTGACGTGCGAGTACTGCTCAAGGGTTTATGAGCTGGACGGGCCGGGGTAGGGGGACTGCTTCCAAACCTGCGTTGGTATCCGCCGATTGTCGGAACTCCGCCCACGTACGGAAGTCTGGCCGATGCGACCTAGCCTGGCTAATCAAGCCTGGAGTTTTCCAACGCCCAACGCGTGCGGCTCGAACCATTCTCAAGCTTCAGCGAAGGCTAGGGCCTCTGGCAGGATTTGGTTGACGTTTTGCCCATGCGATACTTCGATCGGGAAGTTCTCTCTCGCAAAGAGCGGGGAGACGATCACGATCCTGAGCTTTAGTTCATGCGCGGTCGAGATGTTCTCAAAACTGAATATCTCCGCGCTAGCGCCAATCGTAGTTCGAGCAGTTGCGTTCAGTTCATCGTTCTTCGTCGTGTTCACCATACTCTGAAAAACTGCCGTGATTGCGGCGCCGAGTTTTGGTCGGAGTACGCGGTTTTCGTCCACGGCGCGCCCGGGCGCGATGTAGCTGATAGCGTTCAGTACATCAGCGTAACGCGCTTTCAGGGTGGCGCGGTCCGTCTGGCCGAATGTAGCGGCTTCGCTTGCTGCTGCGGCGGGCTTTGTGCCGCTATTCGAGTCGGGCCCATAGTAATTTTCTACCGCGCCCGCACGTAGGAAGAAGCAGCCCACTTTCCCTAGCATCTGGAGCAGCGCCGTGTAGCGCTGTGAAAGCGCAATTGCTGCATCAGCAGCAGCGCCCTCGAAAGTATCGGGCATTGTGAGCACGCGCGCGAGAGTGACCCTTCTCCGGACCAGTTCCGCGGGAGCGTCGGCCGACCAATCGGGATAGTGCGGAGCTAGCCGATCTACGGCTTCACGATGTTTAATCATAAACGTACCGAGATCGGTACGGAGGTCACCGTCGAGCGCGACGATCGATTCCGCTCCATATTGGAGCGCGGCGTCGGTCGCGCCCGGCAGGCCGCTAATGAAATTGACCAACCCGTTGTCGTCAGAGAGGGCATCGAGATCGGCTAGGACGCCAACCTCCTTGTTCATAAGGCGGAAGAGCTTGGCGACTTCCGGGAACTCGCCTTTGCCCGTCACCGGAAGCACTTGGGCGTTTCGCGCGAGTAACGGCCAGTCCATTCGGCGGGCAAGCTGAGTAACGATAGTCTCGTCGCTGGGCCCCTCGACCAGCATAACGCGTTCCGCGAACATAGCCATGCGGTGCGTGGCGCTAATCCTGGTTAAAAGAGCCTTTAGCTTACCGCCCTTCAACACAGACTCATCCGCAGAAACTTGCGTTGGTGACTGGTTTGCGTCGTTAAAAAATACAAAGTGGGGCAGATCGTGTTCCGAGCGGAGGGGTAGTAAGGTCGGCGCATGAGTGGCAAAAATTATCAACTTCCTTGCACTATCCGCAGGGTCGCCAGCTACTCGTTCCATTTCCTCCAGAACAAATGCCTGATGCTGCGGGTGAAGTGAGATTTCTGGCTCGTCAATTATTAACGCCCCGATTTCATCGTTGTGGATAGCCGCCAACAATCCAACTAATTGGAGGATTCCACTAGCTTCATGGTTGGCGGAATAAGAACCGAGGCCACGAAGGGAACTAATGTGCGGAGATAGCCCATTTTGGGACCAGCGTAGTTCAAGGCTTCGATCAAATAGTTGCTGCAACCGTGCCTCAACTTTCATCTTCAAATCCGCCCGAGCGTCGAGGGCAATTAGATCGCCCGTGAGGCTTTCAATGTTCCACCATGACGCGCGATGGCTGAAGTGTCCCACAGCGGCGTCATCCTGCTGGATACTGTTCGGGCCGATTGCGCTAGAGCGGTATCCTTCGAACGGACTACTTCGACCCGCCGCCAAGAACCGAACTTTACGACCGTGTCTGTCGATCCAATTCGACTCGTCCAAACTCTTCTTTATCGACCGCAGCGCTCGTGTCTTTCCGCTTCCGTTCGGACCGACGAGGATCGTGAGACCCGGTTCAACGCAAATCGCGCCGTTCTGCCGGCCGTTGATCGTCTCCAGCGGCGCGCTGAATCTCCCCTGGGCTGTGTCGTCCTCCTTGACTGGTTCCAAGGCGAATTCCTCCGATTTGGTAGGCGAGCGAATCCGTATGCTTCGGGCTCGGCCAGACGGTGCCGGAAAGGAGGCGGTTTTGCTAATCTCGACTTCAAGCTCCGGAGTATTTGAAGGGAAATGGCAATTGCGGTGACACTAGCAATTACGGCAATTACGGTGACGCTGTACGAAACGAGTACGGGGAACGGAATGCGGGGACAGGAGCACCATGCCCCTCCCTCGCGCCAACAGGTGCCCCCCGCGCGCCGCAACCTTGAGTCGCCTCTTCGGGCCGCTTGCGCTACGGTGTCGCCAGGCTGAAACGCCGTGCAGGGAGGGCGACGCCATGACGAGAACCGAGCGTATCAAAGCCGCCTACGCCGAGTGGGCCGCCTCGAAGGGGGCCGACCCCGGCGTCTGGATGGCGCTGATGGGGCCGGGCTTCGAGTTCCGCACGACGCTGGCCAGCGTCGCGGGCGGCGGCTTCAAGGCCTGCTACCGGCGCGACGAGATCGGCGATTATTTCGCAGCCCTCGACCGGACCTTCGCGATGGAGGCCATGGCCCCGACCGTCTTCATCGAACAGGGCGACACGGTGGCCGGGCTGATCGACGCCGAATGGACCAATCGCGCCACCGGCCGGTCGTTCCGCAGCGAGGTGGCGACCTTCTGGACCTTCGACGGCGACCAGGCGAGCGGCTACCGCGAACTGTCCGACACCGCCGGGATCGCCCGGACGTTCGACTGATCCCCGCCGGCAGGCTGGCCTGAGCTCAACGACATCCTCCCCCCAGGGAATACGGGGGCAGGAGCGCCATACCCCATCCGGCAGCTTGGCCTGCATGCGATCAAGGGCGCGATCCCTTCTCCCCTTGCGGGAGAAGGTGGCGGCCGAAGGCCGACGGATGAGGGGTTGAAGACAGGGGCCGCCTCGACAGGCTGTCCGCAACACCTCATCCGCCGGTGAGACCCCTCATCTGGCCGCGGAGTTCATCCTCGGGCGCGCGCTTCGCGCGACCCGGGGGCGGCCACCTTCTCCCGCAAGGGGAGAAGGAACGCCGTGGCTTATCCGGCTATGTCCGCGCCCAAGCCATTGAAAACACCGGGCTTCGTCCCCGCTATCCCGCTGCACAAAATCCTTCCATCCCCCACCCGCCAGACCGCCCGTATCCTTCTGCCTGTCCCGCTGCACGGGGAGGGCGTCTCGGCCAGGCGATCCGATGCGGCGGCGGGACGGGGTTCGAGCGGGACGCTCGACCGGCGTCAGTCGTGAAGGGCCCTGCGTCGCCGCCAATGGCATCCCGACGCAGGCCGCCGGACCGACCTCTGGCCGGACGGGCGACAGGCATGCGGGGGATACGCATGCGGTCCGGGGACGGCGTCGCCGCCGCCCGCCCGTCGGAGGCTTCTGCCGGCTAAGCCCTAAGAGGGCCGCCTACCGGCGGCCACCGGATAACGGACCTCGCGGAGCGTATCGGCCTTGGCCTTTCCTTCGACGTCACTCTAGCCCTCCGGCCCAGGCCGGAGCGCTCCGCGCCCTCCCTGCCTTCACCCTGGCCCCGCCGCGTGAAGCGGCTTCGCCGTGCCTGCCGGAGACGCCCATGACCCAAGCCAAGCCCCGTCGGCCCAAACCCGAGCCCATGACCCCCGAGGAAGCGGCCGAGCTCGAGGCCAAATACCAGGACCTCTTCGCGAGGCTGGCCCGGATCCGCGCGCACCAGGAGGAGATGGCGGCCGAAGCCGCAGCCCGCGACGCCGGTCTCTAGTTCACCCGCCGGGTCGCCCCGGGCAGATGCAGCGAGAACTCGGGGATCTCGACCTGCAGGTCGGCGCCGTCGGCGGTGACCATGTGATAGGTGCCGCGCATGGCCCCCGACGGCGTCGGCAGCGGGCAGCCGGAGGCGTAGCGGAAGGCCTCGCGGGCCTTGAGCACGGGCTGTTCGCCGACCACGCCGGCGCCGTGCACCTCCTCGACATGGTTGTGGGCGTCGGTGATCACCCAGTGGCGCGACAGCAGGGTGACGGTCTCGCGGCCGTGGTTTTCGATCTCGACCGTATAGGACCAGATCCAGCGCCCGCGGTCGGGGCTGGAGTCCTCGGGCAGGTAGGCGGGGGCGACCCGGACCAGGATGTCTCCGGTTCGGGCCTCATAGACCGGATTGTCCCGGCCGCCCCGGCGATTGATGCGGCTCATGGTTTCCAACTCAGGCGGCGTCGAGCGCCCGTCCAATGTCGCGGGAGAGATCCGTGAGGTCCTCCAGCCCCGCCGACATCCGCACGTACCCCTCGGTCAGGCCGATCTCCAGACGATTCGCCTCTGGCATGGCCCTGTGGGTCGTGGTCGAGGGGTGGGTGGCCATCGATTTGGCGTCGCCCAGGTTGTTGGAGATGTCGACGATTTCGAGGGCGTCGAGGAAGCGCCAGGCGGCCTCGCGGCTGCCCAGATCGAAGGCCAGCAGGTTGGAGAAGCCGGTCATCTGGGCCCGGGCGATGGCCGCCTGCGGATGGTCGTCGCGACCCGGATAGAGCACGCGGCTGACCTTGGCGTGGGCCCCGATCTGGTCGGCCAGGGCGGCGGCGGTTTGGGTCTGGGCGCGGACGCGAAGGTCGAGCGTTTCCAGACCCTTGAGCAGGATCCAGGCGTTGAACGGCGAGATCGCCGGGCCGGTGTGGCGGATGATGTCGCGGTAGGCGTCCTCGAGCAGGGCCTTGTCGCCGAGGATGGCTCCGCCCAGCACCCGGCCCTGGCCGTCGATATGTTTGGTCGCCGAGTAGACCACCACGTCGGCGCCCAGGGTCAGGGGCTTCTGGAAGATCGGCGTGGCGAAGACGTTGTCGACCACGACTTTCGCCCCGGCGCCGTGGGCGATTTTCGCCACCTGGGCGATATCGGTGATCTCGAGCAGCGGGTTGGCCGGGCTCTCCAGCAGCACGACCTTGGTGTTGGGCCGCATCGCCGCCCGCCAGGCGTCCAGATCCGTGGCGTCGACCTGGGTGGTCTCGACCCCGAAGCGCGGCAGCCACTGGTTGATGATCCAGCCGCAGGAGCCGAACAGGGCCTTGCCGGCGACCAGATGGTCGCCCGCCTTGAGCAGGCCGGTCAGGGCGACATGCACCGCCGCCATGCCCGAGGCCAGCGAGCGGCAGTATTCGGCGCCCTCCAGCAGCGCCAGTCGCTCCTCGAACATCTGCGTCGTGGGGTTGGCGTAGCGGCTGTAGATGAAGCCGGGGTCCTCGCCCGAGAACCGCCGGTCGGCGCCGGCGGCGCTCTCATAGGCGAAGCTCTGGGTCAGATAGAGGGCTTCGGAGGTCTCGCCGAAGCTGCTGCGCGTCAGCCCGCCGCGGATCAGACGGGTCGCGGGCGCCCACTGGTTGGGGTCTTCGGCCATGGCGGCAATCCTTCAAAGAGACGGCGGCATCAACAGGAAACCGCCCCGCCAGGTCAAGCGGCCGGCTCGCCGTGCGGCTGAATTGGCTTGGATTGTCGCGGCGAGGCCGTCAGGCTCGCCGATCAGATGGGGAGACATCCATAATGCTCACGTTCGCTTTTCGCGCCTTTTCCGGAATCCTCGGGGTTCTGGGCGCCTTCAACATCGTCGTTCTGGTCCTGTCAGGGGTCATCAACACCTATTCGTCGTTCGAAATCCGGGCCGTGGGCACGCTGAGCGAAGCCCTGGCGATCTTCGGCGTCGGCGCGGGGATCTTCGTCCTGTCGGGCGGCGGCGTGCGCACGGTTCACTAAAAACACCGGCGGAACGCGGCGGCCTCTTGCCATGGAGGCGTCGGGCGATGAGTAATGGCCTGACGATGAACGACGCTCATTCCGCCGGTATCCTTCCGTGCCAATCCATCGAGGACCTCATCGCCCAGGCGGCGATCAGTTCCCTCACGCCCTTTGACGCCGACCAGGTGCAGCCGGCCAGTCTCGACCTGAGACTGGGCGAGCGCTGCTGGCGGGTGCGCGCCTCCTTCCTGCCGGGCCGCCGGCGGGTCATGGATCGCCTGCCCGACGTGGCCATGCACGAGCTCGACCTGACCAAGGGAGCGGTGCTCGAACGCGGCTGCGTCTATATCGCCGAGATCCAGGAACGGCTGGCCCTGCCGGCCGGCATCTCGGCGCGCGGCAATCCCAAGAGTTCGACCGGCCGGGTGGACGTCTTCGTGCGTCTGCTCACCGATCATGGCGCGGCCTTCGACGACGTCGCCGAGGGCTATACCGGTCCGCTGTTCATCGAGATCGCGCCCCAGACCTTCTCGGTGCTGGTCCGGGCCGGCACCCGGCTCAACCAGCTGCGCCTCAAGCGCGGCGCGCCGGCCAAGCTGTCGATGCGCAGCGTCGGCGTCGATCTGTCGACGGGCATGGCCGGCTTCCGCGGCCGCCGCCACGCCGGGGTCATCGACCTGGACAAGGAAGACGGCCACGATCCGCGCGACTTCTGGGAACTGCTGGAATCGCCCAAGGGCGAGCTGCTGCTCGACCCCAACGAATTCTACATCCTGGCCTCCAAGGACGACATCGTCATCCCGGTGATGGAGGCGGCCGAGATGACGCCGATCGACCCGGCCGTCGGCGAGTTCCGCGTTCACTACGCCGGCTTCTTTGATCCCGGCTTCGGCGCCGACGAAACCAACTCGCGCGGCTCCAAGGGCGTGCTCGAGGTGCGCAGCCACGAAACCCCCTTCCTGCTGGAGGACGGCCAGACCGTCGCCCGCCTGGTCTATGAACCGCTGACCGACCGGCCGACGCGGCTCTATGGCGAGGACGGCTCTCACTACCTGCGCCAGGGGCTGAAGCTGTCGAAACACTTCCGGCCCTGGAAATAGGGCGTCAGGACAAGCTCGCAAAACTTTTAGTATGGCGTCCTTGACACTTTTGGCGCGCTCGTGAGACAAGCGACCTTGTCATCAAGACAAGGAAACCTTCCGTGAATAAGCACAGCGAAGCCGGGCGCCGCTACATGCGCCGGTTTATTCCCACCATGATCGGCTATGTGGCGGCGATCTTCGGCACGTCGTTCGCGTTCCGTAATCCCGACCTCGCCGGGCCCGTGGCCTGGGCGCTCGCCATTGCGCCGGCGCTGCCGGTGATCGGCGTGATCGTCATCATGGGCCTCTACGTCAAGGAGGAGACCGACGAGTTCCAGCGCCGCGTGCTGGTTGAGTCGATGCTCTGGGCCATCGGCCTGACCCTGTCGGCGACGACCGTGGCCGGCTTCCTCGAGATGTATCTCCACACCCCGCCGCTGCAGTCCTTCTGGGCCTTTCCGATCTTCTGCCTGACCATGGGTCTGTCGCAGTTGTTCGTCAGGAGGCGCTATCGGTGAAGAACCGCCTCAAGGTCCTGCGGGCCGAGCGCGACTGGAGTCAGGCCGATCTGGCCGACCGGCTCGAGGTCTCGCGCCAGACCATCAACGCCCTCGAAACAGGCAAGTACGACCCCAGTCTGCCGCTGGCGTTCAAGATCGCCCGGCTGTTCGGCCAATCCATCGAAACCATATTTGACGACGGCCAGGCCTGAGGGCGCCCTCGTCACGGAGATCTGCCATGTTCAAGACCATGAAACGCCTTCTCGCCCTGCTCAGTCTCATCCTGCCCCTTGGGGCCGGCGTCGCCCACGCCGAGCCGATGCGGTTCAGCGTCGAGGTCGCCGGGGAGGGGCCCGACGTCATCCTGATCCCGGGCCTGGCCTCCTCGCGCGAAGTCTGGCGGGCCACGGCCCGTCAGCTTGAGGACCGCTATCGTGTTCATCTGATCCAGGTCGCCGGCTTCGCCGAGTCGGCGCCGGGCGGCAACGCCGAGGGGGCCGTCGTCGGCCCCATGGCTGACGAGATCGTCGCCTATATCGCCCAGGAACATCTCGACCATCCGGCCATCATCGGCCATTCGATGGGCGGTTTCACCGGCCTGCTGATCGCGGCGCGCCATCCGGAGTCGGTGGGTCGGCTGATGGTCGTCGACGCCCTGCCGTTCTTCAGCGTTCTTATCAATCCGGCGGCGACGGCGGCAGCCATCGAGCCCCAGGCGGCCGGCTTCCGGGACATGATCCTGGCCCAGTCGCCCGGGGCTTTCGCCGCCGGTCAGGCCCGCGCCATGGCCACCCTGGCCAAGACGCCCAAGGCCCGCGCTGACGCCCTGGCCTGGTCGCTGGCCAGCGATCGCGGCGTCATCGCCCGGACCACCTATGACGTGATGACCACCGACCTGCGCGGCGACCTGGCGGCGATCAAGGCGCCGGTCACGGTGGTCTATGCCCGCGATCCGGAAATGGGCTTCTTCTACGGCCTGGCCGACGGCGTCTATGCGGGCAACTACGCGACGCTCAAGGGCGTCCAGCTCAAGCGCGTCGACGGCGCTTTCCACTTCGTCATGCTGGACCAGCCGCAGGCCTTCGCCGCCGAGGTCGAGGCCTTCCTGAAATAGTCGGCCGTCAGGCGGACTTGCGCAGGTAGATGGAGGTCTTCGGCGTGCTCATCACCCGGTGCAGCATCGGCTCGAAGGCCTCCAGCGGCATCGACTCATAGGCCGGGTCGAAGGCGGCCTGGTCGTAGAGGTGGCAGAACTGGGCGGTGTATTCGAAATGCGGATGGCCGCGGAACTGGTCGCGCATGTCACGGTCCAGGCCCAGATGATGGAAGAAGTAGTAGCCTTGGAAAATGGCGTGCTGCTCGACCATCCAGTGGTTGGCCTCCGACACGAAGGGTTTGACGATCGCCGCCCCGATGTCGGCGTGATTGCGCGGACCCAGCACGTCGCCGATGTCATGCAGCAAGGCGCAGACCACGTATTCCTCGTCGCGGCCGTCCTTGAAGGCGCGGGTGGCGGTCTGCAGGCTGTGTTCGAGCCGGTCGACGACGAAGCCGCCGCAGTCGCCCTTGAGCAGGTTCATATGGGCGATCAGCCGGCCGGGAAGTTCGCGGCCATAGGCGGCCGAGGCGGCGGCGATATGGCCCCAGTCCTCGGCCGTGCTTTCGGTCATGGCGTGGAATGTCGCCCGCGTCTGTTCGTCGTGCCCGCCGTCAGCCATGTCCGCTACTCCCAACATCTGTTTGAAGCGATGGTGGGGGAGGCGACGGCGGGCGTCAACGCGGGCTTGCGGGCCGTGGCGGTTTGGCTATGGTCCCCCTCCCTGAGCGCGGCCGTAGTTCAGAGGTAGAACGTCAGCTTCCCAAGCTCTATTTATTTCTTATAAAGCAACGGGTTAAGTGTAAACTGACGGCAAATTCGCGCAAAGGAATTCAATAGCTTGCGAAGTGTGGGTAAACCAAAGCCCTAGAGATTTTTCCGCCCTTTGGACCCTGGTCCCCAGACGATAGCCTCGTCTCGGCCCTCGACCCTTATACCCCCAGGACACCTAACCCATCCGAACGTTCTACGGCCCAGGTATTAGGGCGAACCCTTCTAGTTCGTGTTCGGCTGGTGTTAGGTGGCGCAATCCCTTGCCTGATTGGGTTTTTCTGGAATTCGGCTAGATCAGCGTTCGGCTGGGGCTGCGTTTTGCCTAAACGAAATTAACGGCCCTAACGCCCCATTCGCACGTCCCCGGCATGTTTGACCTGTGCCGTGCGGCTCCTGCTTCGGCCTGCGTCCGGGTCGGCCAGTGCCTATAAGGGCGGCATCTAGGGGGTACGTCCGAACCGGCCTAGTCGCGCTTAGGCCCGGCAAGTAGGTCGATGTGCTCCAGAAGGACGCACACCTCTTCGAACATGGCCGCCGGGTTCTGCCCAAGCGCGAGAGCGATCTTCCGCCATTCAGCGACGTCAATGCGCCGCTCCAGCCGCTCGATCTTGGAGACATAGGACTGGGGTCGCCCCAAGCAGGCGGCCAATTCCACCTGCGTCGTGCCGAGCCTTTTCCGGGTTGCGACGAGGTGCTCGACCATCGCCGCGTAGTCGGGATCGTGAAGTCGTCCGGGCATTAGGGTGGCCGCTTGCGGAAAGCAGCCATCTCGCTAGAACCCGAATTGGGATATCCCAGTATGGGTTATTGAGGGCGACATGCAGGACGAAGAACATGATGTGATCGGCGAGTATCCGCCGAGAGAGCGAAAGGCAGGTCAGACTGCTGATCCGTTGCCGCAGGAGTGGGAGAATTCGGAAAGTTTGTGCGTGGCGCGGACTAGTAGGATGCGAACGTCTGGGGCAGTGGGAGTCGCGTTCGCGCTACTTGCCTTCCCTGTATTGGCCCAGGGAAAATATTCTCAAAATAATTATACGGGAAGAGCAGAATGTGATGCTGAAATAGCCAAGTTCAATCGCAGCCTAGTGCTCATTAGAATTTGCTCTGATCTAATTTATACACCATCTGCCCTGGAGCCAGAAGAAAGAATCGCTCGTACTGATGCGTCGTGTAATGTATCCGCAGCTAATTTGATTTCTGGTACTAACGAGCTCGTTAAGCTTGGTATTTTTGTCAGCCCCCCGGGCGAATATGGCAACAGTGCGGCAGCATGCATTACCGATGAAATGAAGCGGGAGCACTATCGGGCCTTGGTTTGGCTACAGAGCTTTATCGAGGCCCGTATATCAGGTTCGGTAACTCTCGACATTCCAGGACCCTACCAAGCTTTGGAGAGTTCAATTGATGATTGAATGCACGGCTTCAATGTGCGATAATGTCTTGTCATCAACAACCACCTGAGGTGCCTCAAGGAAGCTGACTGTTGTCCACCGGAACCAACCGCCATTGTTTGGGGGAGTCGCTCGCTAGTTGGGCGCTCCGTGAAAAGGCCAGCCACTTCCTGACGCTTCAGCCCGGCATATTTGGGCGGCGGTTCCGCGATGCGGAGGACAATGTCCTCCGGACCGTCGGCATCCTCTTCAGGGACTATGCCCGCCTGCGGCTCGAAAGGCCGAAGCGATACGTGGTCGCAAGGGACGATCTACCGTTCATCGTCGGTGTTCTGGAGCGATCTGACTGCTTCGGAAACGCTACACCCCACCTTCACTGCTTTGTAGCGCTTGAGCTGGCGGAGGAGCCGTTTCTGCGTGGGCATCTACGGCGCATGTTCGGCGCTGACAAGACGAAGGGAGCAGCCGAGTTGCCCGCATTCGTTCGCGACAGCGGCCCGGCGCTCGCTCGCGGCATGCCGCAGAATGTGGCGTTGGATTTCCCGACCAAGCAGCGGCTGGTCGGCCACTGGGATTCCCATCCAAGCTTCGATCTTCAGCCTCTAGCCCGATCACTCGAACCGGTGGGGCGCTACATGACAAAGCAATCCAACGATCCCGACATCATCACGCACCTAGAGCTGTACGACATCGCATATCCGGATCACCCAGGCGCGCTCTGACCCTGTATCCACGAGACAACGATACCAAAAATCCCCACATCAAATTCGCCGAGCGTTGGGGTCGGTGGCAAGTGGCAGTCCACGGCCCCGCGCGAAGCGGAATAGTGCGCGCTGATGTGTCGCGTGAAAGTTCCGGCCCAATCGGGACGCCCTGAGATGCGGGCGCACAAAGTTTCTCCCTGCTCAGCAGGATGGAGTTCGGAAGGCCCTCCGGACCCCAATAGAGAGCTATGACCTGACCGTATTGAGACCAGAAAGTCGAGCGCATCTCCGGAGCCGGGAGCGAAGCGGACGGCGGAGGGGATCGCTCTGGAGGCGAAGCCTCCGATGACAAGATCAATAAACAATCCAAACTGAATGTATAAATCGAAACAGAAGTACGTCCTCATTTCCCACTAGATTACCACTGTCATTGAGATAGAATTCTCTCAAGAAAATTTAAGCAGAGAGAATAAAGTTGAATTACTACACGTTATTTATTTCTGGAATCCTCGGCGAATCCATTATTGCTCCCTTCTACGAGAAGGGCGATTTTGACGCCTTCACCCATGCGAAGGGCTTCCTGTCTGGACTTCTCTATTGGGAGGGCTCTGTTCCGATCTCGCTCACCGCCGACCTTCGGGCCGAAGGAGATGCTCCTGCGTTCGCCAGATGCGCTGTGAGCGCCCAGGACGGGCTTCGTGAGCCCGCCTGGACCTTCACGCCCCGGACCCGCTCAGAGCGGCTGGCGGGCCGGGATTTCAGCGTCGCCGATCCTCATGATGAGCCCCCGGCGAACGTCGTTGGTCCTTCCAGAATGGTCCGGAAGAAATCCATCGCCGCGAGGGGCTGACCCCTCCTGCTTTCTGAGTTGCCTTTGACTTGGCCGACCCGTTTCGGACTCTGTTCCGGCGGGTCGGTCCTTTTTCCAACTTCGTAGCCATGGGGGTCAGCGGTGGCGACGCTCTACACTTCATTCCGGCTCGACCGGACAGAAGCGAAGGATCACCTGAGCCTCCTTGCCAACTCCGCTGGTCATCGGGACGGCGTCTACATCATCGCCCGGTCCCGAGAGCCCGGCGCAGTATCCCCGAAAGAGCTGCCTCGGCTGCTGGTCGAAGACCTCATCGTCTATGTCGGCTGTAGTACCAACCTCCCGGCGCGCGCCCAGAGCGCCATCCGAGCGGCGCACGACGTTGGTGTGCCGGGCTACCAGCACGGGTTCGGGCGCTCCTTCCGGCAGCTCCAGGCGGAGGGGCTCACCCTCGATGACCTTGCGATGCTGGCGATCAGCTTTGCCCCTGGCTTCGCCCTGGAGGACTTCCTGCTCAAGGAGTCGGTTCGGATGACGGGCCGCTATCCGATCGGCAACCACGGCCCGTCCACGATGCCGTCAACCACCATCCGGCGTCGTCCGGTGAAGTTGACGTGGAGCGACTTGTTAGTGTGTCCACTCTGAAAGGCCCGGTCCGAGTAGGGGGCTTGTGTATGGGCCTGTATAGGATGGGTTGGCGACCCTCAGCGATACGCCATCGCGTCGCGTTCCATGTCTTCGTGGTACTGCGCCTGCCGCTTTTCATCGACCTTCGACTTGAATGTCTCGATGCAACCCTGACAGGCGGTCATTTCCATCCCGAAGTCCTCCATGAGGATCATGCTGCCTTCGTTGTAATCCCAGTCGAGGAAGTTGGACGTGTCGATCACTTCTGACTCAAGCGTCTCCTGACCGCACGACGCGCAATCGAGAACCGCTTCTTTGTGATGACAAAGACAGCATTCGCCGTTCTGAGCGACAAAGGTGGACTCGTCGCACGACGAGCAAATCCAAATGTCGATGAATCCTTCGGCCTTAATGTAACTCTGAGCCCGCGTCCGGAGTTCAGCCCGCGCTTTGACGAGCCCCATGATGTGCTGGTGCGCGTCGTAGTCGATGAATTCTTCCGCTGGGAGCTCGAGATGCTCCCGATAGAAGAAGATCATGAAGCTGAATATGTCGGCAAACTTCGCCTCCATATGCTCGTGTTCATGCTCGCATTCAAAATGAGTGAGCTCGTTTCGGAGCTTCACGGCGGTTTCGATTTTGCGGGGGTCTTTTTCCGCGATGACCAGTCCGCCGATGCCCGGATCGACAAGCCGTTTCAGAGCCTTGCTCAGCGAGACGGTGTCGGTCCTCTCGTCCACTGAGCTATAGATCAGGGCTGGATGGATGCGGCGCAGCTTCTCTTTGAAGGCCAGCTCCATCGCCTGCACGACATTGATGATCGCGAACTTCCAGCCCGTTTCGTCCAGGCCGTCCCGCTGTGCATAGGCAACGGCTTCCCGAAAATACGAGATGCTGTTCTTTATGAGATCGAGCTTCAGCTTGGACATGACACAGCTTAACCGAGGGCGGGCCGCTGCCGCCAGAAAACTAACTGGCTGGTCGATGGGCGCCTTTCCCGCCCAACTTGTATCTGACGCGGGCTTTTCGGAGGTCGACACCGGGTCGACAGCGGATGGAAACTGCACACCGGAACACGTTCGTCCCACAAAACCTCGGCTTCGGCGCGACAGGCGCAGCTCTGGTCAAACTTGGACCAAGTCTCCGTCCGGCATGGGCCGCTGTAGGGCACCCGCCTCGCTCCATGGAGCTCGCATCCACACGTCCCGCTCTTCTTCTGTGGTCAAGATCACCGGCATGGCCTTGGGATGTACCGCGCCCACTTCGGCGTTGGGCTCTGTGGTCAGGAAGGCGAACACGTCGCACGTCTCCCATCCGGTCTTGAGCTTGCGGACGCAGGACCAGTCCCGCGTCTCAATCCCGGCGAAAAAGGTGAGCGGCTGGTCCTCCGCCAGCGCAAACCACACCGGCTTGTATTTACCGTCCGTGTAACCCGGCTCGCTGAAGGCATTGAACGGGACGAGGCAGCGGTTCTCCGGCCCGAGCCATCGGGTCCAATGCCGGGAGGTCGTGTTGCGGACATTGGTGGTCCCATTGTCCGGCTCGTTTTTCAGGAGATCCTTGAACGCCGCGTCGTCGATCTCCTTGCCCTTGGCCCGGAGCTTGTCGGCACGAGTGCTGGCGGCCTTGAAGAGCGCCTGACTGGACGATGGCATGCCCCACCTGGCCCTGACCAACTCTCGCTCACCGTCGCCTCTGTTGCGCGCGATGGGGGCGAGATAGTCGGGGTACACGTCGCCCGGTTCGAGGTTGCCTACATCCGCGTCGATGGCGCGGGAGATGGCTACGAGCTCGGATCGGCCAGACCGTGTTCGGTAGAGATTACACATGGCCGGACGCTAGGACGGCTTTCGCAAGCCCGTCAAATCCAGATGCTCACCTGCTTCTTGTCGCACCGGCTGCACCTGAGGCGGCTGGTTATGTCGTAGCGAACGGCCCGGTGACCAAAGACCCGCAGCGCCGTGTTCGCGCTCCAGATCGCCTCGTGGCGGCAGGCTTCGCACCTGATCTTGAGCGTGTTTGATTGCCGCCCCAGCGTGTTGCCGAGGTTCTGAAACATGCGGGCCATGGGGCACTAGGCGGCTCCGTCCCGACGAAGCTCCGCAGCCAGGCGACGGAGTTCAGCCGCCTGCGTTCTGGCGGCCTGTGGGCCGTCCTGATGGCGGTGGGCGCGACTCTCCAGCTCGGCGGCGTGCCGGTCGATGGCCTCAGGATCGAGGACGAACTGGCCCTCCTCGACGTCGGCTTGGTTCGTTCGGTCGGCACGTAGGCTCACAGGCTTGAACATGGTCACCCTTTCAGGTTCCCATTTTGTTCCCCTCTGGATGGGGGAGTCAACGACCACCACCCGAGAGAGGGTCAATCACACTCCACCACATGAACAAGACTCTGGAGTCGGCGCTTCAAGGCGTCACCATCCCGGCTCCGGCAAGGGGTAACCACTTCACAGGTCCACCCTCGGGAGCGCTGCACCGCCAGCACCAGATCCAGTCCCCGCGCATCACGCTCCCGGTGTGTCGATGTTGGGGGCCAAAGCTCATCGTGGCACTCATGGTGAAAGCGATCGCAAGCGATCGCCCAAACGAGCACCCGCGCGCCCCTAAACACAAAATGTGGCGTCCCGGTCATTGATGCATCACGCACTCTGTAGCGCAGCCCCAAGCCATACGCAGCGCGACGAACGGCGTTCTCGGCGAGGTAGTCGGCGAAAAAACTTGTCGTTCTGGATTTTGGCATTGTTTCTATGGCGGTTTTTGCCACTCATTAGGCACGAGACATGCTGATTTCCATGTTTAGTTTAGGGGTCGCGTTCGCGGCGACGACACCCAACAGACAAATCCAGCGAGCGCTCCCATCAACTAATGGAGTGCAAAAATGAAAACCAAAAACGGGTCTGCTTCTAGGCTAGCCAATGCCTACTACGTAGCGGGACAAGCCGTCGCTGATTGGCTGTGTTCAGAGTTTCCGAGCGCTATCCACGCATATGGTAGCAAAACGGAAATAGTTTCCCGGAAGGGCCGCAGAATAACTGGTCAAAAACATGCGGAACTTGGAACCAGCTTTCAGCCAAGCATCTCGTTAGACAGGTGTTCTAGGGCCGAGGCTTGGAACTGTATGCAAAAAAAGGGTTTTGTTGCTTCGTCCGGTTCAATCGCGCAGTTAGTATTCAGGGATAATGGCGGACGAGTGCCAGATCGATGCGACTACTATCTACAGGATCTGGAGCTGTTTCACCGGACCTTCTCTCCCTTCTCTATCCCATTTAGCCGACAGACTGACGATCTCTGGGAAAAAGTCTTTTCCGCAGGGAAAGACATTCTTAGCGAAAGGGAAAATTGGGAGGCCATTCGTTACCTGGCAGCTCAAGTGGAGCAAGAGGGGAGCGTCAATGACGACGAAGACCTCCTGACTGACACGTTGGACCGGCTACTGCCGAGAAAGCGTGATCGGACGTCACCGATCAATATTCCTCCTCTTGATCTCTTGGCGAGCTATCCGGCTCAGGCACACTGGTCGGTTTCCGACGATCCGCGAGCATTGCCCTGAGGCTTCTCCGTTGAATCGTGGGACCCCTTCGAAAATTGGGCGTGCGGGGGTCCCATTTCTATCGAAAGCAACACCCTCGGCACGCTCTGCGATAGGCATCGCACCTTGAGCTGCCCCCAGCTCGCTCCAGCTCGGAAGATCGCGGACACCGGAGTGGGCGGGCTCAACGCAGGGTCTATTCTGGCCGGTTAGCGGACGTTTCCAAAGTGAAAGTGGGTCACGTCTGACACGCTCGCCCATTCATGGCTCGCCCTCGTTGGCGGCTTAGCACCGCCCATCGCCCTCGCCGTGGTCCATAACCTGTTCTCAATCGCGGACGCATCTTATTGAGTCGAGGCAGCGGGCTGATGCTATAGGTTGCAACGTCTAGCGACCAGATTGGGTGAATGCATGTTGGAATCCTTCCTTGAACTTGTGCCAGCCGAAATCCAGCATCGCTCCGGATCAGTTTTCTACTCCGGAAGGAGCGCTTTTTCCGGCCCGTCAAAGGTCTATCTCTTGGGCCTGAACCCAGGCGGTAGCCCCGAGGACCAAGCGGGCAACACGATTGGCAGCAATATTGCCGCCGCTATTGCCCGCAGAGAAGATGACTGGTCAGCCTATGTTCACGAACGCTGGGAGGGGAAAAGGCAGGGCGGCCACGGGATGCAGCCCCAAATCCAGCACATGCTTAGAAAGCTTGGATTTGAGCCGGAGCACGTTCCGGCAAGCAATGTCGTTTTCGTTCGCACCAAGGACGAGTCAGGGCTGAAGGCCGAGAAGAACGCGTTGCTCGACCAATGCTGGCCTGTGCACACTGCAGTGATCGAACGGTTGGGTGTAGAGTTAGTGCTTTGCCTTGGTATGACGGCTGGTCGGTGGGTTGACGAAAGGCTGTGTGCCGACCACCCAGTCGCTGAGTTCCAGGAGACCAACCAGCGCGGTTGGACAAGTCAAATCCACCGGAATTCATACGGACAGTACGTTGCGACACTAACCCACCCTAGCCGGGCCAACTGGCGCAACCCTGACGCAGACCCAACGCCAATGGTTTATGACCTGCTGTCATCCCTTGGCATCAGGTAGTCGCGGCCTGGCCCCCATTGCTGATCGCGAGCGGTACGACTGCGTTTGATCCGAAGGCGCTACGGTTGGGATGGAGTACAGAGCGCAAACGCCGATTGATCAACTAAGGCCAACGACGGCTGGGGGCTACCCTAACCTCAATCGCTAGGTTCACTTCGGCCTATAGAAGATGGAGTCGAGCATCGCCGCTCGGGCCTCCCACAGCCGACCCTCTGGGCCTTCCGGCTTGTCAGAATTGTACCAGTCCGAAGCCTGGACGACACCTACAACCTCGTCCCAGTAGTCCTTGAGCTTCCTATCCCGGTCGGCGAACCCCATTTGCGCCGCAGCAGCGGTGCGGTTCGGCTTTGAGATGCAGAGGAAGACATCTGGGCGTTTCATTGCAAGTAGTCGGCTTGCAGTGGCGACGCCGCCGATGCGCTCGGAGTTATCGAAGGCTTTGACGAAAAGGTCTCTAAACCGATCGAAATGCGCTCTTGTGATCTCCCCCTTCTGCGGAATGCTGTCGACCGCACTGGCGAGGGAGCTGTCGTTTTCCGCAATTCGGTTCATAAAGTCGCCCGCGCCGCGCATCGATCCGAACAAACCCCAATCCTGATCAAACTCAGGGCCAAGAGCCTTTCCCCGCGCTCCGAGGAACCCTGCGATCGCCTTTCGCTGCTCCGGCTTCAGGTCCTGAAACGATCCGACAGCAGAGAGCCAACCTTGTGCCGTTTGCAGCAAGTTCAGACTCCGGTTGACATCATGATGAGCTGAGCTGTGGACCGCCCTGACGTACTCCGCCCAGCTCATTTCGATAAGAGGCGACAAAAGGCCGTTGGGGTTCTCTCGCGGTAGGTCTTTGAACGGGTCGCGAGATGGTCCCGGCTTGCGAGCGGCAATCTTGCAGCTCAGTCGATAGCGCTGCGCCAGTTCGGTGGACACGATCGAACCGAGCTTGGCGCTTTCGGCGGCGAAAGCCAGCGCATCAGCAAGAGCCGGGTCGCTAGTCGAACCGGTAATCAGAACCGAAGCCTCATGGTTCTTGCCCAGTCCACCCCTAGTGAAGTTGGCGCTTCCGATCACCGCAGCAGCTCGTGTGCCCGAGCGAAACGCATAGACTTTCGGGTGATAGGTTCCGCCAGGAAACGTCTTAACTACAAAGCAGCCGTCGCGACCTACCAGTGCGTCAACGAGGTCTGGATCAGTTTGAGAGAAGGCCAGGCCGAAGGTGATGGATTTGAGCTTCTCCGGTTGGGCTAGAAGGGCCTTCGCAAGCGGGGTGCAAGTCCCCCAAGCTACGGCCCAATGGGCTTCGTCGTGCTCTGCCAGCAACGCCTTGATGGCCCGCTCAATCGCTACGCCGCTTAGAAACTTCACTTCCATGCCGACCGCCCCGTTGTCCCTGCGCCAGCTTACCGCCTAGGAAGCGAGCCACAACTCTCACACTGTTCGAGGCGTCCCTGCTGCTTCGGGGCGAACGCGTGCCGTCAGTCCTGGATCGGAAACGACCGGTTCCGATACACCTGCCGCAAGTGTATCGAAAAATAGCTTGCCCCACATTTCGACCCACCCTCTTATTCGATATAGGTTTTCGATACAGGAGGGACTAATGGGTCGGACGTTCGCATACTGCCGAGTGAGCACGGCGGAACAAACTACAGACAATCAAGTTGGCGAGATTGGCGCGGCTGGGTTCGCTGTCGATGAGAAGCGGATCGTGACGGAGACCATCTCCGGGTCACAGGCGGCAATGAAGCGTCCTCAGTTCTCCCGTTTGGTCGATCGGCTGGAGGCCGGCGACGTGCTTCTGGTCACCAAGCTCGATCGGCTGGGCCGAAACGCCATGGACGTAAGGAGCACGGTCGAGCGTCTCACGCAGCTGGGCGTCCGGGTCCATTGCCTGGCGCTCGGTGGGGTCGATCTCACCAGCCCCGCAGGAAAGATGACCATGGGCGTTATTGCGGCGGTGGCCGAGTTCGAGCGTGATCTCCTGGTCGAGCGCACACAGTCAGGATTGAAGCGCGCCAGAGACCAAGGGAAGCGGCTGGGGCGGCCTTCAGTGCTCACCCTGGCCCAGCAGCAGGAAATCCGCTCCAAGCGCTCTGAGGGGGCCTCTCTGGGCGCACTGGCTAAGGAGTACGGCGTTACCCGCCCGGCCATTCAACGGGTATCACGGCGGACTTGAGGGACCTGTCCCGGCCTAGATTGAACCTGACTAATGTCGCCGCTTGTGCGCCGGCCTCGCTGTTATCTGGAGCAGGGAGCGTTAGCATATCGAAACACGACCTTCGGACCATTTGAGGCAGGGAAGGCGAGGAATGTGAGACGTCTCGCGAGGCTATACCCAACCGGGACAAGGGTCGCGGTCTGTCTGCCCTAGCGGTTGGCCCCCTATGGGACAGACCTGCCTACCACTCTCTCAGGGTGGTCCCTCGCGACAGCGAACTAAAATGAGGTCGTGGAGTGAGCCGCTAGGTCTTCGGTGCCTTGGCGGTTGAAGCTCGGCGCTTGGCTAGTGCTGCCAACAAGATCGCTTCCGCCAGCACCTCGGCTTTCGTCAGAGTTACGCTTCGCTGCGCCTCGTTCTTGAGGCCCTGCGCATCTGACATGAGTTTCGCAAGTCCGAGGTGATCCTTGTCCTTGGGGTCGAAGGGCGGCGGGTTGATGTGCTTGAACACGTCCCCAATCTGAACGCTGACTATGTGGCTCTCGATAGCGGCCCGCACTGTCGGAGCATTGAGAATGCCGCAGAGATAATAGGCTGGCTCTGGCTTATCGAATTCGACGAAGAAGACCTTGTGATCGGGGACGTAGGGTCGCTTTCCAATGGTCGGAACGTCAGCCGAAATAGCGACCGCGGCCTTGAAGGTTGAGGCCATCTCCGGCCAGACCACCTTGTAAGGTGCGAACGAGTAGTCCCCGACATTGTAGATAGCGAAGAAGGGCGCACCCTTCATTCGCCCCTTGTAGGTGGATCGCGCCTCCAGTTTCGGGCGGAACGCACTGAAGTAGTCTCGGGTGCGCTTCAGGCCACCCTTCGACATGGCGGTCCTGGCGGCATCGTAGTCCGCCCCTCTGATCCCATGATTGGGAATGATCGCGAACACCTGCTCCGGGGGGGCGAAATAGCCAGCCTTGAAGTCTCCGGCCCCCTTCGCCAGGGGATAGAGCAACTCAGCTTCAATCCAGAAGGATCGGGGCGGGCCGAGGGCAGTCTTGCCCTCTTGAGGCCGGGTCGTAACCTTGACCAGACCATCGGCCTTGTTCACGTCTGACACAGTTACGAAGAACACTCCGTTTAGGTCGGTCGTAATGCCCTTCCTACCTTGGACCCACGATGACTTACCAAAGAGAGCTTTGGCGGTAGCGAACCGTCCTGGCTCCATTATCGACCAAGGTGCCCCTGCCTCGATATCGGAGGCGGGATTGGCTTCCCACGCCAGGAAGCCCATGTCCTTGAGGACTTCGGTCTTGGACGCGCGGGGGTCGACCGTGAGGCTGCGCAGCACCTCACCGTCGGAGTCGTGGCGGAGAGAACCGTCAGCCGCCCTCTTTGCTATCCCAGTCCACAAGCGATAGGGGACCGGGAAGGCAGGTTTGGCCTTTGTGCTTTTGCTCAAAACCACAAGTGCCGTCTTATTGGCGGCATCTGGGAACGGCTTCAGCGCCTTCAAGTCCTCTACCTTGATGGGAGCAATCGTACTGCCATCTGGGAGTTTGAAGCGCCTAAAGCCTTGAGACGAAGGCGCCTG
Organism: Caulobacter sp.; assembly: GCA_030680355.1. Classification (GTDB taxonomy): domain Bacteria; phylum Pseudomonadota; class Alphaproteobacteria; order Caulobacterales; family Caulobacteraceae; genus Caulobacter. The sequence continues at coordinate 134,357 of JAUXVF010000031.1, forward strand.
GAAGACCGTCTGGGTGATCAAGAATATAAGGCGACCACCTTCCTTCAACCATTTGTCGGCGCTGGTATATGTAATCATGGCGGATATGTCTAGTTCATTTCCCCCGTAGAACTTATTATCTGAGAATATATTGTATCGTTCACAAGTAGGCTTGGCGCGTCTTCTATATTCCTCGGGAAGGTTGGACCACCTGACCCACGGGGGGTTTCCAATCACCAGATCAAATCTGCCTGCCGTCGCTGACCAAAAGAAGTTCCTAATGATGCGCAGCCAGATACCATTCCATTGCTGTCGGTGAAGACCAAGGATTTGGTCGTAGGTGGGCTGTAGGGCGGAGCGCCACTTCTTCTCCCGCACCTCATCGATGATTTCGGAGGCAACAAGAGCGCGTGCAGCGTTGTCGTAACTCCGATCTTCCTCAATGCTTTCACTCAAGCTCTCGAACAATTCGTCCAGAAGTTTGCGGTCGCGAACGAGCTCAGCGGGCAACGTGATGTCGAGGTCGGTGTCCTTTGCACCGATCACGTAGTGTACGATGTCCTCTCCTGACGCAGGATCGTGGGCTGGTGAGTAGACGGCATCCGCCAAGAGGATCGGAATTTCGACCTCAAGGCCCTTGGCATTACGAAGCAGGTCCGAAATCGCCATGAGGAAGTTGGCCCGGGCTGTCTGTACGGCCAACGGATTGAGGTCGAAACCCCACACGGTACCCAGCACAGCTTTGAGTGTGTCAGCCTGTCCAAGTTTAGCCGCCGCTGCCGCAGCAAGTTTGCGTCTGATCACTTCAAGCAGGAAGGTCCCGGAACCACATGTGGGATCGAGGACGCGGGCTTTGAGCCATCCCTCATTGTCCAACTCGGCTTGATCAGCGGCGTGCTCGGCTAGCCAGTCGGGCGTGTAGAATTCGCCCAGGCTCTTCCGCAGTTGGGCAGGTACGATGTCCTCATAGAAGTCCCGCAATACGTCGCGGGACCGAGCGGTATGAGTGATGCTATCGAAGCGATAGATGGCTAGCTGGGCGAGCAAATCTCGGAAGCTCGCATGAAGCAAAATGGCTGCATCCGGACTGTTTGCAGCAGCGTCGAGATACCAACTGAAGATAGCCTCTTCGACGAAGCCATGAAGCCCAACTGCGTCGAAGAAGCCGCTTTCTTCAAGGTCAGCCTGTAGCCGGCGAAGCAAGTCCGGACCCGGCAGGCCGACCAACTCGTGAACCAGTGAAGCACTCGACGCCATCCCATGAGCAGCAACAATCTCTGCGGTAAGGAGCTTGATGAGCAGGGAGTTGAACGTGTGGATCACGAAGAGCGAAGCCGCGATCTTTATTTTCTTCGGACCCGTGAACTCGAAGCCGAGGCTTGCCGAGAGTTCCTTGGTTTGCAGAACGCCAAGGTCGGCGGCCTGCCCGTAGAGCGTGGCCCACTCCTCAAAGAGCATCCTAATCTTGCGATTTTTCGTGTCCGCGAGGCCGATCTTCAGTGCGTCCGCTAGGGATTGCATCGCCGCAATGCCGCGCGGGGACCTATGCCCGAAATCGCCACTTAGGTTTTCGGCAGTGATGGCGCGGCGATAGTTGGCGCGGCACGCTTCCACAACCATTGAAAAGCTGGCGTCACCGAAGGGGATAATCCCTTGGTGCTCGATCTTGCCTCCACGCAGTTGAGCGAACGCAACATGCTCACCGTCGATCGCGATCCCGATGTAATCTTCCTCAGCAAGCCCCTCCGCCTTTGCCGCTTTTTGGATGTACTTTTTTAGCCGGTCCTCCATGGCCTCACGAAATGCCGGGCTCGTCGTGCTTCCGCCGAATAATCCGGGCGCTTTATATTCTATGATGACGTTGTTATAGCTGCTGTCCTTGCGACTGCGCTCCGCATCGAAGTGTACGCCAAGCACGCCTTCAAGTGTGGACGTCCAGCCGATCCGCACTTCTTCTTCGTTTACCCAGCGCGCTGCGCGTGCCTTCAGCTTTTCGAACCCTGATGTAGTCGCCTTGTCCATAGCCCGTAACCCCCGACGTATCTGCTTCAAGGGAGGGCTGCGCCGAAACACGGCGCGGATCGCGCCCCACCAACGCATCACTACGCATCTATCGCGGTTGCCAGGCGTCACTGACAAGGTGCCTTCTGCCCGCCCTTCGAGGTATTGTCCTTCACGCCAAACCTTCTCCCCCTCCAACCGCGCGTCAGTCCTCGGGTGCGCTGTGGCGAAATTCAAGCTAAGTACAACCGTGGGAATAGCCTGCTGTAGGTTGGGGGGAGGGGCGCGCCTTGAAGCGAGTTCACGTTTTTTGGGACAACTCGAACATTTTCATCGGAGCGCAGGTGGCGCTCCAGAAGCGAAACATGCGGTCTAGCGGTATCCGCATCGAGTTCGAAAACCTTCTCAAGCTAGCGATTGCTGGCCGTCGTTTGGCAAGCGGCCACTGCGTGGGTTCCGTACCTCCTGAGGTCTGGGCTGTTTGGGACAAGCTGGCCCGCAAGACGGGTATCAAGCCCGAACTTTTCGAACGCGGGGCAGAGAGCGGCAAAGAGCAAGCCGTAGACCAAGCTCTTCAGGTTCAGATGCTTAGGACCGCGATGGACGAACGCGAGCCCCAGATCGCCGTCCTGTTGACCGGAGACGGCAAGGGCTTCCGGGATGGCGTTGGCTTTCACGCCGATCTGGAACGCATGCACAAGCGGGGCTGGGGGATCGAAGTCCTATCATGGGAGGACACTTGCGCCGGAGCTTTGAAGCGGTGGGCCTCCGAGGTCGGGTGCTTCGTTCGTTTGGACGACTACATTCCGAGCATTGTGTATGAGCAGGGGATCACGACGGCCCAGCCTCTGAACATGAAGAAGCGACCTCGGGTAAAGGATTGAGCCCGTGACCCCCTTATCAGCCCTCTCGCTCACTGCTCAACAGGCGTGCCAATTCGACTCAGCGGTTGGGGGCTCTTCATGGACGTCAAGAAACTGACGGAGCAGCAGCTCAAGAACGTCATCGAAAATCACCAACGAGGTAAGGCTTTCGATCAACCGGAGTATGCAGCCGCTCTGGAAGAACTACAGAGCCGACGCAGCCCCTCGTTGGACCTCGACACGACGATCAAGTGCATCCTGGCGTCAGCAAGAACCGACGATTTTCTAAGCTACGGTGACGTCGCGAAGGCCAACGGCTGCGACTGGAGAAGCGTCAGGCGTCAGATGCCTCGACACCTCGATCTTGTCCTCGCCAAAGCCCATGCACGTGGTGCGCCACTCATCACTGCTATCGTGGTCAACGACACCAACCGAGAAACCGGTGCGCTGGAAGAGTCGTCCATGAGCGGCTTTATCGCTGGAGCGGAAAGGCTTGGTCTCAAGGTCAAGGATGCAGAGTCATTCCTGCGGGCGCAGCAATCTGCGACATTCGAGTTCGCGAAGCACAATCGGTCGCTTTGATCCCAGATTGAGCTGGTCCCACAGATTGTCGGCCAACGCGGATTGGTCATCTTTCGGAGGTCCGCCTTGCTACGCACATCTGTTACGCATAACATCAGCACCGCTGCGGAACCCGATCCAAGTCTCTGTTATCGAACAGGGAATTCGGGTCTGGTGGAGCCTCCCCTCAGCTCATCCTTGCCCTAAGCCTCTTGCGAAATCTGCTTCCGAGTGGCATTGGATTTGTCCTCGGGCGATGAACGCTCTTGGCTGTCACGGGTAAAACTCGCCCAAAGGCAAAACGCACCAACTCACGGCGGTTGGTGCGTATGCGGGCTCTGCCCGTTGAGAGTGGGGGAAGGGCCTCCACAGCCGCCTTATCAATGTCCCAGTCCGATCGCTTTGGCAGGATGAATTCGTCCGCCACTTCCCAGACGTCAGGCCACCCTGACTTCACTGTCCAGCCACGCCTAATGAATGCGACCCAGCTGGCGGCCTATCTTGGCTACGCGTCAACGGCGGTCCTGAGGAACTTTCCTGTGGCCCCAATTCAACTCTGCCTGGTCGGCGTCGGGAGGGGGCGGCGGTGGGATAGATTCGAAGTTGACGCCTATCTGGACAATCGTTCAGGTCGAAACAGCCTCGCTGGTTCCTGTCTCCAGGACGACAGCGCAGACGCCGCGCTGGAGAGGTGGGTCAATGACAACCGCCATAGTGCTTAATCTTCCGGGTACGCACCGAGTGCTGAAGAGGTTGGCTGGCGGGAGGATAGCGATCTACCGCTATCGATATCGAGGCGGCCCGCTTCTGATGCGGTTCGAGGGCGAGACCCTCGGGGCGGCACTACGTGCGGAGCGCGCCGGAGCGACCTCACTTGCTGCCTCATATGCGGAGGCGGCACGGCTTCCGGAGAAGGCTACGACGACCCTTGCGGACATTGTCGCCAACTACAAGCAGGCACCTGATGGACTCCCGAAGCTGGCCCCTTCGACGCAAGCCCATTGGCGACGCTCCCTTGACAGGATCGTCGTTGACTTAGGAACCCTGCCCGCAAAGGCGCTCGCGTCTGACGCGGTGAAGCGGGTCTTTCTGGACTGGCGCAATGGCTTTGCGAAAACCCCCCGCCAAGCCGACTACAATATGCAGGTGATCAAGCGGGTGCTCTCGTGGGCTGTCGAAAACGCAGTCATCAAATCCAACCATGCTGCCGGAATTCGCGGGCTGTATCGGTCAGACCGCGCCGACATGATTGTAGAGCCAGACGAGCTGCGGGCGATCCTTGAGCGGACTACTCCATACGCCGCTTTGGCTATCCGGTTGGCAGCAGCAACCGGCATGCGCCGAGAGGACCTGACAAAGCTTCAATGGCGGCATGTCAAGGAAGGCTACATCCAGTTCGAGACTGGCAAGAGCAGGGGTAGGAAGACCGTTCTCGTCCCGCTCTTCGAGGATGCTAGGTTGGTTCTGGACATTCTTCGTGGTGAGAGAGAAGCGAAGTTGAGCCAGGGAAAGGTACCCTCTGCATTCGTCCTGCTTTCTGAGCGCGGAACCCCATGGGTTCCGAACTCGCTAACTCAAGCGTTCGGGCGAGCGGCAAAGGAGCTGGGAATTGAACGTGACTTCAACGACCTTCGCGGCACGGCGATCACTCGATTTTATGTGAACGGCCTGAGCGACGAAATGGTCGCGGACATAGTCGGCTGGGAGATCGGGAAGGTGCGAAATATCCGGAAGCACTACGTCGATCCCAGCCGGGTGGCTCTGGGGATCATCAAGCAGGTTGAGGGGGCGGCGAAGACCGGCTAAACGGAACGCTCTTGGAACATCGATGTAAACCGCCGTGTAAACTGAAGCTCCCAAGTGATAGGGTCTTCTGATTAAGCGACGGATTTCGTTGAAAATTGCGGTCGTAGTTCAGAGGTAGAACGTCAGCTTCCCAAGCTGAATGTCGCGGGTTCGATTCCCGCCGGCCGCTCCATCTTTTCAACACCTTAAGCGTCAACAAACGGGACGACCTTCAAGGGTTTTGCAGCGGTTTTGCAGCAGTTGATCCCGGTACGTTCTCATTGAGCCTTCGAATTCTGTCCCGCAGCAGGGCGTCGCGCTTCACGTAGCGCCCGATGATCCGCTCAACCTTGTCGACCGACCACCCAAGGATTTCCGCGATCTCCCCGTTCGCAAAGCCAGCCAGATGGAACCGCGTGGCGGCAGTTCCTCGCGCGTCGTGGAAATGCAGCGGGAACTGAGCTTGCTCAACCTTCCGCCCTTCGCTCGCCGCCACGGCGGTCAGTTGCGCGATTTTCGCCTTGTTCCAGGATGAGCCAAAGCCGCTGCCCCAAGGCAGCCCGCGTTGGGTGATCAGAAGCGTCGTGGGAGCGGGCGGCGTCGGTCGCCCATTCTTCACGGCGCGTGCGGCGAGCTCGGCTAATCTGGCGGACTTGTGCGCCTGGATTTCGGCCAGCAGCGCCCGAAGTTCGTCATAGAGCGGTACGAGATAGGTAAGGCGCCCCTTGCTTTTGCCCGTCTTCATTTCGATCGCCAGTTCGCCGACATGGCTCTCTGACAGCTTCAGGAGGTCGGCCTGCCGCAGGCTGGTCAGACATGCTAGGCGCAGCGCGAACATAACCTCAATCGAGGCTGTTTCCGCGAAGTGGTTGAGGTCGTGGTCCGTCCAGATGATCTCCGACCGGTCAGAGGTATAAAGGTTGGAAATCCCGAAGCAGGGGTTCGAGCCTAGGCGTCCTTCTTCGACGGCGTAGGACAGCAGACCCGATAGCACCTGCTTAGCCATGTCCGCCGCCCTCGGCGTCGCCTTCCACTTGTTTCGCCACCGTTTGATGTCCTGGCGGATTTCTGGTCGGTCGAATTGCAGGATTCGAAGATTGCCGAAGTGGACTTGGATTTCATCGAGCCACCGGGTCCAGTTCTTCTTCGTCGAACCTGAAAGCCCCCCCGCGCCGGCATCCGCTACCCAAGCATCAGACCTGCGCCAGTCCGCGCACAGGCCCGAGATGTGCTGCTGGTCGCCTGCTGTGTGCGCCGCGTGCGCTTTGGCAAGCTCTTCGATGAACGCCGCTGATCCGGGTTCAGAGATCAAGCGGGGCCCGCCGCGCCATGCATAATAATAGTCGCGGCCCTTGGCGCGAACCTTGGCGACCCCTGATAGATCAACCTTGGCCATGGCCTGCTCGCCAGGCTTCAAGTTCATCGTCCAACAGGACATCGCCGACACCGTCTTGCCGTTCGCGAGCCGAGACCGGTGAAGCGGCCATCGGGATGAGCGTCGGTTTGCCGTCTATGAGCTGAATGCCGAACGTGCCCATCCCCAGGCCGGCGGCAACCGCTCCCTTGATCAGCCGGGTAACATCGCGCTGTCTGAAAGCAGCTTTCGCCATCACCCACCCCAGGAAGCGGGCGGGCATGCGAGGTTGCCGACAGGCGAGAAGATGAAGGGGGTCACTGGGGCTTACCATCCAGGCTGAATTCGAACCGATGGTTGCGTCACGACATGCGGGACGCGAGGCACGCCGCCTGTCATTTGCGAGCCAGGCCGCGGCAGGCCGGGGCTGTAAATCGGCCGAGTGTCTCTCATGGCTCCCCCCGAGCCGCCGTGACCGCGGCTTGGTAAGCATGACTGGCGACCTCCATTCGGGCGTGAATGTAGTGCTTTTCCGTGGTCGCCAGGCGCGCGTGGCCAAGCACGCGGGCTGCATCGGCGACATTCATGGGGTCGGCCGTGGCGATCGTTGTCGCGGCGATATCGCGGAAAAGATGAGGATTGATCGCCGTGCCGAATGCCTCCTGCGTCCGATGTTTAATGCGAAAGGAGAGCGCCAATGAATTCATCGCGGTGCCGTTCCGCGAGACCCAGAGCGCCTCTGAGGCGCTCGATGTCGCGTCCGGACCGAGCAAGTTGAGACGATGGGCGCTGAGATAGCACTCGAGAGCATAGGTCAGTTCTGGCGGCCAAGAGCACTCGAATTGCCGGCCAGCCTTCATGTCTTCCTGCTCGAAAGACAGCCACCAATCGGCCCCTCGTTGCGACAGGCGTTCGCCTAGCCAGATGGCTGCCACGTTTTTCATGCGCAGGGGGCGGCGGATCAGAAACGCGACGAGTAAGCCATCCCTGTAGAGAGTCGCGCGCTCGACGTCTGTGCGGTAGCGGTCGTGCTCGGCAGCCCGCATCATGTCTTCGCCGAGGGCGACCAAGGCCTCGACGGGTTGAAGTCGGGCGGCTTTGTCGCGGGCAGGGATGGCCTGAGCGTGGATACGCCCGGCGCCCCGCAGTATCCACGCCCAATCCTCCCGGCCATGCATGGCCCGCAGGGCGTCACCCAGGGTCTGGAGGAGGTTGGCCCGGGTGTAGTCGGCCAGACCTTCCTCCGTGAGCACGGTCAGATAGGCGCCGACCCTATCTCGCGTAGCGCGATCTCCCGGCATTATGTGGGGGTCGAGTTGACCGGATCGCTCCAACCAACCAAGCCAACGCCCATAGCCATTCTCAATATGTTTGCGCGTTGCCGGTCGCCAATTGCTGGCGACGCTGTCTTCGCCATCAAGAAGATCCCTCGGGCGCAAGGCCCGGGCCCAGGCTTCGGCGTCGAGCGGCGGCCACTCGGCAACCGGCGTGCAGCGACGATGTGGACGGACCCCGCCGCCCATCACAGAGCCCCAATGCCCGTGGCGGCGCCCCGCAGGCGGGAGATCGTCTCATCATATCGCCGCATTCCATCTTCGGCGCGATGCTCGATGTAGACCTTCTCGGTCGTGGCGGTAGATCGATGGGTGAGAATCCTGCTGACGGTAGCGATGTCGTCAGGGTGTGCCTCAAGATAGATTTTCCCGGCAAGGTGCCGAAAGAGGTGGACGTTCATTTTGAGCCCAGTCTCCCTCAGGATGAACTCGGAAATAGTGCGGCCAAATGCGTCTGCCGACCGTCGCTGGCCTCCCCTGCCCGGGAAGAGGAACACGCTGTCCGCGTGGCCGAGGCGGGCTCGATAGATGGATAGGTACGCTTCAAGCAGCGCACGACTCTCGTCGGGTAGGCTCATTTCTATTGGCGTTCTGGTTTTCGTCTCACCGGCAGGGATGACGATTTTCCACCTGCGGGTCGCACCGTGACCGACTTCAAGAACATGTCGACCAAGTTCGAGGCTTGTTAGATTTTCGCGCCGCAACGGCGCCATGGTCAAAATCTCAACCGCCAGCCCATACATTACCCGCACGGCTTCGCGGTAGCTTCCGGTCGGGTTCTTGGCGACTTCCCCGAGTACGCGTGCGGGAAGCGCCAGGAGTGTGGCCAGGTGCTCGGGCGCGTCGAACTGGCGCAGCCGTTCGCGATTTTTCGCCACCATTCCGCGCTTCTCAGTGGATAGGTTTGACGCGATTTTCTTGAGCGCCTTGACGTCACTTTCTGGCGCTTTGACCCAATATTTCGCGATGGTGCGGATAAGGTAGGCTTGGTTGGCGCAGTTGGGCGTGGTTTCCCCCCCATTTCGCTCGAGCAGGTACCGAAGCGCACGCTTCGCGTTTTCCAGTTCGACCAGGACGGCGAGGCTCGTCAGAGAATCGGGCGGTAAGCCCGATTTCAACAAAGCCGATGCCAGCTGCTGAATGGTCTTGCGACGACCGTCCGTCGTCTTGGTCGCTACGGGGCGTGCGTAGTCATCTGAAAGCGGGTCCTGGTTGCCGGTGTGAGTGAGATAGGCCTCAACATCCGCAAGGAATGTCGCAGGAAAACTCACCCATGGAAGGGAATAGCGTCGGGGGTCGGGCTCCAGCGCGATGTTGAGTTTTGGCCAGCCGGGAACCGCCGTCACTGCCTGATTCCAAAGACGTACGCTCGTGCGAAACGCAGCTTCCGGCGACCGGTGGAGGCTGTTTGTCAGCAATTCCTGATGGTAGTCGTCGAAGTGGGATGCCGTGACATCGGTTGGCGTCAGGCCGCTCCTCGTGAAATAGCTCAGCATCCGCGACATGCCGACGCGGAAGCGACGCTCGGGAAGCAACTCCACGACTACTCGCCAGCTGTCTGAGAGGCCCATTCGGTCCCGACCAGGCATAACGGCGATGCCGCATTCGCGCAGCGCCGCGCGGGTCGAGCTCACAGCATTGCGCCAGCGGCCCTCGCTCACGCCGACCAAAGCTGGTGTCGCCTCACGGAGCACCTGCGCCAGTTCAGCGGGCTTGACGCTGATTGCTGAGCCCGGCCGTCTGCAGGCTTTGATGACGGTGCGTACGGCAGACCGCATGTCCTTGTTTCGAGACGTTTTTTCCTTCGCCCCAAGTGCGGCGAGAACATCAGCCAGGTTGGCGACAGGTTCGGCCTCGACATTGCGGGCGGGAAGTGTTGATCGCTCGTCGACGTTTGTGCTCTGGCGCCCCGGACGGGTTCGCGGCGCCTCCTCGACCGTCGTCAGATGGCCGCTGATTGGCAGCTGGGCGCTAGGAGCGGCATCCATCGGTGGTTCAACCTGTATGATTGGGAGCGTCGCTCCGCCTGAGCACCCCGCCAGAGCCGGGTGAGTTCTCCCGCCGCGTTGGCGGCTGGGCAGGGCAGTCCTGCCATCGTCGGAAAACAGGTCAAGTTGCATAGCGACAGATTTGTATACAGTTGGACATGAGTGGTCAACTTCAGTCATTCGAGTGAACTCCGGATGGGAATGGTGGGTCTATTAAGATAGAAAGTAATAACGACGGGATATTATTCAGTGCGAACTCATATCGCTTTATGAACACATGTGGACATTAGCGCCGGCGTGATGCGACGAAGCTGTCAGCATCTTCGTCGCTCACGCGGATCTGCCGGCCAAATCGATGGCTATGGAGTTTTTTGTCGTCAATCCATCGCCGGACGGTCTTGCTCGAGACGTTCCAGCGGGCTGCGAGTTCGCCGACGGACCAGAACCGTGCAGCAGGGTTGAAGTGCTTTGTCATGAGAATCTCCAAGTCGATCGACATCGCGCCGATCGATAGGGAGCATCTCGTCACGACATTGCCGGCAGCGAGCCCTTTCTCAGTGGCGTGGTCCAGGCGGCGCCGTCATCTGTGGATGGCCCCTGCGCTGCAAGTGGTAGTTTGGGTTTGAGGGGTGGATCTGCGGGGTGCGGACATCTGTTCGGCCTGTTTGTGCGGCGTGGATAGCCGCTGGCCCTGATGGAGTCCGCTGGTTGGGCCCCTTACACGTTACCGAGCACAAGGCTCCGTCAGTACCTCGGGGTGTCCCGGCCTGCGGCCGCGTTCAGATCGTCACCGTCATTCCCTATCGTCCCTCTGCAGTTCAGGGCGACGGCCGACGGGCCGTCGCGATCCTGGTCAGGCCATGGCCGGCGCCCTGTAGACCTCGCCTCGCATCATGATGGCCCAGGCGATGCGGGCGGTCTTGTTGGCCATGGCGACGGGCCCGAACCGGCGCCTCGGCGTCGGCAGCATGGATCAACGCCCTGCTCGCACGACGGCCGGCCCGCGTCGTGACCGTCGCCATGGCCAACAAGACCGCCTAGGCAGTGCTGAAGTGTGGCGAGGCCTATCGCCCGCCGGCCGCGGCCTGACCAGGATCGCGACGGCCCAGGGCCGTCGCTCCGAACTGTAAGGTGCACAAGGGATGATGGTGACGATCTGAACGCGGCCGCAGGCCGGGACACCCCGAGGTACTGACGGAGCCTTGCGGCTCGATAAACTGAGTGGGACCTGTCCAGCGGACTCCATCAGGGCCAGCGGACATCAGCGCCGCGCCAACAGGCCGGACAGATGACCGACCCCGACAGATCCACCCCTCAAACCCAAACTACCACTTGCAGCGCAGGGGCCATCCACAGATGTCAGGGCCTGTCGAACCAACGAAACGGGTTGCCGGACTTTGCCATGCTGAGACGCTATTAGTCCCCATCGCCGGTGCATGCCTCTTGGCCTGACAAAACCCCCTTCGACATGCGGGCCGAAACGGCGCCGTGAGTGCTGACCAGATAGGGCACAATGAAGGTCAGAAGGAGCTTTCCGACATCGATGGCGTTGGGGCCGAAGAGCGCATCGCCCTGGTTGATCAGGTTGAGCGCCGACCCAACGACCACTGCTACCATGAACGCCCGGCGAGGGACGCCATTGGATGTCGCGAGGGACAGGGAGTGTCTCCAGTCGGTCATGAAGTGGCTCGCTGGCGCGGGCGCCGGTTCATCACCAGCGCAGAACGAGCGGGCCAATGACTGGGCCGGAACTGACAGGTTGAAGCCACATTCAGCGCATCGTGCGCGAAACTCGCCCGTTGGAAGAATGGGTGAGAGTGGTTCTGATTGGAATTTGTTGAGGTTTTTGCGAGCACCAGTCGCTGGATTTGGCTGGGCATCGACGCCAAGTAAGCTGACCTGTCAGTATCCGCTTTCAATATTCAACTCCACCTGATTTCCCGACCCAGTCTCGGGATCCCTCGAGCCCAACCGGAAAGGGCGTAGGAAACGGCGACCATCGCTGCCTGATCCAGAGAAGGGGCGGGCCGCTTTCGCGTCGCCGCCGTTAGCTTGCCAAAGCCAGACGAGTTGAGCGGACAGGACGCCAAAGCCATCACAGCCGCTACAGCGACCGGGCGATGATTTCCTTCATGATTTCGGAGGTTCCGCCGTAGATGCGAGCGACACGGGCGTCGACCCAGGCACGGCTGATTTTGTATTCACTCATGAAGCCGTAGCCGCCGTGCAGCTGGAGAAATTCATCCAGCAATTGGCCCTGCATCTCGGCACCGAGCAGCTTTGCCATGGCCGCCTCTTCGGCCGACAATTCCTTGCGCATGACTAGAGTCAGACAATGGTCCACGAAGACGCGCAGCATGCGGGCCCTCGCCTTGGCCTCGGCCAGTTTGAAGCGGGTGTTCTGCATCTCGAAAAGGGGCTTGCCGAACACTATCCGCTCGCGGGTATAGGCGATGGTTTCATCCAGAAGTGTCTCGATCGAGGCCGCCGCTCGGATGGCGATGATTAGTCGCTCCCAGGCCAACTGGTGGGTCAGGTAGGAGAAGCCGAGATTTTCCTCGCCCAGCCGGTTAGCCACAGGCACCCGAACGTCGGAATAGAACAATTCGGCGGTGTCCTGGCCCCTTAGGCCGATCTTCTCCAGTCGCCGGCCCTTCTCGAAACCGGGACGATCGGTTTCAACACAGATTAGCGTCAGGTCCTTGCTCGCGGGATCCGTCTTCAGGGCGGTGACCGCTAGGTCCGCGTTGGCGCCGTTGGAGATGAAGGTCTTCTGGCCGTTGATCACATAGTCGGCGCCGTCACGGGTGGCCGACGACGTCATCGACCGCAGATCACTGCCAACGCCTGGCTCGGTCATGGCGATCACGGCGATCAGTTCCCCGGAGGCCATGCCGGGCAGCCACTTCTGTTTCTGCTCCTCGGTTCCATAGGCAAGGAAATAGTGAGCGACGATCTCGGAATGGGTGGTGAAGCCCGGCGCGGTCGCGTTGGCGCGAGCCAGTTCCTCGATGACGACCGCCGAGTGACCGAAATCTCCGCCGGCGCCGCCATACTCAGTCGGAATAGAGACGCAGAGCAAACCGCTTTCACCCGCGCGCCGCCAGACCTCGCGCGGAACGATGCCTTTGTGCTCCCAGTCGGCATGGTGCGGCGTGATCTCACGATCGATGAAGCGCCGAACCTGCTCGCGAAACATCTCGTGATCGTCCCGGAAAACGTCCCTCATCGCGCGCCCCTCAGCCTCAATTGTCGGTGCGCATTGGCCGCGCCCCGAATTCTATCGCCAATGTCTAGGGCGTGCGAACGGTTCTGCAAAGAGAATATCGTTCTCCATATAAAATGTTCGTTGATCCGCGGGGTTGCAGGTCGTTATAGTCCCGAAGTGGCGGCAGGCGCCCGCCGGCAGGGGACTGGGCGTGAGCGATAACCAATCCACAGTTTCCGTTGAACGGGATGGAGCGATCGCTTGGCTGACGCTGGACCGGCCCGATCAGATCAACGCCATCAATCTTCGCATGCGGTCGGAACTGCCGGCCGTGTTGGAGACGTTGGAGGGCGATGACACCATACGGGTGATTGTCCTGCGCGGCGCGGGCGACCGTGGCTTCTGCGCGGGCGCTGACATCAAGGAGTTCTCGAAGGTCGGCCCGCTGGTCGAGGAACGGCGCCTACGCCGCCAGTCGCCCTGGGTCGGGGCGTTCGACCGGGTGAGCAAGCCGCTGGTGGCGGCAATTCATGGCTTTTGTCTTGGTGGGGGACTTGAGATGGCCTTGGCTTGTGACATTCGCCTTGCGGCGCCAGACGCGGTGTTTGGCCTGCCGGAAGTCAATCTGGGCGTCATTCCTGGTTACGGCGGCACCCAGCGCCTGTCACGGCTGGTCGGTATGGGCCATGCCCAGGACCTGATCATGACGGGCCGCAGGATCGACGCAGGGGAGGCCTTGAGCCTGGGCCTTGTTACCCGTCTGGAAGCGTCTCGCGACGCCCTGACCGAGTCTGCCCGCGGGCTTGCGTTGAACTTGGCTGCGAAGCCTCCGGCCGCCATGGCCTGCGCCAAGGAAGCTGTTCGGGCGGGTTGGGACATGGATATCACGCGTGGACTGGCCTTCGAACGCGACCTCTTCACGTTTCTGAGCGCCACCGAGGATCGTCTGGAGGCCGCTGCGGCCTTCCGCGAGAAACGAGCGCCGAGTTTCACCGGTCGATGAGCCCGCCTCTTCGATTACAGCCTTTGGAGTCCTGAACCGTCCATGAGCGCCGAGAACAACCATATGAAGGTCGCCGTCGTTGGCGCGGGTCAGATGGGGCTGGGTATCGCCCACGCCTTCGCGATCAGCGGCTACCAGACGCTGCTGATCGACATCGACCCCGGGCAAACCGCCAAGGCAGTGGTGGCGATCACGGACCTGATCGAGGGGGGCGCGCGCCTCGGCAAGTTGTCGGCTGAGGCCGCCGCCGCCGCTCTTGAGCGCTTGAGCACAAGCGAGGTCCTCGCCGATTGTGTCGGCACCGACTTGCTGGTCGAGACCGCCACTGAACGCCTCGATCTGAAGGTGCGGATTCTGGCGGAGGCCGAGCCGTTGATGGCGCCAGGCGGGGTGTTGGCAACCAACACGTCAGCGCTCAGCGTGAGCGAGATCGCCGCCGGCTTGGCCCATCCCGAGCGGGTGGTCGGCATGCATTTCTTCAATCCGGTCCACAAAATGAAGCTTGTCGAGCTGGTACGCGCGTTGGCGACCGACGACGAGACCGTGGCCAAGGCCCGCGCCTATGCTGCAGGCTTGGGCAAGACCTCGATCCTGGTCAGCGAGTCGCCGGGACTGACGACCAGCCGAATGTCGGCCATGGCCGGTAACGAGGCCATGTACATGCTCATGGAGGGCACGGCCTCGGCCGAGGACATTGATACCGCTCTGCGCATGGGCTTCAATCACCCGATGGGGCCGCTGGAACTGGGTGACCTCACGGGCTGGGACACGCGGCTTTCGGTGCTTCGCTACTTGCACCAGACCCTCGGCGACAAGTTTCGCCCCTGTCCCCTGATCATCAAGATGGTCGCTGCCGGCCGCGCCGGCCGCAAGGTCGGCCATGGCGTCTACAAGTACGAGCAGGGCGTCAAGGTCCCCGGCTCGGGTCTGCGCGCGAGCACCCTATGACCGATGTCGTGATTGTTGACGCCGTGCGCACGCCGATCGGGCGCTTCCGCGGGCGACTGGCCGGAGTTCGGGCCGACCACACGGGCGCGGTGGTGCTCAACGCCCTGCTGGTGCGCCAGGGACTGTCACCGGATGTCGTCGACGACGTCATCTTCGGCTGTGTCACCCAGGTGGGCGAGCAGTCCGGCAATATTGCCCGGACGGCCTTGCTCAGCGCGGGTTGGCCGGAATCGATCCCCGGCATGACGGTCGATCGCAAGTGCGGCTCAGCAGAGGCCGCCGTCCACGCCGCCGTGGGCCTGATCATGGCCGGCGCAGCCGAGGTCGTCGTCGCGGGGGGGGCCGAGAGCATGAGCCGCGTGCCCATGGGCGGCAATCGCGACGTGCACGGCGAAGTGTTCGGCTGGAAGCTGACTGAGCGCTTCAATTTGGCGTCGCAAGGCGTAGCGGCCGAACTGATCTGCGACAAATGGGGCTTGAGCCGCGACGACCTGGACGGCTACGCGGTCGAAAGCCATCGCCGGGCGGCGGCCGCGGCCGATGCGGGGCGTTTCGACAATGAAATCGTCTCGGTGCCCGTTGATGACTGGGCCGAGAAGGACGCCGAACCATCCGGTCTTTTCACCGCCGACGAAACCATTCGCCGCGGGACCAACCGCGAAAAGCTGTCGACGCTCAAGACCAGCTTCCGCCCGGACGGTCGGGTTACGGCCGGAAACGCTTCCCAAATCTCCGATGGTGCCAGCGCCGTGCTACTGATGTCTGCGGTCGCTGCCAAGCGCCTGAATCTGAAACCCCGGGCGCGTATCCGCTCGATCGTCTCGGTCGGCTCTGATCCCGAGTTGATGCTGACCGGCCCGATCGCCGCCAGTCGCAAGGCAGCCGAACGGGCGGGGCTCAACCTGTCAGAGATTGGGCTGTTCGAGGTCAATGAGGCTTTCGCGCCGGTGCCGCTGATCTGGATGAAGGAAACGGGCGTGGGTCATGATCGGTTGAACGTCAATGGCGGCGCCATCGCCCTGGGGCATCCCCTAGGAGCGACCGGGACGCGGCTGTTGACGACCCTTCTCAATGAACTCGAACTCCGCGATGCTCAATTTGGGTTGCAGGCGATATGCTGTGCCGGGGGCATGGCGACATCGACCGTGATCGAGCGACTTTGAGAAGTGTCCACACGACGTGACGACGACCCTAATCTCGGGAATCCGCGACGACCCTTGCGGGCTTTCGAAATTCAAGTGTAGCAGCAGGACTCGCAGTTTCGTCCAGCCGGAGGTTCCAACAAGATGACGCAGAGCGCCGAGAAGGCCCTGCAGGCGCCCGAAAGGGTTGTGTCAGAGTCGTCAGAGAGCGCGGGCTCTCCGGGCGAACTGAAGAATGCGGTCAAGCCGGTGCTCAACGCCATCCGGATTCTTCGCTATCTGAGCGAAACTGGCAAGCCGGCGCGGGCGATCCAGATCGCACGGGCTATGGCGATCAACACCAGCACCTGTTTCAACATCCTGCGCACCTTGGTGAGCGAGAACGTCGTCGCCTTCGACCCATTATCGAAAACCTACACGATCGGTTTCGGCATGACCAAACTGGCCGAACGGAGCTTCACTGACAGCCAGCGCCTTGGGGCGGCCAAGCCGCTCATCCACGACCTGGCCGAACGCTTCGGCGTCACCGCCACGCTCTGGCGGCGAACGGGCGCCGACCGTATCGTCCTGGTCAGCGTGGAATACAGCCCCGGAGGCATGCGGGTGCACATGCCCACAGGCACAAGGCTGCCTTTGCTAATGGGCTCAACGGGACGGTTGTTCGCGGCTGGGCTTTCGGAAGACCAGGCCCGCAGTGAATTCGAATCCCTACGGTGGGCGCGACCCCTCACTTTTGACGACTATTGGGCCCAGGCTCAGGAGGCCCGCAAGCGCGGCTGGTCAATCGATGACGGCCATTTCGCTCAAGGCATCATGAGTGTCGCCGCCCCGGTGCTCGGTTCGAGCGGCGAGATCGTCTTCACATTGGTCTCGGTGATGTTTCGGGCGCAGTACGACGACGAGGGTATCGCCAAGCTGGGCTCAGAGATGCTGGACCTGAGCCACAAGCTGCAGGAAATTCTTTGTTGACGGATCAGGCCTGAAGCCAGCGTTCGGCCCTGGCCAGCAAACGCAGGGCGTTGCCATGAAGGCGCTCGCCCGTCTCGCGCGGGGCCTTGCCGGCGCATGCCCTTGCGAACGTCCCCTCCAGAATGAGCGCCAGCTTGTAGCAGGCGAATACCTGATACCAGAGCACTGACCGCATATCACGACCGGTCAGGGCGGCGTAGTGCGCGATCAATTCCTCGCCGCTGGGAAAGCCGTCCCAGGGCTCGATCTGGGCGACAGTATAATCACCGTTGTGACCCGGCCAGGTGGCCAGCAGCCAACCCAGGTCCACCATGGGATCGCCGATGGTTGCCAGTTCCCAGTCGATCACGGCCGCCAGGTCACCGCTGCCGTGGCGGTAGAGCACATTCTTGATATGGAAATCGCCGTGCATCAAACCAGGTTTGAAGCCAGCCGGGCGGTGGTCGTCGAGCCAGCGTCCGATGATGTCGACTCCAGGCAGCCCTGACGGGCCCGGCCAACCGTCATAGCGGCTGTAGTCCTCGAACTGCGCGCGCCAGCGCTCGACCTGGCGCTCCAGAAATCCCTGCGGCTTGCCAAAATCGGCCAGATCCACCGCGACGTGATCGACCCGGCCGATGGCCGCCAGGGCTTCAACGATCGACAACCCCATCCGACGCCGGATCCTAGGGTCTCCAGCGTGAAGCGCCGGCATGCCGACGCCGACATTGAAGCCGTCGATGGCCTCCATCAAAAAGAAGGCCGCCCCGGACACTTTTGGGTCCCAACAGGCGGCAACAAGGCGGGCGTGAGGCACATCGGTCCGGGCCAAAGCTCCCAGCACCCGCACCTCGCGACGCGTGGTCTGGTCGCCGCCGGCCACGCTGTGCAGCGGCGGCTGGCGAAGAACAAAGCGCTGGCCGCCCTTGTCGAAGGCTAGAAGCAGGTTCTGGGTGCCGCCGGTCAGTTCGACGGCGTTGCTGATCGGGCCGGACGGCAGACCCGTCTCGTCCATCCAGGCTGCGACGCGGGACAGATCGATGGCGTCAGCCGGGTTCATCCAACCATTTCCAGCTCGGCGGCAGCTTCCAGGCCCAACCCGAACTTCTCCCGTGCGTCTGCCTTCAGTTTCGGCCCGTGATAGTCAGGGAACAGGCCAGCCGACGGGGTGCGACCCCGCAGCACCTGCTTGGCCAGCGTGATCTTGTGGACCTCGGTTGGACCGTCGGCCAGGCCGATGAGGAACGAGTCCGCGACAAGCCCGATGAACGGCATCTCGTTCGAAAGACCGAGGGACCCATGCAGATGAAGCGCGCGCGAGGCGATATCGTGCAGAAGCTTGGGCATGGCCGCCTTGACGGCGGCGATGTCGTGACGAACCAGCCGATAATCCTTGTGCTTGTCGATCCGCCAGGCCGTGCGCAGAACCAGCAGCCGGAACTGTTCCAGCTCGACCCATGAGTCCGCGATTTTTTCCTGCACCATCTGCTTGTCGGCCAGCCGTTCGCCCTGGGTGCGGCGAGCCAGCGCCCGGTCGCACAGCATGTCAAAGGCCTGGCGCGCCTTGCCCACGGTGCGCATGGCGTGATGGACCCGCCCGCCGCCCAACCGCACCTGGGCGACCTCGAAGGCGCAACCCTGTCCGCCCAACATGGCGTCGGCGCCGAGGCGCACATCCTTGAAGCGCAGATAGGCATGGGTCGGGGCGTGGGATCCGACGCCGACATTGCGAACGATCTCGTATCCAGGCGTGTCTGTGGGCACGATGAACATCGACATCCTGCGATGTGGCGCAGCGTCGGGATCCGTCACTGCCATGACAATGATGAAACTGGCGTAGCGGGCGTTCGAGGCGAACCACTTTTCTCCGTTGAGCACCCATCCGTCGCCCTTCCGCACCGCGGCAGTGGTGAACATGGTTGGATCGGCGCCGCCAGCCGGTTCGGTCATGGAGAAACAGGAGACGATGTCGTTGTTCAGCAACGGCTGCAGAAAGCGCGCCTTCTGCACGGCCGTGCCGTAGTGGGCGAGGATCTCGGCGTTGCCGGAATCGGGCGCCTGGCAGCCGAACACCAGAGGCGCGAAGCGCGAGCGGCCGATGATCTCGTTCATCAGGGCCAGCTTGACCTGACCATAGCCCTGACCGCCCAGCTCCGGACCCAGGTGGCATGCCCACAGACCGCGCGCTTTGACGACCTCTTGAAGCGGTCGCACCAGCCTGACGTTGAGCGGATTGGTCACGTCGAACGGGCTGTCGAGCACATGGTCGAGAGGCTCGACCTCCTGGGTGACAAACTGCTCGATCCAGTCGAGTTCGGTCTGGAAGGCCGGGTCGGTTTCGAAGTTCCACATGGTTTTGGGTTCCAGATCAGCTGAGCGTGCGGCCGCCATCGACGACAATGGTTTCGCCCACGACGTATGCGGCGAGCGGTGAGGCCAGGAAGAGGACGATGTTGGCGATCTCCTGGGGCTGGCCGAGGCGCCCCAGGGGAATGCCCTCGAGTCGTTTTGCCAGCCGGTCAGGCTGGTCAGTCGTAGCAGCGGTCATCTTGGTGGCGACCAGACCCGGTGCGACGCCGTTGACGCGGATGCCATCGCTGGCCCAGGCGACTGCAAGCGTGCGGGTCAGATGGATCAAGCCGGCCTTCGAGGCGGCATAGGCCGGATTGCCCTTGGTGGCGCGGCGGCCACCCACTGAACTGATCGTAACCAGGGCACCGCCGCTGGCGGCCAGCAGCGGCCGAAATTTCACGGCGCAGTCCATGACGCTGCTGAGGTTGACGTCCAGCACGCGACGGAAGGTGTCCGGCTCGAACTCCTTGCGGCGGTATTCTACCGCGCCCTGCGACAACACCAGCACGTCCAGCGCCTCAAACGCCGGCGTCCAGGCTGCCACCGCACCGGGCTCGGTGACATCGAGTCGGGAATAGGCCAGGCCACCCAGCTGAGCTGCGTCCGTCCCATAGGCCTGCGCTGATGCGCGGGTGCCGGTGATGTGCACGGTCGCCCCCGCCGCCAGAAAGCCGCGCGCCGTGGCGTTGCCGATCCCGCTGGATCCGCCCACGACGAGCACCTGCTTGCCCGTAAAGTCCCAGGCCGCAATCGATGGCATCACTCGGCCTCATAGGCTTGTTGGACAAAGGTCATTCGGCCGCCGGCCAGCATCAGCGCGCAGAACAGGTTCAACTCGACGATCTGTTCGGTGCTGAACTGGGATTCAAGCGCGGCGTAGTGCGTATCGTTGATTGCGAAATAGTCGTCGGCGAACAGCTGGGCGTAGTGAAGCGCAGCCTGCTCGGCCGGCGTGAAATGTGGATCGGACCAGTCGCGACAATTGATGTCGTCCTCCGAAACGGTGTCGGTTTTTCTGGCGATCTGACAGGCGTGACAATTGGTGACGCTGGCGATCTTCAGGCGAACCAGTTCCCGCAGACGCGCGTCGAGACAGCCGCTGGTCTGTATGGCCTCCAGGGCCGCCAGCCAGGCCTCCGCCACCGCGGGTCGATGCGCCCAGATCTGGACAGGCAGGGTCGAGCTCAACAGGCGGGATTCGACGCCGCGCGCCACCGCCGCCGACAGCGATGGCGGCAGTTCGGCGAGCGGGACCGGGTTGATGCGGACCACGTCTAGCGCCCCTGATACTGGGCGGGACGACGTTCCAGGAAGGCATTGACGGCTTCGTGGTGATCGTCGGTGTGATGGGCCAGGGCCTGAAAGGCTGCCGACATCTCCAGCAGACTGTCGAGCCGCATGTGCTGGCCTTCGCGCAGCAGGCGCTTGGTCAGCCGAAGGGAATGGGCCGGGTGGGCGGCGACGCGCTCCGCCATCGCCCGCGCTTCGGCCTCCAGCGCTTCGGGCGGCACGACTTTGGTGACCAGGTTCCAGCGCAGGGCTTCATCGGCGTCGATCATGTCGCCGGTCAGCGCCAGTTCGGTCGCCTTGGGAATGCCGACGATGCGCGGCAGAAGCCAGGCCCCGCCGTCGCCAGGCACGATGCCCAGCTTCACGAAACTTTCGGCGAATTTGGCCGTGCTGGCGGCGAGGCGAATGTCGCACATGCAGGCAAGGTCGAGCCCCGCGCCGATCGCCGGACCGTTCACGGCGGCGATGACCGTGGCTTCAAGGTTATAGAGCGCGATCGGGATGCGTTGGATGCCCAATCGGTAAGCGTGGCGAAGCTCGTAGGGCGAGCCGGCGAAGATGCCGCCCCGGTCGCGCATGTCTTTTACGTTGCCGCCCGCGCAGAAGGCCGAGCCGGCACCGGTCAGAATGACGACCTTGACGCTGAGGTCGGCGCCAATGGCCTCGCAGGCCGTCACGAATTCGGCCATCTGGCCAGGCTCGGTGAGCGCGTTGCGGGTCTCGGGCCGGTTCATTCGCAGAGTGACGATGGCGCCGTCGCGGCTCTGTTCAAGGAAGGGAGTCATGCCGTCACCGTTGTACTGAAGTCGCCGTGCGTGACCGCCGGCCAAAGACCCGTCGAACCGCCGGCGCAAGCCTGGCGACCCAGGCGTTCGGACCAGAAGCTTTGACCGCCGAACTCCGCGCGCCAGGACCACAGCCGGCGGGTGGTGAAGTGCAGGCTGTGCTCGTGGGTTATGCCGATGGCGCCAAACACGGCGTGGGCCGCGGACGCGGCCAGACCCGCCAGCTCCGACGTGCAGATCTTCGCCGTCGCAACGGCAAACGGCGACAATCTAGCGTCAGCCGTATTGAAGGCATGTTCGGCTGCGGCGCTCGCCAGCAGGGCCTGGGTCGCCAGTTGGGCCAGGGTCTGTTGCACGGCCTGGAACTGACCGATCGGCCGACCAAACTGCACCCGTTCGTTGGCGTACTGCGTCGCCTGCTCCAGCACCCGCTCGATTGCGCCGGCGATCTGGGCTGAACGGACCATGGCCCCGGTCATCAACAGGGCGTCGGGGTCGTGGGGCCAGTCTCCGGTGGCCGTTGGCTGCGCGTCGCTCAGACGCAGATCGTCGCGCGGCTCGCCCGCGATGTTGGCGGCGCCGACGGCGGTAAAATCCGATCTGGCGAACAGCACCACACGGGGCGATACGCGGCCCGCCAGAACAACCAGATGCTCGCAGGCGGCGCCCCAGGCGACGCCTGACAGGTTGGCGCTGAAGCCGCCGCTCTCCCATTCGATGTCGGGCGCGGCGGCGATAGCCACGGGACCCAACACCGACGGTAGGCCCGCGACAGACAGCAGCCAGCCGCCGACAACGGTTTCAACAAGCGGGATCGGCGGACCGTGTCGACCCGCCGAACGCACCAACGCAAAGATCTCGCTCCACGTGGCGCCGGCGCCGCCTGATTCCTCATGGATCGCAGCATGGGTGAGGCCGGCGTCCTCGACGGCGCTCCAAAGTTCGGCGGGCCATTGGCCCTGCTCTGCGTCGCGCAGCAAGGCTGGCGTAACGCCTCTGCCCAGCACGCCCTCGACCGAGGTTTCAAGAATGTCGCGTATACCGCTCATCGCAATCCAAGCCCCCGGGCGATGATGCCGCGCAATATTTCGCGGGTGCCGCCTCGCAACGAGAATGAGGGAGCCATCTGTGTGACATAGGCGAGCACCGCCTGGTGATCCGAACCGCCCGCGCGGCGCGGCTCGGCATCGAACAGCCGCTGGGCGATTTCAGGGATTTCCTGTTCGAACCCCGTGCCCAGATCCTTGACGCAGGAAGCGGCCCAGGCCGGGTCCTCGCCGTTCTGGAGCTTCCCTGTGACCGCGAGCGACATCTGCCGCAGGGCGGCCAGTTTGGCGACCAGGCGGCCGATTTCGCGCGCCTGACCCGAGTCCGGGTCCGGTCCGACGGCGTCGATCAGCGTGTGGACCAGGGCAATGCTCGAGAGGATGCGTTCGGGGCCGCTTCGCTCGAACGCGAGTTCCGCCATCACCTGACTCCACCCCTGGCCTTCGGCGCCGATCAGGGCGTCGGCGTCAAGAACAACGTCCTCGAACAGCACCTCATTGAAGTGCTCCATCCCGGAAAGGTCCTTGATCGGGCGAACGGTCACCCCGGGCAGATTCAGGTCGATGATGAACTGTGATTTGCCGCCCCGTCGGTCGCCCTCGGCGCCGCCGGTCTGGGCCAGGACGATCATGAAATGTGAGAGGTTGGCGTTGGTGGTCCAGACCTTGCGCCCGTTCAGCACCCAACCGTCGCCCTTGCGTTCGGCCTTGGTGCGAATGGAGGCAAGGTCGGAGCCAGAATCCGGCTCACTCATGCCGATGCAGAAGTACGATTCGCCACGACAGATCGGCGGGATGTAGCGCTCCTTCTGGGCTTCCGTGCCGAAGCGCAGGATCAGCGGTGCGCTCTGACGGTCGGCGATCCAGTGAGCCGAGACCGGCGCGCCGGCGACGAGCAGTTCCTCGACTACGACATAGCGCGCGAAGGCGGTCGCTTCCTGCCCGCCATACTGCTTGGGCAGGGTCAGTCCCAGCCAGCCTCGCCGCCCCAGTTCGCGACTGAATGCGGCATCATGGCCCATCCAGGAAAGCGCGCGCATGGCGGGTGGCCGCGTCGCCAGTGCGGCAGCCAGGAACGTGCGAACCTCTGCCCGAAGCGTGTCATGTTCGGAAGGCAGCGGACTGAGCGCGAGGCGTTGCAGGTTCACGCGCATGACCCCGCCGGGACGGGAGCGATCGAGGAGCGGTGGCTCATAGCGATTTCCCTAGCGAGAAATAATTCTGGATAGAAAATGATCTTCTGATATTGAAACAAAATTGCCCTATCTGCGTGGGCGTGTCTAGTGTGTGGCGAGGGGCAATCGAGCCCATTTCAAGGGGAGGGCGCTATGAAAGCCATTGTCGTCAGGGCGTATGGCGCATTCGACGCATTGCGCGTGGAGGACCATGACGCGCCAACGGTGGGCCCGGGACAGGTGAGGGTGCGGGTGCACGCCGCCGCAGCCAACTATGTCGACGCGCTGATCGTGTCGGGCCGCTATCAGGTCAAGCCGCCCTTGCCGTTTATTCCTGGCGCGGAATTTGGCGGCCTGGTGGAGTCGGTTGGCGAGGGCGTCGACCGACTGTCGGTCGGTGACCGGGTCTGCGGGTCGCAAGTGGGCGGCGCGTTCGGAGAACTGGTCACGGCCAGCGCCACGATGGTGTTCAGGATTCCCGCTTCAATGAGCTTCATCGATGCGGCCATCTTCCGGGCCAGCAACGGCACCGCCTTTCATGCCTTGGTGCAGCGGGGGGCATTGCAGCGCGGTGAGACCGTGTTGGTGCTGGGCGGCGGCGGCGCGGTTGGCTATTCGGCGATCCAGATAGCCAAGGCGCTGGGGGCGCGGGTCATTGCTTCGGCTTCGTCGACAGAAAAGCGTGTCCTGGCCATGACGGCCGGCGCGGACCTGGCCCTGGACACCAGCGCGCCCGACTGGTCCGACCAGGTCAAGGCCGCCACGGCCGGACGTGGGGTTGACGTTGTGGTTGATCCGGTCGGCGGCGACATGAGCGAGACGGCGTTTCGACGGCTCGCCTGGCGCGGCCGGCACCTGGTGATTGGCTTCGCCGCAGGTGGCATTCCGGCGATCAAGGCCAATCTGGCCCTGCTCAAAGGGGCTGCGATGGTGGGGGTGGATTTTCGACAGTTCAACCTGTTCGAACCCGAAACGGCCGCTGAAAATATGAGCCGCCTGCTGGCGCTTTACGAGGCGGGAGCGCTGCCTGTTCCTCCGGTGAAGATATATGCGCCGCAGGACGCCGGCGCGGCTCTGGCTGACGCCCTGTCCGGCGCGGTGCTGGGCCGTCGTGTTGTCGACTTCTCCACCTGGTGAGAAGGCTCCCGCTGTCGCAAATGCGTGCGACGGATGCAGAGTTCAGAGTTGCTCGGCCAGTTACCGCTTCTTGACCGTGATGCCGGACGTTTCGAAGTCCCAAGTCTCGGGCGTGCAGCCCTGGTCGCGCAGCTCATACTTCAACACCCGGCCCTGCGGGTTGCGCGGCAGGGTGGATCGAAACTCGATGTAGCGGGGGAGGGCGTAGTAGGGCAGTCGATCGACCGCCCAATGGAACAGCTCGGCCTCGCTCAGAGTCGAGTCCTCCGCCTTGACCAGCGTGACCTTGAGGTCGTCTTCGCCCTCCTTGGAGAATACGGCATGGACAGCAATCTCGGCGATGTCGGCGTGGGTCTCGAAGGTCGACTCCACCTCGAAGCTGGAGATGTTTTCGCCTCGGCGCCGAAGATAGTCCTTCTTGCGATCGACGAAATAGAAGAAGCCGTCCTCGTCGAACTTGCCGATGTCGCCGGTGTGGAACCACAGGTTCCGCATCAGTTTTAGCGTGTCTTCCGGGCGGCGCCAGTAGCCCTCGAACATCACGTGAGGCTTGAGTGGGCGGACGATGATTTCACCGGCTTGGCCAGGGGGCAGCTCGCGGTCGAAGTCGTCGACGATGCGGACGTCGAAATCGGAGTGGCGCTTGCCCGACGACCCGGGCGCCGGCGTCTGCGCCTGCGGCAGCACGGTGACCACAGCCGCCTCCGTCAAGCCATAACCGTTGCCGCCGATGTGCTTGACGCCGAACCGCCGGCGCCAGATCGCCTTGGTTTCTTCGGTATAGGGATTGCCTCGGGCGGTATGGATTTGGCCGAAGCAGCGCCTGGCGGCGTCGCAGTCGGGCGCTTGGGCCAGAAAGTGACCCATCGAACCGAGAATCGAAACGATCGTCGCGCCTGATCGCTCGACCTCTGGCCAGAAGCCCGACACGGAAAAGCGCGGCACGAAGGCCACGCGCGCGCCGACCAGCAGATTGGAAATCACCCCGACGGCCAGCGCGTTCATGTGGAAAAGCGGAAGCGGCGTAAGGGTGATGTCATCCTCTGTCGCCGGGTGGGCGATGAGCTGTAGTCGAGCGAGATTGCACATGTAGTTGTAGCTGACCATGCACCCCTTGGAGGGGCCGGTGGTCCCGCCGGTATAGATCAAGGCGGACACGTCGCCCGGGTTTGGCTTTGGCTCGAGCGCTGTCTCCACCTCGCCGCGATGGGCGTCAAGCAGGGCCGCGTTGGCGGTCAGGCCCGCCGGCAGCGGCGCCGCGCCCCGGCGCAGGATGATCTGCATTTCGGGCAGGTGATCGGCGACGGAGTCGATGCGTTCGAGATAGTCCTGCTCGCAGACAACGACAGGTGCGCCGGCGTCGGCGATCTGGTGACGCAGGAACTCCCCCTTCAATGCCGTGTTGATCGGCACGGCGATGGCGCGCAATTTGTTGGCCGCCAGCCAGCAGACGATGGCGTCAACGTTGTTATCCAGCATCAGCACGACGGTCTGGCCGGGCTGGACGCCCAGAGCCTTGAGTTCATGGCCCATGCGCGTGGAAAGCGTGTCGAGTTCGCGGAAGGTGTAAGTTTCGCCTTCGAAATCGAGAAATACCTTGTCGCCGCGCGCCGCCACGGCCCGGTCCAAGGCCGCCAGAACGGTATCTTGTTGGCCGAGGCTCCAACCGCTCTGATGATCCACGCCCGTCTCCCTAATGATTTCACGCCCGCGCCGCACATTGATTGTAGCTTTGGACAGGGCCATCGCACCCGAAGAAAACTTGCGGCATCGATAAGCATATTGTTCTATAGTGGAAATAGAATTTCGAATTGAGAATGTCAATCGACGTCCGATCTGCTCGCGGACAGGCGTGCGACGATGAAATCGGGGAGTTTCAGCATGCCGAGAAAGCTGCCAGCGTTGACGGACGACACTCGGCCGTTCTGGACGGGCGGCGAGGCTGGCGAGCTTC
This sequence comes from Caulobacter sp., assembly GCA_030680355.1. GTDB lineage: Bacteria > Pseudomonadota > Alphaproteobacteria > Caulobacterales > Caulobacteraceae > Caulobacter. Next base: position 161,210 of record JAUXVF010000031.1, read on the forward strand.
GCATCCACCACTGCACGGCCTGCGAACGCTATTTCCATCCGCCCGCGCCCATCTGTCCCCGTTGCACCTCGTTTGACGTCGCTGCCCAGGCGGTTTCCGGGCGGGGCGTCATTGTGGCGTCGACGGTCAATCACCAAGCCTGGAACCCGGAACTGGAGGCATCTTACAGCGTCGCCATTGTCGAGCTTGAGGAGCAGGCGGGGCTGCGGTTTCTCTCCAACATCGTCAACTGTCCTCCCGAAGCGGTCCACACGGGCATGCCGGTGCAGGTGGTGTTCGAGCGCAATGACGACGTCTGGATTCCCCTGTTCGAGAGGCGCGTCTGATGTTCGATCAGGTTCGTGAAAAAGGGGTCGCCATCACCGGGATCGGCCAGTCCGAGGTTGCCCGACCCAGCCTCAAGACGCCCCTCCGTTTGTCGGTTGACGCTTGCATGGAGGCGATCAATGACGCCGGCCTCAAGCCATCGGATATCGACGGCGTGGCCTGCTGGCCCGGCGACAACAACAATGGTGACGGCTTCTCGCCGGTCGGGCCGCTGGCGCTGAAATCGGTGCTGGGCCTCGACGTGAACTGGTTCGGCGGCGGCTATGAAGGTCCAGGACCGCTAGCGGCGGTGATTAACGGGGCCATGGCGATCGCATCCGGGCTTTGTAACAACGTGCTGGTGTTTCGGACCATCGCTGAATCCAGCGCTCGTCTGATCTCGCGCGACGCCACGGCGCTGTCGAAAAAGACCCTGGGCCGCGACAGTAATTTTATGTGGCAGTGGGTGACGCCGTTCAACGTGCACTCGGTCATCAACATCGTGGCGATGTATGCCGGCGCCCATTTTGAGGAATACGGCACCACGCCCGAGCAGTTGGCGCAGATTCCCTTGACTCTGCGCAAGCACGCGCAGCTCAATCCCAAAGCCGTGATGCGCACGCCGATGACCATGGACGACTATATGGCGTCGAAGATGATTTCGACGCCGCTGCGGATGTTCGATTGCGACGTACACTGCGACGCTTCCACGGCCATCGTTCTGTCACGGCGCGAGGCGGCTCGCGATGGCCCTAACCCGCCGATCCGAATTGAGGCCATCGGAGCGGCGATGAACCAGCCCTACTACTGGGATCAGGTCGACCTGACCGCCATGGCCACCGCCGATGTGGCCAGGATGATGTGGTCGCGCACCGACCTAAAGCCCGCTGACGTCGATACCGCCCAGCTTTATGACGGATTCAGCATCCTGACTTTGATGTGGCTCGAGAACCTGGGTCTATGCCCGGTCGGCGAGGGCGGACGCTTCATCGAGGGGGGGCACAATATCGGCCTCACCGGCGTGATGCCGCTCAATACCAACGGCGGGCAGCTGTCCGGCGGTCGCACCCACGGCATGGGTTATGTCCACGAGGCCTGCACCCAGCTGTGGGGTCGCGGCGGCGGCCGCCAGATCAACGATCCCCACGTCGCCGCCGTGGCCGCGGGCGGCGGCCCACTGGCGGGAAGCCTGCTCTTGGTCAAGGACTGATCCGATGATCTTCTATTATACGCCCACGACCTGCTCGTTGGCCTCGAACATCGCTTTGGAAGAGACGGGCGCGGCCTTTGAAGCCAGATACATCCGACTGTGGAAGCCTGAGGACGTCGCCGAATACCGCAAGATCAATCCGCGCCGAACCATTCCGGCGCTCCAGATCGGCGAGACGATCTTCACCGAGAACACGGCCATTCTCTATTATCTGGCTAGGAGCTATCCGGATGCGGGACTGTTTCCCGAAGGCGTATTGGATCAGACTTTATGTCTGTCCCTAGTCGCATGGTTCTCGGCCTCGGTGCACATCACGCGCCGGCAGAACCGCGCGCCGCACTATTTCACCCAGGACGAGGCAGCCCAGTCGCTGATCAGCCAAACCGGAAAGGCCGGCTACTGGGAGAATATGCAGAAAATCGAAGCCCTGTACGCGGCTTCGACCTGGCTGGTCGCAGGGCAGATGACCATTGCCGACTGTTATGCCCTGCTGTTCTACGACTGGGGTCAGCGCGACGAGTTCGATATGGCCAGCCTGCCGGCCTTTTCCGCATTCAAGGGCCGGATGATGGCTCGTCCTCCGGTGCTACGGGCGCTGGAGCGCCACCGCAGCGTGCTCCTGCCGCCGGAGGCCGCTGCATAGTTCGTAATTCTCTATGGAGAATGGCATTCTTATTGTAAGTTGATTTTGATGGGGCTACGGTCTCGGCAGAGGCTGCCGAGAAGACGACAAGCGGCCCTGGGAGCAGACGCCATGAAGATGGAAGACATGATCCTCGTCAGCGTGGACGACCACGTGATCGAGCCGCCCAACGCCTTCGCCCGGCATATGCCCGCCAAGTTCAAGGGGCGTGAGCCCAAGGTCGAGAAGCGCAACGGTCGAGATGTCTGGGTTTTCGAGGGTGCCGGCTACGGCTACATGGGTCTGAATTCGGTGGTTGGCCGTCCCAAGGAAGAATACGGGATGGAGCCGCTCAGCTACGACCACATGCGCAAGGGCACCTACGACATCAAGGCGCGTGTCGACGACATGAACGCCAACGGCATCCTGGGCTCGATGTGCTTCCCGACCTTCCCCGGCTTCGCGGGGCAGAAGTTCCAGGCCTTCGGCGAACGCGACGTCGCTCTGGCCGCGCTGCAAGCCTACAACGACTGGCACCTGCATGACTGGGCGGGCGCCGCCCCGGGCCGCTTCATCCCGCTGATGCTGGTCCCCATGTGGGACATCCCGGCCGCCGTCGCCGAGGTCAAACGATTGGCCGCGCAAGGCGTGCACGCCATGACCTTTTCGGACAACCCCGCGATGCTGGGCTTTCCGTCGATCCATGACGACTATTGGGATCCGCTCTGGAAGGTTTGCGCCGACCACAATGTCGTGGTCTGCACCCACATCGGCAGCGGCGGCGCGGCCGCCCACGCCTCCGACAAGTCGCCGATCGACGCCTGGATCACCTCGATGCCGATCTCGATCGCCAACGCGGCGGCGGACTGGATCTGGGCTCCGATGTGGAAAAAATACCCCGACCTGCGCATGGCGCTGTCGGAGGGCGGCATCGGCTGGATTCCCTATCTGCTTGAGCGCGCCGACTTCACCCATCGCCATCACAGCGCCTGGACCCACGCCAACTTCGAGGGCAAACCCAGCGACGTGTTCCACAAGCACGTGATCACCTGTTTCATCGAAGACCGCTTCGGGCTGCAGAATCTCGACTACATCAACAAGGACATGGTCACGTGGGAGTGCGACTATCCGCACTCCGACTGCACCTGGCCGGAATCCCCGGAGATTCTCTGGGAAGACCTCAAGCATCTGTCCGACGACCTGATTCACAAGATCACCCATAAGAACGCGATGCGGGAGTTTTCCTTTGACCCGTTCTCGGTGATCGCGAAGGAGCAATGCACGGTGGCGGCGCTACGGGCCCAGGCGGGTCATGTGGACATCCTGCCGCGGCCGGGCATGGGCGGCGCGGCGCCGGCGGGGCAGGGCGAACGTGTGGTGACTTCAGGCGACATCCAGAAGATGTTCGCGGACGCCAACGCGCAATCGGCCATCTAGGCCGGCTTCCCCGCTGAAACGCAGTACGGATATGAAACCATGAGCGCCCCCCTGCCCAAGGAGCCGGTCGCCAAGGGAGCGTGGTACACGCTCTTTATCTTGACGCTCGTCTATATGTTCAACGCGGTCGACCGTTCAGTGATGTCGATCGTCATCGAGCCGGTCAAACGGGAGTTTGGCCTTTCAGACAGCCAACTGGGGCTGCTCACCGGCCTGGCCTTCGGCTTGACCTACGCGCTGGTCGGGATCCCGATGGGCATTCTGATCGACCGGGTCAATCGTCGCAAACTATTGGCCACGATGGTGTTCATCTGGAGCGGCGCCACGGCGATGTGCGGTGTCGCCCAGAACTATATCGGTCTGGTCGTTGCGCGTCTGGCCGTGGGTGGGGCGGAGTCAGCGGGCGCGCCGACAGCGCTGTCGATGATCGCCGACCTGTTCCCCAAGACCCGCCGTTCGACGGCTATCGGTATATTCTGGACGAGCACCGCTTTTGGTACGGCGCTGAGTTTGATGCTCGGCGGCGTGGTCGCGGCAAACTGGGGTTGGCGCTCCGCGTTCCTCGTCGCAGGCATACCGGGACTTCTTCTCGCCGGACTTTTGTATTTCACGGTGAAGGAACCGGCCCGCGAATCCAGCGCCGCTACGCCGACGGGCGACCGTGCGCCCTCCTACTTCACGACCCTTGCCTACATTCTGAAGACACCGGTGGTGCGCAACGCGTTTCTCGGCATCTCGCTGAACTCGATCGCCATGTCTGGCGTACCGGTATGGGCGGCGTCCTTCCTGATCCGCACACAGGATTTCAGTCTCGCTCAAGCGGGCCTGTTCGCCGGCCTGGGCGTTGGGATATTCGGCGGCATCGGCTCGTTACTGGGCGGCCCATTGGGCGACTATGTCACACGGAAAATGGGGCTTTCCGCGCTCCCGCTGGTGCCCTTTGTCGCCAGCATGCTGGCCCTGATCTCCGGGTTGGTCTTCGCTCTGTCGCCCAGCCTCATCATGGTCGCTCTGGGGTTCATCGTCTTTGAAGTCGCGTCTCGAGCCCACACAGCGCCTGCCTATGCCCTGCTGCTGGGCAATGTTGACTCGCGCATGCGCGGGGTCACGGTATCGTCTGTCCAGGCCGTCACGAACCTGGTGGGTTACGGCGTTGGCCCGCTGATCGTGGGCGTGGTGAGCGACATGGTCGGCGGACCACTGTCACTGCGCATCGGCGTGGCGGCGGTCATGGTCTTCTGCCTGTGGTCATCGATGCACTTCCTGGCCGCCTGGTTTGCTTCGCGAAAAGCGGAGCGCGCGAGTCCTGGCCCGCAGATCGCGGCGGGTGTCGGCCAATGAGACTTGTCACCTTCCTCGACGCCGACGGCCGCCAACTCGCCGGAGCCTTCGCCGACAATGATCAGACGGTCGTCGACCTAGCCGCGGCATACCGCCTGGCGCACGGCGAGCACGCTGATGTGCTGACCAGCGTCCTGCACCTGATCGAGGGCGGCGATGATGCGCTCGACCTCGCCTATGAGACGTTGAAGGTCGCGACATCGGATGCCCGGATGGCGCGGTCGGTTGTTCGACTGACCGCGCCGGTGCAACCGCCGCCGCAGATGCGTGACACATCGTCCTTCGCGCTGCACCTGCAACAGTCAGCGGACGCCGGCTGGCGCATGCGGGCCCAGCGCGCGCCTGACCCCGAGGCGGCCTACCAGGCCATGGACCGGTCAGAGGATGCGGCCATGCTCAAGGCCTATGACCGCCAACCGATCTACTACAAATGCAATCGCTTCTCGGTGATCGGGACAGAGCAGGACATCGTCTGGCCGTCGTTTTCCAAATGGATGGATTTCGAACTTGAGTTCGGTTTCTACATCAAAGGCCATGCCACCGACGTCCCAGCCGACAAGGCCCGCGACCACATCTTCGGCTACACCATCTTCAATGACATGAGCGCCCGTGACGCCCAGTTCGCCGAGATGGCCGGCCGGCTGGGACCCGCCAAGGGCAAGGATTTCGACACGGGCAATGTCATGGGCCCTTGCCTGGTCACCGCCGACGAAATGACCGACCCCTACAACCTGACCATGGTGTCGCGGATCAATGGCGAAGAGTGGGGCAGGGGCAGCTCCGCCGACATGCGGTGGTCGTTCGAAGAGATGATCGCCCATATTTCACGGTCGGAGACCCTGCATCCGGGCGAGTTCATCGGTTCGGGCGCCTGCGGCAACGGCTGCGGTCTCGAGCACCAGAAGCGCCTGGCGCCGGGCGACCTGATCGAGCTCGAGGTCGAAGGCATCGGCATCCTGCGCAATCGACTTATCAAGCCCTGACATGGCCCGGCTTCTACCGCCGAACCGCGTACGCCCCCGGCGAGCGCAAACAACAATTGAACGGAGGCCCCCTTGCACCAGCTTCTTCTGAGCGCCGACCTGATGGTCCCCGACGCGGACCATGTGGCAGACCTGCTGGTCACCAAGCTGGGCCTGGCCGGGCACCCCAACTGGCGTCAGGCGTTTCCGGGCCACCCCTATGTCGCCCATTTCCTGCGGGCTCATAAGTCGCTGGCCGTGTCGCCGACCCGGATCGAGCCGCAGGGCCATCTCGACGCACCCAACGCCGGCGACCCGATGTTCCCGGTCTACCTGCACAGCATCGAGGACTTCCAGGGACCCAGTCGCCCGCAGAAGACCCACGCGACGGTCATAGTCACCGACGACATGGATGGGGTGATCAAGCGACTGATGGCCCGGAAGCAGCCGTTCCGTCTGGCGCGGCTGACGCCGGAGATGCCGTTCGACCGGCTGTGGGTCGGCTGCACGCCTGAAAAGCCGGGCTACGAGCCCTCCGTCGATGGCGGGCTGTGCATCGAGTTCATTCCGCTGGGCCCGATCATGATGCCCGACCTGGCGTTCAGTGAGCCGCCGCCCCAGCCCCGCGACTCCAAACCTGGCGACATGGTGCGCGTCACGGCCCGCGGCTTCCTGGTTCGCGATCTCGATGACGTTCTGGCCCGTCTGGACGCCAATCTGGACCTGCGCCCCGGCGCCCCCCCAACGGAAATTGCTTCGGAAGGCTACCGGGTCGCCACGATCGGCTTCGGCCTCAAGCACAGCGCCACCCTGGACCTGATCGAGCCCACCCAGTGGGACAGCGAGGCCGGCCGATACCTGCACAACTGGGGGCCTGGCCCCTACTACGCGCGCATCTCGGTCACCGACCTGAAGGCCAAGGCCGACGATCTCACCGCGCGCGGCGTCAAGTTCGAATGGCGCGATCACAGCGACGCCGTCGGCGGCGCGTTGATCCGGGTTGATCCGGCCGAGCTGGACGGCGCGATCTTCGAGTTCGTCGAACACCAGACCTGACGGGGACGCCTGCCATGCCCGCTATCAAGGCCATGGATCACTTCACGGTCCTCTCCGATCGCCTGGAGGAAACCCGGGCCTTCTATGAGCGACTGGGCCTGACCAATGGCCCCCGGCCGGAATTCGAGGTTCCGGGCCTGTGGCTCTATGCGGGCGAGACGCCAATCCTGCACGTGATTGGGGTTGACAGGATGCCTGAGCCGCGCGGCGGCGCCATCGACCACATGGCTTTCGCCGCCAGCGGGCTGCAGGACACGCTGGATCTGTTGAAGGCCGCTGGCGTCGCCTGCCAGATCGTCCGGACGCCCCGTCCCTATTCCTACTGGCAGGTGTTCTGCGACGATCCGAATGGCGCCAAGGTCGAGCTGACGTTTCCCGCCGACGAGCCCAGGCCGCTTGAGCCAGGGACCAGATCGTGACGCCTAGCATCATGTCCGGCGTCAAGGTTGTCGAGCTATGCCGAGGGGCTGCCGGCTCGTTGGCCGGGCTCCAGCTGTCCGAGGCCGGCGCCGAGGTGGTGCGGATCGAACCGCCGCAGGGTGACCCGGAACGCGGCACGCCCGCTTTCGCCGTGCGCAACAGGGGCAAGTTGAGCGTTGCGCTGGACCTTGATGGCGAAGAGGGCCGTGAGGCGTTCCTGCGGATGATCGAGTCCGCCGACGTCTTCGTCCACGATCTGGTCCCCGACACGGCGCGGAGGCTGGGACTGGATGACGCGACCCTGGCCGAACGGGCGCCACATCTGATTGTCTCGGCGGTCACCGCCTGGCCTTCCAACCACCCGGACGTGGGCTTGCCGGCGCGCGAGACCCTGGTCCTGGCGCGGCTGGGGCTGCTGTCGGAGCAACCGGGCACCCGGCCGGGGCCGATCTTCATCCGCATGCCGTTCGCCACCCACGCGGCGGCCTGGCTTTGCGCGATCGGCGTGATGGCCCGGCTGCTGCAGCGCAAGCAGGGGCGAGGCGTCGGCCCGGCTCACACCAGCCTGGCCCAGGGCGCGCTGACGCCGATGACCATGCACTGGGCGCGCGCGGAGCGGCCTTCGCCCTCGTTCGCCAAGGGGATCGATCGCAATCTGGCGGTGGCCATTCACCCCTGCGCCGACGGCCGGTGGATCCATGTGCACTATCCGCCGGACGCCGCGCCTTGGATGCGCGAGGCGCTCGACGCAATGGGGCCGGAGGGCGTCGCCGCCGCGAACGCGCGTTGGGGGCGGAATCATGCGACCCCCAATCTGGGCGCCAATCGCGAGATCTTCGGAACCCGGCCGGCGGCCGAATGGCTGGAGCACCTGTGGGCCAATGATATCGCCGCCCAGCCCGCGGCCGCGTTCGGCGACATATATTCGGATCCGCAGGCCCTGCTGAACGGCTATGTCGTCGAGATCGACGATCCGATCTATGGCCCGACCCTTCAGCCCGGTCCGGCCTATAGCGTCACGCCGCCGGCCCAGGTCCGGGGAGCCTTGCGGCCGCTGGGCGGCGACGCGCGGGCCGCCCTCGCCGCGCGTTCAACGACGCCGGAGCGCGGCGAGCCGGCGCCTGACACCCTTCCGCTGAGGGGCCTCAAGGTGCTGGACCTGGGCGCCTACGTCGCCGGCCCGTTCGGGGCCTTGCTGCTGGTCGAACTGGGGGCCGATGTCGTCAAGATCGAGCCGCCGTCAGGCGACTTCATGCGCTACCTTGAACGGGTGTTCTGCGGGGTGCAGCGCGGCAAACGCAGTGTCGCCCTGCAACTGAAGGACCCCGCCGCCCGCCCAGCCCTGGAGGCCCTCGTTCGCTGGGCCGACTGTTTCCATCACAACATCCGCATGCCGGCGGCCAGGAAGCTGGGCCTGGATCACGCCACGATGAGCGCGATCAATCCGTCCATCGTCGGCTGCCACGTCAGTTCATACGGACCGGATGGCGAACGCGCCGACTGGCCGGGTTTCGACCAGCTGTTTCAGGCCTCGTGCGGCTGGGAGGTCGAGAACGGCGGTCCAGGCAACTCACCGCTGTGGCTGCGCTTCGGCATCACCGACCACCTGGCGGCGATGGCGTCCGTCTACGCCCTGCTGCTCGGTCTCTACCAGCGCGAGGCGACCGGCGTCGGCCAGATGACCGCGGCCTCGTTGCTGGGCGCGACCGTGTTGACGACGGCCGAGACGATTGTTCACCCCGACGGCGCGCTCGAGCCGTTTCCCCGGCTGGATCACGGCCAGACCGGCGTGTCGCCCGAGCACCGGCTGTATCGCTGCGCCGATGGCTGGCTGGCAGTCGCGGCGCTGGAAGCGGACGAGGCGAGCGCCTTTGCAGGTCTGACCGGCCCAGACCCCGAAGCCTTCTTCGCGACCCGCGCGGTCGATGAGGCGCTGTCGGCCCTGGCCCGGGCGGGCGTCGCGGCCGAACGGGTGCGCGAGGATCAGATCGACGCCTTCCTTGACGACCCCGCCGCCGCCGCCAGCGGCCTGGTGTCGGAGCATGACCACCTGTCGTTGGGGCGCTTGCGACAGGTCGGGGGTTTCTGGAGTCTGGGCGATGTTCCGGCGGGCAGCCGGGCCGCGCCGGCCATCGGTCAGCACACGCGCGAGGTCCTGATCGAGGCGGGGTTGTCAACGGTGGACATCGATACCCTCATCGCTTCCGGCGCCTCGACCGAGGCCGCCGCTTCATGAGTGTGATCCGATGAGCGTGGCGCCTGGATCCAATCAGCGCGGAGCGTTGTGGATTCTGGCCTCAGCCGTCTGTTTCACGCTGATGGCCACGCTCATCAAGGGACTCGATCAGTATCCCGCGACCTTGAAGGTGTTCTACAGCGCCATCGCCAGCTGCATGGTTCTGACCCCCATCATTCTGCGGTCGCCGCGGCAGGCCTTCGTCACGAGTCGCCCGGTTTTGATGATCACCCGCTGCGGGCTTTCGGCCGGAGGGGTGACCCTTGCCTACTACTCCTATCAGCACCTGCCGCTGGCTCAGGCCAATGCCTTGTCGTTCACGCGCGCGCTGTGGATCGTGCCGCTGGCGGCTGTGTTGCTTGGGGAGAAGATCGGCTGGTTGCGGGTCATCGCCCTGCTGACGGGATTCGGCGGGGTGTTGCTGGTGGTCCGGCCAAGCGCCGACGCGTCACTGGGCTGGGCCCATGCGGCGGCCCTGGCCTCGGCGGTGATGATCGCCTTGACGGTGACGGGCATCAAGGCGCTGACCCGGACCCATTCGGCGACCGCCATCATGAGCTGGTCGGCGGTGCTGGGCGTTGTGTTCACCGCGCCGGGCGCCTTGCTGAACTGGCGCTGGCCCGACCTCGACGACCTGGCCCTGCTGATCCTGATGGGCGCCAGCAGCGTCGGGGCCCAGATCTGCTACATCCGCGGCATGTCCGAGGGCGACGCCTCTGCCATGGCGTCCGTCGATTATTCTCGGTTGTTGTTTGCCGTCGCCGTTGGCGCGCTTCTGTTTCACGAGGTTCTGGGCCTGACGGCGTATGCGGGCATGACGCTGATTGTGCTGTCGACAGGCTTTGTTGCGTTTCGCGGGCGGGCGGCGGCGGCGCGTCAGATCAGTCCGCCATAGGACCCGCCGTCCAGCTGCAGGTTCTGGCCGGTGATGTAGCCGGCCTGGGCGGAACATAAGAAGGCGCAGGCGTCGCCGAACTCTTCCGGACGACCGAAACGTCTGGCCGGGATCGACTTGCCAAGCAGGGCGCGGGCTGAATCGTGGTCGGCATTGCGAGCCTTCATCACCTGCTGGGTCATGAATTCAAGACGATCGGTGTCGAACTTCTCCGGCATCAGATTGTTGAGCGTGACATTGTCGCCCGCCACCTCGACCGACAGCGCCTTGGTGAACGCGGTCAGGCCGGTGCGCGCGGTCGTCGACAGGGCCATCGGCAATCTGGGCGTCTTGACCATGGCCGAGGTGATGTTGACCACCCGGCCAAACCGCCGGGCCCGCATGCCCCCGATGACGGCCTGGATCAGCAGGATCGGCGCCAGTAGATTGGCCTCCAGCGCGGCGCTCCACGCCGCATGGTCCCATTGGTCGAGTCGGCCTGGCGCGGGGCCCCCGTTGTTGGTCACGAGGATGTCGGGATCTGGACAGGCGGCCAGCAGGGCGGCGCGGCCTTCAGCGGTATCCAGGTCGGCGACCACCGGCCTCGGACGGCGACCGCCGGATCCTTCGATCACGTCGGCGGCCTTCTCCAGCCGGGCCGCGTGGCGACCGTTGATCGTCACCGCGCACCCCTCTCGCGCGAGCGCCGCCGCGCAGGCCAGGCCAAGTCCGGCGGACGAGGCGCAAACCAGGGCCGAACGGCCCGCGATACCCAGATCCACCATGCCCCCCGATGCGAACTATATTCGCGTATCAGAATGATTTTCTACATATAACACGAAAACTTTCGCGAGCTGGATTTTCCCGCTAGCCTTCCTCATCGCTCAAGCGCCTCCGGGTGCAGGGGATGCCCAATACAGGACGGTCGCGACCACGCGCCCGCCTCGAGCCGCTGGGAGGCGCCATGATCAAGCCCATGCTGTCCCGTCGCCGTCTGATCGGCTGTTCGGTCTGCGCGGCCCTGGCCGCGGCGCCGGCTTGGGCCGGCCGGACCGGCCGCGGGATCATCGACGTGCATGCCCATGTGCAGATCGAATCCTACCTAGCCTTCGTCGGGGAAGCGGGATTGAAGCGTCCGGCGTTACGAGGCGCGCCGGTCACGAACAAGCCATCGCCAGCAAGCGACGACGACGCAGCGTTGTCCCTGCGCCTGGCCTTGATGAATCAGGCCGGCGTTCGCCAACAGGTCCTGTCTCCGACGCTCGCGCCTTATCTCGCGGACATTGGAATCGCCGTGGAGGCCGCCCGCCGTCTCAATGACGCTCACGCCCGCCTTGTGGCGGATCACCCAGGACGGCTTGCCTCCTATGTGTCCCTGCCGCTGCCGCACATTGCAGAGTCGTTGGCCGAGATGCGTCGAGGCCTCGATAGTCTGGGCATGGTCGGCGTGACGATGCAGAGCGAATGCGTGGGTTTGTCCATCGCCGACGACCGCTTCACGCCGCTGTTCGAAGAAATGAATAGCCGCCGAGCCGTGCTGTTCCTGCATCCGGCCATAGTCGGCATGCGCTCGCCTCTGATCACAGAGTGGTCGCTGACCGCCGCCGCTGGGCCGCTTTTCGAAGATGCCGCTGTCGCCCTGCACCTGATGGTCAAGGCCATACCCAGCCGTTTTCCCGATATCAGGATCATCATTCCGCATCTGGGCGGCGGCCTGGCGGTTATGCTTGAGCGCCTGGACAACCAGCTGAAACTATCGGTCCCGGGATTGCCGGAGCCGCCAAGCGCCACGGCCCGGCGGCTCTGGTACGACACCGTTTCGCATGGATCGGGAGTTGGTCTGCGCGCGGCGGTGGACGCCTTCGGCGTCGACCGGTTGCTGCCCGGCAGCGACTTTCCGGTGCTGCTGGGATTCGAGACCTATGATCAGACGTTCGACTATGTCCGCAGAGCGGGACTGCCCCGGCGACAGGCCGATCAGATCTTGCAAACCAACGCCAGTCGGTTGTTCGAAGGGCGCGCGGCATGACCGATGCGACCACGATGCTCTACCTCTGCCGCGCCTGTCAGCGGCTGGGGGCCTGTCGTCTGGGACTCACAGAGGAGGTGCTGGACCCAGAGGGGGTAATGCACGCAAAACTCTCCTGTTCGCGCGATCATGAAGCCGGGCTGAACATCGCCCATGGCGGCTGGACAGCGGCGGTCATGGACGATCTGCTTGGCCATCTGGGAGCGACGGAGGGCGTTCTGGCCGTCACCGCCAGCCTCGCCGTCGAGTTCCTGCGGCCGGTGCCGATCGAGCGCGCGCTGGAAGCGCGAGCCTGGGTGGCGACGGTCGAGGGCGGACGTCGCCTCCACAAGGCCGAGATCAGACTGGCGGCCACGGGCGCGATCCTGGTGCGCGGAGAGGGCGTGTTCGTCGAACGCGACCCGGCACACTACGAACGTCACCGTCGCTGGCTGGCCAACCAGGACGCGGGGAGCGACACACCGTGACTCTCGTGCTGAATGTGGATGGCGTCCGCCATGCGGTGACCTCGGCAGACGACACCCCCTTGCTGTGGGTGCTGCGCGGTGAACTCGACAAAAACGGCCCAAAATACGGGTGCGGCGCGGCCCAATGTGGCGCCTGCACCGTGCTGCTGGACGATGCCCCGGTGCGATCCTGCGTGCTGCCGGTCTCCGCGGCGACTGGCGCGGCTATTCGCACGCTCGACGGACTGGCCGACGCCGACGGCGCGCTCCATGCCGTCCAGTCCGCGTTCGTCGCCGAGCAGGCGGCGCAGTGCGGCTATTGCACGTCGGGCATGATCATGTCCGCCGTGGCCCTGCTTGCGGAAACACCCCGACCGACCGACGCGCAGGTGCGGACGGCGCTCGATGGAAACCTGTGCCGTTGCGGAGCGCACAATCGGATCGTTCGCGCGGTGCTACGGGCTGCGGAGGCCCGGACGTGAGCCTGTCTGTCGTCTCGCGGCGGGCGTTGCTCGCGGGCGGCGGCGGGCTTGCTCTGGGCTTTGCCCTGGGCGGCGCCGCGCGGGCGGTCGAGCCGGACAGACCGCTGCCAGGGAGCCTGGCGAACAATCCGGAACTGGATGCCTGGATGCGAATTGACGCCGACGGCGCGGTGACCTTGCTGACCGGAAAAGTCGAACTCGGCCAGGGCGTGCTGACGGCCCTGACCCAGATTCTGGCTGACGCTCTCGACGTGGCGATTGAGCCCATTCGCGTGATTTCCGGCGATACCGGCCAAAGCCCCAAGGAGGGGCCCACGGCGGGCAGCATGTCCATGCCATATGCGGGCGCGGCGGTGCGGCAGGCCGGGATCGAGACCCGGGCGCTGTTGCTGAAGCTGGCGGCAAGCCGGGCCGGTGCGCCACTGTCGGCTCTGCGGACGCGGGACGGCGCCGTGCTGCTGCCCGACGGCGGTCGTCTGCCCTATGGCGAATTGCTCGCCGGACAGGCCCTGCGCCGTCGCGCGACGGGTCTGCCGCAGGACGTCCCGCCGGCGGAGAGTCGCCATGTCGGCACGGCCACGCCTAGGCGCGATCTGCCAGCGAAGATCACCGGCGCTCCGGCCTTCCTTCATGATGATCGCCCTCCTGGCCTGGTTCACGCGCGTGTGCTGCGGCCGCCGTCGATCGGCGCGCAGCTGGTCGGGTTCGATCCGGCGTCCGTTGAAGTCCTTGCGGGAGTCATAATGGTGGTCCGGGACGGCAGCTTCCTGGCCGTGATCGCCGAGAAGGAGCATCAGGCTATCCTGGCGCATGAGGCGCTGCGCCAGGCAGCGCGATGGCGGGAAATCTCTGGCGGCCCGAACCAGGATACGATCCAGGCTTGGCTAAAAGCCCGGCCCTCGGAAGAGATACGCATCGTCGACCGGCCGACCGCCGCGTCGAGCGTGCGGATCGTGGAGGCTGCCTACAGCCGTCCTATGTTGATGCATGGCGCGATCGGACCCTCAGTGGCCATCGGTCTGTTTGAAGCCGGCCGGTATGTCATCCACACCCACAGCCAATCGGTGTTCGAAACTGCTGCTGCGATCGCCCAGATGTTGGCTGTCGACCCCGGCTCGGTTCGGCTGATTCATCGTCCGGGGTCGGGTTGCTACGGACACAACGGCGCCGACGACGCGGCCGCGGACGCCGCGCTGCTGGCGCGCGCCCTTCCTGGCCGGCCGGTGCGTGTGCAGTGGAGCCGAGAAGACGAGCACGGTTGCGAGCCGTTGGGTTCGGCTATGCATGTCGAACTGGCGGCAGGCGTCGACGCGCGTGGCGATATTGTCGATTGGCGATGCGATCTGTGGTCGATGGCGCACAGCACCCGGCCGGGCGGGCAGGCCGGAAACCTATTGCCGGCCCCGTGTCTGGCCCAGCCTTTTCCGGCGCCGCCGCCGCGCGTCATTCCGGCCCCGAACTATGGTCCGGATCGAAACGCCATCCCACTTTACGACCTTCCGGGCCAGCGCGTGACCACCCACTTTATCCGCGAGTCGCCGGTTCGGGTTTCGTCCCTGCGTAGTCTGGGCGCCTTCGCCAATGTCTTCGCCATCGAGTCCCTGATGGACGAGCTGGCGCTCGGTGCAGGCGCCGATCCACTCGCCTATCGCCTGCGCCATTTGAGCCACCCTCGCGCGACCGAACTCCTGTTGCGAACGGCTGAGGCGTTCGGCTGGTCAGCGTACCGCAAGGCGCCAGGACGTGGGCGCGGCCTGGCGTTCGCCCGATACAAAAACCTGGCGGCCTATTGCGTGGTTTGCCTCGAGGTCGAGGTCTCAACTGAGACCGGCGTTGTCCGGGTCCTGCGTGCAACGGCGGGTGTGGATTCGGGCGCGGTTGTGAACCCGGATGGCTTGCGAAACCAGATTGAAGGCGGGCTGATCCAGGCGCTTAGCTGGTCGCTGAAGGAGGAGGTTGTGTTCGCGGACGGCAAGGTGCTCAGCACCAGCTGGGGCGACTATCCGATCCTGACCTTCAGCGAGGTTCCGCCTATCGAAGTGCTGGTGATCGATCGCCCCGACACGCCGCTCCTGGGCGCTGGCGAAACAGCGCAAGGCCCGACCCCGGCGGCGCTGGCCAATGCCGTGTTCGATGCAATCGGCGTACGCATGCGGCATCTGCCACTCAAGCCTCAGTCTGTACTCGAGGCGATCGCATCAGCGGCCGGTTGATGTTCCTCGAACTCGAACAGCTGGCCGTTCAACTCGGCGGGATCGACACGGATCAGCGGTCGCCCGCCGATGGCTTCTGGGGCCTCAACCCAGTCGAAGCGAACGCCGCGAGCGCGCAGGTCGTCTGCCTTGGCCTCCAAACCCGCGACCGAGACGCGGATATAGTAGAGGCCCGGTCCCCAATTGAGGAGATAAAGCCCGGCGTGGCTGTTCCAGCGTGTCGGCTGGATCAGATCCAGCGTCGCGCTGTGAGCCAGGCTGAAAGGCATGCGGGCGCGACGGCAGCCTTCCGCTGCAATGTGTCGAACCGGGCCTTGCGGTTCCCAGTCCAGATTGTCCGACAGCTTGCGGAGCGTGTCGTCCAGGTTTCGCACCAGAATGCCGCGCGCCGTGACGCGGATCATGTCGCCGAGCGTTGGATTGGCAGGTTCCGGCGGCGGCGAGGCAAAGGTCTCGGGCGGCAGCTGCAGCGGTTCGATCGGCATGATCTCAAGGCACAGGCCGCCGTCGGCGGAAGGTTCATAGACTGGATTCTCAGGCGTGCAGCCCAGCCAGACCCTGTCCCACGGCAAGTCGGGCGCGCGCTGGGCGATGCGGAACGGCACGCCGCGGCTCAGCAGCCGCTCAATGAGGGCTTCTTCCTTGTCCAGCGAAGTGGCCAGCACCACTGAGTGCGTGATCATCGGGCGATGTCGACCCTGGAAGGTCTTCAGGCTCTCTAGGTAATCGTGAAACTGCGGGTCGCCGAGATTGGGCTTGTCCAGATGCACCTGGGGTTCGATCCGTGTTGGAGCCAGAGCCAACGATTTGTTCACCCGCAGGAAGTGGGCGATGTAGGGCTGCTCCTCGAACGCTTGGCGCCACCGCGGATGCTGATGCACGCCGAGCTTCTCCCACAACAGATTGGCCATACCGTCGGGATTGGGCACCATCATATCGGCCGTCAACAGCAGGTCGAAGGTGAGCATAATGGATCTCCTGGTGTGCGCCGGCGGCGAAGGGCTGTGGTGTCGTGAATTGACCTAGGCGCGCAGCGGGTAGCCGCCACCCACGATCAGGGTCTCGCCGGTAACGAAAGCCGCGTCCTCCGAGCAGAGGAAGAAAAGGGCGCCCACCAGGTCTTGAACCCGTCCCAGGCGTTTTACCAATTGCCGCTCGTGGATCAGCATGTTGGCGTAATCGGCAGGAATGTCGGAGATGGCGCTAGGCGTGTCGACCAGCCCAGGTGCGATGCCGCAGACGCGGACGCTGTCGATGGCGAACTCCTGTGCGAGCGCGACGGTCAGGCCGCGCACCGCCAGTTTCGAAATGCCGTATGCACCATTGAGGGCGAAGCTCGCGATTGACGACAGGTTGATGATGACGCCGCCGCCGCGTGATTGCATGGACGGTCGGCACGCAGCTGCGCAGTTGACGATGCCGATGACATTGACTTCCAGCAGCACTCGCCAGTCGTCTCGGGGCAGAACGGTCGGCGGTCGGTTGTAATAGGTCAGGTGCTTTGCCGCGCAGTTGACCAGGAAATCCACCCCGCCCAGGGCCGAAACCACGTCGGCTACCGCGAGATCGACCGAGTTTTCGTCCGCCACGTCGCATGTCGCGAAATGAGCCTGGCCGCCGATCTCACGCAATGCGGCCGCCGCCTCCGCGCCGGCGACCGGGTCGATATCCAGGATGCCGACCAGCGCGCCTTCGCGAACCAGAGCCTCCCCAAATGTGCGGCCCATGCCCTGTGCGCCGCCGGTGATGACGGCGACCTTTCCCTCAAATCTCATGTCTGGTCTTCCCATGACGACCGCAGCGCCAAAACCGGTTTCAATGCGCCCAATTTCAACCTCCAGAAATATTCTGGATGCAGATAAACATTCTTAGGTCAAAAAAACTATTGCCGATTGGGCGGGGCGCGTGCAAGCTTCTTCTGCTGTCGCACAGACACTTCGCAGAAGCAGGGGTTTGGGGGTGCGGCAGCGGCAAAGGCGAGCGCTGCTCGCTTCGCCAACCTTGAGTTCCCCAAAATCACAATGGTCCCGCGCCAAACATGGTCGGGAACACAAAGGGCGGGAAAAGACATGCGGGTATCTGGAAAGGCGATCGCGCCATGCGCGATGTTGGCGGTTTGCCTCGGTGGTGCGGGAGCCACGCCGGCGCTGGCGCAAGACGCGGGCAGTGTGCAGGCTGCGGTGGTCGAGGAGGTCATCATCACGGCGCGCAAGCGTGAAGAGACTGACATCGCCACGCCGGTGTCGGTCACCGCCATGGGCGCCGCCCAGATTGATCGCCAGGCCATCTTCAATGTCTATGATCTTGCCCAACGCTTGCCGACTGTCACCATCAGCAACACCGGCTCGGGCGTCGGCGGCACCATATTCGTGCGCGGTATCGGCAGCGCAGTGACCACCGGAAACTCGATCGATCAGAGCGTTTCGTTCGATTTCGACGGGGTGCCTATAAGCCGGGGCAACGTCCTGCGCCTGGGACAGTACGACCTAGGTCAGATCCAGGTCATGAAGGGGCCGCAAGCGCTGTTCTTCGGAAAGAACAGCCCTGCAGGTGTGATAGCCTTTACCTCTAAGGACCCGACGAGCGAATTTGAGCTGACCACCAAGCTCGCCTACGAACCCTACGCCAACACTACTATTGGGGAACTGGTGGTGTCGGGTCCGCTGACCGAGAGTTTGAGCGGCCGGCTGTTCCTGCGTGGCGCCGCCAGTGACGGTGGTAAGGACAATCGCGCCGACGAAGCCCTTGGAGCCAATTTGATTGTTCCTAATACGGTCTTTGCGGGTAAAGACAGTTCTTGGGGCTACAGCGACAAATTCGTTCGCGGCACCCTTCTATGGAACCCGACCCCGAGATTGAAGGTCCGTCTGAAGGCAGCCTATGACGCTCAGGACGGCGACCCCGTCACGGCAGTCAAGGAACGGTTCTACTGTCCGCAGGGCGTCAGCCAGAACCTTACGGCAGCCGCAATGGCGGCGCCTGGTGGCTTCGCCGCCGGTGCCCTCGCGCCTGCTCTTGCAGCAGCCTTGGCCGTCGACGACTGCCGCGCAAACGGCACTACTTATCAAGGCGGCTTGAACCCCGACTTTATGACCCGGGCGCCGCATCTTCTCGTCGACGACGACTCGTACGGCGGCAGCAAGAGCCGCATCTCGATGCTGTCAGGTGAGATCAACTACGACCTGACGGAAAATATCAGCCTCACCTCAGTGACGGGCCTGACGCGTATCACGGAGGGGCACTACGGCAGCTTTAGCTATGGCGTCTCGTCACCGGCCGTGTTGGCCTTCGCCACTCGGCTGATGCACCGCCAGTTCACCCAAGAGCTCCGACTGTTTACTCACTTCGACGGCCCACTGAACTTCATGCTTGGCGGCTTCTATCAGGATGCATTCCTCAGCAGCCAGATTTCCAACTTCGCCCTTGCCCCCTATACAATTCCTCAGTACCGCATTCCCAATAAGGTTTGGTCCGGCTTCGCTCAGGGGATCTGGGACGTCACGCCCACGGTCGAGCTGGCGGTGGGCGCGCGCTACACCGAAGAGAAAAAGACGCTTACGCTGCTGCGCGACGGCGTCGCCCAACCCGTCGCCAAGCCCGAGACCAAGTTCGACGATATCTCGCCAGAAGCCACATTGACTTGGCGCCCAAGCGCCGATGTTACGGCCTACGCCGCGTATAAGACGGGCTTCAAGTCTGGCGGCTACGCTAGCGTTCTGACCGGCAACATTGCGCCGCTGCCAGTCTCCCCGTTGCGGGACTTCACCTATCAGCCGGAAGGTGCCGAAGGGTTCGAATTGGGTCTGAAGACTCAGATGCTGAACCGTTCCCTGCGGATCGACACGACGATTTATTCGTACGAATATAGCGATCTGCAAGTTTCAAACGTCAACACCTCGACCGGCGTTTCCATCCTGCAGATCTTCAACGCGGCTAATGCTACCCAGAAAGGGATCGAGGTCGAAACGACCTACTATCCGTCGGCAGTGCGTGGCCTGCGCCTGAACGGCTTGGTGAATTACAATAAGTCGCAGTATTCGGAATTCGCCTCGCCTTGTTACGTCGGACAGTCGATCGCCGAGGGTTGCAGCCAAGGCCTCTTCCAGGGGCGTTACCGGCAGCAGGACCTCTCGGGTCGCCAGATGACCAACGCCCCGCTCTGGGCCGCCGCCGCTGGCTTTAACTACACGTTCCCGACTGAGGCCATAAAGGTCGAGATCGGCGGCGATGTGTCCTACAAGTCCTCGTACAACGCTACGGCCGAACTCAGTCCGGGCGGCTTGCAGAAGTCCGCCACCTTCCTCAACGCCCAAGTGCGCTTCAGCAATCCGGAGCGCGGGTGGGAGTTCGGCATCTACGCCAAGAACCTGACGGACGAGTACCGGGTGACGGAAGTGTCGAATGCGCCCTTGACTGGAACTGACTCCAACACCGGAACGATCAATGGTGGGATCAACTCGCGTTCTGACCTGTCGGGCAACACCAATCCTGGCCGGACGATCATGTTCCAGCTCGTTCTTCGCCCCTCCTCCTGGATGGGCCGCTAGTCTCCCTGAAGACTATGTCGCCCGTCTCCGAAAAGGAGGCGGGCGATGCTTTTCCGTTTCTCGACCTCAAGATGCGGAGCCGCCTCATGGCGACGTCCGAATTGCGCGCTCGCTTGCGTCTGCCGAACATCGTGGCGTCAAAGTTCCTGATTACCGACGCAGGCCGGGTGATCGCCAGTTACCGGGCGGGGCTCGCGAGGGCCTTTCCTGCCAAAAACGCCCGTACAATTGCAGGTCGGGCAGCCTGGTTCGACGCAATTGAACCCGCGCCCACCCAGGCGCCAAGCGACGACCGCGTGGTTGAAATTCTGACAGCTTGCGGGGATCCCTTTGCCAAGGTGTCCGCGGTCGCGACCGAGCGGGCATCCAGTCATTCAAGTAACATGGTGCAAAGCGCATGACAGCTACCTCCACCTCGCCTTCCTGGGCGCTCAATTTCGCCGCTGGACCGATCGTTTCGGTCACCGACGCCGTCCCGCCGCTCGATGCGCTCGTTCCGCTGGAGCGACGCAAGCCGCGGCCCGGCGAGCCCTACCGGTTCGGCGTCGACGTGGTCATTGAACCCGTCGGCCGGCACCGCAAGCGCGCAAAGGTGAGTAGTCCCCTACCGGGCGGACTGTCGTTTGAAATTCACAGCGATGAAGGCAAGGTTGTGGTCGGCGGCGATGAGGGCGCGCCCACGCCTTTGGCCTATTTCGCGGCGGGCGTGGGCTTTTGCCTGATGACCCACATCACCGGCTATCTGACCCAGACCAAAATCGAGGTTCGGCGGCTGAAGATCGAGCTGCGCGGTAATTTCATGACGACCCTGGGGCACCTGGGAACAGGCGGTCAGGGCGAGGGCGGCTGCGACGGGTTCGAAAGCTTCGTCGTTATCGACAGCGACGCCTCGCCCGAGGAGATCAAGGCATTGGTCGCGGTTTGCGAGCGTGCCTGCATCGCCAGCCAGACTCTCGCCCGCGCCATCCCTACGTCCCTGGGCGTCGTGCTGAACGGACAGACGCTCTGATGCTTCGCTGACTGGTCGGAAACATCCCTGACATTGGCCGCAAACGGGTCGCCTGACGGATCATCACCGGCGCTATGCCGTTTCTTTGCCCGTCCCCCAGCGCGCCGCTCCGGTCAACAGGGGCAATGCGTCGCCGGCCCCATCCAGTGCCAACCGCGCGGCGTCGACGTCTTTGTCCAGATAGGGTTTCATAGCCGCGAGCATCGGGTCGTGGGGCGTAGGTCCCGCGAACTTGGCCATGGCGTAACTGGCCCCGCTGCAGTGACCGATGGCGCGAGCGACGCCATCTCGCTCCAGGCCGAGCAACGCCGCCGCGCGGAGCGCCTCGTCTGCCAGCGATATCTGTGCTGCGAACAGTAGGTTGTTGATCAGCTTCAGCCCGCGCCCGGCGCCTTTCGGGCCAACATGCAGGATGGTACTGGCGAAGGCTGACAGGACTGGCCGCGCCCGCGTGATGGCTTGGGTCTCGCCGCCGACCAGCAAGGTCAGTCGCCCGGTTGCGGCCTGGGCGGCGGTGCCGCTGAACGGCGCATCCAGGATCGAAACACCGTCCGGAGCAGCGACGGTCAGGTCGTCCATCAGTGCCGGCGCACCCGTCGTGTGAAGCGCCACAACGGCCCTGGGAGGCAACGCGGCAAGAGCGCCCTGGCCGATCAATACATCGCGCACCTGGGTGTCATCGAACAGGCAGACGCAGAGAACCTCGGCCGTGGCGGCAGTCTCCTCGATTGAACCAGTCAGGGAGGCGCCTGCGGCAAGCAGGTCTGGTCTCGGCCGGCGGCTGTGGCCGAGCAGCGCATGGCCGCCCGCCAACACGCGGTGCGCCATGGGCGCGCCCATTTGACCCAAACCGATCCAGCCGACCCGCATCGCGCTTCTCCACCCGCCCGAACGATCTCAATGGGAAATAGCATTCCATAGTGAGATAGATGGTGGTTAGTTCGTCGTCCATATCCCAGGGGAGAAAGCACCGTGAGCGCTGACACACTGAGGGGCCGCCGCATCATCATCACCGGCGGCGCCAGCGGCATGGGCGAAGGCCTGGTCCGGGCGTTTCCGGCGTACGGCGCCACAGTCGTATCGATGGACCTTGACGCCGTCGCGGGCGAGGCGGTGGCCGCAGCGGCGGGGGCCCTGGCCTTTCTGCCCGTTGATGTCTGCGACGCGGTATCGGTTCGGAACGCGGTGGACGCCGCGGTCGCTCGCATGGGTGGTCTGGACGTTCTGATCCACGCCGCCGGCGTCGCGCCCAGCGCAAGGGCCGAGGACATGTCGCTGGACTTCTGGAACCGCGTGATTGCCGTCAATGCCACCGGGACCATGCTCATGAACCAGGCGGTGTTTCCCCATTTGAAGTCTGCAGGCGGCGCGATCCTGAATTTCGCGTCGGCGGCGGGCGTCAACGGACACCCCGGCAAGGCCGCTTATGCTGCGGCGAAGGGCGCGGTGTTGTCGTGGAACCGTTCGATCGCCGCCGAATGGGCCTCACATCGCATCACGGTCAATGCGATCGCGCCGGCGATCTGGACTCCGATGTACGACAAGACCCGCTCCGAGATGTCGGCGGAGGACCTGGCGCTTCACGACGCACAGAAGCTTCGAGCCATACCGCTGGGTGGCAAGCTGGGTGACGTCGCGCGTGACTTCACGCCGGTGATGACGTTCCTCGCGTCGGAGGGAGCGCGGTTCATGACAGGCCAGATCATCGCCATCGACGGCGGCATGGTCATGTCCCGGTAGTTCGCCGCTTGGGCCGAAATGGTTGCGTCGGCTGCCGCGTCAGCACGGCGCGATCGCAATGGTCGGTCAGCGACAACGGAATGAGATTTCCGGCAATGGCGCTTAGGCGTAGATGACGGGCGTCAACTTCCGAGTCTGACTCATAGGCGACATTCGAAATGTCGGCTGCGTGGCCGGCGCTGTCTGATCGATGGATTGCGTCAGGGCTATTCAGCGCGTCTAGGATTGCCTGACAAAGCCCAGGTGAATAGCAACTGAAAAAACAAGACGCGCACAGTGCCACTCCGCCTGGTGCCGCCGACTGCCGAGCCGACTGGACCTCTCGTGATCGAAAGGACATGCCGCGATCGTTGCGCCTTAGCCAAGTCCTCTGACAATCTCGGCGGGGTGAGTCATTGCAATGAACCGCCCGCCATCGCCGAAGATGGTAATCGATGCCGCCGGCAGGATGCCTCTCCAGTAGGCCTCGGTCACGCGCGGATCGTGCAGGCTGTCCTCGGCGCCCAGATAGACGCGCCAGTCGGATGACGTCTTGAACGGTGCAGGATCGGAACGGGTCATGGCGATTTGCTCGGCCACGTAGCCAGCGACACGGCCGGTGGTAAACATTCGGATGCTGCGGACAAAGTCGCCATAGTTCAGCGGGTCCATCATTGCCTGCTGATCCACCTTGCTGCCATCGGTGAGGCGATCAATCACCTGCCTCGCCCGATCAAGCGAGACATGTCGCGCCAGTGTGGTCGCGAACCGTTCGATCAGATCCGGAAACGTGGCGTAGAGCTGCTTGACCGCCGCGAACACGCCGTTGCGGGCATCGTGCGGCCGGGTTGGCGGATCGGGATTGACCAGCAGAACTCGACGCAGGAGGTCGGGTCTAAGCCGGGCAAGTGCAAGGGCGACCTGGGCTCCGCCCCGCGCGATGACGTGCAGCGCGTCGATCTGGAGGGTTTCGCAGACCAGCGCCACATCGGCGCAGGCGGCGTCGAACGGGTCGGTCTGCCGATGGTCGGGCCGCGGGTCGGTCAGGCCGAACCCGGGGCGGTCGATGGCGACGGGTCGGAACCCTTCGGTCTGCAGCGCCCGCACCAGTCGCCGCGGAACCGGGCGGGACGAGGACGAGCTGTGCAGCACCAGAACCGGAACGCCCGTCCGCGGACCGTAATCACTGAAGGCGACCTGTCCGCCCCCGGGCCGCAACACGATCCGCAAGGGCTCCAGGGCGTCCTGGCCCTCGATCTCGTCCCCGTCCAGGGCGTCGGTCAGCAACGACAGGGCGCGCGCTTCGGTGACGAACCGGGTCAGTCCGGACGCCGTGTCGACGCCGAGGGTCGTGAAGGCGGCGGCGAGTTCCTTCTTGGCCACCGCGTCCGAAACACCGACCGCCCGGGCGCATTCGGCCCGGCTCATGCCGACCGACAGTCGATAGGCCAGGGCGCCCTGTCTGGGCGTCAGGCCCCAGGTATCGGCCAGCACGGCGTCGCCTTCACGCCCGGTCGGCCAGATGCCCAGGGACAGTTTGACGAGCCGTTCGATCAACGCCGATTGCCGGTTGATCCCGAGGCGGCGCATGACCGTGAACACGACCTTGCGCGCGGTGTCGTAGCGGACCTCCGCCCGCCGCGCCGCGTCCCGGACATTGCCGCTCAGGATCAGACCGGTGATGATCCGCGTCTCGGCGGTGGTCAGTCCGAAACTCTCGCAGGCGTCGGTCAGGGCTTCCAGGGCTCCGGTCGTTGTGACCGCCAGCAGCGCCGCGACGCCGCCAGGACGGTCCAGGGCCTCGGCCACGTCCGGCGGGAGCCGCCACCGACGGGCGATCTCGATCGGCCCATAGGCGATCGTCACCGGTCCGATCGCGCTGATCGAGGCCGCGACCAGCCGCCGGCCTCCGGCCAGGGCCTCGGCGATGGCCGCCGGATCGACGGCGTCCTGGCCAACCGAGGCCAGGAAGCTCGCATTGCCGTACAGCAGCCGGCCGTCGCGATTGACGACGGCCGCCGCCAGTCGATCAGACTGGATGTAGGCATAGCCAACGGCGCGCAGGTCGAAGCCGGGTTCGAAGGGCCGGGCGCCGCGCGCCATTTGCGCCGACAGGGCGTCAGGCGCCTCCAGCCAGATCGCCAGGGGATCGGATGGCGAGGCGTCGCCGGTGAAGGAAGCCTCGCCGTCGGTCTCGCCCAAAACGCTCATCAGCCCACCCAAACACGCATCAATTTCGACGCTTGGACAGCCAGGTTGTCATGCGATTTGCCATTGAGGTCAGGGTTGGCGTCGAGATGCCGGTCAAACCTAGCCGCGATTACCGCCGAGGCAAGGCGTACCGGACTGCTCGATGCCTGCAAATGGGGATGGCCACATCGTCCCGTCTCTCGAATGCTGTAGCAGCGCGCTTGGAGCGTCGGCGGCCGGCCTCACAGCCGACCCCTCTGCGATGGGAAAGGTCGATAGATGAAACTGGTCGTAAATTGCACCGTTCTGGCAACGCTTGGAATCCTGGGGTCAGGGCTGGTCCAGTCAAGTTCGCACGCGGCCGAGCTTCAGCGGGTCTATCCGCTTTCAGCCTCAGGCTGGGCTGATGTGGTCGATGAGGCCAATCTGCAACGCGATTTGGACAAGCGGGCTCGAACCATGTGCCAGATGGCGTTGAACCACGACGGTTACACCCTGAGCAAGGTTGACTGCTTCGTCGCAGGGCCGGCCCGGCAGCGGGAACGAATTTGCAAAGCGACCGCCACCTGCAGCGGAAGCGATGCGCCGAGAGACTGGCAACCTGGCCAGGGTGCGCGCCAGTAGCCCCGAAAGGCCGGCTGCTGCATCGCAGCCTTGGCCGCCTGACCCAACGAACCCATGGAGTTCCGAATGACACCTCTCAACAGGGCTGGCCTTGCCGGCCTCGCTGCATTGGCCGTTCTCGCCGGTGTCCTTCCCGCCCGGGCGCAGGAATCGGCTGAAAGTCTGGTCAGGAAGGCCATGGCCGATGCGGGTGTCTACAACGGCTACAGCGTCAAGAGTATGTCGCGAGGCGTCTGGGACTTCGATGCTGGGCAAATCTGGAATGGACTGAAGGTATCATCTTCATTCGCCACCGCTGATGACGCTTCTGGTTGGTCTCTGGTATATGTCGTTCAGAACTTTACAGATCAACCGTACTGTATTCGCCCACATTATCGGGGCCTTCCAAGCGGCCAAAAATACTATGTCCAATCTGTAAATCAGATCGTGGATCCAGGAAAATCTCTCGCTATTATTGGAATCGCGGACATGGGGTCGGTAAACTGGAATGCTAGAGTAACCATTGCTTATTGGCGGCCAAATTATCAGGCTGGCAACGGAAGCTACTGTCGTTCGACGGCGCCAGAAGGGCTGGATGATTGGATAGCCGGACCTGTGGAAAGTGATTTTCCGGGAAGCAGGAGGTAGGCGCCGGCGGGGTCATGCCGACGCCAGCCCGGGATTCGTCGCTTTATTCAGGCGACCAGCCGGTCTGTCGAAAGTCTGGAGAGAGTCGATGCGCAATGTCGGTCCCGAGGGGAAGTTGGCCAGGCCAGGCGGGAAGGGCGGAGCCGCTATTCGGAAAGGCCATTCCAGGACCAGCCGGGCCGCTGGCGCCGTGTCGCTGGCGGCCGTGGTCGTCATCGCGGGCGGGGCCAGCGCGGCGCCGCGGTGTGACGCCCTTTCCAGACTGGATCGCTCGGCATTCACCGCTCTGACCGCGGCCGAGGCGGCGCGTGCGCGCGAAGTCCTGCTTGGGGGTGATGCCCCTGACCTGGGCGACGCGGATACGGTGATCCGGTTCCACGCGCCCCCCGGCTTTGGCGGCAGTGGCTCGACCTGGACGACGGCCAGGCGCGTGGATGGCGTCTGGCGGTTTGTTCGCGAGGACCTTCCGATGACGCCGCCGCCGCCGCCGCCGCCATCGGCCGATGAGATGAACGTCAGCGACATGCGGGGGTCCAGGGAGCGCAGGCGGATCCTCTATCAGCAGGGCCGGCTGGAGCCGGACCGGGCCGCCGTGATCGAAGCGGCGCTGAACGACCCCTGTCTTTCGCGGGAGCCCGACGTCGGGCTCGCCGCGCTGCCGCTGCGGGGCGGCCGGTTGGAGCCCTGTTTCGATGGCGCGACGTTCTTCCTGCAGATCGAGACCGCCGGCGGCGTCCGGACCTTTGTGCATCACTGCACGCCCCGTTGGCGGGCGGGGACGATCATGCGCGCGCTGGAGACCGCCCGGGGTGTTGCGGGCGATGTGACCCTGACGGAGGGCCTGGCGCCGAAGGTCTACGTCGACGAGTCCGGAAACGATGTCGTTGATCCGGCGCTGATCCGGACAGAACCCCTGCGCCTTGGAGTTTCGGGCGACGGCGCCACGCGTCCGCTGACCATCACGATTGCGGGCAGGACCCTCTACGACAGCCGCCGCGATCCTGCGCCGGACGCGTCTGGCTGGCGTTACTTTCCGCCGATCAACCCACCGCCGGCCTCCATGCGGATAACCCCTGGCGGGTGCAGCGACCCAGCGGTCCTGGACGTTCCGGAGGCAGACGGCGTCCTCGTCATCGAAGGCTGCAAGGTGGTTTGGAACGGCGTGGGGCGCTGACGATGCCCCTTCGCCGACGCAAAGCCATCATGGCGCCGGTTCTCCATGGCCTCCTCATGGCGGCCGCCATGATCGGAATCGCTGCGGCGGGTGCGCCGGTCTCGGCCGCGACACTCGAGCCGGATCGGTTGCCGGGGATGTGTCTTTCGATGACGGGGCCGGATGGCCAGGCGGAAAGCCGCGAATGTAACGGCGGTCCGCTGCAGGACCTTGTCGTCCCGGTGACGACCGGCCCGATCCGGCATGCCGGTCAGTGTCTCGTCCCCCACGGCGGCGGGGCCTATCCCGAACTGTTCCCGACCGACTGTGATGGCTCCGTTGGCCAGGACTGGACGTTTGGCGCCAGGGGCGAGATCCGGAATGTCGCGGGCCAATGTCTGGCGGTGCTGGGTCTCTCCAGCCGGACGGGAGAACGGATCTACGCCGGTGACTGTTCGGCAGGCGTGGGCGCCCAGAGCTGGCATCGGCCGAGGTCGCCGCGGCCCTACCGGAATGTCGCGGGGAGCCTCGAGGCGACGAAGCGACCCGGGTGGTGTGTGACCTGGATCGAGGCCGGTTCGTTCATCGGCCTGGCGCCCTGCGAGGACACCGCCGCCCAACGCTTCAGCTTCAACCGGGGCGACTTCGGTCACTGGCGCAGCAAGGGGGGCTGCCTGTCCGGTTTTGGCCATGGCGCGACGCTCAATATTCGCGCCTGCGAGACCGGGCGTTCGGAGCTGTGGCTCCTCAGGTCAGACGGCCGGCTTGTGGACGGCTTCGGCCAGTGCGCCGAAGCAACGGAGGAGGGTGGAGGAATTTTGATCCGCATGGAGAGCTGTCGAAAGGTCGGATGGCAGGTTTGGTCGTTTCGAAATTCACGGTAATGGCGAGTCTGTGTCTGGTCATCATCAGGGTCAATTGACCGAATTAGTTTCGTCGGAATTGTATATTGAACTGTAACGTCTTTCTCCATCGAAGGGGCTTCCGGATGCATCAGTACAAACACGCAAGCGTGGGCGCCGATGTGGTGTTCACGCGTCGTCGCCTCGTCGCCGCCGGTCTTGCGGTGGGAGCGACGGCGTCCTTCACGCCCGCCTGGGCGGACTCGCAATGGGAGGCTTCAGTCCTGCTGCCAGCCGGCGAGTATCAGGCCGCCGTCAACCAGATGGTCTCGCGGGGATTCAGGCCGGCTCACATCAACGTCGCCAACATCGGCGGCGAGCCGCGCTTCTCCGCCATCTTCACGGAAACAGACGGACGCGCCTGGGAGGCGCGCCATGATCTGACGTCGGCGGCCTATCAAACGGCTTTCGATCGGTTCCTGAAACAAGGGTATCGCCCAGTGCGCGTCTGCGGCTACGACAAAGGCGGCGAGATCCGCTATGCGGCCGTCTGGGAAAAGGTCCGTGGACCGGCCTTCGAGGCCCGTCACAACATGACGTCAGCCCAGTATCAGAAGACATTCAATGATCTGGTCGCCCGCGGCTACCAACCCCGACAGTTGAGTGGTTTCAATGTGGGCGGCCAGAGCCTGTTCGCGGCGATCTTCGAAGCTGACCGGGCGACGCCATTTTCCGCCATGCACGATCTCAACAGCCGGGGATACCAGGCGGCCTTCAACCAGATGAACGCCAAGGGTTATGTGCTTCGTCAGGTCAGTGGCTACGCAGGCGGACCTGCCCCCCGTTTCGCGGCGATCTGGACAAAGACCCCGACACCCCCTCAGGAAGCGCGCCACAACCTTACCCTCGCCGGTTTGCAGGCGACGATGGCTCCCCTCCTCGCGAAGGGTTATCGACTCGCGGACCTCTCCGCCTACGACGTCAGCGGTCAGGCCCGGTTCGCCGCTTTCTGGCTCAAGGACTGATCGTCGGCCAAGTCAGTCAGCACAGGGTCGAGTCCACCTTGCCGCTACAGCAGTAACTCCGACGATGAACGTTGCCGGCAGATAGCAGGTGTCAAGTTCGGGTCCTGATGAATAAACGTCTGACGAGGTGTAGGGCGAACAGTGGGGGGCGCCGTCTTGGGAGGTGGCCATGGGCCAACTCGATCTCTTCCGCATGCCCCGCAAACCCTGGAACGCCGGTCGGATGATTGGTGCGAAAGCTCCGCTCAAGCCGAAGCATATCTGGGCGATCCGTCAGAACCTGAAGTCCCTCGGTTCCGTCAGGGATCTGGCGATGTTCAATCTCGCCCTGGATGCCAAGCTTCGCGGTTGCGACCTTGTCAAGCTGAGGATCGCCGATGTGGCCCACGGAAGCGTCATTCGCCCGCGCTCGACGGTCATCCAGCAGAAGACCGGGCGACCGGTCCCATTCGAGATTACTGAGCCTGAGCGGGACGCACTGACGAATTGGCTGGCTCAACGCGGCCCTCGGCAAGACGACTGGCTGTTCCCGAGTCGGAGCCAGGCGGGCAGACACATCGGAACGCGACAGTATGCTCGCCTCGTCGACCGCTGGGTTCGGATGATCGATCTGAATCCCAGCGCCTACGGCACCCACAGTCTGCGACGAACCAAGGTGGCGCTGATCTATAAGAAGACCGGCAATCTTCGCGCCTGCCAACTGCTGCTCGGTCACGGCAAGCTGGAAAGCACCGTCAGATATCTCGGCATCGAGGTTGATGATGCTCTGGAGATTTCCGAACAAATCGACCTGTAGGCGACGGTGGGTCCGCCATGGGGCGGGCCCACCTAAGGTCGCTCGGGGCTCGGACGCGGTAGTGGCCATCAAGCCAAGAAGCCGACGTTCCTGTCCCGTGGCAGCTTGATCGGAATGTCGCATTCCGGACGGCGAACCACTGTCCGCTCCTGGCGCGCCGTGGACGTGCGCCCGGGAAAACCGCGCGATACGGCGGGTATGGGTGAAGCGTGGACGACGGTCCCGCTCACCGTTCGTCGGCCCATTTTTCTGCCAGAAGTTTTGCTGACCCTTCGCAACCCATTGAAATGCTTGGCGTCGTTTGGAAGGCGTTTTGCGAGCAAGGTATTGATATCTCGACTATATTGGGAGCTTCCCAAGCTGAATGTCGCGGGTTCGATTCCCGCCGGCCGCTCCATCTTTTCAATGCTTTATGCGTCATCGGCCTTCAGTGGACGGTCCGGGCCGGGGCGGGCGTTTCCGTCCCCGGCCGCCGTCGCCGCCCTCACCGCGGGTTGACGGCGGGGAGGGCGCGCCGGAAAATCTCGGGAGGGGGGCGCGACGGGTGACCGATCTGGCGACGAGACAAGGCAGAAGCGCCGCAGCCGCGCGCCCGAGTTCCCGTGACCTGCTGCTCAATTCAGTCAGCCAGCTCTTCGCCGAGCGCAACGCCCTGACCGTCACCCTCGGCGAGATCGCCGCGCACGCGGGGGTCAACGCCGCGCTGGTGAAATACTATTTCGGCGGCAAGAGCGGCCTGTTCCTGGCCCTGCTGGAGCGGGACCTGCAGCCACAGCTGGACGCGCTCAAACTGTTGCTGACCCTCGACATTCCGCATGACCGGAAGATGCGCATCCATCTGGAGGGCATGGTCCGCACCTATTTCCGGCTGCCCTATCTGAACCGGCTGACCGGCCACGTTCTGCGGGAGCAGGAGCAGGACGAGGCCGAGCACCATCAGCGGTATGTCGAGCCGATGATCGACGCTTACCGGGTGATGATCGCGGGTGGCGTCCGGGCGGGGGTGTTCAAGCCGATGGACCCCCTGCTGTTCTATATTTCGACGGTCGGGATGTGCGATCATTTCGTGTCCGCGCGGCAGTTGCTGGCGCCCGAAGTCGGCCCAGACGGCTTCGACGAGGCGTTCGCCGCCCGCTATGCCGACCATGTGGTGCAGATCGTGCTCAGGGGCATCCTGACCTGAGCCGGGCCACGCCGGGCCGCGACTGGGGCCAGACCTCCTCCGGTTGTCCGGGGCGCCGGATCGGCGTTAAGCTTCCCCTGCAGTTTCGGAGGGGACCGTCATGAGGATCAGTCTGGCCGTCAGTGTCGCGCTGTTGATGGCGACGCCCGCGTTGGCGGCGGATGGCGAAAACACCGAGGCCTGGCTGACCGCCACCGCCGAGAAGGTCACATTCCAGGCCCGCAAGGGCCCCAGCCTGTTCCGGCCGGGCTTTGTCATCGGCGAATACACCGGATCCTTCAAGGCCGTGGCCAGCAGCACCAGCGCCACCGGGGTCTTCAACAGCGGCAAGGCCAAGGCCAGCATCGATGTCGAGCGACCCGGCATGACCTCGGTCACCGCCGAGTGCAAGGGCGGCCAGAGCCGCCTGCATTTCGGCTGGATCACCTTCAAACGCGACAAGCTCAGCTATGTCTGCCGCTATGGCGGCGCGGCGCCGGCCGGCGCCGAGTTCGCCCTGACCCAGGCCAAGGGCGGCTTCCTGGCCCAGCTGTCGCAGCCGCAGCGCGCCGCCGAGCTGGCGTTTGGCGACATCACCCTGCGGGCGGAGACCAAATACATCTCCGGCCTGCCGCTGAGCAGCGGCGGCGCCAACAGCTATGTCATCTCCCGGCCCGACGGCGTGGTCGTCGGGGGGCTGCAGACCAACGGCTTCCGGCCGGTGTTCTGGCTGCCCCGCCAGCCGGGGCCGGAGCGCGACGCGGTGGCGCTGATGGCCGTGACGCTGTTCGCCTTCCAGGATCCGGGCCGCCCTGACCGGTAGCGGCAGGGCGCCGAACAAGGTCTGTGTTCGACCCTGAGCGGACGATGGCGGCCATCACATCACTCGACGGCCTTCGGCGCGACCTCGCTAATGGAGCGACCCCCCTATGCGGCGGCGCAGGCGGCGCAGCTAACTCGCAAGTCTACGGGCGGCGTCTCGCTGTTCGGTCGATCGCCTCAACCGCCGCGCCATACAATTGGAGCGGAAGATCATGGCCCATGCCCTCCATGAGCATGAACTCCGCCCCCGGGATCGAAGCGGCCGTATCCTCGCCACAGGCCGGAAGAAAGAGCGGATCATCGCTCCCGTGAATAACCAGCGTTGGTGCGCTCACGGTCGCGAGCCGGCTCCGGCGATCACCGCCCACGGCGATTGCCGCGATCTGGCGGCCGAAGCCATTGCGATCGTGGGCTCGGTGGGCCTCCTCGACAATGAGACGACGCGTGGCGACCTCGTCGAACGGGTAGCGGCTGCCGGCGATGCGGCGCGCGAAAGCGAGGCTATGGGCCAGGTATCCGGCTTCGTCAGAGACTGGGTCCGGAGCGGGGCTGGTCATCATCGCCATGGCGTCGGGCGTCGGCGGCGGAAGCGATGGGTTGCCGGTGCTCGACATGATCGAGGTCAGCGATGCGACACGTTCGGGATGCTCACACGCCATGACCTGCGCAATCATGCCGCCCATGGATCGCCCGACGACATGGGCCCGATCGATGGAAAAAGCATCAAGCAGCCCGACCGCATCCGCCGCCATGTCGTGAAGCGTATAAGGGACGTCCGGCGCTCGTCCGGCCATGAGCGCGGCCGCCAGCTCGACGAAATCCGGCGCGGCGCGGTGCGTGATGTGCGTCGAGCAGCCGGCGTCGCGATTGTCGAAACGGATCACATGATAGCCGCGCGCCGCCAGTGCGAGGCAGAAGGGAACGGTCCATCGGATCATTTGCGTCCCCAGTCCGGCGACCAGCAGGATCGCCTGATCGGAGGGCGCCCCGAACGCCTCGCAGGCCAACTCGACGCCATTTGTTTCCACGCGAGTCATCGCCGGCTTCTCCTGACCACCCGTAACCCGTGCGGGGTAGTTCGGAGGGTATTTACCCGGATAAAAGGCGTCGTCAATATTGCCCGGATAAAAATGGAGAGCGTTTAAGCGCCAAGCCTGCTCGTGCGTCTTCCGGGACGGCTAAAGTGCGCTGGGCTTGAGAGCGAGCCGAGGTGCCCGTCAATTTCCCCAATCGTACGTGCTTGTCCCCTCAAGCAGGCGATCGCAGTTTCAGCCTGCCGAGAAGGCGCAACTCCCCTTCACCCCCTCAACCCCTCCACAACCCCGCCGATCCACCCCCGCAGCGCATCCTTGAGGTCCAGCGGCGTGCCGCCGTGGCGGACCAGGATCAGGTCGAGGTCGGGGACCAGCACGGTGTACTGGCCCTCATAACCGTTGGCCGAGAAGCTGCCGGGGCCGCCCAGGCCCAGCCACCAGTGGGCGCCATAGGGATCGGCCGGGTCGTCCTTCGAGGCGGTGCGGGTGCGGGCGTAGTCGGCCCAGCCCGCGGGCAGGAAGGGCCGGTCCTCCCAGACCCCGCCGCGCAGATAGAGCAGGCCGAAGCGGGCGAAGTCGCGGGCAGTGGCGAAACAGTAGGACGAGCCGATGAACGTCCCGGCCTCGTCGAACTTCGGCGCCGCGCTGGTCATGCCGAGCGGTGCGAACAGCCGCCGGCGCATGAAGGCCTCGAAGTCCGGGCCAAAGACGTCGATCGACCTTGCCAGGGCGCGGGCGACGATATTGGTCGTGCCGCTGGCGTAGGACATCACCGCGCCGGGGGCATGGATCAGCGGCTTGTCGGCGGCATAGGCGGCGGTGTCGCCCTGACCCTTGCCGAACAGCATCTCGATGACGTCGGAGGGGTTGCCGGGGCTGTATTCCTCGACGAACGCAAGGCCGCTCGACATGCGCAGCAGCTGGTCGAGGGTAATGGCCCCGCGCGGATCGTCGGGCGTTTGCCATTCGGGCACGTCGGCCGGAGCGTGAATGTCGACCTTGCCGTCGCCGACCAGCAGGCCGGTCAGGGCCTGGGTGATGCTCTTGGCCTTGGACCAGGAGGGGAATGTGCTGGTCTCGTCCAGCCCCTCGCCATAGCGCTCATAGACGATCCGCCCGCCCTGGATCAGCAGCAGGGCGTCGGTGCGGCCGATGGGGTCCAGGCTCTCCGGGGCGAAGGCGGCGTCGAGCGTGTCGGCGACCGGGCCGGTCAGAAGATCGCCCTGCGGCCAGGCTTGCGTGGGCCAGGGCGTGTCGGCGGGTTGAGCGGGCAGGGGGATCAGGGTCATGGGCCGCAGCATCCTGCGGCGCGGCCAACTTGTCACCTGTGGCCGGTTGATCTTTGCGACGAAAGACGGGAACGAAGACCCGCATTGAGGAGACGATCATGACGAGCAGGACTTTTGCGATCACCGGCGGCTTCGGACGGCTCGGGGCGGCGGTGGCGGCGGCGGCGCTGGAAACGGGCGCCCGCGTGGCGCTGATTGACGCCGCGCCGGAAGGCCGGGGGCTGGCCGACGGCGTTCTGGCCCTCGGCGGCGTCGACCTGTCCGACAGCGATCAGGCCCGGGCCGCCATGGACAAGGTCGCCCAGGCGTTCGGCGGCCTCGACGTGCTGGTCAATGTCGCCGGCGGCTTCACCTGGCAGACCCTGGCCGATGGCGACCTGGCCGACTGGAGCCGGATGTTCACCCTCAACACCCTGACCTGCGCAACAGCCTGCAAGGCGGCCCTGCCGCATCTGCTGGCGGCCTGCGACGGTCGGATCGTCAGCGTCGGCGCCGGCGGTGCGCTCAAGGCCAGCGGCGGCATGGGTCCCTACGCCGCGTCCAAGGCCGGGGTGCACCGCCTGACCGAGAGTCTGGCCGAGGAACTGAAAGGCAAGGTGACCGTCAACGCCGTGCTGCCCTCGATCATCGACACCCCGACCAACCGCGCCGATATGCCGGACGCTGATTTCGGCGCCTGGGTGACGGCCGACGAGGTGGCCCAGGCCATCCTCTGGCTCGCTTCGAAGCAGGCCAGCGGCGTTACTGGCGCGCTGTTGCCCGTTTCCGGCAGAGTCTGAAACTTCTGTTTTCGCGGGCGTGACCGGCGGGCGGGAACGCGCTAAGGCCGAAAGCCGATGGCCGACTCTCACCACCCCCGCCGCATCTCCGAAATCCTGGACGGCATAGCCACCGCCCGGCGCAAGACCGTGTCGGTGCAGGACGTCCTCGAGGCGTTCGGCGACCGGGCCTTCGGTGCCCTGCTGTTCGTGTTCGCCGGGCCCGTGGCCCTGCCCATGCCGCCGGGGGTTTCGGCCATTCTCGGCGCCCCGCTGCTGTTCATCGCCGCCCAGCTGATGGTTGGGCGCCGCACCCTGTGGCTGCCCAAGGTGGTGGTCGAACGGACCATGACGCGGACCGACTTCGCCGCCCTGATGGAAAAGCTGTCGCCCTATCTGACCTGGCTGGAGCGCCGGCTGAAGCCCCGTTTCACGTTCCTCTACAATCCCTGGCTCGACCGGCTGACCGGCCTGATCTGCCTGGTGCTGGCCGTGATCGTCTTTCTGCCGATCCCCTTCGGCAACATGCTGCCGGCCCTGGCCATCGCCGCCTTCGGCCTGGGCGTGGCGGAGCGGGACGGGGTGATGGGCCTGTTCGGCGGCGTCGCGGCCGCGGTCAGCATCCTGGTGCTCGCCGTCCTGTCCAAGGCCATCATCGCCGGCATCACCGCCTTCGTGGTGACGCTGCTGAAGATGTTCTGAGGTGACGACCGCCTAGCCGAAGACGTAGTCCTCAAGCACGGGATGCCGCATCCGCTTCATATAGGTGGCAGTGTCGTCGCTCCAGTTGTTGGTGATCTTGCCCGAGGCGGTCTTGTACCAGCTTGAGCAGGAACCGGCCCAGGCGGTGTCCTCCAGGTCGCGCTGTAGTTCAACGTTGAACTTTATGAACGCCTCCGGCTTGATGGCCATCGATTTGGCCCCGCGCCGCTTCAGTTCGCCCATCGCCTCGACCAGGTAGCGGACCTGGGCCTCGATCATCACAATAATCGAATTGTGCCCCAGGTTGGTGTTGGGGCCATAGAGCATGAACAGGTTGGGGAAGCCGGTGACCGTCACACCCAGATAGGCCTCGGCCCCGTCGGCCCAGGCCGCGTTCAGGGTCTGGCCGCCGGCGCCGACGATCTCGACCGGCGAGATGAAGTCGGTTGTGACAAAGCCGGTGCCGAACACCAGCACGTCACAGGCATGCTCGGCGCCGTCAGTGGTCCGAACCCCGCCCGCGGTGACCGCCTCGACCCCTTCGGTGACCAACTCGACATTGGGCCGCATCAGGGCCTGGTAGTAGTCGTCGGACACCAGGATGCGCTTGCAGCCGATCGGATAGTCGGGGGTCAGCTTGGCCTTCAGAACCGGGTCGGTGACCACGCCGTCGAGGTATTTGATCGCCAGGGCCTTGAAGCTGTCCGCCGATTTCGTGCCCGTTTTGAACGCCGCGAACCGCAGGTCCATCATCTGCCAGAGGAACCAGCGATTGAGGCGGTCGAGGGCGGGGATGGTCCGGTAGAGCCATTTCTCGAAGTCGCTGAAGGCGCGGTCCAGTCGCGGCACGATGTAGTTGGGCGTGCGCTGGAAAACGATGACCTTGCCGGCGGTCTTGGCGATCTCGGGGATGTACTGGATGGCGCTGGCCCCGGCGCCGATACAGCCGACGGTCTTGCCGGTCAGGTCGACGT
This sequence comes from Caulobacter sp., assembly GCA_030680355.1. GTDB lineage: Bacteria > Pseudomonadota > Alphaproteobacteria > Caulobacterales > Caulobacteraceae > Caulobacter. The sequence continues at coordinate 198,117 of JAUXVF010000031.1, forward strand.
CGTGCCGCCAGCGGGCGGAGTGCCAGGCGTCGCCCTTGAAGACTTCCCGACCAGGAATGCCGGCGAACCCGGGCTTGTTCAGCTGGCCCAGACCCGAGACCAGCACCGGCGCCGACAGGGTCTCGCCACTCTTCAGCGTAACGGTCCAGCGGGCGGCGGTTTCGTCCCAGACCGCCTTTTCGACTTCGGCGTGGAAGCGGAAGCGATCCTTGACCCCGAACTGGTCGGCGACCCGTTCCATATAGTCGCGGATCTCGTTGTGGGGCGAGAAGGCGCGGCTCCAGTCGGGATTGAGGGCGAAGGAAAAGGAATAGAGGCGGGAGGGCACGTCGCAGCAGGCGCCGGGGTAGGTGTTGTCGCGCCAGGTGCCGCCGATCCGGTCGCCCTTCTCGAGCACGACGAAACGGCCGAACCCGGCCTCCTGCAGCTTTACGGCCGCGTTCAGACCGGCAAAGCCCGCCCCGATGATGATGGCGTCCAGATCATCGACCATGCCGCTGCTTCCTCCGTGTTTTCACGAAGTATTGCGCGCCTTCCCGGCCGGGGGAAGGCTGACCCGAGGTCACCACGCCTTGCCCTCGTGGCCTGTCGGGTGTGGAGTAGCGGGGTGGGGCTCGGGTCTCGCGCCCCCTGAACCAGAAAAGACGCGGCGAGGCCGCGGTCTCGCTGCCGCATGGTGGGAGACAACGCATGTCCGCAAGGAAATCTGGCGCGGTTCGGGCGATCGGTCTGGTCGGTCCGAACGGCGCCGGCAAGACAACCCTCTTCGAAGCTCTGTTGCACGCCGCCGGGGCGTCTGACCGTCAGGGCATCGTCGGCCAGACCGGCGCCGTGGGCGATGGTTCGCCCGAGGCCAAACAGGCCGGCCAGTCGGTGGAAATGAATCTGGCCGCTTTCGAGATGCTGGATGATCGCTACGTCCTCATCGATTGTCCGGGCTCGGTGGAGTTCCGGGCCGAGGCCGACCACGGCCTGTCCGCCCTCGACCTGGCCGTCGTGGTCATCGACCCTGATCCGGACAAGGCGCTGTTGATTCAGCCGTGGCTCCGCGATCTGGAGCGGCGAGGCGTGCCCCGCGTGATCTTCGTCAACAAGATCGATCAGGCGCGCGGCGACGTCGATGAACTGCTGCGGGCCCTGCAGCCGATGAGCGCGGTCCCGCTGGTCGCCCGTCAGCTGCCGATCTGGAAGGACGAGCATGTCAGCGGTTTCGTCGACTTGGCCCTGGAACGGGCCTTCGTCTACCAGGCCGGCAAACCGTCGAAGCCGGTGGCGCTGCCCGAGGACCTCAGGGACGAGGAGGCGGCGGCCCGCTTCCACATGCTCGAACAGATGGCCGACTTCGATGACGCCCTGATGGAGATGTTGCTCGAGGATGAGACGCCCAGTCAGGACGCCATCTTCGCCGACATCATCACCGAGACGCGGGCAGGCCTGATCGCGCCGGTCTTCTTCGGCGCGGCGCTGCAGGCCAACGGGGTTCGCCGCCTGCTCAAGGCCCTGCGCCATGACGCGCCGGAACCGGACGCCGCCGCCGCCCGGCTGGGACTGACGGGGCCGGGCGTCCATGTTCTCAAGATCTCCCATTCGGGTCATGCCGGCAGGATGACCTATGGCCGGGTGCTGGGCGCGACCCTGGCAGACGGCGCCGAGCTCTTCCTGCCTGACGGCGAGAAGGGGCGGGTCGGCGGCCTGTTCACGGTCCAGGGTCAGGCCACGCGCAAGGTCCCCTCGGCCGAGGTCGGCGACGTGGTCGCCCTGGGCCGGCTCGACGGCGTCCATGCCGGCGACCGGCTGATGGCGGACCGGGCGCTCGCGACCGGTCAGCCGCCATCGCCCCCGATGACGCCGGTCTATGAACTGGCCATCGTCACCAGGGACCGAAAGGATGACGTGCGGCTCTCCGGCGCGCTGCAGAAGCTGCTGGAGGAGGACGGAGGCCTCAGCCTGGTCCACGACGCGGCCCTGCACGAGATGCGGCTGGGCGGCCAGGGCGCGGCCCATCTGCGGATCACCCTCGACCGGCTTGCCCGCCGTTATCAGGTCGACGTCGAGGTCAGCACGCCGGCCACGCCCTATGCCGAAACCCTCCGCAAGCCGGTCACCCAGCGTGGGCGGCACAAGAAGCAGTCAGGCGGTCACGGTCAGTTCGCCGACACCCTGCTGGAGATCAAACCGCTGCCGCGCGGGGCGGGCTTCCGGTTCGACGATCGCATCACCGGCGGTGTTGTGCCCAAACAGTGGATTCCGGCGGTCGAACAGGGGGTGCGGGACGCCATGGAGCGCGGCCCTCTCGGCTTCCCGGTGGTCGATGTGGCGGTCACCCTGATCGATGGTTCTTTTCATGCGGTCGACTCTTCGGAACTGGCCTTCCGCACGGCCGGCCGTATCGGCATGAGCGAGGGCCTGGCCCAGGCCGGCCCGATCCTGCTGGAGCCCGTGGAGAAGCTTGTCATCCACGCGCCCAACGCCGCGACGGCGCGGATCATCTCCTCGATCGCCAACCGGCGGGGGCAGATCCTTGGCTTCGACGCCCGCGACGACTGGCCCGGCTGGGACAGTATCGAGGTCTTCATGCCCCACGACGAGCGCCAGGACTTCATCCTCGATCTGCGCTCGATGACCCAGGGCCTGGGCGTCTTCGAGGCAGCCTTCGATCATCGCGTCGAACTGACCGGGCGCAAGGCTGACGAAGTAGCGCAACGGGGACGGGTGGCCGCGTAGGGGGCTATCCGGCCCGTCCCGGGTGGCCGGGGTCGGAACGCCAGACCCGGCCATCCTCGGTCCGCAGCTCGATGGGGCCGCGCTGACCCTTGCCGCGCAGCATGTTGCGGATGTCGGCGAACACGATGTGGGTGGCGCGGCGGGAGGTGGTCGTCAGGCACACCGTCCGTTCGCCCTCACGGCCCCAGGCCGTCACGGCGGAACCTGCGATCAGGCGGGAGGGGCGGTCGGCGTAGCGTTCGACCCGGTCGAAGGCGCGGCCGTCGATGCCCATGGCGTAGCTGCCGAACTGGACGCTGACGTCGCAGGGCGCGCGAATGGGGCCGGACGACGGCTCGGGCGGGGTCGAGACCGGCGTGAACAGCAACATGGCGATCGTGGCGGTCAGGGACATCATCAGGGGACACCGGGGGCTGTGTGGTCGATCATCGTTCGGCCTGACCCTGCCCGGCGCCAGATGAACGGCCCATGACCGGCTTGCGCACCGGCCGTGGGGGCCGCATTGATCCTGTGGATATTCTGGAGAACCCATGCGTCGTCTTGCCCTCGCCATTCTGGCGATCAGCTGCCTTGCCGTCCCCGCGGCGGCCGCGTCCGGCGATCAGGCCCTGGAGGATGTCCGGATCCTGTCCGCTGACGACATGGCCGGCCGGGGCATCGACACGCCGCAGTCGGCCATGGCCCGGGCCTATATCGCCCGCCGCCTGCGCCAGATCGGTCTGGAACCGGTCGAGCAGCCGTTCAGTTTCGCCGGCAAACCGGGCGCGCCGCCGGTGCACGGGGTCAATCTGATCGCGCGCATCGCGGGGACGGAGCCGGGCGGCAAGGTGATCGTTGTCACCGCCCATTACGATCACCTCGGCGTTCGCAAGGGCCAGATCTACAACGGCGCTGATGACAACGCCTCGGGCGTGGCCGGGCTGCTGGCCGTCGCTGAGGCCTTCCAGGCGCAACCGCCCAAACACACCATCCTGTTCGCCGTCGTCGATGGCGAGGAGAGCGGCGAGCGGGGCTCGAAGGCGTTCGTGGCCTCGCCGCCCGTCGCCCTGTCGGACATCGGGCTGAACATCAATTTCGATATGATCAGCAAGAATGACCGCAACGAGCTCTATGTCGCCGGCAGTTCGCATTTTCCCTGGTTGAAGCCGCGCCTCGACCGTCTGGCCGCCGAGGTCCCGGTGACCCTGAAACAGGGCCATGACACTGACGCCGATGGTCATGGGAACAACTGGACCGACGAGTCTGACCAGGGCGCCTTCAACGCGGTCGGCCTGCCCTGGGTCTATTTCGGGGTCGAGGACCATCCCGAGTACCATAAGCCGACCGACGACTTCGCCACCGTGCCGCCGGCCTTCTTCGGCAAGTCGGTGGCCACGGTGGTTGCGGCCGCGCGCCTGTTCGACGATGAACTGGACGCCATGATGAAAGAGGCTGGACGCTAGATGCAGACCCTGATCCCCATCGCCGAGCGCATCGGCGCCCGGTTGATCGCCCGCAAGGAAAGCGTGGCGGTGTCGGAGTCGTCGTCGGGCGGCCTGGTCTCGGCGGCGCTGCTGGCGGTGCCCGGGGCCTCGGTCTGGTACCAGGGCGCCAGCGTCACCTACACGCCCAACGCCTTCCGCGGGCTGCTGGGCCTGGGTCGCGGTGACCTGCCGCCGGGCGTGCGCTCGTCGACCGAGCCCTACGCTCTGTTCCTGGCCGGGGTCATCCGCGACAAGCTGCGTGGAACCTGGGGCCTGTGTGAGACAGGGGCGGCGGGACCGACCGGAAACCCCTACGGCGATGCGGCCGGCCACACCTGCGTCGGGATCAGCGGGCCGGTCGAGGCGACCTTCACCCTGGAGACCGGCGACAACGACCGCGCGGCCAACATGCGCGCCTTCGCCAGGTTTGCGCTGGAGCGGTTCGAGGCGGTGCTGGGGTAGGTCGGAGACATGGACCGCAGGTACGCGTTCCCTTCGGCTACGGTCAGGCGGCTGCCGGCGGTCGCCGGGTCACGTCGCCTCGGCCGGCGAGCAGGCCCTCGATCGAAATGTCCTCGTCGAGGTCTTCCCAGTGGAGGCCGCCGAGCTTGCTGATCCGGTAAGCCAGACGCTGCGCCTGGGTTGCATGAAGAAGGCGGGGGAACCAGGCCAACGGGACGCCAATGGTCCGCCCATCGGTCAGCTCGACCCACATGGTGTCGTTGTCGAAACGCAGGGTTTCAGCCGAAATGCTCATTCCAACGCCCCTCAATCAGCGTCCTGTTCGCGGTTACGACCTGTTCCAGCTCTCTGAGCGTGCCCCGGGTGAAGCCCGCACTTTCTGCCAGGGCGATCTCGGGCTGGAGCCAGAACTTGGCTTCATTGCCGTCCTCTTCCACATGGATGTGGGACGGCAGCCCCTAGGACTGCCTTCGTTCGAATAGAAGAAGAAACGAAAGCCCCTATACCTGAAAACGACCGGCATTTCCCGTCCTCACGCCATGAAGGTTGGCAGCCAGGCCTCATGCGCGGTGCGCAGCTGCGCCATGGGGATGCTGAACAGCCCAGTCGAGGCGAAGGCGTCGCCGCCCGCGTGACCGACGATACAGGCATGCAGTCCGGCCTCGGCGGCGGCGGCCAGCAGGGCGTCGGGATCATTCGTGGCGATCAGATACCGGGCCTGATCTTCGCCGAACAGGAACGGGTGGGCGTTGCCCGGGCTGGTCGCGTCCAGCGTCAGCCCGAGGTTTGAGGCCAGCGCCATGTCGGCGGCCGCGATGATCAGACCGCCATCGGAAAGGTCATGCACAACAGTCTCCTGGCGCGATGTGATGAGGCCGCGCACAAAGTCGCCGGTTTTGCGCTCCAGAGCCAGATCGACCGGCGGGGGGGCGCCGTCCTCGCGGCCAAGCACCTCGCGCAGATAGATGGACGCGCCCAGTTCACCGGCGTTGTCGCCGATCAGGACCAGGGCGTTGCCCGCCTTCATCCCGGCGAAGTCGGCCCGATGACTGTACTCGGTCAGCAGGCCCACGGCGCCCACGGTCGGGGTCGGGGGGATCGCCGCGCCATTGGTCTCGTTGTAGAGGCTGACGTTGCCGCTCACGACGGGGAAGTCGAGCACGCGGCAGGCCTCGGCCATGCCGTCGATGGCGCGGACGATCTGGCCCATGATCTCAGGCCGCTCGGGATTGCCGAAGTTGAGGTTGTCGGTGATGGCGACAGGATCGGCGCCGACCGCGGTCAGGTTGCGCCAGGCCTCGGCCACGGCCTGTTTGCCGCCTTCATACGGGTCGTTCTGGACATAGCGCGGCGTGCAGTCGCTGGTCACGGCCAGAGCCTTGCGCGTGCCGTGGACCCGCACGATGCCGGCGTCGGCGCCGGTGGCGCTGTCTTCCAGCGTGTCGGCCATCACGTGGCGGTCGTACTGCTCCCACAACCAGCGTTTGGAGGCCATGTCGGGGCAGCCGACGACGGTCAGCACCGCCGCCTCCCAGTCGGTGGGAGCGGGCACCTCGCCGGGCGCCAGCCGGGGGTGTTTGACCGGCTCGGTCCAGGGTCGGTCGTAAAGAGGCGCGTCTTCCGACAGCGGGGCCAGCGGGATGTCGCAGACCACCTCGCCCTTGTGCTTCAGCACGATATGACCGGTGTCGGTGGTCCAGCCGATGATGGCCGCGTCCAGGCCCCATTTCTCGAAGATGGCATGGCCGTCGCGCTCGCGGCCGGGCTTGAGGATGGCCAGCATCCGCTCCTGACTCTCCGACAGCATCATCTCATAGGCGGTCATGCCCTCTTCGCGCTGGGGCACCATGTCGAGGTCGAGCTCGATGCCGACGTCGCCCTTGCCGGCCATCTCGACCGAGGAGGAGGTCAGGCCGGCGGCGCCCATGTCCTGGATGGCGGCGACGGCGCCGGTGGCCATCAGTTCCAGAGTGGCCTCAATCAGCAGCTTTTCGGCGAAGGGGTCGCCGACCTGGACGGTGGGGCGCTTCTCGTCGCTGTCCTCGTCGAACTCGGCGCTGGCCATGGTCGCGCCATGGATGCCGTCGCGGCCGGTCTTGGATCCGTAATAGACCACCGGCAGGCCGGCGGCCGGGGCGGCCGAATAGAAGATCTTGTCCGCGTCGGCCAGGCCCACGCACATGGCGTTGACCAGGATGTTGCCGTCATAGCCGCGGTGGAAATTGGTCTCGCCGGCCACCGTCGGCACGCCCACGCAGTTGCCGTAGCCGGCGATGCCGGCCACCACGCCGTTGACCAGTCGCTTGGTCTTCGGATGCGAGGGATCGCCAAAGCGCAGGGCGTTGAGCAGGGCGATGGGCCGCGCGCCCATGGTGAAGACGTCGCGCATGATGCCGCCCACGCCCGTCGCCGCGCCCTGATAGGGCTCAATGTAGGACGGGTGGTTGTGGCTCTCCATCTTGAAGATGCAGGCCTGGCCGTCGCCGATGTCGACCACCCCGGCGTTTTCGCCCGGCCCGCAGATCACCCGCGGCCCCGTGGTCGGGAACTTCGACAGGTGCTTGCGCGAGGATTTGTAGGAGCAGTGCTCGCTCCACATCACCGAGAAGACGCCCAGTTCGACGTGATTGGGCTCGCGGTTGAGGCGGCGGACGATGAGCTCGTATTCCTCGGGCTTGAGGCCGAACTCGACGGCCGTTTCGGCCATGGTCTTGACGGGTGTGGCGGTCATGCGCGGCTGTTAGCGGATTCCGCTCGAAATGTCAGTGCGCCGGAGTCACCATGAGGCCCATGAAAATCGATCGCAGAACCCTCGCGACGGCCCTGGTTGGCCTGCCTTTCCTCGGCGGCGCGGCGCGCGCCCAGTCGCCATTGCCCGGGGTGATTATCGAAACGGCGGCCGGATCGATCACCGTCGAGCTCTACCCCGACAAGGCGCCGCTCACGGCCGCCAACTTCCTGCGCTATGTCGACGAGAAGCGGTTCGACGGGGCCGCATTCTATCGCGCCGTGCGGGTCGGCCAGACGCCGCCGATCGGCCTGCTCCAGGGCGGCGCGCACGGCGACCGGGCGCGGCTGCTGCCGCCGATCGCCCATGAGCCGACCAGCCAGACCGGCCTGCGTCACCGCGATGGCACGCTCTCGATGGCCCGCCGCGAGCCTGGCACGGCCGACGGCGAGTTCTTCATCAGCCTTGGGGTGTCGCCCTGGTTCGACGTCAATCCGATCCAGCCGGGCGACAATCTGGGCTACGCCGCCTTCGGTCAGGTCGTTGAGGGGATGGACGTTGTCCGGATCCTTCACGGCATGCCGACTTCGGAGACCGAAGGCGAAGCTTACGGCATGAAGGGGCAGATCCTGGAGCCGCCGATTCCGATGACGGTCGTGCGCCGAGCCTAGGCGCTGGCCAGGGCGCTCTGGAACAGCAGGGCGCCGTCGGCCGAGCCGAGGTCTTCCTCGAAGGCGCGGTCGGGGTGGGGCATCATGCCCAGCACATTGCCGGCGGCGTTGACGATGCCGGCGATGTCGCGGGCCGAGCCGTTGGGGTTGTCCAGATAGCGGAAGACCACCTGACCTTCGCCCTCGATACGATCGAGCGTAGCGTCATCGGCGAAGAAATTGCCGTCGCCGTTGCCCACCGTCATCATCACCTCGCGGCGGCCCTGGTAGGCGGCGGTGAAGCGGGTCTGGGCGTTGCTGACCTCCAGCGCCACCGGCTTGCAGACGTATTTCAGCCGCTCGTTGCGCAGCAGGGCGCCGGGCAGCAGGCCCGCCTCGCAGAGGATCTGGAAGCCGTTGCAGATGCCGACCGTGGCCACGCCCCGGTCCGCCGCCGCCTTGACCGCCGCCATCACCGGCGACAGGGCGGCCATGGCCCCGCAGCGCAGGTAGTCGCCATAGGAAAAACCGCCCGGCAGCACGATCAGGTCGAGACCGCCCGGCAGGGCCGTGTCGCCGTGCCAAATCATGTCCACGGTCGCGCCGGTGGACCGCTCGACGGCGACCTTGCAGTCCCGGTCACAGTTGGAACCGGGGAAGACGATGACGGCGGCTTTCATCTCAGGCGATCTCGACCCGGTAGCTTTCGATCACCGTATTGGCCAGGAGCTTGTCGCACATGGCCTTGACCTCGGCCTCGGCGGCGGCCGTGTCAGTCGCGGCCAGATCGAAGGTGATGACCCGGCCGACCCGGACGTCCTTCACATCGGCCCAGCCCAGGCCATGCAGGGCGTTCTCGACGGCTTTGCCCTGGACGTCGAGGACGCCGGGCTTGAGGAAGACGTGGACAGTGGCTTTCATCAGCGAAACTCGAAAATCCTAGTGCAGCCCGCCGCGGATCACGGTGGGCATTTCCTTCATGATGCCGAGGCGACGGGCCACCTCGGTATAGCTTTCGATGACCTCGCCCATGTCGCGGCGGAAGCGGTCCTTGTCCATCTTCTCATTGGTCGTCGAGTCCCACAGCCGGCAGCTGTCGGGGCTGATCTCGTCGGCCAGGATGATGCGGGCGAAGTCGCCTTCCCAGTGACGGCCGAACTCGATCTTGAAATCGACCAGGGTGATGCCGACGGCGCTGAACATCCCCGACAGAAAGTCGTTGATGCGCAGGGTCAGGGCCATGATGTCATCGATCTCCTGGGTCGAGGCCCAGTTGAATGCGGTGATGTGTTCCTCGGCGACCAGCGGATCGCCCAGCTTGTCGTCCTTGAGGCAGAATTCGATGATCGAGCGGGGCAGGGGCGTGCCCTCTTCGAGGCCCAGGCGCGTGGACAGGCTGCCGGCGGCTATGTTGCGGCAGATCACCTCCAGCGGCACGATCTCGACTTCCTTGATCAACTGCTCGCGCAGGTTCATCCGCTTGATGAAGTGGGTCGGGATGCCGATGCCGCCCAGCTTGATCATCACGAACTCGCTGATGCGGTTGTTGATCACGCCCTTGCCTTCAAGCACCGCCTTTTTCTGGGCGTTGAACGCCGTGGCGTCGTCCTTGAAGTACTGGATGAGGGTGCCGGGCTCGGGACCCTCGTAGAGGATCTTGGCCTTGCCTTCGTAGATTTTCTTGCGGCGGGTCGTCATCGGGAGATCCCCATGGGGAGCGCGAAGGCAGCCTGATGGAACAAAAACCGCGCGCGGGCGGGAGAGCCTGCGCGCGGGGTAAATCGACTCAGGGCCGCTGTCGCTGAAGTCGAGCCTGAAACTACCTGAACAGGGGCCCGGGCGCAAACGTCACGAGACTGCGATGACACTCCGGATTGCGGCGGCGCACACAAGGGGATATCAGGGCGCCCGTATAGACGACTGGAGTTCACATGAGCACGTTCGACGAACGCGAGAAGGGCTTCGAAAAGAGGTTCGCGGTCGACGCCGAGGCGGAATTCAAGGCCGCTGCCCGCCGCAACCGCCTGCTGGGTGAGTGGGCGGCTGGCCTGATGGGCCTGCAGTCGGTCGAAGAGTACGTGCGCGCGGTCGTGAAGTCCGACTTCGAACAGCCCGGCGACGACGACGTCCTGCGCAAAGTGTTCGGCGACCTCAAGGGCGCCGGCGTCACGGTCAGCGAGGGCGAGGTCCGTATGAAGATGGACGAACTCCTCGCCCAGGCCCGCGAACAGATCAAGACAGCGGGCTAGAGCCCAAGGCTGCCTTTGAGGCGGTTCCAGACGGCGGCCTTCTCTGCATAGCGCAGGCTGGCGTGAGCCCGGCTTGACGACGGCAGGGTGAACATCTCCAGCCGCCCGGTCTGATCCTTCAGCTGTTTCATGCCGAGGCCGGCGGCCTTGGCGCCGTTGAAGCCGATGGCGCTCAGCGCGGGGGGACGGTCGACCAGTCCGATCAGATCGTTGGGCGCGACTTCGCGGATCGCGCCGTCGAGGCTGCCGGGACGCGTCGCCTCGCCGATCACGTCCCACAGGCCCACGCCATGCGCCAGCAGGGCGGCCAGCCGGTCGTCATAGGACAGGCCGACGAGGTCCTCGCCGACCACGCCACCCATCAGCCGCCAGAAATCGTTCCTCGGGTTGCCATAGTACTGGCGCGCGGCCAGCGACGGGTCGCCGGGCAGGCTGCCCAGCATCAGCAGACGGGTGCGGTCGTCGACGACCGGCGGGAAGCTACGCTTACGCGCCGGCCTGCTCCCCGAACACCCGGGCGAAGATCGTGTCGACATGTTTGAAATGGTAGCCGTTGTCGAACAGCACATCGAGTTCGGCGTCGGTCATGTTGGCCGAGACGAACGGGTCGGCTTTCAGGAAGTCGATGAACCGGCCTTCGCCACGCCAGACCCTCATGGCGTTGCTCTGCACCGCCGCATAGGCGTCCTCGCGGCTGGCGTCCTTCTGGGTCAGGGCCAGCATGACCCGCTGCGAATGGACCAGACCGCCGAGGCGATCGAGATTCTTGAGCATGTTTTCCGGATAGATCACCAGCCGCTCGACCACCCCGGCCAGACGGCGCAGAGCGAAGTCGAGGTGGATGGAGGCGTCGGGGGCGATGCCGCGCTCGACCGAGGAGTGGCTGATGTCGCGCTCATGCCAGAGGGCGACGTTCTCGAGCGCCGGCACCACCGCCGACCGCACCAGCCGGGCCAGGCCGGTCAGGTTCTCGGTCAGAATCGGGTTGCGCTTGTGCGGCATGGCCGAGCTGCCCTTCTGGCCCGGATCAAAGGGCTCTTCGGCCTCGAGCACCTCGGTGCGCTGCAAGTGGCGGATCTCCACGGCCAGCCGCTCGATCGACGAAGCGACCACGGCCAGGGCCGCGAACCAGGCGGCGTGTCGGTCGCGGGGGATGACCTGTGAGGAGATCGGCTCGACGACCAGACCCAGCTTGTCGGCGACATGGGCTTCGACCCGCGGGTCGACGTTGGCGAAGGTGCCGACCGCGCCGCTGATGGCGCAGGTGGCGATCTCGAACCGGGCCATGGCCAGCCGTTCCTTGGCCCGCTGGAACTCGGCGTAGTGGCTGGCCAGTTTCAGGCCGAAGGTGGTCGGCTCGGCATGGATGCCGTGGCTGCGGCCGACGCAGGGCGTCAGTTTGTGTTCGAAGGCCCGGCGCTTGAGCGCCGCCAGGACCAGATCACAATCTTCGAGCAGCAGATCGGTGGCGCGCGACATCTGCACGGCCAGGCAGGTGTCGAGGACATCGCTGCTGGTCATGCCCTGGTGCAGGAAGCGGGCCTCGGGTCCGACGACTTCGGAGACATGGGTCAGAAAGGCGATGACATCGTGTTTGGTGACCCGCTCGATCTCGTCGATGCGATCGGGGTCCCAGACCGCGTCGCGGCCGCCGTCCCAGATGGCCTTGGCCGCGAGCTTGGGGATGGTGCCCAGCTCCGCCATGGCGTCGGCCGCGTGGGCCTCGATCTCAAACCAGATCCTGTATCGGGTCTCGGGAGACCAGATGGCGACAGCTTCGGGGCGTGCGTAACGGGAGATCATGCGCGGCTAAGTGAAAGCCGCGCATGATCCTGTCAACCGATGAGACGGTTTCTAGCCGACCCAGTCCTTGCGCAGCGTCTTCCAGGCCATGAGGAAATGAGCCCCGGCCCAGAGGTAGCCGAACAGGCCGATGAAGATCGCCCAGCGCAGGCCGAACTCCCGGCCGACGGCGCAGACGGTCTCGTTAGCCCCCGCCTGGCTGCAGGCTGCCAGGGTGGTGCCGGCGCTGGCCAGATTCGTGTTGGCCAGGAAGTCGCTCAGGGCGCCGATGACCGGCGGGCCGAGCCCGTAGCCGAGGATATTGACGATGAACAGTAGCACCGCCGTGGCCGTGGCGCGCATCCGCGGCGGGGCGATGCCCTGCACCGAGGCGTACATGCTGCCGAGGTAGAAATAGTGGGTGACGGCGCCGACCACCAGGAAGGGCACCCCGATCCACAGGCTCGGGGACATGTAGCCGACGATATAGAAGGGCGTGGCGACGAAGAAGCCGAGCGCCGGCAACCAGGCCAGGGCGTTGGGGTGGCGTTTGACGATCTTGTCGGCCAGCCAGCCGGCGAAGAAGGTTCCGAAGGCCGCCGCCAGACCGAGCACGACCCCGGTCAACTGCGACGCCTGCAGGAGGCTCAGTTCATGGGTGCGGATCAGGAACGAGTTCAGATACTGACCGACGCCGTAGCCGACGAACGAGGCCACGGCCGAGCCCAGCGACACATGCCAGAAGGTCGGCTTTTTCGAGAGGGTGGCGAAAGCCTCGAGAAAGGTCGGGGTTTCGACCCCGACGACAACGCCGGTGCGAGGCGGCTCCTTGATCGTCAGCTTGGCCAGCACCGCCAGCGCCAGACCCGGAAATCCGAGCATCCAGAAGGCTTCTCTCCAGCCGAGATACTCGGCGATAAAGCCGCCGCCGATGGCCGCCAGCATCGAGCCGACCGGCACGCCCAGGGCGTAGATGGAAATCGCCGTGGCCCGTTTGTCGGCCGGGAAATAGTCACTGATCACCGATTGAGCCGGTGGCGTGCAGCCGGCCTCGCCGATGCTCACGCCGACGCGCGCCGCCAGCAGGGTGGCGAAGGACCCGGCGAACCCGCACAAGGCCGTCGCCAGGCTCCAGAGAGCCACGCAGATGGACAGGATGGTCATCCGGTTCTTCTTCTCGGCCAACCGGGCGATCGGAATGCCCAGCAGCGTGTAGAGCACCGCGAACGCCGGGCCGCCGAGCAGGCCCAGCTGCAGGTCGCTCAAGCCGAACTCGGTCTTGATCGGTTCCTGGATGATGGCGATCACCACCCGGTCGATGAAGTTGAAGGTGTACACCGCCAGCAGAACAGCCAGAACGTAGGCTCGGTACGGTTTGGTGCCGTATCCCGGATGGGGCGCTGCGCTCGGCGCCGTGGCGTCAGTCATAGATAAGGTTCCTCCCCGAGGGTCTTTTCCGACACTGTAGACGCGCGCGCGCAGGGCCCGCCAGCGTCCTTTTTGAAAAAGCGGTATGTCAGCTGACCATGTCCTCGCGGATGGTTTTTCTGGCGATCCAGAACAGGGTGAAGGCGATCAGGTTGAAACTCATCGACCAGATCAGCGCCCAGCGCAGACCTTCCGCCTCGCCCATGGCCATTGGACCGGCGAACACGTCGCTGAGGATGCCGACAAACAACGGCCCCAGGCCCAGGCCGACCAGGTTGATGATGAACAGCAGCACCGCGGCGGTTGTCGCCCGCATCCGCGGCTCGACGATGCTCTGGGCCGTGGCGTAGACCGGCCCGTACCACAGTGAGCCGAGGATGGCGGGCAGGGCCAGAAGCAGGAAGGCGACGCGGGCGTCACCGACCAGGACGGCGGCGATATAGATCGGAATAACGATCAGAGAGGCGATCGCCGGCACGATCACATAGGCGCGCAGGTCCTTGGCCCCGAGCCGATCGGCGATGAAGCCGCCGAGCCAGACGCCGAACATGCCCGCGATGCCGGATATGGCGCTCAAGCCAATGCCGACCGTCCCGGCCGGCCCCAGGTTCAGTCCGGTGAACGCGTTGATCGAGGCCGCGAGGTCGGCGATCTGGTCGGCGTGGTTGCGGAAGAAGAAGGAGGCGGTGAACGGCGCGTGGCCATAGCCGATGAAGGCCTTGATGGCGGCGGCGAAGGCGATCAGCCAGAAGGTTTTCTTGGCGGCCAGGACCCGCAGCGAGTCGGCGAAGCCGATCTGGCTGGCCTTTCGCTCGGCGACGTCGGCCTGAAGCTTTCCGCGGGTCTCGATGAGGGTGAAGAAACACAGCGCGCCGATGATGACGCCCGGCGCGCCAGCGACCATGAAGGCCGCCCGCCAGCCATAGGCGTCGGCGATCATGCCGCCCATGGCCAGGCCGATCAGGCTGCCGAGCGGTGTGCCAATGGAATAGAAGGCGATCGCCGAGGCGCGTTTCTCCCGCGGCGTATAGTCGGTGATCAGCGAATGCGCCGCCGGCGTGCAGCCGGCTTCGCCGACGCCGACGCCAATGCGCGCCAGCACCAGCTGCCAGAAGTTCTGGGCGAAGCCGCACAGCACGGTGAACCCGCTCCAGACGATGATCGAGGCGGCGATAATCCTGGGCCGGTTCGACCGCTCGGCGAGACGGGCGATGGGAAGTCCGAGCACCGTGTAGAACAGGGCGAAAGCCAGGCCGGTCATCATGCCCAACTGCCAGTCGGCCAGACCCAGGTCGCGCTTGATCGGCTCGGCCAGGATGTTGACCACCTGCCGGTCGAGGAAATTCAGCGAGTAGACGATCATCAACAGCCACAGGGCGTAGCGACGGTAGCCCGCGGGCAGCGGGGAACCGACGACCTCCGGGGATGCAACTTCCCCGGCCGGCGCGGTGGCGTCGGTCATGAACACACTCCTCCCTGTCAAACGCTTGTTCTATTTGTTGAGGCACCTTACGTGCGGGTCAGGCTGCGGCGGCAATAACGGCTGCGTGATCGCGGCAAGGAGCTGGCTATGGAACTCGTCATCGGCACCCGGAAATGGTCGACCTGGTCCCTGCGGCCCTGGCTGGCGCTCAAACGCACCAGCGTTCCCTTCACCGAGACGCTGGTGCCACTGCGCGAGGCGGAGGTGTCGACCGCGGCCATCCTCAAACATTCGCCATCGGGGCTGGTGCCGGCGCTCAGGGACGGCGATCTGACCGTCTGGGACTCGCTGGCCATCTGCGAATACCTCGCCGAGCGCTTCCCCGAGGCAAAGCTGTGGCCGGCTGATCCGGTCGATCGTGCCCTGGCCAGGGCTGCGACGGCGGAAATGCACAGCGGCTTTGGAGCCCTGCGGACCGAATGCCCGATGGACCTGACCCTGACCACGACGCTGGCGCTGTCCGACGCCGCCCTGGCCAACATCCGGCGGCTGGTTGAGCTCTGGACCGGCCTGCTGGCCCGTTCGGGCGGGCCCTTCCTGTTCGGCGACTGGACCATCGCCGACGCCTTTTTTACCCCGGTGGCGACGCGGCTGCGCACCTACAGCATCGATCTGGCGGCCGGCAGCGATGACGGGACAGCCCAGGCCTGGTGTGACAGGCTGCTGGCGACGCCGGAGTTTCTGGCCTGGGAACAGGCCGCCCTGGCCGAGTGATCACGGCGGGGCGCCCGCGAAGTGACTGGCGCGTGACGGCCGGCGCGTGATCCACAGACCCTCGGGCGGCGTACGACTTGCGGGGGCAAGGGAGACAACCATGCTTATCCGTCAAGGCGGCGATCTGACCGAGAACGACGTTACACCGCGCGGGATCTACCTGCGGCGGCGAGAGTTCATGACCGGCGTCGCCGGCGCCGGTCTGGCCCTGGCCGCCGGCCCGGCCTCGGCCATCGCCTTGCGCGGCGAGCCCAGCCGCTATTCGACCGACGAGGAGAAGACCTCGAAGGACAACGTCACCGGCTACAACAACTACTACGAGTTCGGCGTCGACAAGAGCGACCCGGCCCGCAACGCCGGGGCCCTGACCACCTCGCCGTGGACCGTGAAAATCGACGGCGAATGCGACAAGCCCGGAACCTATGACCTCGGCGACTTTCTGCGCGGCAACACGCTGCAGGAGCGGATCTACCGCCTGCGCTGCGTCGAGGGCTGGTCGATGGTCATCCCCTGGCTGGGCGTGCCCCTGGCTGACCTGCTCAAGCCCTATGGTCCGACCAGCAAGGCGAAATACGTCGCTTTCGAAACCCTGGAGCGGCCGTCGGAAATGATCGGTCAGCGCCGCAGCGTGCTCTACTGGCCCTATCGCGAGGGCTTGCGCATGGACGAAGCCATGAACCCGCTGACCATCATGGCCGTCGGCCTCTATGGCGAGACGCTGCCCAATCAGAACGGCGCCCCGATGCGGCTGGTCGTGCCCTGGAAGTACGGCTTCAAGAGCATCAAGAGCATCGTGCGGATCAGCTTCACCGAAAAACAGCCGCCCACCGCCTGGAACCGCTCGGCGGCGCGGGAATACGGCTTCTATTCCAACGTCAATCCCGAGGTGGATCACCCGCGCTGGTCGCAGGCCACAGAGCGGCGCATCGGCGAGTTCCGCCGCCGGCCGACCCTGATGTTCAACGGCTACGGCGAGCAGGTGGCCTCGATGTACCGCGGCATGGATCTGCGGAAATTCTTCTGATGGATCGAAAGGCGCGGGAGCGGATCGTCTATGCGGCGGTCTGGCTGGCCTGTCTGGCGCCGCTGCTGTGGCTGGCCTGGCGCGGCTATGCCGGCGAGCTGGGGGCCAACCCCATCGAGGCGGTGATCCGCAAACTGGGCGTCTGGGGCCTGCGGCTGCTGCTCGTCGGTCTGGCGATCAGCCCGGCGGCGCGGATTCTGCGCCAGCCCCGGTTGATCCGCTTCCGGCGGACGGTGGGGCTGTTCGCCTTCAGCTACATCCTGCTGCACCTGTCGACCTACATCGGCGTCGACCAGTTCTTCGACTGGGCCGCGATCGGCAAGGACATCCTCAAACGCCCCTACATCACCATTGGCATGGCGGCCTTCCTGTTGCTGACCCCGCTGGCCGCGACCTCGTTCAACGGGGCCGTCCGCCGGCTGGGGCCGAAGCGGTGGCGACGGCTGCACCAACTGATCTACCTGATCGTGCCGATGGGCGTGGTTCACTACTATCTGCTGGTCAAGGCTGACCACCGCCCGCCGCTGATCTACGGCGGCATCGTCGCGGCCCTGCTGGGCTGGCGGCTCTGGGCGGCGCGAAAGTCGGCCTAGACGCCGTATCGGTCCCGGAACGCGGCCATGGCGGCGCTGGTCTCGACGGTGAATGTGTCCAGCACTTCGGCCTCATCGGAGCCGTTGGTGAAGATGAAGAATTCATCGCTCTCGACCTGGTCGGCGATGCGCTCGCCGGCGACGGCGGCGGGCAGACCGTGGGCCATGGGCGAGGGGCCCTCGACGGTGCGCGGGCGCGGTCCGCCGAAAGCGACCTGGCGGTTACGGAACGAGTTCCAGATGTCGCTCTGCACCACGCCCGGACAGATGATCGCGGCCGACAGCTTGGTGCCCTCGAAATCGCGGCGCATGCACAGGCTGTAGCCCATCACCGCGTGTTTGGCGGCGGTGTAGGGCGCGGTGATCCCGCCCCGTTTCGACGGCGGCAGACCCAGGGCGTGTTCGGAGCCGGTGTTGATGATCCTGCCGGTCAGGCCGCTGTCCATCATCCGCTGGGCGAAGGTTTTTACCCCCAGATAGACGCCGCGGATATTGACCGAGAACACCCAGTCCCAGACGTGGGTCGGGGTTTCGTGGACGGTAGTGCCGGCGCCGACGCCGGCGTTGTTGAACAGCAGGCTGGGCGGCTCGTCCCACTGCGACCAGGCCGTGTCGGCCAGGGCCTGCCAGCTGGCTTCGTCGATGACGTCGAGCCGGGCCGAGGCGGCGATCAGTCCCTCTTCAACCAGCCCGGCCGCGGCCTGGGCCGCCCGGTCGGCCTCGATGTCGGCGATCAGCACCTTGGCGCCGCGCCTGGCCAGGGCCGTGGCCAGACCCAGGCCGATGCCCGAGGCCCCGCCGGTGACGACCGCGACCCGGCCGGCGATCTTCATCCTAGAAGCCCATCACTTTGGCATAGCGGTCACGGTGATAGCTCGCGCCGCCAAACAGCTGCTCGGCCACCCGGGCGCGCTTGAGATAGAGGCCGGCGTCATGAACGTCGGTCATGCCGATACCGCCATGCATCTGGACCATCTCGTTGCTGACCAGATGGGCGAGGTCGCTGGCCTTGGCCTTGGCCAGGGAGCAGGCGGCCCGGTTGTCGGTCGCGCCGGTGTCGATCTGCTCGAGGGCCGCCTCGACGCAGGAGCGGGTGGTTTCAAGGTCGGTGAACATCTTCGCGGCGCGGTGCTGCAGGCTCTGGAACGTACCGATCACCTGGCCGAACTGGGTGCGGGTCTTCAGGTAGTCGAGGGTGATCTCGAAGGCCTGCAGGGCGCTGCCCAGCATTTCGGCGGCGAGGCCGGCGCGGGCCCGGTCGAGCACCGGCTCGAGAATGTCCCAGCCCTTGCCGACCTGGCCCAGCACGGCGTCCTTGCCGAGCTTGACGCCGGCGAAAGTCAGCTGCGCGGCGCCGCGGCTGTCGGCCAGGGCCAGGTGTTTGCGGGTCAGGCCGGCGGCGTCTCCGGGGACCAGGAACAGGGTCAGGCCGTCGGTCTCGCCCGGCTTGCCGCCGGTGCGGGCGACGACGATGATCAGGTCGGCGGCCTCGCCGTCGAGCACGAAGGTCTTCTTGCCGGTCAGGCTGAAGCCGTCGCCGGCCGCCTCGGCCTTCAGGGCGGTCATTTCGGGGGCGTGGTGCGAAGCCTCATCGACGGCCAGGGCCGTGACGACCGCGCCGGCGGCGATCTTCGGCAGCCAGGCTGACTTCTGGCCATCCGTGCCGCCGAGCGTCAGGGCCGCCGCGCCGATCAGGGCCGTCGACAACAACGGGGAGGCGACCAGCGTGCGGCCGGTCTCCTCGAGGATCAGACCCAGGCCCAGATAGCCGAACCCCGACCCGTCATGCGCTTCGGGGACGATCACCCCGGCCCAGCCCATCTGGCCCATCTCGGCCCAGGCGGCGGCGTCGAAGCTGGCGCCGGACCCGCTGTCACGCAGGGCGCGCAGCCTCGTCACCGGCGACGACTCCTGCGCCCAGCTCTTGGCCGCGTCGCGCAGCATGGTCTGTTCTTCGTTCAGGACGGCCATCAGTGTTTCCTACCGGTCGTTGTCGTTGTGCGTGCTTCGACACGCGGCCGTTGGCCGCTGCTCAGCATGACTAAGAAAAGGGACCCAAGATCCATGTCATCCTGAGCAGGCCCGTAGGGCCGTGTCGAAGGACGCACCCTCATGCCGTCGCCTTCCCGTGATGCACCGCCCAGGCCAGCGCCTGTTCGAGGCGGTCGTTGCCCCAGAACAGCTCGCCATCGGCGGTGATGAAACTGGGCGAGCCGAACACGCCGCGCGCCTTGGCCTGGCCGACGTGATCCTTGAGCCGCGCCTTGACGGCGTCGGACCCGGCCGCTTCCAGCGCCGCCTCGGGGGCGCCACCGGCCTCGGCGATCAGGGGGGCCAGCACCTCGGGATCGGAAATGTCCTGGTCGGCGACAAAATTGGCTTCATAGACCCGGCGGCTGAAGGCCGGCGTCCAGCCCTCATCCAGCCCGGCCACGGCCACCCGCGCCGCCAGCAGCGTATTACGCGGGAACTGGCTGGGATGGTTCAGCGGTAAGCCTTCATCGGCGCAGACTCGTTCCAGATCCCGCCACATATACTTCCCCTTGACCGGGAAGGCGTTGAACGGGCTGTCGGTCCGGCCCTGCTGGGCGTGAAACAGCGGCCCGAGCAGGAACGGCCGCCATTCGACACGGACGCCCGCCGCCTCCGCCAGCCGCTCGACGCGCATGGCCGCCGGATAGCTGTAGGTCGAGGCGAACTCGTACCAGAACTCGATCATGCGGCCGCTCCAGAGGACAGGAGGTCGAGGCGGGCGCCATGTACCCAAGAATGAAACTGGCCGTCCTTCCGGACCGACAGTGTTAGCGCGTCCTCAAACAGTCGCCGCAGGTCGTCATCCGTCAGCGGTTGGCGGCGGCGAAGGAAGACGGCGCCGAGTTCATGGTCGATCTTGGCTAGCGACCATCCCTCCCAGTCAAGCGAACCGGGGGCAGACGAAAGGTTCAGTCGAATCTCGACCTCGTGTTCGGCATTCCAGTCGCTGGGGACCGCCGATCGAAAGGCCCAATAGATCGAATCTTTCGAGCGGGCCCGATCGATCGCATGTTGGAGATAGTCGGTCACGACTGAGCCCTTCGCCAATCTCACTGGTGATCCAGAAGCCCCAGAACCCGCTTGGCCACCACGTTGAGATTGATCTCGCTGGTGCCGCCCTCGATGGAATTGGCCTTGGCCCGCAGCATCGATCGCATGGCGCCGATCTCGCCGGCGGAGAAGCTGTCGCCCTCCCAGCCCAGACCCTGCAGGCCGAGCGCCTCGACGGTCAGTTCGGTGCGATCCTGGTTCAGCTTGGCGGCGGCGTATTTGATGATCGATGTGGCGGCGCTGGGACCCTTGCTGGCCTTGCCCTCGGCCTCGGCGCGACGGACGGTCAGCAGGAAGGCGGCGGCGTCCATCTTGTGAGCGGAGATGCGGTTGCGCAGGTCGCCGTCGGCGATGCGGCCCTGCGCGTCGACGCCGACGTGCTCCTTGGCCGCCTCGACGACATCGATGCCGGCCCCGCCGCCGAAACCGCCGGCGGAGATGTTCTGGCGCTCATACTGCAGCAGGCGTTTGGCGATTTCCCAGCCGCCGTTGAGTTTGCCGACCAGCTGAGCCTTGGGGACCTTCACATCGGTGAAGAAGGTTTCGCAGAACGGCGAGGAGCCGCTGATCAGCTTGATCGGCCGGGTCTCGACGCCGGTGCTGGTCATGTCGAACAGCACGAACGAAATGCCCTCGTGCTTCTTGGTGGTGTCGGTGCGCACCAGGCAGAAGATCCAGTCGGCCTGGTCGGCGTAGCTGGTCCAGACCTTCTGACCGTTGATCAGGAAATGGTCGCCCTGATCCTCGCAGCGGGTCTGCAGCCCGGCCAGGTCGGAGCCGGCGCCCGGTTCCGAATAGCCCTGACACCAGCGGATTTCGCCCTTGACGATGCCGGGCAGGAATTTCTGCTTCTGCTCCTCGGTCGCGTATTCGAGCAGCACGGGGCCGAGCATCCAGACGCCGAAACTCATCAGGGCCGGCCGGGCCTTGATCCGGCGCAGCTCGCTCTCGAGCACCTTGTTCTGTTCGCGGGACAGCCCGCCGCCGCCGTACTGGGTCGGCCACATCGGCGCGGTCCAGCCCTTGGCCGCCATCCGGTCAAGCCAGAGCTTGGCGTCCGGATTGGCCGGCTTGAATCGGCGCCCGCCCCAGGGGGCCTCGGACTCGTCGTCCATCGGCTGGTTGAGCGAAGCCGGATAGTTGGCCGCCAGCCAGTCCCGCGTCTCGGTCCGGAAGGCCTCCAGATCGCCGCCGCCAAAGTCCGCCATGGCCGTTCTCCCTCTGCCCGGTTCTCGCCTCACCTTACCGCGCCGGGTTGGCGGAGCAAGCCGGTTCAAACAGATGTTCGAGATATCGGACGCGCGATGTCCCGCTGACCGGGCTATAGTCCGCGCCGGAACTGGTTCGGGATTCGTATGCGTCTTTTTGGCGAACTCAAGCCGGCCCTGCTGGCGGCCGCTCCGACCCTTGCCGCGGCGGCGGCGATGACGTCCGGGGTTATGCTGCTGGCGTCCGGCGCCACGCCGTCCGACCCGTCACGCTTTCTGGCGCTGCTGCGGTTCACCCCGCAGATCCTGATTGAAACCAGCCACTTCCTGTCCTCGATCCTGGGCCTGTTGCTGATCCTGCTGGCCTTTGGCCTGCGCTCGCGGCTGGACGCCGCCTGGACGGCGACCCTGGTCACCCTGCTGGCGGCGGCCCTGCTGGCGCCGTTCAAGGGGTTCAACTGGGAAGAGGCCGCGGTGCTGATCGGTTGCACGGCCCTGATCCTGCCTCTGCGCGGCGCCTTTCCGCGCTCGGCCGCCCTCTCGCGCATGGAGGTAACGCCCGGCTGGCTGGTCTCGGCGGCGGCCATCCTGATCGGTGCGGCCCTGCTGGGCTGGTGGTCCTTCGCCCATGCCGACTACGCCGGCCGGCCGATCTGGCGGGTGATGGTCGATCAGGACATCACCCGGGCCATCCGCTCGTCCGTCGGCGCCGCCATGGTCCTGCTGTTCTTCGGCCTGTGGCGGATGTTCGCCATGGCCGCCACCCCGCCGGTGTCGGGCGAGGACGACCCCGATTTCCAGCGGGTGCGGGCCATCCTGCGCTCGGCCGAATGGGCCCAGCCAGACTCCAACCTGGCCCTGCTGGGGGACAAGCGGTTCCTGTTCTCGCCGTCTGGCCAGACCTTCCTGATGTTCGGCGTGCGCGGGCGATCCTGGATCGCCATGGACGGGCCGATCGGCAAACAGACGGAGCGTATGGAGCTGCTCTGGCGGTTCCGGGAACTGGCGGACGCCCACGCCGCCCGACCGGCGCTCTACGGCATCGGCCCCGAGGATCTGCCTGATGCGGTCGAGCTGGGTTTTTCGATCCAGAAGATCGGCGAGGCCGCCGCCGTGCCCCTCGACGGCTTCTCCCTGGTTGGTCGCCGTCGGGAGGCGCTGCGCCGCAACTGGCGTAAGGCGGGGGAGGGCGGAGCCTCCTTCGAAGTCCTGCCGCCTGAAGATGTTCCGGCCCTGATGGACGAACTCAAGGCCATCTCGGATGAGTGGCTGGCCAATCATTCGGGGGGCGAGAAGGCCTTTTCCCTCGGCGGCTTCGTGCCCAGCTACGTGGCCGAGTTCCCGGTCGCCGTCGTGCGTTCGGCGGGGGCGATCGTGGCCTTCGCCTCGGTCTGGCCGACCGCCTCGCGCAAGACCTTCTCCATGGATCTGATGCGTTACGGCGACGCCGCGCCCAGCAACGTCATGGACTACCTGTTCGTCGAACTGTTCGAATGGGGCCGCCAACAGGGCTATCACGCCTTCGACTTCGGCGCCTCGCCGCTGGCGGGCCTGGACGACCGGCCCCTGGCGCCGATGCTGTCGCGGGTTGGGCGACTGGTCTTCGAACGCGGCGAGGAGATCTACAATTTCCGCGGCGTGCGGCGATACAAGGACAAATACGATCCGCTCTGGCAGCCGCGCTACATCGCCGCGCCACACAAATGGCAGATCCCCATGCTGTTGGCCGATGTCGGGTTATTGTCGTCCGGCGGCATGGCCGGGCTGACCCGCCGGCCGAAGCGGTCGGTGGAAGCCTAACGGCCGGTCTGGATGCCGAACAGCGAGGCCAGGTGGACCAGCAGGAAAAGGACGCCGGCTGCTGAGAAGACCATGATCGGTCGCCAGGGAATCATCCTCACGCCCTTGGCCAGGTCCGGCGGAAGCGAGCCGCGCCAGCCCGCGAAAACGGATAATCCGATAAAGGCGGCGATGATCGCGAGGGTGGTCGAGACGTCCATGGCGGCCAGATGGCGTCCGATTGGCCGCGTTGCAAGCTTCGTCCACAGCTAATCGCCCAAACCCCTACATTTAGCGTTAACCTCGCGTTTACACACAAAGGGTGGCTCGGTAGCGTCGGGTTTGAAGTGCCGGAGATACGATTCGAATGACGTCGGGGGCGCCCTGGAGCGTGAAGGGTATCGACCCTAAGGCGCGGGAGATCGCCAAGGATCTCGCTCGTCGCTCCGGCATGACGCTCGGCGAATGGCTCAATCGTATGATCGTCGAGGGCGAACCCATCGACGAGACCCCGCCGGGCCGGGCTTTTGACGGGCCGCAGGAACCGCTCGTCGTCTCCACGCCTCGCCCCAGCGCCGCCCCCCGCTATGAAGTCGCCGGCCATCCCGCCGATGAAGTCGGGCGCGTCGCCGAGGCGATCGAGCGGCTGACCGCCCGGATCGAGGCCGGCGAGCAGCGGTCGACCCTGGCCATCACCGGCATTGACCAGTCCGTGCGCGGGGCATTGGCCCGCCTCGAGTCGGCCGAGCGGGAGCAGAACTCCGTGGCGGCCCGGTTCGAGGGCGCCGTGGATGAGTTGAAGAGCGAGTTCGGCGGCGTCGGCCAACGCCTTCGCAAGGTTGAACTGGAATCGACGGGCCCGCGCTCGGCCGAGGCGCTCCGATCGCTCGAGACCATGCTCGGCAAGGTCGCCGGTCAGGTCTACGAGGGCGACGCGCGCACGCGCGAGGCCATCGCCGCCGTCGAGGCGCGCCTTGGGGCGGTGGAGGCGGCCGACCCTGCCCAGGTCGCCGACGCCCTGGCCGAACGTCTGGGCGAGGCCGAAGCCCGCGCCGGCGAGGCGGTCCGCGATCTGGCGGACCGGATCATGGCCGTCGAAGCCCGCGACCCGGCCGAAATCGCTGAAACCCTGGCCGGACGCCTTGGCGAGGCCGAGACTCGCACCAGCGACGCGATCCGCGATCTGGGCGCCTCCTTTGTCATTCTCGATCGCCGGCTGCGTTCGGTCGAAAGCGATGGCGGCGGCAGCCGTCTGGAAGCCCTGGCGGCCGATCTGACCCGCCGGATGGAGGCCGCCCGCGCCGAGATGGCCGAAAGCCTGCGCGCCACCTCCGAAGGGCGTTTTGATCGCATGGAAGGCAAGCTGTCAGAGATGGCTTCGCACATCCGGACCGCGGAATCCCGCTCGGCCGAAGCGATCGAGCGGATGGGGCGAGAGGTGGTCAACATGGCTGACAGCCTGAGCCGGCGGGTTCAGACCGTGGAAAACCGCGGCGCCGACGCGGTCGAACAGATCGGCGGCGAAGTGGCCCGCATCGCCAACGCCGTTGAACAGAAGCTCAACCGCGCCGACACTATCCAGGCCCAGGCGCTGGAAAAGCTTGGCGGCGAGATCGCCCGCATCACCGAGCGGCTGGCCGAGCGCATCGCCAATTCCGAGCGCCGCGGCGCCCAGGCGATCGACGAGGTCGGCGAGCAAGTCGCCCGCGTCACCGAACGCATCAGTCAGCGGCAGGAACGCACCTCGGTCGATCTCGCCGAACGCATCCGCCTGAGCGAAGAACGCACGGCCAAGCTGCTCGATGAAGCCCGGGAAAAGATCGACGCCAGCCTGAACAGCTCCCATCGTCGGTTGGCCGAGCAGGTCGCCCAGGGACCGGTCGCGCCGGCCGCCGCGGCTCCGCGCCGGGTGGATACGCCCAAGACGCCGTTCGATGATCCGTTCGCCGCCGAGCCTTTCCCCGCCGCGGGTCGCTCGATCCCGGAGGACGCCTTCGCGCCCCAGACCTTCGCCCGGACCGCCGCGCCCGCCGTCGAGGGCGAGCCTGACCCGTTCCCGGCCGCTGAACGGGGCAAGCCGGCGTTTTCCGACGAAGATATCGAGGCGGCGGACGGTTTCGCGACGCTGTCGGATCTGGACGATGACCTCGCCGACCCCGAGATCGCTGCCGCGCCGACCGCCGCGCCGCTGGACGTCGAGGATGTCTCCCGGCCGCGCTCCACCCGGGAAATGCTCGACCAGGCGCGCGCCGCCGCTCGCATGGCCAACACGCCCGAACCCCGGGTGCAGCCGACCTCCAAACGCGGCCTGTTTTCGGCGACGGACAAGAAGCCACGCCGCCGCGCCGGGTCGGCTCTGCAGTCAGCTCTGGTGCTGGCCGCCGGCGCCGCCACTCTGGGCTCACTGTTCGCCGCCGGAACGATCCTTTCCGGCGGCGGTGACGGCGGCAAGGTCAGCGACCGGGTCGCCGAGTTCGTCAAGACCCGCAAAGCTGACGACAGGGGTGAGGTGAAGACCGCCGAGGCCGACACCACTCCGTCGGTCGGCGGCGAGCCCCGGCTCGCGGTGGCCATCGGGCCGCAGGGCATGGCGCCCGCTGGTGGTGGGGTTTCGCCGGCCCTCGCCGGAGGCGTCGATGCGCCCGGCGCGGTGTCAGCCGACGCGGGCGAGGCCCTCTACGCCGAGGGCGTCCGGCGGGTTGAGGCCCGCGATCCGACCGGCGTCGAAAGCCTCAAACGCGCGGCCAATCTCGGCTATCCGGCCGCCCAGTTCTATCTGGCCAAACTCTATGAGAGTGGTGAGGCGGGCCTGGCCAAGGACGCCGGCGAAGCCCGCCGCTGGACTGAACGGGCCGCCCAGGGCGGCGACCGCAAGGCCATGCACAACCTCGGCCTCTACTATTTCGAGGGCCAGGGCGGACCGAAGAACACGACCACTGCGGCGCAGTGGTTCCGCAAGGCGGCCGATCTGGGCCTTTCCGACAGCCAGTACAA
The DNA here is from genome assembly GCA_030680355.1 of Caulobacter sp. Classification (GTDB taxonomy): domain Bacteria; phylum Pseudomonadota; class Alphaproteobacteria; order Caulobacterales; family Caulobacteraceae; genus Caulobacter. Next base: position 224,482 of record JAUXVF010000031.1, read on the forward strand.
TCTCGGCCGGCTGTATGAAGAGGGCTACGGCGTCGGTCAGAACGCCGCCGAGGCCTACAAATGGTACCTGATCGCCGCCCGCGCCGGAGACGGTGAAGCGCGGTCCAGCGCCGAGCGGGTCAAGAAGGATCTGCCGCCTGACGCGCGCAACGCCGCTGAGCGATCAGCGACCGGTTTCCGCGCCGCCGCGCCGACGGCAGCGACGGCCCGGGCTTCGGCCAGCGCGGGCGCCGCCAATATCGCATCGGCCCAGAAGGCCCTGTCCACCCTCGGCTACTACCGTGGCCCGCAGGACGGCGTCGCGTCTCAGGGACTGAAGGGCGCGGTCGCCGCGTTCCAGCGTGAACAGGGTCTGGTCGCGACCGGCGAGCTGGACGCGGTCACCGTCTCGAAGCTGTCGATCTACGCAAGGTGAGCCGCGACCGGCGCGGCGAACGCATTTCCGGTTCCATCGCAACCGGGGTTGGGCATAGGTAGATCGTGGATCTCTACCTCCCCATTGCCGAAGTCTCGGTGAACGCGCCGCTGTTGGTGGCGCTGGGCGCGATCGTTGGATTCATCTCGGGCCTGTTCGGCATCGGCGGCGGCTTTCTGATGACCCCCGTGCTGGTCTTCCTCGGCATTCCGCCGGCGGTGGCCGTGGCCAGCGAGGCCAACCACGTCGCCGCCTCGTCGGTCTCCAGCGTCAGCGCCTACAGCCGCCGCCGGATGGTCGATTTCCGCATGGGCGGCGTGCTGGCCGGCGGCGGCGTTGTCGGCGCCTTTGTCGGGGTCGAGATCTTCCGCGTGCTTCGACTGCTCGGCCAGGCTGATCTGGTGGTTTCGGTCTCCTACCTGCTGTTCCTGGGCGTCATCGGCGCCCTGATGCTCTGGGAGTCGCTGGGCGCCATCCTGCGCAGCCGCCGGGGTCAGACGCCCAAACCGCGCCGCGAGCGCCGGCCGGTGCTGCTCTACGCCCTGCCGTGGAAGATGCGGTTCCCCAAGTCCAGGCTCTACATCAGCGTCATTCCCCCGATCGTGCTCGGCTTTCTGATCGGCATCCTGTCGGCGATCATGGGGGTGGGCGGCGGCTTCATCCTGGTCCCGGCCATGGTTTATCTGCTGCGTATGCCGGCCAATGTCGTCGTTGGCACCAGCCTGTTCCAGATCGTCATCACCACGGCCCTGACCAGCGTGCTCCAGGCCGGCCGCAACCAGACGGTCGACATTGTCCTGGCCACCCTGCTGCTGATCGGCGGCGTGGTCGGGGCGCAGCTGGGCGCCCGGGCGTCGGCGCGTTTCCGGGCCGAGGAGCTGCGCGCCTTGCTGGCCCTGATCGTGCTGCTGGTTGGACTGCGCATGGGTCTGGGCCTGTTCATCCACCCCGAAGACCCCTTCGTGTTCGTGACGGGGGGCGGCTGATGCCTGTCGCGATCGCCCCGCCCTCACAGGCGCCCGTGGCCATTTCGGCGACTCTTACCGAGACCGATGTCCGCGTCACGTCTGGCTTCACTGGCGCGAAGATCTCGGTCTATGGCGCGGTGTTCGATCCGCGGGGGCGGCCCAGTGACGTCGTCGTCGTCGTGCGCGGCCCCGAACAGTCGGTGCGGATCGCGCGCAAGGTCCGCATCGCCGGCATCTGGCTCAACAGCCGCCCCGTGGTGTTCGAGGGCGCGCCCGGCTTCTATCGCGCCGCCTCGACCCGGCCGCTGGCCGACATCACCCGCTTCACCCAGCTACGCACCCTGGGGCTGGGGCTGGACCATCTGACCATCGCCGCGCCGGCCGAGCGCCGGGTTGAGACCCGCTATGGCGTGCGGGACATGGTGGTCAGCTCCCTGGGAGCCGACTACCACGCCTGGCGCGGCGCGGTGGTGAGGCTGAAACAGACCGCCGGCCTCTACAGCGCCGACGCCGACGGCGTCACTTTCCTGGACCGGGGGCTGTTCCGCGCCCAGGTCGACCTTCCGGCCGACGCGCCGATCGGCCAGTACTCGGCCCGCGTGATCCTGTTCCAGGACGGCCTGCCGGTCTCTGAACGCACCCTGCCGCTCAAGGTCGAAAAGGTCGGACTGGAGCGGGCGCTTTACCTGTTCGCGCATCAACACCCCTGGCTCTATGGCCTCGTGTCGGCCTTCATCGCGCTGGCCGCCGGCTGGCTGGCATCGCGGGTATTTCGCAGGAGTTGAGGGCAATGAGTCAGGCGCAGGCGCGGGTTCCCGCGCAGGCTTGGATGTTCGGGCTGATCAGCCTGGCGCCCTTCTACATCGCGGCGGGTGTCTATTGTTACGGTCCCGACCGCCTGAGCGCCCTGTCCCTGGCGGGTCTGGCCGTATGGTCGACGACGATGCTCAGCTTTCTGGGCGGCATCCGGGCCGGCCGCGAACTCGACCGCGAACAGTTCCGCTGGTGGAGCCTGGCGCTCGCCCTGCTCACGCCCATCGCTGGATTTTCGCTGCTCTTTGGACCCCTGATTCACCGGTTCGACGCCGTCTGGCAGGTCTCGGGGTTTCTGACCGCCTTCCTGCTGGTCTGGCTGTGGGACGTGCGCGACGTCGAGGGTCCATCGTGGCGGCCGCGCTACCGCACCCTGGTCACAGCCGGCGCCGCTATCGCTCTGGCCTTCGCCCTGGAACAGGCGTTGTCGATGTAGCTCAGTCGCGGACCAGCGAGGTCCAGCCGATGGCGTGGACCCGCTCCGCGCCCAGCGCCGCCGCCAGCGGCCGACCTGTGAACAGGCCGGCGAAGGCGGCATCCCTGACGTTCAGTCCTCCCGCATAGGCGCCGAAGGCCGGCAGCACGAGCCGCTCGCCGTCGGTCAGGAAACAACGCCGCCGCACCCGCCCGCCGCGCCCGGCGATCTTCGCCGCCGGGTGCAGATGTCCCGCGACTTCGCCCGGCCGCGGGCCGTCCAGCGGTTCGTGCCGCAGGACAAGCCCGCCCAGGGTCAGGGTGTCGACGATCGCGCCGGGCAGGGCGTCCGGCCCGTCGGCGTCATGATTGCCGACAGCCCAGATCAGGCGCCGCCCCGCCGCCAGCGCCGCCAGCCGGGCGAAGTCATCCGTGTCGAGCCGCGCCTCCGCCGCGCCGTCGTGGAAACTGTCGCCGAGGAAAACCAGCTGCTCCGGCGTCGTGGCGGCGACCTCCCGCTCCAGCCGCGTCAGGGTCTCGCGGGTGTCGTAGGGCGGCAGCAGCTGGCCGCGCGCGGCATAGGCCGAGCCCTTCTCGAAATGCAGGTCGGCGACGATCAGAGCGCGGTGCGCCGGCAGCCACAGAGCCCCGGAGACGCGCAGCACCGCCGCCTCGCCGTTGATCGCGAGGGCCAGGCCGCCGCAGGGGGATTGGGTGAAGCTGAACCCCGTTGCGTGCTTCGACACGCCTTTTTTCGCCAGGCTGCTCAGCATGACTGCCATTCTGAGCCCCACAATTCCAAATCATCCTGAGCAGGCGCGAAGCGCCGTGTCGAAGGACGCAGGCGGCACCCCTCCAGACTGTCACACATCCCCCTCACGCCATGGCCTCCGCGATCAAAGCCTCGGCCGCCTCGGCCAGCATCATTTCGCTGGCCCCGCCGGGCGCGCGTTCGCGGCCCAGTTCCATGAACATCGGCACGGCGAAGGGCGAGACATGGTCGAGGGCGACATGGCGCAGATGGCCTTTGATGCGGCCCAGCATCCCGGCCACCCGGCCGATCTCGACCAGGTTGTTCGCCGCGTCGGCGCGGGCGCAGCGCAACAGCAGATGATCGGGCTGATGGCGGCGCAGCACGTCGTAGATCAGGTCGGTGGAAAAGGTCACCTGCCGTCCCGACTTCTCAGCCCCCGGCATCCGCCGCTCGATCAGGCCCGAGACCAGGGCGCAGCCCTTGAAGGCGCGTTTCATCATGAAGCTCTCGTCCAGCCAGGCCTCGAGGTCGTCGCCCAGCATGTCCTCCTCGAACAGGGCGTCGAGATCGAGCCCGTCCATCGGTTTGAGCGACCAGATGGCCATCGAATAGTCATTGCAGACAAACCCCAGCGGTCCGACGCCCAGCCGGTCCAGCCGGCGGGTCAGCAGCATGGCCAGAGTCGTGTGCGCATGGCGCCCGTCGAACGGATAGCAGGTCAGGAAATGGCGATCGCCCTTGGGAAAGGTCTCGATCAGCAGCTCGTCGGGCCGGGGCAGGGCCGAGTGGGCCCGCTGCGCCTCCAGCCATTCGCGGACCTCGGCCGGCAGCACGCCCCATTCGGCGTCGTTGGACATCATCCGCCGCACCTTGCCGGCCAGGAAGGTGGAGATGGCGAACTTGCTGCTGCCCCAGCTGGGCATCTTGGGATCGACATGCGGCGCGGGGCTGACCAGCACATCCACGCCGGTCACCCCGTGCAGCCGCCAGACCTGGCCGGCGAAGATGAAGGTGTCGCCGGGCGACAGCATCTCGACAAAGCCCTCCTCCATCTCGCCCAGTTTGCGCCCGGCCCGGCCGCCGCGCGCCGCCATCCGAACGCTGAGCATGGCTGGGGAGACGATGGCCCCGACGTTCATGCGATGGCGGCGCACGGTGTCGGGGTTGCGGGCGGTCCACAGGCCGTCGGCGGTCTTCACGATGCGACGGAAGCGGTCGTAGGTCTTCAGGGCGTAGCCGCCGGTGGAGACGAATTCGATGACCGCCTCGAAATCCTCCCACGCCAGATCGCGATAGGGCCCGGCCGCCCGCACCTCGTCATAGAGGGCCAGCAGGTCGAACGGCTCTGAGCAGGCGCGGCCCATGACGTGCTGGGCCAGCACGTCGAGCGCCCCGGTGCGCGGCGGCTCGCCGTCGAGGGCATTCTCGGCGATGGCCTCGATGGCCGCCTGGCATTCAAGCACCTCGAAACGGTTGGCCGGCACGAACAGGGCCTTGGACGGCTCGTCGAGCCGGTGATTGGCCCGGCCGATGCGCTGCACCATCCGCGCGGCGCCCTTGGGCGCGGCCAGCTGGATGACCAGGTCGACGTCGCCCCAGTCGACCCCGAGATCGAGGGTCGAGGTGCAGACCACCGCCCGCAGCTCGCCGCGGCCCATGGCCGCCTCGACCCGCCGCCGCTGCTCGGCCGCCAGACTGCCGTGGTGCAGGGCGATCGGCAGGCTGTCCTCATTGAGCTTCCACAGCTCCTGGAAGGCGTACTCGGCCTGGAAGCGGGTGTTGACGAACACCAGGGTCGTGCGGTGGCGTTTGATGGTCTCATAGACCTCGCCCATGGCGTGCTGCGCGGTATGGCCGGTCCAGGGCACGCCGCTCCCGGCGATCAGCACCTCGACCACGGGGGCGGGGCCGGGCGGGCCCAGGACCAGGTCGACCGAAGCGGTGTTAGGGCCCAGCCACCGCAGAATGATCTCCGGATCATCCACCGTCGCCGACAGCCCGACCCGCCGCATGCCCGGCGCCAGGGTCTGCAGCCGCGCCAGACCCAGGGCCAGCAGGTCGCCGCGCTTGGACGGCCAGAGGGTGTGGATCTCGTCGATGATCACGCAGCGCAGATCCTCGAACAGGCCCCGCGCGCCCTCCCAGGCCAGCAGCAGGGCCAGCTGTTCGGGCGTGGTCAGCAGCAGGTCGGGCGGCTTGAGCTTCTGCCGCTGTTTGCGCGCCTCGCCGGTGTCGCCGCTGCGGGACTCGGCGACGATATCCAGCCCCATCTCGCGGATGGGGACCATCAGGTTGCGCTCGACATCGACGGCCAGGGCCTTGAGCGGCGAGATATAGAGGGTGTGGATGCCCCGCGGCCCGTTGGCCGGCGGCCGCTGCGCCAGATCGATCAGGCTGGGCAGGAACCCGGCCAGGGTCTTGCCGCCGCCGGTCGGGGCGATCAGCAGGGCGCTGCGCCCGGCCCGGGCCTTTTCGATCATCGCCAGCTGATGGTCGCGCGCCGCCCAGCCGCGCCCGGCGAACCAGTCGGCGAAGCGAGGGGGCAACAGGGCAGGGGGCGCGGCGGCGTCCATATCCGCGCCTATACCATGTTCCCGTTCCGTTTCAGCTCGAACACCGCTAGAAATTCCCCGTGAACGCGCCGACTCCCATCCTTGATCTCGCTCCCGCCCTGGTCGTCCTGCCGGGCGCGCGGTCGGCCGTGGCCGATGCCGGCGAGCCGCGCGAGCTGCGGCCGCCCTATGCCCGCGAGCTGCTGCAGCAGGGGCCGGTGCTGGTCGCCCACGCCGGCATGACGGCCAAGCGGCTGGGGCTGAACCCGCCGCCGCGCACCCGCAACATCTTCGACGCCCTGGAGCTGTTCGCCTTCGTGCGGCCGGCCCGGTTCACGGCGCCCTCGGCAGCGGGTCTGGCCCAGGCCCTGGGCCTGGCCGAGCCGAAGGGGCCGGCGGCCCAGGCGGGCGCCCTGCGCCAGGTCTGCGGCCTGCTGCTGGCCGAGCTGGCGGCCGAGCCCTGGCCGTCGCGCGAGGAAGCCCTGGCCCTGGCCGAGACCCTCGAGCGGGGCGGCTGGGCCTGGGGGGCCGCCTGTATCGCCGCCCTGCGCGGCGGCGGGCCGATCCGTCACGCCCATCGCGGTTCGGGCCTGGAGGTCTGGAGCCGCATTCCCGAATGGGAAGACCAGGCCCCGGCCGGGGAGTCGGGGACCAAGGCCATCGATCCGGCGGCGGCCGAACAGCGGCTGGTCGATCTGCTCGAACGGGCCGGGCTCGACGAGGTCCGCGCCTCGCAGCGGGTCTATGCCGCCGAGGCCGCCTTCGCCTTCCAGCCGCGCGAGCGCGAGGGCGAGCCGCGCATGATGCTGGCAGAGGCCGGCACCGGCGTCGGCAAGACCCTCGGCTATCTGGCCCCGGCCTCGGTCTGGGCCGAAGCCAACGGCCCCTCGGTCTGGGTCTCGACCTACACCCGCGCCCTGCAGCGTCAGATCGAGCGGGAAAGCGCCGCCATCTATCCCGATCCCGAGGCCCGCGCGCGCAAGGTCGTCGTGCGAAAAGGTCGTGAGAACTATCTGTGTCTGCTCAACTTTCATGAGGCCGTTCAGGCCGCCCAGCTGGGTAACGGCGACCTCGTCGGCCTGGGGCTGACCGCCCGTTGGGTGCGGGCCAGCCGCGACGGCGACATGACCGGGGGCGACTTCCCGGCCTGGCTGCCGACCCTGTTCGCCATTCCGCCGATGGCCCAGGCCGGGGCCGCCAACCTCGTCGACCGGCGCGGCGAATGCGTCCACGCCGGCTGCGTCCACTACCGCTCCTGTTTCGTCGAGAAGGCGGTGCGCGGCTCCAAACGCGCCGACATCGTCATCGCCAACCACGCCCTGGTCATGACCCAGGCCGCCTTCGACGGCGCCCGCACCGCGCGGGGGCTGAAGGGCGACAACGAGACCACCTCCCTGCGCCGCATCGTCTTCGACGAGGGCCACCACCTGTTCGACGCCGCCGACAGCGCCTTCTCGACGGCCCTGTCGGGGGCGGAGTCGGCCGAGATGCGCCGCTGGATCCGCGGGCCCGAGGGGCGCGGTCGGCGCGGTCGGGGGCTGGAGGCGCGGCTGATGGAGATTCTCGGCGACCGCGAGGACGCCCGCCACGCCCTGCAGGACGCGCTTCAGGCCGCCGCCGCCCTGCCCGGCGAGGGCTGGTCGGGCCGCATCGCCCCACCCGACGGTCAGGTCAATCCGGCCGGGGCCATCGAGGGTTTCCTGGTCGCGGTCATGGAACAGCTGCGCGCCCGCGCCGCCGGCTCAGACCAGGGCATGGAATGCGCCGCCCGCCCGGCCACCGACCTGGTCCGCCAGACCGCCGCCAGCGCCGCCCGCGCCCTGGCCGCCGTCGAGGCGCCGCTGCTGGCCCTGGCCCGCCATCTCGAGGACGTGCTCGACCAGGACGCCGAGGAGCTGCAGACCAGCGACCGCGCCCGCATTGAAGGGGCTCTGCGCGGCCTCGACCGCCGCGCCCGCATGACCCTGCCGGCCTGGCGTTCGATGCTGAAAGCCATCGAGGAGGACGCCGAGGACGACCCCGATTTCGTCGACTGGTTCGACGCCACCTTCCTCTATGGCCGGGTGGTCGACGCCGCCTGCCGCCGCCACTGGGTCGACCCGAGCGAGCCCCTGACCGCCGCCGTCATCGCCCCGGCCCATGGCGTTCTGGTGACCAGCGCCACCCTGGCCGACTCGACACTCGACGATCCCTTCGCCCTGGCCGAGATGCGCACCGGCGCCGCCCGGCTGCCCGACCGGCCCCAGACCCTGCGGCTGGCCTCGCCGTTCGACTATGCCGCCAACAGCCGCTGTTTCGTCGTCACCGACGTCGGCAAGGAGGACCCGCGCCAGGTCGCCGCCGCCATGCGCGAGCTGTTCCTCGCCGCCGGGGGCGGGGGCCTTGGCCTGTTCACCGCCATCCGCCGGCTGAAAGCCGTGCACGAGCGCATCGCCGCGCCCCTGGCCGACAAGGGCCTGGCCCTCTACGCCCAGCATGTCGATCCGCTCGAGGCCGGCGCCCTGGTCGACATCTTCCGCGCCGAGGAGAACGCCTGCTTGCTCGGCACCGACGCGGTCCGCGACGGCATCGACGTCCCCGGCCGCTCCCTGCGCCTGCTGGTCTTCGACCGCGTGCCCTGGCCACGCCCCGACATCCTGCACAAGGCGAGACGCGTGCGCTTCGGCGGCAAGGGCTACGACGACGGCCTGGCCAGAGCCCGCATCGCCCAGGCCTTCGGCCGCCTGATCCGCCGGGCCGACGACAAGGGCGTCTTCGTCATGCTCGACGCCGCCGCGCCGACAAGGCTGTTCAGCAGTTTGCCCGAGGGGGTCGAGCTGCAGCGGATGGGGCTGGTCGAGGCGATCGAGGGGGTGGCCGAGTTTTTGAAGGAAGGGTAGCGACCTGCTCCCTTCCCCCTGGAGGGGGGAAGGGCCGGGGATGGGGGTGGAGGTCTCCCCGATCCAACGCCGCCGACCGGCCGGAGAACCACCCCCGACACCGCGCCAGCCGATCCTTCCCCACCCCCATCCCTGACCCTTCCCCCTCCAGGGGGAAGGGAACCCATTGGCCGGCATCGTCGCCAAAAGCCCTCCTCCTCGATGGAGGAGGGTGGGGTGGTGGTGTGGCCGCTGAGTTCGGGCGAAGGGCTCCGCAAGGCGCCGGCGCCCAACCGCTCGCTTTCCGCGACACCGGAGCCTCACCTCCATCCCCAACCCTTCCCCCATCGAGGGGGAAGGGAGTTTGGCCCTCCCACCAAATCGCCTCCGAACGGACGCATCACCGTCGCATTGCTGCAAGATCGCGGGCCTAGACCCTCAGGCGGCGGCGAGGCGGGAGCAGCAACGGAGGCGCGCATGACGACCCCAATTCCAGGCGAGACCCGGTCCTTTCTGCCCGACCACATGCCATCCTCGACCCTGGCGCGGCGGGTGCGCTGGCATATCGGGCTGTCGCAGCAGGCCTTCGCCCTGACCTTCCGCATCGACCCCGACCGGCTCGGCTGGATCGAGCGCGGCGAGGTCGAGCCCGATCCGGCGCTGGAGGCCTATCTGCGGGTCATCGACCGCGATCCGGGCCTGGTGCTGGCGGCCCTGACCTCCGGCCGCTGAACGGTTAGTCGCGGTAGAAGGACGCCTGCACGCTGGTCGCCAGCAGCACGCCGTCGTCGCGCCAGAGGCTGGCCTCCTGATCGGCGAACCCGCCGTGGAAGATGTTGGCGTCGGCGACGCCCAGGATCGGCCGCGCGCCGTTAGCGGCCAGGGCCTCGGCGCCGGCGTGGAAATAGGTGGTCAGGGTGATGGTGCCCATCGGCCCCGGCTTTCCGCGCACCTGGATGATGCGCACGATGAAGGCGTCGCTGAGCGCGGCCAGCGACAGGAAGTCCAGCGTCCGCTCCGGCAGGTCGCTCAGCCAGCAGAGGCTGCGGGCGCTTTGCGGGCCGTCGCCGGGCGCGCCGGCGAACTGCGGCGGTCCCTCGATGAAGCGGAAGGCGTAGCGCTGCAGCCAGGCCAGGCGGGCGCCGATGTCCAGGGGCGGAACCCCGGCGGCCGCCGGCGCCGCCGGCATGGTCGCCGGCCGGTGCTCCCAGCTTTCCGTGCGGCGGGCGCAGACCACCGAGGCGGTGGCCGCGACCTTGCCGTTCTGGACCAGGTCGACGGTCCAGTGCTGCACCGTGCGGCCGGTGCGTTTCTCGATCCAGCTGACCTCGAACCCGCCGTCGGCGATCGGGCCGCAGAAGGTGACCGTCAGGGCGATCGGCTCGCCGATGCGGGCCGGATCGTCGAGCACCGCCCGCAGCAGAGTCGCCGCCGTCGCCCCGCCGAAAGGCCCGGCCATGTTGGCGTAGGCCGGATGCGTCGCGCCCGTCGCCGTGCGCTCGCCCGTCGGGGTCAGGGTGGTGGCGTCGTCGAGCGGGTGGCGGGCGGTCATGGGCGGCGGGTCTTTCGATGGCGCGGGATCGGTCCCTGCCTAGCAGCGACGGGGCGTGAGGCAAGTAAAGTTGTCAAAAAAGACCCTTTACGCGACTGGCGGGGGTGCGTGTTTCGACACGCGCTCCTCAAGCGCTGCTCAGCATGACGAAGGGTATTGAGCCCACCCCTTCTGCGTCGTCCTGAGCAGGCCCCACAGGGGCCGTGTCGAAGGATGCAAGCCCCGGAGTCGCGCGGCTGTCGCAAACACAGGCTAGCCCCGGGCCTGCGGGGCGCGAGGGCCGCGCTCTGGAGGCCGGCCGATGATGAGGACCGGAGTCACCGCGGCGTTGATCGCCCTGACACTCGCCGCCTCGAGCGAGGCCCGGGTCCCTGACGCCGCCGCCGGCTTCCCGGCCGCAGAGCCTTGGGTCAGCGTGACCCTCGATGCCGACGGCGAGTCGGCCCGTATCCGCGCCGGGGTCGACATTCCGGCCGCCCCGGACCGGGTCTGGGCGACGATGACCGACTGCGCCGCCACCCGGCGGATGATCAAGAGCCTTGTCGAATGCCGGATCACCCGGTCCGGCGACGGCTGGGACATCCGCGAGCACCTCACCCGCGGCGGCCCGCTGTGGCCGAGCTTCCACTATGTCTTCCGGTCCGACTACGAGGTTGGCAGACGCATCCGCTTCCGCAAGCTCGAGGGCAATCTGAAGACCTTCGAGGGCGAATGGGGCCTGGCGCCCCGCAACGGCGGCCGCTCGACGCGGGTGACCTACGAAACCCGGGTCTCGGCGGCCATCTTCGCCCCGGCCATCCTGATCCGCGCCGGCCTGCGCCGCGACACGCCAAAGGTGCTGGAAATCATGCGGCGGCTGGTGACGGAGGGGTAGGGGACCTTCTCCCGGCCGGGAGAAGGTTTTTAGTGCTTCCCTCTGTCCCGCCCGAAGTTTGGCTCTGCGCTCTCCTGGCCCAGGTCGATGACGCCGCGGCGGATGGCGCGGGTGCGGGTGAACAGGTCGTGCAGCTTGTCGGCTTCGCCCCAGCGGATGGCCCGCTGCAGCGCCTGCAGATCCTCGGTGAACCGGCCCAGCACCTCCAGCACCGCCTCCTTGTTGGCCACGAAGATGTCGCGCCACATGGTCGGATCGCTGGCGGCGATGCGGGTGAAGTCGCGGAAACCGCCGGCGCTGTATTTCATCACCTCGCCCTCGGTGACCCCCTCCAGATCGGCGGCGGTGCCGACGATGTTGTAGGCGATCAGGTGGGGGATGTGGCTGGTCACGGCCAGCACCAAGTCGTGGTGGGCGCGGTCCATGATCTCGACCTGGGCGCCCAGGGCCTGCCAGAACTCGGCCAGCTTCGTCACCGCCGCCGCATAGGCGTCATCCTCGCGGTCCAGCGGCGTGAGGATGGTCCAGCGACCGTCGAACAGCTCGGCGAACCCAGCGTCGGGGCCCGAATGTTCGGTGCCGGCGATCGGATGGCCGGGGATAACGAACACGTCGTCGGGCGCGTGGGCCATCAGGGCGTCGGCGACCGTGCCCTTGACCGAGCCGACATCGGTGATGATGGCCCCGGGTTTGAGATGGCCGGCCGCCAGGGCCATGGCCGCGCCCATGGCCAGAACCGGCACGGCGAAGATCACCAGATCGGCGCCCTCGACGCCTTCGCCGATGTCGCCGGTGACCCGGTCGCCAAGGTTCAGGGCGGTGATGCGGTCGCGATGGGCTTCGGAGATGTCGGCGATGACGATCTCGCCGGCGACGCCCTTCTCACGCACGACCCGGGCGATGGACGAGCCGATCAGGCCGCAGCCGACGATGGTCAGGCGGGGAAACAGGGGCGCGGTCATGAGCGACCCATGAAGTCGGCTAGGCCGTCGACGACAGCGCGGTTGTGGTCTTCCAGACCGATGGTGATGCGCAGGTGATCGGGCAGGCGGTAGTTGCCGACCCCCCGGGTCAGCAGCCCCTTGCGCGCCAGGAAGGCCTCGGCCTCGACGGCGGTGCGGCCCGGCGTCGTGGGGAAGCCGACCAGCACGAAATTGGCCGCCGACGGGACGACGTCCAGGCCCAGCCCGCTCAGCTGTTGCGTCAGCCAGGGCCGCCAGACCTCGACCAGATCGACCGATCGTCGCTGGAACTCTTCGTCAGAAATGGCAGCAATTGCAGCCAGTTGCGCCGGGATGTTGACGTTGAACGGCAGGCGGATACGGTCGACGGCCTCAGTCATGGCCGCCGGCAGATAGCCCCAGCCCACCCGCAGGGCGGCCAGGCCGTGGATCTTCGAGAAGGTCCGGGTCACCACCACATTGTGCTCGTGGCGGGCGAGGTCGAAGTCCTCGCGGTTGGCGGCCTCGGTCTGGAACTCGGCGTAGGCGCCGTCGAGCACCAGCACGACCGACGGCGGCAGCGCCTCGTGCAGCCGCAGGATCTCGCTGAACGGAATCCAGGTGCCGGTCGGGTTGGCCGGGTTGGCGATGAACACCAACCGCGTGCGGTCGTCGACCATCGCCAGAATGGTGTCGACGTCGACGTGCAGGTCCTTCTCCGGCGCGTAGCGCACCTCGCCGCCGCAGGCGCGGGCGCCGATGGCCCAGGCCGCGAAACCGTGTTCGGGCTGGACGATGTTGTCGCCCGGTTCGAGGAAGGTCTGGTTGAGCAGCTGGAACACCTCGTCCGAGCCGCAGCCGAACACCAGCCGTTCGGGCTCGAGGCCGTATTTCGCGGCGATGGCGTCCCGAAGCAGGTTGGCCCGGCCGTCCGGATAGAGGTTCAGCTTGCCGGCCGCCTCGGCGTAGGCCTCGCGGGCCTTGTCCGAACAGCCCAGGATGTTCTCGTTGGCCGACAGCTTGATCGGGTTGGCGACGCCCTCGGCGACGGCCTTGCCGGGCTTGTAGGGCTGGATGTCGAGGATGCCGGGCTTGGGCGTGGGGCGGTCGGCTTTTGAACGATCGATGGGCGAAGCGGTCATGTCTGAGGTCCGGAATGAGAACCGGCCTCTTACAGGAGGACCGGCTAAAGGTCGAAGGGTTCGGGGGCCGCGCCGATGACGCCATGCAGCCGCCCCGGCGCGCGGGTCAGCCTGGCGTCATCGTGCTGATAATAGCCCGCCAGCGCATAGAGGGTCAGGCCGCCATGCTGGGCCAGCGGCCCGCCGGCGACGCCGTCGCGGCTCAGCGCCTCGATGGTCTTGCCGATATCGGGGGCGTCGGTGACCCACAGGGTCTGGTCGGCGCCGGTGGGGGCGATCTCGACCTGGGCCACGGCCACGGCGGAGGTCGGGCCCCAGGTGGTCAGGCAGGGCAGGGTGGCGAACACCTTCAGCGTCGGCTCTGCCAGCAGCCGGCCCCACCAGCTGCTGTCGGGCGTCAGGGCCAGGACGGCGACGCCGCCGGGCGTCTTGGCGGCGGCAAGGGCGTCCTCGGGACGGGCGACGGTGGTCAGGCTCGGCGCCGCGCCGAACCGCAGCCGGGCCAGTTCGACGGCGCGGGACTCCAGCTTGCCGCCCCAGACGCTGAGGTGGAACGGCCCCTGCTGGCTGAGGCTGTCGCCGATGATTTCGCGCCAGATGCGCACCACCAGCGCCGCGCTGGCCGCCGGATCGCGGTCCTTGAGCAGCCGCCGCATGATCTGGGCCTCGCGGGCCGGGCGCAGGCCGAACTTGCCGCCATCGCCGGCGGCGCGCTTGGCCTCGGCGACGGCCCCGGCCAGCGACGCCCGCTCGCCGACCAGCGCCAGCAGCTCGGCGTCGAGGACGTCGAGGCGGGCGCGGATGGCGTCCAGCGATTGCGGCGATGTGGGCGCGGCCTTGCCCATGAATTTTCCCCAAAGCGAGACGGCGGACCTAAGTCATTGCGGGCGATGCGGCAATACCGCACGTGTGACGCAAGAAAATTGCGTCAGTACAGCCTCGGCGATGGCCCGACATCAAGCGGTCCCAGCACGACCCGCCCGTCCTTCAGGCTGACCTGTCCGCTCAGGGCCGTCGTACCGCTCTTGGCCTCCTTGAGGGCGGCTTTCATCTCGCCCTCCAGCCGCCCGTCCGGTCCCACCGTCAGCGGCCCGCCGCTGCCGGCCAGCAGGGCGTCGCCGCCGCGGATCTCGGCGGCGCGGACGGTGATGACGCCGCCGGCGTTCCGCCAGCGCCGCACCGCGGCCGGCCAGTTGGCGCCGGAAAGCTCGCTCATTCTCGACAGCGCCAGATCCCACATCAGCGATACGGGGCGGCCCTGGGCGACCCGCGCCGGCAGGCCTTCCAGCCGCAGCCGGGCGCCGTCGACGCGGAACAGCATGCCGCCCTGGTTGTCGGGACCCGGCCGCAGATGCAGCTCCAGCCGCTCGGCCGATTGCAGGAAATAGGGGGCGCCCCCCGCCGCCGGGTCGAACCGCAGCCCGGCCCCCTCGACCGACAGACGCGGCGGCCGCTGGTCCAGGCCGCCCAGGCTGGCGCGCAGGGCGTCGGCCCGGACCAACACGTCGCCGCCCTGCGGACGTGTCAGGGTCAGGCCGGCCGGGAGCACCATCACCCACTGGTCGAGTCGGTAGATCCAGGCCTCGCTCTTCACGACCGGGGCCGCCAGGGCCCAGCCCGAGGGTTCGGCGATGCGCGGCGCGGTCAGGTTGACGTCGAGTCGGAAGGGAAAGCCGCCGACCGTCCGCTGGTCCCAGCTGACCTGATAGCCCTGGGTCCGCATTCCGGCGACGGCGGCGTCCATACGGGCGACGGCCTCGGCCTTCAGCTTGAACCAGGCGGCGCTCCAGCCTCCGGCCAGCAGGACCAGAGCCAGCCAGGGCAGGATCAGGCCCAGGCGGCGGGGTTTGCGGGCGGCGGGGCGATCAGGCAGGCTCATCGGCAAGGACGCTTTTCAGGAATGGCGAATGGATGACGCGGACGGGGACCGTTGGGTGTTTGGCTACGGGTCGCTGATGTGGCGACCGGGGTTTCCATTCATAGACCGCCGCCGCGCGCGGCTCCACGGTCGACGACGCGCCTTCTGCATCTATTCGGTACATCATCGCGGCACCTATGAGCGGCCGGGCCTGGTGCTGGGTCTGGCGCCGGGCGGCTCGACCCGGGGCATGGCCTTCCGCGTCGCCGCCGCCGACTGGGACGAGACCTTCGCCTATCTGCGCGAGCGCGAGCAGCCGACCGAGACCTATGTCGAGGCCTGGCGCGACATCCGTTTCGACGGCGGCGACCCGGCCCGGTCGCTGGTCTTCCTGTCCGACCCCCACCATCCGCAGTGGGCCGGCGCCCTGACCCTCGAGCGCCAGGCCGACCTCATCGACGGCGCCACGGGCCTGTCGGGCCGCAACATCGACTACCTCCGCGACCTGGTCGCCCACCTGCGCGAGGAGGGCCTCGCCGACCGGGGCATGGAGCGACTGCTGACCATGATCGAAGCGCGCGAGGGCGCGGCAGGCTGAAACCCCTTCACAAGTCCAAATGCCTCGCTAGGTTGTGAGCGGGGTGTGTTCGGGGGCTGCCGCGTGATCATCGGAATTGACCTGGGCACGACCAACAGTGCGGTCGCGATCTGGCGTGACGGCAAGGCGGAACTGATCCGCAACAGCCTGGGCCATGTACTGACCCCCTCGGCGGTCAGCGTCGACGATGCTGGCCAGATCATCATCGGTCTGGCAGCGCGGGAACGCCAGTCGACGCATCCGTTTCAGACCAGCACCGCTTTCAAACGCTACATGGGTAGCGCGCGTACGACGCGGCTGGGCGATCGGGACTTTCTGCCTGAGGAACTGTCGGCCCTGGTGTTGCGGGCGCTCAAGGCCGACGCCGAGGCCTTTCTGGGCGAGCCCGTGACCGAGGCGGTGATCACGGTCCCCGCCTATTTCAACGACAAACAGCGCAAGGCCACCCGTCGGGCCGGCGAACTGGCCGGCCTGAAGGTCGAGCGGCTGCTCAACGAACCCACGGCGGCGGCCCTGGCCTACGGCATCCACACCGCCGGCCAGGACAACCTGTTCCTGGTCTTCGATCTGGGCGGCGGAACCTTCGACGTCTCGATTCTTGAGATGTTCGAGGGCGTCATCGAGGTGCGCGCCTCGACCGGCGACAACCGGCTCGGGGGCGAGGACTTCAACGAACTGCTGATCACGGCCATGCGGGCCAAATTCGGCGCCCGGTGGCGCGAGGCGGCGCAGGCTGGAGATGCGATCTACGAGCTTCTTCGGGCGGCGGCGGAGCGCACCCGCCGGGCGCTGAGCGCGGCTGATTCTGCCATGATGTCGATTACTTGGGAAGGCGAGGTCTTCGAGCTCGAGATCACCGCCCAGGAACTGGAGACGATGGCGGCGCCTCTCCTGGCGCGATTGCGGGAGCCGGTCCTGCGGTCCCTGCGTGACAGCGAGATCGCCGCTGAAAACCTGCGCGAAATCGTCATGGTCGGCGGCGCGACCCAGATGCCGATCGTGCGGCGGGCGGTCACCAGGATGTTCGGCCGGTTTCCGGCGACATCCATCAATCCCGACGAGGCGGTGGCCATCGGGGCCGCAATCCAGGCGGGCCTGAAGGCGCGGGACGCGGCGCTGGGCGAGGTCGTGCTGACCGATGTCTGCCCCTACACCCTGGGTGTCGACACCGTTGAACGACTCGCCAATGGCAGCATGCGGCACGGCATTTTCGCGCCGATCATTGACCGCAACACCGTCATTCCAGCCAGCCGGGTCGAGCTCTTCAGCACCGTGCAGGACAGCCAGCGAGAGGTGCATTTCAACATCTTTCAGGGCGAGTCCCGCCAGGTCAGCGACAACGTCAAGCTCGGCTCGATCGCGGTGCCGGTACCGCCAAAACGCGCTGGAGAGGTCCAGATCGAGGTTCGTTTCACGTACGATATCAATGGATTGCTGGAGGTCGACGCACGCGTTCTCGACAGCGGCGAAAAGCGGCAGCTGGTGATTGTCGATGATGAACACATGTCGCGGGAGGACGTGGAGGCGCGCCGCGCGGCGCTCGCAGCCCTCAAGGTCCATCCGCGCGATGATCACGCCAATCTCGCCCTCCTCGCCAGGGCCGGGCGTTGCTACGAAGACTTCATCGCCGACCGGCGCGACTATGTTGGCCGGCTGATCGCCCAGTTCGAAACGGCCCTCGAGACGCAGAATCCAAGGACCGTGGAATCCGGCCGCCTGGCGCTCGCGGCGGCGCTGGACGAACTGGAAGGCGAAGTCTGGCTATGAGCCGCGGCGTCTGGCGTACGCTCGGGCTGACAGCCACCCGCGACCAGACCGCCATTCGCCGCGCCTATGCGGCGCGCCTGCGCGTCACCAATCCCGAGGACGATCCCGAAGGATTCAAGACGCTGCGAGGCGCCTATGATCAGGCGATGGCCTTGGCGCGGGGGCAGGCGGCGCGGGACCACAGGGGGCAGGGAGAGCCGGCCGTCATCGCCATCGCCGAAACGCCGGCGGTTGCGGCGTCGGAGGAGCCGGCCGACCCAGCGATCCTCACGGCGGACCCGCCGCGGCCTGACATCGCCGCGCCGGCGCAGCCCGACGCCCGTGAGGCCGCGCTCGACGATCTGAATCTGCTCACCGGTCGACTTCATGCCCTGGTGGTGGATGAAGGTCCGGTGGACACCATCGGCATTCACGCGGCCGGAGAGGCGCTGCTGCGATCGCCGGCCCTGGATGAGATTAGCGTGCACGGTCGGGTCGAGACTTGGCTCCAGGATCTGATTGCCTGCAACCTGCCGCGGACCGACTGCCTCATCGACCCGTCCGTCGCGCATTTTCGCTGGCAGGAGCGGTCGGGTCGCCTCGAAACCCCTGGCGCGGTGGAGCACATTTTGCTGCGTCAGGATGACGTCGTCTACCGTCGTCGATTGCGGGCCCGGGATCACCTCCACAACCGTGCATTCCGTCTTCTGGAAAAGCCGCCACGGCCCCGCTCGCCGATATGGCGCTTGCGCACGATCATCAACGAACGGCGGGTGCGGGCGTTCTTCGATAACCTCAACACCGCCCACCCGACTCTGCACGCTGACCTTGATCCGGGCTCGGCCGCCTGGTGGCGCGAGCATTTCCAGGGGCCGCGGATTGGTGTCCGCTCCCTGATGGCGGTCCTGGCCGTGGGGGCCGTGGCCTTCCTGATTGGCTTGCCGGCCTCCAGCCTGTTTGGCGGCGGCCTCGTCGGCGGCGTCCTCCACGGTCTGATATTCGGTGGACTCGCGGCGGGCCTGATCCTGGCGCGCTTCTACGCCATCGACATGGCGCGCCATCACTGGCGTCGGGATTGGCGGGATGCGGCGCCGGACTGGATCAGACTGGGTTGGGCGCCGGCCAGCCTGGCGGTCCTGCTGCTGGCCGGACTGGCGCCGCCGGGGACGGCGTCGACCCTGATTGCGGTGAGTCTGGCCCTGGCGGTCCTGGTCTGGGCCCGGACGGTCGCCGGCGAACGCCCTGGGCGACTTGACCTGACTGACGCCTATG
This sequence comes from Caulobacter sp., assembly GCA_030680355.1. Taxonomy (GTDB): domain Bacteria; phylum Pseudomonadota; class Alphaproteobacteria; order Caulobacterales; family Caulobacteraceae; genus Caulobacter. The sequence continues at coordinate 243,239 of JAUXVF010000031.1, forward strand.
GGCCGCTGATCTGGGCCAACGGCTATCTGTTTCCGTTCTGGTTGGTGGGGTTGCACCAGCTGTCGTTCATGCACGGGCTGCAGGTCGCTGTTCCGTTGATCGTGGCCGGATTGGCCTTCAGCCGGAGCCTCAACGCGCTCGCGGCCTATTGGAGCGGATTGGCGGTCCGCCTGCGGCTGGGCCTGCTGGCCAGCGCGGGCGGTCTGGCCGCCCTGGCCGCGCTGTCGCTCGTTCTGGCCGGGGAGAACGTCTGGCTTCAAGCCCTTGCCGTGGCGCTGATCGGGGTGGTCGCGGTGGCTTCCAGAACCCCTGCCGAGGCGCACCCGCTGCCGGTTCTCCGCGTCCGCTATATCGCCAATGGCGTTCTGATCGTGGCCGTCATTATGGCTGGGCCAATGCTCCTGCTGGACTATCACGGGTCATCCTGGCTGGTGATGTTCGGCGGGGTGCTTCTGCTCGGGGCCGCGATATCCCTGGCGATTTCGGCCGTGGCGGAACGGGGACGCTAGGTGGCAGGGCTGCATCCGCCGCATGGGCCTTTCGCCGGTCCGATCCGCCTATCGAAGTGAGTGGGGCCCAGGGCGCGGCGCCGGCGGGCTAGCTCGGCCCCCCTGCGACATCGTCGACGCGGTGGGCTGTCGGGCTGCGAAATTTGCCGGAGGCTGCTCGCCGGAAGCTGCTAGAAGAAACGGTTCCGGCGCGAAATGGGCCAACTGTTTCGTTCCGATCCGTCGAGAAGGGCCGCGTGTTTGAGATTCCCCGTCCAGGATAGCGAGGTCGCCGGCCTCATTCGATCGCTCGACTGGTCCCGGACGGGGCTGGGGCCCGTCTCGGGATGGCCGGCCAATCTCAAGGCCGTGGTGTCGATGATGCTGGGCGCCGACGTTCCCATGGTCCTGCTCTGGGGCGCGGAAGGGGCGATGATCTACAACGACGCCTACAGCGGATTCGCTGGCGGCCGGCATCCGGACCAGCTGGGCAAGGCCGTGCGCGACGGCTGGCCGGAGGTGGCGGACTTCAACGACAATGTTCTCAAGGTGGTCCTCGGGGAGGGCCGCAATCTGGCCTATCGCGATCTTCGCCTGATCCTGGAGCGTTACGGGGCGCCGGAAGAGGTCTGGATGAACCTCGACTACAGCCCGGTGCTCAATGACCAGGGCCAGAGGGGCGGGGTGCTGGCGATCGTCAAGGAGACCACTGACCGGATGCGCGTCGAGGAACGGCTGCGCATCGCCCAGGAGGCGGGCGGCGTCGGGACCTTCGAATGGTATCCGGAAACGGGCGACCTCGACGTTTCAGACGAATATCGCCGGATCTGGGGTCTGGCCCCGGACGCGCCGATATCCGCCGATATCCTGGTCAGCCTGCTGCACCCCGAAGACCGGGGCAGCTCCGGCCCGGCCCGGCTCGAGCGGGCCAACCCCCTGGAGTATGTCGAGTATCGCCGGGTCGATCCGGTTACCGGCGAGATCCGCTGGATCGCGCGCCGCGGCGAGGTGGTCTCCAGCCCGGGCGTCCGCGAGCAGCGCTTCGTCGGCGTGGCGATCGACATCACCGAACGCAAGGCCGCCGAGGAGCGGCTGCAGCGGAGCGAGGCGCGTTGGCGCGACCTGTTCGAGCAGATGCAGGAGGCCTTTTTCATCGGCCAGGCGATCCGGGATCCGGACGGGCGGATGCGGGACTTCACCATCGTCGAGCTCAATCCGGCCTTCGAGGCGCAGACCGGCATCAAGGCCGCCGACGCCGCCGGCCAGGCGGTCAGCGCGGTCATTCCAGGGATTCAGGCTGAGCTGATCGAGACCTATGAGCGGGTCGTCGACACCGGCGAGCCGGCCGAGTTCGAGGTGCATATCCCGGTTCTCGGTGATCGCTGGTACGAGGCCCGCGCCCGCAGGTCGGGCCCTGACCAGTTCGCTGTGCTGTTCGTCGACATCACCCAGCGCAAGGCGGTCGAACAGGCCATATCCGAGAGCGAGGCCCGGTTCCGCACCCTCGCCCAATCCATGCCCAATCACGTCTGGACGGCCACGGCTGACGGTCGTCTCGACTGGTTCAACGACCGCGTCTACGCCTATGCCGGCGCAGAAGCGGGAGCGCTGGATGGCGATGGCTGGGCGGTCATGGTCCATCCCGATGATCTCGGCGGCGTGGCCAAGGCCTGGGCCGACGCCCGCGCGGCCGGTGGGCCCTATCAGACCGAGTTTCGGCTGCTGCGCCACGACGGCGCCTATCGATGGCACATCACCCGGGCCGTTCCGATCAAGAGCCGCTCGGGCGAAGTTGAACGCTGGATCGGCAGCAACACCGATATCGCCGATCAGAAGGCCGCCGAAGAAGCGCTCGCCGATCTGGCGGCGACGCTCGAGTCCCGCGTGGTCGCGGAAATTGCCGAACGTCGTCAGGCGGAAACCGCCCTGCACAAGGCGCAGAAGATGGAGACCATCGGCAAGCTGACCGGCGGCGTCGCCCATGACTTCAACAACCTTTTGCAGGTCGTCTCCGGCAATCTGCAGCTGCTGGCCCGGGACATCGCGGGCAACGAACGCGCCGAGCGACGGGCCGCCAACGCCCTGGCCGGGGTCGAGCGGGGCGCCAGACTGGCCAGTCAGCTGCTGGCCTTTGGCCGCCGCCAGGTCCTCGAGCCCCGGGTGATGAATCCGGGCCGTCTGCTCGCCGGTATGGACGACATGCTGCGCCGGACCCTGGGCGAGACGGTCGAGATCGAAACCATCGTCGCCGACGACCTCTGGAACACCTCGATCGATCCGGGGCAGCTGGAGAACGCGGTGCTGAACCTGGCCATCAATGCGCGCGACGCGATGGATGGCGATGGCCGGCTGACGGTCGAGCTGATCAATGTCCACCTGGACACCGTCTCTTCGGCGGGCCACGACGAGGTGCCGGCCGGTGACTATGTGATGCTCGCCGTCACCGACACCGGTACGGGCATTCCGTCCCACCTGATCGAACAGGTCTTCGAGCCCTTCTTCTCCACCAAGCCCGAAGGCAAAGGCTCCGGCCTCGGCCTTTCGATGGTCTATGGCTTCGTCAAACAGTCGGGCGGTCACGTCAAAATCTACAGCGAACCGGGCGAGGGCGTTTCGGTGAAACTCTATCTGCCGCGCGTGCAGGAGGACGAGGATGTCGCTGATGCCGCCGAGCCGGGAGAGGTCGTCGGCGGCGCCGAGACCATTCTGGTCACCGAAGACGATGAGCAGGTCCGCGAGACGGCCGTCGAGATCCTCGTCGACCTCGGCTACCGGGTCCTGACCGCCCCTGACGCGGCCAGCGCCTTGTCGGTCATCGAAAGCGGCCAGGCCATCGACCTGCTGTTCACCGATGTGGTGATGCCCGGACCGCTCAAGAGTCCGGAGCTGGCGCGGCTTGCCCGTGAGCGTATTCCCGGGATCGCCGTTTTGTTCACCTCCGGCTACACCGAAAACGCGATCGTCCACGGCGGTCGGCTCGACGCCGGCGTCGACCTGTTGGGCAAGCCTTATTCCCGCGAAGCGCTGGCCCGGAAAGTCCGCCAGGTTCTGGCAAAACGGCCCCGGAGCCCCTAGCGGCCCGCCTTGGTCGCCCTGACTATTTGACCCGTTTCCAGACCTGGGTCTTGCACAGGGGGGCGACCACGCAGCCGGTCAGTTTGAGGGTGTTGGGGTCGACCAGTTCCATCGAACCCTTGTAGGTGCCCCCGTCCTGCGGTCGGTAGATGGCGCCGTCGCGCCAGCGCACGGGGCCGCCGTCGAAGTTACGCATCAGCACCAGCGATTTCAGGGGGCGGTCGCGCAGGGCGGGGTCCTTGTTGGCGGCGTCCTTGAGGTCAGGCTGGGCCTTGAGCTTGTCGGACGTGACAATGCGTCCGCAGAGCTTGCCGCCGCAGTCGTAAACCTCGACCAGGCCGTGGTCCTCGGGCGTTTGCCACATCCCGGCGGGTGAGGCGGCGCTGGCCACGCCGGGCGCGGTCAGGGTCAGGCCGGCAATCAGGGCAAGGAGGGAACGGCTTGTGGTCATGGGTCGGTCTCTGTCTGGCCCGGGGGAAGGGGCGAATCCTACATCCGGTAGGCCGGAAGCAAAAGGTCGTCCAGCGTCGCAGGCCGCGCCCGGCTACAGTCCCTGTGCGACCAGGGCGCTCGTCGCCGTCTCGATCCGGGTTTCCAGTTCGCGCATGAACTCGCCGCGTTTGAGACCGGCGGGGATCGGCGGCAGGAACTCGAACACGATGGTGCCCGGATAGCGCATGAAGCCGTGGGCCGGCCAGTGGACGCCGGTGTTCAGGGCCATGGGGATCACCGGCATCTCAAGGTCGCGATAGAGGGCGGCGATGCCGGGCTTGTAGTCGGGCGCGTCGCCGGGCGCCTTGCGGGTGCCCTCGGCGAAGATGACCAGCTGGCGGGCATCCTTGAAACGATCGCGGGCGTCGGCGACCAGCTTGCGCAGCGCCGTCGCGTGGCCGCTGCGGTCAACCACGACCATGCCGCCCTTGGTCGCGTACCAGCCCAGGAAGGGGATCACCATCAGCTCCTTCTTGGCCACGAAACAGGCGTCGGGCAGGAAGGCGAAACTGCCGAAAATGTCGAACATGCACTGGTGTTTGGCGGCGATCAGGGCCGCGCCCTTGGGCAGGTGCTCGCGGCCGCGCACCTCGACCCTGATGTTGCAGATCAGGCGCAGCAGCAGGGTGTTGCCGCGGCCGTACCAGGTCAGGGCCCAGGTGACCCAGCGCCGCGGCGCCAGGAACAGCGGGATCATCAGCAAGGCGACCAGGGTCGAGAACAGATAGAAGGCGAGGCTGAAGATCAGCGACCGAACCAGGATCAAGGTTTTGTCCCTCCAGCGTCGGCTTCGGCCGGCGGTGGTTCATTGGAAGCGGGGGTCAGCGACCGGACGCTTTCGCGCGCCAGAACCGCCAGATACTTGCTGTATTCGAGCGTCAGCCGTTTGGCGTCGCCGTTTCTGCGCCACCAGTGGCGGACATCGAGCGCGCCGGTGACCACCGGATAGGCGGTCAGGGTGGCTTCCGGCATCGCCGCCCGGATCAGCAGCATGGCGCGGGGCATATGGTAGTCGGACGTGACCACGATCAGGCTGTCGTAGTTCTTGCCGCGGGCCCATTCAGCGATCTCGCGGGCGTTGCCCAGGGTGTCGACGGCCGAGAAGCCGAGATCGACGCAACAGTCGTAGATCGGCTTGGCGGCGCGGGTCACGGTCAGGATGTCGGCGCGGCTGGCCTCGCGGTTGACGCCGGAGATCAGCAGGCGGCGGCCCTTGCCCCGTTCGAGCAGCCGAACGGCGGCCTCCAGCCGCAGATCGCTGGCCCCGGTCAGGGCGACAACCGCGTCGGCCACGGGCGGTTCCGTCGCCGGGGTCAGGCGCTCAATTCTCTGGGCGAAGGCAAGCAGTCCCACGGCCCAGATCAGGCCCAGAACGACGAGAGTGGCCAGAACGCGCTTCACGCCAGTTCTCCAATCAGCCCCTGGGCGGCCAGGCGGGCGGCGACAGCGGCGACCAGCGCCGCCAGAAACGGTGTCGGCGCGACCGCGACAAGATCAATCCAGGCCACAGGCGCCACCGGCGTCAATCCTTGTCCGCCGCCGGCGAGTCTGGCCAGCGCGCCGATGATGGCCGCGCCGGAGGCCCCGAACAAGCCCGCCAGCGCCGCTGCCTTGGCAAATCGCGTCTGGAACAGCCGCACGACGAAGTCGGCCTTGGCGCCGGACAGGTGCAGCACCTCGATGGTTTCCCGGTGGGCGGCCATGGCCGCGCGGGTGGCGAAGCCGATCACGGCGGCGGCGGCGGACGCGATCAGCAGGAAGACGCCCAGCGCCGCCCAGCGGGCGATGCCGGCGGCCCGCTCGATATCGGCGATCCACAGGCTGTGGTCGTCGACCGTCGCGTCGATGCCGGCGGCCTTCAGGGCCTGGGTCAGGGCGGCGGCGGTCGCTGGCTGTTTGGCGTCCATCTCGACGGTGACCAGCCGTGGGATGGGCAGGTCGTCGAGCAGGGCGTCCCGGCCCAGCCAGGGTTCGAGCAGGGCCTCGGCCTTTTCCTTTTCGAGCGTGCGGGCTTCCGCCACGCCCGGCACCCCGGCCAGGGCCTCGGCGGCGCGGCCGGCGGCGATGTCCGGCGACTCCGCGCCCATGGCCCGCACGACCACCGTGGCCGAGCCGGTCAGCTGGCCGGTCCAGCCACGCGCGGCCCGGTCGGCCGCCAGGCCTCCGAGCGCTGTCAGGCAGGCCAGAAAGCAGAGCACGGCGATGACGAACACCAGCGCTCCGTCCCGGGGGTCCCGGCGAGGCAGCAGTGGCGCCGGCCGCCAGCGTTTGGGGTCGAACAGCTCGCTCATGCCTGGCCCCCGCGCAGGCTGCGGCCGAAGGCCCTCAGCCGGCCGCCCTCCAGATGCAGCACCGGCTGGCCCGAGCGGGCCACCAGGTCCTCGTCATGGCTGGCGATCAGCACCGTCGTGCCCAGACGGTTGAGTTCGACGAACAGTTTGAGGATGCGCAGGGCGTGGGCGTCGTCGACATTGCCGGTCGGCTCGTCGGCGAGAAGGATGTCGGGGCGGTTGACCACGGCCCGGGCGATGGCCAACCGCTGCTTCTCGCCGCCCGACAGGGTCGGGGGCAGGGCGTGCATGCGGTTCTTCAGTCCCACCCAGCTCAGCAGTTCGGCCACGTCGGTGCGGTAGGCCTCGGGCTTTCCGCCGGCGATCCTCAGGGGCAGGGCGACATTGTCGAAGGCGGTCAGATGGTCGAGCAGCCGGAACTCCTGAAACACCACCCCGATCCGGCGGCGCAGATAGGGCCTGTCCGACGGCGCTATCGCCTCGACGTCGCGCCCGAACAGTTCAATAGTCCCCCTTGAAGGCCGTTCGGCCAGATAGATAAGCTTGAGCAGACTGCTCTTGCCGGCGCCGGAAGGCCCGGTCAGGAAGTGGAAGGAGCCGGGGGCCAGGGCGAAGCTGACGTCTTTCAGGACTTCGGTTGACCGCCCATAGCGCATCCCGACGCCTTCGAAGCGAAGAATGGGGCCAGTGAGAATTTCACCGGAAAATGCGGCGTCTTGGTTTCTGGACATGGGAACCGAAATCGGCGACCTCAGGGGAGGGGCGGGCGCGTCCGATTTGCCCATATGATACTGACCTGTCCCGACTGCGCCACCCGCTATTTCGTCCCCGACGACAAGGTCGGCCCTGATGGGCGGACGGTGAAGTGCTCGTCTTGCGGCAATCGCTGGACGGCCCACAATGAACCCGAACTCGAACTGTTCGTCGGCTCCGAGGAGGGCGCGACCGTCCGCGAGCCGACCGAGGCTGTCGAGGACGCCAAACCCGTCAGCGCCCTGCCGGGCGAAGAACTGCCCAAGGTCTTTCGTCAGAAGGCCGACACCAGCCGTCGCGTGCGCGAGGCGGCGACCACCGGCATCGTCTGGGCCGGCATGGCCGTGGCCCTGGTCGGCATGGTCGCCACCGCGGTGATATTCCGGGTCAATGTGGTCAAGATCTGGCCGGCCAGCGCCGCGGCCTACGCCGGCGTCGGTCTGGCGGTGAACCCGCTGGGCCTGACCATCGAGGACGTGCGGGCCGAGGCGGCGCTGCAGGACGGTCATGCCGCCCTGGCGGTGTCCGGCGTGATCCGCAATGTCGAGGCCAAGGCCGCGACGGCGCCGCCCCTGCGGGTGTCGCTGATCAACAAGTCCGGCAAGGTGGTCGCCGTTCAGCTGGCCGCCCCGGCCGATCCCAAGATACCGCCGGGCGGCGTGCGCCATTTCGTGATCACCCTGCTCGATCCGCCGACCACGGCCGCCGATCTGGAAGTCACCTTCGATCTGACTCACCAGCCTCCGGCGGTGAAGGCCAAGGCGCCCAAGCCCAAGCCGACGGAAGCCAGCCGGCTGGCTCTGCACGGTGCGACCGCGCCCACGCCCGTCCCTCACGACGTCCCGGTCGACGCTCATGCGCTGCCGGAGAGTTCGCCCTACGCCCTGCCCAAGGAAGGCCACTGATGAGCGACCAGCCCGCCGTCCTGATTCCGGAGGCGGAAGTCGCCGAACGGGTCGCCGCCCTGGCGCGGCAGATCGCCCCGCGCATCGACGACGAGACGGTGATGGTCTGCCTGCTCAGCGGCGGCATCTGGTTCGCCGCCGACCTCAGCCGCGCCCTGGCCCGACTGGGCAAGTTCGTGAAGTTCGACGCCCTCTGGCTGTCCTCCTACCGCGACGAGCGGCAGAGCTATGGCCGGTGCGAGGTTCGCGCCGACCTGCAGCGGCCGGTGATGGGCCGCAAGACCCTGATCGTCGACGACGTCTTCGACACCGGCCTGTCGCTGAGCGAGGCGGCCCGCATGGTCCGCGACGCCGGCTCCAGCGAGGTCCTGACCGCCGTCTTCGCCCGCAAGCCCTGGCCCACCGACCGCGCCATCGAGCCGGACTTCGTGGCCTGGGAGGCCCCGGGCCGCTTCCTGGTCGGCTACGGCATGGATGTGGGCGGCGCGCTGCGCGGCCTGCCCTATATCGGCGCGATGGACTAGGGCCTCACCCCTCCCAGCCGAACACGTCCTCCACCCCGACCCCGAACACTCGCGAAATCCGGAACGCCGCCTCGAGCGAGGGCGAGTATTTGCCCTGCTCGATGGCGACAATCGTCTGGCGGGTCATGCCGATGGCGTCGGCCAGGGCCTGCTGGGTCATCTCGCCATGATCAAACCGCAGCCGGCGGATGGTGTTCTTGATGGGCGGCGGAGCGGCCATGCCTAGACGCCCCGCCGGAAGCCGACGATCTGGGCCCCCGAGCGCAGGATCTCGGCGGCGACCAGGGCGGCCAGCACCCCGTTGGCGATCTCCGCCCGGCCGAAACCCAGATGGATGGTGGCGGCGGCCAGAAAGGCGCCGCTGGCGAGAACGTAGTATCCGACCCGGTCAGCCTTGAGCGCGATCAGCCGTTCGCGCTCGTCGGTGGCCGCCTGGGCCGCCTTGGGCGACCAGACCGCGACCGCGATGTGCAGCGCGACCTGAAGGACGATCACCGCGATGATGGCCTTGATCAGCCCGCCGACTGCCGCCGCGCCCTGTGGCGGGTCAACGATCAGACCGTAGAAGTAGGGGCCCATGACCAGAACGACGGTGAACAGGGAAATCCAGGCGGTCTTTTCGCGAAAGGACATGATGGCTCCGATCCGTTGATGTCGTGTTTGATCGACGTCATGTAAAAAATACCAGACACGATGTCCAGAGAGTTTTTCATCAGGCGCGTGCGGGCGGCGGCTCGGGCGGAGGCTAGGGGTTGAGGCTAGGGGCTGAGGGCTGGCCCCTACGCCCTAACCTACTGCCAGTCGGCCGGCGCTTCCGCCGCCAGCATCTCGTCATAGGTGGGCCGGCGGCGGATGACCGAGAACCGGTCGCCGTCGACCAGCACCTCGGGGACCAGCGGGCGGGAATTGTATTCGCTGGCCATCACCGCGCCGTAGGCGCCGGCGGTCATGAAGGCGACCAGGTCGCCGGGGCCCAAGGGCGGCAGCAGCCGGTCGCGGGTGAAGGTGTCGCCGGTCTCGCAGACCGGCCCGACCACGTCGCAGGCGACCGGCGTTTCGCTCGTCGTCGCCACCGGCCGGATGTCGTGGAAGGACTCGTACATGGCCGGCCGGATCAGGTCGTTCATGGCCGCGTCGACGACCAGGAACCGCCGCCCCTCGGGCCGCGTATTCAGATGGATGACGCTGGCCAGCAGCACTCCGGCGTTGGCGGCGATCACCCGGCCCGGCTCGAAGGCGAAGCGGATGTGGTCCAGCCCGGCCATCACCTTGCCGATCATCGCCGCGTACTCGGCCGGGGAGGGCGGATCGGGGGCGTCGAAATAGGGCACGCCCAGGCCGCCGCCCAGATCCAGCCGCTCGACGGTCATGCCCTCGGCCCGCAGGCTCTCGACCAGGCCGCGCATGCGCCGGAAGGCGGCCTCGAACGGGACCATGTCGGTGATCTGGCTGCCGATATGGCAGGCCACGCCCAGCGGGTTGAGGTGGGGGTTGTTGGAGGCGTTGGCGTAGAGGCGGGTCGCCTCCTCGAAAGAGACGCCGAACTTGTTCTCGGCCTTGCCGGTGGCGATCTTGGCGTGGCCGCCGGCGCTGACGTCGGGATTGACCCGGAACACGATCGGCGCGCGCAGGCCCAGCTCTTCGGCGACCTGCGCGATCAGCTTCAGCTCGGGTTCGGACTCGACGTTGATTTCCGAGACCCCGGCCTCGAGGGCGAAGGCGATCTCGCGCCGGGTCTTGCCGACGCCGGAAAACACGATCCGCTCGCCGGGGATCCCGGCCGCCAGGGCCCGGCGGATCTCGCCCTCGGAGACGGTGTCGGCGCCGGCGCCCAGATCGCCCAGGGTGCGCAGCACCGCGACATTGCTGTTGGCCTTGACCGCGAAGGCGACCAGCGGCTCGCCCAGCCCGGCCATGATCAGGGCCTCGCGGAAGACGGTGTAGTGCCGCTCCAGGGTGGCGCGGGAATAGACATAGACGGGCGTGCCGACGGCGGCGGCGATCCGGGCCAGCGGCGTGTCTTCGCAATGGAGCGCGCCGCCCCGGTCTTCGAAATGGTTCACGAAGCGTCCGTTCTAGTGGGGATTGGAGCCGGGAATAGGGGCTTCGCGCGGCGTGCGGGTGTCGAGCGCCGGGTCCATGACCGTGGCGTTGGTCGAGGATTTGGTCGTCGGCGCGCCGGGCCGTTCGAGGTCGCCGAGCCGGCCGCAGCCGGCCAGGGCCACGCCCGCCAGGGCGAGGGCGATCACGAGCATCCTTGACGTCATGACAGGGTCTCCTTCCAGCGCTTGATCTGGGCCCGAACCTGGCTCGGGGCCGTACCGCCATAGCTTACCCGGCTCGCGGCCGAGGCGGCAGGGGTCAGGACCTTGAAAATGTCTTCGCCGATGCCCTGGTTGAGGGCCTGCAGTTCAGCCAGCGGCAGGCCGGCCAGATCAACGCCCAGCTGCTCGGCCCGTTTGACCGCCGCGCCGGTGATATGGTGGGCGTCTCGGAACGGAAGGTCGAGGGTCCGCACCAGCCAGTCGGCCAGGTCGGTGGCGGTGGAGAATCCGGCGCCCGCCGCCGCCGCCATCTTCTCGATGTTCGGCTCAAGGTCGGCGACCATCCCGGCCATGGCCAGCAGGCTGAGCTCGAGGGCGTCGAAGGCCTCGAATACCGGAACCTTGTCCTCCTGCATGTCCTTGGAATAGGCCAGCGGCAGGCCCTTCATGACCACCGTCAGGCTGGTCAGCGAGCCCAGGATCCGGCCGACCTTGGCCCGCACCAGCTCGGCGGCGTCGGGATTCTTCTTCTGCGGCATGATCGAGCTGCCGGTGGTGAAGGCGTCGCCCAGCTTGATGAAGCCGAACTGCGGCGTCATCCAGATGACGATCTCCTCGGCCAGCCGCGACAGATGGGTGGCGCAGATGCTGGCCGCCGACAGGGCCTCCAGCGCGAAGTCGCGGGCCGAGACGCTGTCGAGGGAATTAGCCGTCGGCCGGTCAAAGCCGAGCGCCTTGGCGGTCATCTGCCGGTCGACAGGGAAGGGCGACCCGGCCAGCGCCGCCGCGCCCAGCGGGCTCTCGTTCATCCGCGCCCGGGCGTCGCGGAAGCGCGAGGCGTCGCGGCCGAACATCTCGACATAGGCCATCAGGTGGTGGCCGAAGGTGACCGGCTGGGCCGGCTGCAGATGGGTGAAGCCCGGCATCAGAGTGTCGGCATGGGCTTCTGCCCGGGTGACCAGGACCGTCTGCAGCGCGACCAGCTGGGCGGCGGAGCGGTCGCAGGCCTCGCGCACCCAGAGGCGGAAATCGAGCGCCACCTGGTCGTTGCGCGAACGGGCGGTGTGCAGCCGGCCGGCCACCGGGCCGATCATCTCGCGCAGCCGGGCCTCCACATTCATGTGGATGTCCTCGAACTCGTCGCGGAACGGGAAGGTCCCGGCGGCCATTTCCGCGGCGATGGCGTCAAGGCCGCTCTGGATTTGCGCCTCCGCTTCGCTAGATATGACCCCGGTCTTCGCCAGCATGGCGGCGTGGGCCTTCGATCCGGCGATATCCTGGCCCGCCAGGCGCTTGTCGAAGCTGATCGAGACATTGATCGCCTGCATCAGGGCGTCGGGGCGCGCCGAGAACCGTCCGCCCCACATCGCCTGTCCGCCCGCGGCCGCCTGGTCGCCGGGCCTGTTCGAAGGTTTATCGGTCATATGAGTGAAGTCCCGCCGGAGAAGCCCAGTCCCGATCTCCTCAAATGGGCGATCCGGGGCGCCGCCCTGATCGGCGTCGCGGCGGTTCTATACGTCATCGTCGCCGCTTCCATCAAACCCCGACAGGACGCCGATCTGCGCGATTTCCGCCGCGCCTCCCTGGCCAAGCTCGACGTGCCGGCCATGCCGCGCCCGGCGCCGACCGCCGCCTTCACCGACGCGGCGGGCAAGTCCATGACCCTGGCCGACTTCAAGGGGCAGGTGGTGGTGGTCAATCTCTGGGCCAGCTGGTGCGCGCCCTGCAAGATCGAGATGCCGACCCTGGCGGCGCTGCAGGCGGCCTACCTGACCCAGCCGGTCCAGATCGTGGCGATCAGCGTCGACCGCGACTCCGACCTGAACCTGGCCACGGCCGACATCGCCCGCAACGCCCCGCTCAAACTCTACCGCGACCCGAGCTACAAGGTGGCCTTCTCCCTCGAGCCCCGCGCCAAGGGCTTCCCGACCACCATCGTCTACGACAAACACGGCCGCGAACGCGCCCGCCTGGAAGGCGAAGCCGACTGGTCGAGCAAGGAAGCGCGCGGCCTGGTCGAGGCGCTGCTGGCGGAGCGTTAGCCCCCTTTCTAGGGATGACGGCGCGGCCGCGTCGACGCCCTGATGCGTCGGCTCAGGGGAGATATTACATGCGTCGCTGTTACACCGTCGCCATGGCAGCCATGGCCGCCGCGATTATGGTCCAACCCGCCGCCGCCGCTGACGCCAGCGTCCTCGATGGGCCATGGCTGGGCGTCTACGTCTGCGCCCAGGGCGAGACCTACCTCATCCTGGACCTTGACGGGAAGGCGGACGGATCCGTTACCGGCACCTTCTATTTCGGCAACACGAATGTGCCGGAAGGCAAATACGAAGTGGCCGGCCGGCTGGACGGCCAGAACCGCGTGACCCTGCGCGGCGTGCGCTGGATCAAGCAGCCCTCGGGCTACGTTATGGTCGACCTGGAGGGAGAGATGTCCCGCGAGGCGGGCCTGAAAGTGATCGCCGGATCGGTGGTCGGCGCGCCCGGTTGCACCACATTTCGGGTGGGGCAGAAGTAGGCGGGGCGACGGGCGGGCGCATCCTCTTTCATCCTGGTGTCACCGCCGTCAGCTCGCCCAGCAGTACCGTGCATCCGCGCCGTTGGCCTTGCGGGACGCGCGAACGCTCGCGACGGTGGCTGGATCGGTGAGCTGGGCCCGCTCCGTGGCGACGGCCTTGCGAATGCCTTCGACGGAAACCCGCAGGTTCTCGTTCACGTCGCCGTCCTTCAGGCGAGAGGCCAGAAGCGGGGAGAAGATCGTCTGGTAGGGATGGGCGTCGACCCAGTCGATGGCTCTGGCGTTGGACTCCATCTGCTTGTCGACGTCGCAGAAGGCGTAGCCGTTGATATACGGGCCGGCCAGGGTGATGAATCCGCCGATCGCATCGACGATGCCGTCGCTGAAAGGTCCCGACAGGAAGGTCGCAGTGTCCATCAGCGTCACAGCCCGGTACTTGGCCACGTAGAACCAGAACACCGAGTCATCGCGCAGCCCGACGTCGTACAGTCGGATCGACAGAACCATCAGGGTCATCGGCGTGATGTAGTCGGGATCGGCGACGATCAGGTCGCGGGCGGCGAGGACGTCCTTGGGTCGGTTGGATTGCAACAGAGCGTCGAACGCCTCGCCCACCTTGACCGTGGGTTGTCCCCTTCGACTGTCGGCGGCCGCGTAGTAGGATCCGACATAGACCGGTATCCACGTCTCCCGCGCGGCGGCCAGAGACGGCGACGGCCCGGCCAGAATACCGATTGCAAGCAGGCTGCGGAACAGGACGGACAAGCGCATCGGTGATCTGAGCCCCGGGGAGCCGTGACAGTCGCAGCGGGGCTATTACGGGTCAATTCCCAATAGCCTACCGCCCGGCCCACACCGGCGGCCGCTTCCCGATAAACGCGTCGATCCCCTCGGCCGCGTCGGCGGCCATCATGTTCCCCGCCATCACCCCGGCCGCGTAGCCGTAGGCCTCGTCCAGGGGCAGGGCGCGCTGGCGGGCGAACATCGCCTTGCCGGTGCGGATGGCGACCGGGCTTTTGGCGGCAATCTCGCCGGTCAGGGCGTCCACGGCCGCGTCGAGGTCGGCGTCGGGGGCGACCCGGCTGACCAGGCCGTGAGTCAGGGCCTCGGCGGCGCTGATGAACCGGCCGGTGAACAGCATGTCCAGCGCCAGTTTCGAGCCCACCGCCCGCGACAGCGGCACCGCCGGGGTCGAACAGAACAGGCCGACATTGATGCCCGAGACGGCGAACCGGGCGCGCTCGCCGGCCACGGCCAGGTCGCAGGCGGCGACCAGCTGACAGCCGGCGGCGGTGGCGACCCCGTGCACCCGGGCAATCACCGGAACCGGGAACCGGGCGATGGCCAGCATGACCGCGCCGCATTGGGCGAACAGGGCCTGGTAGTAGGCCTCGTCGGGCGTCCCGCGCATCTGGTGCAGATCGTGGCCGGCGCAGAAGGCCTTGCCGGCTCCGGCTATGACCAGGCAGCGCAGATCCGCGTCGCTGGCCAGATCCTCCAGCGCGACCAGCAGGGCGGCCAGCATCTCTTCGGACAGGGCGTTGAACTGGGCCGGACGGTTCAGGGTCAGGGTGACCACGTCGTCCACGCGGCTCCGCAGCAGGATCGGGGCGGCTGCGTCGGCCGGCGCGGTCATGACCGCACCGGCCGGATCGGCTTACCGCCGTCCCAGTCCACCGACGCCTTGCGGACATGTTCGAAAAAAGCCGCCTTGGCGCCGCTGACGTCGGACAGTTCGACCACCGTGCCGCCATGGACCTGGTCGGTGTCGAAATAGGCGAACCGGCCCTGCGGCCCGCCGATCTGGCCCTCATGGCCGAGGGTCAGGCCGCGGGCGAGGGCGGCGTCATAGTCGGCCTGATAGCTCATCGACCACCAGCTCATATGCTGCAGCCCCTCGCCGTGACGGTCGAGGAACTCAAGATACATCGAGGGGGCGGCGTTGCGCTGCTGGATCAGCTCGATCTGCAGGTCGCCGCTGTTGGCCAGGGCGATGCTGACCTGCGGCGTCTGGTCAACGCCGCGATGGCGGAACCAGTCCATCTTCACCTGTTCGATATAGTACCAGGGCCCGACGCCCAGCACCTCGATCCAGTGGGCCATCGCCGCCTCGATATCGCGGACGACATAGCCGTTCTGGCGGACCGGGCCGGTAAAGCGGCTCATGGGCAGACTCCCTCGCTCTGGACGTTGTCGGGTCTATCGGCGCCGGCTCGACGCGGTCAAACCGGGGTCGCCCCACGTTTTTAAGTTGACCGCTCAAACGACGAATGCACACCCTTGTTATGCAATCCGACTTTTGGGCCCGCGGACGTTTCCTACGCCACTAACCCGGACGACTGAGATTGTTATCGGACCGCCCGGCTCGGGCGGCCCAGGTCTGGAATGGCAGTCAGGGAGATAACGGACATGGCCAGCGGCACAGTCAAATGGTTCAACAGCACCAAGGGGTTTGGATTTATCCAGCCTGACGATGGCGGCAAGGACGTCTTCGTCCACATCACCGCCCTCGAGAAGGCCGGTCTTCGCGGCCTCGATGAAGGTCAGAAGGTCAGCTACGACCTCGCCGAGGAGCGCGGCAAGACCGCCGCCATCAACCTCAAGGCCTGACGGGCCTAGACGGCATCGATACGGGCGGGCGCCGGTTCCCACGGGATCGGCGCCCGTTCGCGTTTCCAGGGGGCGGACTTGCACGACATCATCACGCTGGAGGACGTGTCGGCCCGGGCCTGGCCGGCCCTGCACACGGCGCGGCTGGGCGGCTGGCGGCTCAACGCCTCGACCGGCCACACGGGCCGGGCCAACACCTGCTGGGCCATCGAGCCGCCGGACCGGCCGGTCGAGGCGGCCCTGGCGGCGGTCGAGGCCTGGTACGCCGGCCATGACCTGCCGCCGAAGTTCAAGACCGTCGATGGAGCGACCGCACCGGACGATCTCGCCGATCGCCTGATCGCCCGCGGCTACCGGCCCAACACCGAGACCCTGGTCATGACCGGGCCGGTCGGTGGAACCAATGATGGCGTGGTTCTGGGCGCCGAGCCTGACGCGGCCTTTCTGTCGGTGATGTTGGAGACCCTCTATCGCGACCGGGCCGACGCCGACGAGCGGATCGCCACCCTGCGGCGGATCGCGCCGCCGGTGTTGTTCGCGCGCCTCGATGTCGACGGGCGGCCGGCGGCCATCGGCGCCTGCGCCATCGACGGCGACTGGGCCGGCGTCTCGGTCATGCGCACAAGTGCCGATTACCGCCGCGCGGGCCTGGCCAGCCGCATTGTCGCGGCCCTGCTCGGTGAAGCCAGCGCGGCCGGCGCGACGCACAGCTATCTGCAGGTCGAGGCGGCCAACACCTCGGCCATCGCCCTCTATCGCGGGCTGGGGTTTACCGAGATCTACCGCTACCGCTACTGGAGCCGCTGAACCGGCGCCCGTTGGGCCACCACCACCCCGACCAGGGTCAGCAGCCCGCCCAGCATCTGCAGCGGGGTCAGGCTTTCGCTGAACAGGAAGAAGGCGACGATGGCCGCCACCACCGGCTGGGCCAGCACCACCACCGAGGCGGTCGACACCGGCAGCCGGCCCAGGGCCCAGGCGATCGAGCCCTGGCCGGCGACATGAGCCAGAGCCAGACCCATACAGGCCAGCCAGCCGGCCGTTGAGGCCGGCGTCAGCGGCTCGCCCAGCATCAGCGCCACGACCAGCATGATCGGCGCGGTGACCATGCTCGACCAGAACATCGCCCGCGCCGCGCCCTCGCCCTGGCGGGCCTGGCGCATGGCGATGAAATAGAGGCCGTACCAGATCGCCGTGGCGGCCGAGAGCAGATCGCCGAACACCGCGCCGGGCCGTCCGCCCTCGGCGGTCGCGGCCATGGTCCAGGCCCCGCTCAGGGCCAGCACAAGTCCCGTCAGGAAGATCCGGCCCGGCCGCTCGCGAAAGGCGAACCAGGCGATGGCCGTGACCACCACCGGCGAGAGATTGGCCAGAACCGTGGCGTTGGCCACCGATGTGTAGCGGATGCCGTAGTGCCAGAAGGCCAGGTCGCCGGCGAAGAACAACCCGGCCCACAGGGCGGCCTTCGACGGCCTGACGGTCGGGCTTCGACCGTCGCGCAGCATCATCGCCCCCAGCAGGGGCAGGGCGAACAACACCCGCCAGAAGCCGGCCGCCGCCGGACCGGTGTCGGCCAGCCGCACGAGGTTGGGCACGAACCCGATGGCGCAGGCGCCCAGGATCAGGGCCGCGAACGGCAGGGTCCGGCTGTTCACCAGCCAAATCCCAGGTCGGCGCGCAGCTGGGCGCCGGTCATGCCGGAGGTCCGCAGGTCGGTCAGGGTCTCGCCGCCCTTGCGCTTGGCCAGTCGCTCGCCGGCCGCGTCGAGGATCAGGCGATGGTGGCGATAGGTCGGCGTCGGCAGGTCCAGCAGGGCTTGCAGCAGCCGCTGCACGTGGCAGGCCTCGAACAGGTCCTGCCCCCGGATGACATGGGTGATCCCCTGGAGGGCGTCGTCGACGACCACGGCCAGATGATAGGCGACCCCGACATCCTTGCGGGCCAGCACGACGTCCCCGGTCAGCTCCGGCCGGGCGACAAACCGGCCGCGCTCGCCGGCGGGGCCTTGGCCCTGCTCCTGGAAGGTCAGCCGATGGAAGCCGCCCAGCGCCTCGTGGGCGGCGGCCAGCGACAGCCGCCAGGCGAAGGCCTTGCCCTCGGCCAGCCAGCGGTCTTCCTCATGCGGGTGGATGGGGCCGCCGACAAAGGGTTCAGCGGGGCCGTGCGGCGCGCTCTGGGCGGCCTGGGCCAGATCCTTGCGGGTGCGGAAGCAGCGATAGACCAGGCCGCGACTGATCAGCTGATCCAGCGCCGCCTCATAGTCGACCATGTGTTCAGACTGCCGCCGGACCGGCTGTTCCCACTCCAGGCCCAGCCAGGCGAGGTCGGCGAGCAGGTCGGCCTCATGCGCGGGCCGGCAGCGGGTCTGGTCGATATCTTCGATGCGCAGCAGGAAGCGCCCGCCGGCGGTCCGCGCCGCCGTAAACGCGGTCAGGGCCGAAAAAGCGTGCCCCCTGTGCAGGCGGCCGGTCGGGGAGGGGGCGAAGCGGGTGATCACCCGGCCTGATTAGCCCTGTCCGTCGATCTTTGCACGGGCCGCGGCGGGGAACATGCCCAGATGGCTGAGCACGCTGCGCAGGAAGGCCTCTTCGCCGCCCAGCGCGGCCTTCGCCGGGTCGAACTGTCTGAAGCCGCTCATCTCGGCCAGACCATGGGCGGCGCACCAGGCGGCGATGGTCGCCAGTTCGACGTCCTCGTCCGAAATTTCAGGGCCGACCATTTTGCGGAAACTCTCCCGCACCAGGCAGTAGGCGCTGTCTTCCTTGTCCTCCATGCCCTCGGGCAGGGATTCCTGGTCGCGGGAGCAGTCGTACATCACCCGGTAGAGGGCGGGGTGCTGCTGGGCGAACAGTACATAGGCCACGCCGATCTCGGTCATCAGGGCGCTGACGTCGGCGGCCCTGGCCTTGGCCGCGGTCATGGCTTCGCCCAGGGCGTCCCAGCCCAGATGGGCGACGGCGTCGAGAAGCTCGCCCTTGTCCTTGAAGTGGTGATAGGGCGCTGCCGGGCTCACCCCGGCCTCGCGCGCCACCGCTCGCAGTGACAAAGCGCTGGGGCCCTCGTTCTCCAGAATCCGGCGCGCGGCGTCGACAAGCGCGCGGCGCAGATCGCCGTGGTGATAGGGCCGGGACTCGGCGGTTGCAGCTTCTCTCATAGCGCTCACGATAAATCTGTATCCAAACGGTGTAAAGATCATCTTGACGGCGTTTAGATAGGGTCTATCTTAGCGCTGTCCAGATCGGACGCCTCCCGCTCCCCCGGGGGGAATGAATGGGGGGCTCCAGGGACGGGCCCGAACTAAAGGATGTGTGTCATGCCGGTTTCCAAACTCGTTGCCTTCGAACGCTTTTTCGACCGTTCGACCGTCGTCTTCCTGCTGGTCCTTGGCGCGTCCATGGCCGGCGCCACCGCCTTCATCGGGGCGTAACGTCCGGGAGGACCCTACGATCCCGTCGCGTCCGTTTCGATCCCCCGGAGCGGACGATGGCGAGGATTTCAGAGAAGGGGCGCCGCGTGCGCCCCTTTTTCTTTGCCGCGATGAGCGGCTCGCCGTCTTGGTTTTGTCGCTGATCGGTGTCTATTCTCCGAGTCACGTTCGGGGAAGTTGGCGCTCCCTGAGGAAACGTGGAAAGCGAGGCGGGTCTTCAGTTCGTTCGCGTATCTGATTGCTGCACGTCGCCGGGAGGCGTCTCATGCAGTTGCTTAGGGCGCAGCCGTCGGGCTGGCCGGCCCTGGTGCTGAACGCCGACTTCCGGCCGCTCAGCTACTATCCCCTGTCGATCTGGCCCTGGCAGGAGGTCATCAAGGCGGTCTTCCTCGACCGGGTCGACGTCGTCTCCACCTATGACAAGCTGGTTCACAGCCCCTCGTTCGAGATGCGGTTGCCCAGCGTGGTGTCGCTCAAATCCTATGTCGCCCAGGACCGGCCGCCGGCCTTCACCCGCTTCAACCTGTTTCTGCGCGACGCCTTCACCTGCCAGTACTGCGCCGCCACCGGCGACCTGACGTTTGACCATGTCGTGCCCCGCTCGCGCGGCGGCCGCACGACCTGGGAAAACATCGTCACGGCCTGTTCGCGCTGCAATCTGGCCAAGGGCGGCCGCACGCCGCGCGAGGCCAACATGCACCCCCATCGCCACCCCCGCCGACCGTCGATGCACGAGTTGCAGGACCACGGTCGCCGCTTTCCGCCCGGCTATCTGCACGAGAGCTGGCTGGACTATCTGTATTGGGACATCGAACTCGAGGCGTAACGACGATTTCCGAAACGGATCGTCAACCTCGCGGCCTCATGGTCGCGGCATGAACACCTCGGTCGCCCGCACCCCGATTGAACGCCGCAGCGGAACACGGCAGCGCGCCCTGCTGTCCGGCAAGCTGGCCAATGACGACGCGACCACCACCATCGACTGCGTCATTCGCAACATCAGCCCCGACGGGGTGATGATCGAAACCTCCACACCCCATCTGATTCCGGGCCAGCTGCATCTGGTCCAACTCAAGGAAGGCATCGCCTGGGACGCTGAGGTGATCTGGCGGCGCGGTAATCGTCTGGGCCTGACGCTTGGAACGCGTCACGACCTGCGGGAAACCACCGAGAAACAGCTCCGCGCCCTCCGCGGCATCTGGTCCCAAATGGTCCTGCGCTAACCGGCCTGGTCAGGCCCGGATCGGGGGTTCCGGCGGATCGCCGGCGGGCTCGGGCTCGGGATCGAACGGCATGTCCGGTTCGACCGGCAGCGGCTCGACGGGCTTGAACGGGTCCGGATCGCCGGCGGTGTTAGGATGGGTCATGGTCAACCTCCGCCATGGAAACGCGCGGGACCCACGGGCGGTTTCCTAGAGCTTCTCGCTGATCTTGATCGCGGTCTTGCAGCCGGCCCGGATCACGGCGGCCAGCAGCGGATAGCCCGGCGCCTCGCGGGCGCCTTCATCGACAGCGAGGTCGCGGTGAGCCAGTTCCTCGTCGCGGAACCGGGTCAGTTCGGCGGCGAGGTCAGGCTCCCGATCCGTCAGTTCGGCGATCTGGCCGGCATAATGATCCTCGATCACCGTCTCGACCGCCTCGGTGCAGGCGTGCGCCGCCTTGTCGCCGATCAGGGCGGTGCCGGCGCCGAGGGCGAAACCGGCGACCCGCCAGAGCGGCGCCAGCAGGGTCGGCCGCACCTTGCGCTCGTTGAGCAGGGCGTCGAACCGGGCCAGATGCACGGCCTCATGGCCTTCCATCTCGGCCAGCTGCGCGGTGATGCGTTTGTGGCCGCGGGCCTGACCGAGCACGGCCTGCTGGCCGCGATAGATATGGACGGCGGCAAGCTCGCCGGCGTGATCAACGCGCAGGATCTCGGCCAGTCGGGCCCGGCTGGCGCCGCGGCCGGGGCGAGGCGGGACAGGGCGCTCAGTCACGGCGCAGCCTCGCGGCCATCAGGCTCAGCCCGACCAGGCCGGCCGAGGCCAGTCCGTTCCAGCCGGCCATCGACAGACCCAGGAACACCCAGGCGGCTTCGTCGCAGGCCGGGGGCTTGATTTTGGCGCCGTCGAGCAGGGCCTGCAGACTGCCGAGATTGGCCATGCCGCCGCCCGAGGCGCAGGTCGCCGGGCCGGGCCAGAACTTCCACTCGGCTCCGGCGTGATAGACGGCCACCCCGACGCCGACGAGGAAGACGACGGCCAGCAGCAGGCTGCCGAGGCGGCGGATTCGGTCATCCCTGAGCAGCTGCCGCGCGCCGAACAGGATCAGCCCGAGCGTCAGCGCCACCCAATAGACCTCACGCGCCTTCAGACACAGGGTGCAGGGGGCCAGATGGCCGATGGTCTCGAAGCCATGGGCGATGGCCAGCATCAGGGCGGAGATCAGGGCCGCCGCCAGGGGCCAGTTCGCCAGAGCGCGATTGAGCAGAGGTTTCATGTCAGCAGGCGCCGCCAGATCCGGATCCCAGATAATGGCTCGCCACCAGCCCGATCACAACCAGACCGACGGCGAGGCCGGCGACCAGGGCCAGGCGGCGCTCGATGATCGGCAGCATGGTCGGGCCGAACTTCTTGACCACGCCAGCGACCAGGAAGAACCGCGCGCCGCGGGTCACCACCGAGGCGGCGACGAACACCGGGAAGGCGAACTGGGCCAGGCCCGAGGCGATGGTCACCAGCTTGTAGGGAATGGGAGTGGCGCCCTTGATCAGGATCACCCAGACGCCCCATTTGTCGTACCAGCAGCGGAAGTCGGCCAGGCCGCTGGCGTGGCCGCTCAGCGACATCAGCCACAGCGCCGCGTCCTGCAGGAAATAGCCGATGGCGTAGCCGAGCATGCCGCCCAGCACCGAGGCCAGGGTGCAGATCCCCGCATAGCGCCAGGCCTTCTCGGGCCGGGCCAGCACCATGGGCGCCAGCATGACGTCCGGCGGCACGGGAAAGAAGGAGCTCTCCGCGAACGAGATCGCGAACAGGGCGGAGGGGGCGTGTCGAGAGGCCGCGAGCCCCATCACCCAGTCGTAAAGTCGGCGCAGCATCCCGCTGTGCTATCAGGGCGGATCGGTATTGTCTCGCGTCCCCGCGCTTCACCCAGTTCGTTTCATATGATACTAACTCGCTCGCACCGAGAAGGAGACTGTGATGAACGCCCAACCCAAGGCCGACCTGTTCGAAAACCCGCTCGGCACCGCCGGTTTCGAGTTCGTCGAATTCACCTCGCCGGAGCCGGAAAAGCTCAAGGCGCAGTTCGAGCTGATGGGCTTCACGGCGGTGTCGAAACACCGCTCCAAGAACGTGCTGCGGTTCCGTCAGGGCGACGTCAACTTCATCCTCAACATGGAGCCGGAGGGCCAGCCGGCCGCGTTCCGGGAAGTCCACGGCCCGTCGGCCAACGCCATGGCCTTCCGCGTGCGCGACGCCGCCAAGGCCCTGACCATGGCCGTCGAGCGCGGCGCCACGCCGGTTTCCGGCAAGGTCGGTCCGATGGAGCTCAACATTCCGGCCATCGAGGGCATCGGCGGCGCCAACCTCTATCTGGTCGACCGCTTCGGCGCGGCCGAGATCTATGACGTCGATTTCGTCGCTATTCCGGGCGCGGCCGAGCGGGAAGCGGCCAACAGCGTCGGCCTGACCTATCTCGATCACCTTACCCACAACGTCTTTCGCGGCGGCATGGCCAAATGGGCGGAGTTCTACGAGCGGATTTTCAATTTCCGCGAGATCCGCTACTTCGACATCGAGGGCAAGGTCACCGGCCTGTTCTCCAAGGCCATGACCAGCCCTGACGGCAACATCCGCATTCCGCTCAACGAGAGCCAGGACGAGCAGAGCCAGATCGAGGAATTCCTCCGCGACTACAAGGGCGAGGGCATCCAGCACCTGGCCTTCGGCACGGACGACATCTTCAAGACCGTCGAGGCCCTGCGCGCCCGCGGCGTCAAGTTCCAGACCACACCCGACAGCTATTATGAACTGCTCGACGCCCGGGTCCCCGGCCATGGCGAGGACACCGCCCGCCTGCACAGCCAGAACATCCTGCTCGACGGCGCCCCGACCGAGGGCCAGGGCCTGCTGCTGCAGATCTTCACTGAAAACCAGGTCGGCCCGATCTTCTTCGAGATCATCCAGCGCAAGGGCAACGAGGGCTTCGGCGAGGGCAATTTCAAGGCCCTGTTCGAGTCCATCGAACTCGACCAGATCAGGCGCGGGGTGGTGAAGGAAGGCTAGACTTCGATCAGGTCAAGGCGGCGCTCGATGCGTTCGAGGCGTCCGTCGAAGCGGTCCATATGTCGGTTCATCGAGGTCAGGTTTTCCTCAACGGACGACAGGCGCACCTTCACGTGGCGCATGTCCTCCTTCAGGGTCGAGATATCGACCTCCATGCGAGACTGGCTCGCCTGGATGCGCTGGAGCATCGGAACGACGATGTCGGTCACTTCGGACATAGCGTGAACATAGGGCATTCGGGTCGATGAGGCAATATCAAAAACTCGCAATGGTTGTGGTGGGAATTTTTGCCCTCACCGCCACCCCCGCCCTCGCCAAGCCCCAATGGGCGATCGTCATCCACGGCGGGGCGGGCGTCATCGAACGCAAGGACCTGACGCCGGAGACCGAGGCCGCCTATCGCGCCGCCATGGCCCGGGCGGTGGCGACCGGCACGGCCGTCCTCGACAAGGGCGGCACGGCCATGGACGCGGTCGAGGCCGTCATTGTCGAATTCGAGGACGACCCCCTGTTCAACGCCGGCCGTGGCGCGGTGTTCACCGCCGAGGGCGGCAATTCCCTGGATGCGGCGGTCATGGACGGCGCGACGCTGAACGCCGGCGCCGTGGCCGGCGTGGCCCGCACCCGTCATCCGGTCCGCTTGGCCCGGGCGGTGATGGAGAAGTCGCGCCATGTGATGATGGCCGGGTCCGGCACCGACGCCTTCGCCGCCTCGGTCGGGCTGGAACAGGTCGAACCGTCGTTCTTCTTCACCGAGCGGCGCTGGAGCCAGCTGGTCAAGGCCCTGACCGACATGGGCCTGCCGATCCCGCCGCGTCCGGCCGGCGCGCCGGCGCCCCAGGCCTTCACCCCCATCCCCGACGACCGCAAGTTCGGCACCGTCGGCGTCGTCGCGCTCGACACGGCCGGCAATGTCGCGGCCGGAACCTCGACCGGCGGCGCCACGGCCAAGCGCTGGGGCCGGGTCGGCGACAGCCCGATCATCGGCGCCGGCACCTATGCGTCGAACCAGTCCTGCGCCGTCTCGGCCACCGGCACGGGCGAGTATTTCATCCGCCTGACCGTGGCCCGCGAGATCTGCGCCCTGGTGCAGTACAGGGGTCTGACCCTGCAACAGGCCGCCGACACCGTGATCCAGGACCGGCTGACGGCCCTCGGCGGCGACGGCGGCGTCATCGCCATCGCCCCGGACGGCCAGATCGCCTGGAGCTACAACACCTCCGGCATGTACCGCGCCCGCGCCGCGCAGGGGCAGGCGCCGGTCATCGCCATCTACAAGGACGAACCCTGATCATGGCCAAAGGAAACTGGATCCCCGTTCGCGGCGCGCAAGGGCGGCACAGCCGCCAGGCCCACGCCGACCTGCCGGAAGGAACCTATGAGCGGGAGATGTCGAAGGAGGGCTTCTTTGGCCCGGCGGCCTTCCTCTATCACCGCAACCCGCCGACCGGCTGGACCAGCTTCGAAGGGCCGCTGCGCCCGCGCGCCTTCGACCTCAACGGCCTGAACGACGCGGCGTCCTCGCCCTGGGACGCCCCGGTCATCCTGCACAACGCCGCCTGCGAGATGCGCTTCTGGAAGCTCACCGCCGCCATGCCGGATCTGGCCCGCAACGCCGACGGCGATCAGCTGCTGTTCGTCCACGCCGGGGCAGGGGACCTCTACTGCGACTTCGGTCGCATCGCCTATGAGGCCGGCGACTACCTCTACCTGCCGCGCGGCACGATGTGGCGGCTCAGCCCCACGGCGCCGACGGCGGTCCTGATGATCCAGGCCACCAACGGCCACTTCACCCTGCCGGACAAGGGCCTGCTCGGCCCCCACGCCCTGTTCGACCCGGCCCTGCTCGATACGCCGGTCATGGACGAGGCCTTCCGCGCCCATCAGGCGGAGACGGGCGACTTCCCGGTGCGGATCAAGAAGCGCGGCCAGGTCTCGACAGCGACCTATCCCTGGAACCCGCTCGACGCCGTCGGCTGGCATGGCGAGCTTGCCCCGGTGCGGATCAATGTCCGCGACTTCCGGCCCCTGACCAGCCACCGCTACCATCTGCCGCCGAGTGTCCACACCACCTTCCTGGCCGAGCGGTTCGTGGTCTGCACCTTCGCCCCGCGTCCGTTCGAGACCGATCCGGGCGCCATCAAGATCCCGTTTTTCCACAACAATGATGACTATGACGAGGTGCTGTTCTACCACGCCGGCGACTTCTTCAGCCGCGACGGCATCGACGCCGGGATGATGACCTTTCACCCCTCGGGCTTGACCCATGGTCCGCACCCCAAGGCGCTGAAGAACATGCTCAGCCAGCCCAAGGCCGCGACCGACGAATACGCGGTGATGATCGACACCCGCGACCCGCTGGAGGTCGGGGAGGGGGCCGCGACCGTGGAGAACGCGGCCTATGTCGACAGCTGGAAGACATCATGAGCGACGCCTTCATCGACCCCGACTTCCTGGCCATGGCCGAGGACGAACTCAAGCGCGCGATCACCATCCGCTGGCGCGAACTGGTCAAGGTCACCCCATGGGGCGATACCTTCGAGGGAATTTCGCCTGCTGGTAGAAATGTAGAGGTCGAACGAAACTATCTCTGGGCGAGCGAGCCTGGCGGGGACATTCTGGTCGAGATCACGGTGTTTGGCGGGCCCTCGCGTTACGACGCGGGCGCCAAGGTCAGCCGGGTGATCCAAAAGGGCCCCTAAGGCGGCCCGTGTCTTCGAAGGGGCGAGGATGGACCACAGTGAATTTCCCTATGGCGTGGAGGAGATGCCGGGCCTGCTGACGCCGCTCGGCGTCCTGGGCTGGTTGCTGGCCCTGGCGCTGCTCGTGGCGCTGCTGGCGCAAAACAGGGGCCCCCGCAAGCGTCCGGGGACCCTGGACGCCATCCACGCCACGGTGCTGGCCGCGGCCCGCTTTGCGCTGAAACAGGACGAGTTCGGCGTTCTGCGCGGCGTCGATATCCTGCGCCGCGTGATCCGCACCCATCTGGGCGGCGTGCTGCTGGCCGGCGCGTCCCTGAACAAACAGATGAAGGCGCTGGGCGCGGCGGTCGGCGAGTCCGACGACAAGAAGGACAAGAAGAAGGACGGCCACGGCGGGGACGCTCACGGCGGTGATCACGGTCACGGGACGGCCGCGGCGCACCATGGCCACACGACCTCCGCCACGGACACGCCGGGCGCGGTGGCCAACACCGTCCAGGGCCACAGCATCACCGTCAATGTCGCCGGCGAAGCCGGGGCGCATGGCGAGGCCGGTCACGGGCCCGACGAAAAGCCTCCGACTCTGGAGGAGCAACTGGCCCTGGCGCGCAAGGCGGTGCGAGAGTTCGAGGCCTGGTGGAGTGACAAACCCGCGCGCATGGCCGAACTTCGGGCGGCGCATGACGACCTGACCACCGCCTGGAAACCCGACCCGGCCCTGATGGCCATGATTGACGACAAGCCCGGCCTCCCTCGATCGCACTGAAGGAAAACAATGAAACTCGCGTCCCTGAAGTCCGGCCGTGACGGTCGCCTCGTCGTCGTCTCCAGTGATCTGGCCTGGTACGCGACCGCCGAAGCCATAGCCCCGACCCTGCAGGCGGCGCTGGATGACTGGGAGCGATGTGAACCGTTGCTGCGCGGCCTGGCCGAAAGCCTCGAAAACGGATCGGTGCCGCGCGAGCGCTTTCACGAGCATGACGCGGCCTCGCCGCTGCCCCGCGCCTATCAGTGGGCCGACGGCAGCGCCTATGTGAACCATGTCGCCCTGGTGCGGCAGGCCCGCGCCGCCGAGATGCCGGCCAGTTTCTGGACTGATCCCCTGATGTACCAGGGCGGCTCCGACGGCTTCCTCGGCCCGCGCGATCCCATTCCGCTCAACGACGAGGCCTGGGGTTGCGACCTGGAGGGCGAGATCGCCGTGATCACCGGCGACGTGCCGCTGGGCGCCGGCCGTGACGAGGCCCTGGCGGCCATCCGCCTGGTCATGCTGGTCAACGACGTTTCCCTGCGCAACCTGATCCCGGGCGAACTGTCCAAGGGCTTCGGCTTCTTCCAGGCCAAGCCGGCCAGCGCCTTTTCGCCGGTGGCGGTGACGCCAAGCGCCCTTGGCGAGCGCTGGAAGGATGGCAAGCTGCACGGCGCTCTCGAGGTCGAGCTCAACGGCAAGTCGTTCGGCCAGGCCGACGCCGGCGTCGACATGACCTTCGATTTCGGAACCCTGATCGCCCACGCGGCGAAGACCCGCGCCCTGGGCGCCGGGACCATTATCGGCTCGGGCACGGTGTCCAACCGCGACTCTGACGGCGGTCCAGGCAAACCGATCAGCCAGGGCGGCCTGGGCTACAGTTGCATCGCCGAGGTGCGAACCGTCGAGACCCTGCTCGCCGGAGAGGCGAAAACGCCCTTCCTGACCCACGGCGACACCGTCCGGATTGAGATGCGCGACGAAAAACGCCATTCGATCTTCGGCGCCATCGAACAGCAGGTGGCGGTCCCGGGCCAATAGGGAGAAGCCGGAGATGAGCGCGGACGTCACCCACCTGCCTCGCAAACGCGGGTCCGACACCCTGGTGCTCGACGACTATCTGCCCTACCGCCTGTCGATCGCCTCCAACGGCGTCTCCGGCCTGATCGCCCGCGCCTACCAGGACCGGTTCGGCCTGACCATTCCGCAGTGGCGGTTGATGGCGGTGCTGGCCGAAGACCCCCTGACGCCCCAGGCCCTCGTCGCCCGCACGGCCATGGACAAGGTGACGGTCAGCCGGGCCGCCCAGGGCCTGGTGACCCGCAACCTCGTCGCCCGCACGGCCAGCCCGTCCGACGGCCGCTCCCACAGCCTGTCGCTGACCGAAACCGGCCGCCGCCTGCATGGCGAAATCGCGCCCCTGGCCCTGGCCTATGAGGCGGCGCTGCTGACCGGACTGGCGCCGGCCGACGTGGTTTTGCTCAAACGGCTGCTGGCCCGGCTGGAGGCGGCGGCGGCCCGATTGTCCGGCGAGGCGCCAACGCGTTGACCTGACGCCGCCTGTCGCTAGATTGCGCGACCGCCTTCCCGTGCTGCGGGCCCCTGTGGTGGAATTGGTAGACGCGCCGCACTCAAAATGCGGTTCCGCGAGGAGTGTCGGTTCGAGTCCGACCGGGGGCACCATCATCCGCCGTTTGTCGCGGCAAGGAGACATCATGGCCCATTCGAAAATCGGCGCCGCCGCCGCTCTGGCCAGGCTCACCGGCTGGTCCGCGGCCGACGGCCGTGACGCCATCGTCAAGACCTTCACCTTCGACGACTTCAACGCCGCCTTCGGGTTCATGACCCGCGTGGCGCTCAAGGCCGACAAGCTCGACCACCATCCCGAATGGTCCAATGTCTACAACCGGGTGGAGGTGCTGCTGGCCACCCATGACGCCGACGGCGTCACCGACCTGGACGTGACCCTGGCCGGGTTCATGGACAAGATCGCCGCCTAGGGCGGCCTGATCGACGAGAAAATCGCGCGCCGGCGCGATGATCTCTGGACCCGTCCGCCCCGATACAGGCTAGGCTCTACCTAACCATTGATCACCCCGGCATGAACGGGGCGACGTACGGGCAGGAGCGGACCGGGTGACGACGACGGAACAGGGCGGCCCGGTTGCGACCGGCCCGATGAGCAACTGGCGGCTGGCGGCGTTCGCCGCGCCCTGTATCCCGGTAGCGGCCATGCTGATGCCGGTGACCGTCTATCTGCCCAACTACTACGCCACCGAACTGGGCGTCAGCCTGGCGGTGCTGGCCTCGGTGTTCGCCGTCATCCGCCTGTTCGACCTGTGGCTGGATCCGATCCTGGGCCTGCTCATCGACCGCACCAACAGCCGCTGGGGCCGCTATCGGCCCTGGCTGGTCGGTGGGCTGCCGATCGCGCTGGTGGCGGCCTGGATGCTGTTCATGGCCAAACCCGGCATCGACGGGACCTATATCCTGGCCTGGCTGGTGATGGGCTTCCTCGGCCAGTCGATGGCCTCGATGGCCCATGTCGCCTGGGCCGCCCGCATCGCCCCGCAGTATGACCAGCGCTCGCGGGTCTATGGCTGGTGGCAGGGATTCACCGTCGCCGGCATGATCACCGTGCTGGCCATGCCGCCGCTGATGAAGATCGGCTTTGGCCTCGACCATACGGCCGGGGTCAAGGCCATGGGCTGGTTCGTCATCGCCACCCTGCCGCCGACCATCTTGCTGGCGGTGATGGCGGTGCGTGAGCCGGCCGTCCGGCCCAATGCCCACCCGCCCCACTGGAGGCAGTATCTGGCGCTGCTGCGCCGGGGCACGGTGCTGCGGCTGCTGGCGACCGACATCGCCCTGGGCACCGGACCGGCCATCGCCGGGTCGCTGTTCTTCTTCTATTTCGAGGCCATTCGCGGCGTCGACCGGTCGTTGGGCGGCCTGCTGCTGCTGCTCTATTTCGTCGGGGCCCTGGCCGGGGCGCCCCTGTGGACGCGGCTGGCCCGGCGTATCGGCAAACACAAGGCGCTCATGATCGCCGCCCTCGGCTACGCCGCCGCCCAGGCCTCGATCATGATCGCGCCCCTGGGCCTGGCCTGGGGCATCGTGACCATGGTGCTGGCCGGACTGCCCTTCTCGGCCGGCCCCATCCTGTTGCGGGCGATGATGGCCGATGTCGGCGACGAGGAGCGGCTGGCCAGCGGCGTCGACCGCAACGGCCTGCTGTTTGGCCTGCTCAGCGGCACGGTCAAGATCGGCTCGGCCCTGGCGGTGTTCGTCGGCTTCCAGGCCCTGTCGGTGGCCGGGTTCGAGGCGAAACTGGGCGCCGCCAACAGCGATCAGGCCCTGCTGGCCCTGTCGCTGGCCTTCTCGGTGCTGCCGGCCCTGCTCGGCCTGGTCTCCGCGGCCCTGATCGCCGGCCACAGGCTCGACGCCACCGCCCATGCGGTGATCCGCCGCGATCTCGACGCCCGCGACGGGTTCGTCGTCGCCGCCGCCGCCAGCGATGAGGCGGGCGACGGATCGCCCGCCGCGCCGCCTAGTCGTAGCCGATGAACGTGGAGAAGGTCGGCACGATCAGCAGCCAGGTGGCCAGGGCGTAGTCCAGCGACTCGGAGGTGTAGCCCTTGGCGACATCGACGTCGTAGCGGACATAGGGGTCCATCTCGTCGTCCAGCGCGGCCCGGCCAAACCGCTTGGTGAAGTTCCACTCATTGGCCTTGGCGTAGGTCAGGCCGTCGTCGAGGTCGAAGCCGGCCGAAAACTGGATGCTGGTGCAGCGGCCGGCCGTGCAGTCATAGAAATAGATCCGCCAGTTCAGGTCGCTCGACGAGGACTTGATCAGCGGGTCGCCCTGTTCGTCGGTGGTGATCTCGACCTCGAGCTTGCGGGCCCGCAGGACGGTGGCGGCTTCTTCCGCCGTCAGGCCCGCGGCCGAATAGACAGCGGCGGAGGCGGGCAGGGCGGTCGCGCCCAGCAGGGCCGCCGCGAGAATGACTGACTTCATGATGGATGTCCCCCAAGTTGAACGATCAAACTTGATCATATGACGCCGCCCCGCGCCAGCGGCATGCCCTAAACGGGGGGTGCGTTCGCCGGCCCGCCCGCGCCGGACACCGTCGGGTTATCGTGCTAGAATGAACCTTCGCCGCACCGCGCAAGGAGGCGCTCATGGCCCCCAAAATTGTATTCGCGTCCGTTGTTCTGGGTCTGTGTCTGATGATGGCCGCCCCGGCCTCGGCGGCGGTGACGGTGGTCGGGGGGCATCTGGCCGGGGCCTGTTCGCGCGACGCGGTTGACGGCCGCGACGGTCTTGCCTCGCTGCGCCTCTGCTCCCTGGCGCTCGAGAGCGAGCCGTTGAGCAAGCGCGACCGGGCCGGCACCCTGGTCAATCGCGGCGTCATCCAGCTGCGTCGCCGCGACTATGCCGCCGCCCGCCAGGACTTTGACGAGGCCATCCGCCTGCAGCCGGCCATGGGCGAGGCCTATATCAACCGCGGCGCGGCCCTGATCGGCCAGAAGCGCTGGACCGAGGGGATGGCGGACCTCGACCGGGGCCTGGCCCTCGACCCGGAAGAGCCGGAGAAGGCCTATTTCAACCGCGCCCTGGCCTGGGAGGCGCTCGACGACATGCCGGCGGCCTGGCGCGACTATACCCGGGCCCAGGAACTGAAACCCGACTGGGACGCGCCGGGCAGGGAACTGACCCGCTTCACCGTCACCCGCCCCTGATCGGCGCCTGCGGGCTGGACGGATGCCTCCGGCGCCGTCAGCCTCGCGACTGAGCAGTTCAGGAGACGGCGATGCGTTGGCGCGGCGGCAGACAATCGGGAAACATCGAGGACCGGCGGGGCATGGGCCCGGTCGGCGCCGTGGGCGGACTGGGCCTGGGCGGCGTGGTCGTGGTCCTGATCGGCGTCTTCGTGTTCGGCGTCGATCCGGCCGAGATGATGAATGTCGTCGAGCAGGGCGCCCCGGCCTCGCAGTCGCAGCAGGCCGGCCAGCGCGGCGAGACCGCCGATGACGAAGGCCGTTTCGTCGGCGCGGTCGAGACCTCGACCACCGATGTCTGGAGCCAGATCTTCCAGCAGTCCGGCAAACGCTACGAGCCGGCCGCTGGCGTTGTCCTCTATGACGGCGCCACGCCGACGGCCTGCGGTCAGGGCCAGGCGGCCATGGGGCCCTTCTATTGCCCGGGCGATCGCAAGGTCTATCTCGACCTGGCCTTCTGGCACGAGCTGGAGACCCGCTTCGGGGCCCGCGGCGACTTCGCCCGCGCCTATGTCATCGCCCATGAGATCGGCCACCATGTCCAGAACCTGACCGGCGAGCTGAACGGCCCGCGCGGCATGAGCGCCAAGGGGGCCAGCGGCGCCCAGGTCCGCGTCGAGCTGCAGGCCGACTGCTACGCCGGCGTCTGGGCCGCCCGCACCCGCACCGCCTCGGGCGGCGAGGTGGCGCTGGAGGACGGCGACATCGAGGAGGGCCTGGGCGCGGCCAGCGCCGTCGGCGACGACACCATCCAGCGCCGCACCCAGGGCCGCGTCGTCCCCGACGCCTTCACCCACGGCACGGCCGAGCAGCGCATGCGCTGGTTCAAGCGCGGCTACGAAACCGGCGACCCCGGCCGCTGCGACACCGCCGGCGCGCGCAGCCTGTAAGGGGCAGGGGGCCGCATACCCAGGTCATGGTCAGCCGCGCCGAAGGCGCGTGTCGAAGCACGCAACCCTGCGTCAGCCCGCCTTGCCCCGGCCCACGCCCGCGCCTAGTCTGCCCGCGTTCTCCGGGGAGCCCCGACCAAGGGGCTGAGATTCGGCTGTCGCCGTGACCCGTCGAACCTGATCCGGGTCATGCCGGCGAAGGGATGAGTACGCTGCCCCGCGCAATCGGGGCCTTGTCATCCCCGCGAAAGCGGGGACGCCCGGCGCCGGCGGACCCTCTGCACCAGAGGCCGTCATGAACATCATCGTCACCCCGCCCGTCCCGCCCGAAGAGCCCGCCGTCGATCTGGCGCTCAAGGACGCCCGCGACCAGGTGATGAAGGAGACCGGGACCATCCCGACCGGCGAGCGCGCCGGATCGCGCAAGGTCTATGCCGCCGGCGAGCTCTACCCCGACATCCGCGTGCCGTTCCGCGAGGTGGCCCTGCACCCCTCGGCCAATGAGCCGCCGCTGACCATCTATGACCCGTCCGGCCCCTATACCGACCCGACCGTGACCATCGACATCAAGCGCGGCCTGCCGCTGGTCAAATCCAGCTGGCAGCTGGATCGCGGCGACATCGCCCCGGTCGCCAATCCCCGCGAGGTCAAGCCGGAAGACAACGGCCACGCCCGCGGCAAGATGCTGGCCCCGCGCTTCGACACCTCCCGCCACAAGGTGTTCAAGGGCGTCGAGGGCCGGCCGGTCACCCAGTACGAATACGCCAACGCCGGCATCATCACGCCGGAGATGGAATACGTCGCCATCCGCGAGAACCTGCGCCGGGAACAGACCGCCCCCTGCATCCGCGACGGCGAGGATTTCGGCGCCGCCATCCCCGACTTCGTCACCCCCGAGTTCGTGCGTCAGGAAATCGCCCGCGGCCGGGCCATCATCCCGCACAACATCAACCACCCCGAAGTCGAGCCGATGATCATCGGCCGCAACTTCCTGGTGAAGATCAACGCCAACATCGGCAACAGCGCCGTCCTCTCCAGCGTCGACGACGAGGTCGACAAGCTGGTCTGGGCCACCCGCTGGGGGGCCGACAACGTCATGGACCTGTCGACGGGGCGCAACATCCACAACATCCGCGACTGGATCGTGCGCAACAGCTCCGTGCCCATCGGCACGGTGCCGATCTACCAGGCCCTGGAAAAGGTGGGTGGCGTCGCCGAGGACCTGACCTGGGAGGTGTTCCGCGACACCCTGATCGAACAGGCCGAACAGGGCGTCGACTATTTCACCATCCACGCCGGCGTGCGTCTCCCATTCGTTCCCATGACGGCAAAGCGGGTCACCGGCATCGTCTCACGCGGCGGCTCGATCATGGCCAAATGGTGCCTCTCCCACCACAAGGAGAGCTTCCTCTACGAGCATTTCGCCGACATCTGCGACATCATGCGCGCCTATGACGTCAGCTTCTCCCTCGGCGACGGCCTGCGCCCCGGCTCGATCGCCGACGCCAATGACGAGGCCCAGTTCGCCGAGCTGCGCACCCTGGGCGAACTGACCAAAATCGCCTGGGCCAAGGGCTGCCAGGTGATGATCGAGGGCCCCGGCCATGTGCCGATGCACAAGATCAAGGCCAACATGGATGAGCAGCTCAAACACTGCCACGAGGCGCCCTTCTATACCCTCGGCCCGCTGACCACCGACATCGCGCCGGGCTATGACCATATCACCAGCGCCATCGGGGCGGCGATGATCGGCTGGTTCGGCACGGCCATGCTCTGCTACGTCACGCCCAAGGAGCACCTGGGCCTGCCCGACCGTCAGGACGTCAAGGACGGCGTCATCACCTACAAGATCGCCGCCCACGCCGCCGACCTGGCCAAGGGCCACCCGGCCGCCCGCCTGCACGACGACGCCCTCAGCCGCGCGAGGTTCGAGTTCCGCTGGGAAGACCAGTTCAACCTCGGCCTCGACCCCGAAACGGCGCGCAAATACCACGACGCGACCCTGCCGAAGGAAGCCCACAAGACCGCCCACTTCTGCAGCATGTGCGGCCCGAAATTCTGCTCGATGAAGATCAGCCAGGACATCCGCCGGGATGCGGCGGCGCAGAATGACGCGGGGGCGAGCCTGGACGCGGCCGAGGCGGAAAAGGGCATGGCCGAGATGAGCGCGAAGTTCCGGGCGGGGGGCGGCGCCATCGAGGTGAAGGTGGAGTAGGGATACCCTTCTCCCCTTGCGGGAGAAGGTGGCCCGAAGGGCCGGATGAGGGGTTGTCCCCGACCTCCGGCTTCCTCTCCATTCCGCTCATCCCCGCGCAGGCGGGGACCCAGGCTTTTTTGACGAACGCCGCAACCTGGGCGAAAGCTGGCGGACGCATCGCGCGATTCCCAGGGTGACCCCATGAGCCTCCTCGTCCTTGTTCTGGCCGCCGCGGGGGCCGTCGCCGGCCCGGCCGCCGATCCGCTCGCCCCGGCGCGGGCCGGCTGGCTGCAATGCCATACCCCCGACCGGTCGCGGAAGACCTGCCTGGCCCTGGCCGGCTACCGGTTCGCGGCCGACGGCGCCATTCTCAACGAGGCCCAGGTGCTGCTGTCGCCCGATCCGCTGGTGACCCTGACCACGGTCTCGCCAGTGGTCGTGCGGGACGGCGCCGTCTGCGGCCCGTTCGAGGGGCTGGACACGGCCAGCGTCGCCGTACGCGGCCAGCCGGCCGACGCCGGCACGACGGCGGCGGTGCGCCAGCAGATGATCGCCGCCATGGCCGCCTATATCGGCAAGGAAGGCTGCACCACCTACGCCCCGGCCGGCGACGGCCTGATCGGCCACGTCACCCTGGGCGCCACCCGCCGCCCCGACCTCGACCAGCCGGTGCTGTGGGTGGATCCTGCGGAGGGCTGGGTGGTTGGGCCGTAGGGGAGCGGGCAGGGTGCGGTGGGCGTTTCGCACAGTGTCACCGTAATCCCAGTGTCACCGTAATCCGTAATCCCCGAGATGAGCGCGAAGTTCCGGGCCGGGGGGGGGGGTGGTCTATGCGCCGTCCACGTCCAAATCGGCTGCCGAGGGATCGCTAAAATAGGCCGTCTTCGCTGTATCAGTCAGTTCGTATCGATAAACGTTTCCAGCGTTGACCCTCATCACCAACTCCCGTTCCGCGAGATGTTTCGCGCGTCGGCCAACTAGCTGGCCGGAGCAGTCGAGCTCCCCCGCAATCTCGGCAGCCACCATGGTGCGGTCTTCGCTATGAAGCGTTTGTAGTATGCCGATCTCTGCGTCTGGTAGCAGCAACTCGGGTCGAACGGCGTCTAGGGCATCTCCATATTTCTTCGACAGATTGACGACCGAGCACTGCCCTTCCGGGCAGTCGGGGCACTGCATTCGAAACCGCTGGAGGGCAGGCAACATGCTGAGGTCGAATTCGGACCCGCAGTTGTTGCACTTAATCTCTTGATTTTGGTGCAGGTAGGAGCTGACTACGCCGTTGTAATCAAACCGACGATCAACGAAGTAGAGTCGGTCTTCTCGACGCTCGCTGGGTCGACCAAAGGCAATCTGATATTTCGTGCATAGCCCGTAGTTCAAAGCAAAGACGGATACTCGCTTTCCGCCACGATCAGACTGTTCAAAATACTTGGTCAAAAAGAACGATAACTCTAGAGATTGAAATATGTCTTCGAGGTCACTCGAAACATAGAAATGACTCGAATATGGCCGCGATCGGCTACCGCTAGAGTGATCTCTGGAGCCTTCCTGCCTAATTGATCGCGCCTTAGATACAACAGACTCTAGTAGTTCTTTTAGGGAGTATACGGAAGACCGCTCTTCGAATGCAACTCGGTATCGACCATTGGCAAAAAATGGAGATACCTTTTCTTCGTAATATCTTTGTGCGGCATCTTGAATCGATGCAACCCCGACAACCTGATTGTAAATCAGGTTGCTCTCGTGAGCGTAAAGTAGGATGTGGCCAAGAGTCCGCGGATTGGCCATCGAGGCGTAAAAGAGATTTCGCCAGAAATCTCCACCTTTGGACCCGAAATATATATCCGGCGTGGTCTTTGCAAAATGCGCCAGCCGTTTCTCGACAACTCGCTTCGTGAAGTCGATGGCTTTCTCTTCCATCTTGGTCACACCAGCCGAACCGTAAAGCCCATAAATGTCGAGGGTTACCTCTTCGACCTTCGTATTATCCAGATCTCCGAGGTACACCCGACCAGGGTATGCGGCAATTTTGAACTTAATGAAATCAGACCATCTTGAGAGGGGGGCGATCAAAGCATCCACAAGCAGCCGCATGGCGTCTCTCGGAAGCTCGGAGAAATCGTCCAGGAATATATAGAGGTTGCGTATTCCTATGGCGGCAAGCAGCTTCTGAAGCTCGCGAATGACATCGTTAACTCCGATTACCCTCATAAGCAGCTGCGTATAGACGTCCTCTCCACCTGTTTCCGTGGAGTTGCCGTTAGATGACTCATAGCCCGCCTCAGCGCCAACCGATTCTGGACTCGCGCCCGCCTTAACGAATAAATTATTGCTTTTTGAGTTCTTGATTGCCTCCGTTGCCTTGCAAGAAACGGTTACAAAACCTTCAATATTCTCGTAGTCTGGCTCATCTAGCCGCTTAATAACCTCGTCGAGCCCAGAAAATACTTCGGCCGACGAGCCGATCATTTGATCACGAAGACGCGTAAGAAAACTTTGCTCGACTTGAGTCTTAAGTTCATCTCGAATATCAACGATTAGGCATTTCAGAAACCGCTTGTATAGCAGAAACTTCTGTACCTGATCCGAACTAAGAGCTGTAGCGAGCTCGTCGAGCCACCCGAAGTGACAGGATCGATTTGCGACGCCTCATAGACATTGCGAATATCCATGTAGGCCGAGATTGCGTTTGATTTCCCTTTGCGAATTTCATGCTGTACTCGTTGAAATACGGTAGATTTACCCGTGCCTTTTCGGCCCACGATAACGGTGGTGTTACTGGCTAAGAGGGTTTTAAAAACCTGCTCGTTGGGAAGTGGGTCCACGTACAGCTTCTCGATCAGAGATCGATTTTTCTCGTCATTCAACTCTGAACGACTAAAAAGCTTCAGGGAGACGGCGGCTTTGTGAAAGCTGTCCAGCTGCTTGGGTGTGAATTGCAAAGCCATGTGTGCCCGGTTCTCGATTTGGCAATGAGATTAGCATGACGCATTGCGACGGCCACCCTTCAGGCAGTTGAAGCAGTAGATATCCAATTGCGCGGCTGACATCCATTCATGCCCACTCTCGTCCTCCTCGCCGAGCAGGAAATGGGGGCACACATTCTTTTCCGCCCCCATCACCCCCTTCATCTCATGCCCAGATCATCGCCGACCGGCCCGGCCTCGTCGCGGCGGCGGCCGGTGGCCGCCGCATACGGCGCGGAGATCGCGCCGTCGCGCCTCAGCTCAAGGTCGGCGCTTGGCGCCGCCGCGCGGCGGTCGCCCCGCCGGGGCGAGGTCGGTGGACGGACCGGTTCCGTCCGGCGCGCCGGCCGGCAGGAGATCGAGGGCGCGGTCCCTTCTCCCCTTGCGGGAGAAGGGGACCCTGCGGAGCAGGGTCGGATGAGGGGTTGAAGACTGGGGCCGCTTCGACAGGCTGTCGACCATCCCTCTACCGCCGGCGCGACCCCTCATCCGTCAGGCTTCGCCTGACACCTTCTCCCGCAAGGGGAGAAGGAAATTCCCCGCCTACTTCACCGGGCCGTTGTTCCAGCTGTCCCACTGCATCTTCCAGACGCCGTCCTCCTGGGTCCAGAGGATCACCGCCTTGCCGCCGCCGAGCACCGCGCCGTCGGGGCCGAACAGGGTGACGTGGGTGCGTTCGGCGATATAGCCGGCGCCGACGGGCACGGCCTCGATGGTCTCGAGCTTGACCGTGGCGATGGCGCCGAACGCGCCGGTCCAGTAGGCGGCGATCGCCTCGGGGCCCACCATGTCGGGCGCGTCGGGCGGCACGAGGCGGCCGCCCCGGGTGTAGAGCTGGGCCGCCAGCCCGGCCGCGTCATCGGCGGCGAACAGCGCCTCGAACCTATCGTTGCGCGCCTCGACGATGGCCCGCGCCTGGGCCTCGGTCATCGCCGCCGGACCGGCCGCCGCCGGCGCCGCGGCAAAGGCCGTGACACAGCCCGCCAGCACGGCCGCCGCCGCCAGAGATTTCAGAGCCTTGCGCATGGTCGTCCCCCTTCTGTTTTGAGGGACGGACTATTGGAGGGCGCTTCCGCCCTGTCAAACCAAGGGGGCAGGCAGGCAATCCCTTCTCCCCTTGCGGGAGAAGGTGGCCCTGCGGAGCAGGGTCGGATGAGGGGTTGAAGACAGGGGCCGCTTCGGACGGTCTGTCCGCTGCGCCTGTATCGCCGGCTCGACCCCTCATCCGTCAGGCTTCGCCTGACACCTTCTCCCGCAAGGGGAGAAGGATCAGGTTTCCGCCGCGATCTTCCGCAACGCCTCTTCGAACGCCGCCGTCGGCTGGCCGCCGGAGATCAGGTATTTCCCCTCGATGACCACGGCGGGCACGGCGCTGATGCCGCGCGAGCGCCACAGCGCTTCGGCCGCCCGCGTGTCGTCCGCATAGCGCCCGGTGGCCAGCACATCGGCCGCCTCGGCCCGGTCCAGGCCGGCGGCTTCGGCGGCGTCGGCCAGCACCTCGGCGTCGGGCAGGGGCTTGCCGTCGGTGAAATGGGCGGTGAACAGCGCCGCCTTCAGCGCCCGCTGCTTGCCGGGGTCGACTTCGC
Source organism: Caulobacter sp. (assembly GCA_030680355.1). Lineage (GTDB taxonomy): Bacteria > Pseudomonadota > Alphaproteobacteria > Caulobacterales > Caulobacteraceae > Caulobacter. The sequence goes on from JAUXVF010000031.1 coordinate 282,728, forward strand.
CGGCCCAGTGCAGCAGCCGGTGGGCGTCGAAGGTGTTCCAGATCCGGCTGTCGGGACCGGTGCGCATTTCGAACCCCGGCCAGGCCTCGGCCGCGCGCTGGGTGATCACCGCCCGGTTGGCCGCCGACTGCTCCGGCGTCGCGCCGTATTTGCGGGCCACATGCTCGCCGACGTTCTCGCCCTCGGGGGCCATCTGCGGGTTCAGTTCGAACGGCTGGAAGGTGATGTCCGCCTCGATCCCCTCGGCCTTCAGCCGCGCCAGCGCCCCCTCCAGCCCGCCCAGCCCGACCACGCACCAGGGGCAGACGACGTCGGAGACAAAATCGATCTTCAGGGTGCGGGTCATGACGGTCTCCGGCGGCTGGGGGCTCGGCTTATATGGGAACAGGAAACGGGGAACGCATCCAGCAAGAACCCTTCCTCTCCCGGAGGGAGAGGTGGCCCGGCAGCGCCGGGTCGGAGAGGGTAGAACCGTCGCCAGCAGGTCCGGCGCCCGGTTGCGCCGCCACCGGCGTCTCCCTCTCCACCAGGCTCCGCCTGGTCCCCCTCCCCCTCCGGGGGAGGATTGTCCACGGGTCATCCCGCCGTTCCCCGCGCCTAACCCGCTGATTTCCCACGCTTCCGCCCGAACAGCCCCGTGCATTCGCGCGCACGTATCCTCACCCTCAAAACCCGCCGCATACTCACACCCGTCCCCGTCGCATGGGGAGGGCGTATGGCCATACGACCTTGCGGCGCCGGGGATGGGGTTCGAGCGGGGACAGGTGCGAGGGGGTTACTCGCACGGTCCGGGACGGTGCTTCGTATCACCGCCCGCCCGTCGAGGGTCGATACCGGCTAAGCCTTCAAACGGCTGCCTACCGGAGCTCTCGGATAACGGACTTCGCGGCGCGTGACGGTCTCATCGTTCTCACAAGCCTGCCAATACCACCATCCGGGTGAGACCGGAGCGCGCCGCGCCACCTCCCCACCTCGCCGTGAAGCCGGTCGGGGCGAACAGCCGCGCCCGTCGTCCTGAAAAGCCCGCCCAAACAGTCTGTGGTCGCATGGCTGGACAAGGTCGACCGTCGGGCGCACCGTGGCCGTTCCTGGGGCCGCCAATGACGGTCGCCTCCGAGGTGTTCCCGATGAAAAAGACATTCGCGCTGGCCCTGGCCATGGCTCTGCTCATGGCCGGAAACGCCGACGCCGTGCAAAAATACTACGTCAGCATCGGCTGCTATCCGAACTACAAGATGTACCGCATCCCCTGTGACGTCGGCACGACCTGGCAAGTGTGCGGGGCGGCCTTCTGCAAGGGCCTGGCCATGCGGGAACCCTCGGGCGACGCCCGGTCCCGCGCGCTCAGCCCCGAACAGAAGCTTCCGCGGCTGCTGGCGCCGCTGCCGGCCGACGTCCAGTAGCGGCGGCCCGCCCTATCCCCGTCGCCGGATCTTCCCCGGCGCCGACTCCGGCAGGGCCAGCATGGCCAGCAGGCCGGCGGCGCTGAAGGTCAGCATGTACCAGGCCGGGGTCAGCGGGTCGTGCAGCAGGTCGCCCAGCCAGGCGACGACGAACTGCGTGCTGCCGCCGAACACCGAGATGGCCACCGCATAGATCATCGCCAGCGACCCGGCCCGCACCCGCGCCGGCAGCGACTCGGTGATGGCCACCAGCACCGGCACCGCCGAGATGCTGGCCAGCATGACCAGCAGGAAGGTCACGCCATAGAGGGCCTCGGCGGTGCGGAAATGCTCGATCGCCCAGTAGCAGGGCAGGACCAGCATCATCATCGCGATATGCGGCCACATCATCACCGGCTTGCGGCCGAACCGGTCGGCCAGCATGCCGCCGACGTAGCAGAACACCGCCCCGGTCAGGCCGTTGACCACCGTCGCGCCGAAAGCGACGTCGTCGGCCATGCCCAGGGTCGAGCTGGCGTAGGTGGTGAAATAGGTCAGCAGGTAGGAGATCACCGTGCCCGAGGCGAGCAGCATCAGACCCAGGATCGCCAGCCGGGCGTAGCCGGCGCGGGGGGCGGGCGCCGCGCCGTCGGCCCCGGCGAAGGCGGCTTCCTCCGCCTCATGGTCGGGCAGGGTCTCGACCAGGGTCCGGCGCAGCATGAAGCCGAACGGCACGATGATCGCCCCGATCAGGAACGGCACGCGCCAGCCCCACAGGTCGAGGTCGGCCGGGGTCAGATAATGGGCCAGGGCCACGCCGATGCCGCCGGCGGCCAGCACCGCGACGCTCTGGCTGACATACTGCAGCGAGACATAGCGCGCCCGTTTTGACACCGGGGCGGCCTCGATCAGGAAGGCGGTGTTGGGCCCGACCTCGCCGCCGAGGGCGAAGCCCTGGATCAGCCGGAAGGTCACCGCCAGCACCGGGGCGATCACGCCGATGGCGGCGAACCCGGGGGTCAGGCCGATGCCCAGCATGGCCACGCCCATCAGGGTGAAGGTCAGCAGCATGGCCGGCTTGCGTCCGACCCGGTCGGCCATCCGGCCGATGACGAAGGCCCCCAGCGGCCGGGTCAGGAAGCCGGCCCCGAAGGTCGCCAGCGAGGCCAGCAGGCTGAGGATCGGCTGGTCGGAGGGAAAGAAGGTCCGCCCGATCTGGGCGGCGAAGAAGGCGAAGGCCAGGAAGTCGAAGAACTCCAGGGCGTTGCCGATGACCACGGCCAGCACCTGGCTGGCGGGCGGCGGCGCCCGTTCCGCGCCCGGCGTCGCCGCCGCGGTTGTGTTGTCGCCTGTCATGTCGTCTCGCCCCCGCGTCCGTTCCGTGTGGCCATGCGGCGCCCTATCGACGGTCGGGTCAAGGGCGGGGGCGGCTTAAACCGGGCCGGGGGGACAAAATCCGGGAACGGCGTTATTCTGTCGCCATGATCCATATCCGCCCCCTGACCGCCGTCGCCCTGATGCTCGCCCTGGCCGCCTGCGGTCCGACCGCGCCGGCCGACGCGCCAATCGACGCCGTGGCGGTGGAGACCCCGACGGAGCCGGTCGAGGCCCCTGTCGTCGAGACCCCGGCCGCCGCTTCGGTCGTGGTGGCCCTGGACAGCGATGGCCTGCGGCTGGTCTCGACCGACAGCGGCAAGACCAATCTGATCGCCTTCGGCCAGCCGAAAGCCGCGACGGTGGAAATCCTGACCCGGGCCCAGGGCGGACCGCCCAGCCTCTCGACCAACGACGAATGCGGCGCCGGGCCGATCGCCTTCGCCCAATGGCCGACCGGCCTCAACATGCTGTTCCAGGACGGCGCCTTCGTCGGCTGGAGCGTCAATCGCGACCCGGCCGGCAAGCTGACCACCCTGAACGGGATCGGGCTGGGCGCGAGCCGCGCGGCGCTCAAGGCCGGCTACTCAGATTTCCAGCCCCAGGAGAGCACCCTTGGCGAGGAATTCACCGCCGGCGGCCTGTCCGGACTCCTTGATGGCAAGGGCGCCAAGGCCAGGGTCGAGGCGCTCTGGGCCGGGACCAGCTGTGTCTTCCGCTAGGGCGCGGCTCTAACACCCCGTTAACGGGCAATCCTCATAGTGAGCCATGGCCAGGGCCGCCTTCGCGGTCCCGTCGATGGGAGGGCTAGATGTCCGTGACCCGCACCAACAGTTTCCGACGACAAAACGATCATTTCGAGCCTGAGGATCAGAGCGATCCGCAGGCCCAGCGCCGCATCCGCGGTTTGCTCGAACAGATCGACTACACGGCCTTCGCGGCCAACAAGTCGGTGATCAGCCAGGCCCTCGGGGCCGGCGATCCGCGCAAGTTCCAGCGGCTGGCCGTGGCCGCCGCCGCCGCCCGCGCCACCTGGGTCGCCCAGGCCCTGGCCGTCTCGGCCGGAGGCGGCCAGATGACGCCGCAGGACCTCAGCCAGCTGACCCATCTGCGGGCCACCTTCGAGGAGCTGGCCGAGGCCTATGAGGCCATGCGTCGGATGGTTGAGCGCGGTTATGTCAGCTACGCCCCGCCGACGGAGACCGCCGGGGTTTAACCCGGGTAATATTGACAGTTGGTTTTATCCGGGTAAAAGGCGCGCTCCTGATTAACCGAGCGCATCGCCATGACCCCTGATCCCGCCACGCCCTGCACCGCCTTCGATGGCATGCGCAAACTCGCCGCCGGCTCGCTGGCCCAGGTGGCGCCGGCTGTTCGCGCGCGGCTCGACGCCGCGCCCAACGCCGCCGTTTTGATCCTCGCCGACGACGACGCCCGCCGGGTCGAGGTCGACCTGCGCGGGACCGTCGCCGACGTCGCCGCCCGCTACGCTGTCGCCGCCGAAGCCCGCGGCCCGGGCCGGCCGAAGCTGGGCGTTGTGCCGCGCGAGGTCACCCTGCTGCCACGTCACTGGGCCTGGCTGTCGGCCCAGCCAGGCGGGGCCTCGGTGGCCCTGCGCAAACTGGTCGAGGCGGCGCGCCGGGATCCGCGCGAACAGGCCCGCTCGGCCCGCGACCGCGCCTATCGGTTCATGACCGCCCTGGCCGGCGACGCCGCCGGCTTCGAGGCGGCGACCCGGGCCCTCTATGCCGACGACGAGGCCGGTTTCACCGAACACACCACCGGCTGGCCGACTGACGTCCGCGATCACGCCCTGGTCCTGGCCAGTCCGGTCTGGGGGCAGGGGGCATGAGCCGCGAACGCCGCAAGGCCCTGCTGGCCGCCTATCGCGAGATCAAGCCCAGGCCGGGCGTGTTCGCCGTGCGCTGCACCGCGACCGGCCAGGTCTGGGCCCAGTCGACGCCCAACCTCGACACTCGCCAGAACGGAATCTGGTTCACCCTGCGCCAGGGCGGCCATCCCAACCGCGCCCTGCAGGCGGAATGGACCGCCCACGGCGAGGCGGCCTTCGTCTTCGAGGCGCTGGAGGCGGTCGATGCGGCCGATCTGTCGGCCTGGGAGCTGACCAGCCGGCTGCAGGCCCGCGAACGCCACTGGCGCGAGGTCCTGGGCGCGACGGCGGTGACCGGCTAGGTCCGTTCGATCAGGTCCCAGCGGTTGCCGCTGATGTCCTCGAACACCGCCACGCTGCCATAGGGCTCGCGGCGCGGCGCCTCGAGGAAGCGCACGCCGGCGGCGGTCATCCGGGCGTGGTCGCGGTCGAAGTCGTCGGTCTGCAGGAACAGCCAGACACGGCCGCCGCCCTGACGCCCGATCAGCGCCTGCTGGTCGGCGTCGGCGGCCCGGGCCAGCAACAGCCGCGCTTCCGTCGATCCGGGTGGGGCCACCACGACCCAGCGCTTGCCGGGCCCGCGGGGCGTATCCTCGATCAGCTCAAAGCCCATGGCCCCGGTGAAGAAGGCGATCGCCGCGTCATAGTCAGCGACCAGCAGGGCGGTCAGGGCGAGGTGCTGCGGCATGAATCGAACTCCGGGGCGGGCCGGCATCCTGACGCCTGCGCCGGATCTGGCAACCTGGGGCGGGGTCAGCGATCAAGGACGGGCGGCTGGGTCATGCTCGCCGCGGCCACGGTCTTGCCGGGCTCGGCATGGTCCCGGCTGACGAACAGCAGGGCGCCGCCGATGATCAGGGCCACGACAATCAGCGAGGCGGCGTACCGCCATTCGCCTGCCGCGCGGCGCCGTGCGGGCGCCAGTTCCGGAGAACGCGTGATGTCACGATCAAAAATCATTGGCGGCCTCCATTCTAATGTCGGTAATGTCTGAACATATCTTGTGCGCTTCGGGTTCCATTCAAGATCATCCGCCATGTATGGGGTCTGAACGAAAGCAAATGGCTGGCTGTCACTATTCCCGAAAAGCGAAACAAATCAGACGTGGTTGAATAGGCGGCAACGTCTTCGTCATTCATGAGATCACGGTCACTTGAATACACGACATGTTTTGGCCGTCATTTGAACAAGCCTTGGGCGGGGCAGGGCCTGTCCGCCAGTGCGGCCTTTGGGTAACGTTCATCGCCGCGCAACGCCTCGGCTCTAGCCTTGGCTTGACCGGGAATCGCCCGATGGGCGAAAGGTCGAAGGAGATCGGAGGGTGTGTTCATGAAGCTGAGAGCGCGGATCGTGCGCGAGCTGAGGTACCTGAAAGGCCTGAGCCGCACGTTGAGGTGGGTCAAACCCATCGCGCCCGACAGCAAGGACCTGATCTGCGACGACCTCGAAGCTTCCGTCGATCGTCACAAGGACAGCCCGGCCATCACCTTCGAGGGCAAGACCCTCACCTATGGCGAGATGGACGCCCTGGCCAACCGCTACGCCCACTGGGCCAAGGAGCAGGGCATTACCCGCGGCGAGACCGTCGCCCTGTTCATGCCCAACCGGGCCGACTACCTGCCGATCTGGTACGGCCTGACCAAGGTCGGGGTGGCCACGGCCCTGATCAACAACAACCTGACCGGCGCCGCCCTGGCCCATTGCCTGAACCTGTCGGGCGCGCTGCACTGCCTGGTTGACGCCGAGACCTCCCCGGCCTTCGAGGATGTCCGCGACCAGCTGACCCGGCATGTGGCGCAATGGACCCTGGGACCGGTGATCGGCGATCGCCGCGACCTGACCACGGCGCTCAAGAGCTGCAGCACCCTGCGCCCCGACCGTCTGACCGCCCGCGGCGAGCTGCGCGGCCGCGACACGGCCCTGTGGATCTACACCAGCGGCACCACCGGTCTGCCCAAGGCGGCGCGGATCAACCACATGCGGGCCCAGCTCTACATGCGTGGGTTCGCCGGCTCGACCGGCGCCGAGGCGACTGACCGCATCTATCAGGTGCTGCCCCTCTACCACGCCACCGGCGGCCTCTGCGCCATGGGCGCGGGCCTGCTGACGGGCGGCTCGATCGTGCTGCGCAAGAAGTTCTCGACCACCCATTTCTGGCGCGACGTGCATGAAGAGAAGTGCACGATGTTCGTCTATATCGGCGAACTCTGCCGCTATCTGATCAATGCGCCGCCGGACCCGCTCGAGCGGGACCACAACCTTCGCCTGGCCTTTGGCAACGGTCTGCGGGCCGAGGTCTGGCAGGAGATGGTCGACCGTTTCAACATCCCCCAGGTGCTGGAGTTCTACGGCGCGACCGAAGGCAATGTGTCGATGTTCAACTTCGACGGTCATGTCGGGGCCATCGGCCGGGTGCCCAAATACCTGAAAAGCCGCATCAACGCCCGGCTGGTCCAGTTCGACATCGACAAGGAAGCGCCGATCCGCGACGCCAACGGCTTCTGCATCGAATGCGGGCCGGGACAGATCGGCGAATGCATCGGCAAGATCGACGCCGGCGACGCCCGCACCAACTTCACCGGCTACGCTGACAAGGCCGCCACCGAGAAGAAGGTGCTGCACGACGTCTTCACCAAGGGCGACGCCTGGTTCCGCACCGGCGACCTGATGCGCCAGGACGCGGAGGGCTATTTCTATTTCATCGACCGCATCGGCGACACCTTCCGCTGGAAGGGCGAGAACGTCTCCACCGGCGAGGTGTCCGACCAAGTCTCCGAGGCGGCCGGCGTGCTCGAGGCCAATGTCTATGGCGTGCAGGTGCCGGGCCAGGACGGCCGCGCCGGGATGGTCTCGCTGACGGTCGACGACCATTTCAAACTGGCCGATTTCTACCGCCATGTGGAAAAGGAACTGCCGGCCTACGCCCAGCCCCTGTTCCTGCGGCTGCAGCGGCAGATCGAAACCACCGGCACCTTCAAATACCGCAAGGTGGATCTGGTCGCCGACGGCTTCGACCCCGGCAAGGTTCGCGACCCGCTGTATTTCCGCAATCCGGTCAAGAAGGCCTGGACGAAGATCACCAAACCGGCCTTCGCCAAGATCTGCGAGGGGGCGTTCCGCCTCTAGGCGACGTCTCGCCCTGTCGAAAGCGTGTCGGGACTAGCCGGGCGCAACGATGTAGCCGGCCCGCGGGAAGTGGACGTGGACCGTGCCGGTTTCCGGGGTCTGCCGCGACAGCACCACCCGCTCGCGGTTGGCCGCGATCAAAACGCCGGATACGGGATCGCGGCCATAGTCGTCGGCCATCACCACGACCGCGGCGCCGGGCTTCAGGCCCAGAGGATCGCCCGGATCATGCGCCGGCGCCGGGGCGGGCTGCGATGCTTTGGCCAGGGCCAGGGCCGCCTTGCTGTCCATCTCTTCCCGGACGCCGTGCCCGATGGCGGCGACGCGCCGGGCCCAGTCGCCGAAATGGGTGAAGCCCGCCGTCAGCGTCTCCACGGCGCCAGGCAGGGCCCCGCCCAGAAACCAGACATTCATATAGGCGGCGATGTCGGCCAGCCCCGGTGCGGCGCCGCCCAGCCAGTCCCCGCCTGAGCCGGCCAGCTGATCCTCGATCCAGCCGGCCTGACTGCGCCACTGACCCTTCATCGGGGCGATGGCCGCCTTCATCGCCTTCACGTCAAAGGGGCGGCCCGACAGGATTTCGCGGTCCTTGAGGAAGGCTTCGGGCACGGAGTCGCCCAGCGTCCCGAAGATGATCGGCACCGTGGCGGAAAAGAAGGGCCGGTCGGCCCACAGGTTGACGGCCCAGTCGAGCCCGCCGCGCACCGCCGGCGGGGCGGGCCAGCGCGCCTCAATCTCGGCCAGGATGACCTGGGTGTCGCAATAGACATCGGCGCCGATCTGCAGGGCGGGTGTGCGGCGGTAGCCCCCGGTCAGCGGCGTATAGTCCGGCTTGGGCATCATGTTGGGGATCTCGACCGACGACCAGGTCAGGGCCTTGAGGCCGAACATCAGCCGCACCTTCTCCGAGAAGGGCGAGGTGGCGAAGTGGTGCAGGATGGGCTGGTCGGTCATGAGGGCTCCTCGGTTGCCGTCATCGGGAACGCTTGCCCGTCGGTCAGTCCAGAAAGAAGCACTTTACAGAACAAAGCGTGACGCCTAGTCAATGGCCATCACTCCAAGGGCCGGGAGGGCCTACGATGACCGACGAAAAGCTGAAAACGCTCAAGGACGACATCGCTTTCATGCGGGCCCTGGCCCAGGAGGGCGGCGCCGCGCCGTTGCTGGGCGGGGCGATTCTGCTGGCCGCCGGCCTGATCTTCGCCGCAGCCAGCCTGACGCACTGGGCGGTGCTTGTCGGACTGCTCCGGCTTCCCCCTCTGGCCTTTCCCGCCATCTGGCTGGGGGCGGTCGTGATCTTCCTGATCGCGCTGTGGATTATCAAGACGCGCGAACAGGGTCGGCCGGGGGCGTCGTCGCCCGGCAACCGCGCCTCCAGCGTGGCCTGGGCCTCGGTGGGCTGGGGCGTCTTCGCCATCGGCATGTCGCTGGCGATCATCGCGATACGCTCGGGCAGCGCGCTCCCGATGCTGGTCTTTCCGTCCCTGATCCTGGGGCTCTACGGCATGGGCTGGTCGGTGGCCGCGGCCATGTCCCACAAGCGCTGGATCTGGATGACGGCCATCGGGTCCTACGCCAGCGCCCTGCTGGTCGCCTGGTTCGCCGCCGAACCGGTCCTGTATCTCCTCTATGCTGCGGCGTTGATTCTACTGGGGGCGCTGCCGGGGTTCGTCCTGATGCGCCAGGAACCGTCGGATACGATTTGAGAAGGCCCGCCCGATGACCGACGGCTTTGACATCGACCACATCGACGAGGTGATCCACGGTCGTGTCCGGCTGGGGATCATGGCCTTCCTGTCCGGCGCGGGCTCGGCGGATTTCAACACTCTCAAGGCCCGGTTGCAGGCCACCGATGGTAATCTGTCGGCCCATCTGCGCAAGCTCGAAGACGCCGGCTACGTAGCCGTCGACAAGCGCTTCGTCGACCGCAAGCCGCTGACCACCCTGACCCTGACGGACGCCGGCCGCGCCGCCTTCACCGGCTATCTCGACGCCATCGGAAAGCTGGTCGACGGGCAGCGCTAGGGGCGGCCTGAAGTCAGTCCTTCATGGCCGAGCCGTATTTGAGCAGCAACGACAGGGTCCAGGGCTCGGCGCCGGCTGACTCCATGTCGTCCAGCCGCCAGCCGGCCTCGCCTTTTTCGAAGTAAAACCGGATCGTCTGGGCCTCGCCGAGGTTCATGAAACGGGTGGTGACGATCATCCGGTCCTCACGGCCGTCGATGATCTCGCTGGCGATCGACAGGTCTGACAAATCCCCGTCCTGGGAATTGGTCCAGGTGTTGAAATCCACCCGGCCGACCTCGTCGCCCGCGTCCCGCCTCATGTCCTGCCAGAGGGCCAGCAGACGGGGCGTATAGAGGGCGTCGGGCGGCTGAAAGTCGCCGTGATTGACCAGCCGGTCATAGGCGCTGGCGACGTAGACGGTCGGCGCGTCATCGAGCGACTGGGCCCGCGCGGTGACGGAACTGCACAGGAATAGGGCGAGGACCAGCAGGGCGCGCATGGAATTCTCCGGCGAAACGTCGGTCTCGACCATGACCTAAGTCTCTGCCCCTGTTCAAGGATTTCGGCCCTGGCCCGTCGCTGGGGGCAATGATGGGCAGCCGGCGCGTGCGATCGATGTTGCACTGCAATTGATACAGCCCGGTCGAGCCGCTATATCCCAAGCCTCCCAACGGCGACCCCGATTGTGCGGCGCCGCGATTTCTTCTCCGAGTAGAGGGGACGACGCCATGCTGCTGACCATGATGAAGGCCAAGCTGCACCGCGCCACGGTGACCCAGGCCGACATGGATTATGAGGGCTCGATCGCTATCGACCGCGATCTCCTCGACGCGTCGGGCATCCTGCCGCACGAGCAGGTCGATGTGCTCAACATCACCAACGGCGCGCGATTCACGACCTACGCCATCGAGGCCCCGCGCGGGTCAAAGGTGATCGGCGTCAACGGCGCCGCCGCCCGTCTGGTCCAGAAGGGCGACAAGGTCATTGTTGTCACCTACTGCCAGATGCCGGCCGAAGAGGCCCGCAACTACAATCCCGAGGTCGTGCTGCTCGGCGACGGCAACGCCATCAAACGCGCGGCTTGATTCATCTCATTGAAGGTCGGCGGCGCATGGCGCAGGGTTACTCCAACAGGAGGACCCCATGCGCCCATCCCATCTCGCCCTCGCGGCCCTGTCGCTGATCCTGACGGCCTGTGGGCCGTCGGCGCCCAAGGGCGTTGACGCCGAACGGTTGCGCTCGGAAGTCAGCAAGGCCATCGGCGATCCCTATACCTGCGTACTGTTGGTCGAGAAGGGCAGTGGCGACGTCATTTGGCGCTTTGGCGACTATTCCACCTGCGCCCGCTCACTGCCGTCCTGCCAGGGCGCGGCGAGGCTGAACGCGGACGGTCTGGGCAAACTCGCCGCCGCCGGCGAGGAACGCACCCTCAGCTGCGCCAGCACGGCCGACGGCGGCAGCCGGGTCGGCTGGGCCTCGGGAACGGCGCCGATGTCAGAGGGCGCCAAACATCGCGACCTGGCCTACGCCGCCGTCATGGAAGGCCCCACTGTCCTGCCTGGACGCGAAATCAAGGCCCGACTCGAGGCGGCCTTCCGGCGCGCCGGCCTGTAGGCGGGCGGGGCGCAGGGAGCCGTCCCTGGCCCCGGGTCCCTACTTCACCAATTCATAGGTGGCGCTGATGTCGATGCGGACGGTCAGCTCGCCGGCTTCGGTCGGGGTCGATTCGGCCTTGTCCATCCGGGCCATGCTCACCATCGGCATGGGCGAGGGCGGGTTGTAGCCGCCGCCTTCGCTGAGGGTGACCAGGCGGGCGATGCGATAGCCGGTCGCCCTGGCGTAGAGATCGGCCTTGGCCTGCAGCGCCTTGACCGCGTCGAGCCGCGCGGCGTCCTCGGCCGCGTCGCTGTTCTGCAGTCCGAAGGCGACGCCGCCGACATTATTGGCCCCGGCGTTGACCGAGGCGTCCACGGCCTGGCCGAGCTTGGTCAGGTCCCGCACCCGGATGGTGACCTGGTTGGAGGCCTGGTAGCCGGTCAGCCGCGGCGGCAGGTTCTCCTGATAGACGTACTGCGGATTGAGGTTCAGGCCGCTGGTCTGGATGTCACGGTCGGCGACGCCGCCGCGCTTGAGGGCGGCGATCACCTGGTTCATCCGCACGGCGTTCTGGCGCATGGCTTCGGACGCCGTCGGCGCCTCGACCTGAACGCCCAGGGTGATGGTGGCCATGTCCGGCCGCTGGCGGGTTTCGCCCGAGGCCGAGAGATTGAGCGTGGTGGCCCGGAACAGGGCCTCGGCGGCCGTGGCGGGCGCGGTCTGGGCCATGGCGGCGCCGGACGCGCCGGCGACGATCAGGGCGCCGAGGGCGGCGGCGCGGAACAGGGTCTTCATGAGGCGTCTCCATGCGGGGCGGGTTACGAGAACCCCGTTTTGCGGCAGCTTAACCGCAATCGACATGAACCGCAGATTTATGGCGGCTCGAAGTCAGGCCGACCCGGCCGCCCATTCCGCCGCCGGCGACGTGAGCCGACGCTTTTAGGCGCGCTCGCCTCGTGCTAACCGGCGTGACCCTGCGGGGGCCCGTAGCTCAATGGTTAGAGCCGACCGCTCATAACGGTCTGGTTGCAGGTTCGAGTCCTGCCGGGCCTACCAAGGGGGTTTTTCATTAGTCCCAGGAAGTGCCATAACTCTGCTTTCGTAAGGGTTTCCAGATTTCGTTAGTCCCAGGAAGTGCCAGGAGGACCCAAGCGCTGGCGGTACAGATGGCGGTATCGTATAAGGTCGTACCGCCAGAAGGACCGCGAATCGTGTCGCTCAGCGAAACTGCCTGCAGGAATGCTCGCGCCCGCGAAAAGCCCTACAAGATTCGCGACGGCGATGGGATGTACCTCCTCGTTCCGACGAGTGGTTCTCGGCTCTGGCGTCTCGACTATCGGTTTGATGGGAAGCGGAAGACCCTCGCGCTAGGCGTCTACCCGATGATCGGACTGGCCGAGGCCCGGGAGCGCCGGCTCACAGCGAGAACATGGCTGGCGAAGGGCGTTGACCCTGCCAAGGCCGGCGAAGTCGACGTCGACAACAGCTTTGAGGACGTGGCTCGGGCGTGGTTCGAAGGGCAACGCGCCAAATGGGTAGACGGCTACGCTGATCGGGTCTGGTCTCGCCTCGTTGGCGACGTCTTCCCCGCCCTGGGCGAGCGCTCTGTCGACGCAATCGAGGCCCCTGAGGTCCTCAAGGCGTTGCGGGCGATCGAGGGTAGAGGAGCCTTCGAAACAGCCAAGCGAGTCGGCCAGTATGTGGGTCAGGTGTTTCGCTATGCCATCGCGACCGGAATGGTGCGTCGCGACCCCACCGCGGATCTGCGCGGGGCCCTTCACGCCTCCCCCAGGAAGAAGCGTCGGGCGAGCGTGAAGACCCGAGACATCCCCGACTTCATCACGCGACTGCGGCGCTACCAAGGGGAGGAGCAGACCCGTCTTGCCGTCGAGTTCATCATGCACACCTTCGTTCGGACCAGCGAGCTCCGCCTGGCGCGTCGCCAGGAGTTCGAGGACTTGGGCGGCGCGGCGCCGCTGTGGCGCATCCCCGCCGAGCGCATGAAGATGACACGAGAGCACCTTGTGCCGCTTACGCCCCAATCTGTCGTCTTGTTGCACCGGCTGCTCGACTTGGCCCGAGGGAGTGATTTGCTTCTGCCCAGCGACACGGGAAAGGGCGTCGTGAGCGAAAACACGATGCTGTATGCCCTCTACCGCATCGGCTATCACGGCAGGGCGACGATCCACGGTCTGCGCGGGACGGCCTCGACCGTGCTGAATGAACAGGGGTTTAACCAAGACTGGATCGAGCGCCAACTGGCCCACGTTCCCGGCGACAGTGTGCGGGCGGCCTACAACAGCGCCGAATGGTTGGCCGAACGCCGCACGATGATGCTCTGGTATTCGGATTTTCTGACGCGCCAGGGTGAGATCGGCATGCTGTTGAGCCAATAGGGCTCACGCAAAGCCCAAGAACCGGGGGCGAATGCCTGTTATCTATTGGTCGTATTCCAACTGAATCGAACGACATATTGCTCAGCCCGCCAGAACGACAGCCTTAGGCGCAGCCACTCATGAAGAACGGAGACCCCATAGTCGGAGGACTTCGATTGGCCGGGATTATTCTCGCATTCGTTATGCTCCTAGGCGGAGACGTCGTATCCGCAGCGCTTGTAGGAATCATTGTCTTCCTGTTCACGCCATATTTGCGCGGCTGACGTTCAAATCTTGCCTCATGTTTCCGTTGAACTCGTTTCCGGGGCAGCGAGTTTCCCGTCTCACGGCTGAACGGGGCGGCCGCTGCTGTCGACCTGGGCAGGCGTGACGCACGGCCGCACCGCATCCCGCCGCACCGCGTGGAAAAGCGATTATCTCGCATCATTCGTCAGCGTCTCACCTCGCCCCGAGTCCGCGCGGTGCAAACGTCGATAATTATCGAACGATTTAAATCGATCTTTTGCGATGCGTGACGCGACGCACCCACACGCACGCGATTTCATCAACAATTTCAATAGGTTATGTGGCTTTGGGTCCCTCTTGGCGGTATCGCGGGGGACGGGGGGCGCTGAGCCGCGTTCTCTGAGGGTTTTCAAAAACTACTAATGCCCTTGGGCTTTGGCACCTCCTGGCACCTCCTGGCACTAATGAGGATGCGATCGACCCGAGGCCAGAACAGGCGGAACAGGCTCTAATGCCCCTCAAAATAACCTGTTCCGGCTGCAACCCCCTTATTTCATTGGCTTTGGAACTACTGGAACAGGTGGAACAGCTTTTTATATAGACTCTCATTTTAGGGGGTGCTTTTGAAGCAAGCAAAACACTGGCCGAGAGAAAATGAATTAGGGCTGTGGAGAGAGTTTATAGGAAACAGGGTGACTCCTGTTCCACCCTGTTCCACCCATTGAATTAATTGAGGAAACCCCGGAACAGGAATCTGCAGCCTCCCGAGCCTGTTCCACCAAATCTGGTAACGCGGCAGCGAGGTGTGCAGAAACGTCGATAATTATCGAACTTTTGGGTGATTTCTGGAAACGTCGATAATTATCGAACTTCTGCCCGAGGCATGGAAACGTCGATAATTATCGAACTTCTGCAAAGTAGCCCGCCATGGGGATTCCCATGGACCTGCCGAGGTCACTCTTTCGAGGACAACTCGGGGACAACACCTATCCGACGATAGACACGCTGCTTGCCGTATTTCGGCATCCGTATGGACCCAGCGCCAGGGCCCCCGGGGGCAACGATATCGAGGAGGGTTCGCCGTAGAGCGTTGTCCGTTGTCGGGTGCGCCGCCCCGCCGAAGCAGCCACGGCTTCCAGCGCGCCCACCGTCAGTTCCTGCCCATGGCTGGCGCCGGCGGCGCGGCTGATGGACTCGTTCATCAGCACCCCGCCCAGGTCATTGACCCCGGCATTGAGGCAGGCGGCCGCGCCGTCCAGGCCCAGTTTCACCCAGGAGGCCTGGATGGAGGCGATGGCGCCGTGAAGGGCGATGCGGCTGACGGCGTGCATCAGCACTGTTTCGCGCCAGGTGGGCCCCTTGCGGGCCAGACCCTTCACGAACACCGGCGAGCGCATATGGACGAAGGGCAGGGGCACGAATTCTGTAAAGCCGCCCGTCTCCAGTTGCAGGCGGCGGATATCCAGCAGGTGGCGAGCCCAGTGCACGGGCTCTTCCACTGATCCGAACATGATGGTCGCCGTGGTCGGGAGGCCCACCTGGTGCGCCGACCTGACCACATCCAGCCAACCCCGCCGCGACAGTTTGTCGGGGCAGAGGATGGCGCGCATGTCATCGTCGAGAATTTCGGCTGCCGTGCCCGGCAGCGAACCCAGCCCTTCGTCGCGCAGTCTTTCCAGGTAGCCGGTCAGCGGCAGGCCGAGGGTTGCTGCTCCCTGGCTGATCTCCAGCGGCGAGAAGGCGTGGACATGCATGGCCGGCTGGGCGGCCTTGGCGGCGCGCAGGATGCCCAGATAGGTGTCGCCGGTGTAGCGCGGATGGATGCCGCCCTGCAGGCAGACCTCGGTGGCGCCCCTGGCCCAGGCTTCGTTGACGCGTTCCGCGATCGCCTCGAGGGGCAGGTCATAGGGTTTGTCGCGCTCGCCGCCCTTGGCCGAGGTCTTGGAGAAGGCGCAGAAGCTGCAGCTGTAGGTGCAAATGTTGGTGTAGTTGATGTTGCGGTTGATGACGTAGGTCACCGTCTCTCCGCGGGTCGCCCGACGCAGGTCGTCGGCCGCCGCCACGACCGCCTGCGCCGCACCGCCGCGGGCGGAGAAGAGGGCGGTGATCTGGCCTTCACTGAGCTCATGGCCGGCCATGGCCCGGCCGAGGATGCCGTCGAGGCCGGGGGACAGGCGAGGGCGCGCGTCGGTCCCGAGCGGCAGGGCCGCGGACCCGGACGCGGGCGCGGCGACGCCGGGGCTCCAGTCGGTGTCGCGGGCCAGGCCCTCGGAATCGGAGACCGCGCGGACGGCCCTGGCCACCCCGGGATCCAGCCAGCGGTCGGCGTCACGAACGAAGCGGGGGTAGGCGGTCAGGCGCTCGGCGAGGACATGGCCGGACGCGGCGCACTCCGCGGCCAGGACCTCGACCTCGGGCCACGGCGCTTCGGGATTCACATGGTCGATGGTCACGGGGGAGACACCGCCCCAGTCATTGAGGCCGGCGGCGATGAGCGCCTGGGTGCGGCCCGGGTTGAGATTGGGCGGGGCCTGCAGGCTGACATCCGGCGGCAGGATCCGGCGGGCGGCCGCCAGCGTCCAGATCAGCTCGTCCTCCGACGGTTCCTGCGCGGCCGCCATCTTGGTGCCGGCCTTGGCGCGGAAGTTCTGGATGATGATTTCCTGCAGATGACCGTGGTCCGCATGCAGATCGGCCAGCGCCTGGAGGGCGTCCAGCCGTTCGGCGCGGGTCTCGCCGATGCCGATAAGCAGGCCGCTGGTGAAGGGTATGGCGGCTTCTCCGGCCGCCGCCATGCTGGCCAGGCGCAGGGCCGGGGCCTTGTCGGGAGAGCCGAAATGGGGGCCGCCGCGCTCGCCGAGCCGCTCGGCGGTGGTTTCCAGCATCAGGCCCATCGAAGCCGCGACGGGGCGCAGCAGCGCATAGTCCTCCGCCGTCAGCAGGCCGGCGTTGATGTGGGGCAGCAGGCCGGTCTCGCGCAGCACCCGGCCGGCGACATGGGCGAGGTAGGGGATCGTGGATTCAAAGCCCAGTTCGGCCAGACCCTCGCGAGCGGCGGCGTAGCGGAGCTCGGGCTTGTCGCCCAGGGTGAAGAGGGCCTCCTTGCAGCCGGCCGCGGCCCCGGACCTGGCCACGGCCAGGACCGCGTCGGGGCTCATGTAGGCGCCGGCCAGATTTCGCGGCGCCTTGGCGAAGGTGCAGTAGTGGCAGACGTCCCGGCACAGCTGGGTGAGCGGGATGAAGACCTTGCGCGAATAGGTGATGACCTCCGGCCAGGCGGCGTCACGGATCGCGGCCGCCTCGGCGGTCAGCTCGGCGAGAGGCGCGCTCAGCAGGTGCCTGTGAAGGGGCCGGTCTGGCCGTGCGGTCATGCGGCGGCCTCGCCGGTTCCGGCGCGAGCCAGGAGGGCGCGGGTGCGTGCGCCGCCGGTACGGGACAGAAGGGTCTCGATGTCGGCGGGCCGGTCGAGATCGAAGGCCAGGCTTGGCGCCACGACCACGCGTGGCGTGAACCCGGCGGCGGCGGCGGCCGCGGCGTGACGAACAAGACTGTCCTGGCCACAGGCGAAGGGAAATTGGGCGCTGGCGGTAAGCACGATGGCCCCGGTGCCGCCATCGCCCTCGGCCGGCGCCAGGATCACCTCGCCTTCGCGATGACCCGCGATGAGGGCGGCCAGTTCAGCGGGGTCGAGCAGGGGCAGGTCGCCCGGCAACAGGGCGACGACGCTGCCGGGGCGAACCCTGGCGATGGCGGCCCTGGCGTGCTCGAAGGCGGCGGAAAGACCAAGGGCGCGGGGTTCGAGGATGATGGCCGCGCCGGCCCGGGCGGCCTGTGCGGCCAGTTCGGACGTGGGGGTCATGACCCAGACGCGCCCGACACCGGGCGCTGCCAGGGCGGCCTCCAGCATGTCGGCCAGCATGGCGCCGGTCAGGGCGGCGCGCTGGGCGGGGTCGAGCCGCCCGCCGCAGCGGCTTTTCGCATCGGGTCCGCCGCGCACGGCGATCACCACCTCGGCCATCAGTTGTACTCCGGAAGGGGTTGGGACAGGCCGTGGGCCAGTGTGAGGGTCTCCCGCGCCAGCCGGGCGCGGTCGTCGTCGGATCGCATGATCGCGTCGGTGACCAGGGGGTGGACGCCGAGCGCCTGAAGCGCCGTGACGTCCTCGGCGTTGGCGTGGTCGATGACCAGGCCGTCCAGCAGTCCGTCGTAGTGACGCACCAGATCGACGACGCCGGGCCGGGCGCCCAGCTCGGTCATCAGCTTGGCGGCGGGGCCTTTGAGGGCGGTGTCGCCGATGATCGGCGAGACGGCGACAATAGGGGCTGCCAGGGCCTTCAGGGCCTCCCGCACGCCGGGGATGGCAAGAATGGGGTCGATGCTGAGGTAGGGGTTCGAGGGGCAGAGGGCGACGGCAGCGATGTCCTTGCGCGCCAACAGGCCGGCGAAGATCGGGGCCGGGCGGGCTACGTCGGCGCCGACGTAACGCACCGCGCTCACCGCCGGCTGGCAGCGTTCGCGCACGAAGTAGGTCTGGAAGGCCAGATCGCCATGGGCGGTCTCAAGCACCGTGCGCACGGGCTGATCGGACATCGGGACCACGGGGTGGCCAATGCCGAGGGCGGCGGTGAGATCGGCGGTGATGCGGCTCAGGGTTTCGCCGGCGGCCAGACGCCGCGTGCGCTCCACATGCATGGCCAGGTCACGGTCGCCGAGATTGAACCAGTCCTCGCCGCCGAGGGCGGTGAGGGCGGCCATGAAGTTCCAGCTCTCGTCCTTGCGGCCCCAGCCCCGTTCGCGGTCGGCGAGGTCGCTGAGGGTGTAGGTCACCGTGTCGATGTCGGGGGAGATAGACAGGCCCAGGTGCTCGAAATCGTCGCCGGTGTTGACGACGATGGTCAGGTCCTGCGGCGACAGGATGCGGGTCAGACCAAACGCCAGCTTGGCGCCGCCGACCCCGCCGCACAGGGCGATGACATGCCGCCGGTCGGTCATGGGAACAGGTCCTCATGCCGGGCGCGCAGGATGTCGCCGATGCCGACGGTCTCGTCACGGTCATAGACGGCCCCGCTGACCACCGCGACGGGCAGCCCCTCGGCGGCCTCGCCGATGATCAGGGAGGCGGCGGCGGCGATCTCGTCGGCCACGCCGATGATGGTGGCCTGCAAAACCCTGCCGAAGAGGTCGGATTCGCCCCGGCGATCGCGCAGGGGTTTGAGGCCCGAGCTGGCGATCGCCGCGCCCGTCGTGCCCATCCGCCAGGCGCGGCCGAGGCTGTCGCTGATGACGACGGCCAGGCTGACGCCGAACCGGGTCTCGAGGGCGAGACGCAAGGCGCGGGCGCTGGCGTCCGGATCGAGCGGCCAGAGCAGCGCCGCCTCGCCGCCTTCGGATGACAGGTTGGAGGTGTCGATGCCGGCGTTGGCGGCCACATGGCCGGTGCGGTGGCGGGTGATCACCACGCCGTCCCTGGCGCGCATGACTTCGCCGGACTCTGCGAGGATCAGCTGGGCGACCTCGGCGGTCTTGCCGGTTGTCTCCGCCAGGGTCCTGGCCTCGGGACCTGGCGCCACGCCCGACAGCAGAACGGCCCGGCCTTCGACCTTGGAAACCACTTTCTGGGCCACGACGATGACGTCGCCGTCGCGGGGTGGTTCGTCGGCGGCCAGGGCGTCGGCGATGGCGGCGGCCAGGTCGTCCCCGGGGCCAAACAGCGGCAGTGCGGGGACGGCGCGAACCGTCAGACGGGGGCCGGGCCTGGGCGAGCCCCTGGGCCGGCCGGTGATCCTCACGCCAGCCTGCTCCATCTTGTAGCGGCGGTTGATCTGGATGAGCAGCGAGGTCATCGCCTCGGCCGCGGCGGCGTTGGCCAGGGGGCCGACATGCCAGCTGCGCAGGCCAAGCGCGGCCAGCATGGCGCGAACGGCTTCGACGGCCTCGGCGTCGTCGCCGGCGACCAGGACGTCCGCGTCGATCGGCCCGCCTGAAGCCAGCTTCTCGGCGCCGATGGTCTGCAGGGCGGAGACAACGCGAACATTGTCGCCAAGGATGGCGGCGGTTTCGAGGGCGGCGCAGCCGGCGGCGGGTAGCTGCACGGTGCCCACCTTCGGCGGTTTCAGGGGCACGGTGGCGTCGATCACGACCTTGCCCTGCAGGGCGTCGCGGATCTGGGCCAGGGTGTCGGCGTGGGCAACATAGGGGACGGTGAGCACGCAGATTTCGCCGGCCGCGGCCGCGTCGACCAGGCCCAGCCCCGAGACATTGGCCGGGGCGGCGAGACCAGCCTTCATGTCGGCGGCGAATGCGGCCGCCTTGTCGGCGTCACGCGAGCCGATGATCACCGTGTGACCGGCGTCGGCAAGGCGTCGCGCCAGGGCCGCGCCTAGCGCGCCGGTCCCGCCAATGATTGAATAGCTCGTCAACCCGATCTCCCATTCGGCGCCGTCTGCGTTCGTGGCCCGGTGCGGGAAGTTCAGCTTCCTTCAGTCGACTCTGAACGCATTAAACCATAACGCATTATATTTTTGTGGTAGTCAAAGAGGGCATTGATTTCATGCTGGCGAAGCGGCCGACCCGGAGGGCGCTGTTGGTTGAATTGCAGGAACGTCCGGGCGAAGCCGCCATCGGCGCGGATGCCGATGCCCAATCCGCCTCGCTCTACGCCCAACGCCTTCTTTCAGAGCTGGGATTTGGCTTCCGGCCGCTCGGGGCGGCGGATCATCCCGCCATCTCCTGGGTTCGGTCGGGGATGGCGGCGGTTACGGGGCGCCAGCGCGGAAGGCCGCTTATGGCGCCGGTTGGCCTGTCCGCCATCGCCGACGGCGCGCTGCTGGCGCTGGCGTCCCTCGCTCCGAAGAGTTCGATCAAGGACCTGCGAGGCGCAGGGCTGCTTGGCGAACGAAGCCGCCTGGCCGGACTGTCCCGACAGGGCGCGATCTCGGCTGGCGGCGGATGCCGTCTTTTGCCCACCGCGGACGGTGTCCTGGCGGTCAGCCTGGTTCGCTCCACCGATTGGGACTTCGCCCCGGCGTGGCTCGAGGCCGACATCGGCGGCTGGGACGATGTGGGACGAGTGCTGGCGGACCGAACTCTCGCCCAAGTCCTCGAGCAGGGTCGCTGCCTCGGACTCGCGGTCGCGGACGCCGATCCCACTCCCGGCGGCCCTGCGGTATGGCGGCGGACCGTCGCGCGTAGCCCGGCGCGGTCATCAGGCGGCCGGGGGGCGCCCCTGGTCGTGGATCTTTCCGCGCTCTGGGCTGGCCCGCTGTGCACAGACCTGCTGGGTCGGCTGGGCGCGCGGGTGATCAAGGTCGAGAGCCGGTCACGGCTCGATGGCGCCCGGGCAGGGCCAGCGGACTTCCATGCGCGCCTGAATGGCGGCAAATCGAGCGTCATGCTCGACTTCAACGATGCACAGGACCGGGCCGCCCTTCAGTCCCTGATCGAAGCGGCGGACATTGTTGTGGAAAGCTCCCGGCCGCGCGGTCTGAGGCAGCTGGGCATCCATGCCGAGGACATCATCGCCCGCCGGCCGGGCCTCACCTGGATCGCCATCTCGGGGCACGGGCGAAGCGATCCCGAAGCCGACTGGATCGGCTATGGCGACGATGCGGCCGTCGCCGCCGGCCTGTCGCGGTGCATGAAGGACGTCTACGGCGACTGGCTGTTCTGTGGCGACGCCGTCGCCGATCCGTTGACCGGCCTTCACGCGGCGCTGCTGGCCTGGACTTCCTGGCAGAAGGGCGGCGGCGTCCTGGAAGAAATCTCACTCAGCGGAGTGGTCGCGTTCGCCATGGCCGCCGACGGCGACCTGACGGCGGTGGAACGCCGGGCGCGAACCTGGCGATGGCGAGACCTGGCGCGGGGCGCCGAAGGCCAGCGCTACGACCTGCCCGCCCCCAGAGGTTTGGTCCAGGAGCCCGGTGCGAGCAATCAGGCCGTTCTCGGCGGACAGTCGTCATGCTGATCCGGAACATCGAGATCGATCAGCGCCCGACCAGCCTTCGGATTCGCGGCGGGAGGATCGAAGCGATCGCGCCGACTCTGTCGGCGGAGCCCGGCGAGCGCGTCGTCGACGGCGGCGGCGGGGCGGCTATTCCCGGCCTCCACGATCACCATATTCACCTGTTCGCCCTGGCCGCCAGCCTTCAGTCGGTGGCCTGTGGGCCGCCGCTGGACGCCGAAGGCCTGGCCGCGCGCATCCGCGCCGCGGCCGGGGAGGCAGCCGGCGGCTGGATCCGCGGCGTGGCCTATCATGAGGCGGTTGCTGGCGACATTGACCGGGCCTTCCTCGACGCCTGCGCCGGCGATGTTCCTGTCCGGGTGCAGCACCGGAGCGGCAGGCTGTGGATATTGAATTCCGCCGCCCTGGACCGGCTGTTAGGCGGTGGGAGCGGCGCGGACCCTCTGGAGCGTCAGGGCGGAATTCTGACCGGTCGGCTTTACGATGGGGACGACTGGCTGGCCGGACGACTGGGCCAGGCGTGGCCCAGTTTGACCCGGGTCGGCGCCCTGCTGGCGCAGCGCGGCGTCACGGGCCTGACCGACACCGGGCATGCCAATGACCCGACCACCTTCGCGGCGTTGCGTCAGGCCCGGCGGCGGGGCGAGATCATTCAAGACCTGCTCGTCTTTGGCCGTCAGTCGCTTGACGCGGTCGACGGCGAAGCCGGAATTCGTCCCGGCGCGGTGAAGTTTCATCTGCACGACAACGCCCTTCCGGACATTGATGCGTTCAGCAGAGACATGGCGCGCGCCCATGCCGCAGGGCGCGCCGTGGCCGTCCACTGTGTCACGGTCGCCGACCTTGTCCTGACGCTGAGTTGCCTTGCGGACGTCGGGGCCCGCGCCGGCGACCGCATCGAGCATGCCTCGCTTGTGCCGCCGGACCTGATCGACTGGATGGCCGATCTGGGCGTCACGGTGGTCACCCAGCCACATTTCATCGCCGAACGCGGCGACAGCTACCGGAACAACCTTGAGGCGGATGAAATTCCCTGGCTCTATCGAGTCCGGAGCCTGATCGACGCGGGCGTTCCGCTGGCCGCCGGCAGCGATGCGCCCTATGGCCGGCCTGATCCCTGGGCGTCGATGCAGGCCGCCGTTGATCGGCGGACCGCCGCCGGCATCTGTCTCGGTGAGGGCGAGCGCCTGTCCGCTGAGGCCGCACTGGCCCTCTATACCAGCCCGCCCGACAACCCCGGCGGCGCGCCCCGGCGACTGGCGGTCGGCGCCGTCGCGGACATCTGTCTGCTTGATCGGTCTTGGGCGCGGGCCTGTCAGGCCCTGGCGGAGGTCGAGGTCCGGATGACCCTGAAGGCGGGCGTGCCTGTGTGGACCGATCCCTCCGTTGACCGACCCCAATCCGTTCTGACCGCGCTCTGAAGGCTCGATGCAGGTCCGGGTCAGTCGGCGATGTCGTCCACGAGGCCCCAGGCCAGGGCCGTGGCGGCGTTGATGCGGCGGCCGGTCAGGCCCAGAAGCGCGGTTCTGTGCCGCCCGATGCGACGGCTCAGGCTCACGCAGCCCCCACTCCCAGGCAGCAGGCCCATCTTCAGTTCGGGAAGCTGGAAAAAGCTGTTGGCGGCGGCTGTGACCCGATGGGCGAAGGCCGGCAGCTCCACCCCCGCGCCGATGCAGGCGCCATGGACCCGCGCATGCAGTTTGGGGCCGCAGCGCAACGCCGACCTGGCCGGCGAGCGCAGGCTGCGCACCCAGTGGGCGCTTGCCGGATCCGACAGGAGGCCGAACTCCGTCAGGTCTCCACCGACGGAGAAGCATTTCCCGGCGCCCCGTAGGGTCACCTCGGTGATCGAGTGGTCCAGGCTGCCCAGGTCCAGGGCCTCGACCAGGGCGTTGCGCATGTCCATCGACAGGGCGTTGCGGTTGCTGGACCGATTGAGCGTGAGCTGAAGGCGGTCGCCCTTCCTCTCCAGGATGACCGCCGGGCCTGGCTCGGCGGCAGGCGCGGCGGGCGCGGCGGACCTGTCACGCCAGGCCCGGAATTCCGGGCCGCTCTGCAGCACGCCGTAGGCCAGGGATTCGGCCGTCAGCGCTTCGTCCGACGGCAGGTGTTCGATGATCCGCAGCACCTGGACGAAGGTCATGGCGGCCAGCGGCGCGGCCGCCACCGAGGCCGCGATGGCGGTCAGCAATTCCGGCTGGTCGACGACGGCGTCGCAGCCCGCCGGTCGGTCGCCGTCATTGCCGGACAGCACGACGACGGGGCAGGGCAGGGTCGCCAGCCAGGGAGCGTGCTGCGGTAGATCCTGGTCCCGTCCCTCCCGGGCATCGATCGCCACCCAGGGACGCCCGGTTCCAGGTCCAAAGTCGTCCATCGACAGCCGCGCGGCCGCGATGTCGGCGACGTCGAGCCAGGGGAGGTTTTCGGCAGAGGCGCTCATCGCCGGACCCTGGCCGTTCTGGCGATCATGTCGCAAATGGCTGAGGCTCGGCGGTTCATGGGCGCACATTGGCACGGCAGGCGCCGGGCGGTCACGGTCGTCAGTGACGGAAGCGGGCCCGTCCGCTGCCTCGATGGCCCAGGCGCCTCAATCGAGACATCGCGTTTGCATCTGGGTCCGACGCGACCTAAAACGGAAACGCATATCGATATTGAGATCGCGCTTATGGTCTCCGCATCAGTGTTTTGGGCCAAATCGCCGGCAAGGCGAACCCACGAACGAGAGCCCAGACCCCGGGAGGTTACCGTGCTCCAGACCGCCAGCCGCGTCGGTTTCGACGAAAATCACCACGTCTTTAGAGACCAGGTCCGCAAGTTCTTCGACCAGGCCCTGACGCCCAATCTGGATCGCTGGGAGCGAGAGGGCATTGTCGACCGCGAGTTCTGGTTGGCCTGCGGCGAGGCGGGCCTGTTGTGTCCGACCCTGCCCGAGGCCTATGGCGGCCTCGGCCTCGACTTCGGCTACAACGCCGTCATCGACGAGGAGCTCGCCTATACGGGCTCAGCCGCCGGCATCACCCTGCAGTCGGACATCGTCGCCGACTACATCCTGCACTACGGCTCCGAGGAGCAGAAGCGCCACTGGCTGCCGAAGATGATCAGCGGCGAGGCGATCACGGCCATCGCCATGACCGAGCCCGGTGCGGGCTCCGATCTCCAGGGCATCAAGACGACGGCCCGGCGCGACGGCAACCACTATGTGATCAACGGATCGAAGACCTACATCACCAACGGCCAGAACGCTGACCTGATCATCGTGGCGGTGAAGACCAATCCGGAACTGGGCGCCAAGGGGATATCGCTGGTCCTGGTCGAGGCCACGCGCGAAGGCTTCGCCCGGGGGCGGAACCTGGACAAGATCGGCCAGCATTCGGCCGACACCTCGGAGCTCTTCTTCGACAACGTCCGCGTGCCGATCACCAACTGCCTGGGCGATGAGGGCGGCGGCTTTGTCTGCATGATGCGGCAACTGCCCCAGGAGCGGCTGGCGATCGCCATCTCGGCCCAGGCCGCGGCCCAGCGCGCCTTCGATGAGGCCGTCGCCTTCGTCAAGGACCGCAAGGCGTTCGGCCAGACCATCTTTGACTTCCAGAACACCCGCTTCGTGCTGGCCGACCTGGCCGCCCGGCTGCAGGCCGGTTGGGCCCATATCGACTGGGCCCTGTTGCGCCACCGTGACGGCAAGCTGACGGCCGTGGAGGCTTCTGCCGCCAAACTCTTCCATACGGAACTGCAGTGGGAGGTCTGCGACAAGGCCCTGCAGCTCCACGGCGGAGCCGGCTACATGAACGAATATCCGATCGCGCGGATGTGGCGGGACGCCCGCATCACCCGGATTTTCGGCGGCACGTCCGAGATCATGATGGAAGTAATCGGCCGGTCCCTCTAGCGGCGCGAATTGTGCGCCGTGGCGGTGATGGCCGGCGATTCAGGGCCGGGATATCACCCATAGATCATCACGCGGTATGGAATTGTACCATAAAAGTGACCCATTAACGCACGGGCGGAGGGGCAAATATCTTGGGGAATCACCGGAAATATCCCGGATAAATCGCCGGAAGAGGGCGTCGAAAAAATATATCATGATATGGTATTGCTCTGACCGTCGGAGCGTACACAATGACTTGCCGAGACGGGCGCGCCGCCAGAAACGCCTGCGACCGGACCGTCTTAAGGGGGAGGCCGTTCGTGACCAACAACGAACCATCGCGGATAGATCACGATACTCAAGCCTACTGGGAAGGTCTGCGGGCGCGCAAACTGACCCTGGCCCGTTGCGGCGACTGCCAGCACTGGATCCATCCACCCAAGGCCTGCTGCCCAGTCTGCTGGTCCGACAACATCGGCCATGAACAGCCATCGGGTGACGCCACCCTCTTCAGCTACCTTGTCCAGCCCATCGCGCCAGGGGCCCCGCCCTCGGTCGTGGGCTGGGCCGAACTGGTCGAGCAGCCGCGCCTGATCGTCGTGGCGGAGATCGTGGGCGCTACGGCCGAGACCGTGTGCATCGGGGCCAGGCTTCATCTGGAATGGGTCGGGGACGGTCCACATTTTCAACCCGTGTTCCGCCAGGAGGCGACGTCGTGAGGACCGATCCCATCCGCGACAAGGTCGCCATCGTCGGTATCGGCGCATCGAAACTGTCGCGTGACGGCGGCCGCTCCATCGGGGCGCTGGCCTGCGACGCCGTGCGCGCGGCCATTCGCGACTCTGGCGTACCGCGGGAGGCCATCGACGGCCTGTCGGGCATCTACAGCACCGACCAGCCAACCGTGTGGCCGGGCTATGTGTCGGAGAGCCTGGGTCTTTCCAACATCGTCTGGTCGAACTGCGCCACGCCGCCATCCGCCAACACGGTGTCAGAGGGCATCCTGGCGGTGGCGGCCGGCGCCTGCGACTACGCCGTCTGCTACCATTCCAAATTCCGTTGGGACACGGTGTCGGCCGCCGCGCGCAAGGACCCCCTGCGCAAGGCGCCCCGTGGTGCCTTCGATCCCGCCCTGTCGATGCCGTTGGTGGAATCCCTCGGCGTGCCCAACGGCATGTTCGCGGCCTTCCAGCGCCACATGCATCTCTACGGCACCCGGCGTGACCACCTCGGCATGATCGTCGTCAATAACCGCAACTGGGCGCTCGAGAACGAACAGGCCGTCTGCCACAACGCACCGCTGACCATGGACGAGTACATGGCGGCCCCGCTTGTCGCGCCGCCGCTGTCGGCGCTGGACATGGACATGCCGATCGACGGTGCGATGGCGGTCGTGATCACCACCGCCGAACGGGCGGCTGACCTGCCCGGAAAACGCGTCCTCGTCGAGGCGACCGCCAACGCGATCGCGGGCAAGAGCGACTTCTTCTTCCAGGCCTTTGACACCTACGACTCCTATCGGCTGCTGATCCAGCGGCTGTGGGACAAGACCGGCTACGGCATCGACGACATGGACCTGGTGAACATCTACGACGGCTTCTCGTCGCTGGCCCTCGAGTGGATCGAAGCGGCCTTTGATGTCCGGGGCGAGGCCGGCAGGCTGCTCGAGGACTCCTGGGACGCCAAAACAGGACGATTGCTGTTCAACGGCCGCATTCCGATGTCGACCCACGGCGGCAACCTGGGCGAGGGGCGGGTCCAAGGGTTCGGCCACGTTATGGAGGCCGTGCGTCAGCTGCGTGGCGACGCCGGCTCGCGTCAGATTGCGGGCGCCCAGAGGGTGCTGGTGACCAACGGCAACAATCCGGTCAATGCGGGTATGATCCTGCGTGCCGGTTGACGAGTCCCGCCGAATTGGTGACACCGGCGGCGTTATGCGAACGACTCGTCAGCGGGCGGCCCCGCCGATGGGGGAAGCGGCTAAAGGTAGAGGAATGCATCTGGCCGATTCGATCCTCAACGAGAACCTGATCTATTCGAGCCCCAAGATCTTTGAGCGGCGGCGCCGCATCTTGAGCACGACGCGGGAGCTCATCGCCCAGCACGGCTACGACGGCTTCAGCATTCGGGAGCTCTGCAACCAGGCCAAGGTTGCCCCCCAGACGATCTACAAGGCCTTCGAGAGCAAGGAGCGGCTGGTCTCGCTGTCCATCCGCCACCACTTCAGCAGCTTCGTTGAGTCCCAGCATTTCTATTACGACAAGAAGACTCTTCAGGGCGCCATCGAACATCTGATCGTCAGCGATGATCACATGCACGACTCACGCAAATTCGTGATAGCGGTCGTGGCGATCTACTTCTCGCAGACTGCGGACCAGGATCTGCTGGTCGCCGCGCGCACCAACATCCTGGGCACCCTGTTGCCCTGGGCGATCGAGTTGCGCGAACGGGGACATCTGCGCGTTGGAATGAGCGTCGAGACGTTCGTTCATTCCGTAGTGGGGCTTCTGTTCACGGTCTCGCTCGATTGGTGTCGCGGCGACATTTCCAACGACGAGTTCATCTTCAAGAAGCTGGAGGCCCTGCTGTCGTATGCCAGCGGCGCCACCCGGGGCGCGGGCCGCCGGGAGATCGACCTCTATCTCACCGACCTGCTGGGCAAGCGCCGCCTGTTCGAAGAAATCAAGGCGGTGGCCGGCCAGCCGCAGCTGGACCAGCCGCAACCGGCCTAGGTCCTTGCCCTGACGGGCGAGCACCGGCCAATCCGCCCTTCAGCTACGGCTTTTTGGCCGCCACCAGTCCGCCGGCCCCGCGCGGGTCGATCGGCATTCCGTGCACCTGCATGTTGTGGCTGTGGCCGAGCTGGTGCAGCGCGAACGCGGTCTGCATGGCTGAAATCCGGCCCTGCGCGTCCTCGGCGGCGTTGACCGCCTCCTTGGCCAGTTTCAGCGCGAACAGCGGCTTTTCGGCGATGCGGCTGGCGAGATCCAGCGTGAACGACTCCAGGGTCTCGGCGCTCACGACATGATTGACCATGTGAAGGCGATGGGCCTCCTGGGCGGACAAAAAGTCGGACGTAAACAGCATTTCCTTGGCCTTCCGCGGCCCCAGTTCCCAAGGGTGGCCGAAATATTCGACGCCGGTCATGCCCATGGACACCGTATTGTCCGCGAAGGTCGCGTCCTCGCTGGCGACAATGAGATCGCAGGGCCAGATCAGCATCAGACCACCGGCGATGCACTTGCCTTGCACCTGGGCGATCGTGGGCTTGGGCAGGTTCCTCCAGCGCTCCGTGAGCCCTTGGTAGAGCTCCTTCTCCCGCGCCATCCAGCCCTCGGCGCCGGCGCAGGTGAAGCCGCACCAGGTGCCCACGGTCTCGTGCTCGGCCAGGCTGCCGATGGGGTCGGCCTCGCGGAGGTCATGTCCGGATGAGAAGTGGGGGCCGTTGGCGGCCAGGATAATCACGGAAATCTCGTCGTCCCTGGCCGCCATGTCGAAGGCGGCGTTCAGTTCGTAGAGCAGCCGGGTGTCCTGGGCGTTCCTGGAGGCGGGACGGTTTAGAACAATGCGAGCGACCCGCGGCGCGGGGGTTTCATAAAGCACGGTCTCGAACAAGGCGTCCCTCCCAGGATGGTCGTGGGCCCCGGATCGCGTCCTGGGCTTGGTTTTCTAATTCGGTATCATGTTCTAGTTTTAAGGGGCTGCCAATGGAAATCCAGGGCGCCGCCGCGGATCATCCCGCCGTTGACAGTCCCCCGTCGCAGGGAATGGTCGCCCCGGTCAGGAAGGCTGATGAGCGGGAGGCGAGGAAGATCGCCACGCCGCCGATGTCGTCAGGTCTGCCGAGCCTGCCGAGCGGCGTCTTGCGCAGGACGTCTTCCCCAATCTCCTCAAGGGTCGCGTCCGTCATCCGGGTCGCAAAGAAACCAGGGGCGATGGCGTTCACCAGGATGTTCTCCGGGGCGAGGGCCTTGGCCATGTGCCGGGTCAGCATCAACATCCCCGCCTTGGAGGCCGAATAGGCGAACGAGTCGAAGGCCGGCGGCGCAATGCCGTCGATGGAGGCGATGTTGATGACCCGGGCCGGCCGGTCGGCGCCGACGGCCCTGCGCAGGGCGGGCAGCAGCTTCTGGGTCAGGAAGAAGGGCGCCTTGAGGTTCAGGTCGAACGTCTTGTCCCAGCCGCTTTCGGGAAAGCTTTCCAACGGCGCGCCCCAGGTGGCGCCGGCATTGTTGATCAGGACGTCCAGACCGCCGCCTCGCCGATCAATAGCGGCGACCAGTCCGTCGATGCCCGCGGTTGTCGACAGGTCAAAGGGCAGGGACTCGCACCGGCCGTTGGCCGACAGTTCATCGGCGAGCGCCTGGCAGGCCTCGGCCTTGCGCGAGGAGATCAGCACCACCGCGCCGCTGTCGACAAAGGCGCGGGCGAGCATCTCGCCGATGCCGCGGCTGCCGCCGGTGATCAGCACGACCTTGTCGCGCACGTCGAACAGGCTGTTCACGATCCGATGCGCCGTCAGATGCTGTAGAAGTCGAGGACATTGGGAATGGTGTCGTTGTTCACGGTCGAGCGGCGACTGATGATCTTCAGGCTCTCCCCAAACCGGCGCAGAACGTGGCTCTGCTGCCCGAAGAAGGCGTGGGCCTGGTCCAGCCGATAGACGTGGACGACCCAGTTGGCGTCGACCTGGATATCGCCGCCCGGCAGGTCCGTGATCCGGGTGATGCTGGTCATGTGGCAGGTGCGCGGCAGCGGCATGGACGCCAGCGACTTGTGGGTCCGGACGCGGAACACCCTGTCTTCGAGGCCCGAACGGTTGGGGTAGTAGATCAGGGACAGTTCACCCTGCGGGTCACTGGTGACGGAATACTCGTCCTTCCAGGCGGGGACCCAGTAGCTGGCCTGGTCCCAGTAAAGGTCGAGCCAGGCGTCCCACTCGCGGTGGTCGAGCAGGTAGCCCTCAAGCATGATGAGATCCCGGGCCCGGTCGTGGACGGAGCTGGCGGCTGCGGGCATGGTGATGGTGGACATGGCGCTAGCGCTCCGCGGTCTGGGCGGCCGGCTTGGCCAGGGCGTCCGACAGCAGGCTGAGCCACTTGTGATGCTGGTTCAGATAGATGCCCTCGTCCTGCAGTCCGCTGCCGCCATACTGAGGGGTGAAGCCGAGCCGACGGGCGCGCTCGTCATCGCCCTTGATGAGGTTCTTCGAACCGCGCGAGACGTCGCTCCATTCGGCCTTTCGGGCCTTGTAGCCCTGCTGGGTGGCGTTGAAAGCGGCCAGGTCGTCAGGCGTGGCCATCCCCGAGGCGTTGAAGAAGTCCTCGTACTGGCGAAGCCGGGTAGCGCGCCGTTCCGGTGTATCGCTCTTCGGAGCGAAACAGACGGCGGTGACCAGCGTCTTGTCCACGGCCAGGGGCCGGAACATGCGGATCTGTGAACTCATCTGGTCCATCAGAAACAGGTTCGGATAGAGGAAGAGGTTGCGCCAGCAGTCGGTCATCCACTTGGCGCGGTCTTCG
The DNA here is from genome assembly GCA_030680355.1 of Caulobacter sp. Taxonomy (GTDB): domain Bacteria; phylum Pseudomonadota; class Alphaproteobacteria; order Caulobacterales; family Caulobacteraceae; genus Caulobacter. The sequence goes on from JAUXVF010000031.1 coordinate 314,075, forward strand.
CCGAACTCTTCCACGTAGCGGGCGCGAGAGGCATAGGCCGGCCGAATCTGGGGATTGGGCGACTCGTTCCACAGCACGACGTGCCCGTTCTCGAACGCGTAATAGCCGCCGGCGTATTTGCTGAAGTTGCCGACATCCACCGCCTCGACGACCTTGCGGCCATTGGCGATCCGCTGACGGTTGTCGACCGTCATGACGTAGTTTCCGTGGATCATGTTGACGTGGTAGCCGTCGACGCCATTTTCCGCCTGGAGCTTCCAGTTGCCGTCGTAGGTGTAGCTGTGTGAGCCGGGCAGGACCTCGATTTCCCCGTTGGGATCCTGGTCGACGATGAGGTCGATGAAGGTCCGGGAGGCGCCCAGATACTCCTCGAGTTCGGGGACGTCCGGGTTGAGGCTGGCGAAGATGAAGCCGCGGTAGCTGGCCACCTTCGGGGCGAGCGTCAGATCATGGTCTTCCTTTTTGAAGCCGCTGCCGTAGCCCGACGTCTCGTTCTCTCCGCAGCTGATGACCTTGCCGGTGTTCTCGAAGCTCCAGCCGTGGAAGGGGCAGACGAACAGCTTCTTGTTGCCGCACTTGGCCAGCTCCAGGGTCGCGCCGCGGTGGGCGCAGGCGTTCAACAGGGCCTTCAGCCCCTCGTCCCGGGTCCGCGTCAGAATGATTGGCTGGCGGCCAAGGTGGGCGGTGAGGAAGTCGTTGGGGTTGGGGATCTGGCTCTCGTGGGCGACATAGACCCAGCTGCCTTCGAAGATGTGCTTCATCTCCAGCTCGAAGATCTGTTCGTCGGTGAACATGCGGCGATGAACGCGGAAAACCCCGTCGTCGGGCCGTTCGTCAATCATGCCGCCAAGCTCTGCCGCGGTGATCGTCGTCATGTCGCCATCCCTTGAACGCGGCGGTGTGTGGCCCGCCTTGTTGGTCATTGACTGGCATGCTAGCATTTATATCGGCGGGTTCAAGGGGGCCGCTCCCCAGCAGCGGGGTTCGTGGATCGGACGTTACGCGGTAATGGGGGCGTCGTGAATGTTGGCGAGCGAGGCGTCCGTGATGGAAGGTGAATCCCCGGCTTTGGGTCTGTCCCCGGGCGTGGTCGAAAAGCCGTCGATGGCGGGAGAGCGGCTTCGCTCCGGTTCGGCTCCGTCCGGCAAGGCCGGCGAGATCGCCGAAGAGCTGGAGCGGCGGCTGATGCTGGGAACTTATCGCTTTGGGGAATCGCTTTCGATCATCCAGCTGGCCCAGCAATTCGACGCCAGCCGCCAACCGGTAAGCGTGGCGCTCTCCCACCTGCGCAGCATCGGCTACGTCGACATCATCCCCCAGGTGGGCTGCCGCGTCGTGTCGCCGTCCGCGGCGGAAATCACGGACTTCTTCCTGGCCATGGGCAAGATGGAAGGCGTGGTGGCCGGCTTCGCCGCCGAGCGCCACCAGACGGATGAGGGGCGCGACCTGGCGAGCATCGCCAGCCGGGCGTCGGCCGCGAACCTGGACACGGTGTCGGGCCGCGCCGCCTACATCCGCACGGTCAATCAGTTCCACGACCAGATCTGGCGCATGGCCCGTTCCCCCACCCTGGAGGGCCGGATCGCCAAGCTGAGAAAGCTGTCGATCTTCTATCTCTGGCAGGGCGCGCCCATCCTGGCGCCTCTGGCGGCCCAGCAGTTGAACCAGGAGCGGATGGAGATCGCCGTCGCCATCGTCGGCCGTGAAGTTGAACAGGCCGGACGGCTGATGGAGCGCCATATCGCCGGCAAGCCCGTCGTCAACGGAATGTCGTGAAGGCCTAAGGGCGGGCGTAAAGAATATGCAAGGAAAACAATTTGATATCGCTTGAGGGTAAAGTGGCCGTGGTCACCGGCGGTGCGTCCGGCATCGGCCAGGCGACCGTGCGCATCATGTCCCGCCTGGGCGCCAGCGTCGTTATCGCTGACGTGGACGAGGCCGGATCCGAGGCCCTGGCGTCGGAACTGACAGCGGGGGGCGGTCAGGTCATCGCCTGTCGCGCTGACATCCTCGTCGAGGACGACATCAAGGGAATGATCGAGACGGCGGTCGAGCGGTTCGGCGGTCTCGATATCCTGCACAACAACGCCGGCATCCCGCGCACCATCGCGCCCGACTGCGAAGTGATAGACCTGCCTTTGGAGTGGTGGCGCAAGACCATCGACGGTCATCTGACCAGCGCCATGCTCGGCTGCAAATACGCCATCCCGCACATGGCGGCCCGCGGCGGCGGCGCCATCGTCAACACCTCGTCGAGCTCTGCGCGCTACGCCACCGTCGATCTGCCATCCTACAGCGTCGCAAAGGCCGGACTGCACCAGCTCACCCGGGAGGTCGCCGCCACCTACGGCCGCGACAACATTCGATGCAATGCGGTGGTCCCTGGCGCGGTGATGACGCCGCGGGGCCGGGCGACCCTGCCGCCCGACATCTTCAGACTGTTCGCCACCAACACCGCCCTGCCGCGCCTGGCCATGGCCGAGGACATCGCCAATGTCGTCGTCTTCCTGGCGTCCGACATGGCGGGCATGATCACCGGCCAGGCCATCGAGGTGGACGGCATGATGATGCACAAGCTGCCCTACTGGCTGCCGAAAATGCAGGCCAGCCGCGGTGAGAAGTTCGAAGCGAGCACTTTCCAGTACACGGACATGCCCGACGCCTGACTGACCGGGCCGGGGCGGCGTCGGCCGTATCTCTGCGTTGCAACTGGCATGCTACAATGTTATCTCCGTCATCGAGGCCGACAGAGCTTCGGATCATAACAATCGTGCCGGGCGTCGCCCTGCGCGCCGGGGAGGACAGGACATGGCTGCAGTCACCGAGCTGGGCTACGTGGGTTTCAACATCACGGACGCCGACGCCTGGCGCCGGTTCGCGACCGATGTCGTCGGACTGGAAGTGCTCGACGAGGGCGAGGCCGACCGGTTCTACCTGCGGATGGACTACTGGCATCACCGCTTCGTCATGCACATCAGCGATGTGGACGACATCGCCTATTCGGGCTGGCGGGTGGCCGACGAAGGCGCTCTGGACGAGATCAAGGCGCAGCTGACGGCGGCGGGCTACAGCTATCGGGACGGGTCCCGTGAAGAGGCGGCGGAACGCCGCGTTCTGGGCCTGATCAAACTCGAAGACCCGTCAGGCAACCCCGTCGAGATTTTCTTCGGCCCGTTGATCGATTCCCATCTGCCCTTCCATCCGGGTCGGCGGATGCACGGTCGCTGGCTGACCGGCGATCAGGGCCTTGGGCATGTGCTTATCCAGGCTGACGATCATGCCGACACCCACCGGTTCTATTCCACGATCGGGCTGAAGGGGCATATCCAGTACCACCTGAACACTCCGGGCGGGATGGTCGAGCCCTGCTTCATGTATTGCAATGATCGCCAGCATTCCCTGGCATTCGGGGTCAACGGTCCCAAGCGGATGGGGCACTTGATGCTGGAGTATGCGGACCTCAATGACCTGGGCAAGGCCCACGACCTCGTCCGGGCGCAAGGCATCGATGTGGCCCTGCAGCTGGGCAAGCACGCCAATGACGACGCGCTCACCTTCTACTTCCTGACGCCGTCGGGCTGGGCCATGGAACTGGGCTGGGGCAGCGCCAAGGCGTTCCGCCAGCAACAGTATCACCTGAGCGACGTTTTCGGCCACGGCGTCGAAGTGGCCGGCACCCTTGATGTCGAGCTCTAGGGCCTCGACCGGCAACCTGGATCTGGCGCGGCCATGTCTCTGATCCTCTCGCGACGGGACATGGATTTCCTGCTGTTCGAATGGCTGGACGTGGAGGGCCTGCTCACGCGGCCCCGCTACGCCGAGCATGATCGGGAAACGCTCAACGCCGTTCTGGACCTGGCGCAACAGCTGGCCGAGGACCTGTTCGCGCCGCACAACAAGATGGCCGACGCGAACGAGCCGCGCATGCTCGCCGATGGCGCGGTCGCGATGCCGGCGGCGACGAAGACGGCGCTCGACGCTCTTTCGGCGTCGGGCCTGTTGGCGGCGTCCCAGTCGACCGACGTGGGCGGGATGCAGTTGCCCTTCGTCGTCGACAAGGCGGCGTTCGCCTGGCTGCAGGCGGCCAGCGCCGGCATTTCGGGCTATGCGCTCCTGACCATGGCGGCGGCCAACCTCCTGATCGAGCACGGGTCGGCCGAACAGATTGAACGCTACGCAAAGCCGCTGCTCCAGGGCCGGTTCTTCGGCACCATGTGCCTGTCGGAGCCCCAGGCGGGCTCGTCGCTGGGCGACATCCGGACGCGCGCCGAGCGGGACGGCCAGGGCGCCTTCCGCCTGTTTGGCTCCAAGATGTGGATATCAGGTGGCGAGCATTCGCTGTCGGAGTCGATTGTCCACCTGGTGCTGGCGCGCATCGATGGGGCGCCCGCCGGGGTGAAGGGGCTGTCGCTGTTCATCGTGCCGCGCGATCTGCCCACGGCGGAGGGTGGTTCCGAGCGCAACGACGTGACGCTGGCCGGTCTCAATCACAAGATGGGCCAGCGTGGCACGGTCAATACGTTGCTCAATTTCGGCGAGGGCCAGAGCCGCCCGGGCGGGGAGTCCGGCGCGGTGGCGTATCTGGTCGGCCGCGAGGGCGCGGGCCTTTCGGCCATGTTCACGATGATGAACGAGGCCCGCATCTCGGTCGGCGCCAGCGCCGCCGCTCTGGGCTACACCGGCTATCTCCATTCGCTCGACTATGCGCGCCAGAGGCCGCAGGGACGCCCCGCCGGCGCCAAGGATGCGACCTCGCCGCAGGTCCCGATTATCCGCCACGCTGACGTGAAGCGCATGCTGCTGGCCCAGAAGGCCTATGCGGAGGGTGCGCTGGCGCTAAATTTCTACTGCGCCCGCCTGGTCGACGACCTGCGCACGGGACCGGAGGCGGAGAGCGCCGCGGTGTCGGGGCTTCTCGACCTGCTGACGCCGATCGCAAAGAGCTGGCCGTCCCAGTTCTGCCTCGAGGCCAACGCGTTGGCGATCCAGGTGCTCGGCGGCTACGGCTACACCCGCGACTTCAACGTCGAGCAGTTCTACCGCGACAACCGCCTGAACCCGATCCATGAGGGCGCCCACGGCATCCAGGCCATCGACTTGCTGGGCCGCAAGGTGGTCATCGGCCAGGGCGCCGCCTTCGAGGAGTTCCAGCGCAGGGTCGCGCGGAGCTGCAAGCAGGCCCGCGCCCTCGGCGGCGAGGAATCCGAACACGCCAGCGCTGTTGAGACCCTGCTGGCCGCCGTGGTCGAAACGACGGCCGTGCTGCATGCCGCCGACGACCCGGAACTGACCCTGGCCAATGCGTCGCAGTATCTCGAAGCATTCGGACACCTCACGATCGGCTGGATCTGGCTGGAGCAGCTGATCGCCGCGCACGGCAAGGTCGGGGACTTCTACGACGGCAAGCGCGCGGCGGCCCGCTACTTCCGCCTGTGGGAGCTGCCGCGCACCGGGCCAATGCTCGCCCTGCTCAGCAGCCTCGACCGAACCACGCTCGACCTGGAACCGGCGTGGCTGTGACCCGCCGACCCGCGCCCGTCGGGCAGCACATGATGGAGACCTTCTGATGGATCTTGGTATTGCGGGCCGCACGGCCGTCGTCTGCGCCTCCAGCCGGGGGCTGGGCAAAGCCTGCGCCGAGGCCCTGGCCGAGGCCGGTGTGAATCTGGTGATCAACGGCCGCACCCAGAGCGATCTGGACGCGGCGGCCGCCGACCTCCGAGCGCGCTTCGGCGTCACCGTCTCCGCCGTGGCGGCCGACGCAACCACCGACGAAGGCATCCGCCAGCTGGTCGCGGCCTGCGCGGCGCCGGACATCCTGATCAACAACGCCGGCGGCCCGCCGCCGGGCGACTGGCGTCAGCACACGCGCGAGGATTGGCACAAGGCCATCGACAGCAACCTGCTGGCCGCCACCTTCCTGATCCGTGCCTACGCCGACGGCATGGCGGAAAGGGGTTTTGGCCGCATCGTCAATGTGACCTCGGCGATGGTGAAGATGCCCAACGAGCTGCTCAGCCTGTCCGTGGCCGCGCGCCTGGGCCTGACTGGCTTCGTCCGCGGCATCGCGCCCGCCTATTCGTCCAAAGGCGTGACGATCAACAACCTGCTGCCCGAGCAGTTCGAGACCGAACGTCTGCGCAAGAACCTGACCTTCATCGCCGAAAAGAAGGGTGTGAGTCTGGAGCAGGAAATCGAGTCCCAGACGCAGAGCGGGCCCGCGCGGCGGTTCGGTCGACCGGAGGAATTCGGGGCCACCTGCGCCTTCATCTGCAGTGCCCACGCCGGCTACATGACCGGCCAGAATATCCTGCTCGATGGCGGTCGTTTCCAGGGCGTCTTTTAGTCCGCGTTGAGGAGTAACCGCATGCCGCAGGCCGTCAGCCTCGACGACAAATACGCCCTGGAGAGCGGACGCGCCTTCATGTCTGGCGTCCAGGCGCTGGTGCGCCTGCCGCTGATGCAGGCCGCGCGGGACCGGGCGGCGGGACTGAAAACCGCAGGCTTCATTTCCGGCTACCGGGGCTCGCCGCTGGGGACCTATGACGACGCACTGGGCAAGGCCAGGTCGTTCCTCGCGGCCGCCGGCGTCCGCTTCCAGCCCGGCATCAATGAGGATCTGGCGGCCACGTCGCTGTGGGGAACCCAGCAGGTCGCCTTGCTGCCCGAGCGGACCGTCGAGGGCGTCTTCGGCATCTGGTACGGCAAGGGTCCCGGTGTTGATCGCAGCGCCGATGTCTTCAAACACGCCAACGCGGCCGGGACGTCTCCCCACGGGGGGGTCCTGGCGGTGATGGGCGACGATCACGGCTGCCAGTCCTCGACCCTGCCGCACCAGAGCGAGCAGATCATGGCCGCGGCGATGATCCCGGTGCTCAACCCCGCCAGCGTCCAGGACCATCTCGACCTTGGCCTGATGGGTTTTGCCCTGTCGCGGTTCTCGGGGTGCTGGGTTGGACTGAAGGCGACCACCGAGGTCATTGAGGCGAGCGCCGTGGTCGACATCGACCCGATGCGGCTCGACATCGTGTTGCCAACCGACCTCGTGCCGCAGCCCGCCGGCCTGGGCATTCGTTGGCCCGATACGCCGCTCGATCAGGAACGCCGCCTGCACGGCCCGAAGATGGATGCGGTGCTGGCCTTCGCCCGGGCCAACGCCCTCGATAAGCCGATCTGGCGCAGGCCCGACGCCCGGTTGGGAATTGTCGCCACCGGCAAGGCCTACATGGATGTTCGCCAGGCGCTCGACGATCTCGGGATCGGGGAGCGGGAGGCGGCAGAGCTTGGCCTGGCCCTGTTCAAGGTAGCCATGCCCTGGCCGCTGGAGCCTTCAGCCGTTGGCCGGTTTGCGGCGGGACTGTCCGCCGTGCTGGTGGTTGAGGAAAAGCGGGGCCTGATCGAGGATCAGCTGGCGCTCCAGCTCTACAACGCCACCGTCCGTCCGATCATGGTCGGCAAGCGCGACGAGCAGGGGCGGACCCTGTTTCCCAGCGCCGGCGAACTCGACCCGGTGACGATCGCCGCGGCCATCGTCTCGCGCCTAGAGGCGCTTGGCGGGCCGCTGCCCGCCCTACGGTCACGGGTCGAGGCGCTGGAGGCTGCGCGACGCGTGGAGACCTCCAGATCACGCCTGTCGCGCACGCCCTTCTTCTGTTCGGGTTGCCCGCACAACACCTCGACCAACGTGCCCGAGGGCAGTCGCGCCATGGCGGGGATCGGCTGCCACGGTATGGCCTATTCCATCCCCGAGCGTCGGACCACGTTCATCACCCAGATGGGCGGGGAGGGCGCGACCTGGATCGGTCAGGCTTCCTATACCGCCGAGCCGCACGTCTTCCAGAACCTGGGCGACGGCACCTATATGCACTCCGGTTTGCTGGCCATTCGCGCGGCGGCGGCGGCCGGCGTCAACATCACCTACAAGATCCTCTACAACGACGCCGTGGCCATGACCGGCGGTCAGGCGCACGATGGCGAGCTCACCGTGCCGTTGATCACCCGTCAGGTGGCGGCCGAGGGCGCCAGGCGTATCGTGGTGGTCACCGACGAGCCGGAGAAGTACCGGGACCCGGTCGGGCTGGCCCCCGGCGCCGAGGTTCGTCACCGTGACGACCTCGACGCGATCCAGCGCGAATTGCGCGAAGTTCCGGGCCTGTCGGTGCTGGTCTACGACCAGACCTGCGCGGCCGAGAAGCGGCGGCGCCGCAAGCGCGGCCTCTATCCCGATCCCCCCAAGCGGGCCTTCATCAACGACCTGGTCTGCGAGGGTTGCGGCGACTGTTCGGTGAAGTCGAACTGCATCTCCGTCAAGCCACTGGAAACGCCCCTGGGCCGCAAGCGGCGCATCGACCAGTCGGACTGCAACAAGGACTTCAGCTGCGTGAAGGGCTTCTGCCCCAGCTTCGTGACCGTGCATGGCGGGACCCTGCGGCGTACCAAGGCTGTCGCCGGGACCCAGGTCGCCGATCCGTTCGCGGGCCTTCCGACGCCGGCGCGGCCGGCGTTGAGCGACCCCTATAACATCCTGATCACCGGCATCGGCGGCACCGGCGTCATCACCATCGGTGCCCTGCTGGGCATGGCCGCGCGCATCGAGGGGCTGGGCGCCACCGTGCTCGACTTCACCGGTCTGGCCCAGAAAAACGGCGGGGTGATGAGCCATGTGCGCATCGCGCCGCGGCAGGACGACCTCCACGCCGTTCGCATCGGCGCCGGCGCCGCCGACTTGTTGCTCGGTTGTGACCTGGTGGTCGCGGCGGGGGAGGCGGCCCTGTCGCGTTTCGATCCCGTGCGCACGGCGGCGGTGGTCAATGCGCGCGTGTCGCCCACTTCGGCCTTCGTGCGTGACGGGGCCATGGATCTGTCCACGACCATTGACCGCGAAGCTGTGCAGGTGGCTGTCCGCTCCGACGCCGCCATGATCGACGCGGGCGGCCTCGCGATCGCCCTGCTGGGGGACTCCATCGCCACCAACCTCTTCATGCTCGGATACGCCTGGCAGAAGGGCCAGGTGCCGCTGGGCTTTGAAGCGCTGGACCGCGCCATTGAGCTGAACGGCGTCGCGGTGGCTGCCAACCGCAAGGCCTTCGCCTGGGGCCGGGCGGCGGCGCATGATATGACGACCGTAGAAGCGGTCGTCGTCTCGCCGGTCGAGGCGGGACCCGCCGCCTTCGACCTGACAGCGTTCGTGGGCGAGCGTTCGCGGGATTTGGTCGACTACCAGAACGAGGCCTACGCTGTCCGCTATCGCAGCCTTGTGGAGCGCGCCGCCCTGGCGGAGACAGCCGTGAGTGGCGCGACGGGCGAGTTGACCGAGGCCGTGGCCCGCTACTTCTACAAACTCATGGCTTACAAGGACGAGTATGAGGTCGCGCGCCTCTATACGGACGGCCGCTTCGCCGCGCGTCTGGCCGCCCAGTTCGAAGGTGACTACCGGCTGGAGTTCAATCTGGCCCCGCCGCTCTTTGCGGGCCACGATCCCTCCACCGGAGAACTGCGCAAGCGCGCCTACGGGGCGTGGATGTTCGCGGGCTTCAAGCTACTGGCGCGGCTCAAGGGGCTGCGGGGCGGCGCCCTGGACATCTTCGGCTACCAGAACGAGCGCCGGATAGAGCGGGGGCTGATCGACAGCTACGAACGCACCGTCGACGCAATGCTTCAGGACCTTTCGAGCGACACCCTGCCGACCGCCGTTGCGCTCGCTCGGCTGCCCGACGAGATCCGCGGATACGGCCACGTCAAGATGGCCAATCTGGCCACGGCCGAGGCGAAGCGCGCCGGCTTGCTGGCGCGGTTGGACAGGCGCGCTGAAGCTCAGCTCATTGAGGCCGCCGAATGATCTCCGCTCTTCCCGCGTTCCAGACCGCCATCGAGGACATCGACGGCGTGCTGGTCGGCCCCTGGCGCACGCCGCGTCAGATGCTGGCCGACCAGGAATATGGCGGTCACGCCTCGATCCATGATGATGAAACGGCCCAGAAGCTTGGTTTCAAGGGCGGCACGATCGAAGGTCCTACCCATTTCAGCCAGTTTGGCCCCCTGGGTTTCGCGGTCTGGGGTGAGCGCTGGTTCGCCGAGGGCTGTCTATCGGTGCAGTACCGGGCCGCCTGCTACGAGGGCGAACAGGTGCGCGCCTTTATGACCAGACCCGCACCGGACCAGGCCCAGACCGAAATCTGGATGGAACGCGCTGACGGTACGGAGATTCTGCGGGGCACGGCCAGTGTCGGGGCGGCGCATCCGCTCTCCGCCGTGCAGGCCAAACTGGAAGATCTCAAGTCCGCCGGGCCATGGGTCATCCTTCGCGACGTCGAGCCCGGTATGCGCAGGCCGCGGATCACGGTGCGGATGGACGCCGACACCAGGATGGGCCGGCTCTATCCCTTCTCGCTCAGCGACAAACTGGCGGTGATCACCGAGGGCTCACCCTGGTTCGGGCCGCAGATCGCCCCGCCCTGGGGACGGGCGGTCATTCCGCTCGAAATGGTCAGTGTCTTGCTCAACCATCTGGCGTCGGAAGACCCCTGGACGATTCATGGTCCCACGGTCGATCTCTTCACCGATCAGGAGATCACCATGATCGATGGCCCGCTCTTCGTCGGCGAGCCCTACGAGATCGAACGCGAAGTCGTGGCCCGGTCCGGGACCCGCCGCACCGAGGCGCTGTGGGTGAAGACGACCGTCTATCGCAGGGGTGATGACCAACCGGTCGCGACCATGCTATTGAGCACGGCCAGCCTGAAAGACTCCTACGCGGAGTACGAGGCTGATCTGGCCCGGCTCGCCTGAGGGCGGCCCCAGACCCCGTAAAATACGGCTTACGTGCTGGAATTGCCTGACGCCCATGGTGCCTAGGTGGGGCGTCATCCTTCCGGAAATCCTTGATTTGGTCAGGCTCCTTGGCTGGGAGTTGACTTATTCGCGCTTCAAATACGGAAACGTATTGCGTTTTTTGCGCATTCCAACGATGATTGTGAGGCGTCTGAATCACGTGGGCGCAACCATATCAGATAGGGGCGGAGCAACCGCCTCAGCAGAAACGGGAGGCGTCGTTGGCTCTATTGGATGGCATCAAGGTCGTTGAGGTCGCGATCTACGCCTTCGTGCCATCGGCCGGGGCGGCCCTGTCCGACTGGGGCGCCGACGTCATCAAGGTCGAGCATCCCGAGACCGGCGACCCCATGCGTGGCCTGGCGTCCTACGGCATCGCTCCCGGCGACGGCGGCGTGACCGCGCTCTGGGAAGTCTTCAATCGCGGCAAGCGCAGCGTCGGCATCAATATCAACAAGCCCGAGGGCCTGGCGCTCCTCATGGAGCTGGTGGACGAGGCCGATGTCTTCATCACCAACTTCATGCAGCCCGCTCGCCACCGGCTGGGTATCGACGCCGACCAGATTCTGGCGCGCAACCCCCGCATTATTTATGGCCGTGGCACCGGCCAGGGTCCCCTCGGCCCGGACGCCAACAAGGGTGGTTTCGACGGCCTGTCCTACTGGGGGCGCGCCGGGGTCAGCACCGCGGCGATGCCGCCCGATTACGATTTTCCGGTCATGCTGCCCGGCCCGGCCTTCGGTGACGTCCAGAGCGGCATGAACATGGCTGGCGGCATCGCCGCGGCCCTCTATCGTCGCGAGAAGACCGGCAAGGGCGGCATCGTTGACGTTTCCCTGCTGAGTTCAGGCCTGTGGGCCATGCAGGCGACGATCGCCGGCGCCTACGCCACCAAGCGGGACAATATCGTTCAGCACGATCGCTACCGCCCCCCGAACCCGGTCGCCAATATCTACCGGTCGCAGGACGGGCGTTTCTTCCTGATCGGGATGCTCGAGGCGGACCGCTATTGGCCGGGGCTTTGCGAAGCCTTGGGCCAGCCTGCCCTGGCCAAGGAGGAGCGGTTCATTTCGATGAAGGCCCGCACCCAGAATTCGGAGGCCTGCGTCAAGGTTCTGGACGGAATCTTCTCGCAGATGCCGATGGCCGAAGTCGCCGAACGCCTCAACAGCCAGGAGGGTCAGTGGAGCATGGTCGAGATGCCCGGTGACACGGTGAAGGACGAGCAGTCCCTGGCCAACAAATACATCCAGATGGTCAAGTTCGACAGTGGCGTGGACCTGCCGTTCGTGCCGGCCCCGGTTCGTGTGGACGAAGAGGCGCCGGTCCTCACCCGCGCGCCTGAACACTGTGAACACACCGACGCGGTCTTTGAAGCCATGGGCCACACCATGGATGAGCTCATCGACCTCAAGGTCGCCGGAGTGATCGCCTGATGCCGAGGGAAGCCGCATGAACCTCGCCGCCGGAACAAAACTGGCCAGCGCCGTCTGCAGCGCGCAGGGGATCATCATCCGCCCGCCTTCGGAGAGCGGCGTGCTGACCTGTGGCGGTGAGCCCGTTACGGCGCCGGGCGCTGGCGGCGGCGCCGCGCAGCTGTCTGCGCCGGTCGACGCGCCCGCGCTGATCGGCAAACGCTATGTCGACGAAACCGTTGGCCTGGAAGTGCTTTGCATCAAGGGCGGCAAGGGCGCCTTCGCTTTCGAAGGCCGGCCCCTGACTCTCAAGGAAGCCAAGCCGCTTCCCGCTTCGGACTGATCGACGATGCACACCCACCTTCTCCTGGAGATGGCGGCGGACGCCGCGCCCGACAGGGTAATTGTCGGCGCCCGCGACGGCGGCATGACCATGGGGGCGCTGCTTGACGCCTCGCGTCGGGCCGCGGTCTGGCTGGCGTCACGCGCCGGCTCGACGGTGACCTATGTCGGCCTCAATGGCCCGAGCTTCGCGGTGGCGATTTTCGGCGCCTCGATGGCGGGGCGGCCGTTCACGCCGCTGAACTACAGGCTGCCGGACGCCAACCTGCGCAAGCTGCTCGAGCGCTCGGCGCCGACAACCGCGATTTGTGACGCTGAACTTATGGAGCGCCTGTCCGGCGTGGAGGGCGTCGAGCTGGTCTCGGTCGAAAACTTCGCCCGGATCCACGCGGACAAGGCCGAACCGCCCGTCATTGACACTCCCGATCAGGATGTCGCCATCGTCCTCTTCACCAGCGGCACGACCAGCGAGCCCAAGGCCGCGATCCTGCGACACACCAATCTGACGTCCTACGTCCTGTCGACCATCGAGTTTCTCGGCGCCGACGAAGACGATGCGGCCCTGGTCAGCGTGCCGCCCTACCACATCGCCGGCATCTCGGCGGTTCTGACCTCGGTCTACAGCGGTCGTCGAATGGTCCAGCTTCCGGGCTTCACGCCCGAGGCCTGGGTTGAGCTTGTGGCGGCCGAGAAGATCACCCACGCGATGGTCGTGCCGACCATGCTGGGGCGCGTCCTCGACGTGCTTGAGAAGACCGGTCAGACACTGCCCGGCCTGCGGGCCCTGTCCTACGGCGGCGGCCGCATGCCGGTGGCCGTCGTTGAGCGCGCCATGCGCCTGCTGCCACACGTGGATTTCGTCAACGCCTATGGCCTGACGGAGACCAGTTCGACCATCTCGATCCTCGATCCGCAAAGCCATCGGGACGCGCTGTCCCATGCCGACCCAGCAGTGCGCCGCCGCCTCTCCTCTGTCGGCCGGCCGCTTCCGACCCTGGAGCTGGAGATCCGCGACGAGGCCGGCAACCCGGTCGAAACCGGCTGCGTCGGCGAGGTCTGGGTTCGCGGCGACCAGATTTCCGGTGAGTACTCCAGCGGCAAGGTTATCCGTGACGACGGCTGGTTTCCGACCAAGGACGCCGGTTGGCTCGATCACGAAGGCTACCTCTTCGTCGAGGGACGGCTCGACGACGTGATCGTCCGCGGCGGCGAGAACATTTCGCCTTCCGAGGTGGAAGACATCCTGCGTCGCCACACCGGCGTGCTCGACGTCGCCGTTCTGGGTCTGCCAGACGATGACTGGGGCGAGCGGATCGTTGCGGCGGTGGTCACTGACGCCCTGGTGGCGGACGACGAACTGCGCGCGCTGGTCCGCAGCAACCTCAGGTCCAGCCGGGTTCCGGAACAGTTCTTCTACTACCCAAGCCTTCCGTACAACGACACCGGCAAGCTCCTGCGTACGGCTCTCAAGAGTCAGATCCTCGGCGACCTGGAGCAGCCCCGGAACGACAAGAAAATCGCGCTCAACGCCGCCGGCTAAACGGTGGATGACAACAGGGAGTAAGCCTCATGGCTGAAGATGGAAAATTTGGTTTCGGCGAAGCGCTCGGCGTCGACGACACCCAGGTTGGCGGATGGCTGGTTGACGCCTTCACGCCCGGCGGCGTCATCAAGCCCGGCGTCGAACTGACCGGCACGACGGAGCTCACCAAGGACATCAAGATCGTTGATGTCGACACCCACTTCACCGAAGCCCCCGACATGTGGACGGCGCGGCTGCCTGACTCGATGAAGGCGCGGGGCCCGCACGTGAAACGCGTCGGCACGATGGATTACTGGCATATCGGCGACCAGCTCATCTCGCCCTGCGGCGCCTCGGTGATCGACAAGAACCGGGACAAGACGCTGGGTCGCCTGAGCCTGCCGAACCTCGAACAGATTCACCCGGCCGCGTACGACACCAAGGCGCGCGTCAAGTTCATGGATGACATGGGGATCCATGCCCAGATCTGTTACCCGAACTCCTTCGCCAGTTCCTCGATCAGCCTGCTGAACTGGGTCGACAAGGAGTTCGCCGAGACCCTGATCCAGATCTACAACGACGATCGGGCGCACCAGCAGAAGGTGTCAGGCGAGCGTCTGTTCTCGATGGCGCTGCTCCCGGTCTGGGATTCCAAGGCCATGGCCAAGGAAGCCCGCCGCTGCGTCGAAGACCTCAACATGAAGGGCTTCAACCTGCCCGACCGCCCCGAGCAATTCGGTCTCCCGGGCTTCCTCAGCGACCACTGGGCGCCGTTCTTCGAAATCTGCAACGACGCGGCGATCCCGATCAACTTCCACATCGCCACCGGCGGCATCGACGGCTTCAGCATCACCTGGGACGGCTTTGATTTCGGCCGCAAGCTGGCGGTCGGGGCGATGCTCTTCTACATCGGCAACGCCGCGACCATGGGCAACTTCATTGTGTCGGGCCTGCTCGACAAGTATCCGCGGATGAAGGTTGTCTCGGTCGAGAGCGGCATCGGCTGGATCCCGTTCCTGCTGGAAGCGCTGGAGTACCAGGTCGACGAAATGATGCCCGGCAAGGGCCTGCAGCGTCGTCCGATGGAATATTTCCGCGACCAGATGTTCGCGTCGTTCTGGTTCGAGAAGATCGCCCCGCAGAAGATGCTCGACATCATCGGCCCCGACAATGTGATGTTCGAGACCGACTTCCCGCATCCGACGTCGCTCTATCCCGACCCCCAGGCCCACATCACCGAGGCGCTGGGTGGCGTGGACAAGGTCACGCTCCGCAAGGTCCTGCAGGACAACGCGGTGCGTTGCTACAACCTGACCCTCTAGCCTGGAGGCCAGCCGCCTGACTCTCGGGCGGTTGGCCTTCCCTTTTTCGTTCTCCTCCCGCGCCGGTGTTCCAGGCGTGAACGAGGAGGCATGCCTTCCGCCCTGGCAAGCAGATCCGGAGTGCCCGCCGTGACCATCGCCACCGACCCCGCGACAGACCCTGCGCAGGCGCCGTTCTCGGCGCTGCCGGCCGTTGAGCCGCAGGTGGTCGTCCAGAAGCGGGACGACGGCGCGCTGGTTTTGCGGGACCCTCGCGCTCTCGGCCCCACTGAACGCACGATAGTCGCCTATCTGCGCGGCTGGGCGGAGACCGACCCCGACCGGCTGATGTTGGCCGAACGCGGACCCGACGGCGCATGGATCAAGGTCAGCTACGGTCAGATGCGCCGCGACGCCGACGCCATCGGCCAGGCGCTGCTCGATCGCGGCGTCAGGCCCGGCCAGGCGATCCTGATCCTGTCGGGCAATTCGCTTGAGCATGCCGCCCTGACGCTGGGGGCGATGACCATTGGTGTGGCGGTCGCGCCGGTTTCACCCGCCTACGCTCTGGGTGACGCCGGTCAGCCCAAGCTGGCCAAGGTGTTCGAGGCCGTGCAACCGGCGATGATCTTCGCCCAGGACTGGCGCCGCTTCGCCCCGGGCGTGGCCAGGCAGGATGCGGCCGGGATTCCGGTTGTGGCGGTCAGCGATTTCGACGCCGACGACGGCGTCATCCCCTTTTCCGACCTTCTCGCGGCGACAGCGACTGACGCCGTCGAGGACGCCTACGGCCAGACCGGCCCCGACACGGTCGCCAAGATTCTGTTCAGCTCCGGCTCGACGGGCTGGCCCAAGGGCGTGATCAACACCCAGCGCATGCTCTGTACCAACATGGCCATGGTCGACGCCATGTGGGCGCCGGAGGAAAAAACCCGCCCCTACGTGACGCTCAACTGGATGCCCTGGAACCACACCATGGCGGGCAACGGCCTGTTCCACCGCAGCCTGCGGCAGGGTGGCGCCTACTACATCGACGACGGCCGTCCGCTTCCGGGAGAATTCGACCGGACCCTGCGCAACCTCGCCGACATCTCCCCGCACAGCTATTCCGACGTCCCGGCGGGCTTCGCCATGCTGACATCGGCGCTGGAGCAGGATGAGGCTCTGGCGGCGCGGTTCTTCCGGGAGCTGGTTTTCGTCCAGTACGCCGGCGCCAGCCTGCCGGGCGAGCTCTGGCTACGCTTTCAGGCGGTCGCGGCGCGCGCCACGGGACGCCGCATCCCCTTTCTGACGGGCTATGGCTGCACAGAAGCGGGTCCCCTGATCACCCAACTCTACTGGCCGATCGAAGGCAGCGGCTATATCGGCGTGCCGGTGCCGGGCATCGAGCTCAAGCTGATCCCCGTCGACGAAACCCGCTACGAGGTCCGCGCGCGCGGACCAAACCTCACCCCCGGTTACATCAGCGAGCCGGCGCTTTCCGCAGCCGCGCTGGATGAAGAGGGCTACTATCGCACCGGCGACGCGGTGACCTTCGTTGATCGCGAAAATCCGGTGCTTGGCCTGCGGTTCGCGAGCCGGGTGGCGGAGGACTTCAAGCTGCTGACCGGCACGTTCGTGGCGGTGGGGCAGTTGCGGGCGAACCTGGTCGGCGCGCTGATGCCGCTGGTCAGCGATCTGGTCGTCACCGGCCATGACCGGGCCTTCGTCGGCGCGCTGGCCTGGCCCGATCTGGCCGCCTGCCGCCGCCTGCTCGGCGACGAGGGTCTCACGGCGGCGGAAATTGTCCGCGCGCCGGCGGTGGCGGCCGCTGTGCGGGCCGCGGTCGGCAAATACAACCTGGCGCACAGATCATCGTCCACCCGCGTGGACCGCGTCATTCTGCTCGAGGAGCCGCCGTCGGCCGAGGCTAACGAAATCACCGAGAAGGGCTACGTCAATCAGCGCGCCGTGCTCGAGCGCCGCGCCGAACTGGTCGAGCGGCTCTACGCCGAGCCCGCCGCCCCCGACGTCATTGTCATCAGCAAATCCGAGGACGCCTAGACCATGGCGACGACCGACTCCGCCTGCATTGTCGGGATGTACGAACATCCCACGCGCAAGGCCGAAGGCATATCCCTGGCCCAGCTCCACGCTGACGTGGCCAGGGGCGCGATCCAGGACGCCGGGCTCTCGCTGGGCGACATCGATGGCTATTTCTGCGCCGCGGACGCGCCGGGCGTCGGCGGCATGACCATGGCCCAGTACCTGGGGCTGAACCTGCGTTACAGCGAAAGCACCGAGACGGGGGGATCCTCCTATATCGGCCATGTGCGGCACGCGGCGATGGCGGTGGCGGCCGGCAAGTGCAACATCGCCCTCATCACCTGCGCCGACAACCAGGTGGCCACTCGCCAGTTCCTGGGCCTGGGCGGGGTTTCCTGGCGCGGCGCGCCGGAGGTTCCCTTCGAGGACCTCTACTATGCGGGGCCGGCGGCCCTGTACGGGCTGGTCGCCCAGCGTCACATGTACGAGTTTGGCACGACCTCCGAACAGCTGGCTTGGGTCAAGGTTGCCGCTTCGCATCATGCCCAGCACAATCCCCACGCCCTGCTGCGCGACGTCGTGACGGTGGAGCAGGTGGTCAATTCGCCGATGGTGGCGTCGCCCCTGCACAGGCTGGACTGTTGCGTGATGAGCGACGGCGGGGGAGCCATCATCGTGACGCGGCCGGAAATCGCCCGCACACTCAAACGCCCGCTCGTCAGACTGCGCGGCGCCGGCGAGGCCGTGAAGCACAACAACGGCGGCAAGGTCGACCTCAGCTACTCTGCCGGCCGTGCTTCGGGCAAGGACGCCTTCGCTGAAGCCGGGATCACGCCGGCCGACATCAAATACGCCTCCCTCTACGACAGCTTCACCATCACCGTGGTCATGCAGATCGAGGACCTCGGCTTCTGCGCCAAGGGCGAGGGCGGCCGGTTTGTCGCCGATGGCAATCTGATCTCGGGCGTCGGCAAGCTGCCCTTCAACACCGACGGCGGCGGCCTGTGCAGCAACCATCCCGGCAATCGCGGCGGCATCACCAAGCTGCTGGAAGCGGTCCGCCAGGCCCGCGGCGAGGCCCACCCGGCCGTCCAGGTCCCCAATTGCGACCTGGTCATCGCCCACGGCACCGGCGGCTCACTGGCCGGCTATCATGGCGGTTCGACCGTCATTCTGGAACGCGGATAGATCAGATGACGGATGAACCCAAACGCGCCGCGTCGCCCGAAATCTGGCCCGAGGCCCAGCCCTACTGGGAGGCGGCGGCCGAGGGGCGGCTGCTCATCAAGACCTGCAACAACTGCGGCGAGAAGCACTTCTACCCTCGGCCCTTCTGCCCGTTCTGCATGAGCGACGACACCGCCTGGGTGGAATGCTCGGGCGGCGGCGAGATCTACAGTTTCACGGTCACCGCGCGGGCCCCGGTGTTCCAGGCGCCCGCTCTGATCACCCTCGATGAGGGGCCGGTGATGATGAGCGCCGTCATCGACGCCGACCCCGCCGGCCTGGCCATTGGCCAGCGGGTTCGGGTCACGTTCGTCCCGACCGCCGATGGTCAGCCCATCCCCGTGTTCCGGCCCGAATAGCAGCCCCCAGTTGTGAAGGAGCCGCGCGCCATGGCTGACCAGACCTGCGTGATCTTCGCCCGGCCCGGCAAATCGGTCTCGCCGGCCTGACATGACCGCCGCCGCACCCATTGATGTCTCGCCCATCCTGGCCCAGGTCGAGGCTGCCCCGGGGATCGGGCGCCTGCGGGCCCTGTCCACGGCCCATGCCCAGGCGGACGCGGCGACCGTGGAAGCGGTGCTGCGCGAGGCCGCGCGTTTCTGTGCCGATCATCTGGCGCCTTTGAACGCCGAAGGGGACCGGCTGGGCTGTACGATCCAGGGCGGCCGTGTACAGGTCCCGCCCGGCTACGGCGAGGCCTGGCGGGCCTATGTCGACGCCGGATGGCCGACCCTTGACCACCCGGAAGCGATCGGCGGCCAGGCCCTGCCGCTGTTCCTGGCCGCGTCGGTCCAGCAGCTTGTCGACAGCAGTTGCGCCGCGTTCGGCATGCTGCCGGTCCTGCAGCGGTCCGCCGCGCGTCTGATTGCCGCCCACGGATCGGAGGCCCTGAAGACCGAATGGCTGCCGGCTCTGGTTAGCGGAGAATGGGCGGCCAGCATCTGTATCTCCGAGGCCGACGCCGGGTCCGACGTCAGTCGCCTGCGCACCACCGCGACGCCTCTGGACGGCGACGTCTGGTCGATCACCGGCGAGAAGATGTGGATCAGCTTCGGCGACCACCGCCTGACGCCGCGCATCGGCCACTGCTTATTGGCGCGCTCGCCCAGGGGCTTGAGCCTCTTCCTGACGCCCGACACCGTGCCGGACGCCGATGGCGCGATGCGGCCCAACAACATCGTCGTGCGGCGCGTCGAAGAGAAGATGGGCCTGCATGGCTCGCCTACCTGCGCCCTGGGGTTTGAGGGCGCGCGCGGCTGGCTGATCGGCGACGAGGGACGGGGGCTCCAGCAGCTGTTCGTCATGATCACCAACATGCGGTTGTCGGCGGGCGTGCAAGGTCTGGGGCTCGCCGCCGCCGCGCTTGATGTCGCCCGCGCCTACGCGGCCGAGCGGCGCCAGGGCGGTCCGCCCTCGGCCCCGGCCGTGCCGATCCAGGACCACGCCGACGTCCAGCGTATGCTGCTGGGGATGACAGCGCGGGTGGAGACCCTGCGCGGTCTGGGCCTGGCGATCGCCGTCCAGGCCGACCTCGCCGCCGACGAGCCGGATGCAGCCGCTCGCGCGGAGGCGTCAGCCCTGGTCCAGTGGCTGCTACCAATCTTCAAGACCATCGGCGGCGAGGCCGGCTTTGATGTGGCCAGTCAGGCAATCCAGGTTCTCGGCGGCGCCGGCTACACCCGCGAATGGCCGGTGGAGCAGATGCTCAGGGACGCCCGTATCGCCACCATCTACGAAGGCACGACGGGCATGCAGTCCATCGACCTGTTGCATCGACGGCTGTGGCGGAGCGAAGGGGAGGGGCTTGCGGTCTTCCTGCGCATGGCGCGCGCCGACATGACCGCCGCCGCTGACGATGTCCGCCTGCCCGCCGCTGCCTGCCTCGACAGGCTGGAGGCCGCCGCGCGGGATCTCACCGCCCGGCAAGCGTCGCCCAGGGAAGCGGAGGCGGGCGCCACCGCCTTCCTGCACCTCGCCGGGCTGGCGGCGACGGGCTGGATCGCGGCGCGGCTGACCACGCTGGGCGATGAGTCGGCGACCTGGCGGCGCCTGGCCGCGGCGGGCCGCTATTGGCTGAGCGACCTTCCCGACCGCGCGGCCCTGGCCCACGCCGACGCCGTGCGTGGCGCGGGCGCCCTCGAACTGTTTGAACAGCTATGAACGTCAGTGACGCCGTCGCCTCACGCCGCTCGGTCCGGCGCTTCCTTGACCGGCCGGTCGATCCCGACCTGCTGAGGGATATCCTGCAGCGCGCGACCCGGGCGCCGTCGGGCGGCAACATCCAGCCCTGGCACATCAATGTGGTGATGGGCGAGCCGCTGGCTGCCCTGAAGGCCCTTGTCGCCAAACGGGTCGCCGAGGCGCCGCAGGGCGAGGGGACCGAATACGACATCTATCCCCGCCAACTGGCTCCAGCCTACCAGCAGCGCACCTTCGAGGTCGGTCAGCAGCTCTACGCGCGGCTCGGGATCCCGCGCGAAGACAAGGCGGCGCGGGCGCGGTGGTTCGCCCGGAACTTCGAATTCTTCGGCGCGCCGGTGGGCCTCTTCTGTCATGTCGAGCGCGATCACGGCCCGCCGCAGTGGTCGGACCTCGGCATGTATCTGCAGACCGTGATGCTGCTGCTGCGAGAGGCTGGTCTGGATTCCTGCGCGCAGGAATGCTGGGCGATCTACCACCAGACCATCGACGGCTTCCTGGGGGTTCCACCCGAGTTGATGCTGTTTACCGGCATGTCAATCGGCTGGGCGGATCCGGACGCGCTCGAGAACCAGCTGTCCACGCCCAGGGCCGCCGACACCATCCACTTCCACTGCAACAGCGCCGCGACCGACGGCGCCAAGGACCGCGCATGATCAGTCTGGACATGGCGCTTTCGCCCGAGGACGCCGCTTTTCGCGACGAGGTCCGGGCGTTTCTCGCCGAGAAATTCACGCCGAAACTGCGCGAGGAGGCCGAACGACAGATCGGTATTTTTGCCGACGGCGACCTGTCGCGGCGCTGGCACCGCGTTCTCTACGAGCAGGGCTGGATCGCCCCCAACTGGCCGAAGCGCTTCGGCGGCGCGGAGTTCACCGCCACCCAACAGTACATCTTCGCCGTCGAGTGCGCCGCGGCCGGCACGCCGGCGCTTCCCGGCATGGCGATCACCATGTGCGGTCCGGTGATCATGCGTTACGGAACGCCCGAGCAGCAGGACTTCTTCCTGCCCCGCATCCTGTCGTGCGAACACTACTGGTGTCAGGGTTACAGCGAGCCGCAGTCGGGTTCCGACCTGGCCTCGCTGCGCTGCCGGGCCGACCGGGTCGGCGACGAATACGTCGTCAACGGCCAAAAAATCTGGACCACCCACGCCCAGCACGCCAACTGGATCTTCATGCTGGTGCGGACCTCCCAGGAGGGGCCGCCGCAGGCGGGCATCAGCTTCATCGTCCTGCCGATGGACACGCCCGGAATCACCGTGCGCCCGATCGTCTCGATGTCGGGCGAACATGAGGTCAACGAGGTCTTCTTCGACAACGTCAAGGTTCCGGTCGCCAACCTCATCGGCGAGGAGAACAAGGGTTGGTCCGTCGCCAAGTTCCTGCTGCTTAACGAGCGGGGAGGCGGTTCGGCGGCGACCTATCTGAAGTCCAACCTGACGCAGTTGCGCCGGGTGCTTGCCTCCGACGAGGGCGGGTTCAGCAAGATGCTGGGCCGCCCGGCCTTCGTTCGCAGGCTGGCCGAGCTGGAAATCGACATCCTGGCCATCGAATGCTCCGAGCGCACGGCCATCCAGGCCCTGTCGCGCGGGGAAGCGGTGCTGGACGACGCCATGGCCTCGATCCAGAAACTCAAGACCAGCGAAGCGCTCCAGACGATCAGCGAGCTCGGCGTCGAGGCGATCGGCCAGTACGCCATGGCCAACCAGGGACCGGCTCTGTTTGGCGGTGGCAACCAAGCCACTGTCGGGCCGGCCAGGGCGCTGACCCCGGTGGCCACCTACCTCAACATGCGAGCCTTCACGATCTTCGGCGGCTCCAGCGAGGTGCAGCGCAACATCCTCGCGCGCACCGCCCTGAAGCTCTGACGATGACAGGAACAGACGTCATGGATTTTGGTGAGACCGAGATGGAGCGGGCGCTCGCCGAGCCGCTCGGCCGCTTCCTGGAGGAACGTTACGACTTCCAGGAGCGGCAGAAGCGTCTGGCGTCGCCGGAGTGGCGCCCTGACCTATGGCGCGCCCTGGCCAGCGAACTGGGCGTCGTGGGCGCCGCCCTGCCGGAGACGGTCGGCGGTATGGGCGGCGGGCCCGCCGAAGTGGGCGCCGTCATGCGGGCTTTCGGTCGCCGTCTGGTGATGGAGCCCTTCCTGACGACGGTGGTGATGGGGGCGGGCCTGCTGAGGGCCTGGGATAACGCGGCCGCCGCGCCGCTGCTGGCCGCCATCGCCGAGGGAGCGACGACCGTCGCCGTGGCCCATGCCGAGCCGAACGGCGGCTTTGAGCCCGCCTATGTCTCAGCCCGCGCGGTCGCTTCCGGGGACGGCTATGTACTCAACGGCCGCAAGGCTCTGGTGCTGAACGCCGCCGCGGCCCGCCACATCATCATTGTGGCCCGCACGGCCGGCGACGTCGAGGACGCGGAGGGTGTTTCCCTCTTCCTGCTCGACGCCGCGACGCCAGGCTTGGAGCGGCTCGACTATGGAACCATCGACGGCGGCTCCGCGTCGGATCTCATCCTGACGAATGTTCGGGTCGCGGCCGACAAGGTCATCGGTCCGATCGGCAAGGCCCTGCCGCTGGTCGAACGGATGCTGGACGAGGCGACCACAGCGGTATGCGCCGAGGCCTGCGGCCTGATGCAGTCCCTGGTCGACATCACCGTCGACTACACGCGGCAACGCAAACAGTTCGGCAGGGCGATCGCTGAATTCCAGGTCCTGCAACACCGGATGGTGGACATGATGATCGAGGCCAAACAGGCGGCCAGCCTGACGATGGTCGCCCGACTCAAGCTGGACAGCTCCGATCGCGCGGCGGCCGTGTCGGCGGCCAAGAGCCGGGTCGGCCGGGCCTGCCGGTCTGTCAGCCAGGCGGCCGTCCAACTGCATGGCGGTATCGGCATCGCCGACGAGACGCCGGTCAGCCACTACTTCCGGCGCGCCCTGATGATCGAACAGCAGTTCGGATCCAGCGACTATCATCTGGACCGCTACGAGCGCCTGCAGATCTACTCCCTCTAACCTCGCGACGCCCTGCCAGCCTTCTGAGCAACGCAGGGAGAGAAAGGAGTCCCCGGATGGCCAGCCCTGGAAAATTGGATCGCAGCCAACCGATCGGCGAGATCTGCAAGGAGTTCTCCGTAACGCCGCGCGCGGTCCGCTTCTATGAAGACATGGGCCTCCTGGCGCCACGGCGCGAAGGTGTCACGCGGATGTTTTCCCGCCGTGAAAAGGCGCGTCTACGGATGATCCTGACCGGTAAGCGCATGCGTCTGTCGATCCGCGACATCGCCGATATACTCTCGTTGCGTGACGAGGACGATGGCAACGAAGTCCAGCGACATGCGGCGCTTGAGCTGTTTCGCCGTCAGCTTGATCTGCTCCTGCGCCAGCGGGCGGAGATCGACGAGGCCATGGAGATGCTGCGGCAGGCCTGTGAGACCCTTGAAGGCGAGGTTGCACCAACAGGCGGCCCGAATAGCAGCGCCGCCGGGTCCTTCGAGACCATGGACCGCTCGGCCCGGCGGGCGTCCGGGCCGTCCAGCGCGGGATGACAAGGGTCCTGGAGGGGAAGGTCGCTGTCGTCACGGGCGGCAGCCGTGGCATCGGTCTGGCGATCGCCAGACGCTTTGCCGACGAAGGTGCGCTGGTGTTCGTCTGTTCCCGCGACGCCGCGGCGCTCGAGAAGGCGGCTGCGGAGATCGGTCCGCGGGGCAGGGGGGTTGCGGCCGACGCGACCGCCCTGGGCGACCTCGACCATCTGATGGAGCGGGTCCGGTCCGAAGCCGGTCGCATCGACATCCTTGTCGCCAACGCGGGCGGGGGCGAGATTGCCCGTCTGGGCGACATCACCGAACAGAACTTCGATCGAACGTTCGCCCTCAACGTCAAAGGCGTGGTGTTCACCGTGCAGAAGGCGTTGCCGCTGCTCAGCAAGGGGGCATCGGTGATCCTTATCGGCTCCAGCGGCTCGGTGAAGGCACTGCCGTCGCAGAGCCTGTACGGCGCCTCAAAGGCCGCGTTGCGCAGCCTCGCGCGGAGCTGGACGCTTGAGCTGAAGCGCCGCCGTATCCGCGTCAATGTCCTGAGCCCCGGTCCGGTCGAGACGGCCAGTCTGATGAGCATGGCGCCGCCCGGCCTGGAAGCCGCCTTCCTCGACAATCTCGCAGGCCTGATTCCGCTCGGTCGGGTCGGGCAGCCTGACGAGATCAGCCAGGCCGCCCTGTTCCTGGCGTCGGAGGCGTCCAGCTTCGTTGCCGGGGTCGAGCTGTTTGTCGACGGCGGCCACGCCCAGGTCTGATCTCAGCCTGAGGGCGGGCGCCGGTCCGCCGGCGGCGCGGGTGGCATGACATAGTTCAGCGCCAGTCGTCCGCCGTCGGCGTAAATCGTCTGCCCGGCGATGTAGGCGGCCTCGGGGCTGGCCAGAAACAGGACGATGGAGGCGATTTCGTCGGGTTCCCCGATCCGCCCCACGGGCGTGCGTGACATCATCAACTGGAGCATGGCCGGGTTGTCTTCCAGCGTCTCGGTCATGGCCGTTCTGATCGGTCCGGGCCCCACCGCGTTGACCCGGATTCCATGCGGCGCCAGCGACAGGGCCATGACCTTGGTCAGCATGCCCAGCCCGGCCTTGCTGACGCAGTATGGAGCCTGGGTGGGAACCCCCAGAACGCCGCCGACCGAAGAGATGTGAATGATCGCATCGCCCCGACCGTCGGCGAGCATCCGCCGGGCGACGGCCTTGCCGACCAGAAAGGCTCCGGTCAGGTTCACATCGAGCACGCTGTTCCATTCGGCTTCCTCCAGATCAAGGAAGTCGACGTTGGCGCTCATCCGTCCGGCCGCGCAGACCGCGACGTCCAGGCCCCCGAAACGTTCGGCGGCCGCATCCACCATCGCCTGGACCTGAGACGCCACGCTGACGTCGACGGCGATTCCCATGGCCTGGCCGCCGGCCGCGTTGATCCCGGCCGCCGCCGTTTCAGCCCGCGCCGGATCCAGGTCCGCGATGACAACGCTTGCGCCCTCGTCCGCGAACTTCGTGGCGATGGCCAGTCCAATACCGCCCGCGCCGCCAGTGACGACGACGGCCTTGTCTCGGAATCGAGCTCTAGAAATCATCATGAAATCTACTTTTTGGATTCAAATTGATGCGGGATCGTGATGGGCGCCTGGCGCAAAATTATATTGAATAGGAAGTGCCCCGCAGGAGGCTGCCGAGCATTCCAGATTGAACAGCGTATGAAAACCAGCAATCGTATCGATAAATTGGCACGGGATAGCGCGCCGTTGCCGTGGGGAGGGCTATCGTGATGCCAGAAAAAGGCGTGGCGTTGATCACGGGGGCTTCCGCCGGGATCGGCGCGGCCTATGCCGCGATCCTGGCCGCGCGGGGGTATGATCTGGTCCTGGTGGCGCGCGATCACGTGCGGCTTGAGGCGGCGTCCGCCGCGCTTCGCGGATCGACCGACGTGGCCGTCGAGGTGCTGCCGGCGGACCTCACCCGTCCCGCCGACCTTCGCCGTGTCGAGCGCAGACTGTTACGGGACGACATCTCGGTTCTGGTGAACAATGCGGGCATCGCTGTGCCCGGTCGCCTGGTCGATATGCCGCCTGACCGTCTTGAGGCCATGCTGCTGCTGAACGTATTGGCCTCGACCCGCCTGGCGCGGGCGGTAGCGCCGGGGTTTGTGGCCCGCGGGCGCGGTGACATCATCAATGTCGGCTCCGTGGTCGGTCTGAACGCCGATCGCCCCGGCATCAGCGCCGTGTACACCGCCAGCAAGGCCTACCTCCTGGCTCTGAGCGAGGGGCTTCAAAACGAGCTCGGCCGGGCGGGTGTGAGGGTGCAGGCCGTCCTGCCGGGGATGACCCGGACGGAAATCTGGGAGAAGGCGAACATCGACATTGACGCGCTCGCCGCGGATCGACTGATGGGAGCCGAGGTGATGGTCGAGGCCGCCCTGCGTGGTCTCGATCTTGGTGAACGGGTCACCATCCCGTCGTTGCCCGACATCGCCGACTGGCTCTCTTTCATGGCCGCGCGGGAGGCCCTTCGGCCGAACCTCTCCCGATCGGAGGCCGCTGATCGCTATGGTGACTGACCGGAACGGCGAGTCGGGGGTTGCCGTCGGGCAGGGCCCCTCCGGTGCCCGTGAGCACCTGAAGAGCCGCAATCGGAGCGCGATCTCAGCCATAAATTCCGGCCCATAGCGTGTAATTTGTGATGGACTTCCTAGAACGGGATACAAGTTATTCCGGGGGAATATCGACGGCGAGGTCCTAAAAAGACAATTAATACAAACAAATAGATATGTTGATCGGCGATAAGGCGACAATTCTTTCTGGAACACGTTGCATTTTATGGCTGGCAAAAAGCCACAGCCGACATATAGTTCCCATGCCAACCTGCAAAACTGTCTCGGTTGGCCGGATTACGCCCCACACAAAAGGGGGCGAACCATGGGGAGGACCAAACGATGAGACGTTCACATCTGATTTTTGCCTTGTTCGCGGGCTCTGCATCACTGCTCCCCGCCGCAGCGCTTGCGCAAAGCGGGCCGAACACCAAGGCGCCGGCCGCAGCCACAGTCACCGAAGTCATCGTGACCGCGCAGCGTCGGTCCGAGAGACTGGTCGACGTTCCGGCGTCACTGGCTGTCATCACGTCAGCCCAGTTGAAAGACGGCGGCGTCGAGAGTTCGCGTGATCTCCGCCTGCTGACGCCCGGCCTCAACATCACCTCGCAAGGCACCTATGTTCAGCCGACCATCCGTGGCGTCGGCACGACGGTGACCGGGACGGGCGCTGATCCAAACGTCGCCGTCTATGTGGACGGCGTGTACATTTCGAGCCAGGGCTCGGCGTTGTTCGATTTCAACAACATCGAGCAGATCGAAGTCCTGAAGGGCCCCCAGGGCTCCCTGTACGGGCGTAACGCCACTGGTGGCGCCATTGTCGTGACGACCATGGCCCCCTCTCTGGTGGAAACCAGCGGCAACCTCTCGGCCAGCTACGGCAGCTTCAATGAGGTTGGTCTGTCGGCTTACGGCAACATCCCGCTGAGTGATGTGTTCGCCATGAGCGTCGCCGCCTATAGCCGCAAGAATGACGGCTATACGCGCAATCTCGCGCTCGGCGGAAAGAAGTCCTCGATCACGGACTCCAGTGGCGTGCGTGCTCGGTTGCTCTTCAAGCCGAGCGACGATTTCCGCGCCATCCTGACGGGCTCCTACATCAAACAGTCGGACAATACGGCCTATTCCTATCGTCCGCTCAACGGCAACACGCCCCAGCAGGGGAGCGTCGCCGCCCATATCCCGAACAACGATTACAAGCACATCTCGCTGAACGACGATCCCTATAACAAGCTCGACTACAAATCGGTGAACCTGAACGCCGACTGGACCCGGTCCTGGGGCAAGATCACGTCGATCACCAGCTGGGCCTATACCAAATACCCGTTCAAGACCGACCTGGACGGCACTGAAGTCGCGGTTCAGACCTTTATTGCGGATCCGCAGACCCAGGAGACCACGACCCAGGAGTTCATCTACACCTCGCCGGTCATGGGCCGGGTGTCGTGGCTGGGCGGCGTCTACTACTATCACGACGAGTCCATCACCCAGGCGCGCGTGGCGATCGGCGGCGTTTTCTACCCGTCTCCGGCGCTTCGTCCCTATGTGGAGGTGACCGCCACGGCCTACTCGGCCTATGCGGAAGTCAACTTCGCGATCACCGACAGCCTGCACCTTACGGCCGGCGGTCGCTACAGCAGCGAAGAGAAGAAGTCGACCAACAAGGACGGCGGGGCCGGTGGAGCCCTGATGCTTGACGCCTCCCACACCTGGTCGGCGTTCACGCCTCGCGTCGCCTTGCGCTATGACCTGAGCGACCAGTCCAGCACCTATTTCAGCTACAGCGAAGGCTTCAAGAGCGGCCTGTTCGATGGCGGTGCGACGGGCGCCTGCACCACCAATGTGCGGCCCAACGCTTCCTGCCCATCCGCCGGCGTGCCCGTTCAGCCTGAAAAGGTGAGGGCCTACGAGATTGGCTACAAGTACAACGCCGGCTCTACGTTCCTGTCCACGGCTATCTTCTTTACCGAATACAAGAATATCCAGATCAACGCCTTGAACAGCCTCAACCAACAGGTGCTCTACAACGCGGCCGCTGGTGAGATTTATGGCGCTGATATCGATTTCTCGACACGCCTGAACGAGAATTTCAAGATCCACGCCGGCGCCGCCTACACCCATGGGCGCTACACCAGCTTCGCCCAGGGTCAGAACTGGGTGCCGGTTTTTGCCGCTGGTCTGCCCAACGGCAATACGCAGGTCGTGACTAACGACTCCGGAAACACTCTGATCCGGACGCCGGAAATCACCGGCTTTGGATCGCTCACCTATCAGCGCGATCTCGCCGTCGGCCGGCTGGAGTCCACCGTTACGGCCTCCTACAGCAGCTCGTACTTCTGGCACGTCAACAACCGTCTGAAGCAACCCGCGTTCACGATCCTGAACGCGAACCTCAGCTGGTTCTCGCCGTCGGACGCCTGGAAGGTCACCCTGTTTGGCGCCAACCTGACCAACGAACATACTCAACTCTATGTTCGTGAGGCCGCTGTGGGGGACTTCGTCTCCTACTCCAAACCCCGGTCGTTCGGCGTCTCGCTGGGGTACAAGTTCTAACCCAGCCTTATGTAGCCAAGCACTAAGGTGCGGCCGCGCTTTCCAGGCGCGGCCGCATCGCTTTGATCCCTTCGAACGCCGCCTCGAGTGCTCCCGGACGTACGACGATGGGCGAAACGTCGGCCCACGGCTCTTCAGCCGAGGTCAGAGTTCCTCGGCACTCGGCTGAGTGGACACCGGCCAGAAAATCACAACGCGATGCGCCGCTTTCCGGCTGTTCCGACAGGTTCACATCCAGGCCGATTTGGCCCGGATTGCCGTGCCTGACCGC
This sequence comes from Caulobacter sp., assembly GCA_030680355.1. Taxonomy (GTDB): domain Bacteria; phylum Pseudomonadota; class Alphaproteobacteria; order Caulobacterales; family Caulobacteraceae; genus Caulobacter. Next base: position 343,900 of record JAUXVF010000031.1, read on the forward strand.
CCTCGAATTGGCCCAGGGTCAGCCGCTTCGACAGCAGGTGAAAGCGGGCCGTTTGACGGGCCCTTCCGGGGTTGACAAGGCGCTGCACGAACAGACTAGATGAGTAAGATTATCTATAGAAATAAGGCGAGGGAGGGAAAGCGTGGTTCCGGGTGTCGATCTTGCCAGCCTGTCTGCCTGGATGGATCGCCAGGCCCTGGGAACAGGTCCGATCAAGGACGCATCCCTTCTCGCCGGCGGCACCCAGAACCTGCTGGTGCGCTTCCTCCGGGATGACAGAGTCTACGTTCTGCGCCGGCCTCCGGCCTACCCACGCGCCAACTCCAATGAGACCATGCGCCGCGAAGCCCGGATGCTCCGCGCCCTGAAGGGCAGCGCCGTGCCGCACCCACCTCTGATCGCCGCCTGCGACGACGAGGCGGTGCTTGGCGCAAGCTTCTACCTCATGGAGCCGGTGGATGGCTTCAACCCCTCGACCGGCCTCCCGGCTCTGCATGCCGGCTCCCCGGCGGTGCGCCACCGGATGGGCCTGGCCATGGCCGAAGGCATCGCGGTCCTGGGGCAGCTTGATTTCGAGGCCCTCGGGCTGGGCGACTTCGGACGGCCGGACAACTATCTCGAGCGACAGGTCGCCCGTTGGCGCGCGCAGCTGGACAGCTATCGCGAGCATGCCGGCTGGGATGGCGAGGCCGGCATACCCGGGTTGTACCGTGTCGCGGCCTGGCTCGCCGCCAACCGCCCCAGCGCCGCCGAACCCGGGATAATTCACGGCGACTATCACCTTGCCAACGTCATGTACCGCAACGACGGGCCGGAGTTGGCGGCGATCGTCGACTGGGAGCTGACCACGATCGGCGACCCGCTGATCGACCTGGGCTGGCTGCTGGCGACCTGGCCGGAAGGCGACGACCCGCCTCCGGAGCAGACGCAGGTGCAGCCCTGGATGGGGTTCCCCACGGCCGATGAAATGATCGCCCACTATGGCGCCCACAGTCACCGCGATCTCTCCGCCATCACCTGGTACGGCGTGCTGGCCTGCTACAAGCTGGGCATCATCCTGGAAGGCACCCACGCACGCGCCTGCGCCGGTCGGGCGCCCAAACAGACCGGCGACATGCTGCATGCCCAGACGGTGGCGCTTTTCGAGCGTGCTCTGCGGTGGATCGGATGAACAGGGCGGGCCTTTGGCATGAATGATCCGGATTTCAACGGCAAGACGGTGCTGGTCGTCGGCGGCTCCAGCGGCATCGGCAACGGTGTGGCCAGGGCCTTTCTCGCCCGCGGCGCGCGGGTCTGTGTCTGGGGCACCCGGCCCACCGCGGAAGACTATGCGGACGTCGAGGGTTCCGACCTCCAGGGGCTCGGCTACAGCTGCGTCGACGTGGGCGTCCCCGATCAGATCGCCGCGGCGCCGGACCCTTTCGACACGCTCGACGTCCTCGTGCTTTGCCAGGGCGCGGTCATCTACCGCCGCGGCGAATATGAGCAGGAGGGCTGGGACCGGGTGATGGCGGTCAACCTGGACAGCCTTCTGCACTGCTCGCGCCGCTTTTACCCGCAGTTGAAGGCCAGCCGCGGCTCGGTGGTCATCGTCAGCTCCATCTCCGCCTTCCGCGCCAACAAGGGCAACCCGGCCTATGCGGCCTCCAAGTCGGGCGCGGTCAGCCTGACCCGGACCCTGGGCCAGGCCTGGGCGCCGGACGGGATCCGTGTGAACGGCCTCGCGCCGGGCCTGGTCGACACAAAGCTGACCAAGGTCACCACCGAGGACCCGCGGCGCCGCGAGGCGGCCCTGGCGTCGATCCCCGTCGGTCGATTGGGCCTGCCAGACGACATGGCCGGAGCGGTCTTGTTCCTGGCGTCCCCCTGGGCCGCCTACGTCTGTGGCCAGACGTTGGTTGTGGACGGCGGGGCGACCCTTTGAGGCGGCCGCCCTCCTATTGGGATTTCTCGAAAGGCACGCAATGAGCGTTCAGGTCTCGATCTTCTATCGGCCCTATCAGTCCCCGGGCGGGGATCTCAGCGTCTGCCTTGATGTGGCCCGCGCCATGGACGAGGCCGGCATCCATTCGGTGATCTTCGGCGATCACCTGCTGCTGGGCGCGAACTTGAAGGCCTATCCCTACGGCGCCTTCCTGCATCCGGCGGAGTCGGCCTGGATGGAGCCGCTCACCACCCTTGCAGCCATGGCGGCGGTGACCAAGACGCTCAAACTGGCCACCGGAATTCTGATCGCGCCCCTGCGCCATCCGGTTCTGATGGCCAAGACCATCGCCACCCTGGACGTGATCTCGGGGGGACGCACCCAGCTGGCGCTGGGCGTCGGCTGGCAGAAGGAAGAATACGACGCCCTCGGCCTGCCGTTCGAGGAACGCTACGCCCGGCTGGAGGAGTCCGTGCGCGCCTGCCGCGCCATCTGGGGCGAACAGCCGATCAATTTTGAATCCGAGAACGTGCATGTCTCCGACGCCTGGGCGCTGCCGCGTCCCTTGCAGGCGCGGGTGCCGCTGCTGCTGGGCCTCAACATGACCGGCAAGAACGCCCGGCGGATGGCCGAGCTGGCCGACGGCTGGTGCCCGGTCGGCTTGACGCCGGCTCAGATCCGCGAGGGCGTCGACCGTCTGGAGGAGGCTCTGACCGTCGTCGGGCGTGATCTGTCCGACCAGCATATCCGGGTCGGCATTCCCCACATTGAAGGCGCCGACGGCAAGGTCGACGTGCGCCGCAGTCTGGCGGCTATCCCCGAATACGCCGCTGCGGGCGGCACCATCCTGACCATCGCCTCGCCACCCAACCCGGACTCCCTCGCCGAGCTCATGACGTTCATCGAGGAAGTCGGCCAGGTGGCCCGGGAATATGCCGAGGCACCGGCGCTTTAGATCTGGAGATGACAATGGCTGACGCTTCCACGCGCCCGATCGGGGAATTCAGCTTCCTCGACCCGAAGGTGCAGGACGATCCCTTCGAATTCTACCAGGCCCTGCACGCCCAGGCGCCCGTCTACCAGATGCCCGAGACCGGCATGTTCATCGTCTCGCGCTATGACGACCTGCGTGAAATGTTGATGGACACGGCGACCTTCTCCAACCGCATGGAGACAAAGACCCTCCAGGGCGAGAACTGGCAGATCTACGAAGACATCATCGCCGAGAAGGGCTGGCCGGAGGCCGGCACCCTCAACTTTTCCGATCCCCCAGCCCACATCCGTTATCGCCGCATCGCCGACAAGATCTTCAACGCCCGCCGCATTGAGGCGATCGCACCGAAAATCACCGAGATCGTCAACGAGGTCATCGATCGCTTCATCGACCGTGGCGAATGCGACGTGGTGCAGGACTTGGCCTTCCCTCTGGTGGGGACGGTGATCTCCGAGCAACTCGGCCTCGATCCGTCGCAGATGGAAACCTACAAGCGCTGGGGCGATGCGATCATGCTGCCCGCCGCGCGCATTCTGACCCCCGAGGAGATCCGCGAGAACGCGGAAACCATCCTTGAGATGCAGCACTACGTCGCCGGCCAGCTGGAGGCCCGGCGCCAGGATCCGCACAACGACCTGATCTCGGCCGTGGTGCTGGAAGGCGCCGCCGACGTCGAGCCTCTGGACATGCATGAGATGCAGAGTCTGATGCGGCAGTTCCTGTCGGGCACCTACGAGTCGCTGGTCAGCGCAATCTCGCACGGCGTCTGGCTGCTGATGCGCTTCCCCGACCAGATGGCGAAGCTGCGAGCCGACCCGTCGCGCGTGAAGGACTTCGTGGAAGAACTGCTGCGCTTTGAGTCGCCCGTCCCGGGCCTGGCCCGCATCGCCACGCGGGACACGGAGATCGCCGGCGTGGCGATACCCAAGGGCGCCCTGGTCATGCCGCGCTACGCGGCGGCCAATCATGACGCCGCCAAGTTCGAATGCCCGCACGTGATGGACATAGACCGTAAGGACAAGCGCCACATCGCCTTCGGCGCCGGGCCCCATCTGTGCGTTGGCCGGGTCCTGGCGCGACGGGAGTTGATCACCGCCTTCGGGGCCGTGCTGGCGCGGATGGACAATATCGAGCTGGCCCGGCCGCTGCCCGATCCGGTTCACGTGCCGCACATGATGCTGCGGCCGATGCGCGAACTTTACATCCGCTTTGACAAGATTGGCTAAAGCCGTGGGGCAGCTGACCGGGGAGGGCCGACATGGGTGATCGTCTGAAAGGCAAGGTGGCGGTGGTCACCGGCGGAGCGAGCGGCATCGGAGAAGCCACCGCCCGGCTGTTCGTCGCCGAGGGCGCCAGCGTGGTGATCGCCGACGTGCAGGCGGACGCCGGCGAGGCGCTGGCGGCCGAACTGGGCCAGGCCAGCTTTGTCCATGTGGACATCACCTCGGAAGCGGCCGTCGCCGGCGCTGTCGACCACGCCGTCAAGCGCTTCGGGCGCCTGGACTGCATGATCAACAACGCCGGCTTCATCGGCGCGATCGGCTCGATCCGCACCATCGAGGCGGAAGCCTGGCGCGCCACCATGGCGGCGTTGCTGGACGGGGTGTTCTTTGGCGTCAAACATGCCGCCCGCGTCCTGGTGGAACAGGGCGGCGGCGGCTCGATCCTGACCACGACCAGCATTGCCGGCCTGCGCGGCGGTTTTGGCGCCCACGCCTACACCACGGCCAAACATGCGGTGATCGGGCTGACCCGCTCGGCCGCGGCGGAGCTGGCGCCGCACCGGATCAGGGTCAACGCCGTCGCGCCGGGCAATGTCATCAGCCCCCTGTCGCTGGCCCTGGTAGGGGGCGACGAAGAGGCCATGGACCGGATGGCGGCCGAGGCGTCGCCGATGAAGCTGGCCATGTATCCGCCGGAAACCGCCGAAGCCTTCGCCTACCTGGCCAGCGACGGCGCGCGCCAGGTGACAGGACAGGTGCTGGTGGTCGACGCCGGCCTGACCATGGCCCCGGAAATTCCCTTCTTCCACACCGCCGAGCCCGGGTTTATCGGGCCGCCGTTGCGCGGACCGGGGTCATGACCCCGGCCGCTCCGGCCCGGGGTGTCACCGCCCGGCCTGGAAAGCCGCCAGCAGCGCATAGAAGGGGTCGTTGGGCGCCTTGCCGCTGCGGTGGTCGCCGGCGACGTCGTTGCCGTTCGCCGGCGCGTCGACCACGCGCTCGAGGTCGTGGACGCCGATCCGGTGGATAATCTTCCAGACTCCCTCGCGGCGCTCGAAGCGGTCGAGATAGCGGCCCTTGACGAGGGTCTCCTCCCAACCGTCTCCCGAGGCCTTGGGCGAGCGGTTGTAGGCGACGAAATGACAGTCCGAGATGGCGCGGTCCCCGGCCACCTGAATCATTGGATTGGCGATCATATGGGTCACCGCGACCCGGTCGGCGAGCCAGCCCAGGGCGTGGGGAATCCATTCCTGCGAGTTGATCTGCACGCCGGCGTGGTCGGTGATCGAATCCGGATGGAAACAGGTCGCCAGCCGCTCGGCGTCCGACCGGTCGCAGCTGTGACAATAGCGATGCAGCACGTCCAGGATTTGATCCCTGGCGATGAGCTCATCCACGGCCGTGGACGGCCGACTGACCGAATTCTGCATTGAGGTCTCCTCGCGTGATGGTCGGGTCATCGTTCAAATTCTAGGGAAACACGGCCGCCAGACGGCGCCGGTTCGGGAAATCAGGGAGATTGGCATGGGTCGATTGAGCGGACGGGTGGCGGTGATCACCGGCGGCACCAGCGGCATCGGGGAGGGGACGGTGGCGCTGTTCATCGAGGAGGGCGCGAAGGTGGTGTTCACCGGCCGCAACGCCGCGGTCGGCGAGGCTCTGGCTGATCGCCTCGGCGCGAACGCCCGCTTCGTTCAGGGCGATGTGCGGCGCGAGGGCGACATCAGCCGCGTGATCGAGGCCGCGGTCACCGAGTTCGGCGCGCTCGACGTGCTGTTCAACAACGCCGGCGGGCCGACGCGCGGCGAACTCGAAACCTTTACGGGTCGGGACTTCGAGGACGCCATGAACCTCCTGCTGGGCAGTGTTCTCTACGGGATGAAACACGCCGCCCCGATCATGAAACGGCAGGGCCGGGGCGCGATCATCAACACCACGAGCGTCGGCGCCCTGCGCACCGACATGGGGACCTATCTCTATTCCATCGCCAAGGCCGCGGTGACCCACGCGACCCGGCTGGCCGGCATGGAGCTGGGCCAGCACGGGATCACGGTGAATTCCATATCGCCGGGCGGGATCGTGACGCCGCTGTTCTTTGGAGGCTCGGGGGCAAACGCCGGGCTGGAGCCGGCGCACCGCGAGGCCAAACTGGAAAAGCTGGCGCAAAACCTGGCCGGCATCACCCCCCTGCATCGGGCCGGGGCGCCGCGCGACATCGCGGCCGCGGCGGTCTTCCTCGCCAGCGACGACGGCGCCTTCATCAACTGCCATGACCTGGTGGTCGATGGCGGCATGGTGGCCGGCGGCCGCACCAGCTACGCCTGAAGCGGCCGGACCAGGGGGAAGGCGAGGGCGCATCAGTCCTTGGACAGGTCGCCGAGCGGTGCGTCCGGCCTGGCGGTGAAGTCCAGGGTCGAGCCGCGCATGCGATGCGTCGTCGCCAGCTTTTCCGGCTGGAAGGTGAAGCAGTCGCCGCTCTTGCGGCTGAACAGCAGGGCGGCGATGTCCACACCCTCGGCGTCCAGGTCCATGGTCCGGGCGGCGGATATCCCGATCGCCCGGCGGAAGATGTAGACGGCGTCGAAGAGCTCGGGGCTCAGGGAGTCGCGGGCCCAGACCAGCAGGCTGCGCAGCGGGCGGCCCGCGAACGGTTCCGGCGACACGATCACATCCCCGGCCACCAGCTTTTCCGGCGCATGCGGATCGCCGTGCGGCTGGGTCGGCCGGCGAATCTGCCAGTCGAACAACAGCTCGCCGTTTCGGTGCAGGGTGGCGCGCGCCGGGTCGTCGCCGATCGGCGCGGGGACCGCGGCGGCGTAGTCGGCGTGGAGCTGGCCGCGCAGGGCGTGCGAGCCCGCCAGCGCCGCCAGTTCGTACATGTGGGTGCATTGGGCGCGGGGATCGGCCTGCCGGATGAAGTCGCTGGTGCAGGCCTGTAGCGGCAGTCCCTCCAGGACCTTGAGCGCGTCCGGTGCGAAACGGCAGGTGTTCCAGGGCGTGCGGATTGCCCGCCCGCGCACGGTGAGGATCTTCTCGCCGTCATGGGTCAGATCGACGCCGAAGCGGTGGTAGTCGTCTTCCATGTCCGCGCTCAAGGCGCCGGCCGTCCCGGTGATCCGAACGCTTCGCCGGAATATCGTCACCTTGGCGCCCTGGGTTGGCGGTGTCTGATCCATGGGCTGGTCCTCGAAGGCGGCATGGCGGGCTTCGGCGCGGCTCGCGCCGTCGGCCGGACTGGAGCGCGGACCCGGGCGGCGGAGCGTCCGGGTCCTTGCCCCTGGGATGCTAGTCGAGGTGATAGACCTTCGCCGCATTGCTGTAGAGGATCTTTTCGGCGACCTCGGCCGGATAGTCGGCGAGGACCTCCTGAATGTACTGCTTGGGCGCCACGGCGCTGGAGGCCGGTCCCGGGCTCATACTGGTGGGATGCGGGAAGTCCGACTCGTAGAGGATGTTGTCGGCCCCGAGTTGGTCGATCGCCGTCTTCAGCGTGCGCCGCTCGAACCAGAAACAGCCGTAGATCTGCCGCTTGAAATACTCGCTGGGCAGCAGATCAAGACTGGGGTTGTCCTCGCGGACGCCGCCGTTGATCCACATCCAGTCCATCATATCGAGAGCGAAGGGCAGCCAGCCGACGCCGCTCTCGACGGACACGAAGTTCAGCTTGGGGAACATGTGGCAGATGCCGCCCATGACCAGTTGGGCGATGACCCGCGAGTTCTGCAGGGTGAACAGCACCGGCAGCGAGGCGAAGGCGGCGTGCTGTCCGTTGCGCTCATGGATCAGCGTGAAATCGGACATGTCGCCCGATCCGATGTGGAAGTTGATCGGCAGCTGCATGTCCTGGGCCGCGGCCCAGAAGCGGTCCCAGTGCGGATCGGTCAGCTTGGGTTGGCCGAAGTGCTGTGGCTCGCTGGTGAGGATCAGGCCCTTGTGGCCGATCTTGGCGGCGCGCTCCATCTCCTTGATGCAGAGATCCATGTCCCAGAAGGGCATGGCGGCCTGCGGGATCAGCCGCTTCTTGTCGGCGCTGGACCAATCGACGGCCCAGTCGTTGTAGGCCTGGACGCAGAGCATCATCAGCTCGGGGTCTTCAAGGCCCAGGTACTGCCCCGCGCCGAAGCCGGCGACATTGGGATAGAAGATCTGGGCGTAGATGCCGTACTCGTCCATCTTCTTGAGACGCTCGGTCGCGTTCCAGGCGCTGGGCGCGACATCGGCCCACACGCGCGGGTGTTTCGGCGGGTACTCGTGCCAGCCGGCCATCGAGGCGCCCGCCGCGGTGCCCAGGCGGTTGTTGTTGAAATACCAGGCGTCCTCCTGGGCCACCGGATCCCATTTCACGTTGGGCACCCGCTCGCCCCATTTCTTCACCGAGATCCGCGATGTCCAGAGATCGTAGGGCTCGATGATGTGGGTGTCGGTGTCGATGACTTTGTATTTCTGCACCAGGGCGTTCATGGCCAGCTTCCTCTCCAGGGGCTCGTGGCTCATGTGGCCACTTCCTGTAGATCATCTAACGGTTAAGCGGCGCGGTCAACGCGCCTTTCGGAGTCCGGAGGGGCTCCTGTGAGCGCACGCGGGTGCGCAAACCCGGCCACCGGGGCGGGCGGGTCCGTGCGCGCGGGGGCGGCGCTGTCGGGGGGTTAGATCCAGCTCTTCTCGCCGACCTTGTCAGGCCAGCGTTTGCGGAAAGCGGCGACGACGCGGCCCATATGGTCGGCCATGAGTTCGGCGGCCTCGTCGGCCTTGCCGTCATGGATGGCCTGGGCCAGCCGCGCATGATCCCTGATCAGTTCGGCGGGCACCTGGACATGGCCCTCTTCGACCAGATGTTCGTCGGCGATGGCGCCGACCCCGTGGCAGATCAGCGCCAGGACCTTGTTGTTCGCCAGATCGGCTACGACGTCGTGGAAGTGTACGGCCTGGCTGCGATCCTTCTCGCCGGCGAGGGCCTGCGCGCTGGCCAGGAAGGGCGCCATGGCTGTCTGGACGGCCGCACGGTCGGGGTTCTGGGCGGCCAGTCGGGCGAGAAGGGGCTCGGTCATCTGCCAGGAGGAGAGCAGCTCGTCATAGGTGGCGTTGGCCAGATGTAAATAGAGCACCAGCATCCGGGCCAGATTGGGGGCGGTGGCCTGGCCGACGATCGTGCTTGATCCCGGGCCGGGCCGGATGGCGATCAGACCCTGGAATTCCAGCAGGCGCAGCGCTTCGCGAAGCGACGGGCGGCTCACCCCGTAGTGGGTGAGCATCTCCGATTCCAGCGGCAGGCGGTCGCCCGCGGCCTTTCCGGAGGAGACGATGTCGCGCAGGATTTCCAGCGCCACGGTCTCACTCATCTTCAGGGCTCTGCGCGGTCGTTTTCGCCTTACCTGAAGCAATGCCTACCTCGTCAATCCCGCCGGCGCAGGACGCCGCATGCCACGCCTATAGCAGCAGCAGGGCCGTGTGACACGCCGCATCGGCTGGGCGCGGCGCCGCTCAGTCGCCCCGACGCGGGCGGCGCACGACGCCTTCCAGCAATATCGTGCGGGCGGCGCGCACCAGCTCGGGGCCATTGAGACTCCGACCGCGGAAATACCATTCGAGCAGCGTCCCGTGTTCGAGCGCCATGATGATCGAGGCGAACTCGCCGGGGCTGACATGGCTGTGGAAGTCGCCGCAGGCCTGGCCCCTGACGATGATCCCCTCGATGGTCTCGCAGAGTTGGCCGTAGATCTGCTGCAACCGTCGCTCGATCGGGTCGTCGACCCCGGCGAACTCCGCCATGGCGATGGTGAAGACAATCAGCTCACGGGAATGGTTTTCGGCCAGGGCGCCCTGGTTATGGATCACCGCCACCAGCTGGTTCAGGGGCGAGACGCCGGCAGCCGCCACGCGCGCCTTCATGCCGCCGATGATCAGGGTTTCGATCCGGTCCAGCAGGGCCAGAAACACCGCCGTCTTGTTCTCGAAGTAGAAGTAGATGGCGCCTTTGGTCAGCCCCGCCGCGGCCGCGATGTCCTCGACTGTCGTCGAGCGGTAACCGCGGCCCAGGAAGCCGTTAAGCGCCGCGTCGAGGATGCGTGCGACGCTGGCCTCCCGCTGCTCTTTTTTCGTGGTCCGGCGGTCGGGCGGGGCGGCGGTCATGGACTTTCTTGGTCTGTCCGGCTCAGGCAAGTGGAGCCGGTTCCGGCGCCGCCGGTTCGAGGTCGGCGGGTCTGCCGGCCTTCATACCCCCGAACGCCATCCGACCAGCCAGCGCATAGAGGGCGGCGGGAACGAGGAAGCCCAGCATAAGCACGCTCAAGGCGCCCCGCAAAGCGTCGGCGCCGAGGGTTGGCGTCAGGGCGTCGGTGAGCAGGCCGACGGCCACCGGACCACCGAAGGCGCCGATCAGGCCCGCGGTGCAGGCGCCGATGGCCACCGCCGTCGCTCGCACGGCTGGCGGCGCCACCACATGGTAGAGGGACATGGTCGGACCATAGCCCAGGAAGGCGGTGAAGGAGGCCAGGGCCACCAGGCTGAAGGCGCCGGTGGCGGTGGGGACGTGCAGGGCCGCCTCGTACAGCGGCACGGCCAGGGCGTACGCGCCGGCCGGGACCCAGAACTCCCAGCGCCTGTTGCGCGCCGTTAGCCGGGAGGTCGCATAGCCGCCAATGAAGGTCCCCGCCGCGGCGCTGAGACCGAAGGAGAGGCCGAACAGCAGGCCCACGGTAGAGAGCGAGAGGTCGAAGGAGCGCACGAAGAAACTTGGCCCCCAGGCGCCGATGCTGGTGAATCCCAGGGACACCCAGGTGATCGCCGCCACCAGAAGCAGGTAGACCGGGGAGCGCAGGAGAACGCCGAGCGCGTTTGGCCAGGACTGCGTCGCGGACTGGGCGGAGTCGAACCGCCCGCGGGGCGGTTCACGCAGGAAGAGCACAACGGGGGCCAGCAGCAGCCCGACCAGGCTGGCCGTGATCAGGGCCAGCCGCCAGCCCAGCCGATCAGCCAGCACGCCGACAATCATCAGACCCAGCATGGAGCCCAGAAGGCCCGACCCTTGAAAAATCGCCATGGCGCCGGCGCGCTTGGTTGGGGGGTAGTGGTCGCCAATCAGGGAGGTGCCGGCCGGCAGACAACCGGCCTCGCCGACGCCGACGGCGACGCGGGCGGCGAACAGCCAGCCGAAACTCGTGGCAAAGCCGGTGGCGGCCGTCGCGAGACTCCAGACGGCGACAGACCCGCCGACCACGCTGAGGCGTCGCCACCGGTCGGCCAACCAGGCCATCGGCAGGCTGCTGAGGGAAAAGAGCAATGCGAACCCACCGGCCAGGAACCCCAGCTCGGTGTTGGTCAGTTCGAACTCTTGCCGGATCGGCTCCAGCACCAGGTTGAAGATCGACCGGTCGAAATAGTTGAGCAGATTCGCGGCTGACACGACGACCAGGGCTGTCGTCGGCGCCCGCCCCAGCCGGGACCAGACGAGGTGTTGGTTCTTCATCAGCGCGTTTCCCGGAGGCTGTATCGCCCCTTTTCCGATTTACATACTGAACAGTAAGTTTGTGGATGTGCAAGCCGCGTCAGTGATGGATAGTGGCCCCTAGGACGAGACCTGCGCGCCGACGTGGGCGGGGGAGGACGTACGGACATGCAGACTCAGGTGCTATCGGATCTGCGGATTGTCGACATGGCCGAGGGCATCGCCGCCCCCGTGGCGGCCATGCTCCTGGCCGAGCTGGGCGCTGACGTGATCAAGGTCGAGCCGGAGACCGGCGACCCCCAGCGCGGCCAGCCGGGTTTCCATGTCTGGAACCGCAGCAAGCGAAGCGTGGTTTTGGATCCCGAGATCGACGCCGAGGCCCTGCATGGCCTGCTCGCCGGCGCCGATGTGTTCTTCCATTCCAAAACCCAGGCGGAAGCGCGGCGGATTGGGCTTGATGACGCCGCGCTGTCCCTTCGCCATCCCCACTTGATCGTCTGCGGCGTCACTGGATTCCCTGATGGACACGCGGCGCAGGACACGCCCGCCCGCGACAGCCTCGTTCTCGCAGAAGCCGGCATTCTCGATGAGCAGGCCGCCGTGCGCCGCGAGGGTCCGGTCTACCTGCGCCTGCCGCTGGGCAGTTGGAATGCCGCCAGCCTGGCCGCGATCGGCGTCCTGGCCCGCGTCATCCATCGCGACCGGGGCGGCCGGCCGGGTCCGGCCCACACCAGCCTCTTCCAGGGCGCGCTCGTGCCGATGGCCATGTACTGGCACCGCGCTGAGCGCCCGACGCCGATGCTTGCCCGCGGACTGCCAAAGGCCATGGAAGTCAGCATTTTCCAGTGCAGCGACGGGGAATGGCTCCATGTGATGATGGGATGCGACAAGGCGCCGTGGATCCACCAGGAATTCGCCCGTCGCGGGGAGGCCTGGGTGAAGGCGGCGGACGAGGCGGCCGGCGACGCCTTCCGCATCCCCTTCTCCCATTTCGGCGCCGTCCGCGAATTGATGAAGACCCGGCCGCGAGACGCCTGGGTCGAGCATCTTCAGGCCCATGACGTGCCCGTGCAGCCGGTGCTCCGTTTTGGAGCCATCTATGGCGATGAGCAGGCGCGGGCGAACGGCTATGTCGCGGAGGTCGACGACCCGCTGTTCGGGCGCACGCTGCAGCCGGGCATGCCCTTCACGGTCAGCCCGCCGCCGCGACCGCCCGTCGGCTGCCGCCCGCTCGGCGCCGACACCGAAACAGTGCTGGCCGAGCCCCGTGTCGCCAGGCCGGCGCCGACCGCGAAGACGACCGGCGGGGCGCCGCTCGCCGGGGTCAAGGTTCTCGATCTGGGCGCCGCCCTGGCCGGGCCCCTGGCGACCATGCTGCTTGCTGATCTCGGCGCCGACGTGATCAAGGTCGAGCCGCCGGAAGGCGAGATGATGCGTATCCTCGAGGGCAATTTCGTCGGCTGCCAGCGCGGCAAACGCGCGGTGTCGCTGCAGCTCAAGGATCCCGCCTATCGTGAGGCCCTGGCGCGTCTGGTGCGATGGGCCGACGTGGTGCACCACAACCTGCGTATGCCGGCCGCCGTGAAGCTGGGCATCGACTACGACACCCTGCGCCAGATCAATCCGAAGATCGTCTACTGCCACGTCAGTTCCTACGGCCCCGAGGGCCCGCGTCGGGACTGGCCGGGCATGGACCAGATGTTCCAGTCCTCCTGCGGTTGGGAGTTGGCCGGCGCCGGGCAGGACAATCCGCCCATCTGGCACCGCTTCGGATTCACCGACCATCTCTGCGCCCTTGCGTCCGTCGAGGCGACGTTGCTGGCGCTGCGGCGGCGGGATCAGACGGGCGAGGGGCAGGGGGTCACGGCTTCGCTTCTCGGCGCCACGCTTCTCACCGTCAGTGAAGCCATCGTGCTTCCCGGGGGCGACCTCACGCCGGTGGCCGAAATCGACGCCCTGCAGCTTGGTCTGCATGCCTTCGAGCGCATTTATCAGGCGGCCGACGGCTGGATCGCTGTCTCCGAGCCCGATCCCATGCGACAGGCGGCGATGATCGCGGTGCTTGGGGCAGGGGACGCTGCCGGTTGCGAGGCGAAGATTCGTGACCAGGCCCGGGCGGCCGTGCTGGAGCGACTGGCCTCGGTCCAGGTCGCCTGCGCGCCTGTCCGAACGGCCCAGCGCGACGCCTTCTTCGACGCTGACCAGAACAGGGCCATCGGCCTGAGGGCCCGCTACGACCACCCCGTTTACGGCGGGCTCGAGCAGCCGGGGCGCTTCTGGGATTTCGGCGATCTTCAGGCGCGACTGGACCGGCCGCCGCCAACCGTCGGGCAGCACAGCACCGAAGTGCTGACGAGCCTTGGCTTCAACCCTGAAGAGGTCGCGCGGCTGTACGAGCCGCCTGCGTCACCGAAGGTGGTGTGATGCTTCTGCTGGCTCCGCGATTGCCCCATTCAGATCAAGAGCGATACGCTCCTGTCCATTGCAGCACAGGATGAGCCCGATGCCCGCGACGAGCGTCATCCCACAGCTACCGTTCCGTTTCACGCCCTTACCCTCGGCTCGGGAGGGGCAACTGGCAAGCGTTGCGGGGGCGGGCTTCCAGGCCGAACTTCGCCGTTATGACTGTGAAACGGCCCGGGAATGGGCGTTCAAACCCTCCAGGCCCTACATAAGCCTGACCCTCTGGGCGGGGACGATGCGGCGTCGGGGCGCTTATCTGCTCGCCTCCCGGCAGCCAGAACTGACCGACCTGGGTCGATTGTTCCTGGTCCCGGCGGAAACGCCGTTGCAGGTCCGTTTCGAGGCCGGCGTTCGCGACACGCTTGCCTGCACGTTTGATCCGCTCAAGCTCGCTGAACTCGATGACTTCACCTGGGCGGAGGAGACCCTCCCCAGCACCCTCGACATCCGCAACGCCGGCGCGCGGAACGCTCTGCTCCGCCTGGCCAACGAGCTGAGATCGCCGGGCCCGGCGACACAGCTGGTCACCGAGGCGGCGGTGTTGCTGGCGACCGTCGAGCTCTACGGTCATTTTCAGGGGCGTCGGCAGGGGCAAGCCCGCACCCCGGGTCCGCTCGCGCCCTGGCAACTGCGCAAGGTGACGGAGCGGATCGAGGAGGCCCCGGCCGCCACGATCACCCTTGGCGAACTGGCCGCCGATTGCGGCATCAGTCCCCGCCATCTGATGCGCAGCTTCAAGGCGGCGACCGGCGTGACGGTCGGCGACTTCATGACCGAGGCACGAATTCGGCAGGCGGTCAGGCTGCTGGCCGGTTCGTCCATGCCGATCAAACAGATCGCCCATCGTTGCGGTTTCCAGAGCGCCGCGGCCTTCAGCACGGCCTTCAAGCGCCAGACTGGAATGACGCCCGCCGAGAGCCGCCGCGCGCGCAGCCGGCTGGATCACTAAGCGGCGCGCGTTTGCGTCCGTTTCACGAACGATCCGTCGTGATGGCGAACAACCCGGCCCGACACTCTGGAATCGAGCGGGCTTAGAGTTCTGCTGCGCGCACGGCCGCGACGCCACGGATTTTGAGTGACATGAGCGCCCTCAGTGAAATCATCGCCCTGACCAGCGACCCGGACCCCTACCGCAACGCGCCCGACAACCTTGCCGAGCTCCAGCTGGAGGCGGCCCGCGAGCGGTTCGCCTTGCATCGCGACAAGATCAGGGTCCTGGACCGCCGGGCCCAGGACGCCGGCGTCAGCGAGATCCGGTCGATGCGCGACCTCGTGCCGCTCCTGTTCATGCACACCAACTACAAGAGCTATCCGGAGAGCTTCCTGGACAAAGGCCAATGGGGTCACATGAACCTGTGGCTTCAGACGCTGACCAGCCACGCCGTGGCGGGTGTGAACCTGCCGCCGGAAGCGGATGCGGACGACTGGCTCGATGCGCTGGCGGCCAGCGGGCATCACGCTTTCACCTCCAGCGGCACGTCGGGAAAGGTCTCCTTCCTCGACCAGTCGGACGCGGACATGACGGCGGCGACGGCGGCCTATCGGGTCGCCTATCTCAAGTCCAACCACCGGTTCACGCCTAACCAGGACCGGGCGGTGTTCATCGGCATGCCGCCCAGGAGCACCTATCGGGTCGCGCCGCACTCGAACGCCTATTACGAATCCGTCGCCCGCCCCGGCGACCTGCATCGGATTTCCGATGCCCGCCTGAAGGTCAGCCCCACTATTGAGGGGGGGAAACTGCGGCGCGCGATCGCCGCCGGGACCGCCCGGCCCGCCGAGATCGCCGCCTTCGAGGCCGCCTCGGCGGCGCAGCGCAAGGCGTCGGGCGAGAACTTCCAGGCCTTCGTGGACAAGATCGCGGCGCGTCGTCACGAACCGACGGTCATCGGGCTCGGCTGGGGCCTGCTCTATGAACTCGTCAAGACCTTACGGGCGCGCGGCATTCCGGACGGAGACTTCCACCCGGACCTGCTGGTCGAGAGCGGCGGCGGCGTGAAGGGGGCGAACCTGCCGGTCGATTATCGCCAGCAGATCGACAGCTTCTTCGGCCTGGCGTCCGACCAGCTCACCAACAAGTACGGCATGACCGAGATGACCGGCCTGGCGCCCTATCTGCCCTGGCTGGACGGCTACGCCTTCCCGCCCTGGGTCGTTCCGCTAGTGCTCGACAAGGCCGGCGAGGTGCTGCTCAACCCGCCCAGGGGCGGCGGTCAGGTCGAGGGACGCATGGCGCTCTACGATCTGGCCTCGGACGCCCGCTGGGGCGGACTGATCTCGGGCGACAAGGTCGTCATCGACTTCTCCGACGTGGGTGACGGCCTCAAGGTGCCGCTGGTCCGGTCCGTCGCGCGTTACTCCGACCTGGAGGAGGGCGAGGACAAGCTGACATGCGCCGGCACTATCGACGCCTACGTTCGCGGCGAGGTCGCCGGCGGGCCTGTGGCCGGCGACGGGTCGGCCTCGTGAACACCACCGTCATAGCCGGCGGCGATGCGTCATCGATCCTGGTGCCTCATGTGGTCAAGGGCGTGACCCAGTTCGGGACCGATGTGACGCACAAATCACGCGCGCGCGGCTCGGCGATCACGACCCCGGCGTTGGCGCTTGATGATCTGGTCTGGCCACGACGCGACCTGTGCCCCATGGCGGATACGCCCCTCGCCGAGATCATCGATTTCCTGGTCGAGACGGGGCAGCGCCTCGCCTTCGACCGGAACGTCTATCTGCAGCAGGCCCTCGAGGAGATGGTTCACTTCAGCACGCTGGGCCGGCGTGTGTTGGAGAACAGCTATCGCGACCTGCCGCTGCTGTTCGACCGCGTGCGGATTCAGGAGGAGGCCGAGCGCAACTTCGGCGACCTGCGGATGATCGATGGCTGGCCCTCGATCAATCCCGGCCGGCGCACGCGGGTGCGCGCGATCCCGCCACGACTGATCCATATCCTTGCCGGCAACGCTCCGGTCGTACCGCCGCTGACCATCATTCGCGGCGCGCTGTCGAAAGGCGTTCATCTGCTCAAGATGCCGTCCAACGACATGTTCACCGCCACGGCCCTGCTGCGGACCATGGCCGACGTTGATCCGGATCATCCGATCGTGCGGTCGTTCTCGGCGGTCTACTGGCGCGGCGGCGACGCAAGTCTGGAATCGGCGATCTTCCGGTCGCAGTATTTCGACAAGATCGTCGTCTGGGGCGGCGATGCGGCGGTGCGACATGTCTCCGGATACGTCGGGCCGGGCTTCGAGATGGTCTCCTTCGATCCCAAGGTGTCGATATCGATGCTCGGACGCGAGATCTTCGCCGACGAAACGTCGCTCCGCGACGCCGCCCGCCGCGGCGCCGGAGCCAGTCTCATCTTCAACCAGGACGCCTGCAACTCCTCGCGCTTCCACTTCGTCGAAGGCGGAACCGGGGACGTCGACCTCTACTGCGAACACCTGCTGGAGGCGATGGCCGTGGACGTACGCTATGGCGACGGCCCCAACGGGCCGATCCCGCCGCCGGAAACGCTCGAAGCGGTGGAGATGCTGGGCTTCCTCGAGCCGCTCTACCGGATATTCGGTAGACCCGACGGGCGGGGCATGGTGGTCCGCTCCGACCAGCCGGTGGATTTCCACCCCTCCGGCAAGCTGGTGAACGTCGTGAGGGTCGACGACCTGGCCGACGCCCTGGACCATGTCACCGTCGCCACCCAGACGGTGGGGATCTTTCCGCCGGCCCGGCGCGTGGCGCTGCGCGACCGTCTCGGATCGGCAGGGGTGCAGCACATCGCCACCCTGGGCGAGGGCGAGGGATTCGGCGGGACTCCGCATGACGCCTGTTGGCCCCTGCATCGCGTGATGAGGTGGGTGCTGGACGAGGGCGAGGAATGACCCGCCCGTCGGCGCCGGACCTGGCTCCCCAAGAGAGGACGACCTGACGTGAGCCGACCCCTTACGCTCGACACCTACCGCCTGCTGGGCCGCTCGGGCCTGAAGGTTTCTCCACTTTGCCTTGGGACCATGACCTTCGGCGCGCCATGGGGCGCTGACGAGGCGGCCGCTCGGCAGATCTTCGACGCCTATGTGGACGCCGGCGGCAACTTCGTCGACACCGCCGACTACTACGCCGGGGGGCGCTCCGAGACCTTCATCGGCGACTTCGCGGCCGGCAGGCGCGACTCCCTCGTGCTGGCGACCAAATACTCGTTGGCGGCGGCTCCGGGCGACCCCAACGCCGGCGGCAACCACCGCAAAAACATGGTCCGCGCCGTCGAAGCCAGCCTGAAGCGGCTCAAGACCGACTACATCGACCTCTTCTACCTGCACGTCTGGGACGGTCTCACGCCGGTGGACGAAATCATGCGCGGCCTCGACGATCTGGTCCGCGCCGGCAAGGTCACCTATGTCGGGATCTCCGACACGCCCGCGTGGCAGGTCTCGCGGATGCAGATGCTGGCCGAGCTCCGGGGCTGGTCGCCCTTCGTGGCGTTGCAGATCGAATACAACCTGCTCGAACGCACCGTGGAGCGGGAACTCATCCCGATGGCCGCCGAGCTCGGCCTGGGCCTCCTGCCGTGGTCACCGCTCGCGGGCGGCCTGCTGTCGGGCAAGTACGGCGCCGGCGCGCCGTCCGACAACGCCGGCCGCAGCAAGGCCATGGTCGCCATGGGCAAGGTGGACGAACGGGCCCGGCAGGTCGCCGCCGTTGTCAACGGCATCGCCGGGCGGACCGGTCGCAGCGCCGCCGAGGTCGCGCTGGCCTGGGTCCTGGTCAACCCGGCCGTGACCGCGCCGATCGTCGGCGCCCGGACGCCCGAGCAGTTCAGCCAGAACCTGCGCGCGCTGGAGGTGGCCTTGGCGCCCGAAGATCAGGCCGAGCTCAACGGACTCAGCGCCATAGAGCCGGGATTCCCCTACAGCCTGTTCGCCGCCGACCATATCCGGCACGCATTGAGCGCCGGCGCCAAGATTGTTCAGCGCCGTTAAGCGTTTAAACAACGAAGGATGTTCAACCGCGCTGTCATTGCAGCCTTGCGGATGTAGATGCCTGAATGGCGGCGCCGATGGCGGTATGAAATCCGAAAACCCTTTACCAACAAAGGAAAGTGGTAGCTGCCGGGCCTACCAGCGATCACCGATCGCCGGGTCCGGTTGCTTGCCGGCGGCAACCTGCCATTCTTGCGGCGACCTGTTTCGAAAGTGGGCTTCATGACTCGCGCCGCCGCTCTGCTCCTTGTCCTGTTTCTGGCCGGTTGTTCCACCGTGCCGCCGACTGAGGCGGGGCCGCCGCCGGCCGATCCGGCGACGGCGCGGACCCTGTCGGGCGGCGAGGTGGTCGGCTATGTCGATGCCGGCGCGGGCGCCCAGGTCTGGCGGGCCATTCCCTTCGCCGCGCCGCCGGTTGGCGACCTGCGCTGGCGGGCGCCGAGGCCGCCGGCGGCCTGGGCGGCCCAGCGGGTGTCGACCAGCCCCGCGCCCTGGTGCCCGCAGGTGCTCAGCCCCCTCGATGGCGTGGACAAGGCCCGCTACGGCGAGGTCGTCGGCCAGGAGGACTGCCTCTATCTCGACGTCTACGCCCCGCCGATGACCGCTGCGGAGGCGCGCGACGCCCGCCTGCCGGTGATGATGTGGATCCATGGCGGCTCCAACACCTGGGGCCGGGCCGAACAGTATGACGGCTCTGCGCTGGCGGCGCGGTTCAAGGTCGTGGTGGTGGTCGTGCAGTACCGCATCGGCGCGCTGGGCTGGCTGTCCCATCAGGCGTTGCGGGACGGTGGGACCCTGCCCGACGACGCCTCGCCCAATTTCGGCACCCTGGACACCATCCGCGCCCTGGAGTGGATCAAACAGGACATCGGAGCCTTCGGCGGCGACGCCGGACGGGTAACGATCTTCGGCGAGAGCGCCGGCGGTCACAACGTCGCCGCCCTGCTGGCCAGTCCCCGGGCGCGCGGCCTGTTCCACCGGGCCATCATCCAGTCCGGGTCTTTCCGCTCCGAGCCCCAGGCCCGGGCCGAGGGGCTTGAAGGCGACCTTCCGGGGTCGGCGCGTCTCGTCGCCCCCCGCATCGTCGGGGCAGGGCGGCCGGTGACCGGCGAGACCCTGCGGGCCGCGCCGCTGGCGGCCGTCTTCGCCGCCTACGGTTCGGGCGCCGACGCCGTCGATCCGCCCCGCATCATCGCCGACGGACGGGTGCTGCCGGCGGGCGGCATCGCGTCGGTTCTGGACAGTCCGGACGGCTACAACGCCGTGCCGGTGATCACCGGGACCAATCATGACGAGATGAAGCTGTTCAACGTCCTTGACCCGCGCCTGGTCAAGTTCGTGCTCGGCAAGTTCCCCAGGGCGCGGGACAAGGCCTTCTATGAGGCGGTCTCGACCTATCCCAGCCGCATGTGGCGGGCCAACGCGGTCGACGCCCCGGCGACACGGATGACCGCCGGCGGCCATCCGCCGGTCTGGACCTATCGCTTTGACTGGGACGAGGAGGGCAGCCTGCTGATCTCGGACCTGGGCGAGTTGCTCGGCGCCGGCCACAGCCTCGAGATTCCGTTCGTGTTCGGACATTTCTCGCTGCTGGGCGCCTTTGACCCCATCGCCTTCACCAGGGCCAACGCGCCGGGGCGCAAGGCCCTGTCCGACGGCATGATGAGCTACTGGGTCAATTTCGCGGCCACCGGCCGGCCCGGACGCGGCGTCGACGGCCGGCTGCCGGAATGGACGGCCTGGACCAACGCCGCCGGGGCCAAGAGCCTGATGCTGCTCGACAGCCCCAAGGGCGGCGGCCTGCGCATGTCGGCCGATCGGGAGTCGGGCGCCAGGATCGTCGGCGACCTGATGGCTGATCCGACGATCAAGACCCTGGCCCAACGCTGCCAGATCCTGGTCCGGGTGATCCGCGACAATCCGGAACTGGCCGCCGCGGCGTCGGGCCGCTGTCCGCAATGAGGAGCCGGCGAGCGGGTCGCCGCGTGAACAGACTTTGACGAACGGGTCCACAGGGGCCGCGGCATCCGGCGCGCGGGATCGGGCGTTGGCCCTGTTCGGCGCCGAGCGCTGGCCGGGCGGGCTGGCGGCCCGCTGTCTGGCGGCCCTGGCCTTGGCCGGCATGGCGATCGTCGGCGAGCGGTGGCTGGCGGAGAAGACCGGCGGCGACGCCAGTTTCCTGCTGCTGACGGTGGTGGTCGGGGCGGTCGGCGTCTTTGGCGGCGCCGGGCCGGGTCTGGCGGTGGCGGCGGCGGGCCTGGTCTACGGCGGCTGGTGGATGAGCCATTCTCCGGAACCCCTGCCTCTGCTGCTGGCGCATGGTCTGGTCTTCCTGATGTCCGCGGCCGGCGGTTCCTGGGCCGGCGAGCTGCGTCGGCGGGCGATTGGCGAGAGCGAAAAGACCCATTCGGACCTTCTGGCGCGGGAGGCGCATGTCCAGTCGATCCTGGACACCGTTCCCGAGGCGATGATCGTCATCGACGACCAGGGCACGATCCAGTCGTTCAGCACCACCGCCATCCGCCTGTTCGGCTACGCGCCGGAAGAAGTGCTCGGCCGCAACATCAAGATGCTGATGCCCGATCCCTACCGCGAGGAGCATGACGCCTATCTGTCGCGCTATCGGGCGACGGGTGAGCGCCGGATCATCGGCATCGGCCGGCTGGTGGTGGGGGAGCGCAAGGACGGCTCGACCTTCCCGCTGGAACTGTCCGTGGGCGAGATGCGGTCGGGTGAGGCGCGGTTCTTTACCGGCTTCATTCGGGATCTGACCGAACGCCAGCAAAACGAAACCCGGCTACAGGAACTGCAGAGCGAGCTGGTCCATATCTCACGATTGACCGCGCTGGGGGAGATGAGCTCGGCTCTGGCTCATGAGCTGAACCAGCCCCTGTCGGCCATTTCCAACTATCTGAGCGGGGTCCAGCGGCTGCTGGCCGACAATCCCGACGCCCTGTCCAGCAAGGTGCGCGACGGCGTCAGCAAGGCAGCCCAGCAGGCTCTGCGGTCGGGCGAAATTATCCGGCGGCTGCGTGAATTCGTCTCCCGCGGCGAGACCGCCCAGCGGGTCGAGAGCCTCGCCAAACTGGTCGAGGAGGCCAGCGCCCTGGCCCTGGTCGGCGCCCGCCAGCTGGGGGTGCGTGTTCGCTTCAATCTCAACCGACGCGCCGACCTCATCCTGGTCGACAAGGTCCAGATCCAGCAGGTGCTGCTCAACCTGATCCGCAACGCCGTCGAAGCCATGGCCGAGAGCGATGTGCGGGAGCTGACCCTCAGCAGCGCGCCGGTGGGCGGCGGGCTGGTGGAGATCCAGGTCAGTGACACGGGCGCGGGCATTTCGCCCGACATCGTCGCCCGTCTGTTCCAGCCCTTTGTCTCGACCAAGGCGCAGGGTATGGGGGTGGGGCTGTCCATCTGTCGCACGATCGTCGAGTCCCAGGGCGGGCAGATCTGGACCAGCGCCAATCCGGGCGGGGGCACCGTGTTTCACCTGACCGTGCCGCTCGCGCCCGTCGACGAGGTCATCCATGTCTGAAGGCGTCATGATTCACGTCATCGACGATGACGAGGCGGTGCGGGACTCGCTGGGCTTCCTGTTTGACACCTCGGACATGCCGGCGCGCACCTGGGCCTCGGCGGCGGCGTTTCTGTCGGGTGTCGAAACGCCGCGCGGCGGCTGTGTGGTCACCGACGTGCGCATGCCGGGGATGAGCGGCATCGAGCTTCTGCGCGAGCTGAAGATCCGGCGTATCGATCTCCCTGTGATCGTCATCACCGGCCACGGCGACGTGCCGATGGCCGTGGAGGCGATGCGCGCCGGGGCGGTGGATTTCCTGGAAAAACCCTTCGCCGAGGATCATCTGCTGGATGCGGTGCGCCGCGCTCTGGCCCGGTCGCCCGGTCCGGGCGGCGTGGTGGTCGAAAACGCGGAACAGGCCCGGGTCAGGGCCAGGCTGGCGCGGCTGTCGGACCGCGAACGCCAGGTGCTCACGGGTCTGGTGGCCGGGCAGCTGAACAAGACCATCGCCCACGATCTCGGGATCAGCGTTCGCACCGTCGAGGTCTACCGCGCCAAACTGATGACCAAGATGGAGGCCGACGCCTTCGCCGACCTGGTGCGGATGGCGCTCGTGGCCGGTGATGTCGACGGTTGAGCCGGGCCGCCGTTGAGACAAATCAATGTCGGCGACGGCCGGACCCCTCAGTCTCTGGCCATGTCCGAGCTTTCCGCCCGCAGGCCGCTGGTCGCCATCATTGAAGATGACGCCGCCGTGCTCCATTCCCTCCAGTTCGCCCTGGAAGCCCAGGGCTACGAGGTTTGCCTGTTCGAGCGGGCCCAGGACGCCATCGACAGCCGGGAAATTCAGGACGCTGGCTGTCTGCTGATCGACTACGGCCTGCCGGACCTGGACGGTCTGTCGATGCTGGAAGCCCTGCGTCGGCGCGGCCTGGACTGCCCGGCAATCATTATCGCCGGCCATCTCAACGCCCGTTGCCGCAAGGAAGCGGGGCGGGCGGGGGCGGTCCTCGTCGAAAAGCCGATCATGGGCGACCTGCTCAACGAGCTTCTCCGCGACGCCATGGCGGGCAAGGGCAGGCTGCGTCGAACCGACGCCTGACGTCAGGCCGGCCGACCGACCTGGAACAGGTCCTCGCCGCCGCACAGGACCTCGATAACATCGACGTCGGGATGATCGTCCAGCCACTGTTGCGCCTTGGTCAGGGCGTCGGCGTTCGAGCCGCACAGAACTGGCCGGCGATCCACCGTTCCCTTGAGGGTGTGCAACTTGAAAATGTAGGTCCTGAGCAGCCTCAACCCCCATGCGCACAGTCACTGACGCCAACAGGCCTTGATGCCCCGGAGAGGCCTGGAGCGACCTTGATCTGCATCAACGCCGACGGTTGGGCTTTGAGCGAGGCGGCATGGCGCGGTAAACGGCGGCCATGGCCGAAGCCTTCAATGACCTGGTCCTGTCCGCCGACCGCGAGGCCCGCTACGCCGAACTGGCGACGGAGATCGCCGCCGTGCTGGAGGGGGAGCCCAACCTCGTCGCCCGCATGGCGACGGTGGCGTCGATGCTGGCGGCCAGTTTCGACCACTTCTTCTGGACCGGCTTCTATGTCGTGGACCCGGCCCGGCCCGGGGAACTGGTGGTCGGCCCCTACCAGGGCACGCTCGGCTGTCTGCGCATCGCGTTTGGACGCGGCGTCTGCGGCGCGGCGGCGGCGACGGGCGAGACACAGCTGGTCGCCGATGTGCACGCCTTTCCCGGCCATATCGCCTGCGACGGCCGTTCGCGGAGCGAGGTGGTGGTCCCCGTATTTGACCCCGCCGGTGACCTGATCGCGGTGCTGGACGTGGATTCGGACCGGCCGGCGGCGTTCGACGCGGTCGACGCCCTATGGCTCGCGCGCATTACAGGCGACATCTTCAGTCGCTGACACGGCCCGGGACTTGCAGGCGAAACGCCTGAATCCTGTGTCGAGACACCAGAATGCAAGCCCCGGAAGAGTTGAGGTCCATGTACACCGCCGATACGGCGCATCCCTCCGCCCTTTCGGCCGGTGACCTCGCCGCATGGCAGGCGCTGATCGTCGCCCAGCCTGTCTTCGGCAACCCGCTGCTCAGCCCCGACTTCGCCCTCGCTGTCGGCGCGGTGCGGGACGATGCGCGGGTGACGGTCTACCGGCGTGGCGACCAGGTCGTCGGGGTTCTGCCCCATCATCGCCGCCCGGGCGGACTGGCGCGACCGCTCGGCGCGCCCCTGTCGGACTACCACGCCCTTGTCGGCACCCCCGACGCGGGGCTGGACGGCGCACGCGCCCTGTCCCTGGCGGGGTTGAGCGCCTTCCGCTTTACCGGCCTGATCGATCCCCATGGCGTCTTCGCGGCGACCTCGGCCGGGCAGGCTCCGGGCTTTTCCATCACTCTCGACGGCGCGGCGGACGCCTATCTGGAATCGCTCCGGGCGGCGTCTCCCAAGCGGTTCAAGAACTGGCGGCGGCTCGACAACCGGCTGCAGCGCGAGGTCGGCCCGGTCCGCATCGAGGCCAGCCAGGACCCGGCTGTCTTTGATCTGATCCTGGACTGGAAGCGCCAACAGCTCGTGCGCACCGGCGTGGCCGATTTCCTGCGCCCGGACTGGACCCGCGCCCTGTTGTCCAATCTTGCCGGTTCGCGCGGCGCGCTGGGGGGGCTGACCCTGACCATGTGGGCCGGCGACACCCTCGTGGCCGGTCATTTCGGTGTGACCCGCAATGGCTGGTACCACCCGTGGATCGCCTCGACCAATCCGGCCATGACCGGCTATTCGCCGGGCCAGACGTTCCTGATGCGGGCCATCGCGGCCATGCCGGACCTGGGCCTGACGACCTACGACCTGGGGCCGAGCCATGATCACTACAAGCGCCACTATGCGACGGTGACTTGCGAGGCCGGCGAGGGCACGGCGGTCGCCGCGACCGCTGCCGGCCGTCTCGCCGGCGGTCGTGACCGGCTCTGGTCGCTGGCCGGATCCCGCGGGGCCGGGCCCGTGGCCAGCCTGCGCCGGCGTCTGGACGCCATCGCGGTGACCGAACTGTCGACCGCGGCCCGGGTGCGGGGCTTTGTCGACGCTGTCGCCGCCCAGCCGCGCCGGCGCCTGGCGCTGGAGGACCAGTAGCCGGCCATGGCCGTCAGCATCAGCCTTGTCATCCCGACCCAGCGCCGCCCGGCCGGGCTGGCGCTCGCCCTGCGATCGGTTCTGGCCCAGACCGGCGTCGACCACGCCGGGTTCGAACTGATCGTCGCCGACAACGACGGCCAGCCCTCGGCCCGGCTGGCCGTCGAGTCGGCGGCCAGGGCTGCGCCGTTCCCCGTTGTCTATGTGCATGAGCCCAGGCCGGGCGTGGCCAACGTCCGCAACGCCGCCCTCAAGGCCGCCCGCGGCGGTCTGATCGCCTTTCTCGACGACGACCAGGAGGCCCCGCCGGGATGGTTGGCCGCCCTGATCGACGCCGCCGATCGCCATCACGCCGACGTGGTTTTCGGTCCGGTTCAGGCGCGCGCGCCGGAGAGCGTGACGACGCATCGCGCCTATCTCGAAAGCTTCTTCTCCCGTGTGGGACCGGCGTTGGCCGGGCCGATGCCGGGCTATTTCGGTTGCGGCAACAGCCTGTTGCGCCGGGCCGCCCTGTCCGACCCCGATCAGCCATTCGATGTCGGCCGCAACAGCATCGGCGGCGAGGATGACCTGCTGTTTGGAACCATGCAGGCGGCCGGCGCGCGTTTCGTCTGGGCCCCCGACGCCATGGTCTGGGAAGACCCGGTCCCCGAGCGACTGACCTTGCGCTACACGCTGTTGCGCGCCTTCGCCTACGGCCAGGGGCCGAGCGAGCATTGCGCCTCCTCGACGCCGCCGGACTGGCCGGGCGTCGCCCGCTGGATGGTCATCGGCCTGGGTCAGGCGGCGGTGTTCGGGGCCCTGGCCGCCGTCAAATGGCTGACCGGCGCCGCCGACCGGGCCCAGACGCTGGACCGCGCCGCCCGCGGGCTCGGCAAGACCCTCTGGTTTGGTCCTTTCAAGATCAATTTCTACGGACGCAGCGCATGACCGTGATCAGCGACTGGAGCGCCGACAAGGCGCAGGATTTCGGCGGCGAGGTGCTGACCTTCCAGCACGAGCTTCACAACCGGCCGATGTTCGATGACGACGGCCTGACCGACCTGCTCGACCGCTACCCGCGCGACAGGTTGGGGGTCTTCACCATGGGCGACGACCCGGTGGACTGGCGCACCTGGCGGCGGGGAACCGCCGGCGCCGTACCGGGCAGGGACCTGCTGGCCATGGCCCGCGAAGGCCGCATCTGGCTGAACCTGCGGGCGGTCAATGACCATCTCCCCGACTACGCCGCCCTGGCCGACGAGGTGTTCGCCGACAAACAGACCCATGTCCCCGGCCTGCACACCTTCAAGCGCGATCTGGGGGTGCTGATCTCATCGCCCAACGCCCAGGTGTTCTACCATCTGGACGTGCCGCTGGTGTCGCTGTGGCAGATCCGCGGCGTGAAGACGGTCTGGGCCTGGCCGGCCGCCGCGCCCTTCGTCGGCGCCGAGGCCCTGGAGGCGGTGGTCCTGCGCGAGACTGCCGAACAGATGGCGTTTGACCCGGCCTGGGACGCGGGGGCGGTCAGAACCGAACTGACCCCGGGACGGATGGTGACCTGGCCCCAGAACGGGCCGCACCGCATCGAAAATGGACCGATGCTCAATGTCTCCCTGTCGATGGAGTTCATGACGCCCCCGGCCCTGATGCGCGCCAACATCCTCTATGCCAACGGCCTGCTGCGGCGGCGACTGGGTCTGGACCCGACCTTCCCGCCCGTGTTTTCGCCGGCCGGCCTGGCCAAGGCGGCGCTGGCCCGGGCCGCGAAGCTGGTCAATCTGGCCGCGCCCAACGACCGGGTGCTGCCGGTAACCTTCAATCTCGAGACCGAAGTCCCGGGCAAGGCCGTGCGCCGCGCCGCCTGACCCCGGGTCGCCCTTGCCCTGTCGCGCGACACCCCGCAGAACAAGACCATGAGCGTACACACCCTCGATCTTGGCCAGGACCCGGCCGCCGACGCCCGCGCGCTGCGCGACGCGTTCGGCTGTTTCACCACCGGGGTGACCGTGGTCACCACCCTCAGGGACGGCGCGCCCGCGGGCTTCACGGCCAACAGCTTCACCTCGATTTCGCTGGACCCGCCCCTGGCGCTGATCTCGATCGGCCTGACCGCCTCCTGCCGGCCGGCGCTCGAGGCCAGCGGCGTCTTCGTGGTCAATGTTCTGCATGTGGGACAGGAAGCCCTGGCGCGGCAGTTCACCCGCAAGGCCGGCGACCGGTTCGAGGGCCTGACCCCCGAAACCTGGCATACCGGCGCCCCGGTGCTGCCCGGCTGCATGGGCAATTTCGAATGCCGGGTCGACACCGCCTTCGACGCCGGCGACCACCGCGTCTTCATCGGCCATATTCTCAAGGTGCGTCACGACGCGGCCCATGAGCCGCTGGTCTTCCTGCGCGGCGGCTACCGCAAGGTGCATACGGACTAGGGCGTAGGGCGTAGGGACTAGGGACTAGGGACTAGGGAGTAGGGAGTAGGGCGTGGCCAGGTGAGGCAGGGGCCAACCCCAACCCCCAACCCCTGACCCCTGACTCCTACTCCCTACTCCTTAGTCCCTACTCCCTACGCCCCCCCTGCCGCCACGTCATACTTGGCGAGGTCGTGCGCAGGGCTTAAGTGACGCGCACGTCAACGAAAATTGAACCGGGAGAACCACCATGGGTGAAGCCTATATCGTCGCGGCGGCGCGCACCGCCGGTGGCCGCAAGGGCGGCCGTCTGAGCGGGGTTCACCCCGTCGATCTCGCCGGCCAGGTGCTCAAGTCGCTGGTCGAGCGCACCAACGCCGACCCCGCTCTGATCGAGGACGTGATCATGGGCTGCGTCAGCCAGGGCGGCGAACAGGCCGTCAACGTCGCGCGCAACGCGGTGCTGGCCTCGGGTCTGCCCGAAAGCGTGCCGGCCACCTCCGTCGACCGCCAGTGCGGCTCCTCGCAGCAGGCCCTGCACTTCGCCGCCGCCACCGTGATGAGCGGCCAGATGGACGTGGTCATCGCCGCCGGCGTCGAGAGCATGAGCCGCGTGCCCATGGGCAGCCCCTCGATCCTGGCCCTCAAGGCCGGTCAGGGCAGCTACATGAGCCCGGCCATGCAGGCCCGCTATCCCGGCAT
The DNA here is from genome assembly GCA_030680355.1 of Caulobacter sp. Classification (GTDB taxonomy): domain Bacteria; phylum Pseudomonadota; class Alphaproteobacteria; order Caulobacterales; family Caulobacteraceae; genus Caulobacter. The sequence goes on from JAUXVF010000031.1 coordinate 372,669, forward strand.
CCAGTTCAGCCAGTTCGCCGGCGCCGAGATGATCGCCAAGAAGTACGGCTTCACCAAGGACGACCTCGACGCCTTCGCCTTCGCCAGCCACCAGAAGGCCATCGCGGCCACCAAGGCCGGCACCTTTGACGGCGAGATCGTCGGCATCGAGATCACCACCGCCGACGGCAAGACCGAAACCCATGTCATCGACGAGGGCATCCGGTTCGACGCCAGCCTCGAGGGCATCAAGGGCGTCAAGCTGCTGGTCGAGGGCGGGTCGGTCACCGCCGCCAGCTCCAGCCAGATCTGCGACGGCGCCTCGGGCCTGCTGGTGGTCAACGAGCGTGGCCTCAAGGCCCTGGGCGTCGAGCCCCTGGCCCGCATCCACCACATGACCGTCACCGGCGGCGACCCCGTCGTGATGCTCGAAGAGCCGGTCTTCGCCACCCAGAAGGCCCTCAAGCGGGCCGGTATGAAGATCGACGAGATCGATCTCTATGAGGTCAACGAAGCCTTCGCCCCGGTGCCCCTGGCCTGGCTGCAGGGCAACAACGCCGATCCCGACCGCCTGAACATCTCCGGCGGCGCCATCGCCCTGGGCCACCCGCTGGGCGGTTCCGGCGCCAAGCTGATGGCCACCCTGGTCCATAACCTGCGCCGCACCGGCAAACGCTACGGCCTGCAGACCATGTGCGAAGGCGGCGGCCTGGCCAATGTGACGATCATCGAGCGACTCTGATCGCGCCGTAGCCGTTACAGAAAGGGCCGCTCGCCAATCCGGTGAGCGGCCCTTTTCGTATCTGATCCTCCCCCGCTTGCTGGGGAGGATTACTTTGAGGCCGCCACCCGCCACACGACATTGCCCACGTCGTCGGCGACCAGCAGCGCGCCGGCCCGGTTGACCAGCACGCCGACGGGGCGACCCTGGGCCTGGCCCTTGGCGTCGAGGAAGCCGATCAGGAAGTCCTGGGTCGCGCCGGCCGGCTTGCCGCCCTGGAAGGGTACGAACACCACCTTGTAGCCACTGACCGGCTTGCGGTTCCACGAGCCGTGCTGGCCGATGAAGGCCCCGCCCACATAGGCCTGCGGGAAGTGAGGCGGCGGGGTCGCGCCGGCCGCGAGGTCGTACACCGGCGCCATCGGATAGAAGGCCAGTCCCAGAGACGCGGTGTGGGCCCCCAGGGCGTAGTCGGGGACGATCGCCTTCGCCACCATGTCCGGCCGCTGCGGCTGCACCCGGTCGTCGACATGCTGGCCGAAGTAGCTCCACGGCCAGCCGTAGTGGCCGCCGTCGCGGACGCTGGTCATATAGTCGGGGACCAGGTTGTCGCCGAGCATGTCGCGCTCGTTGACCGTGGTCCACAGCGCCCCGCTGACCGGTTCGAAGGCCAGGCCGTTGGGGTTGCGCAGACCGCTGGCGAACACCCGCAGGGTCCGGGTCTCAAGGTCCAGCGTCAGGATGTTGGCCCGCATCGCCTCCTTGTCCATGCCGCCCTCGGCGATGTTGGAGTTGGAGCCGACCGTCACATAGAGGGTCTTGCCGTCAGGGCTGGCCAGCAGGTTGCGGGCCCAGTGGTTGTTAGGCGTTCCGGCGGGCAGGTCGGCGATGACCTCGCCCGGCCCGGTCAGGGTCGTCTGGCCGGCCTTGAACGGCCAGCGCCGCACCGCGTCGGTGTCGCCGACATAGAGCCAGTCGCCGATCACGGCCATGCCGAACGGCGAGTTGAGTCCCGTCAGCAGGGCGGTCTTGGTCTCGGCCACGCCATCGCCGTCGGCGTCGCGCAGCAGGGTGATGCGGTTGGCGCTGGCCACCCCGGCGCCGGCCCGTTTCATCATCCGCGCCGCCACCCAGTCGGTGATCCCCTTGACCGGCCGCGCCGGGCTGTTGCTCTCGGCGACCAGCACGTCGCCGTTGGCCAGCTGATAGAGCCAGCGCGGATGGTCGAGGCCGTCGGCGAACCGCCCGACCTTGAACCCCGCCGGGGCGACGGGCGCGGCGCCCGCCGGCCAGCCGACGGCCTTGGCCGGATTGAGCGTCGGCACGGGGCCGTCGGGGTCGGGCGCGACCAGCTTTACGTCGGCGCCGTAGGTGGCCGAGGCGGGCAGGTCGGTGGCCTTGCCGCAGCCGGCGAGCAGCAGGACGGCGGCGAGGGCGGTGGCGGTGCGATACATGGGGTTTCCTCTTTGCCGGCCAGTATGGCGCCGGGAGGGGAAACGGTGAAGGCGGCGTCTGCGCCGGGCGTCAGGGCGCGAGCTGGACGCGGATCTCGCCGCCGCCGCGGATCACGTCGACCACGATGCGCCGGCCGCCGCTGTCGACGGCGAAGCGATGCCCGCCCTCGGGAGCCGACAGCCGTCCGGCGACCGAGCGGCCCGACCCGAGCTGGTCGATGACCACCGCCCCGCCCGAGGCCCCGGCGTCGAGGCTGACCACATAGCGGCCGGGATTGAGGTTGTGAAACACCACGGCGCCGTCGGCGCCGGTCGCGGCCACGGCCGTCGGCGAGGGGCAGGAGTCCAGTCCCAGTTCGACCACGGCCCGCTGCCCCGCCCAGGCCGCGCCCGAAGCGGCCAGCAGCACGGCGGCGCCGGTCAAAGCGACGATCCCTCGGGTCATGTCAGCGCCCCCTGTCCGCGGCCGGCGTCCCCAGGCAGGGGCCGTCCGGCGGTCAGGGTGAAAGTTAACACGGTTTTGGCGGAGAGGCTGCACGGGGGGAGGCGGGCGACGCCCATCCCCGCGACGACCGCCCGACGGTCCGGGTGAAGGTCGCTTCAAGGCATTGATTATCGAGGGAAATCCCGCCGGGTGACGCGGAGTCCGCGCGGCGTCAGGCCGTCCTGCGCCACGGTGTATCCAGCCGCCCCATCCTCGACCTCCCGATACGGAGACGGAGGCCGGCATGCGCAGGACAGGATCGCTGCAACACAATCAGGCGCTGGCGGACGCCGAACATCGTTTCTCGCGGTCCCTTTTGGCCCTGCAGCAGGTCATCGAGGAAAAACAGCACTACAATCCCGCCCAGCCGCGCCAGCCGAAAGGCGTCTCCACAGGCGGTCAGTGGGCGGGCTCGGGGAACTGGGGCGGACTCTCGGCCCGGGCCCGGTCGGGCATGGCGGCCGGCGGCGCGCGGCTGAGCGCCTTTGTCGACAAACACCACAAGGAGATCACCCGCGTCCTCGGCGCCGCCCAGGCCCTGGGCGGCGGGGTGGAGGCCGTCGGCGGCGTTGCCGTGGCGGCTTCCGGCGCCGCCACCAGTGGAACCGGCGCCGGGATCCTGGTCGCCGGGGTCGGCGCCTGGATGGTCACCAATGGCTACGACAACCTGACCACGGGCTGGAACGCCCTGCTCACGGGCGAGCCGCAGGAAACCACCCTCCACAAGAACCTTCGCGGCCTCGGCCTGAAGGACGACCATGCGACCGCCGTCGAGATCCTCCTCTCCGGCGGCGGGCTGGTCGGCGCGCGGCTTGGCGGCCATGCCTTTGAGCAGGCGGCGAAAGCTGAGCTCCTGCGCCGGGCGGCCCGGGCTTTCGATCCCAAGGCAGCCTTGCCCCTACGGGTGTCGGGGGGGGCGATCTGGGAGGTGAAGGACATCCGGCTGCGCGGCGACGCCTGGGAGGCCTTTGACGCCAAACGCACCGGCTACAACCGGTATCCGCACGCGCCGGTGTTGGATCAGATCAGCGCCGATGGCAAGATCGCGGTCAGCAACAAGACCCTCGATCTCCACCGTGAGACGTATCTCGCCACGGACCGCAAGGCGCTCTACCAGACCCTGAAGCGGTACATCGATCAAGCGGCCCGGTACACGCCGGCAAGTCGGAAACTCAAGCAACCTCTGAGGTTGTCTGAGCGTCGGATCCATCTCCTCTTGCGGTCTGGCGATGCGGCGCCGGGGCAGGCGTTGCAGCTCGCCGCCGCCGAGGCTTATGCTGAGCGCGCGGGTGTTATTCTCAAGGTTGAGTATGCGCGCTGATGGCATGGCGACAAGGACTGGCCGGCATCCGATTGCGGAAGGGCCGCCTACTGATTTTTGCCTGCTCGATTGTGAAGGGCGGGCGCATGGATTGGCGGGGTGTCTGGACCGGCACGCCTGACGCGGATTTCGACGCCTACTGCCAGGTTGTCGAGCCCGGCGCTTCTGACGCCGCCCTCGGCGCCGCCCTGCGCGCCGCCCTCAAGGCCTCCCGCATCAACATCCCGGTTCCGGCGGCCTGGGCCCGGGGCGTCGGGTCCGACAAGGCTGAATTCGATCAGACGTTGGCGGAGGCGTTTGGCCTGTCCAACGCCCGGCGCCTCTACCCGGGCATGCGCTGCTGCGCTGTTGAATGGGAGCCGAACACCATCACCGTCTATCCGACCCGCCGTCGCCATGGCGGCGAGTTCGAGGCATTTCAATCGCCGTGGCGACAGGATCACCCTGATGTCGTCCTGCCGTTCCGCGCCAGCGACGCCGTGCTCGGGGCGGCGGCGCGCACCGGCCTGGAGCGTTGCCTGTAAAAATAGAGTGATGACATAACGCCATGTGGGATTGCACGAACAAACGAAGAACATTATGCTCGACCTCCTCACGGACAGGAGACCGGTCGGATGGATCCTTTCGGGCGTTGGGTGCTGGTTTGTTATGCGATGTTGCCGGGCGCGCTGCTGGTGGGGCGGGTCTCGCTCTACATGCTGGGTCGCCATCCGGGGTTGTGGTTGCGGGGCGGGTCCCTGCGCCAGATGATCGACCGGTTCGGCTTTCTGTGGGGCGATGACCATGTCGCCCTCGGCGACCCGGCTCTGTCGGTCCGCATCTGGCAGGCGCGGTTTGGCATGGCCCTATCGCTGGTGCTGGCGATGGGCGCGCTGCGGGCCACCGATCCGCGCTGCCTGGTCCTGTGGTGACCCGCCCTAAAGCCGTCCCATGACGTCGGCCAGGATCTGCGGGCCGGTGCGGTCGCGCGGCGAGGGCGGCGCTGACTGGTCGAAGGCCAGGGCGTGGATCAGCGGCAGCCAGCCGTCGCGCAGGTCAGCCTTGAGCACGGCCATCGACGGGTCGCCCTCAAGGGGGAGTTTCTCGATGCCCTCGGCCGACAGGCTGGCGCAGTGCGCGGGCGAAGAGGTGACCAGATATTCGCGGCAGGACAGCGGCCGGTCGGGATGGATCGAACAGGCCTCGTCGACAAGGAAGGGGCAGGCGACGCCCAGCCGGAAATAGTCGAGACCGACGGTGCGGTTGATCTCGCCCGGCGCGCTCGGAGTCGTGAACAGCCCGGCCTCGGCCACGGTCGCGACGGCGGCCTCGAACCGCGCCCGCACCTGGCTCTGGCGCGGCTGCGGCATCGCCTCGACCACCCGCGCCAGGGCTCGGGCCTCGGCCGGGGCGACCGGCACCAGCTGACGGCAACAGGCGCCGCAACCGGCCCTGCAGGACACCGCCCGGCCCTGCGCCGCCGCCCTGGCCGTCGCCCGCTGGGCCAGCAGACTGCTCAGCCCCTGAAAGACCGGCAGCAGATCCTCGACGGCGACCGGGCCGGCCGGCACGGTCAGTTCAAAATCCACCGCCTCGCCGCCGAGAACCAGGGTGACGGCGCCGGTCGCCAGCGGTCCCTGGTCGGGATCGCCGGCCGACAGCCGCACGGCGGGCCCGGGCGACGGGCTGGCGGGCGAAGACATGGCGGGCTCTCCAGCGCGCGCTCGACGAGCGGGTCGGCTACCGGGCTTTGGGAACGACCGGCGTCCACCGCGCGGAGTCACTGGTGGGAACCTGGCACATGGGCAGACCCTTGACGTCGACCACCTTGCCGCTTTTGTGCTCGCAGGCCTGACGCGAGGTGACCGCGTCGATCTTGATGTAGAAATAGTCGATCTCGACCTTGGCGAAGTTCAGGCTGACCCCCGGCTCACCGGGGGTGGCGGTGGGGCGTCGGGGCGCGTCGGCCGCCTGGGCGCCGACGACCAGGACGCCGAGGTCGAAGGCCAGGGCGCCGGCCAGGATGAGAGCGGTCTTTTTCATGATGCGGATTCCTCTGTCTTGGGGCGAAAGGGCGGGCTCGGTCAGCGACGGCCGGGTCGGATGGTCACCCCGACGCAGCTCCTGTTGTTTCCGGCGACGCTGTCGCGGCCGCCATGCCATTCGACGCCGGCGCACTGCTGGTAACTGCCAGGCCGGATCGCCTTGACCACGATGGTCAGCGGCGGAAAGGCGGCGCCCGGCAGAACCGGCGATGCGGTCGATGTGATGCAGGTCAGGGTCGGACTGCCGCACATCCAGCCGCCGCCGACCGAGATGTTGCCGATCGCTGTCAGCGTGCCCTGGGGCGAGACCAGGTCAAACCCGGCCGGGATGGCGTCATGGATGATGATCGCCTGACCATTGCCGGCCGTGTTGATCGGGCCGCTGCCGGTGTTGGTCACCACCAGGCTGTAGCTCACCGTGTCGCCGACGTTGACCGTGGTCGGGCCGGTCTTGCGGATGGCCACGTCGTCGCGCCGGCGGGCGTCGAAGCCGGCTTCCGTGGCGACCGGCGGCTTGCAGATCCAGTGGTTGACCACCCGGCGGGTCGTGTTGGCCCCGGCCGGCAGGGTGGTGCGCCGTCCACTGTCGGCGTCGGGATAGCGGGTTTCCCAATGGCAGCCGCGCCGGGCCAGCGAGCCCGGCACGGCCGGCGGCTGTTCGGTGACCGTGCAGTCGGCGCCGGCGGCGACGCCGGTGATCACCTGCTGAAAGCGGTTGCCGCTGTTGAGGGTGACCGAGGTGTTCGGGCCGCTGGGCGGACACCGCACATCGACGACGAAGGCCGTGACCGGCGGCGGAATCGGGCCGTCGCTGACCACGGTCTTGATCACCGTCAGCGTGCCCGGTCGGCCGCCGTCGCAGGACAGCCGGAACGGCTTGGTTTCGGCCGATTCGACGATCGATGGCCCGGATGACAGTCCGGTGGAGGTCTGGCCCCAGACCATGACCCCGATCTTGTAGCTGTGGGCGGCATCACAGACGACCGACGCGGGCAGGGTGAAGGTGGCGTGGCCGGTATTGGCGACGGCCGGCCAGCCGGTGTTGACGATGCCCGGTGTGGGCGTGACCTCGAGCAGCCAGACCGAAACGCTGGCGGCCGGGGCGCTGGTGCTCCACTGCACGGTCAGCGGCGCCGCCTTGGGAAGGACGCCGGTGCTGGGCGCGGTGACGGTCATGGCCAGGGCCGGGGCGGCGATCGCCGCCAGCAGCAGTCCCAGGATCAGCGCGGCCCGGCGCAGGCCGGCAATGGCCAGGCCTCCGGCGCCTTGTCGCCGGCGCGGGGTCATCCCTTGGGCCCTTCGACGGGCCGGGCTCGTTGACGGACATCGGTCCGCACGCAAACGCCCCTGATGATCTCATAGGGTTGCACAACGACGTCCGGCGCCCAGGTCCCGATCGGGGCGGCCGTCGGCATGCGGTAAGTCAGGCGATAGGTTCCGGCCGGCAGGGCGAACAGCCGCGTGCTGCTCGTCGAGGTCGGATTGACGATGCCCGGGAACACCGTCACGGGCCCGTTGGGCAGCTTGCGGAAGCTGTATTCGAGGGTGTTGAGCGACAGGGTGACGACCCGCACGGTGTTGGCGCCGGTTGCGCTGTCGCAGACATTGGTCACCGTTGTCACCGAGGCCGAGGCGGGACCCGCCAGGGCCGCCAGGGCCAGGGCGGCCAGCAGCATCACTGGCCGGCGCGGGGCGTTTGAAATGCGTGCGGTCATCGCGGCTCAAATCTCACTGTGCCCGAATAGGTGAAGGCCTGGCCGGGCTTGAAGGTGTAGCGGCCGCCGCCCGTGCCGCCGATGCCGTTGACCGGGGTGGTCGATGACTCGGCCCGCGGCGCCGGCAGGTGGGAGGAAAAATGAAAGTCCTGAAACACGGCCTTGCCGCGTCCGGAGCCGCCGGAAGGCGAGGCGGTCAGGGGGAATTTCTCGGACGATATCGGCTCGACCCGGCCTGCGGGCAACAACAGCCCGATCAGAATGGCGATGATGCCGGGCTCGGCGGTATCCACCTCGCTGTTGTTGATCAGGCGCAGGGTGAACTCATAGTCGCCGGGCGGCAGGGTTACGGTGAACTTGCCATTCTGGGGGCTGGTGGTCGCAACGATGCGCCCGGCGCTGTCCCGCACGGTGATGACCAGCTGACGCTCGCCCGTCGCGCGCTCGGCGGCGGCGGCAGGGCTGGGTGCGGTCGCCATGATGGCGATCGTCAGCGGCGCCAGGCTGGCCACCGCCAGACCGGCCAGGGCGATGCCGCTGCCCCAGGGCAGAGTCAGGGACCGGTTCACTTGGCCACCGGCGTGGACGACAGCTGGCACACGGGCATGCCGGCGATGTCGATGACCTTGCCGTGCTTCAGTTCGCAGGCGGCCTTGGCGTCGCCGCCGCCACTTCCGCCCATCGCGTAGCCGGAGATGATCACGTTATCGAGTTTGTACTTCAGGTATTCCGTGTGTTTCGTACCGGCCTTGCGGACCGACGGGGCTGGCTCGCTGTCGGGGGCCCTGGGGGCCTCCGCCGCGTGGCCGGCGACGACCAGGACGCCGAGGTCGAAAACGAGCGCCCCCGCCAGGATAGCGGCTGATGGTCGCATGAGGTCGTCCTTTCGATGTGAGCGGCTCCGTCCCCGGATCAACCGGGGCAGACCAGCGTGTTGCGTACGATGACGGTCGCGCCGTTGCGGCCGGTCTGGCCGCCCGGATAGGAGCGCTCCCACCGACAGGGCCGGGGCAGCAGCGGCGGGTCGGCCTCGGTGACCGTGCATTCAGCGCCGGCGGCGATCGTCAGATACTGATCCATGCCGGCGGGCGCCGACGGCGTGTAGCTGGCGTCCGGACTCGGCTTGCAGCTGACGGTGATCCTGAACTGGCTGGCCGGCGTCGGGAACGACGTGGTGTTGACGATCTCCTTGATGATCCGCAGCCGTCCCGTGGGCGCGGGATCGTCGGGCTTGTCGCCGCCCGGCTTGCCGTCGTCGGCATAAAGGGTGGCGCCCGTCATAGCCCCGCCGGGAGCGGCGCTGCCGAAGCCGCCGGACGGCTTGCCGCCGCCGGGTTTGACGGCCGTCGCGACGCCGGCCGAGGCGCCGCTCGGGGCCTCGCCGCTGAAGCCGCCGCCCGGCTTGGTGGCGCAGGAAACCTTGAAGAACGGGCCATAGCCCTGGTCGAGCGGCGTCCAGCTGGTCGCGGTTGACTGATACCGGAACACCCGAATCCGATAGGTGGCCGAGGGATCGCAGACCCAGGCGGCCGGGAAGCTGACCGACGCCTGGCCGGTATTGGGAACGCTGCCGGCGACGATAGAGGTCAGGAAACTGGGCGTCTGGCGTTCCAGCCGGATTTCGATGTTCCCCGGACCGGGCGTGCTGGTCCATTGCACGTTGATCGGCGCGACCTTGGGCAGGGTGGCGCCGGTCGGCGCGGTGATGGTCATGGCCAGGGCGGCGCTGGCCGCCAGCCACAATCCGAGCGCCGGGCCAGCCGCCGCGACCCACGCCCGGCGCCGTCCAGGGGCGCGCGCGAGGCGCGTGCGATGACCGATCAGCGACATGGCTGCGCCCTGACGGTGCAGCTGTAGATCCACTGGAAGCCCGGCTTGCTGGAGCTGCAGTTGCTGGTCTTGTTGGCGGCCTTGAACCAGACTCCATAACCTTGGCCCCGGCCCGACGCCTTGTTCGACCAGTCCTGCTGGGCCGCCGTCATTGCCGTGTTCTGTTGCGACGAGGTTCCCTGACCGGTGATGATCATCGGCGGCCCGAACGGCGGCTGTCCGTTCTGGCCTTGCGGCTGACCGCTGGCCAGCAGGCAGGACTGGGTCTGGGCCGCCGCCCCGGTCGCGCAGGCGGCGAGGATGGCCAGGGCCAGGACGGCCGGGACGAGAGTGGGGGTCTTCATCGACTCTACTCCGTGAAAATGAGCTTCGCGGGCGCGCTTCGGCGCTTACCGGGACGGCATCGGCGCGGTTTTTCCCCAACGGTCGAAAATTGAGAGCTGGACGCGGATTTCGCCACCGTCCCGGGCGACCGGAATGACCAGGCGACGCCCGGCCTTGTCCGTGACGACGGTCTTGCCGCCGGTCTGTCCCCACGACCAGGTGCCGATTTCGATATGGCCTCCGATCGCGATCGTGGCGACAGTCGCGCCGCTTTGACTGATGGTCGCCTTGGGCCGGTCGCCGTCGAGGATGACGATGGCGTACTTTCCGGCCTTGAGATTGCTGAACACGACCTCGCCCTTCGCGTCGGTCTGCGACTCGGCGACCCTGATCGAGCCCGGATCGCCTTCGAGGCCGACGGGGATGCCCTGAATGGGCGTGCCGACGGTCGCCCAGGCCAGGGGCGCGACCAGCAGGGCCAGGGCCGCGCAGGCGGCGCCCAGGGCGGTTCGTCTCGAGAGCACGGGCATGGTGATCCTTCCTAATCCAGCTTCAACAGGTCGCCGCGGGCCGGGGCCTCGCCGCTGACCACGCTGGCCGTCGACAGCCGGTCGCGGACGCTGTCGATGCGGATCGTGCCGATGCGTTGCAGGTCGACGTCCAGCACCACGCCGGTGGAGGGGTCGGTGAACACCTTGCCCTGGCGATAGACGGTCAGCACCGTGCCGGCCTGAACATTGCGGTCGGCGCCGGCGTTGACATAGACGCGGCCGGCGTCGGCCTCGATGACCTGGGCCGACCAGGGCACGCGGCGCATGTCGGCGGCGATCATCTCCACGGCCTTGGCGATGGCGTCCTCGCCGGCCTGGCCGATCGGGGTGGTGTGGAAGGTCCCGCCGCCGGCGGAAGCGCCGGTCCAGTTATTGACCACCCCGGCGTCGGCGCTCGACGACCGGGCCGTCCCCTGGGCCTTGGAGGTCGAGATCACCTGGCCGGTGCTGGCGTCGACCAGCCGCAGCGAAATCTCCATCACCGCCTTCTGGCTTTTCAGTCCGGCCCGGCCGGCCAGCAGCGAGCCCATCGGGCCGCCGACGCCGAGGCTGCTGCCGCCGGCGTTGGCCTCATACTTGGTGACAGCGGCTCGCACCGTGGCGCTGGCGGTGATCCCGCCGGCTTGGGCGCCCTCGACGACCACGAAGCGGCCGTCGTTGGCCAGGGCTTGGGTCAGCATGGCGGTCATGCCCTCCGCCGTCACCGATCCGCCGACCGCTTCGGTGGCCAGGAAGGTGTCGACGGCGATGGTCTTCTTCAGCCCGTCATAGGCCGGCGGCGGCGGCGCATTGGCCGCCAGGGCCGGGTGGCACAGGGCCAGGGCGACGACGGCCCCGAGGATCAATCGTCGGGAGACAGTCACAGGCGCCTCGTCATCAGCGGAACAGAAAATCGAACGCAGGCCAACCGGGCCAGGCTCGCAACGGGTCTTGGGGCCGCCACCCTCCCCCGACGGAGACCCACTGACCACCCGCCCTGACTAGTCCGTTCGGACTAGCTTCCGCCCGCCCGCTGTCACGGCAGGCGGCCGAGCAGCTGCACCGCATCGGTCTGGCCGCGGGCTCCGGTCTTGCGCAGGATGCTGTGCAGGTGGTTGCGGGCGGTGTTGACCGACATGACGCTGTTGGCCGCCGCCCGGGTCAGATCGGCGCAGCGCACCAGTTCGATGGCGAAGTCGGCTTCGCGGTCGGTCAGGCCGAACACCGCCCGCAGCGCCTCGCGCGACGGCAGCCTTGTGACCGCCAGATCCTGTAGATGGATAATGCCCGCAACGACCTGGCCCGACAGGAACCGCTCGCTGGCCGGGGCGGCCATCACCGAAACGACATAGGGATGGCGGCCCGACGGCCGGGTGACCAGCATGCGGCTGACCGGGGCCGCGTCGGCCGCGCCGGGCCGGGCCAGGGCGGCGATGATCATCAGCTGCAGATGCCGGGTCTCGGGCAGTCGCCGGGTCAGGAAACCGTCGGCGGTCAGGGCCAGGCCGTCCCCGGCCTCGACAATGGCCCGGGCGGCGTCGTTCATGAAGGTCACCGCGCCCGTGCGGCCCAGCAGGATCAGGCCGTCGGCCTTGCTGGCCAGGGCCTCGAGCAGGGCCGAGCGGGTCGCCGCCTCCCGTTCGATAATCAGGCCCAGGGCGCAGGCCTGTTCGATATGCGGCGCCAGGCGGCGGAAGGCGGTGATCGCGGTCTCCGAGGCATGGCCTTCCTGGTCCGTCGACAGCACGCTCAGGGTGGCCCGGACATCGTTGGGCAGACGAAGGTTGAGCCCCAGCTGATAGGTCACGCCCAGCGCGTCGCAAGCCGCCTCGACCCGCGGGTCGCGCCGCATGGCCTCGACGTCGAACAGCATGGCGTCGAAATACACCCCCCCGGGCGACGCTGTGTAGAGATAGGCGGACCGCGGATCCTGGGCCATCAGGTCGCTGCTGTAGTAGTCGAGCGCGAATTCCTTCGTATGCGGGCTGTGAACCTCGACCGCCAGGACGTGATCGGCGGCGTCGCGCAGGTTCAGCACCGCGGCCGTGCTGCCAAAAATGCCGGCGATATGCTCCAGCGTCGCCGTCCAGGACGTCTCGCCCAGCGCTGCCGCATGCAGCCGGTCCACGATGGCCTCGTGATCATCGCGGCCCAGGTCAACCGACTGATCCATGTGCGTTTGGCCCCGACCCGATCCATCACCGTGGTCCCAAAGATCGCGCGTGTACAGGGCCGCCTTTCGCCCCCCGGCCACACGGCCATCGGCCCTGTGTCCTGAAGGCCCGCCCGGGCGCGAAACGGGCCCTATCGTGGGTGACCATCAAGAATCTGTTGCAAACCCCCGTTAGAGGCCGGGTGCCCGATCAGGAGGTCGGCGTGGGGTAAGAACAGGAATCGACAGATGAACAATCGCTTCGCACTGAAGGCGACCCGGACACTGCTGCTGGGGGGCGTGGCCACCCTGTCGCTGATGGCCGCCGCCATGCCGGCCCAGGCCGCCGCCGCCAGCGGCGCCAGCGCCGCCGAGATCGCGCAGCTGCGCGCCCAGATCCAGGCCCTGTCCGACCGGCTGGCCGCCCAGGAAGCCGCCCAGGCCCGCGCCGAGGCGGCCCAGGCCCGCGCCGACGCCAAGATCCTGACCCTGCCGACCCAGGCCGAAGTCGGGGCCCTGGCCAGCGCCTCGCCGCCGCCGGCGGCCAAACCCTCCTGGGCCGACAGCACCGTGGTCTCGGGCCGGATGTATTTCGACCTGACCACCATCAATCAGGAGACCGACGGGAACAAGGTTCACCCGACCGGCACGGGCTTTGACATCAAGCGCTTCTACATTGGCGTTGATCACAAGTTCAACGACATGTTCTCGGGCAATGTGACGACCGATTTCCAGTATTCCTCGGCCATTTCCTCGACCGAGGTCTACATCAAGAAGGCCTATCTGCAGGCCAAGTTCTCCGACGCCCTGACCGTGCGGGTCGGCTCTACTGACCTGCCCTGGGTGCCCTTCTCCGAAGGCCTCTATGGCAACCGCTTCATTGAAAACACCCTGATCGACCGCACCAAGTTCGGCACCTCGGCCGACTGGGGCGTGCACGCCTCGGGCAAGCTGGGCGGCATGGTCAGCTACGCCATCGCCGTGGTTGACGGCGCCGGCTACAAGGCCCCGCTGCGCTCCAAGGGCATGGACGTCGAGGCCCGGGTCAGCATCACCCCGATCGAGAACGTGACCCTCGCCGTCGGCGGCTACACCGGCAAGCTGGGCAAGTCCAAAGAGGGCGTGACCACCTACCACACCGCCAACCGCTTCAACGCCATCGCCGCCTACACCGACAAGACCGTCCGCGTCGGCGTCGAGTATTTCAAGGCCGAGGACTGGGGCAATGTGACCAGCGTCGCCTCCGACAGCGCCGAAGGCTATTCAGTGTTCGGCTCCTACCAGATCAACCCCAAGTTCAACGTCTTCGGCCGCTATGACCGCGTCGAGCCCAACCAGGACACCGTCGCCGGTCGCCAGGACGACTATTACAACGCCGGCGTCACCTACAGCGCCTTCAAGAACATCGACCTGTCGCTGGTCTACAAGCACGAGGCCGTCGACAAGGGCCCGATCAGCAGCTCCAACGGCACGATCGGCGGGGCCGTCGACGGGTCCTATGACGAAGTCGGCGTGTTCGGCCAGTACCGCTTCTAGTCTGGCGCACCAGTCCCGCCAGAACGCGACGGGGACCCCCGCGGGGGTCCCCGTTTGCGTTTGGGGAGGGGCAATCCTGAACGCTTCCCCCTCAAAGGAGGGAGAGGACAGGGATGGGGTTGGCGCTGGCTCTTTGCGTGCGGTGTAAGGGGCTGTGTTTGACTGCCGGTGCCGAGGTCGAAGATGGAGCCCCACACCCATCCCCCCCAAGACTCCCTAGACGTATAATCCCGAGACATCGCGGGACATCCGCGAGACTCCCGCGCCAAATCGGCCGCCCGTCGGTTCTCGCCGGGCCGGGCGGGCCTAGACTCTCCCGATGATCGTGCGACCGACAGATGGACAGTCTTCGCCAGCGCCACGGCGGCAAGGGTTTGCGCCGAGGTCCAGGCCGGGCGGGGCAGGGGCTTTCCTGCGTCGTCGCCGTCCCGCGCCGGTCCCCGCGCCCCTGGCCGCGCGGCCGCGCGCCGGGCGGAGCGGGCGTCCGGCTGTCGCCGCGAGCGCGCGATACTGCAGTGAAGACTTCAGTGACAGGCGGCCGGGGTCACACTCCCATCACCACCGTGTTCTTGACCTCTTCCAGCACGGCATAGGTCCGCGTCTCGCGCACGCCGGGCAGGTCCACCAGCGTGCCGCCGAGGAAGGCGCGGTAGGCGGCCATGTCCTCGACGCGGGCCTTGATCAGATAGTCGAAGCCGCCGGCGACCATGTGGCATTCGAGGATCTCCGGGGCCTTGCGCACGGCGGCGGCGAACTGGTCGAAGGTCTCGGCGGTGGTGCGGTCGAGCTGGATCTCGACGAAGATCAGCAGGGCGCGGTCGATCATCGCCGGGTCGAGCAGGGCGGCGAAACCGGTGATGTAGCCGCGCTCGCGCAGGCGGCGGAAGCGTTCGTGGCAGGCGGCCGGCGACAGGCCGCAGCGCTGGGCCAGGTCCTGGTTGGTGATGCGGCCGTCGGCCTGCAGCACCCGCAGCAGGCGGCGGTCGATGTCGTCGAGAGCGGCGAAGGACATTCTGTGCATCCTCGTTATGTCGTCAATTTCTACGGTTTGGCGCGAAAATGACCAAGCACATTCGCCGAAGACCGGCGTATCACCGGCACATCTTCGACAGCCGGTTTGCCTCATGCCCGACCGTTCGCCCGACCTGACCGCCGCCCGGGCCGCCATCGCCCCGCTGTATCGCGCGCCGGAGCCGGCGCGGCTGGCCGCCCTGATCCCCGCCGCGTCGCTGACAGCCGCCGACCGCGCCGCCGTCGAGCGTCAGGCCAGGGTTCTGCTGGCCGATCTGCGCAAGGCCGGGTCCGACGGCTGGGTCGAGCGGTTCCTGCAGGAATACAGCCTGACCACGGCCGAGGGGGTGGCGCTGCTGTCGCTGGCCGAGGCCTATCTGCGGGTGCCCGACCCCCTGACCGCCGCCGAGCTGGTGCGCGACAAGCTGGGCGGCGCCGACTGGGCCGCTCACGCCGGCCAGTCCGGCTCGGCGCTGGTCAATTCGGCGACCCTGGGGCTGATCCTGGCCCGTGGGCTGATGGACGATGACGCCGGGACCCTGACCCGGCTGGTCGGGCGGCTGGGCGAGCCGGCCATTCTCAAGGCCGTGGCGGCGGCGATGCAGATGATGGGCGAGGCCTTCGTGCTCGGCCGCAGCATTCAGGAGGCGCTCAAACGCGCCGACCGGGGCGGGGCCGCCGCCTTCCGCCACAGCTTCGACATGCTGGGCGAGGCGGCCCGGACCATGGCCGACGCCAACCGCTATCTGGCCGCCTATCTGGACGCCATCGCCGCCGTCGGGACCGACGCCGGCGGTCGCGGCGAAATGGCCGCCCGCGACAGCGTCTCGGTCAAGCTCTCGGCCCTGCATCCCCGCTACGAGACGGCCCAGGCCGAAACCGCCGTGCCCGAACTGATCGCCCGCGGCCTGATCCTGGCCCGGGCCGCCCGCGACCAGGGCATCGGCCTGACCATCGACGCCGAGGAGGCCGAGCGGCTGGAGATGAGCCTCGACATCATCGAGGCCCTGGCCCGCGCCCCCGATCTGGCCGACTGGGACGGCCTGGGCATGGCGATCCAGGCCTATCAGCGCCGCGCCCCGGCCGTCGTCGCCTGGGCCGACGCGCTGGGCCGGGCCACCGGTCGGCGGCTGACCGTGCGGCTGGTCAAGGGCGCCTACTGGGACAGCGAGATCAAGCGCGGGCAGGAGCGGGGGCTGGCCGACTATCCGGTCTTCACCCGCAAGGCGGCGACCGACGTCAGCTACCTGGCCTGCGCCCGGGCCATGCTCGATGCGCCGGGCATCTATCCGGCCTTCGCCACCCACAACGCCCTGACCGTGGCGACCATCCTGGCCTGGGCCGGTGATCGCCGCGATTTCGAGTTCCAGCGGCTGCACGGCATGGGCGGCGGCCTCTATGAGCGGCTGATGCGCGCGCAGGGGGTGGCGGCGCGGGTCTACGCCCCGGTCGGCGGCTATCGCGATCTGCTCGCCTATCTGGTCCGCCGCCTGCTCGAGAACGGGGCCAACACCAGTTTCGTCCATCAGATCGCCGACGCCTCCATCTCCGACGAAGACCTCCTCGCCGACCCCGTCGCCCTCGTCGAGGCCGTCGGCCTCCAGCCCCACAGCAGGATCGCCAGCCCCATGGCTCTCTACGCCCCCGAACGCCGCAACAGCGAAGGCCTCGACCTGACCGACCGCGCCGTCATCGACGCCCTGGTCGCCGGCATGGCCAGGACCTGGGCCGTTCCCCAGACCGCCGCCCCGCTGATTGGCGGCAAGGCCCTGGCCGGGAGCGGTCGTCCGGTCACCGATCCGGCCGATCATCGCCGGGTTGTCGGGACCGTGGTCGAGGCTGGCCCCGCCGATGTCGACCGCGCCATCACCCTGGCCGTCGCCGCCCAGCCGGCCTGGGCCGCCCGGCCGGTGACCGAGCGCGCCGCCTGTCTCGACCGCATGGCCGACCTGCTGGAGCGCGACCGCACCCGGCTGATGGCCCTCTGCGTGCGCGAGGCCGGCAAATCGATCGGCGACGCCCTGGCCGAGGTGCGCGAGGCCGTCGATTTTTGCCGCTACTACGCCGCCCGGGCCCGGCGGGACTTTGTTCCCGTGGCCCTTCCGGGGCCGACCGGTGAGACCAACGAGCTGACCCTGCACGGCCGCGGCGTCTTCGCCTGCGTCAGCCCGTGGAACTTCCCCCTGGCCATCTTCCTCGGCCAGGTCACGGCCGCCCTGGTCGCCGGCAACGCCGTGGTCGCCAAGCCGGCGCCGCAGACGCCGCTGGTCGCCCATGCGGCGGCGCTGCTGCTGCTCGAGGCGGGAATTCCAGCCCAGGTCCTCGCCCTGGTTCCCGGCGGCCCCGATGTCGGCCAGGCCCTGACCGCCGACCCTCGCGTCATGGGCGTGGCCTTCACCGGCTCGACGGCCACGGCCCGCCGCATCGCCCGCACCCTTCTGGAGGACGAGCGTCGCCCGCTGGTGCCCCTGATCGCCGAGACCGGCGGCATCAACGCCATGATTGTCGATTCCACGGCCCTGCCCGAACAGGTGGTCGCCGATGTCATCGTCTCGGCCTTCCAGAGCGCCGGCCAGCGCTGCTCGGCCCTGCGGCTGCTCTGTCTGCAGGAGGATGTGGCCGGCAAGGTGCTGGAAATGCTCGAAGGCGCGATGGCGGCGCTGGTCATCGGCGATCCGGCCGATATCGCCACCGACGTCGGCCCGGTCATCGACGCCGCCGCCCGCCAGACCCTGCTGGCCCATATCGAAGCCAGCCGGGCGCGGGTGATCGCCCAGCTGCCCCTGCCGGCCGGCGCTGAACACGGAACCTTTGCGCCGCCGACCGTTATACGGCTCGACCGGGTCGAGGACCTGGCCCGCGAGGTGTTCGGCCCCGTGCTGCATGTGGTCACCTGGAAGGCCGGGACGCTCGACGCCCTGGTCAGTCGCATCAACGCCGCCGGCTATGGCCTGACCATGGGCCTGCACAGTCGCATCGGCGAGACCGCCGACCGGGTGCGGGCGACGGCCAAGGTCGGCAACCTCTATGTCAATCGCTCGATGATCGGCGCCGTGGTCGGGGTCCAGCCCTTCGGCGGCGAGGGCCTCAGCGGCACGGGCCCCAAGGCCGGCGGCCCCCACTACCTGCCGCGTTTCGCCGTCGAGCGGACGGTGTCGATCGACACAACGTCGGCGGGGGGCAACGCGACGCTGCTCAGTCTGGAGGATTAAACACGACAACGCCCCCGGAGATTGCTCTCCGGGGGCGCCGTCCGTTCAGCCTTCGTGGGGAAGGCCTAGTTGAACATGCCGATCAGAACCGAGGCGATGATGCCGGTGGTGATCGCGCTCAGGACGACGTCATCACCGACCCGGTTGTACTGGTAGCCGCGGGGCGGAGGGGCCAGACGGTAGGCCCGGTAGTCAACGGCGTAGGCCCGGCCGCGGTAGTTGCTGGGCAGACGGTCGCCGCGATGCCAGTACTGCGCCTGGTAACCGCGCGGGGCGTGGTAGCGGCCGGCATTATAGCGACGGTCGGCGCGGCGCTCGTAGCGGTTGTCCTGGCGGTCGTAGCGGTCGTAGCGGCCGTAGCGGTCATCGGGGCGCTCGTAGCGGTCGTCCCGATGGTCGTCCCGGCGATCATAACGGTCATCCCGGCGGTCGGAACGGGCCTCCTGGCGGTCATCCCGGCGGTCGCCGCGACGTTCGCCACGGTTGCCGTCGCGGTCCTGGCCTTGCTCGTAGCGGCCCTGGCCTTGACCCTGGCCCTGATAGGGCTGGGCGCTGGCGGCGCCGGCCGAGGCCATGACAGACAGGGCGACGGCGGCGATCAGGAACTTTTTCATAATGGATCTCCTGCGACGGCGCCCTGCGGGAAATCCGCTGTCAGCCGTTGTTGATGCCGTTATGGGCCCCGCCGCTTGAGCTTGACCTGAACGGCCCTGGTCATCCGCCATTCATCAACCCTGGCCGGCTTGACGCCGATCAAAGCCGTTCGCCCGGCAAGGGCTAGGGTGGGGCAACCGGTGAGGAGAGCCCCATGAGCTATCGTGACATTCTGGTGCAGGTCGATGATCGCGCCGCGACCGCGGGCCGCGCCGCCGCCGCCGCCGCCCTGGCGGGACGGTCGGGCGCACATCTCAGCGGCGTCTTCCTGAGGGCGGGCTTCATGCGCAACGCCATGGCCTCCGAAGCCCTGGCCAATCTGCCGCCCGACACCCTCGACCAGCTGATCAACGATCACGATGCCGGGGTCGCCAAGGCCAGCGAGTCAGCCCGGGCGATGTTCGAACTGGCGGCCGGCGAGGCCGGAGTCGTCTCCGACTTCCGCGAGATCAGCGGTGACAGCGACGTCGACCTCATCGCCCACGCCCGCCGGAGCGATCTGACCATCATGCCGGCCAACATCACCGCCAGCCTGGGCATGAACCGGATCTCGGCCGCTGATGTCGGCATGGCCAGCGGCACGCCGGTGCTGGTGGCGCCCGCGGGCGACTTCGGCCCGGCGATCGGCAAGCGGGTCCTGATCGCCTGGAAGGGTTCGCGGGAATCGGCCCGGGCGTTGCAGGACGCCTGGCCGCTGGTCACCGCCGCCGACGAGGTCCATGTCCTGGTCATCGCGCCGGAAGGCGAGGGCGGTCCCGAGGGGCTGCTGCAGCGCCACCTCGAACATCATGGCTGCAAGCCCAACATCATCATCGATCGCAGCGAGGACGCTTCCGCCGGCGACATTCTGCGCCGTCAGGTAGAGGCTCTTAACGTCGATCTGTTGATCATGGGGCTCTACGGCCGGCCGCGCCTCCAGGAGTTCATCCTCGGCGGTGTCAGTCGCGCCCTGCTGGACCACCCGCCCTGCGCCCTGCTGGTCTCGCACTGACAGGGGCGGAGCCTTGACGGAAAAACCGATGATCACCACCAAGTCCGGCCGCGCGGCCATCACGATCTCCCTCTCCGCCATCGGCAAGGCGGGGGCTGTCGCCACGCTGCTGGCCGTCGGTCTGACCGGATGCGCCCACGCCCCAACCGCCGTGACTCCAGCCGCCGTCGCGGAGGCCGCGCCGCCGGTCACGCCTGAGCCCGCGCCGTTCGTCGGCGATCCCGTCGTCGGCCAGGCGATCGCCCAGCGGGACTGCGGCGGCTGTCACGCGATCGCCGCCACGGGCGAGAGTCCGCTGGCTGGCGCGCCGCGCTTCCGCGAACTGCATCGCAGTTTCGATGTCGAGTTTCTGGGCGAGGCCCTGGCCGAGGGCATTGTCGTGGGCCACGGTCCGATGCCGATGCGGTCCTATGAGCCCGAGGACATTCAGTCGCTGATCGCCTATCTCAAAAGCCTCGAGACGACGCCGGCCACGCCGGGCTAGGCCCGCGCTTCGATCATGCCCGTCCCGGAAAGGTCTTGCGCAGCGAGGCCCGGACCTGACCGAGAATGTCGTTCGCGGCGATCTTGGTCAGGCTGGAGTGGATGCCGCCGAAATGCTTGTGGTCGAACACCGTCAGGCCGGTGACCCCGGCCAGGTGGTGATCGAACACCGCGGTCAGGGCCTGCATGGCGCCGGTCGAGTTGACCCAGTGATCGGGCGCGCCCGAGGTGGTGAAACTCATCAGGCTGCGACCGTCGAGCAGCGTCTTCGTGCCGCCCACGCCCGGCGCATAGCCGAACCCCATGCTGAACACCCGGTCGACATAGCCCTTGAGGATGGCCGGCGGGGCGTTGAACCAGAACGGGTAGACGAAGATGAAGCTGTCGACGTCCGCCAGCCGGTCCCGCTCGATGACGACATCGCCGGCGGCCGTGAACCCCTTCGGACCCGGCAGCTCGCTGGCCCGCAGCCGCGGGTCGAAGTCCATCGCGTAGAGATCGTGGAGCGCGGCGTCATGCCCCATCTCCGTCAGGGTCTCGACGCAGGCGCGGGCGATGGCGGCGTTGAAGCTGTCGACGTTGGGATGGGCCAGGATGACGGCGTGTTTCATGAGGCGACTCCATGGGCGCGGGCGGTGACCAGACCCTGACAGCAGAATAGCGTCGCCGACTGTCGCACGGTTTGATCTTCATCACAGGGCAGGTCGGCGATCTCGCGCACTATTCATCAACAGGACAGGAGACGAACGATGATCCCCGATGGAAGAACCTTGGTGGTCGTGGCTGACGGCGCCCGCGCGCGCCTGTTCGAGGAAAAGCGCCGCGGCGGTCCGCTGACCGAGCATCCGAACTGGCTGGCCGGCGTGGAGCTGAAACAGCGCGGCCATGGCCCCGCCCCTGGTCGCGTGTTCGATAGTCATGGCTACGCCTCGCACGGCGTCGGTGGCGAGACGCCGCACGACAAGAGCGAGCGCGAGTTCATCGTCGACCTGGTCAAACGGGTCGAAACGGTTGTCCGCGAGCATGACTTCGACGACCTGGTCGTCATCGCCGCGCCGCGCGCGCTGGGCAACCTGCGCGAGGCCCTTCCGACGGGCCTGCAGAAGAAGCTGCGCGAGACGGCTCCCAAGGACCGCCTTGATGAAACGGACAAGGAGATCCACCAGGCGCTCCAGGACATGAGGCGGGAAAGCGCCTGATGAACGACGGCGGAACCGTGGATGCGGCGGCGCCGGGAGTCGCCGGAACCCTGAAGGCCCGCCCCCTGGGGCTGGACAGCTTCCGCGAGAACATCGTCGTGCTGGCGCGCTGCAGCCATGTGCTGCGGCCCGAGCGGCTGCGCGGCTCGCGCAAGGTCGAGCTTCGGGCCGGTGGGCGCAGTCTGCTGGCCTCGACGATGATCGGCGACGACGACCTGGTCGGCCCCGACGAGATCGGACTGCCGCAGCCGCTGTTTCGTCGGCTGGGGGTCAAGCCCGGGGATCTGGTGCAGATCGCGCCGGCCCGGCCGCCGGAAAGTCTGGGCGCCATCCGTGACAAGGTCGCCGGCGCCGCGCTCAGCGACGCCACCCTGGCGGCGGTGGCCCGCGATCTGGCCGCCCACCGCTGGTCGGACATGGAGGTGGCCGCCTTCCTGGTCGCCTGCGCCAGCTTCATGTCGCCGGAAGAAACCCTCGGCCTGACCCGGGGCATGATCGACGCCGGCGGCCGGCTCGATTGGGGCGACCGGCTGATTGTCGACAAACATTGCATCGGCGGCATTCCGGGCAACCGGACCTCGCTGATCATCGTGCCGATCGTCGCCGCCCACGGCCTGTACATTCCCAAAACCTCGTCGCGCGCCATCACCTCGCCGGCGGGCACGGCCGACACCATGGAGGTGCTGGCCCGGGTTGATCTGACCGAGGCCGAGATGCGCGACGTCGTCGAAACCTGCGGCGGCTGTATTGTCTGGGGCGGCAAGGTTGATCTCTCGCCGGCCGATGACGTGCTGATCTCGGTGGAGCGGCCGCTGGGCATCGACACCCCCGACCAGATGGTCGCCTCGATCCTGTCCAAGAAGGTCGCCGCCGGCGTCGGCCGGTTGGTCATCGATGTTCCCGTCGGCCCCTCGGCCAAGGTTCGCAACGCCGATGACGCTCACAAGCTGAAGAAGCTGTTCGAGTTCGTGGCCGGCAACCTCGGGCTTCAGATCGAAGTGGTGTTCACCGACGGCGCCCAGCCGATCGGGCGCGGCGTCGGCCCGCTGCTGGAGGCTCGCGATGTCAGGGCGGTTCTGGCCAATGACCCTGACGCGCCCGAGGCCTTGCGAGAAAAGGCCATTCAGCTGGCCGGCCGACTGCTGGAAGCCGACCCGGCCCTGCCCGGCGGCATGGGCGAGGCCCGGGCCCGCGAACTGCTGCGAAGCGGCGCCGCCCGGGACAAGATGGACGCCATCATCGCTGCCCAGGGCCCGTCGCCGATCTCGCCGGTGCTTGGCGGCCTGGTGCATGAGGTTCGCGCCGGGAGGCACGGCGCGGTTCAGGGCATCGACTGTCTGGGCATCGCCCAGGTGGCCCGGCTGGCCGGCGCGCCCACCGACGCCGGCGCCGGGATCGAACTGCTCAAACGGGTCGGTGACACGGTGCGACAGGGGGAGCCGCTCTATCGCATCTACGGTTCCGACGCCTCGGACTTCGGCTTCGCCGTCGAGGCGGCGGAACGGGAGTCCGGCTATGCCGTGGGGCTGTCATGAGCGGCGTCGCCGTGCACGGCTTTGTCGAGGATATGGCGCCGGTCAAACGCCTCGCCGCGGCGCTGGCGGCGCCGTCCGCCCTGGCCGCCCTGCACGTCTTTCCCGATGGTGAGACCCTTCCCATCGTTCCGGTGGACGGCGCGCGCACGGTCATCTTTTACCGGTCCCTGCATCATCCCAATGAGCGGCTGATTTCGCTGATGCTGGCGGCCGACGCCTATCGGCGAGCCGGTGTTCCGCGACTGGTGTTGGTCGCGCCCTACCTCTGCTACCTGCGTCAGGACAAGGTGTTCGCGCCTGGTCAGCCGCTGAGCCGCGACGTGATCGGACCCATGATCGGGGACGCCTTTGACCGGGTGCTTACGGTTCAGGCCCATCTGCACCGCACCACCGATCTGACCGTCGCCCTTCGCGCGCCGGCCGACAGCCTCAGCATCGCCGGGGCGCTGGCCAGCCTGGCCGGCGGAGACGCCCGGCCGCTGGTCGTCGGCCCGGACCGGGAGTCCGAGCCCTGGGTCAGGGAGGCCGCCGACCGGTTGAATTCTGAATGGATCACCTTCGAGAAACAGCGCAAGGGCGATCACGATGTGATCCTGACCCTGCCGGATGCGGCGATCGTCGCCGGCCGTCCGGTTCTGCTGCTCGACGACGTCTGTTCCAGCGGCGGGACCCTGGAGGGAGCGATCGGCCAGCTTCGCCAGGCTGGCGCCGTCTCCATCGATGTGGCCGTGGCGCACGCCCTGTTCGGACCCGAAATCGAGCGCCGCCTTGTCGCCGCCGGCGCCCGCCGGATCCTGTCCAGCGACTCCGTTCCCCATTCCACCAACGCCCTTGAACTGGCCGGCGTCCTCGCCGCCGCCCTGCAGGACGAGATGCGCCCATGAAGCCGACCCTGACCTTCCACGGCGCCGCCGGCTGCGTGACCGGCTTCTGCGCCGAACTGCGGACCGAGCACAGCCGGGTGCTGATCGACTGCGGCATGTTCCAGGGCCCCAAGACGCTCAAGGCCCTCAACTACGAGCCCTTTCCGTTCAAGGCGTCGGAGATCGACGCGGTGCTGCTGACCCACGCCCACATCGACCACTCGGGTATGCTGCCCAAGTTGATGCTGGCCGGGTTCAAGGGGCCGATCTTCTCCACCGCCGCCACCCGCGACCTGTGCGAGGTGATGCTGGCCGACTCGGGCGGCATCCAGGAATCGGAGGTGCGCTACCTCAACCGCCGCAACCAGCATCGCGGCCGACCGGCCGTCGAGCCCATCTATCGCGCCAGGGACGCGGGCCGCACGATGCGGCTGTTCGAGCGCATCAAGCTGGGCGACGAGGTTCAGGTCACGCCCGACATCACCGCCGTCTTCTGGGAGGCCGGCCACATCCTCGGCGCCACCTCGATCGAGGTCCGGGTGGCGGGGGAGGGCGAGCCCATGCGGATCCTGTTCTCCGGCGACCTCGGCCCGGGCGGCAGCGAGTTCGTCGCCGACCCCCAGTCGCCGTCGGGCCTCGACCATCTGGTCATGGAAAGCACCTATGGCGACCGCGAGCGGACCGTCATCGGCGCGCAAGAGCGGCGCGCCACCCTGGCCCAGGAAATGCGCGACGCCCATGACGCGGGCGGCCCCCTGCTGATCCCGGCCTTCGCCGTCGAGCGCAGTCAGGAACTGCTGGCCGACCTGATGTCGGTCATGGACAGCGGCGGCGCGCCCCATGGCCCGGTCTTTCTGGACTCGCCGCTGGCTATCAAGGTCACGCAGGTCTTCCTCGAACGGGGCTGGAACCCGGACGAGAAGCGCAATCCGTTCTCGGGGGTCAGCCCCTCGGGCCGCCTGCGTTTCCTCAACAAGCCGTCCGACAGCGACCGGCTCGACCGACTGAAGGGCTGGCATGTCATCCTCGCCGCCAGCGGCATGTGCGACGCGGGCCGTATCCGCAAACACCTCAAACGCCTGCTCTGGCGCGAGGACGCCACCGTCCTGCTGTCGGGCTTCCAGGCGGCGGGCACGCTGGGCCGACTGCTGGCCGACGGCGCCAAACGGGTGACCATTCACGGCGAGGATATCCGGGTACGAGCCCGCATCCGCATGCTCGACGTCTATTCCGGCCACGCCGACGCCAAGGGGCTCGAGGCCTGGGCCCTGGCCCGCAAGCCAATCACCGGCTCGGTCTTCCTGGCCCATGGCGAGCCGAACGCGGTCAAGGGCCTTCAGGCCCGGCTGGCCAAGGCCGGCTTCCCGCCCGAACAGCTGGTCGCCCCGACCCTGGACGAGACCTTCACCCTGGGAACCGGCCGGGCCGAGGTGGTCGACACCGGGCCGCCGCGGCTGGCCCCCGACGCCCCGACCGCGCTCGACTGGCACAACGCCCGGGCCGATTTCCTGGTGTCGCTGAACGCGGCCCTGGAGGAGACCAAGGGCGATCCGGAGCGGGCGGCGCTCATCGCCCGGCTGAAAAAGGTGCTGGCCGCCGCGACCTGATCGCTGACGGCTATCGCCCCGGGCGCAGCAACGTCTGGGCGTGACCGCCTGTCCAGGGGGAGGGGGCCGGCTGTTCCGGTCCCGCCAGGGCCTCGAAGGCGGCGATGATGTCGGCGTCGCTGAGCAGGTCGGGGGTCTGGAAGGCGGTGAACATCAGGCCGGTGATCAGGGCGTCGACGACCCGGGCGAACCGGTCGGCCGGCATCGGCAGCCCGCCCGGAGCGATGCGCGCGAACCCGGCGGCCATGGCGGCCAGGGTTTCGGCGTTGCGGGCCGTCATCCGCTCGGTCATGTGCGGATGGGTCAGGACATAGAGCTGGAAGGCCGCCGCCCCGGCCGCCATCGGCCGCCGTTCACGCGCCTGGGCCGCCACCGCCTCGCCGAGAATGCGCATCTGCGTCCGCAGCGGCGCGCCCAACCGGAAGTCGGCCTCGATCGGCCGCCACTGGCTGTCCATCACCGCCAGGAACAGGTCCTCGCGGCTTTTGAAATTGCCATAGAAGGAGCCGCGCGACAGGTTCGCTCGGGTGCAGACCGCCTCGATCGAGGTGCGGTCGAAGCCGCGCTCGGCGATCACCGCGGCGGCCGCCTCGACCAGGGTTTTGCGCGTGCGCTGGCGCTTGTCCCCCTTGGGAACGCCTTTGCGGATGACCGGGGGTTTCGCCATGAGCGATACCTACGGCGCCCGAAATGACGGGGCAACGGAATGCGCCTGTGACCGGTCGCCTGTTCCCGAGGTCTCGGGGGGGCGTCGCTCAACGCCTTGTGTCATTGGGTTCGCTTCCCGCACCACGAGATTACAACAGTAGCGTATTAAAAACGCCAATGATTTTAACCCGTTGCAGCATAGTGATGATCGCCTTTCAGGCGAAAGTCGTCAGGCTGCGGTCAGGCCGCCGTCGACGACCACTTCCGAGCCGGTCATGAAGGCGGCGCCGTCGCCGGCCAGGAAGGCGATAGCGTTGGCGATGTCGATGTCGCGGCCCAGCCGGCCCAGCGGATGGCTCTGGGCGAACCGCTCCAGCGTACTGTTGGCGCCCTGGCCGGTCCGTTCGGAGATGGCCGCGGCCGCCCCGGCCATCATCGGGGTGTCGATGATGCCGGGATGCACCGAATTGACCCGGATCTTCATTCCGCCGCGGGCGCATTCGAGCGCCGCCGCCTTGGTCATCAGCCGCACCGCGCCCTTGGAAGCGTTGTAGGCCAGACCTCCGGCCTGACCGACCAGACCGGCCACCGACGACAGGTTGATGATCGAACCGCCGCCGTCCCACCGCTGGGCCCGTTCGGCGATGGCCGGGATGGCGTGTTTGAGGCCGAGGAACACGCCCTCGACATTGACCTGCTGCATGCGCCGGAAGTCCTCGAGCGCGGTGTCGACGATGGGTTTCATCCAGAAGATGCCGGCGTTGTTGACCAGGATGTCGAGCCCGCCGAACCGCTCGCGGGCGAAGGCCACGGCGGCGATCCAGTCGGCCTCGATGGTGACGTCGTGTTTGACAAAGGCGCCGCCCACGGCCTCGGCCGTCGCGGTCCCGTCGGCCAGGTCGCTGACCACCACCTTCGCGCCCGCCGCCGCCAGCGCCTTCGCCGTGGCCGCGCCGATGCCGCGCGCCCCGCCGGTGACCAGCGCCACGCGCCCTGTCAGATCCTGCATGCCGTCCTCCCGTTGTGTTTGAGTCCGGCTATAGCCCGGTTTGGCTCGTCAGCCGCCCGGCGCCTTGCGGACAGTGAAGCTCTGCTCGATCAGCTCGGCCCTGCCGAACACGGTCATGAAGGCGATGTCGGCGGCGTCCAGGCCGATGGCGACGCGAACCAGACCGCTGATCGGCGCCTTGCGGGTGGCGTCGATCATCCGCCAGCGTCCGCCGACATAGACCTCGGCCAGGGCGTGCATGTCGGCCGGTTCGAGGTTCCAGGCGTAGGCGCTGACCGCCCGGGCCGGAATGGCGGCGGCCCGGCACAGGGTGATGGCAAGGTGGGCGAAATCGCGACAGACGCCGGCCCGGTCGATGAAGGTGTCCAGGGCCGTGGTCGACCCGTCGCTGACCCCGATGCGATACTGCACGTGGCTGAAGATCCAGTTCAGGATCGCCTGCACCTTGTCGCCGCCCTCGAGCCCGCCGAACTCCCGTTCGACAAAGGATTCGAAGCGGTCGGAGGGGCAGTAGCGACTGGCCATCAGGTAGCGCAGGGCGTCGCCGGGCAGGTCGCGGATCGGCGCGCTGGCCGCGCCGCGCAGGTCGCCCTCGCGGTCGACCACCTCGACCTCTGCGTCATAGGCGATGTCGACCCGATCCCGGGCGGTGAACACCACACGCCGCTCGCCGGTGACCGGGTCGTCCAGCCGCGCCATGTCGGCGGCCGGGGCGAGGGTCAGGCCGTCGCTGTGAACGATCTGGTCGGGGCTCCGCGCCGCCTCGAGCAGCAGCAGCACCTCGCAGGCCGCCTCGAACCGGTAGGCCAGTCGAGCCTCGATCAGGAATCGCATGCTGTCTCCGGGGTGAACGCAGGGGCGGGTTGTAATCTTGGGGGCGTGCGGAAAACAGCGTAGAAGCGCCAATTCCGCTCCGCCCTGCGAAATTTCCGTGACGCCCAAGCCCGCCCACACGCTCTCCGTCGCCCCGATGATGGACTGGACCGACCGCAACTGTCGGGCGTTTCACCGTGTCCTGACGCGGCGGGCGCTGCTCTATACCGAGATGGTCACCACGGGGGCCGTGCTGCATGGCGACCGCGAGCGGCTGCTGGGCTTTGACGCCTGCGAGCATCCGGTGGCGCTGCAGCTGGGCGGGTCCGACCCTGTCGACCTGACCGCCAGCGCCCGGATCGGCGAGGACTTCGGCTACGACGAGATCAACCTCAATGTCGGCTGCCCGTCGGACCGGGTGCAGAGCGGCCGGTTCGGCGCCTGTCTGATGCGTGAGCCCGAACTGGTCGCCGAGGGCATGGCGGCGATGATCGCGGCGGTCAGAATCCCGGTCACCCTCAAATGCCGCATCGGCGTCGATGACCAGGATCCGGAGGAGGCCCTGTTCCGGCTGGTCGATCTGTCGGCGCAGGCCGGGGTGAGCAGTTTCGTCGTCCATGCCCGCATGGCCTGGCTCAAGGGCCTGTCGCCCAAGGAAAACCGCGACATTCCGCCGCTCGACTATCCGCTGGTCTACCGGCTCAAGCGTGAGCGGCCGGAACTGACCATCGTGCTCAACGGCGGGGTGGCGTCGCTGGACGCCGCGCAGGCGCATCTCGAACATGTCGACGGGGTGATGCTGGGCCGCGCCGCCTATCACGAGCCAGGCATTCTGGGCGAAGTCGACCGCCGGATTTTCGGCGAGGGCGGCGATGTCGATCCGTTCGCGGCCGTTGAGGCCTACAAGCCCTATATCGCCGGTCGGCTGGCCGCCGGCTTCCACCTGGCCGGCATGACCCGCCATATGTTGGGCCTGTTCCATGGCCGGCCGGGCGCGCGCAGCTGGCGGCGGATCCTGACCGTCGAGGGATCGAAGGCCGGGGCCGGGCTGGAGGTCGTCGACGCGGCGCTGGCGGCGGTCGCGGGCGCCGTGGCGGGCCGGGAAGGCGGGCGGCCCATCCCGGCTCCGGCCGAGACTCTGCCGGCCTGACCGCCGGCTATCGGGTCAGGACGCCTTGGGCGGCCAGGGGATCAGCATCGAGACCTTGCGGCGATAGGCCTGATAGGTCTCGCCGAAATGATCAATCAGGTCGCGTTCCTCAAACTGCACGCCGATCACGATGTAGAGCGTCAGCCCCGCGGCAAACAGCAGATGACCCAGGCTCATGACCGGCGTCGCCCACAGGGCGATGAGGAAGCCCAGATAGATCGGATGGCGGACGAGGCGGTAGAGGAACGGCGTCCGGAAGGTCGACTCGGCCGGCGCCTGTTGTTTGAAGTTGAGCCAGACCTGCCTCAGCCCGAACAGTTCAAAGTGGTTGAGCAGGAAGGTCGAGAGCAGCACCACGCCCCAGCCCAGCCAGAACAGACCCTGGATCGTGGTCACGGCGAGGGTGTTGGTCACGGTCCAGATCGGCGCGGGAATCGGCCGCCATTGCCAGAAAATCAGGATCAGGACGGCGGTGGTGAACAGGACATAGGTCGACCGCTCGATCGGTTCGGGCACGACCTTCGTCCACAGTCGCTTGAACGCCGGGCGGGCCATCAGGCTGTGCTGCACGGCGAAAGCCACGAGCAGGCCCACGTCGATCAGCACGGCGGTCATCAAAGACGCTGCCGGGCCTTTTTCAAGCGTGGTGGGAACGGCGAAGTCGCCGACAAAAGCGATCAGATAGAGAAAAGCGGCGAAGAAACCGAAATAGCAAACGACGCCGTAAACGGCAGCCAGAACGCGGCCCATGACCCAGTCCCCCTGTGTCAAAAACGGGTCCAACGGCCGTAATTTCTCGCGCCCGGTTTCCCCCCTGAGGGGAATGGGGCGCGTCATTGCGGGGTGAGTCAAGGGAACGGCGTTCGCCCAACGGGGGCGGTGGCGGCCAGATCAGGGCTTCAAAATCAACGCCGTCTGGGTGGCTTCGAACGCGCGAAGCCGGCCCAGGTAGCTCATCCCGAGCAGGGAGGCCGAAAGGCCCTTTTCGACGATCAGGGCGTCGACATTGGTCACCCTGGCGCCGGCGATCGAGATGCTGGCCAGCTTGACGGCGGCGGCGCGGGTGCGGCCGTCGGCGGTGATCACGTCATAGGTATAGTCGAGGGCGGCGGTGTCGATGCCCAGGCGATGCGCGTCTTCCAGGGTCAGGGACACAGCGGTGGCGCCGGTGTCGACCAGGAAGTGGACGGCCTTGCCGTCGACGTCGGCTTCGGCCCAGTAGTGGCCGTCGGCGGCCTTGCGGATCGAGGCGGCGGCGACCGGCGTTTCGAGGGGTTGAACGGCCATCTCGGCGCGCAGCGGCGCCGCGCGGTGGTCGGTGTCAAGGCTGGCGACGGCGCGGGCGGTCCCGACCGCCGACAGGGCGCCAATTGCCGCAATAGCCACGAACCTGATCATCGAACACCCCGCCATATTGGCTTAGTCGAGGGCGTTTTTCGCCCCTTCGACGAGCACAGTAGGGCGTCCAGGTTTGCAAGGCGTGAAGGGGTGTAAGGGGGCGGTAACCATGGGGGGTAGGGATTAGGGATTAGGGGCTGGCGAGTAGCCGTCCCGTGGGGTTGCTAGCCCCTAGAGCATTCCCAGCTTCTCGGGCCGGATGCGCGCGCGGCGCTCGGGCAGCTCGGCCATGATCGCGGCGCGTTCGGCGTCGCCGAGCTTCGCCCAGCCGGCGATCTCGGGCAGGGTGCGCTGGCAGCCCAGGCACAGGCTGCTTTCGCCATCGACGATACAGACCTTGATACAGGGTGTGGCGATGGCCCTGGGCGGGGCGGCGGTCACGTCATGGCCCCTTCCGGAATAGCGTAGGCGACGGTGGCCGTGGCGGCCAGGCGGTCGCGCCCCTCGGTCCATAGCCGCACATCACAGGTGGCGATGCGGCGGCCGAGCTTGAGCAGCTCGGCCTCGGCGTAGAGGACGCCGGGCTTGGCTGGACGCAGGAAATGCATGGTCAGCGAGGTGGTCACGGCCATGGCCACCTCGCCGATATGGGCCAGCACCAGGGCGTAGGCGGCGGTGTCGGCCAGGCTCATCAGGGTCGGGCCGGAAATGACGCCGCCGGGGCGCAGGTTCCGGCTGGCCGTGGCCAGGGTCACCATCACCCGGCCGGACGCGACGGCGGTGACGCGGGGCATCTGGGCGGGATCGGCCTCGGGGAAGGCGCGCTGAAGGAAGGCGTTGAGCGCCTCGGCCTCCATACGCGGCCGAGCCATGCCGGTGACGGGTTGCTGGTTCATCGCCGCACCATCGTCGCCGGAGGCCCGGGATTCAAGCGGAAGCCATTCTGAAGTCATCGTAATGTTTTCGCCGTAAAGATTACAGTCATGTAAGATATGACGACTGCGTAACAACTTGAATCTTTCTTCCAATTAATTTGTATTCGTTGATTACGAGAAGCATCGTGAGGTCGTCAAACAGGGAACGGAGACCCACCATGCGCATTCTCACCGCCGCCATCATTCTCGCCACCAGCGCTTCCACCATCGCCTTCGCCGCCGAGGCCCGGCTCCCGGACGCCGACTACATCCAGGCGTCCCATTGCCGGGGCCTCATGGGCGACAGCGAAGCCGGCGCCAAACTCGAAGCGGCCCTCAAGGACAACACCGTCGGCCGGGCGGATTTCATCGTCAGCCGGGCGACCCGCGAGCGCGGCAAGGGCCAGCGCGCTCTGCGCGAGGCGACGAAATCGGGCGATCTCTCGTCGGTCCAGCGTGTGCTGGCCAGCGATTGCGCCGCCTTCAAGAGCTGATCCCGATCCGGCGCCGCCGGCCCGCCATCCAGTCGAGCACCCTGGAACACCTTGGCGCCCTGTCCTCGCGGACGGGGCGCTCTTTTTTGCCCTGGAGCTTACGTTGACGCTCGCGTCACCTTTCCAAACAACCGTTCGACCTCTATAGTCGCCCCTGACGTGAAACGGCCCTTTCGAGAGGCCGCGCCGGGAGCCCAAAATGAACCTTGAATTCTCATCCGAAGACCTCGCCTTCCGCGACGAGGTCCGCAGCTTTATCGCGCAAAACTACCCTGAGAGCCTGCGCGGCAAGCAGGACGAGGGGGACGATCTGGCCAAGGAAGACTACCTGGCCTGGCACAAGGTGCTGGCCAAGAAAGGCTGGGTCGCGCCGTCCTGGCCCAAGGAATGGGGCGGCACCGGCTGGACCTCGACCCAGAAATACATCTTCTCCGAAGAGACGGCCCGGGCCGACGCCCTGCCGGTCCTGCCGTTCGGCGTCGCGATGGTCGCCCCGGTGATCTACACCTTCGGCACCCAGGCGCAGAAAGACCGCTTCCTGCCCAAGATCTACAACGGCGAAGAGTGGTGGTGTCAGGGCTACAGCGAACCGGGCGCCGGTTCCGACCTGGCCAACGTCAAGACCAAGGCCGAGCGCATCACCGGCGACGACGGCAAGGAATACTATCTGGTCAACGGCCAGAAGACCTGGACCACCCTGGCCCAGTACGCCGACTGGGGCTTCTTCCTGGTCCGCACCGATCCCGACGCCAAGATCCAGTCGGGCATCTCCTTCCTGCTCATCGACATGAAGAGCCCGGGCATCGAGGTTCGGCCGATCATCACCATGGACGGCGGTCACGAGGTCAACGAAGTCTGGCTCGACAACGTCAAGGTGCCGGTCGAGAACCGGGTGTTCGAGGAGAACAAGGGCTGGACCTGCGCCAAGTTCCTGCTCGCCCATGAGCGCTCCGGCATCGCCGGCGTCGCCCGTTCCAAACGCGGCGTCGAGCGGGTCCGCGAAATGGCCACCACCGAACTGGGCGACGACGGCGCGCCGCTGATCCAGGACCCCGCCTTCAAGCGCAAGGTCGCCGAACTGGAGATCGACCTGACCGCGCTGGAGTTCACCGAACTGCGCACCCTGGCCAGCGAAAGCGCCGGTAAGGGACCGGGACCGGAATCCTCGCTGCTCAAGATCAAGGGCACCGAGATCCAGCAGCGTCTGACGGAACTGGCCCTGGAGGCCGCCGGCCATTACGGCGCGCCCTATTTCCGCGGTTTCCCGCAGGACGGCGACAACATGCATCCGATCGGGCCCGACTACGCCCACCGGACCGCGCCCAACTACTTCAACACCCGCAAGACCTCGATCTACGGCGGGTCCAACGAAATCCAGCGCAACATCATCGCCAAGATGGTGCTGGGGCTCTGATCACCGGCCGCCGGCCTTCATCCTGCGACAGACGCCCTTGCGGGCGCCGGGCAGGATGACGAAGGTGGGCGGCGACTGAATTCGTCATCCTGAGCGGGCCGCCACGCGGCCCTGTCGCAGGACGCACTTGAACACAATGATCTCCCCGCAAAGGGGAGCCTGATGAGGACCTGCCAGGATGGATTTCAACTTCACCGAAGAACAGTCGATGCTGCGTGACACGGTCACCAGCTTCCTTCAGGACCGCTACGCCTTCGACCAGCGCCAGAAGATGATCGGCTCCGAAGCCGGTCGCGATCCGGCCATCTGGGCCTCGTTCGCCAATGAACTGGGCATCCTCGGCGCGCCGTTCTCGGAAGAGATGGGCGGCCTGGGCGGCGGCGCCATTGAGAACATGATCGTCATGGAAGAGTTCGGCAAAGCCCTGGTGGTCGAGCCCTATATCGGCACCGTGGTCATCGGCGGCGGCTTCCTCAAGCATTCGGCCTACGCCGGCGCGGCCGACGTCATCGGCGGCATCATCGAGGGCAAGGTGATCATCGCCTTCGCCTATGCCGAGCCGCAGGGCCGCTATACCTGGTCTGACCTCAAGACCACGGCCAAGAAGGACGGGGCCGGCTGGGTCCTCAACGGCCACAAGGCCGTCGTCGTCGGCGCCCCCTGGGCCACCCACCTGATCGTCACCGCCCGGACCGGCGGCGGCCAGCGCGACGCCGACGGCGTTTCGGTGTTCATCGTCGACAAGAGCGCCAAGGGCGTGGTCACCCGCGACTACCCGACCGTCGACGGCCAGCGCGCCTCCGAAGTCTATTTTGAGAACGTCGCCGTCGGCGCCGACGCCCTGATCGGCGACGAGGGCAAGGCCCTGCCGCTGGTCAACAAGGTCATCGACGAAGCCACCGCGGCGACCTGCGCCGAGGCTGTCGGCGCCATGCGCAAGCTGCATGAGGGCACCCTGGACTACGCCCGCCAGCGCAAGCAGTTCGGCGTGCCGATCGCCAGCTTCCAGGTGCTGCAGCACCGCATGGTCGACATGTTCATGAACGTCGAACAGGCCGTGTCGATGACCTATATGGCCAACATCAAGGTCGACGACGACGCCGAGCGCGCCAAGGCGGTCAGCGCCGCCAAGGTGCAGATCGGCAAGGCCTGCAAGTTCGTCGGCCAGAACGCCATCCAGATCCATGGCGGCATGGGCATGACCGACGAACTGGCCATCGGCCACTATTTCAAGCGCGCCACGATGATCGAGGGCCTGTTCGGCTCGGTCGACCATCACCTGCGCCGCTATGAAGGCCTGAGCTTCGGCAAGGCGGCTTAAACGACTTCAGCCACGGCTGGACATTGGAAGGGCGGGTGTCGAAGGGCGCCCGCCCTTTTTCTTGATCTGACCGGCGGCCGCTGGCCTGGCTCAGCATTGACGCCAATGCGCCGGGCTCCCTAGTCTGACCGACGACAGCCTTGGGGAGGCCCTGGTGCAGCGTCGAACATTCCTGACGGGGACAATGGTCTGCCTGCCGATGGCGGCTTGCGCGGCGCCCGCGCGCCCGGCCGCGCCGCCCGGCGCCACCCTGACCTGGTTGAAATCCTATTCCCGTTTCAAGAGCGCCGTCCTTCTGCGGCTTGCCGGCGTTCAGGGCATTCCAGTGCGGCAGGCCGTCGACTGCTACCGGGTGACCTATGGCTCCCACGACGGGGGCGGACGGCCAATCCGCCTCAGCGGCCTGCTGGCGTTGCCCCGCGATGGCGTGGCGCGGGGATTGGTCAGCTGGCAGCATGGCACCACCACCTCGCGGCAGGATGTGCCGTCCAACCTGTCAACCGAAGGGCTGGCGGCGGCGATCATCTTCGCCGGCAATGGCTTCGCGGCCGTTGCGCCCGACTACCTCGGGCTGGGCGTGTCGCCGCTGACCCACACCTATTACGCCGCTGACGACACCGCGCGCGCCGTGATCGATCTGCTGGATGTGGCGCGTGGCGTGCCCGGCGTGCCGGACAGCCCGCCCTTCCTGACCGGCTTCTCCCAGGGCGGCCATGCCAGCCTGGCGACCCAGCGGGCGCTGGAGGCGGCGGGTCGCCCCGTGCTGGGAAGCGCGCCGGTGGCCGGCGCCTTCAACCTGCGCACCATCAGTCTGATCGAGGCCATGAAAGGGGAGGCGGTGCAGGCGTCCCTCTATCTGTCCTACATGGCGAGAGGTCTGGCCGCCCGCTATGGCCAGACGCTTGAGAGCGCCCTGACCGATGAGGCAGCGGGTTTGACGCGCGCCCTCTACGACCAGCCGCACAAGCCCGAGGAGATTGTCGCCGCCCTGCCGAGAGATCCCAGAAAGCTCTACAACGCGGCATTCCTTGACGCCTTTGACCATGACGGCTCGCACTGGTTGCTCGACGCCATCGCGGCCAACGAGGTCAGCCACTTCAAGCCCCGTGCGCCGGTCCGGTTCTATTTCGGGGCTGACGACAAGGACGTCTCGCCCCGGGAATCGGTGACCACAGCGCGGATGTTCCAGGCTCAGGGCGGCGACGCCACGGCTATCGACGTCGGCGCCTTTGATCACAACGGCTCGATCCTGAAGGCGGCGCCAATGGCCCTGGCCTGGCTGGAAACCCTGGTTCAGCCCCGGTCCGGCTGATCGGCATCTGGTGGCGGTAAAGCCGACCGCCCGGTCAGGTTGATGTCCGGCCGGTGATGCGATACGCGGGCTTTGGGGGAACGCGCCATGCCGTCGGATCAGGAGGCCCAGGAAGCGCGACGGCGCGCGTCGGAGGCCGCCCATACGCTCTATTTCGTCCCGTCCTATCAGGGGCACTGGATCGGGGCGGTGCTGTCCGCTGCGACCATGGTCGGCGGGGCGATGCTCTACACCTTCCTGCCGACGGCGAGGAACCTGCTTGGCGGCGGCGAGCCTGTCGGCCGCACGGCGACGACCTTCCTTGTGCTGTATGCCGCGATGGCCGTCGGGCCGATCGGTGGATGGGTCCTGTGGGCGTTGCAGCGACGCTGGACCGCCCTGACCGTGGTCGGGCTCTTTACTCTCTGCGCGGTTTGGCTGGGCTTGGCCGTGGTCGCCTAGGTCAGCTTGCCAGCGCTTCGCGCTTCTCTTCCAGGGCCAGCCAGGCTTCCTCGGCGGTGGCGAGGTCGGCGCGGGCCTTTTCGCTAGCCTTCATGATGCGGTCGAAGCCGGCCGGATCGCGGGCGTAGAGGCCGGGGTCGGCCAGGCGGGCCTCCAGTCTGGTGATCTCGCCGGGCAGGCTGTGGATCAGGGCGTCGAGCTCTTCGAGCCGGCGCTGGTCCTTGTAGGACAGTTTGACGGCGGCCTTCTTCGGCCCGGATTTGACGGGCTGGACGGCCTTGGCCCCGCCCGGATTGCGGTCCTCGAAGAAGCCCGGGTTCTGTTCGACGAAATCCTTCCAGCCGCCGGGGGTCTCAACCACCCGGCCGCGCCCGTCGAGGGCGATGGTCGAGGTGGCCAGGCGGTCGATGAAGTCGCGGTCGTGGCTGACCAGGATCAGGGTGCCGTCGAAATCGGCCAGCAGGTCCTCGAGCAGGTCCAGCGTCTCCATGTCCAGGTCGTTGGTCGGCTCGTCGAGCACCAGCAGGTTGGCCGGGCGGGCGAGGGCGCGGGCCAGCAGCAGGCGATTGCGCTCACCGCCCGACAGGCTGGAGACCGGCTGGCGAAGTTGCTTGTCCTGGAACAGGAATTCCTTGGCGTAACCGGCGACGTGACGGGGGACGCCGCGGACCAGGATCTGGTCGCCGCCGCCGTCGGTCAGCACGTCCCAGAGGGTGTCGCCCTCCTTGAGGTCGCCGCGGGCCTGGTCGAT
Organism: Caulobacter sp.; assembly: GCA_030680355.1. Lineage (GTDB taxonomy): Bacteria > Pseudomonadota > Alphaproteobacteria > Caulobacterales > Caulobacteraceae > Caulobacter. Next base: position 409,899 of record JAUXVF010000031.1, read on the forward strand.
GTAGGCGATCTGCAGGCCGGTCCCGAGCTTGATCTGGCCGGCGTCGGCCTTCAGATCGCCCAGCAGCAGCTTGACGAGGGTGGTCTTGCCCGCGCCGTTGGGGCCGACGATGGCCACGCGGTCGCCGCGCTGGATGCGGGTCGAGAAGCCCGAGACGATGACCCGCTCGCCGAACGACTTGGTCAGGCCGGTGGCCTCGGCCACCCGCTTGCCCGAGGTGTCGCCGGCGGCCAAGCCCATGCTCAGCTGGCCGCGGGACTCGCGCAGGATGGTCGACTTCTGTTCGCGCATGGCGATCAGCCGGCGGCGGCGGCCCTCGTTGCGGGCCCGGCGGCCGGTGACGCCGCGCTCAAGCCAGTGCTGCTCGCGGTCCAGCGCCTTGTTCAGGCGGCGGAACTCGTCGGCCTCGGTGGCCAGGATCTGTTCGGACCATTCGTCGAAGGCCGAAAACCCCTTGTCCAGCCGGCGCACCTTGCGGCTTTCCAGCCAGAAGCAGCGGCGGGTGACCCGCTCGAGGAAGGCGCGGTCGTGGCTGACGATCAGGGCCGCGCAGCGCGCCGAGGCCAGATTGGTCTCCAGCGTCTGGATGGCGAAGATGTCCATGTGGTTGGTCGGCTCGTCGAGCAGCAGGACATCGGGATGTTCGGCGAAGCCCCGGGCCAAGGCCGCGCGGCGGATCTCGCCGCCCGACAGACCCTGGGTCGACTTGGCCGGGTCGAGGCCAAAAGCCATCAGTTCGGCCTCGGCCTCATAGGTCAGGGCGCCGCCGGCGGTGGCGTAGTCGAGCAGGGTGTCGCCGGTGATCAGCGGCTCCTGCGGCACGAACACCACTTTCGCGCCCGGATTGGCGAACCGGTCGCCGGCGTCAGGCTGGATCTGGCCCGCCAGCATCCGCAGCAGGGTCGACTTGCCGGCCCCGTTGCGCCCGACCAGCGAGGCGCGGATCCCCGGCTCGATGGCCAGATCCACCCCGTCGAACAGCATGGTCGCGCCATCGGCAAGCCGGACGTCTTTGAGAGCGAGGATCGGGGCGGCCATGGGGAAAGGATACTTCAGATGCGGGGGGCGGGGGAAAGAGGCGCGTCTATCCCGCGTTTCCGGGGGCCGGGGCAAGGGGGCGATGGCCTACGGCGCGATCAACTGCACTGTCGGGAAGTGGGTTCGGAACCGGGTGGCGTCCCGGGTCAGCAGGGGCAGGCCTTCGATGGCGGCCTGGGCGCCGATGAAGAAGTCGGGCAGGACGCCAGTTCTCGCGCCTCCCCGGGCGCGGTAGTTGGCGAAGGCCTTGCTGGCCAGAAACAGGGCCGGTCGGGAGGAGGGACGAATTTCGATCCTCAAGCCTTCGAGGAAGGCGTCGACGGCCTCCATGCGATCGACCCGAACAGAGAGCTCGGCATAGACCACATCATTGATCCAGACCGGGCCGAGCAGGATCGCCGCCTCCAGTTGGCGCGCGGACCAGTCCGCCCAGACCGGATCAGCGGTCCCAAGGTCGAGCAGGACGTTGGAATCGACGAAGGTCACTCATCCTCGCCGCGGGTCATCGCCATGACTTCGTCCGTCGTTGGGCCTGGACCGAAGACTCCACGCCACCGTTCAAGGCGAGGCGCCGCGGCTCCCGGCTCGCCGGATTTTTCGACGATGACCTCTCCGCGATCATTGAGGCGAAACTCCACGGAGTCGCCCGGCGTGACGCCCAGGTTCTCGCGGACGCGTTTGGGCAGGGTCACCTGGCCCTTGGTCGTGATGGCGTAGCCCACGGCGGAATCCTTACTTGGCTTCAGACAAGTAATACCGCAGTCCGGCGCGCCGGAAAATCACCCCTCGTAGGGTTCGTCGCCGCGGTCGTCGTGAAGGTCCCAGGCGGCGTAGTCGAGGGCGTCTTCGGGTTGGCGGAGGCTGTCTTCGTTGATGGTCTGGCCGCGGATGGAGACGCCGGCCTTGTGGACGCTTTCGGGGTCGCCGGTGACCAGCGGGTGCCAGGCGGGCAGGGTCTTGCGCTCATTTAGGCGGCGGTAGGCGCAGCTGGCCGGCATCCAGGCCAGCTGTTCGATATTGCCCGGGGTCAATTTGATGCAGTCGGGCACGTAGTCCTTCCGATTTTCGTAGTCGGTGCAACGGCAGGCCTGACCGTCGAACAGGCGGCAGTGCACCCGTGTCGGGATGACTTCGTCGAATTCTTCATCCTCGAAGCGAACCAGGCAGCAAAGGCCGCAGCCATCGCATAGGCTCTCCCATTCAGAGGGAGTCATTTCGGCGAGGGTCTTGGTTTCCCAGAAGGGTTTGCGCGGCATGATGCTTGCGTCCTAAACCCCCGTACGCCGTAACCCAAGCGAGACTGCACCACCTTGAGCGACGATTGGTCCCTGCCGCCCTACAGTTTCGATCCGCCGCGTCCCTCCGCGCCGGAGCCCGAAGCCGCGCCCGAAGAGCCGGCGTTCGGCAAGAAACCCAATGCAGGCAAGCCGGACAAGCCGTCGAAGCCCCCCAGGCCGCCCAAGCCACCCAAGCCGCCGAAGGGCGACGGGACGCCGTTTTTCCAGCCTCGGGCCATTCTGGCCTTTCTGGCGCAGCCCAAGCTGCGCTGGCTTTGGATCACCCTGCTGGCTCTGACCGTGACCGGCCTGCTCGTCATCGCCGGCGGCAGTCTCTACATCTCGCAGAAGTATCTGACCGACGTGCCGCCGATGCCCGATCGCGAAGCGCTGTTCGCGGTCAACCGGGCGCCCGGAATCCGCTTCCAGGACCGTGAGGGCAACCAGATCGCCGTGCGCGGCCCGCGCTACGGCGAACGGATGACGCTTGATCAGCTTCCCAAATACGTCCCCCAGGCCTTCCTGGCGGCCGAGGACCGGCGATTCTACAAGCATGGCGCACTGGATCTGCGCGGCATCGCCCGGGCGGCCTGGATCAACTGGCGGGCCGGCAGTGTCGTCCAGGGCGGTTCGACCCTGACCCAGCAGCTGGCCAAGGGCCTGTTCCTGACCCCTGACCAGACCATGAAGCGCAAGCTGCAGGAGGCGGTCATGGCCCGCCGCCTGTTCAAGATGCTGAGCCGGGACGAGATCCTGCAGCTCTATCTCAACCGCATCTTCTTCGGGGCCAACACCTATGGCGTCGACGGCGCCTCGCGCGCCTATTTCGGCAAGCCGGCTTCGGACCTGAGCCTGTCGGAGGCGGCCCTGCTGGCGGCCCTGCCCAAGGCGCCGTCGCGGCTGGCCCTGACACGGAACATGTCGGGGGCGCTGGAGCGCCAGCGGCTGATCCTGGCCAATATGCGGCGGGAGCGCTGGATCACGCCCGAACAGTATGACGCCGCCCTGGCCGACACGCCGAGGCTGGCGCCCGGCGCGGCCCAGGACGAGGGTGATCTGGGCTATATCCTCGACTACGCCACGGTCGAGGCGGTCAAGATCGCCGGCCAGAACGCCCCGGATCTGGTGGTCAAGCTGACCATCGACAGCCGGCTGCAGGCCGCCGGGGCCAAGATCGTCCGCGAAGTGCTCAGCACCGACGGGGTGAAGGCCAAGGCCAGCCAGGCGGCGTTGCTCAGTCTGGCTCCAGACGGCGCCATCCGGGCGATGGTCGGCGGCACCGATTTCGGCGAGACCGCCTTCAACCGCGCCGTCCAGGCCAAGCGTCAGCCCGGCTCGACCTTCAAGCCCTTCGTCTATGCCGCCGCGCTGGAAAAGGGCGTGTTGCCGACCGACATCCGCGTCGATGCGCCGGTCAAGCTGGGGGACTGGGCTCCGGAGAACTACGGCGGCGGCTATGCCGGGCCGGTGACCATCGAGACGGCGCTGATCAAGTCGATCAACACCATCGCCGTCAAACTCGGCCAGGAGGTCGGCGGCGCCGCCATGGGCGAGCTGGCCCGGCGGTTCGGCCTGTCGACCATTCCGCCCAATCCCGACCTGTCGGTGGCGCTGGGCTCCTATGAAGTGACCCTGATCGATCTGGTCAGCGCCTTCCAGGTCTTCCAGCTGGGCGGCCAGAAACGCACGCCCTACATCATCGAGAGCATCACCACCGTGGGCGGCGAGTCGATCTATCTGCGCCAGCCCGGCGGGGCGGGGGCGACGGTCTATGACATCGCCAAGGCCTCGATGATGGTCAAGATGATGAAGGGCGTGGTCGAGCGCGGCACCGCGACCCGCGCCGCCTTCGGTCGTCCGGCGGCCGGCAAGACCGGCACCAGCCAGAACTGGCGCGACGCCTGGTTCGTCGGGTTCACCCCCGACGTGGTGACCGGGGTCTGGATCGGCAACGACGACGACAAGCCGATGAACCGCGTGGCCGGGGGCACGCTGCCGGCGACCATCTGGCGGCGGTTCATGATCATCGCCCACCAGGGCCTGCCGGTGCGCGACTTCGACTGGCTGCTGCCCGATCCGATCCCGGTGGAGGAGGCCGATCCGCGCAACCCCTTCTATGGCGAGCTGTCGTCCGATTTCGCCCGCGCCGCCGCCAGTCTCGAGCCGCTGATCGCCGATCCGGTCGCGCCGGCCGTCCCGGCGGGACCGCCGGTTCCCGGCCGGCCGGGCCAGTCGACGCTGCCGCCCGGGGTGCCGCTGCCCTACTGACGGCGGCGGTCCTGCCGCAGCGACGCGGAAATGGGGGCGCCCGGCGAAGCCGCTCCCCAGGGCTGAACGGAAAATCCCGAGGGGTTTCCGATCGTTGCGACTTTTTTGAACGACGTTCGCGGCGGCGCCCGCTGGTCCCTTAGCTTTGGGGCATGGTTAGAAATCCCAATCAGGCGGCGGACCTGCTGGCGGACCTTCCAGTTCTGCTGGCCCAGGGTCTGCGCGATGACAACGAGGCGCTCATGGCGCAGCCCAATCCCGACACCGCAATCGTCGTTGAACGCCGCGCCCGGGCGCGCGGCGCCATCGCCCGCTCGGCCCTGAGCGTGCTCAAGTTCGAAGATCACATCAACCGGCCGAGACGGCCGCAGGATGAAGACGACATGGATGACCTCGACCCACCCGACGACCCCGAAACCCTCGAACGAAAGTACCTGGAGCTTCAGAACGGACTCGATCGCCTCGCTGCTGAGGCTGTCTCCGGCGCAGCGGAGGGCGGCGGTTCGGCCGCACGAACTGAATGTGGTCAGGGCCAACTGGCAGTTGCTGAAGAATCCGGCCCAGAAAGAGCCGCGGCTTGACTGGCGAACCTGGCTGCTGCTCGGCGGGCGCGGCTCGGGGAAGACCTGGGTGGGGGCCGGCTGGATCGTCGAGAAGGCCTGGCATGGCGGCCGGTTCGCCCTGCTAGGGCCGAGCCTGCACGATGTCGAGGAGGTGATGATCGAGGGGCCGTCGGGTCTGCGGGCTCAAACGCCGCGGGCGATGAAGTTTCGCTATGAAAAGACCCGCCGGCGGGTGGTCTGGAACACCAACGCCGAGGCGCATGTGTTTTCGGCCGAGGATGTCGACAGCCTGCGGGGGCCGCAGTTCAGCGCCGCCTGGGCCGATGAGTTCTGCGCCTGGCGGCGGCCGGGGGAGGCCCTGGCCATGCTGCGTTTCGGCCTGCGGCTGGGAGCCGATCCCCGGCTGGTCGTGACCACCACGCCGCGGCCGTTGCGAGCCCTCAGAACGCTGATGGGCGAGCCGGGCGTGGCGCTGTCGCGACTGCCCACGGCGACCAACGCCCACAATCTGTCGCCGGCCTTTGTCGAGCAGCTGACCGGTCTTTATGGCGGCACCCGGCTGGCGGCGCAGGAGCTGGACGGTCAGGTGGTGGACGGCGAGGGCGCCCTGTGGCGGGCCGAGGATCTGGCCCGTTGCCGGGGGCCACGCCCGCCGCGGTTCGACCGCGTTGTGGTGGCTGTCGATCCGCCGGCCAGCGCGACTGGCGACGCCTGCGGCATCATTGTCGCCGGCCGGCTGGACCAGCGGGCCTTCGTGCTGGCCGACCGCACAAAACAGGGGCTGTCGCCGCTGGGTTGGGCGCGCAGGGCCGTGGCCGCCGCCGAGGACTTCGGGGCCAGGACCATTGTCGCCGAGGCCAATCAAGGCGGGGAGATGGTGCGTTCGACCCTGGTCAGCGCCGGGGCCAGCTGCGCCGTGCGGCTGGTGCACGCGCGGCTGGGCAAGCGCTCGCGCGCCGAACCGGCCGCCGCCCTCTACGAACAGGGACGGGTGATCCATTGCGGGGCCTTCCCGGCCCTGGAGGAGGAACTGATGGCGCTGGGCTGTGACGACCACGGCCCCAGCCCCGACCGCGCCGACGCCCTGGTCTGGGCGTTGACCGACCTGATGCTGGGACGGGTGGCGCGGTTGCCGAGGGTGCGGGTGCTGTAGTTTGCGTGGTTCGAGACGCTCGCTGGAGGCTCCCTTTTCACCATGACGAACTTTGTTGATCGCTCAATGAAAGATTGCAGCTCATGCCCCTTCTTCCCCGCTGGTTTCGGCCGGCGCGCGCAGCCGCGCCTGAAACCAAGGCGTCTCGCGCCGCGGCCCTGGTCGCCCTGACGGCGGCCGGGCGGCCGGTGTGGACGCCGCGCGACTATGAGAGCCTGGCCCGCGAAGGGTTCGCCAAGAACCCGGTGGCCTATCGCTGCGTGCGGATGATCGCCGAGGCGGCGGCTTCGGTGCCGCTGGCGGTGTTCAGCGGCGGCAGGCGGGCCGACGACCATCCGCTGCGGCGGCTGATCGACCGGCCCAATCCGGAACAGGGCGGGCCTGACCTGATGGAGGCCTTTTTCGGGGCGTTGCAGGTCAGCGGCAACGGCTATCTGGAGGCGGCGGGGGAGGGCCAGTCAGCAGGGCCTGTGAGCGAGCTCTACGCCCTGCGGCCCGACCGGATGAAGGTGATCCCCGGGCGGCAGGGCTGGCCGGAGGGGTATGAGTATGGCGTCGCCGGGCGCAGCGTGCGGCTGGTGCGCGACGCCGACGGCTGGTTGCCGGTGCTACATCTGAAACTGTTCAATCCGGCCGACGACTATTACGGGGCCAGCCCGCTGGAGGCGGCGGCCTTCGCCATCGATGTGCACAACGCTTCCGGGGCCTGGAACAAGGCGCTGCTCGACAATTCGGCGCGGCCGAGCGGGGCGCTGGTCTATTCCAACCCCGAGGCCGGCGACCGGCTCAGCGAAGCGCAGTTCGAGACCCTGAAGGCCGAGCTGGAGGCGCGGGCGGGCCCGGCGGCGGCGGGTCGGCCGCTGTTGCTCGAGGGCGGGCTGGACTGGCGGCCGATGTCGCTGTCGCCGCACGACATGGATTTCATCGCCGGCAAACACGCCGCCGCCCGCGAGATCGCCCTGGCCTTCGGGGTGCCGCCACAGCTGCTGGGGATTCCGGGTGACAACACCTACGCCAACTTCCGAGAGGCCAACGGCGCCTTCTGGCGACACACGGTGGTCCCGCTGGCCGAGCGGGCGGCGCGGGCGCTGACCGGCTGGCTGGGGGCGAAGCATCCGGGAACGAAGATCGCCTGTGATCTGGACGCGGTGCCGGCCCTGTCGGCGGAGCGGGATGCGCTGTGGGCCCGGCTGGACGCGGCCAGCTTCCTCACCGCCGAGGAACGGCGGCGAGCGGCGGGACTGGAGCACTAGGATCTTTTGCAGCAGCAAGACGGACCCGCCCTGATGTCTTGATTGCCAGTCTTGCTCCGGCGGCGGTCCTGCTCAAGGACCGCTTCGCGGCCGCGCAGCGGCGAGCCCGCAGGGCTCGTCCTTGACCAGGTCCGACGCCCGGAGCGCAGAATTCCATCAAGGCCTTCAGGACTCTTTATCGCCAGGTTTCGGACGGGTGCTCGCGGGCCTTCTTCGGCCATTCGCGCTGACCCCTCCACCGCCCACCGGGCGGTCCCCCTCCCCGGCTTCGCGGGGAGGAAAGGAGTTTTGATGACCCCCACCCGTTTTCGTCTCGACCGGCAGGTGACCCTGGCCGTGGTCGTCACCCTGGCCATCCAGGCCGGGGGCGGACTGATCTGGGCGGGGCGAGCCTCGGCGCGGATCGATGAGCTGCAGCGGCGGGTCGAGGGGCAGGGCGAGGTGGCCCAGCGGCTGGCGCGGCTGGAAGGCCAGGTCGAGGCCGCCCGGGCCAGTCTGGAGCGACTTGAACGGCGGCTGGAGACGGGAGACCGGCGATGAGCACCGAAATCAGCGGCTACGCCTCGCTGTTCTGGACGCGGGACCTGAATGACGATGTCGCTGCCGCCGGGGCGTTCGGCGCTTCGCTGGCGCGGACCGGGGCGCAGGGCGTGCGGATGTTGTGCCAGCATGACGGCGACCACCCGGTCGGGGTCTGGGACCAGATCGTTGAGGACTCGCGCGGGCTGTTTGTGCGCGGCCGGATCCTGGAGGTCACGCCGCAGGGGCGGCTGTGCGCGGCGCTGGTTCGGGCCGGGGCCATGGACGGGCTGTCGATCGGCTTCCGCACGGCCAAGGCGCGGCCGGACGAGAGCGGGCGGCTGCGGGTGCTGACCGCCGTGGAGCTTTGGGAGGTGTCGGTGGTGACGTTTCCGATGCTGCCCGGAGCACGGATCAGTTCTGTTCTTTCCCTCCCCCTGGAGGGGGGAGGGGCAGGGGTGGGGGTGGCGGCCTAGCGTCTTCGTCAGAAGGCGCGGTCAGTCGCCGCTCTGCCAACCAATTGGCGCCACGCCAAGCTCAACGACCTCCACCCCCATCCCCGACCCTTCCCCCCTCCAGGGGGAAGGGGGCGGCTTTCTGCAACTCACGGAGACTTCCCACCATGAAAGAGACCAAACACGCGGCGGCGGATCCCGCCGCGCGGGCCGCCATGCATGAGGTCATGGCCGCCTTCGAGGCGTTCAAGGCCGCCAATGACGAGCGGCTCGGGGCGCTGGAGAGCAAGCGGGGCGACGCCCTGCTCGAGGAGAAGGTGGCGCGCATCGACGCGACGCTGCAGGCGGCGCAGGGGCGGCTGGACCGGGCCCTGGCCGACGGCCGGCGTCCGGCGCTGGCGGCGGGCGAGGGGCGGATCGTCGTGCCCGACGAACGCAAGGCGGCCTGGGACGGCTATCTGAAGACCGGCGCGTCCTCGCTGATGATGCTCGAGGCCAAGGGCCTCAGCGAAGGCGTGCCGACCGCCGGCGGCTATGTCGCCCCGCCCGAGACCGAACGGCTGATCGAGCGGCGGCTGCAGATGTCGTCGCCGATGCGCGACATCGCCACCGTGCGGACCATCGGCGCCGGGGTGTTCCGCAAGCCGGTCAGCACCGCCGGGATCGAGAGCGGTTGGGTGGCCGAAACCGCCGCCCGGCCGGAGACCGATCCGCCGGTGCTGGCGTTGCTGGAGTTTCCGGCGGCCGATCTCTACGCCAGCCCGGCGGCGACCCAGGCCCTGCTCGACGACGCCTTCGTCAATCTCGACGAATGGCTGGCGGCCGAGTGCGAAGACGCCTTCGCCGGCCAGGAGACCGAGGCCTTCGTCAACGGCGACGGGACCAACAAGCCCAAGGGGTTCCTCAGCTACAGCAAGGTCGCCGACGCGGCGCAGGCCTGGGGCGAGATCGGCTATATCGCTTCGGGCGCGGCGGGAGACTTCGACCCGACCGATCCTGTCGACCCGATCATCGACCTGATCTATGCGCCCAAAGCCCAGTATCGGGCGGCGGGGCGGTTCGTGCTCAACCGGCGCACGGCGGCGAAGATCCGCAAGTTCAAGGACGCCGACGGCAACTACATCTGGTCGCCGGCCACGGCGCCGGGCGCGCCGGCCACCCTGCTCGGCTATCCGGTCACCGAGATCGAGACCATGCCGGACGTGGCCGCGAACAGTTTCGCCCTGGCCTTCGGCGATTTCGCCAAGGGCTATCTGATCGTCGACCGGGCCGGGGTGCGGGTGCTGCGCGACCCCTATTCGGCCAAGCCCTATGTGCTGTTCTACACCACCAAACGGGTCGGCGGCGGGGTGCAGAACTTTGACGCCATCAAGCTGATGAAGTTCGCGGCCAGCTAGGTCCGGGGGCTAGTTCAGCGTGTCGTAGCCGTATACGGCCTGGCAGGCCGTGAGCTCGCCCGCCAGCTGCACATCGCTGACCAGTCCGTTCATGAAGCGGACGACCAGCGCCGCGCCCTCGTCCGTCAGGTCCTTGGGCAACGGGGACGTCGCGGAGGGAATGATCTTTCCCTTCGCGGCGACCTCGGCGGCGCGGATCCCGTAGATTTTCGACTGGGCCTGCGACTTGGGATCGTTGACGGCGTAGCTCGACATGTTGCGCATGGCCACGAACCGGACCGCGCAGCTGCGGGCGTCGGTGGGCGCGGCGATGGCGACCGGTCCGCCGGCGAGGATCGTGGCGGCGAGAAGGGCCGCGCCGATTGTCTTTTTCATCTGAATGTCTCCTCGACTCCCGGCCCGTTCGTGGCCCGTCGACGCTCGTCATGGCGTCATCGGGGGCGCGGGGCAGCCCGAGAAAGGGGGGCAAGGAGATCATCATGCCTTCTGTCACCCTGGCCGAAGCCCGGCTGTTCCTGCGCGTGACCGATCCAGCCGAGGACGCGTTAATCCAGCTGCTGATCGATGCGGCCGTCGAGCGGGTCGAGGCCGCCATCGGTCAGGTGATGACCGAGACGTCGCCGGCGCCGCTGCGGCTGTGTCTGCTGATGCTGGTCGCCCATGGCTTCGAGCACCGCGAGGCGGGCGAAGCCCCGCTGGCGCTGGTCGAGCCGTGGCTGGCGCCGTTCCGGCAGGTGCGGCTGTGAGCCCGTCGACGGGTTCGATCGGGGTGCTGCGGACCCTGGCCATTCTCGAGGCGGCGACCGAGGCCGAGACGGTGTTCGGCGGTCGTTCGAGGACCTGGGCCCAGGTGGCCGCCCTGTGGATCGACCTGCGGCCTGGCGGGCATCGCGAAGCCGCCGTCGGCGGGCCGCGTCCGGGCCTGATCGAAACCGCTTCGGCCGAGGCCCGGACCCATGCCGCCGCCGCCCGGGGGCAGAGGCTGAAGGCCGGCGGCGACGCCTGGCGCGTGATCGCCGTGACTCCGGCGCAACCCAAGGCCGGCCGGATGACCCTGACGCTGGAAAGGTTATGGCCATGAGCCCTGAACTGGCTCTGCACGCCGCGGTGCTGGCGCATCTGGGCGCCGACGCGGCGCTGGCCGCCCTGATCGGCGACCCGCCGCGCATTCATGACGAACCGCCGGCCGAGCGGATCTATCCGCTGGTCCTGATCGGCCGCACCGAGACGCGGCCCTGGGGCGGGCTGGAGGGGGAGGGCGTCGAGCAGGCCGTGACCCTGACCTGTCTGTCGCGGTTCGACGGACTGGAAGAGATCAAGGCCATCGTCGCGGCGCTGCGTGCGCGGCTGCACGGGGCCGACCTGAGCCTGGAGGGGCACAGGCTGGTCAATCTGCGGGTGACCTACTGCGACATGTTCCGGGCGCCGGACTGGCGGCCGGCCCTGGGCGTGGTGCGGCTGAGGGCGGTGACCGAGCCGGCCTGATCGACCGCGGTGATCTCGCGGTAGAGGACAAACAGCGACCGATCGCCATTGACCACACGGTAGGCGCCCTGGGCGCTCGACAGCCTGGCGGCGACCGCGGTCAGGGCCCAGCCCAGTTCGACAGGGTCGGGCGCGCCGTGGCGGGGGGTGGTCAGCTCCCTGACGCCCCGCGCCTGACCCCAGGTCCGCACGCTCTGAACGGCGTCCAGGGCGGATGGGGCGCAGTCGCCGGGCTCCCAGGCCCAGGCCCAGGTCCAGTCGCCGTCAAGTCCGCCGACCAGTTGGATGTCGGCGACCACCCGGTCCTTGCCCTTGTGGGAAAAGGTGAGGGTGGAGGACGCCAGATCGAGTTCAAACCGTTCCCAGGCCGAGAGGCCGAAACGGGCGTTGGCCGCCTCGTTCAGATCAATCAGAGCCTGCCCGGCTTCACGTCGAAACGCCGGGTAATCAAACGCGGAACTCATTCAGTTCTCCAAACCACAGGGAGCCCATTATGGCCGCTCAACGCGGAAAGGACATCCTTCTCAAGATCAGCGACGGCGGCGATCCACAGATATTCGTCACCGTCGCCGGTCTGAGGGCCCGGACGATCTCGCTCAACGCCCGCGGCGTCGATGTGACCGATGGCGACAGCGCCGGACGCTGGCGCGAACTGCTGGCCGGGGCGGGGGTCAGGCAGGCCAGCGTCTCCGGCGCGGGCATCTTCCGCGACGCCGCCTCCGACGCCTTGATCCGCGAGGTGTTCTTCGCGCAGGAGGCCCGGGCCTGGCGGTTGATCGTGCCGGACTTCGGGACCCTGGAGGGGGCCTTCCTCGTCGCCGCCCTCGACTATGCCGGCGAACACGAGGGCGAAGCGACCTGGGCCCTGACCCTGGCCTCGGCCGGGGAAATCGCGTTCGAGGCGCTGTGATGCAGGCCAACGGCGCGCGTGGCGAAGCCGTCGTCGTGCTGGCCGGGCGGCAACGCCGGCTGTGCCTGACGCTCGGCGCCCTGGCCGAGCTGGAGACGGCGTTCGATGTCGCCGGCGGAGACGGGCTGGCGGCGCGGCTCAGGACGCTGTCGGCGCGGGATCTGATGATCGTGCTGGCGGCCCTGCTGCGCGGCGGCGGCGAAGAACCCGGCGACCTGGAGGGCGTCACCTTTGGCGAGGCCGCGGCGGCTGTCGCGGCCGGGTTCCTGGCGGCGGGGTCGTGAAGACGCCGTGGCCGGCGCTGATGCGGCGGGCGGCCGTCGCCTTCGCCATCCCGCCGCAGGCCTTCTGGCGGTTGTCGCTGGTCGAGTGGCGAGCCCTGACCCAGGCCGACGACGGCGCCCTGACTCTGGACCGGGCCGGCCTGACGGCGCTGGCTCGACAGTTTCCCGATGAGGACAGATGACCCAGTTTGAAGATCATGGTCTGGCCGGGGTGCCGGAACAGGCCGCCGAGGCCGCCGCCGCGCTGGAGGCCCTGCGGGAACCCGCCGAACGGGCCGCGGGGGCGATCGACGCGGCCTTCGGCAGGGCCGGCGCCAGCCTGGTCCGGTCACTGGCCCGGGCGGCCGCCGACGGCGAGGTCAGCCTGGCCGAACTGGCGGCGGCGGTTCTGAACGCGATCAACGCCGCCGCCGGGACGGGCAAGGCCGCCGGGCTGGGCGAGGTGATCGCCGCCGTTCTGAAGGGCGGCTTCTCCGGCGCCCGGGCCGGGGGTGGGCCGGTGACCGCCGGCGGCGCCTATCTGGTCGGCGAGCGGGGACCGGAGGTGTTCCGGCCGACCGCGGCGGGCGTCATCGAGCCGGCAGGGGCCGGCGGGCTGACCGTCAATGTCACGGTTCAGGGCGGCGGGGCCGAGAGCCTGGTCCGCTCCGACGCCCAGCTCGCCCAGGCCCTGGCGCGGGCCGTGGGGCTGGGCGCGCGGCGGCTCTAGGCGACGACGGGCTGCAGGGGCGGCGGGCCGTAGCGGTTCTCACCGGGGTCGCCGTTGCTGACGCCCTGCCAGATGAGGAACCCCAGGGCGACCAGCCAGCTGGCCATGACCACCAGGATCAGACCGCCCAGACTGCTCAGAACCGTCGCGGCGGCGGCTTCTTCGCTCATGCGGGTGAGGCCGGCGAACAGGGCCGCGCCGCCGAACAGGAAGACCCCGACGACCGGCAGGATGAAGGCGGTGACCACCGGAATCAGGGTCAGCCAGCCGCTCTTGCCCATGTCATGCAAGCGTTTGGCGCTGACGCAGACGTAGCAGTAGATGGTCACCAGGCTGAGCAGCCAGCCGAACAGCGGAATCCAGCCCAGCACAACGTTGACGCCGAGCAGCACCAGCCAGCCGATCCAGAAGGTCGACCGGCCAATGCGGCCGTCCGGCGCGAAGAAGAGTGTCTTCCAGTCCATTTGAGTCGCTCCCGTTCCTTTGGATGACGGTAAACCGCCGTTCGCCGAAGCGGTAGGGGCGCCACACGCCGGTCAAAACCGGCCGAGCTTCCCGGAAAACTCCCATGTCTTTTCACGAAGTCCGCCTGCCGGCGCGGCTGGCGTTCGGCTCGACCGGCGGGGTCGAGCGGCGCACGGAGATTGTAACCCTGGCGTCGGGGCATGAGCGGCGGTCGACGCCCTGGGCCCATGGTCGGCGGCGGTACCTGATCGGCGCGGGACTGCGGTCGCTGGAGGACGCGGCGACTCTGATCGCCTTTTTCGAAGCCCGACGCGGTCGGCTGCACGGGTTCCGGTTTCGCGACTTCGCCGACTTCAAGTCCAGCGGGCCGTCGGGCGCGCCGGGGCCGCTGGACCAGCCGCTGGGAACCGGCGACGGCGAGACGACGATCTTCGCCCTCGGCAAGACCTACGGTGATCTGACGCGGCCCATCACAAAGCCGGTCCCCGGGACGGTGCGCGTAGCGGTCGACGGGCTGGAGACGGCGGGCTTCAACGTGGATGAGGCCAGTGGCCAGCTAACGTTCGCGGCGGCGCCGGCCGAGGGCGCGGTGCTGACCGCCGGTTTCGAGTTCGACACCCCGGTGCGGTTCGACGCCGACCGCATCGACGTGACGCTGGAGAGTTTCGACACCGGCCGGGTCATCGCCATCCCGCTGGTCGAGCTGCGGATCTGAGCCATGAAAAACCTCCCCACAGCCCTGGCCGACCGGATCGAGTCCGGGGCGGTGTCGCTGGCCCATGTCTGGTTGCTGACCCGCGCCGACGGGACGCGGCTCGGCTTCACCGACCATGACCGGGACCTGAGCCATGACGGGCTGGTCTGCAGCGCCGCCAGCGGCTGGACGGCCGGGGCCGCCGACAGCGGGCTGGGCTTTGCCCCCGGCAGCGCGGCGGCGGTCGGCGGACTGGACAGCGCGGCGCTGGACGAGGGCGATATCGTCGCCGGACTCTATGACGGCTGCGTCGTCGCCTGCCGCCAGGTCGACTGGGGCTCGCCGGACCTGTTCGTCGAGCTGTGGCGCGGGACCATCGCCCGACTGCATCGCGAGGGCGGGGCTTTCTCGGCCGAGATCGAGGGACCGCTGGCGCGGCTGGACCGGGTGGCCGGCCGCACGTTCGGGCGGCTCTGCGACGCCAATCTGGGCGACGACCGGTGCCGGGTCGCGGGCGATCACCCGGCCTTCGCGGGGGGGTGCGACAAACGCTTCTCCACATGTTCAGAAAAGTTCGCCAATCCGCTGAACTTTCGAGGCTTTCCGACCATTCCTGGCGAGGATTTCCTGACGGTCTTTCCGGGACAGGGCGAGCTTCATGACGGCGGCTCCCGGCGTGGATAGGCGCGTTGACGGTCCGACGCGGGGCGAAATCGTCGCCGCGGCGCGGGCCTGGATCGGCACGCCCTATCAGCATCAGGCCTCCCGGAAAGGCGTCGGCTGCGACTGTCTGGGGCTGGTGCGCGGCGTCTGGCGCGATCTCGTCGGCGTCGAGCCCGAGACCCCGCCGCCCTACCGGCCGGACTGGGCCGAGACGGGCGGTCAGGAGACCCTGCTGGCCGCCGCGCGACGGCATCTGGTCGAGATCCCGGCGGACGCTTTCCGCCCGGGCGACGTGCTGCTGTTCCGGATGACGCCGCAGGCCTGTCTCAAACATTGCGCCATCCTCTCCGGCCAGGGGCCCGGCGATCCGGAACCGCGCATCGTCCATGCCTACTGGGGCCGGGCGGTGGTGGAGAGCTGGCTGGGCCCCTGGTGGCGGCGACGGCTGGCGCACGCCTTTTCCTTTCCCACAGTGAGGGACTGACATGGCCCAGGTGGTCCTGACCAGCATCGGCGCGACGCTCGGCGGCCCGATCGGGGCGGCGCTGGGGTCGTATCTGGGCGCGACGCTGGACCGCGCGGCGATCAACGCCCTGTTGCCGCCCCGTCAGGCAGGCCCACGTCTCAGCGCCGTGCGGCTGATGTCGGCGGCGGAGGGCGCGCCGATGGCGGCCGTGT
This sequence comes from Caulobacter sp., assembly GCA_030680355.1. GTDB lineage: Bacteria > Pseudomonadota > Alphaproteobacteria > Caulobacterales > Caulobacteraceae > Caulobacter. The sequence goes on from JAUXVF010000031.1 coordinate 425,710, forward strand.
TCGGTCGCGCCCGGGTGTCGGGACAGGTGATCTGGGCGGCGCGGTTCCGGGAAAAGCGCATTGAGCACCAGTCCGGCGGCGGCAAGGGCGGGCCGAAAACGGTCGAGTACCGCTACAGTCTGTCGTTCGCCGTGGCGCTCTGTGAGGGGCCGATCGACGGGATCGGCCGGATCTGGGCCGACGGCAAACCCATGGACCTGAGCGGGGTCAGCCACCGGCTGCATCCGGGCGGCGAGGCGCAGACTCCCGATCCGCTGATCGAGGCGATCGAGGGGGCGGCGCCGGCCTATCGTGGCTGCGCCTGTCTGGTGTTCGAGGACCTGCCGCTCGAAGCCTGGGGCAACCGGCCGCCGCAGATCTCGGTTGAGGTCTACCGCCGGCCGCCCGGCGTCGGCGGTCTCGAGACCTCCCTGAAGGGGATCTGCCTGATTCCGGGGGCGGGGGAGTTCGTCTACGCCACCGACGCCATTGTGCGGCGCAGCGGCCTGACCCGGCTGTCGATGGAGAACGTCAACTCCGGCGACGGGCGGCCGGACCTGCTGGTGTCGCTGGACCAGCTTCAGGCGCAACTGCCCAATCTTGAAGAAGTGACCCTGGTCTCGGCCTGGTTCGGAACCAGCCTGGACGCCGGAACCTGCCAGATCCGGCCGGGCGTGGAACTGGCCGCCAAGGCCACGTTGCCCTGGGCCTGGCAGGCCGGCGGGGTTGGACGCGGCGGGGCGCATCTGGTGTCCCATCACGGCGGCGGGCCCGCCTATGGCGGGACGCCGGCTGACCGCGCCCTGCTGCAGGCCATCGCCGAACTGAAAGCCCGGGGGCTGAAGGTGGTGCTCTACCCCTTCATCCTGATGGACTGCCCCGGCTATCCCTGGCGCGGGCGGATCAGCGGCGAGGCCGCGGACGTGGCCGGCTTCTTCGGGGCCGCCCAGCCGACGCATTTCACCGCCAATGGCCAGACCGTCGCCTATTCCGGACCCGGCGACTGGGGCCTGCGGCGAATGGTGCTGCATCACGCCCGGCTGGCCCAGATGGCCGGCGGCGTGGACGGTTTCCTGATCGGCTCGGAGCTGCGCGGCGTGACCGCTCTTCGCGATGGCGACAGTTTTCCGGCGGTGGCGGCGCTGCGCGATCTGGCCGCCGACTGCCGCGTCCTGCTGGGGAGCGAGACCGCCATCGGCTACGCCGCCGACTGGAGTGAATATTTCGGCCGGCAGCCGGACGACGGCTCGGGCGATGTGCTGTTTCACCTCGATCCACTGTGGGCCGATCCCGACATCGACTTTGTCGGCATCGACTTCTATCCGCCGCTGGCCGATCAGCGGGCGGGCGAGGGGCTGGACGGTCTCGACGTGGCGAGTGGCGAGGGGTTTGACTGGTTCTACGCCAGCGAGGCCGACCGACTGGCCGGGCTGCGCACGGCAATCACCGATGGCGGCGGGGACGAGGCCTGGGTGTTTCGGCCCAAGGATCTGATCGGCTGGTGGTCCAGCCCTCACCATGACCGGCCCGGCGGTGTCCGGTCGGAGACGCCGACGGCCTGGGTCCCGCGATCCAAGCCGATCCGGCTGGTCGAGTTCGGCTGTCCGGCCGTCGACCGCGGCGCCAACGCGCCCAACCTGTTCATCGATCCCAAGAGCAGCGAGAGCCGGCTGCCGCCGTTTTCGACCGGCGCCCGGGATGACGCGGTCCAGCGCCGGGCGCTCGAGGCGGTGCTCGATCATTTCGCCGAGCCGGCCAACAATCCGGTGTCGCCCCTCTATGGCGGCCCGATGGTCGCGGCGATGAGCGCCTGGTGCTGGGACGCCCGGCCGTTTCCCGACTTTCCGGCCCGTGCCGCTGTCTGGGCCGATGGACCCAACTGGACGCTGGGGCACTGGCTGAACGGACGCACCGGCGCCGCGCCGCTTGGCAATCTGGTCAAGGCCCTGGCGGAGCGGGCCGATGTCGATCTCGACCCCGGCGATGTCGGCGGGGTGCTGACCGGCTACGTCGTGGAGTCGCCCATGCGGTTGCGCGATGCGCTCGAGCCGCTGTCGCTGGTGTTCGCCTTCGACGCCGGCGAGCGGGACGGGCGGGCGACGCTAATCGCGCGCGACGGCCCGGTCGCGGCCAGTTTGGGGCTCGCCGATCTGGCCTTGCCCGACGGTCGTTCGGCGCGGGCCGAGGGGCGGGCGCTGGAAACACCGCCCGACGAGCTGCGCCTGCGCTTCATTGATGACACCGCCGACTACCGCCTCGGCGCCCTGACGGTGCGCCGCGATCCCGCCTCGGGCGGGGGGACGTCGCTGATCGACCTGCCCGTGGTGGGGGCGACCGCCCTGGTCGAGCGGGTCGGGCGCCGGGTTCTGGCCGCCGGCGAGGCGGCGCGCGACACGCTGACGGCCCATCTGTCGCCGCTGACCGCGCTGCGCCTCGAGGCCGGCGATCGGGTGGCGTTCGAAGATGACGCCCGGGTCTGGCGGGTGACCCGGCTGGACCGTGACGAACGGCCGCGGGCCACGCTGCAGCCGGTGGAGCCGGCCGCGGCCGGGTCGGCCATGCCGCCCGACTGGACCACACCGCCGCCGGCCGCTCCGATGGGGCCGCCGGCCTTCTTCCTGCTCGATCTGCCGCCGTTGCCGGGGGCCGAGGATGACGCGCGACCGCTGGTCGCCGCCGGGCTGGAGCCGTGGCGTGATCTGGATATCCATGCCGGCGGCGACGCCGACAGCCTGACCCTACGGGCGCGGCTGACGCGGCCGGCCGGGGTCGGGGAAACCCTGACGGACCTGGTCGCCGGGCCGATGCATCGACTGGACGAGGCCGCGCGGCTGACCGTGCGGATCGAGGGCGGGAACCCGCAGAGCCGGCCACTCGGCGCGGTGCTCGGCGGCGCCAACGCCCTGGCCCTGCGGACGTCGACCGGTGATTGGGAGATCCTGCAGTTCGTCACCGCCGAGGCTGTCGACGCGGACACCTGGACCCTGTCGGGGTTGCTGCGGGGGCAGGCAGGAAGCGATGCGGCCATGGCGCCGCTGACCGTCGCGGGCGCGTCCGTCGTGCTGCTGGGCGAGGGGCTGGTCAGAGCCGAGACGGCCGAGTCCGAACGCGGCCTGCCGCTGATCTGGCGCGCCGCGCCGGCCGGTGGTCCGGCGGGCGGCGCGGCGATGGCGGAAGCCAGCCTCGTCTGGCGCGGTCTGGCGCTGCGGCCCTGGACGCCGGCGCATCTGAGTCTGGAGGCCGGCGAGGGCGGGGATCTGGTCCTTCGCTGGATCCGGCGGGCCCGGCGGGGCGGCGACGGCTGGGACATCGAACCGCCGCTGGCGGAGGAGACGGAGACCTATCGCGTCGATATCCGGGATGGCGAGGCGGTCGTGCGGACGGCCGTGGTCGCCTCGCCCTGGTTTGTCTGGACCGCCGCCCAGCAGGCCGCTGATTTTCCGGGCGGCGCGCCCCAGCCCCTGGTGGTCAGCGTCGCCCAGGGATCGTCCCGTTTCGGCTGGGGCGCGGCAAGTCAGCGGAGCCTGTGGCGCTGAGCGGCGAGACCCTCTATCTGAGGCCCTTGAGATTTCATTCGCGAGGGACAGTTGGCGCGCGATCCGTATCAGGAACTTGGCGTATCTCGCGGGGCGAGCGCGGACGAGATCCGCAAGGCCTTCCGCAAGAAGGCCAAGCAGTTTCACCCCGACGCCAATCCCGGCGACGCCTCGGCCGAGGAGAAGTTCAAACTCGCCTCGTCGGCCTTTGACATCATCGGCGACGAGGACAAGCGCAAGAAGTTCGACCGCGGCGAGATCGACGCCGACGGCCGCGAGCAGCATCCCGGATTCAGCGGCGGACCGTTCGGCGGCGGCGCTTCGGGCGACCGCTATCGGCAGGGTCCCGGCGGCCCCGGCTTCGAGGGCGTCGATATCAATGACATCCTGGGCGATGTGTTCGGCCAGCGCGGCGGTGGCGGCGGCGGCCGTTCGAGTTTCGGATTTGGCGGCAACGGCAAGGGCTCGGACGTGCGGGCCCGGCTCGAGATCGACCTCGAGGAAGCCTTGCTTGGCGGCAAGAAGCGCATCGCCTTCTCCGATGGTCGCACGCTCGACGTCAATATTCCCAAGGGCGCCCAGGACGGTCAGGTCCTGCGCCTCAAAGGGCAGGGCGCACCCGGTCGGGCCGCGCCCGGCGATGCGTTGATCGAGCTGGGCGTCAGGCCCCACCCGCTGTACCGGCGCGAGGGCGAGGTTCTGTACATGGATCTGCCGGTGTCGGTGCCCGACGCGGTGCTGGGCGGCAAGGTCGAGGCCCCCACGCCCGACGGCCCGGTCACCCTGACCGTGCCTAAGGGCTCCAACAGCGGCGCGCAGCTGCGTCTGAAGGGCCGGGGTTTCGTCAACGCCCGCGGCCAGCGCGGCGACCTGTTCGCCAAGATCGTGGTCACCCTGCCGGAGTCGCCGGATGCGCAGCTGGAAAAGTTCGCTGAATCCTGGCGCAAGGACCGCCCCTACTCGCCGAAGAAGCGATAGACGTGCCACAGTTGGCTCTGGATTGGATAACCTGTCCATTCAGCCGGCATTCAGCCGGCGCGCCATAGAACTCGGGGCATGAACCGTTTCGCCGCCATTCTGTTCGCCGCTTTGATCGGCGCCGCCACACCGGCGGCGGCGGCGGCGCAGAGCTGTCCGCAAGGGGCGGCGGGCAAGACCTGCCGTGACACGGCGCGGATCAGCGGCGACGCCTTCTTCCAGACCATCCAGATGCGGCGCGGCGGAAATTCGCTTGGCGACAGCTGGGCGCCGCGCGAGGACGACGCCCGCGACGGCGTCCGTGGCGGCCGGCTGGTGCCGCTCGAACAGGTCATCCGCAACATCGCACGCTCGACGCCCGGCCGGCTGCTCGACGCCGGCCTCGAGAACCGGGGCGACCGCCCCATCTACCGTGTGCGCTGGCAGGCGGACAACGGCCAACGGATCGACTTCATTGTCGACGCCAGCACCGGCGCCATAATCGGCAGAAACTGAGAGAGCCATGCGTATCCTGCTTGTCGAGGATGATCCTGACCTGTCGCGCCAGCTGAAGCTGGCCCTGGGCGACGCCGGCTATGCCGTGGATCACGCCGCTGACGGCGAGGAGGCCCACTATCTGGGCGAGGGCGAGCCCTATGACGCCGTGATCCTCGATCTTGGCCTGCCCAAGATCGACGGGGTGTCTGTGCTTGAGCGCTGGCGGCGGGACAATATCGCCATGCCGGTGCTGATCCTGACCGCCCGCGACAACTGGAGCCAGAAGGTCGCCGGGTTCGACGCCGGCGCCGACGACTACCTGACCAAGCCCTTTCACACCGAGGAACTGCTGGCCCGGCTGCGGGCCCTGCTGCGGCGCTCGGCGGGGATCGCGACGCCGAATCTGGCCTGCGGCGGCTTGCGACTGGACCCCCGATCGGCCCGGGCCTCGGTCAATGGCGAGCCGCTGCGTCTGACCTCGCTCGAATACCGGCTGCTACACTACATGATCATGCACCAGGGCCGGGTGATCAGCCGCACCGAGCTGGTCGAACACCTCTACGACCAGGACTTCGATCGCGACTCCAACACCATCGAGGTGTTCATCGGCCGGGTGCGTAAGAAGATCGGCGCCGACCGTATCGAGACCGTTCGCGGCCTCGGCTACCGCCTGACGCCGTTGCCGGGAGAGCCCACCGAGTGAAGCTGCCCGACCTGCGCCGCCGTTCTCTCGTCGGCCGGTTGGTTTTACTGGCCGCCGGCTGGAGTCTGGCGGTTCTGGTCGTCACCGGGCTGTCCCTGACCGCCTATTTTCAACAGGCGGCCCTGCGCCAGTTCGATCTGGGTCTGGTCGACCTGATCCAGGGGCTGAACGCGGGAGCCAGCGTCGAGGACGGCGAGGTGCGCGCCCCGGCCCTGACCGACACCCGCGCCCTGCGGGTCTATTCAGGCCGCTACTGGCAGATCGCCGAGCCCGGCCCAGATCACTCCATCACGCTCATTGTCCGGTCGCGGTCGCTGTTTGACCGCGATCTGAAGATTCCCAAGTCCGTGCTCGCCGAGATCGCGGCCACGCCGGCCGTGCAGGTTTTCTACGGCGCTGTCGGACCGCTGGAACAGCCGCTCCGAGCGACGGCCATGCAGGTCCAGCTGCCCGGCCGTGCGGCGCCGGTGATCCTGATGGCCGCCGAGGATCGGTCCCCCGTCGATCGGGAGGCCGGGCGTTTCGCGGCGCTGACCGCGGCGGCGCTGGTGCTGATGGGCGCCGGCATCCTGGCGGCCGTGTTCATTCAGGTCCGGGTTGGGCTGCAGCCCCTGTTCCGCCTGCAGGGCGAGGTGGCCAATGTGCGCAAGGGCAAGACCGAACGCATCGCCGGCGACTATCCCACCGAGCTCGAACCGCTGGCGACGGAGCTGAACGCCCTGGTGGCCTACAACCAGGACGTCGTCGAACGCCAGCGCACCCATGTGGGCAACCTGGCCCACGCCCTGAAGACGCCGATCTCGGTCATGCTGACCGAGGCCCAGCTGCACCCCGGTCAACTGTCGGACGTCGTGTCGCGACAAACCGAGGCCATGCGCGGCCATGTTGAACATCACCTGCGCCGCGCCCGGGCGGCCGCCCGCTCCCAGACCCATGGTGAACGCAGCCTGGTCGAGCCTGTGATCGATGAGCTGGCGGTGACCCTGGAGCGCATCTTTCAGGACAAGGGCGTTGAGATCGACTGGCGCTGTCCCGAGGACCTCTGTTTCCGGGGGGAGCGGCAGGATCTGCAGGAGATCGCCGGCAACATCCTGGAGAACGCCTGCATCTGGTGCCGTGGCAAGGTTCGCGCCACGGTGACCGCGGTTTCGGACGAGCGGCTGGTGATCACCGTCGAGGATGATGGCCCCGGATTGCCGGCCGATCGGCGCGATGAAGTGCTCAAGCGCGGGGCCCGTCTCGACGAGAGCGCGCCGGGGTCTGGTCTGGGTCTGGCCATCGTCGACGAACTGGCGCGGGCCTATGGCGGGTCGCTCGATCTCTCCGATTCCGCGATGGGCGGGTTGAAGGTCGAACTGGGCCTGCCGCGGGCCGAAACCTGAAGTCGCGATTTCGCGAACGGTTAACCTAAATCCGTCACCTTGCCGTCGGGTTCATCTGTCGAACTCACGTTTGAGGCCCATGACTGAACTTTCCACACAAAAGGTCGCCATGCTTCGGAGGCTCGTTGCAGTCTCTCCCGATGCGTTGGTGGATACTCTTGAGCGGGCGGTGAATTCTGGCGGCGTCAATGGCCCGCTGGCCGCCATCGCAGCCCTTGTCGAAGCGGAAGCGGCGGACCGGTCCGTGCGCGGCGTGGTGCTGGCGCCAATCGCGCCGCTGTTTGGCCCTCCGGCCGACAATGACCATCTGAGGTTCCCGCGAGGCGCGTTCGTTTCCATCTGGGCGGGCCTGAAGGCCGAGGCGCCGGACCTGGTCCGGGAAGCGGTCTCGGCCGCCAGATACCTGGATCCCGACGAGGCTTCGCCCGCCGTCTTCAACCGGCTTTGCGCCCGCGCCGCCGCGGGCCTGGAGGCTGGTTCACTACCGGAGTACGCCGGGGCTATCGCCGCCTGCGCCGCCGCCCGGCCGACGGCCGCGGCCGAACTGATTCTCTGTCTCAAACTGGTTCCCGTCGTGCGGCCGGCGCTGCAAAAGCTCCCCGACTGGATTCAGCGGATGACCGACGAGCGTCGGGCCACCGCGCGCCTGGCCTATCGCGACGCGACGTCTCTGGGCGAGGGCGGCGGGCCGCTGCTGTTCGAGATGCTGGCCGCTTCGCTTGAACAACCCTGGCTGGTCCTGCGCGTCGTCTCTGCGGTCATGGACCATCCCGGCGAACGGTATCTGGCCGAGTCTGAACTGGCCCGGTTCGGCGAACGCACTCTTGATCACATCGAGGCGCAGCTGGGTCAGGTCAGCGCCGTCAAGGCCGGAGCCGGGGTGGCAAGCAGCCGCCAGGCCGGCGCGGCCGTTCAACGGGCGCTCGAGGCTGTCGCCGAACTTGAACAGTCCGTCCAGTTGGCCAAGGACGGTCCCTGGGGCCGGCGACTGATCAAGCTCAAGCAGTCCATCGCCGGCGCGGTCGAATCGCGGCTGCGCGACATCGAAGCCGCCGCGGCCAAGGCGCTGCCGGTAGAGAAGATAAAATACAGCGCGCGCCTGACCCGCACCGCGCCGCGCCTGAGCCAGGCCCCCGACCGCCAGGCCATCGACGCCACCATGGGACTGCTCGCCTTTGCCGACTCCGTGCGGGCCTGTTCGGCCGACGGCGGCTTTGGATCGGCTCGAACCAAGGCGCTCGACGCCCTGGCCAAGTGGATCGATCAGTATGTCGAGGACCTGCTTGAGCAGGTCCGGCTCGGTGAGCTCGAGGACGACAGTCGGGCGCGTGAATTCCTCGGCGTGGCGGCCAGTTTGCTGGCCCTGGCCCGTGACGAACAGAGCGCCGTCATCGTTCGGCGGCGCGCCGCGGCCGCCTGAGACCACACACCCTCTCGCGCCGGGCCGCGTGATCCGCTAACACCCCGCCATGTTCGCATTCTGGATCGCCGCGGCGGCCCTTTCAGCGGGCGCCGCCGGGTTGATGTTGCGGGGCTCCCGAGCCGCCGCGGCCCGCGTCGCCGGCGAGGACCCCGCCCTGGCCGTGCATCGCCGTCAGTTGGCCGAGATCGATGATCTCGCTGCCCGCGATCTGCTGCCCGCCGACGCCGTGCGCGCCGCCCGGGCCGAGGCCGCGCGCCGGCTGTTGACCGTGGCTGGCGCGACGGCGACCCCGGGATCGGTTTCCGACCGTCGCCGCACCGCCCTGGCGGTCGCGGCGGTGACGCCCTTGCTGGCGGTCGTGCTCTACCTCGCCAGCGGCGCGCCGGGCGCGCCCGATCAGCCCTATGCGCAACGGCTGGCCGACTGGCGCAAGGCCGACCCCGCCACCCTCGATCCCCCGCACATCGCCGCCGTGATGCGGGCCATCGTCGTCGAACGACCGACCGACGCCGAGGCGTTCAAACATCTGGCGCTGGCCGAAATGACCTCGGGCGACGCCATGGCCGCTTCAGCCGCTCTGCGTCGGGCCGTCGCCCTTGCGCCGGAGCGCGCCGATCTGTGGGCGGCCCTGGGCGAGGTGTTCGTGGCCGAGGGCGATGGCGAGATCGGCGTCGACGCCCGCAAGGCCTTCGCCGAGGCCCTGAAGCAGGACCCCACCTCGCTGAGCGCCCGCTATTTCCTGGCCCGGGCCGACATCGCCGACGGCAAGCTCGCCGAGGGCCTGGCCGGCTGGCGCGCGCTGCTGGCCAGTCTGCCGGCGGGGGATTCGTCCCGCGCCGGGCTGGCGGCCGAGATCGCCGCTGTCGAGAAGGCCGGCGGGCTGGTCCAGGCCCAGCCGGCGCCGGCCCAGCCTGACGCCGCCGCCATCCGCGGCATGGTCGAACGTCTGGCCGCGCGGCTGGATGGGGCGCCGGACGACCCCGAGGGTTGGGTGCGTCTGGTCAAGGCCTGGTCGGTGCTGGGCGAGACCGGCAAGCGCGACGCCGCCCGCGCCCGCGCCCGAGGCCTCTACGCCGACCGCCCCGACATTCTGCGTGCGCTTGATGAGGCCGCCCAATGAAGCTCTGGCCGACCTCCCGCACCGCCCGACGGCGGTTGACCATTCTGCTGGCGATCGCACCGGTGCTGATCCTGGCGGCGGGACTGACCCTGTGGGGACTGTCCGGCTCCATCTCGCTGTTCTACACCCCGGCCCAGGCCCTGGCGGCGAAGGTCGAGCCGGGGCAGGCAGTGCAGCTGGGCGGGCTGGTCGAGACCGGCAGCGTGGTCAAACACCCCGACGGACGGGTGACGTTCAGGGTCTCGGACAAGGAAGCCAGCGCGACGGTCGACTACCAGGGCGACCTGCCGGATCTGTTCCGGGAGGGGCAGGGCATTGTCGCCGAGGGCGTCTTTGACGCCGGCGGCGTGTTCCAGGCGACCCGGGTCCTGGCCAAGCACGATGAGAAATATATGCCGCGTGAAGTCGCCAAGGCCTTGAAAGATCAGGGCGATTGGCGGGGCGACGGCGAGCGGCCAGCGTACGACAAGCCATGATCACCGAACTCGGCGCCTTCGCCCTGGCCCTGGCCCTGGCCCTTTCGATCGCCCAGTCGGCGCTCGGTCTGCTCGGGGGGCGGCGACCGGCGCTGGCCGGCGCGGGGGAGGGCGCGGCGTTGGCGACCTTCCTGGCCGTGGCCGCCGCCTTCTCCGCCTTGATCGTCGCCTTTGTGACCTCCGACTTCTCGGTGGCCAACGTCGCGGCCAACTCCCACACCGCCAAGCCGCTGCTCTACAAGGTCGCCGGGGCCTGGGGCAGCCACGAGGGGTCGATGCTGCTCTGGTGCCTGATCCTGACCGCCTATGGCGCGGCGGTGGCGGTCTTCGGCAAGGGGCTGCCGGCCAGTCTGAAGAGCCGGGTGCTGGGCGTGCAGGGCCTGCTGGGCGTGCTGTTCCTGGCCTACACCACCTTCGCCTCGAACCCGCTGGCCCGGCTGATCGAGCCGCCGATCGAGGGGCGGTCGCTCAATCCGTTGCTTCAGGATCCGGCCCTCGCCGCCCATCCGCCCTTTCTCTACCTGGGCTATGTGGGTTTCTCCGTGGTGTTTTCCTTCGCCGTCGCCGCCCTGATCGAGGGGCGGGTCGACGCCGCCTGGGCGCGCTGGGTGCGGCCCTGGACCCTGGCGGCCTGGAGTCTGCTGACCGTCGGCATCACCCTCGGCGCATTCTGGGCCTATTACGAACTGGGCTGGGGCGGCTGGTGGTTCTGGGATCCGGTCGAGAACGCCTCCTTCATGCCCTGGCTGATCGGCGCGGCCCTGCTGCATTCGGCCATCGTCACCGAGAAACGCGGCGCGCTGTCGGGATGGACCGTGTTTCTGGCCCTGGCCGCCTTCACCTTCTCGATGCTCGGCGCCTTCCTGGTGCGCTCGGGCGTGCTGACCAGCGTCCACGCCTTCGCCGTTGATCCGACGCGCGGGGTGCTGTTGCTGACCATCATGGCCATCGCTTCCGGCGCCGGGTTCGCCCTGTTCGCCTGGCGGGCGCCGGCCCTGGCCCCCGGCGGCGTCTTCGCGCCGGCCAGCCGCGAGAGCCTGATCGTGCTCAACAACATCCTGCTGACCGCGGCCACGGCCACGGTCCTGCTGGGGACGCTGTTTCCGCTGATCCGTGAGGCGATCGGCGGAGAGACGGTGTCGGTGGGGCCGCCGTTCTTCAACCTGACCTTCGTGCCGCTGATGGCCCTGGCCCTGATGATCCTGCCGCTCGGCCCGCTGACGGCCTGGAAACGGGGCGACCTGCGCCGCGGCGCCGACCAGCTGAAAGTGGCCGCGATCGTCGCCGTCCTGGCCGGAGCGACCGCCTATGTCATGGTCAGCCCGCGCAAGGCCATGGCCAGCGCGGGCCTGGCTTTGGGGTTCTGGCTGATCGGCGGGGCGCTGACCGAGGCGGCCGTGCGGGTGAAGGCTTTCCGAGCGCCCTGGCCCGAGGTGCGGCGTCGTCTGACCGGCCTGCCGCGTGGGACCTGGGGCATGACCCTGGCCCACGCAGGCCTGGGCGTGTTCACCCTGGGCGCCTGTTTTGAAACCGCCTGGAAGGTCGAGGCCGCCGAGGCGCTGGCCGTGGGCGGCCAACTGCGGCTGGGCGGCTATGAGTTGAGCCTGGACGAGGTGGGGACCGTCGATGGCCCCAACTATCTGGCCGAGCGCGGCGTGATCCGCGTGACCCGGAGCGGCAAGGCCGTCTGCACGGCGCTGCCGGAGCGCCGGTTCTTCCCGGCCGGCCGTCAGTCGACCTCCGAAGTGGCGCTGTGCAATCGCGGGCTCGATCAGATCTACATCGTACTGGGCGAACGCCGCGCGGCGGCCGACGGCGGCCCGGCCTGGCTGGTGCGCGGCTATTTCAATCCCTGGGTCCAATTGATTTTCCTGGGCCCGCTGTTGATGGCGCTCGGCGGTCTGCTGTCTCTGTCTGACCGGCGGTTGCGTCTGGCGGCGGGGAACCGGCCATGAAGCCGTCCCTGATCGTGGTGGCCCTGGCGGCGCTGCTCTGCGTCGCCGCCGCGTCCGACCCGTCCGAGCGACTGCCCGATCCGGCCCAGGAAGCCCAGGCCCGGACGATCTTCCGCCAGGTCCGCTGTCTGGTCTGTCAGAACGAGTCGATCGACGACTCCGACGCCGAGCTGGCGGGGGACCTGCGACGCGTCGTGCGCGAACAGGTCGCCGCCGGCCGGTCGCCGGGGCAGGTCAAGGACTTCCTGACCGCCCGCTATGGCGAGTTCGTGCTGCTCAAACCGGCGTTCAGCCTGGCGAACGCCGCCCTCTGGCTGGCGCCGTTGATCACTGTTCTGATCGGTCTGACGCTGCTGGCGGGACGCTGGCGGCGGCGCGAACCGACCCCGGATCTGACCGCCGAGGAAGAAACCCGTCTGGCGGCCTTGATGGATGAACAGGCCCCGTGACACGATTGCGCCGTGATCCGGCCTCAAGAAACGCACGACGGATGACGGAAAGATAACTTGAGGGCGATCACGCTCTTTGGCATCGAAGACAGCTAGTCAGCACCCGCCCAGGCGGGACAGGAACGGATCAAACATGGTCTCCAGGAAGTCCGGGTATTTTGTGGGCGCCATCGCGGGCGCCGGTGTCGCGGCGGCTGCTCTTGCAGGGGTCGGGCTGCGCATGGCGCCGGCCCAGGCCGCGGAACAGCCGCCGGCCCTGGTTCGCACCGCCGCCGCCGGACCGGCCATTTTCGCACCGCCGCCGGGCGCGCCGCTGTCCTTCGCCGACATTTTCGAGAAGGTGTCCCCCGCCGTGGTGTCGATCGATGTTACCTCGCGGGTCGACGCCAAGTCGCTGCGCTTCCGCAATTTCCCGTTCGACTTCGGTCCCAACGACAAGGATGGCGAGGAGGGCGCGCCGGAGGAGGGCGGACGCCCCCGCCAACAGTCGTCGGGGTCGGGCTTCCTGATTTCGGCGGACGGCTACATCGTCACCAACAACCACGTTATCGAGAACGCCGACGAGATCAGCGTCACGCTCAAGGACGGGCGGGAACTGAAAGCCACCCTGGTTGGTCGTGACGAGAACACCGACCTGGCCGTGATCAAGGTCAAGGGCGACGGTTTCACCTTCGTCAGCTTCGAGAAGTCGGCCAAGCCCCGCGTCGGGGACTGGGTGATCGCGGTGGGCAATCCGTTCGGCCTCGGCGGCACCGCCACGGTCGGTATCGTCTCCGCCTACGGCCGCAACCTTAACGACGAGTCGTCGAGCTTCGTCGACTACGTGCAAATCGACGCGCCGATCAACCGGGGCAACTCGGGCGGCCCGACCTTCGACGTCTATGGCCGGGTGATCGGGGTCAACAGCGCGATCTTCTCGCCGACGGGCGGCTCGGTCGGCATCGGCTTCGCCATCCCCGCCGACGTCGCCGACAGCATCACCAAACAGCTGATCAGCGGCGGCAAGGTCGTACGCGGCTACATCGGCGCCCAGATCCAGAACTTCACCCCCGAGGCGGCCCAGGCGATGGGCGTGCCCGGCCTGAAGGGCGCAATCGTCGCCCAGGTGACGGCGGGCGGACCGGCAGCCAAGGCCGGGCTGCAGTCGGGCGATGTCGTGGTCTCGGTCAACGGCGTCGACGTGGACTCCTCGACAGCCCTGACGCGCGAGGTCGCTCGCGGCGTCGCCGGCGAAGTGCTGCGCCTGGACATCCTGCGCGACGGCAAGCGACGCATGCTCGATGTCCGGTCGGGCGTCCGCCCCTCCAACAAGGAGCTGGCGGCGGTCATCGGCGGCGACTCCGCCGATGAGCCGAGCGACAGCGCCAAACCCGGCAAGGCCGCGCCGGCGCGGGTCAACGTCCTGGGCATGGGCCTGGCCCCGCTCGATGCCGCCGCGCGCACGCGCTACAGCATTGACGCCGACGTCCGCGGCGTGGTCGTCGAGACTATCCGCGCCGACTCCGACGCGGCGGAAAAGGGCGTCGCCCGGGGCATCGTGATCACCTCGGTGAACATGAAGGCGGTGAGCAAGGCCAGCGAAGTCTCCGACGCCGTCGATGCGGCGAAGAAGGCCGGCCGTCCGACCGTTCTGCTCGGTTTCGCCAACCGGCGCGGGCAGACGGGCTACGTGCCGGTCAAGATAGACTAGACTAACCGCGGCCGGTTCCGAGTCGGGACCGGCCCACTCCGCTTGGGGGCAGGCTTATGCGAATCCTGATTATCGAGGACGACATCGAGGCCGCCGAGGCCATGGCCCGAGGCATGGGCGAGGCCGGCTATGACTGTGTGCATGCGGCCGACGGCGCCGCCGGGCTGGCCGAGGCCCAGAAGAAGGGCTTCGACGTCCTGATCGTCGACCGCATGATGCCGTTGATGAACGGGGTCGAGGTGGTGGAAACCATCCGCCGCGAGGGTGACGCCACGCCGGTTCTGTTTCTGTCGGCCCTCGGTGAGGTCGCCGACCGGGTCGACGGCCTGCAGGCCGGCGCTGATGACTACCTGGTCAAGCCCTACGCCTTCCCCGAACTGATCGCCCGCGTCGAGGCCCTGTCCCGTCGCCGCGAAACCGGCGCGGTGGCCACGACCCTGAAGGTCGGCGACCTGGAGATGAACCTGATCGCCCGGACCGTGCACCGGGCCGCCGCCGAGATCGATCTGCAGCCGCGGGAGTTCCAGCTGCTGGAGTTCATGATGCGGCACGCTGGCCAGTCGGTGACCCGGACCATGCTGCTCGAGAAGGTCTGGGAATACCATTTCGACCCCCAGACCAACGTCATCGACGTCCATATCTCGCGTCTGCGCTCGAAGATCGACAAGGGCTTCGATCGCCAGATGCTGCAGACCGTGCGCGGGGCCGGCTACCGGCTGGACCCCTAGGGCGCGGGCGCCAGGTTCATGCGCCTTCCCCGGATTTTCCGCACCACGCCGTTCCGGATGACGCTGCTGTTCCTCGCCATGTTCGCGGCGGCGGCGGCGGCGTTCCTGGCCTATGCCTATCTGGCGACGGCGGGCGAGGTGACCCGGCGCGTGGACGGCGAGATCACCCGCGAGATGAACTCCCTGGAGGCCATCTATCGCCGGGGCGGCGCCACCGCGCTCAATCAGGCCCTGATCGAACGGGCCGGGGGCGAGCGCCCCTATCTGTATCTGTTGCTCGACAAGAAGGGGCGGCGGGTCACCGGCTCGATCGCCGAGTCTCCGGTCGAGGCGCCCGAGCCCGGCGAGAACTGGACCACCTTCCAGGTCACGGACACCGATCG
The DNA here is from genome assembly GCA_030680355.1 of Caulobacter sp. Lineage (GTDB taxonomy): Bacteria > Pseudomonadota > Alphaproteobacteria > Caulobacterales > Caulobacteraceae > Caulobacter. The sequence goes on from JAUXVF010000031.1 coordinate 440,989, forward strand.
CGACGGCCGCGAGGTGAAGCGGCCGGCGCGCGGTCTGCAAGAAGGGCTGGCGGGCGGCGAGACGCTGTTTGTCGGGGCCGACATCGGCGAGTCCGAGGGGTTCGTCACCGGCATCGTGAGGGCCCTGTGGGGCGCGGGGGCGCTGGTCATCCTGCTGGGGCTTGCCGGCGGGGTGGTGGTCAGCCGCAATGTCAGCCGCCATATGGCCGGGCTCAATGACACCATCGCCGCGGTGCGGGCCGGCGATCTCAAGGCCCGGGCCCGGGTGCGGGGCGCCCGCGACGAGTACGATGAGCTGGCTGGCGGGCTCAACGAGATGCTCGACCGGCTGGAACGGTCGATGGGCGGCCTGCGACACGCCGGCGACGCCATCGCCCACGATCTGCGCTCACCCCTGACCCGGCTGCGGGCCAGGATGGAAGCGGCGCTGATCGAGGTCGAGGCCGGCAAGGGCGATCCGAAACAGGCGCTGGTTCAGGCGCTCGACGACGCCGACAACGTGCTGACAACCTTCAACGCCGTGCTGGCCATCGCCCGTCTGCAGGCCGCCCGCACCGCGCCCGACCCGAGTCTGTTCGACCCCGGGCAGCTGGCCGCCGACATGGCCGAGCTCTATGAGCCGCTGTGCGAGGAAAAGGGCCTTGATTTCAAGGTCGAACTGACGCCGCGGCTGGGGCTCAAGGCGGCCCGGCCGATCCTGGCCCAGGCCCTGGCCAACATCATCGACAACGCCATCAAATACACACCGCCCGGCGGGGCCGTGATGCTGCGCGTGCGCCGGCGGTCGTCGGGCGAGATCGAGTTTTCCGTGACCGACAACGGCCCCGGTGTGCCCCTGGAGCACAGGGCCCGGGTCGTGCAGCGGTTCGTGCGGCTGGAGAACAGCCGCAATGAACCGGGGTCCGGCCTTGGGCTGTCGCTGGTCGCCGCCGTGGCCGAGGCCCATGGCGGACGGCTGGAGCTCGATGAGGGGCCCGGCGAATACGACGGCTTCGGCCCCGGGCTGAGGGTGGCGCTCGTGCTGCCGAGAGGCGAGTGACCCCGCTCGCCAGTCGGCTGTCTCCCTGCGGTCCTGTCATCGACAGCAAGGCCGCGGCGCGGACCCATGACATTCTGACCACGCGCATCGGCGGCGAGGCCCTCGACGCGGCCTGGCCGGCCCTGGCCCCGGTGTTCGGGTCCTCCCCCTATCTGGCCGGGCTGGCGCGCCGGCGGCCGGCGGCGCTGAAACTGACCCTGGAGCGCGATCCGGACACACGGCTGGCGGAAATCCTGGCCGAGACCCTGGCCCAGGCGGACGAGCCGGATGAAGACCTCGCCCGCAAGGGTCTGCGCGATCTGAAGGCGGACCTGCATCTGCTGACCGCCATCGCCGATCTGGGCGGGGTGTGGGACCTGGACGCGGTGACCGGCGCCCTGGCCCGGTTCGCCGACGCCGCCCTCGACGCCGCCGTCGCCATCGTCGCGCGCAGCGAGATCGAGCGCGGCCGGCTGGTCGCCGTCGCCGACAGCCCGGCCGGCCCGATCCCGGGGTTGATGATCATCGCCATGGGCAAGCACGGCGCCTATGAGCTGAACTACTCAAGCGACATCGACATCAGCTTCTTCTACGAGCCTGAGCGGCTGCCGGTGGCGGAGGGCGTCGAGCCCAGCGATGTGGCGGTGCGCATCGCTCATGGCATCGCCCGCACGCTGCAGGAGCGCACCGGCGACGGCTATGTCTTCCGGGTCGATCTGAGGCTGCGGCCGGATCCGTCCTCGACCCCGCCGGCGGTCGCGGCGGCGGCGGCCTTCACCTACTACGAGTCCGTTGGCCAGAATTGGGAGCGGGCGGCCTTCATCAAGGCCCGGGCCGCGGCCGGCGACATTCCCGCCGGTGAAGCCTTTCTGACCGAACTTCAGCCGTTCATCTGGCGCAAAAACCTAGATTTCGCGGCGATATCCGACATCCAGGCGATCAAGCGCCAGATCCATATCCACAAGGTCGATGACCGGCTGACCGCCAAGGGCGCCGATCTCAAGCTCGGCCGGGGCGGCATCCGGGAGATCGAGTTCTTCGTCCAGACCCAGCAGCTGATCCTGGGCGGCCGTCATCCCGAGTTGCGGTCGTTTCGCACCCTCGAAGCCCTGGCGGCGCTGGAACAGGCCGGCCATGTCTCCGCCGAAACCGCCGAAGAGATGGCGCGCGGCTATCGTGATCTGCGGGCGCTGGAGCACCGCGTGCAGATGCTGGCCGATGAACAGACCCATCGTCTGCCGGAATCCGACGCCGAACGCCGGCGGGTGGCGGCCCTGTGGGGACACGACGACCTGAAGGTGTTCGACGCTGCGGTCGGCGCTATTCTGCGGGGCGTCAACGCCCGCTATGGCGAGTTGTTCACCGGTGAGGAGCCGCTGTCGTCACGGTTCGGCAGTCTGGTCTTCACCGGCGTTGATGACGATCCCGAAACCCTGGCCACGCTCAAGCGCATGGGGTTCGACAATCCCCCCCAGGTCGCTCAGACGATCCGCGGCTGGCACCATGGCCGCATCGCCGCAACCCGGACCGAGCGCGGCCGGGAGCTGTTTACGCGGTTTGCGCCGCAGCTGCTGGACGCGATCCAGGCGACCGGCGCGCCCAACGCCGCCTTCAACAGGTTCACCAATTTTTTCAGTGGCCTGTCGTCCGGTGTTCAGGTTCAGTCCCTGTTCCTGGCGCAACCCAAACTGTTCGAGTTGATCGTCCAGGTTCTGGCCTTCGCACCGCAGCTGGCCCAGACCCTGGCGCGTCAGCCGGCGGCGCTGGACGCCCTGCTGGACCCGGCCTTCTTCGAGCCTTTCGAGCCGGGCGAGGTTCGGGCGACCTTTGACGCCGCCCTGGCCGAGGTCGACGATTTCGAAGGGGCCATGGACGCGGCCCGGCGGGCGCACCGGGAACTGGCCTTCCGCGTCGGGGTGCTGGTGATGAGCGGAACCGCCACCGCCCAGGACGCCGGGGCGGCCTTCGCCGAGCTGGCCGACATCTGCATCGGCAGGATGGCGCGCGCCGCTCTCAATGAAACCGTTCGCAAGGGCGGGGCATTCGACGGCGAAGTCGTGGTGGTCGCCCTGGGCAAGTGCGGCGGCCGGGAAATGACCGCCAGTTCCGATCTCGATCTGATGACCGTCTATCGCGCCGCCGACCCGGCCGGCATGTCGGCGACCCGGGGCTGGAGCGCGGCGTCCTTCTACGCCCGTTTCACCCAGCGGCTGATCGCCGCCCTGTCGGCGCCGACCGGGGAGGGCGACCTGTACGAGGTCGACATGCAGCTGCGCCCGACCGGCAGTCAGGGGCCGGTCGCGGTCAGTCTGAAGGCCTTCGAGACCTATTATGAGCGGGAAGCCGAGACCTGGGAGATGCTGGCCCTGACCCGGGCCCGCATCGTCTGGACCAGCTCCCAGGCCTTCCGCGCCGAGGCTGAGGCGGCCATCGAGGCGGCGCTGCGGCGGCCACGGGATGCCGCCAGGGCCGCCGCCGACGTGCGCGAGATGCGCGAGCTGCTGGAGGATGAGCGCCCGCCGTTCGGCTTCTGGGATCTGAAGCTGTCGCCGGGCGGTCAGGTGGATGTCGAGTTCGTCGCCCAGTATTTGCAGATCATCCATGCGGCCGAGGGCGGCCCGCTGCATCAGAATACCGGCGAGGCCCTGAGCGCGCTTGAGGCGGAGGGACTGGTCGACGCCGGCCGGTTGCGGGATCTCCGCACGGCCTGGGACCTGCAACAGAACCTGTCACAGCTGCTCAAGCTGGCGCTGGCCGACAAGGCCGACCCCGAAACCGAGCCCACGGCGTTGCGGAAGCTGCTGGCCCGGGCCGGGGGCGCGAGCGACCTCAAGGTCGTGGCCAGGACGCTGGTCGTGGCCCGCGAAAAGGCGCGCGCGGCTTTTCTGGCGATTACCGGAAAATGAGGCGACGGAATGCCCGGGCGGGCCCGTTCAACGGTCGGGGCGCATCAAGGAGACACCCAGACATGAAGACCTTCACACTCGCCGCCGTTCTGCTCACGCTCACCGCCGGCGCGGCCGGATCGGCCCTGGCCCAGGGCGCGGGCGCGCGCGGTGACACCAACGGCGACGGCAAGATCAGCCTTGCGGAGTTCAAGGCCGCCCGCGTGGCCATGACGATGCGCAGCGACGCCAACAAGGACGGCAAGATCTCCAAGGCCGAGCTCGAGGCCGGCATCATCGCCATGCAGGCCGCGCGCGGCGGCGGCGCCGGCAAGGGCGGCGGCGGACGTTCGGGCCAGATGTTCGACATGATGGACGCCAACAAGGACGGCTTCCTTACGCGCCCGGAAATCGAGAAGATGGTCGAGCGGCGGTTCCAGCGGATGGATGTCAACGGCGACGGGGTTCTGACCACGGCCGAACAGCAGGCCGGCCGCAGGGGCCCCATGGGCGGTCAAGGTGCCGGCGAACGTTGATTTCAAAACTCGCCGGGCGTCGAGCCGGGACGTAAGTCGGCGATGTGAGGCGAAACTTGACGACGGGCGAACAGGATCCCGACGCAGACCTGGTCGCCCGGGTCGGGCGTGGCGAGCCGGCGGCGGCGCAGGCCCTGGTGGCCCGCAAGCTGCCGCGCATGCTGCGGCTGGCTCACCGGATGCTGAACGACGCCGCCGAAGCCGAGGACGTGGCCCAGGAGGTCTTCCTGCGGGCCTGGAAACAGGCCCCGGCCTGGACCCCCGGCGCGGCGCGGTTCGACACCTGGCTGCACCGGGTGGCGCTGAACCTTTGTTACGACCGGTTGCGGCGGCGGCGAGAGATCGTCACCGCCGATCCGCCGGAGCAGATCGACACCGGACCCGCCCCCGATCGTGGGCTGCTCGCCCGCGACACCGGGGCGCGGGTTTCGGCCGCCCTGGCCGACCTGCCGGAGCGGCAGAGAGAGGCGGTGGTGCTCTGTCACTACCAGGACCTGACCAATATCGAGGCCGCCGCCCTGATGGCGATCTCGGTGGATGCGCTGGAAAGCCTGCTGGCGCGGGGGCGGCGCAGCCTTCGCGCCGTGCTGGCGGACCTGAGGGACTAGACGAATGGACATGAAACGCTTTGCAGCCCTGGCCGACGCCTACGGCGGCGCCATCGCGCGCTGGCCGGCCGACAGCCGTGACGACGCCTTCGGCCTGATGGTCGCCGCGCCCGAGGAGACCGCGCGGGTGCTGGCCGGGGCGCTGGCGCTGGACGCCGCGCTCGACGAGGCCCCGAGGCTGGCCCCGTCGCATGCGCTCCGCCAGACCGTGCTGGCCGCCGCGCCAAGGGCCGGGGCGGGACTGGGCGCCATCCGCCGCTGGCTGGTCGGCGCCGGTCTCGGCGTCGGTCTGGCCGCCGCCACGGCCGCCGGCCTGCTCGTCGGCGTCAGCCTGTCGCCCGCCGGCCCCGGCGAAGACGCGCAGCTGCTGGCCAACGCCTACAGCACCGGCCTGCTGGACGAGACGGGAGGCGTGTCATGAAGGAACGCGGCCTGCTCATCGCCCTGGTCATCTCGGCGGCCATCAACCTGTTCCTGATCGGCCTGGGCGTCGGCGCCTGGGCGCTGGGGCCGAGACTGGGACCCACCGCCCCGGCGGCGGCGGCCGGCGGAGGACGGGCCGCCCTGCCGCTGTGGGCCATGGGTCAGGCGTTGTCGCCCGAGCAGCGACCGGCCTTCAACGCCATGCTGCGCAAGGCCATGCGCGCCGCCGCCAGCGATGTGCGCGAGGCGCGCGGCATTCGCCGTCAGGCTTTCGACGCGGTGGCGACGGACGGCTTTGATCCTGCCCAGGTCAATGCTGACCTCGACCGCGCCCGGGCCCTCGAACAGGGCGCGCGGGCCCGGATCGAGCATGACGTCATCACCTTCGCCGCCAGCCTGCCGGAAGACGACCGGGCCGCCCTGTCAGCGGCGCTGCGGTCGGCGATGATGCAGCGCAACGGACCGCGGGCCGCAGGGCCAGGCGGTCAGAGACCGGACGGGCGCGGGCTGACCCAGCCTGCCGGCCCGCGGTGATCAGCTGTCGACGGAGACGTCGGCGTCGATAATGACTTCGGTGAGCACCGCGCCGTTATCGCCGGCCTGGGGGCCCAGCATGGAGCTGAGCTCAACGCGGACCAGCAGGCCGCGGCTGCCCGTTCCGCCCCAGAGCCGGTCGAGGTTGATCCGGTAGGTCGGCGATTCAAAACAGACGCCCATCGGGACGGCCAGGATGGTGTCGCGGAACGTCTCCACGCCGTCGGACAGGCGCTGCGCCGTGACCGTCACCATCGTTGATCGATGCGGGTCGCAGACCATCGCGATGAAGCCGTCCGCCCGGGCCGAGCGGCGGTTGGCGACGAACGGCGGAATTTCGACCACACCGAGATTGCGGGCCCAGACGCGGCCCGTCCAGGCGTGGCGCTCGCGCCGGTCGGATCGCGTTGACCGCGGCCGGGCGGCCGGCCGCGACAGGGCGCGGTCGCGGGGATAGTCGTAGCCGAAGGCGCGGGTGTTGACGGTCGACCCGGCCGTCGCCGGCGGCGCCGGACGGCCGTCGGCGTCGACCAGTCCCGCCAGCACCTCCTGGCTCCAGGCCTGGCTGTAGGGCTCCCGCGGATTGCGCGCGCGCCACAGGGTCCAGGACCGGTCGACGTTGGCGTGATGAAGCCAGAAGATCGGATCGTTCGGCGCCCGTGGCAGGTCGTTCATGTCGCCGCCGACAAAGCCGTGCATGAGGTTGTGCCCGCTCCATTCGGCCGACCCCGAAAGGTAGCGGGCGCCGCCCTGCCGGGGCGCGCCGAAGAAGGTGTCGAACGGATCGTCCAGCTTGCCGGTGAACCAGCGGCTGTCCATGACCAGGCCCCGCGGCGCGGCGCGGCCGGGCATGGCGAAGACCGGATCGTCGAAGAACAGCGGCGGGAAGGGATCCCGGCTCCAGTCCCAGTAGGGCAGGGCGAAGTCGGCCTTGCCGCTGACGCGCGCGACGATCTGCTCGAACCTGACCAGCTGCAGGCGATGCCAGGGCAGGAATCGCCAGGTCGAATGCTGGCGGTTGTACATGTCGGCGTGGAGCGCGACCTGGGTCTCCCAGGCGCCGGACCGCCGCATCAGGGGAATGGCCCGCCGGAGCGCTTCGACGTCGGGATCATTGGCCGACATCCGCGCGATGGACCGGCGAACACGAACCGCCCCGGCCCCCGACGCCGTCGACCCCAGGGGAAGGCTGGCCATGCCGGCCGCCGAAAGGCCGGCCAGAACTGTTCGCCGATCAAGACGCATAGACACCCCGCTCTCGGTCATTGGCGGGGGCGGGGTCGGTCCTGTCAAATCCGTTCCCCCGACAGGGGCGCCGGCCGGAACCGGTCAGGCGGCGTACATGCCCTGGGCGCGGCGGATGGGCAGGACGACGCTGACGGTGGTGCCTTCGCCGGGCGTGCTCTCCAGCTCCAGGGCGCCCTCGTGCAGCTCGATGAGGGCCTTGGTCAGGGCCAGGCCCAGTCCGGTGCCCTGGGTGGTCTTGGAATGCTGGCTCTCGACCTGTTCGAAGGGCTTGGCCAGCCGGCCAAGGTCCTCCCGCGAGATGCCGATGCCGGTGTCCTGCACCGACAGCCGCACCCGTTCGCCCAGCGAATCCTGACGCACCTCGGCCCGCACCGTGACCCGGCCGCCCCGGGGGGTGAACTTGACCGCGTTGCTGAGCAGATTGAGCAGCACCTGTTTGAGCGCGCGATAGTCGGCTTCGATCTCGGGCAGGAAGGGGAAGTCGACCGTGAGATCCAGGCCGGCGGCTTCGGCCCGGTTGCGGACCAGCCGCACCGCGTCCTCGGTGAGTTCTTCCAGATTCAGCGGCTCGAAGTTCAGGTTCATCTTGCCGGCCTCGATCTTGGACATGTCGAGGATGTCGTTGATCAGGGCGAGCAGGTGCTGGCCGCTGTTGTGGATGTCGGTGGCGTATTCCTTGTAGCGGGGGTCGCCCATCGGTCCGTACATCTCGGCGATCATGATCTCGCTGAAGCCGTTCACCGCGTTCAGTGGCGTGCGCAGCTCGTGGGACATGTTGGCCAGGAACTCGGACTTGGACTTGTTGGCGGCCTCGGCGCGCACCTTTTCCGTCTCGTACTTGCGGGCCAGTTCGGCCAGCTGCTCCTGGCTGCGCTCGAGGCTGACGACGGCGTTCTGAAGCTGTTCCTCGTTGAGGCGGCGGGCCTCGTCCTGGGCCTTGACGGCGGAAATGTCGCTGGCGGTCATGACCAGGCCGCCCTCGGCGGTCCGGCGTTCGGAGATCTGCACCCAACGGCCGTCCATCAGCTCGGCCTCGCGCAGGCCGCGGACGCCGGGAATCTCCTGTTTGATGGCCAGCTGCACGAAGCGGTTGACCTGGTCGCGCGCCGCGCCGGGCTTGAGGATCTTGGGCTCGAGATTGAAGACGCTGCGATAGTTGCGGTTGCACAGCAGCAGCCGGCCCGCCCGGTCCCAGAGCACGAAGGCTTCGGAGACGCTTTCGATGGCGTCGCGCAGGCGGTTCTCGGCGGCCTGGGCGCGGGCCTGGGCCAGACGCTCCTCGGTGACGTCCAACGCAACGCCGGTGATCCGCTGATAGCCGTCCTCGCCGGCCTGGCCCAGACCCTGGCCGCGGGCGTCGATCCAGATTGACCGGCCGCCCTTGGGGTCGGGAACCCGGAAGGAGACGTCAAAGGCCCCGAAGCCGGCGGCATGGGCCAGGGCCTGACGAACGCGATCGCGATGATCGGGCGCGATGCGGTCGAGGATTTCCTGGCCGCCGACCACCCCGCCGCCGCCCCAGCCGAAGATGACGCCGGTGACGTCGGACATGAACACCTGGTCCTTGTCGAGGTCCCACTCCCAGATGCCGCAGCGGGCCGCCTCGACCGCCATGCGAAAACGCTGCTCGCTTTCGATGAAGGCGCGCTGGGCGGCCTCGGCCTTGCGGCTCTGGGTGAAGAGCAGCAGGGCCAGGGCGATGCCGATGCCAAGGGGCACCAACAGGGAGACGACGCCGTCGATCCGGTTGCCGTTGGCCTCGACCACGCCCGGCGGCGGCGCCGCGGCCAGGACCAGCAATTCGCCGCCGGCGGCCGAGCGGCCGGATACATCGACGGTGGATCCGTCGGGTCGCCGGCCGCGGATCAGGACGTCGGGTCTAAGGTCCGACGGGCCGATGCCGAAGGCTTCGTGGACGGTGGAGGCCTGGCCGACGCCGCCGGCGCCGGCGGCGGTCAGCAGGCGGCCGTCCCGGGTGGCCACGGCCACCGACCCGCCGCCGTCCGAGACAGCCGGCAGGCCCGATCTGTCCTGCGCGGCCAGCAACACGCCCTGATCGCCGACCAGTCTGCCGAAGTAGAGGCGGCCAGGATCTCCGGGCGTGGTTCCGACCCACACCGGCCGGCCCGCAGCGATGGCCAGGCGCGCGGCGCCTTTCCAGTCGGCGCCGGCGGCCTGGCCGGCCACGGCGGTGACCGTGTCGACGCTGGCGAGGGCGGCGGCCGATACGGCGGGGCCGCCGGCCCGCAGGACCGCCTCGGCCGCGACGATGGGTTCGTCCTTCGACCGGGCGAGGAGCTCGGCGCCGGCGGCCAGGCCGCCCCGCCGTTCCGCCACGTCGGCTTCCAGTCTGGCGGCGAGGACCTGGGCCGCCGTGTCGGGGCCCGCCGAGCCGCCGCGGAACACCCAGCCCCGCTCCAGGCGCATGACGCCGAACGCCGAATAGACAGCCAGCAGCAGCAGGGCGGCGAGAATGGCGATGCGAATGAAGGCGCCCGACGGGGCACGGTTTCGCGACTCGGCGATAGCGGAATCACCGGCCTTTTCTGCCGTGCGACGCTGGCCGTCCAACCTGAATCCCCGCTCCCGAGTCGGTGTCCCCTAGGGTGAATCTTACGGAAGCGGAGTCATCGCGTCACGGGCCAATGGCCGAATTATCCGCGATGTGAGTCATTCGGTCGCGGCGGGCCGTTCCGGTCGGCCTTCCGGCCTCCGGATTCCTTGCCGAAACAGCCGGGGTCGGCCGCCCGGCGTCCGGCTCAGGCCAGGGCTTTGGAGGCCAGTTCGAAGACGTTCTTGGACAGGCCCTCGACCGCCACGATCCGCTCCAGCTGCGCCTTCATCAACGTCCCGAGCTCGGGCCGGTACCGTCGCCAGCCGCCCAGAGGCTCGACGAAGCGGGCGGCGGTCATCGGGTTGATGGCGTCGGTGGCGATGATCTGGTCGGCCAGGAAGCGGTAGCCGGCCCCGGCCGGATCATGGAAGGCGGCCGGGTTCATGCTGGCGAAGGCGCCGACAAGAGCCCGCAGCCGGTTGGGGTTGCGACGATCGAAGTCGGGATGGGCGGTCAGGCCCAGGACCCGGCCCAGGGCCTCGTCGGACGGGTCGCGGGCCTGGATCGAGAACCATTTGTCCAGCACCAGCGGCTCGTCCTTCCAGCGGGCATGGAAATCGGCCAGCGCCTTTTCCCGCGCCTTGCCGCCCAGCTCCATCAGCGCCGCCAGGCCGCCCATGGCGTCGGTCATGTTGGCGGCGGTCTCGAAGTGACGGGCGGCGATGTCGGCGGTCTCGGCGTGGCTGTCGACGGCAAGCAGCTCCAGGGTCGCGTTGCGGAGGGCTCTGCGTCCGGCGTTCGCCGCGTCTGGCGAGAACGGACCGCTGTCGGAGAGCCCGGCATGCAGCCGGCGCAGCTCATCGCCCAGATGCACCGCCAGCCGCAGTCGCAGGGCGTCGCGGGCCCGGTGAATGGCGGCCGGATCGGCCGGCGACATGGCCAGCGACAGGTCCGACTCCGAGGGCAGTGACAGCAGCAGGGCCTTGAAGGCGTGGTCGGCCGCCTGGTCGCCCAGGGCGCGGCCCATGGCCTCGGCGAAACGCTCTTCGGCCACCTCGTCAGGCTTGCCCGCGGCGCGACGCAGGATCAGATCGCGCGCCAGGCCCTGGCCGGCCTCCCAGCGATTGAACAGATCGGTGTCGGCCGCCAGCAGGACGTAACGGTCCTTTTCCGGGGCGTCGGTGTTCAGGGTCACCGGCGCGGAGAATCCACGCAGCGGCGAAATCACCGGCCGCCCGTCGACGGGCAGGCTGATGGTGCGCTCGGCCTCTTCCAGGATGACCAGGCATTCCTCGCCCATCGGCCGGCCGTCTTCGTAGAGCAGGCCCAGCCGCACCGGGATCGGCAGGGTGGTCTTGTCCGGCTGACCGGGCGTTGGGGCGGTGGACTGGCGCAGGGTGATCGACAGGGTCCCCGCCGCCGAGTCGTAGGCGCTGGTCAGGTCAACCACTGGCGTGCCCGCCTGTTCGTACCAGCCGAAGAAGTCGGTCATGTCGCGGCCTGAGGCGTCGGCGAAACACTGGATGAAAGCCTCGACGGTCGTGGCCTGACCGTCATGGCGTTCGAAATAGACATCCATGCCGGCCCGGAAGGCCTCGGGGCCGAGCAGGGTCTTGAGCATGCGGATGACCTCGCTGCCCTTCTCGTAGATGGTCGCGGTGTAGAAGTTGTCGATCTTCAGATAGCTGGTCGGCCGCACCGGGTGGGCGAGGGGACCGGCGTCCTCGGAAAACTGGCGCGCGCGCAGGGCCCGCACGTCCTTGATCCGCTGAACGGCTTCACCGCGCATGTCGCCGCTGAACGACTGGTCGCGGAAGACCGTCAGGCCCTCCTTGAGGCAGAGCTGGAACCAGTCGCGGCAGGTGATGCGGTCGCCGGTCCAGTTGTGGAAATACTCGTGGGCGACGACGCTTTCGATGCGCTCGAAATCGAGGTCGGTGGCCGTGGCCGCCTCGGCCAGCAGCAGCGACGAGTTGAAGATGTTGAGGCCCTTGTTCTCCATGGCCCCGAAGTTGAAGTCGCGCACGGCGACGATCATGAACAGGTCCAGGTCGTACTCGCGGCCGAAGACTTCCTCGTCCCATTTCATCGCCCGTTTGAGGCTGTCCATGGCGTATTCGGCGCGCGGGGCCATGCCCGGGTCGACGAAGATGCGCAGGGCGATGGTGCGGCCGGTCATGGTCACGAAGCTGTCGGTCAGCTCGTCCAGCTCTCCGGCCACCAGGGCGAACAGGTAGCAGGGCTTGGGGAAGGGATCGTTCCAGACGGCGAAATGGCGGCCGCCGGGCAGATCGCCGCTCTCGACCAGGTTGCCGTTGGCCAGCAGACGGTGGAAGGCCTTGTCGGCTTCGACGCGCACCGTGTAGCGGGCCAGCACATCGGGCCGGTCGAGGAACCAGGTGATGCGCCGGAAGCCCTCGGCCTCGCACTGGGTGCAGAAGCGGCCGCCGGACATGTAGAGGCCCATCAGGGCGGTGTTGGCCTTGGGGTCGATCTCGACCTCGGTCTCCAGCACGAAGGCGTCCGGCAGATCGGCCAGGGTCAGGGTTTCGGCCGTGGCTGTGTAGGGGTGATCAACCCCGCCGATCTTGACCGAAAGCGTCTTCAGCCCCTCGCCGTCGAGCACCAGAGGACCGGTCTGGCCATCGTTGCGGCGCATCGTCAGCCGGGCCGTCACCCGCGTCGTCGAGGGCTCCAGCCGGAAGTCGAGAAAGACCTCGTCGATGAGGAAGACGGGCGGCTGATAGTCGGCCAGGCGGGTCGGCTGGGGGGGGTCTGTGCGCATGGAGGATATCTAGCGGTCAGGCGAGGCCGGCGCCAGCCGTCTGCTCCGAGCCTTCAGCCTGTCGACTTGTTGACGGTAAGGATATTCCTTACATTGTCGGCATGATCACCAGCAAGCTCACCGCCAAGGCTCAGACGACGATCCCGCAACCCGTAAGGATCGCCTTGGGGCTGCGCGCGGGCGACGAGGTCATCTACGAAATTGACGGTGATCGGGTGGTGCTCAGCCGGGCCCGGTCGAGAGACGCGACCGGTGTCGCTGAGGACCCGTTCGCCGCCTTTGAGGAGTGGAACTCGGACGCGGACCGGCGGGCCTATGACAAGCTATAGGCCCGGTGATCTGATCAAGGTGCCGTTTCCCTATACGGACCGGTCTGCCCGTCAACGCCGCCCGGCCTTCGTGGCGGCTGCCGGAGACCTTCTGAGCCGTCACGGCCTTCTGTGGGTGATCATGGTCACCAGCGCGGAGAACCGGGGCTGGCCGGGGGACGTCGGAATAAGCGACTATGCCGCTGCAGGACTGCCGGCCCCTTCGCTTATTCGCTGCGCCAAGATTGCCACCATCGAAGCGCGGGACGCTGAACCGCTCGGGCGGGCGGCCGAGGACGACATCCGGGTCGTTCTGGATAGGCTTCGCGCCCGTCTGGCCGGCTAGATCAGGCCGCGTCGCTGTCGCGCTCGGGCACGATCGCCGCGGCCGGGACTTCCTGGACATAGCGTTCGATGGCCGCCGCGCGGCGGGCCAGCTCCGCCACGGCGGGGGGCGCGTCCTCGGGCAGTTCAGCGACCAGGGCGATCAGGTCACGGGCGATGGCCTGCAGTTTAGGGGCGCTGGCGATCAGCCGGGCCTGACGTTCCATCTTGTTGGGATCGCGGTCGTACTCGGCGCCGGGGGTGCGCCAGCCGCCCCAGTCGGCGGCGTCGGTGACCACCACCGGATAGGTGCCGGGGAAGGGGTGGTGGGCGCAGTCGCCCTCCTGCTGCCATTTGTTCTTGGCCCGCATCAGCCGCCAGCCGTCGCCGCCCTCGGCCTCGTCATCGCCGGCCTGATCCTCGGGCTTGAGCTCGTGGGCATGAAACTCCCGGCCCAGACCCACGTCGTAGGTCACCCGCACCGGCTCGTCGAAACCCTTGGCCCAGATCGGCACGATCCGGTCGATATTGGCCCAGGCGCCGACGCTCTCGACCCAGACCTTCTGGTTCTTGTGGAAAACAGCCTTGGCCATGCACCTGCGCCATCAATCTGATCGGGCCCACATAAGAACCTGAATTCATTGACGCGAGGTCAATCTTTCCCCGCCCGGAAAGCTGGTTCAGAGTGGAGCCCGAAGGCGCAACAAGGACCTGCGTGGTTCGACACGCACCCTGTGGGTGCTGCTCACCATGACGTGCATTTGTGTTCGTCATTCTGAGCCGTCCGCGACCCGGACGTGTCGAAGAACGCAATCAGGCAGAAGCGCCCACGGGAGAAAACTGTGAATTTCGACTATTCCGACGACCAGAAGTTCCTCAAGGACGAGGCGCGAAAGTTCCTGGAGGCGCGCTGCACCAGCGCCGCCGTGCGCCAGGTGCTCGACAACGATGACACGGCCTTTGACGCCGCGCTCTGGAAGGGCGTGGCAGAACAGGGCTGGCTGGGGGCGGCCATTCCCGAGGAATTCGGCGGCCTGGGCCTGGGCCATGTCGAGCTCTGCGCCATCGCCGAGGAAATGGGCCGGGTGGTCGCGCCGATCCCCTTCGCCTCGACCCTCTATTTCCTGGCCGAGGCGGTCATGCTGGCCGGCGACGCCGCCCAGAAGGCCGAACTGCTGCCGAAAATCGCCGCCGGCGAGCTGATCGGCTGCTACGCCACCTCCGAGGGACCGGGCGTGGTCAACGCCGGCTCCCTGGCCTGCAAGGTCGATGGCGGCAAGCTGACCGGGGTCAAGATCCCCGTCACCGACGGCGACATCGCTGATCTCGCCGTGGTGCTGGCCAATGAAGGCGGCAAGGCCAGCCTGTTCCTGGTCGACCTCAAGGGCGCGGGCGTGGCCCGTGAAAGCCTCAAGAGCCTCGACCCGACCCGCAGTGTCGCCCGGCTGACCTTCACCGGCGCGGCGGCGAGCCGCCTGGGCGGCGCCGGCGAGGGCTTCGCCCTGACCGAGCAGGTGTTTGACCGCGCCGCGGTGCTGCTGGCCTTCGAACAGACCGGCGGCGCCGACAAATGTCTGGAGATGGCCAAGGACTACGCCATGAGCCGCTACGCCTTCGGCCGCGTGATCGCCGGCTACCAGGCGATGAAGCACAAGATGGCCGACATGTACGTCAAGAACCAGGTCGCCCGCTCCAACGCCTACTACGGCGCCTGGGCCCTGAACACGAGCGCGGCCGAACTGCCCGTGGCCGCCTCGGCGGCCCGGATCGCGGCCTCGGAAGCCTACTGGTTCGCCAGCAAGGAAAACATCCAGACCCACGGCGGCATGGGCTTCACCTGGGAGGTGGACTGCCACCTCTATTACCGCCGTTCGCGCCAGCTCAGCCTGGTCGCCGGCGCGCCGAAGGTCTGGAAGGAACGGCTGGTTTCGCAGCTGGAACGCCGCAACGCCGCCTGAGCCAACATCCGATGTCATCCCGCCCGCCGCGTAGCGGAGAGGCGGGACCCAGCATCGGCCAATCATCCTCTGGGTCCCGGGTCGGTCTGATGACCGCCTGGGATGACAGAAAGGGAGACGACACCATGGACTTCAACGACAGCCCCGAAGAAGCCGCCTACCGCGAAAAGGCCCGCGCCTGGCTTGAAGCCAACGCCGCCGAGCACAAGGGTCAAAGCAGCGCCAACGGCCGGCGGCCCAACAGCCCCGAGCATATGGCCGCGGCCAAGGCCTGGCAGACGCGCAAGGCCGAGGCCGGCTACGCCTGCATCACCTGGCCGAAGGAATGGGGCGGCGCCGGCGGCACGCCCATCCAGTCGGTGATCTTCGGCCAGGAGGAATCCAAGGTCGGCGTCAACTACGGCTATTTCACCATCGGCCTGGGGATGTGCGTCCCCACCGTCATGGCCTTCTCCGACGGCGACACCAAGAAACGCTTCGTCAGCCCCGCCATCCGCGGCGAGGAGATCTGGTGCCAGCTGTTCTCCGAACCGGCCGGCGGCTCGGACGTGGCGGCGGTCCGCACCCGCGCGGTGCGTGACGGCGACGACTGGGTGATCAATGGTCAGAAGGTCTGGACCACCGGCGCGCAATACTGCGACTTCGGCATCGTCCTGGTCCGCACCAATCCAGACGTGCCCAAGCACAAGGGCATGACCATGTTCTGGATCGACATGCATGATCCGGCCGTGGAGGTGCGTCCGATCCATCAGGCGTCGGGCGGCAGCGAGTTCAACGAGGTCTATTTCACCGACCTGCGCGTCAAGGACAGCCAGCGGCTGGGCGAGGTCGGCGAGGGCTGGAAGGTGGCCCTGGTCACCCTGATGAACGAGCGCCTGGCCGTCGGCGGCTCCTCGGGCCCCGACTACAAACTGGTCATGGACCTGGCGCGCGAGACCACGGGCCCCGCCGGGCCGGTGATCAAGGACGGCGGCTTCCGCGAGAAGCTGGCCGACTGGTACGTCGCCGCCGAGGGTCTGAAACTGACCCGCTTCCGGACCATGACCGCCCTGTCGCGCGGCCAGACGCCGGGACCGGAAAGCTCGATCGGCAAGATCATCGCCGCCAACCAGATGCAGGACATGGGCAACCAGGGCGTCGAGATGGAGGACCAGTACGGCATCCTCGCCGATCCCGCAGAAGCCCCGATGCAGGCCGCTTTCCAGCAGTCCCTGCTCTGGGCGCCGGGCCTGCGCATCGCCGGCGGCACCGACGAGATTCTCAAGAACATCATCGCCGAACGCGTGCTGGGTCTGCCCGGCGACGTGCGGGTCGACAAGGACGTGGCGTTCAAGGACGTGCCGACCGGGCGCTGATGGCGCGCGCCGTTCGTCGTCAGGCGGCGGCGCGCAGACCGGGCGTTTCCTCGCCCGCGTAGAGGGTCTCAAGCCGGGCGACCAGGTCATTGCGGATGATCTGGCGCCGGTCGAACGTGTGAACCAGCGCCAGGTCGGTCCCTTCGACCAGTCCCAGCAGATGGGCCAGACCTGATGGCTCGTCGCCGGGCAGGTCGACCTGGGCGTGATCGCCGGTGATGACCATCCGCGCGTTGCGGCCGATGCGGGTGACGACCATGCGCATCTTGCGCACGGTCATGTTCTGGGCCTCGTCGACGATGATGAAGCTGTCGTTGAAGGTTCGGCCGCGCATCCGGCCCAGCGGCGTGATCTCGATCTGGCCACTGTCCATCAGCCGTTTGAGCGCCTCATGCCCGATCAGCTCGTGCAGGGCGTCCTCGACGGCCGTCAGTTGATCATCCGGCCCGGTTTCGGCGCGAAGGGCCGGCGTCATCACCTCGCCCTCCATCAGGACGTGGGGACGGGTGATCACCAGATGCTTGAAACGGCCCTCGGCGAGCAGGCTCAGCCCCGCCGCGACCGCCAGATGGGTCTTGCCGGTGCCGGTCGGGCCGACGCCGAAGATCAGGGACCGGTCGGCGTGGAGCATGGCGTTCATGAAGGCGACCTGGCTCAGGGACATCGGTCGCAGCGGGTGGTTGATGCCTGTCAGCCGATAGGCCAGATCATGCTTGAGGGCGTTGGGCACCACGTCGGCGACGGCGTCCAGCATGGCGGCCAGGTCGAGCCTCCCGGTGGACCGCTGAACCTCGCCAATGGCTTCGAACATTCTGACGGTCAGGGTCACGGCGGTGTCGTCGCCCTTGACGCCCACGCCGCCCGGTTGCGGCGACAGATGTACGTGATAGGGCCGCAGCGCCTGTTCGATCCGTGGTCCGAGGGCTTCCAGAACCGGGCCCAGATGATCGGCCAGCGGGGGCGGAAGCGTCACGCTCTGAGCGCGAAGGGTCTCGATCGGATCGGGGCTGACGGTCACTGGCATGTCTCCCCTCCGGTGTTGAGACGGCGCCGCTCCGGGCTGGCCCGGGCGGCGGCGCCGGGGTCCGGAGCGGGCCCAGTAAGGCCGCCAGGTCTCAACGACGGTTTAAGGTCGCGGTGGTTTCAGCCTACGCGCGCACCTGTCATTCGTTGACGCGCCGGCTGTCTTTCGCCGCCCGGACCAGCGTCACGAACTCCGCCCGCAGGCCGAACTCGTCCTCGCCCCGCGCTTTCTGGGCGGCGTCGAGGATCTGGTCCCAGCCATAGTCGGCGTCGAGCCAGGGATCGCCGCGCAGTTTCTGGCCGAAGGCGGCCACGGCCACGGCCCAGCGGGTGGCTTCCGGGGCGACGGTCAGGCCGCGGGCGGTGTTTCCGGCGGGAATCGCCTGCTGCATCAGCTGTGATGTCGCCGCGCCCGGCGCCTTCCAGCGCACCTTGAGGAAGGCCATCTCGCCCGAGGGCGTCGCAGCCGGAGTCGCGGCGCCGTAGCGTAGCGGATCGGCCGAGGCCCTGGTCCCGGCCGGGGTGATCTCATAGAGGGCGGTGACCGAGGCCCCCGACCCGACCTCGCCGGCGTCGACCTGGTCGTTGTTGAAGTCCTCGCGATTGAGCATGCGGGTCTCGTAGCCGATCAACCGGTATTCACTGACCTGGGCGGGATTGAACTCGACCTGGATCTTCACGTCGTCGGCGATCGGAAACAGGGAGGCGGACAGGTCGTCCCGGAACAGTTTCCGGGCCTCCTCGAAGGTGTCGATATAGGCCGCCGTGCCGTTGCCGTTCTGGGCCAGGGTCTGCATCATCAGGTCGTTGTAGTTGCCGCGCCCGAAGCCGTAGACCGACAGATAGACGCCGGTCTTGCGCTTGTCGGCGACGAAATCCTTCAGTTTCGACGGGTCGGCGACGCCGACGTTGAAGTCGCCGTCGGTCAGCAGGATGACGCGGTTGACCGCCTTGGGATCGAAGTTCTGCTGGGCCAGGGCGTAGGCCAGGGCCAGACCCTGGCCGCCGGCGGTCGATCCGCCCGACTGCAGGGCCTCGAGGGCGCAACGCATCTTCAGCTTCGAGCGACCGTCGGTGGGGGCCAGCACCGCGCCGGCCGAGCCGGCATAGGCGACGATGGCCACCCGGTCCCGCGCGCCGAGCTGGTCGATCAGCAGGTTCATGGCCTTCTTCGCCAGCGGCAGCTTGTCGGGCGAGGTCATCGAGCCGGAGGTGTCGATCAGGAAGACCAGGTTCAGCGGCGGCTGCTGGCTGGCCGGCAGTTCATAGCCCTGCAGGCCGATATGGAGAATCTGGCGGTCCTTCGACCAGGGCGAGGGGACGACCGCGACATAGGGCTTGAACGGCGTCTCGCGGCTATCCGGCCGCGGGTAGTGGTAGTCGAAATAGTTGACCAGCTCCTCGACCCGCACGGAGTCCCGGGGCGGCAGCCGACCGTCGCTGAGGAAGCGCCGCGCATTGGCGTAGGCGGCGGTGTCGACATCGATGGAGAAGGTCGAGACCGGATCATCGGCCACCCTGTGGATCGGGTTGGAGGCGGCGGCGGGGTAGCGTTCGGTGTCGACGACGCCGGCCACCGCGCCATAGTCGGCGACTTTTCCGGCGACAGGCGCGGCCATGGCGCTCATCGGCGAGGGCGGCGGTGGGGGCGGCGGCATGGACAGGGCCGGCGGAGCGGGGCGTCCGAGCCCCCCGAGGCGTCCTTGCCAACCGCGTCCTTCGCGGTCCTTGGCCGGCGCGAAGCCCAGCGCCTCACAGGCGGCGGCGGTCGGGGCGCCGTCGCGGGGCGACGCCGCCGCGGCGAAAGGCGCCGGGGCCGCCGAAGCGGTCGTGAGGGCGGCAAGGGCCGCGAAACTCGTCAGACGGCGGAATGGCTTCGGAAATGTCATCGGAAGTCCCTGTCACAATCGTCCCGCGCCCATGATCGTGCCGACTCTGCGGCGAAACCGGGGCGGGCGGTGGGGACGGGCGCAATGTGTGCTGTTTCTGCAACCCCTGGCTCGCCTGCCAGGCGAAGGCGGTTCACTCGCGCAACAGGTGCGGGGATTGATGTTGGACGCGCTCGCCGGGCGAGCTTGACTCGGACCGGCGCCCGACGAAGAGTCGCGTTCGCCGGATGGTTAACGGCGAGCTGGAACGGGGGTTACAGTATGCATGAGACCAGCGTCGCCCAAAGCCGCCCCTATGGCGCGGCGCAAGGCCCGCTGATCCGTGGCGCGTCGATCGCGGCGCTTGTCGCCGCCGTGGTGATCCCCCTGATCGGATGCGATAGTGGCCCGGAAAGCTTCTTCCGCAAACCGGGGGCCACGGCCTGTCCCAGGCCGCAGGTCGCGTCCGGCGTCGCGCCGGAGTTCAACGGCCAACAGATCGAGATGCGGATTCTGCGCCGGCGGGGATTCACGGGCGATTTCTTCGCCCAACTGGATCTCGGCCGCCGGTACGAAGGCTTTCGGGCCGCCGACAAGAATCTCGAGGATCCGGTCGAGGCGGCCGTCTGGGACGCTATCGCCCTGTCCAATTCCGACGGCTACTCGCCGATCTCGGCGCTTGGCCGGCGATCGCCGCAGGGCGAACAGCGGGCGGTGGCGCGGTTTGACGACTGTCGCGCCGTCGAGCGGCGCATCGCCTACCGAAGCCTCGACAGGTTGCTGTCGAAAATGTCCTCCGACGAACAGGAAAAGGTCCGCAGCCGCGTGATCTACATCCTGTCGACCCAGGGCGCGGCCGGATACCGGACCCTGGCGCGGATGCATGACACCGCCTTTGGTCCCTTCGGCGAGCCGTCGGACAATCGCCAGGCCGGCGAGGCCCGCGGCAAGCCCTACAAACCCGGCGCGCCGCAAGTGCTGAACCTGTTCCCGCGCAATGACGTGGACGCCTATCTCTACAACTACCTGGCGGTTCAGACCGGCGATGTCGGCGCCTACGTCCTGCTTAAGGATTTCGAGCGGTCGTCGCCCAGTCGCGCCGCCGCCGGCCAGTACGTGGAGGCCAAGGCCAAGCGCTGGGTGCCGCCCTACGAGTTCTACCCGCCTGAAGCGCCGTCATCGGGCGTGCCGCATTCGGACGAGAGCGACCAGATCGGCGACGCACAGCAGATCGCGCTGGGGCGCATCCGCGAGCTGCCTTTCATCCATATCGGCGAGGCCCTGTCCTATCTGCGGGTGATCGCCCGGCCGACCGGCAAGGAAGACAGCCTCTATCCGCAGGACGTCCAGGCCTTCCAGGCCATGATCGCCCGGCCTCAGACCGGCGATCTGACGCCGATCGAGAAGGTCCGCGCCATTCAGTACGCGGCCGTCAACGGCTCGCCCAAGGCGCAGCTGGTTCTGGCGGTGATGTATTCGGAGGGCGTCGGCGTGCCGCGCGACTATGCCCGCGCCTTCCACTGGTACGCCGAAGCGGACCGGCAGGGTTCGGCCGAGGCCAAATACGCCATGTCGACCTTCTTCTCGCTGGGGGTGGCCGGGGTCGCTGATCAGGACAAGGCCAAGGCTGTCATCTATCAGATCGACGCCGCGCTTTCGGGCTTCAAGCCGTCGGTGGGCCGTCTGCAGCAGGTGCTTGCGCAGGTGTCCCGTTCCCGGCCAAGGCCCCGCGACAGGGAGTATCCAGGATGAAGACGCTCACCCGCTTCCTGCCGGCCATGGGCGCGGCTCTGGGGCTGTTGCTGTCCGCCGGACCGGGACAGGCGTTTCCGGACCAGGCGGCGCGCATCGACGCCCAGATCCGTCCCAATTTCGGCGGCCTGATCACTCCGCCGATGAAGCCGCGCTGGCGTCCTGACCGCTGGCGCCCTGGCCAGTACCGCTGGGGCAAGCCGCGCTCGAACCGCCGCGACTGGTATCCGCCGCGCGACCAGACGGTGGCGACGGTGGACTGCAGCTACGACGACATGGGCCCCACCCCGATCTCCGACGCCCTGCAGACCCTGGTCGACGGCGGCATTCTCTATATCCGCTCGCGGGGGGGAATCTGCCGCGAGACCGTGCTGATCGATCACCCGGTGATCATCGCCGGCGAGGCGGTCCCGCTGTTCGACGCCGGGCCCAATCCCAAACCGGCGACCATCGCGCCGTTCGACGGTGAGCCCTGTATTCGCGTCGCCACCGGGGTCAAGGGCGTGGAGATCCGCGATCTGGTCCTGACCACGGAGAAGGGCGGCCGCAGCGCCTGCGTCGAGGCCTGGGACGCCGAGGTGGCCCTGGTGCGGACGACGGTCAACTACTGGGGCGACTCTGCCGCCGTGTTCGCGTCCGGCGGTCGGCTGATCCTGCAGGAAAGCGTCATCGACGCCCGCACCTGGGACGCGGCCGTGGTCGCCGACGGTGCGGTGGTGGACTTCACCCGCACCCGCATTACCGGCGAGGAAACCGGCGTCGATCTGACCCTGGCGCCAGGCGAAAGCCGTATCGAACAGACCGGGGTCATCTTCCGCGGCGCGGCGGCGCCCAGCGGCGTGGGTATTCTGGTGCGCGGCCTGCGCAGCGGAACCGGCCAGCTGAGCGTGCGCAACAGTGTTGTCTGCGGCTGGCGCAACGGCATGAATCTCGACCGCGGGGCCCAGGTGGACGTCTCGCGCAGCCGCTTCTGCCGCAATCTGGTGGGGCTGGTGTCGGACGGAGACCTGCGGCTGACGGAGTCGGCCATCGGCGCCAAGGATGTCGGGGTCTATATCGCCAGCGGCCGGGCCACCATTCAGTACAACCGCTTCTATGACTGGTCGCGCACGCCGATCTGGGTCGAGGCCGGCGCCAGCGCCGATGTCGACAACAACTGGGCCTATTACAATGGCGACTGCTGGAGACGGCAGTGGGAGCCCGGCATGTATTGCCAGCGGTCCAACGCCCTGCCGTCGTCGCTGCGCGATGAAAGCGGTTTCAACAACCCCTATCGCAACTGGTGGGAGTCGGACGGCTACGACCGGGGCTACAGCCGTGACGGCGCGCCGCGCGCCCTGCCGCCGCCGATGCCACCGGCGCCGCCGGTGAAGAAGGGTTGGGGCCGCCGCAACTGACGGTCATCGACGCCGCTTCGATGATGGCGTCGATGCATCGGCTGGAGTATGAGCCGACCCGATGAAGTCGGGGTCACGCATCTTCAGGCGCATGGACGCCTTCCCCTTCGTGCTGGTCGCGCTGGCCCTGGCCATGCGCCTGGCCTTCGCGCCCGGCTATATGGTGACGGCCGCGCCAGAGGGCGTCGCCGTGGTGATCTGCACCGGCGACGGCGCCGTCACCCGGATCATCGACACTGAACCGTCGGGCGTCCCGCAACCGTCCGACGACGGCCATCAGCCGCATCAATCGCCCTGCGCCTTCGCCCTGGCCGGCGCGGTGCTGGGACCCCCGTCGGCCGTCGTTATTCCCGTCGCCACGCTGACGCGTGCGCCGGCGGCCATGAGCCCGCCGGCCTTTTCGCCAGGCCGGCGTTCGACGGCCCTGCCGCCACCGGCCACCGGTCCCCCCGTCCTGATCTGAAGCCCGTCGATCGTCCAGGCCGCCAATCCGGCGCGCCGGCGCATGCCTGCTTTCCAGATCAATCAAGGACGCTGTTTCCATGTCTCCCTCCTTCTCCCGTCGCGCGGCGCTGGCCGCCGGCGCCGCCATGGCCGCCGCACTCGCCGCGCCCGTCCTGGCCCAGACGCCGACCCGGCTGCCGCCGGTCCAGGCCCAGGCCGCGCCCGCCGTCTCGCTCGCCGAGCCTGGTGCGCCCGACCTGACCGTTTCGGGCGAACGGCTCGCGCGCCGTCGCACCGGCGGCGATGACGCCGTTTCCCTGCTGCTCGGCGAACCCGGCGTCGCGGTTCAGGCCGGCGGCGGCACAACGGCTCTGCCGGTCGTGCGCGGCATGGCCGACGACCGCATGCTGGTCACCGTCGACGGGGCCGAAGTCACGGCTTTCTGCCCCAACCACATGAACCCGCCCGGCGGCTACCTGACCGCCGCCTCGGTGGAGTCGATCGCCCTGTCCTCGACCCTGTCGCCGGTCAGCGCCGGCGGCGACAATATCGGCGGGGTGGTGGCCATCACCCGCCGCGCGCCGGTCTTCGCCGGGCGGGGGGAGGGCGTTCACCACGAGGGGGAGGCGGCTCTGGCCTGGCGCAGCGCCAGTCAGGGGGGCTCGGCCTCCGTCCGCGGCAGCGTCGCCGGGGAGCGGGTCAGTCTGGGCCTGGAAACCTCCTGGGCGCGCGGCGAGAACTACCGTTCGGGCTACGGTCGCGATGTCCGGTCCAGCGAATACGAAACCTATGACGCCGCCGTGGTCGCCGCGCTGCGCACCGATCAGGGTCTGGTGACCCTGCGGGCCGGCCGCCAGTTCACGCCCTATCAGGGTTTTCCCAACCAGCGCATGGACATGACCGAGAACCGCAGCGGGTTCGCCGATCTGCGCTACGAGGGCGGCTATGCCTGGGGCGATGTGACGGCGCGGGCCTCATGGCGGGACGTCCGTCACGAGATGAACTTCCTGGCCGACAAGGGCGGCGACATGCCGATGCTGACCCATGGCGTCGACCTGGGGCTGGCCCTGGCCGCGACCCTGCCGATAGGGCCGGACAACACCCTGGGTCTGGGCCTGGATGTGCGCCGCACGGATCTCGAGGACTGGTGGCCGGCGGTGGCCGGCAGCATGATGATGGGCCCCAATCCGTACATCAACATCAACGGTGGTGAGCGCGACCGCACCGCCGTCTGGGCCGAATGGACCAGCCGGCCGACGGCAGCCTGGACCCTGCTGGCCGGGCTGCGGCTGGAGCGGGTGATCACCGACGCCGGCGACGTCCAGCCCTACAGCTGGACCGGGATGATGAACGCCGCTGACGCCGCCGCGGCCCTGGCCTTCAACGCCCGGGACCACCGCCGGTCCGATGATGTCGCCGACGTCACCCTGCGGGCGTCGTGGGCGCCGTCCGACCAGGCCTCGCTGGAGTTCGGCTACGCCCGCAAGACCCGGGTTCCCAACCTCTATGAACGCTACGCCTGGGGTCTTGGCGCCATGTCCAGCGCCATGACCTCGCTGGCCGGCGACGCCAACTCCTGGGTCGGGGACATCGACCTCAAGCCGGAGACCGCCGACAACCTGGCCGCCACCCTGCGGCTGACCGACGGCCCCCAGGCGCGACGGTCGCTGACTGTCAGCCTGTTCCGCTCGGCGGTGGCCGACTATGTCGACGCCGACAAGCTGGCCGACCTCGCCGGCGGCTTCGTGCGGCTGCGCTTCGCCAACCATGACGCCCTGATCCAGGGGCTGGAAGTCAGCGGCCAGACCGCGCTGTGGAGCCTGAACGACGGGCCGTCGGCGGTGCTGACGGGACAGGTCTCCTGGGTGCAGGGGGAGAACCGCGACACCGGCGACGATCTCTACCATATGGCCCCGCTGACCAGCCGATTCAGTCTCGAACAGCCGCTGGGGAGCTGGACGGTGATCGCCGAGCTGGAGCTGGTCGCTGAAAAGGACCGGGTCAACGCCCTGCGTCACGAGCCGGGGACCGACGGCTACAGCCTGGTCAACCTGCGCGCCGTCTGGCGGCCGACGGAACGGTTCAGGGTCGACCTGGCGGTCGAGAACGCCTTCGACGAAGCCTACGACCTGCCGCTCGGCGGGGTGTCCTACGGCGACTACAAGGTCGGTGGTCAGGTTCCGCCGCTGCTGCCGCTGGCGGGACCGGGCCGGTCGGTCAATGTCGGCCTGAACGTCAGGTTCTGATCGTGGGGCTGTCGCGCGGCGGCGGGCTGGCGGGGGCGGTGTCCATCGTCCTGCACCTGCTCGTCGCCGCCGCGCTGGTCCAGGGCGCGCCGCGCGGCGCCGGCGCGCCGGCGCCGGTGGAGGCGATCATCGTCCAGCTGTCGCTCTCGACGCCGTCGCGGCCGGGTGCGCCAGCCCGCGTGGCTGACTCCTCCGTCAGAGCCCGGGCCGTCGTGGCGCCGGCGCCCGGGCCGTCGGCTTCGCGGAAGATGGCCGCCGCCGCGCCGGCAGCCAGCGCCTCGCCGCTGACGCCCACGGCGCCGCCCGCGCCCGCGCCGGCTCCGCCGACTTCGGACGCCATGCCGGAGCGGCCGAACCAGGCTGCCGAAGCCTATGCCCGGCTGGTCTGGGCGCGGATCGCGGCGCGGCCGCCCCGGGCGGTGGAAGGGGCGGGGACGGCCTGGGTCACCTTCCGCCTAGACCGGTCAGGCCGGTTGGCGGCGTTGCGGCTGACGGGCTCGAGCGGCCGGCCGGCCTTCGACCGCGCCGCCCTGGCCACGGTGCGCGCCGCCGCGCCGTTTTCAGCCCCGCCAGCCGGTCTCGCCGAGGCGGCCTTGATGTTCGAGGTCCCGATCCGCTCCGGCGGAGGGCCGGTCTGAAGACGTCAGTCGGCGGCCATGACCGGCGCGCGGCGGGCCTTGGCCGCCTGCTCATAGGCGTAGCCGTAGCCCAGCAGCCGCGCCTCGCTCCATTTCGGTCCGACGAACGACAACCCGACCGGCAGGCCCTGGACCAGGCCCATGGGCACGGTCAGGTGCGGATAGCCGGCCACGGCGGCGGCGTTGCCGGCCCCGCCGCCGATGTAGCGGTCCTTGAGCACCGGATCGATCAGCCAGGCCGGGCCCAGCGTCGGGCCGACAAGGGCTGTGACCTTGTATTCAGCCAGCAGGGCGTCGATGCCCTCGGGTCCGGCCAGCCGTTTGGCGGCGTCCCGGCCCTTGAGATAGGCGGGATCGGCCAGGCCCTTGGTCTTCTCGGCCTGTTCGAACAGCTCCTGGCCGAACAGCGGCATTTCCTGGTCGGCATGGGCGGTGTTGAAGGCGATCACCTCGGCCAGGGTGCGGGTCTTGACCCTGGCCGGGTCGGTGGCGGCGAGGTAGGCGTTCAGCCCGGCCTTGAGCTCGGTCAGCAGTACGGCCAGCTCCTTTTCCCCGAACGCGTCGCCATTGGGGAAGTCGGCGATCTCGACCAGTTCCGCGCCCTGGGCCTTGAGCACCTTGAGGGCCGTTTCGAAGGCGACGTCAGTGCCCGGCTGGAAGCCGGCGGCGTAACGCATGACCCCGATCCGCACCCCCTTGAGGGCGTCAGGCCTGAGCGCGGCGGCGTAGTCGAGTTTGCGGGCGTCGGCCTCGGCCGTGGCGGGATCGGCGGGGTCGGACCCGGCCATGACGGTCAGCATGTCGGCCGTGTC
Organism: Caulobacter sp.; assembly: GCA_030680355.1. Taxonomy (GTDB): domain Bacteria; phylum Pseudomonadota; class Alphaproteobacteria; order Caulobacterales; family Caulobacteraceae; genus Caulobacter. Next base: position 467,705 of record JAUXVF010000031.1, read on the forward strand.
GCGCACGGTGCGGGTCATCGGTCCGGCGGTGTCCTGGCTGGCGCTGATCGGCACGATGAAGGTCCGCGAGACCAGGCCGACCGTCGGCTTGAGACCGACCAGACCATTGACCGCCGCCGGGCAGGTGACCGAGCCGTCGGTCTCGGTGCCGACCGCCGCCGCCGCCAGCCCGGCCGCCACGGCCACGGCGCTGCCGGCCGAGGAGCCGCAGGGGCTGCGGGCCGGGTCATAAGGATTGCGCGCCTGGCCGCCGACGGCGCTCCAGCCCGACAGGCTGTCGCTGGAACGGATGTTGGCCCATTCCGAGAGGTTGGCCTTGCCCAGAATAACCACGCCCGCCGCTCGCAGCCGGGCGATGGCCGGCGCGTCGCGCCCGGTGACGTTGTCGGCCAGGGCCAGGGAGCCGGCGGTGGTCGCCATCGGATCGAGGGTCTCGATATTGTCCTTGATGACGATGGCCATGCCGGTCAGCGGTCCGAGTACGCCGCCGGCCTTGCGCGCGGTGTCGGCGGCGCGGGCCTGGGTCAGGGCGTCCGGATTGACCGCGATGATCGCGCGAAGACCCGGGTCGAGTTGTTTGGCGCGGACGATGTAGGCGCTGGTCAGGGTTTCGTAGCCGGCCTCGCCTGCGGCCACATTCGCCTGCAGCTGGGTCATTGACCGGTCAGCGACATCGGGGAGGGGCGGCGGCATGGCCGCGGCGGGGCCGGCGAGGGCGAGGATGGCGGCAAGAGTCAGCAGACGACGCATCGGCGGGGCTCCGGGAACGATCCGCCGGAGGGTCCCGGCTGAATGACCATTTGGCAAGGCCGGCCGTCAGCCTATTTCGGCGCGCAGGCGGTCCTGTCCCCGGCCTTGCAGGCGCGGACGCGGGCTTCCCAGTCGGCGAGGTCCCGCTGACGCTGGGCTTCGACGGCGGCCTTCTGGGCTTCGTAGTCGGCCAGGGCCCTGGCGTATGCGGCGGCGTCGGCCTTCTTCTTGGCCTCGTATTCGCGCTGGCGTCGGGCGAACTCGGCGTCGCGAGCCTCATCGCGGGCCCGGGCGGCGGCGTTGCGGGCGTTGATGTCGGCGTTCAGCGCCTCGGCCGCCTCGGTCCCCTCCGCCTTGGGCGGCGGGCTGTTGAGGCTGGCATCGCGAAACTTTTCATAGTCGCTGCGGGCCAGGGCGCCGCCGCCGGTCCCCAGAGCCAGGGCGACGGCGACGGCGACGGCGAGAAGCGGCCAAAGCCGGCGGACGGGTCTGGACTTCATCGATCATCCCGATGGCGAAAGGGCGGAAAAGCGCAGCTTGCCACAGCTCGCCGCCGGCCCGCCAGTGCACGCACGCGAGGCGGGTTCCGCGCCCCACCCGTTGCCTTTCCCCCCCCCGGTCGCTACATCCCGCGACAACCCCAGACACTCAAAAAGTGAAAGCGAGCGCGCGCACCTATGGCCGCCCAGTATATTTTCCAGATGCAGGGCCTGACCAAGGCCTTTCCCGGCGGCAAGAAGGTGTTCGAGAACATCTGGCTGTCCTTCTATCCCGACGCCAAGATCGGCGTGGTCGGGGTCAACGGCTCGGGCAAGTCGACCCTGCTGAAGATCATGGCCGGGCTGGACAAGGAGTTCACCGGCGAGGCCAAGGCCGCCGACGGCACCAAGATGGGCTACCTCGAGCAGGAGCCGCATCTCGATGACGACAAGACCGTCTGGGAAAACGTCATTTCCTGGTGCGAGGAAAAGAAGATCGTCGACCGGTTCAACGCCGTGGCCATGGAACTGGGCGAGAACTACACCGACGAACTGATGGAGGAGATGACCGCCCTCCAGGAAAAGATCGACGCCGGCGACCTGTGGGACATCGACAGCAAGGTCGAGATGGCCATGGACGCCCTGCGCTGTCCGCCCAATGACAGCGGCGTGACCAAGCTGTCGGGCGGTGAGAAGCGCCGCGTGGCCCTGGCCCGGCTGCTGCTCTCCAAGCCCGACATGCTGCTGCTCGACGAACCGACCAACCACCTGGACGCCGAGTCCGTGGCCTGGTTGCAGCACCACCTGGAAGCCTTCCCCGGCTGCGTCATCCTGGTCACCCACGATCGCTACTTCCTCGATCAGGTGACCAAATGGACGCTGGAGCTCGATCGCGGCAAGGGTACGCCGTTCGAGGGCAACTACTCCGGCTGGCTGGAGCAGAAGACCAAACGCATCGTGCAGGAGAATTCCGAGTCCGAGGCCCGTCAGCGGGCCATGACCAAGGAGCTGGAATGGGTTCGCTCCAACGCCAAGGCCCGACAGTCCAAGTCCAAGGCCCGTCTGGCCGCCTATGAGCGGATGGTCTCCGAACAGGAAAACCTGCGCGGCGCCCAGACCCACGCCGTCATCCAGATCCCGCCGGGCCCGCGCCTGGGCAATGTGGTGCTGGAGGTCGAGGACCTGGAGATGCACTACGGCGACCGCTGCCTGTTCAAGGACCTGACCTTCCGCCTGCCGCCCAACGGCATCGTCGGCGTCATCGGCCCCAACGGCGCCGGCAAGTCGACGCTGTTCCGCCTGATCACCGGCCAGGAGACGCCCGACAGCGGCTCGATCAAGCTCGGCGAGACGGTCAAGCTGGCCTATGTCGACCAGAGCCGCGACGATCTGGAGCCCACCGACACGGTCTGGAAGGCGATCAGCGGCGGCACAGACGTGATGATGGTCGGCAAGCGCGAGATCAACACGCGCGCCTATGTCGGCAGCTTCAACTTCAAGGGCGGCGACCAGCAGAAGAAGGTCGGCCAGCTGTCGGGCGGTGAGCGCAACCGCGTCCACCTGGCCAAGACCCTGGCCACCGGCGGCAACGTCATCCTGCTCGATGAACCGACTAACGACCTCGACATCGAGACGCTGCAGAACCTCGAGGAGGCGCTGGAGGAGTTCGCCGGCTGCGCCGTGGTCATCAGCCACGACCGCTGGTTCCTCGACCGCCTCTGCACCCACATCCTGGCCTTCGAGGGCGACAGCCATGTCGAATGGTTCGAGGGCAACTTCGAGATGTATGAGGAAGACAAGAAGCGCCGTCTGGGCGCCGACAGTCTGATCCCGCACCGGATCAAGTTCCAGAAGTTCAGCCGCTAGCGTCGGGCAAGCCATCCAGAAAGGCGGTCACCGCGCGGTCCGACCGCAGGGTGACCAGCGGCGTGGCGGGGGCGAGCCTGGCGAGGGCGGCCTCCAGCGTCGGCCGGTTGTCGCGCCGCCACCGCCAGATGTAGGTGATGAAGGCCGCGTCGACTTTCTCGGGGCAGTCCGGTCCCATGTCGGCCCGCGTGCGCCCCAAATGGGTCAACCATCGCAACATGACGCGCAGGAGACAGAGCCAGCGCGGCGTGTCGAGCCAGATGATCAGGTCGGCGCGGGGCAGGCGCAGGTCGTAGGTCGAGCCATAGCCGCCGTCGCAGATCCAGCGGTCGCTGGCGACGGCCGCGGCCACCCGGACGCGGAAGTCCTTGAGGGCGCTCGCGACCCAGCCCGGCCGCCAGTACAGGGCGTCGAGATGGACCAGCGGCAGGTCGAGGCGCGCGCCCAGGGCGCGGGACAGACGGGACTTGCCCGCGCCGGGACAGCCGAGGATCAGAATCCGTTGCATGGTCAGAGCAGGTAGCCTTCGCCCGCCACGGTCGCAACGCCCCGTCAGTCGGCGTTTACCGTCTCCAGGTCCACGCCCAGCTGCCGCAACGCCTGCAGCAGTTGCAGGAAGCGCTGGGTCGTCACCAGACCCACCTGCATCATCTGCGGCGATTGCATGCGCTCGGCCGGATACAGATAGCCGCCGGTCGTGCGAACCGCCCAGCCATCCTCGACCAGGCCCTGTACGCGGCGACGCACCGTCTCATGCGACAACGCCAGACGCGCGGCGATCTGGGTGATGCTGGCCGGGCGGCGCATGGCGTCGGGTGGCGGCGTTTCCGCGCCGGCATAGCGCCAGGCCAGGGCCGGGTTCCGGGTCAGGGGCTCGGCGTTGATCATCAGCATCGCCGTGGCGATGGCGCCGTTGGTGATGGATCCGTGCGGGGCGGCGCCGGCCTCGATGAGGCGCAGGATGAAGTCGTCGCTGAGGGCCGCCACGGAGGCTAGCAGATCGCGACCGCTTCCGCCGCCCTGGGGCGAGACGTGATTGACCAGGCCGAAGTCAAATCCCAGCGCACGCAGGTCGGTGACGCCGCGGCGGAGCGACGCCCAGGTCGCCGTCCGGGCGGCCAGCGCCCATTCGCCGTCGAGCGCCTCCTGGGAGGCCTGAACGCCGAGCCGCCCCAGCCGCCGGCACAGTCCGAGGACTTCCAGCTCGGCGACCTTCCGGCGCGTGGTCTCGTAGGGCAGGCCCAGGGACTGGGCGATGGCGCGCACGCTGATGGCCCGGACGGGCCGGTCCTCGACCGGCGACAGGGTCGCCTCGGCGACCGGATCGCCTGATCGGGTGGCCTGGGTCAGGGCCAGCAGAACCGCGCTGCGGACAAAATCCCCCTGATGTCTTCGGCTGAGCGCGGCCACTTCGTCCAGCAGTATGGTGAAGGCGCAACGCATGATCAGACGCTGTTGGCGGCGCACGGATTCTATTGGCGAACCACTGCTACTCATCACACTCACGCGCCGTCGATTCGTACTGTCACGGACAAATTCGTAATTGGATTGCGGCGGTCAGGGAAGCGGCGCGTGAGCAAGGTCTCCGCGCCCTCGTCAATTGACGTCAGCGCCGCCCGGCGCGATGACAAGCCATGGCCTCAGATACCCGACAGCCCGTGCTGCTGATTTCCCACCCGATGCTGTTGCCGCTTCAGGCGGCGCTGGAACCGACCTATCGGGTTCTGCGATTGTGGGACTTCCCCGACCGCCTCGATTTTCTCGAGGGGCCGGGCCAGTCCGTCGAGGCCATCGTCCACGCCGGCGAAGTGAATCTGTCGAACGATTTCCTGTCGGGGATGCCGCGCCTGGGCCTGATCGCCTGTGTCAGCGTCGGCTATGACGGGATCGATGTGCCCTGGTGCCGTGGACGGGGCGTCGCCGTCACCCATTCGCAGGGGCTCAACGCCAACGACGTGGCCGACCATGCCGTCGGGGCGTTTGTCGCCGCCTGGCGCGGCATCGTCGCCGGCGACCGCATGGTACGCGAGGACCGTTGGACGCCGGCCGAACGGATGCGGCCCCGACCCGGCCTGATGGGCCGCAAGGCCGGGATCGTCGGGCTGGGCCATATCGGCCAGGCCGCCGCCCATCGCCTCGAGGCCTTTGGGCTGACCGTGTCCTGGTGGGGTCCCAACGACAAGGAGAGCCGGTGGCCGAGGGCCGGCAGCCTGCTGGATCTGGCTCGCGACAGCGACGCCCTGTTCGTCTGCTGCCGGGCCGACGCGGCCAACCACCACCTGATCTCGGCCGCCGTGATCGAGGCTCTGGGACCGCATGGGTGCCTGGTCAATGTCGCGCGCGGCTCGGTGGTTGATGAGGACGCGCTGATCGCGGCGCTCAAGGGCGGCCGGCTGGGCATGGCGGCGCTGGATGTCTTTGAAACCGAGCCCACGCCCGCGGCGCGCTGGGCCGACACGCCCAACACGGTTCTGACGCCTCACACCGCGGGCGGCACGTTGGAGAGCATTCCCCGGATGGTCGGCCAGACCCTCGAGAACCTCAGGCGGTTCTTCGACAAGGAGCCGCTGCTTTCCCCGGTTCAGGACTAGGGCGTCGACTTTCGGATCTTTGATCTAGAGGAAGAATGACTGGTCGTCGGCCGTGGGTTCAGGCGCGGGCTGGGCCTGGACGCTGGGAGCCAGCGCGGCGGCCAGGTGTTTGAGCACCGCCGAGGCCGTGAACGGCTTGGCCAGGAAGGCGGTGACGCCCGCGGCCGCACCGCGCTGAACGACGTCGCGGCTGACCTGGGCCGAGACCATGATGATCGGCAGTTTGGCGACCTGGGGCTGGGGCAGGGCGCGGATGGCGCGGGTCAGCGATATCCCGTCCATCCGCGGCATGAACATGTCCACGAAAATGGCGTTAGGCTTGGGACCCTTGAGCGCGATCAGCGCCGCCGGCCCGCTGTCGGCCTGGACGACGTCCATGTCCACGGCGCTCAGGATCTGGGCCAGGAAGGCGCGGGCGTGGGCATTGTCATCGACCACAAGTATGCGCTGTCTGGCCTTGTTCGGCATGAGCATCCCGTCCGTGGACGGCTCCATTACTGTGCAGGCTGTCTAAACCAGACGGTGGTTCGTCAGGCGTAAATACCGTCCCTCATTTCCACGGATCGGGTATGCTGCACAGCGCGGCGGGGAGTCGCAGGCCAACAGCGACGCCGCCCCGGAGGGATTGGCATGGCCAGGGTGTTGGGGCTCGGCGGCATTTTCTTCAAGGCTCAGGACGGCGACGCCTTGCGCGACTGGTACCGGCGGGTGCTGGGTTTCGATATCGCCGAGTGGGGCGGCGCCCAGTTCGCGCACCCTACGTCCGGCTTTACCCTCTGGAGCCCGTTCGACGCCGATTCCGACTATTTCGAACCGTCCAGCCTGCCGTTCATGATCAACCTTATCGTTGACGACATCGACGGCATCCTCGAGATGGCGAAAGCGGCGGGGGTCGAGCCGATCCGGCGCGACGATTCCGACCCCTATGGCCGCTTTGCCTGGCTGCTCGATCCGGCGGGAATCAAGGTCGAACTCTGGCAGCCGCCCAGCTGACAGTCGTTGGCCCGGCAGGGTTGACAGCATGATATAAAGATATCCTTATGTCCGCATGACGATGACATCGGCAGAGGCGGTTGAGGTGTTGCGCGCGGCGGGCGAACCAACGCGGCTGCGCATCCTCGCCCTGCTGGCGCGCGATGAACTGTCGGTGCTCGAGCTCTGCACCGTGCTCGAGCAGAGCCAGCCGCGCGTCTCGCGACACCTGAAGCTTCTGGCCGAGGCGGGCCTTGTCCAGCGGTTCCCCGATGGCGCCTGGGTCTTCTACAGACTGGCCGCCGACGGGGGCGGGCGGGCGCTCGCCGACAGCATCCTGACCCAGATCGATCCGGCCGACCCGGCGCTCGCCCAGGACGGCGAACGGCTGTCGCGAGTGGCGACCGAACGGTCCACCGAAGCGGCGGCCTATTTCGCCCGCAACGCCGCCCGGTGGGATGAAATCCGCTCCCTCTACGTGGCCGAGGCCGAGGTCGAGGCGGAAATCCGCAAGGCCGTCGGCGAAACTACCCTTGGCTTGCTGGTTGACCTCGGCGCCGGCACCGGCCGGATGCTGACCCTGCTCGGCGGCCAGGCCAGCCGGACCGTGGGGCTGGATCTGTCGCAACAGATGCTCAACATCGCCCGGGTCAATGTCGGCGAGGCCGGGCTTGCGGCCTGTGAACTGCGCCACGGCGACATCTTCGCCACCGGCCTGCCCGGCGAATGCGCCGACCTGGTGACCGTTCATCAGGTGCTGCACTATCTGGGCGACCCGGCCGCGGCCGTCGAGGAGGCCGCCCGGCTGGTGGCGCCCGGCGGACGCCTGCTGATCATCGACTTCGCCCCCCACGCGCTCGAATTCCTGCGCGAGCAGCATCAGCACCGGCGGCTCGGCTTTTCCGACGAGGAGATCGGCCGCTGGCTGGAGGCGGCCGGCCTGACGCTGGAGACCGCCGCGGCCCTCCCGCCTGCCTCGGAACAGGGCCTGACCGTGAAAATCTGGACGGCGCGCCGGCCCGCCCTGGCCAAGAGGAACGCCGCATGACTCCGCCCACCGCCCTTGGACCCGTCGCCCGCGCCGGCGGCCGCGATCATGGCGTGCGGGTCTCGTTCGAGTTCTCGCCGCCCAAGACGCCCCAGGCCGAGGACACGCTGTGGACGGCGATCCGCCGGCTCGCCCCGCTGAACCCGGACTTCGTGTCGGTGACCTATGGCGCCGGCGGCTCGACCCGCGAGCGCACCCACCGCACGGTCAAACGCATGCTCGACGAGACGTCGCTCAAACCCGCCGCTCATCTGACCTGCGTCGGGGCGTCGCGCGACGAGGTCGACGCCGTCGTCCGTGACTACTGGGAGAGCGGCATCCGCCATATCGTCGCCCTGCGCGGCGACCCGCCCGGGGCCATCGGCGGCGCCTATCAGCCGCACCCCGACGGCTACGCCAACGCCACCGAACTGACCGCCGGCATCCTGCGCGTCGCGCCGTTCGAGGTTTCGGTCAGCCTTTACCCGCAGGTGCATCCCGAAAGCCCCGGCATCGACCACGACATCGACGTGCTCAAGGCCAAGGTCGACGCGGGCGCCACGCGGGCCATTACCCAGTTCTTCTTCGACACCGACGTCTTCCTGCGGTTCATGGAAAAGGTCCGCAAGGCCGGGGTGACCATCCCGATCTCGCCGGGGATCATGCCGGTGTCCAATTTCAAGGGCTTGCAGCGCATGGCCGAACCCTGCGGCATCCCGCTGCCGGCTTGGCTGGGCGGGCTGTTCGAGGGCCTGGACGAGGATCCCGAAACCCGCCGGCTGATCGCCGGCTCGGTGGCCGCCGAGATGTGCGCCCGGCTCGCCGAGGAAGGCTTTTCCGACTTCCATTTCTACACCCTTAACCGGGCCGATCTGGTCTACGCCATCTGCCGGGTGCTGGGTGTGCGCGAGACCCCGGCCCCGACATCGGAGGCGGCGGCATGAAACGTCTGGTTCTCATCGTGGCGGTCATCGTCGGCCTGGCCGTCCTGGCCGCCGGGGGCGTGACCCAGGGTGCACCGCCGGCCAATTGGCTGACCCCGATGACGCCGTTCCGGGTGGCCGACAACCTCTACTATGTCGGCAGCAAGGGGCTGTCGGCCTGGCTGATCACCACGCCGGGGGGCCATATCGTCATTGACGCCCCGCTCGACGGCAATCTCGACCGGATGAAGCTCAACATCGAGACGCTGGGCTTCAAGGTCAGCGACGTAAAGATCCTGCTCAACAGTCATGCTCATTTCGACCACACCGGCGGGCTGGCGCGGCTGAAACGCGACACCGGCGCCATCATGGCCGCCAGCGAAGGCGACAGGCCGGCGCTGGAGCAGGGCGTCTATCCAGGGTCCGAGGACCAGGACTTCCTGAAATTCGAGCCGGTGAAGGTCGACCGGGTGCTCAAGGACGGCGATGTCGTCAGCCTGGGCGGGGTGAGCCTGACGGCCCATGTCACGCCCGGCCACAGCCCCGGCTGCACCACCTGGACCCTGCCGCTCAAGGTCGACGGCCAGGTGCGCCAGGCCATGATCTATTGCAGCACGACGGTGGCGGCCAACCGGCTGGCGCCCGACCCGCAGTATCCGGGCATCGTCGCCGACTATCGCCGCACCTTTGCGCGGCTGGCGACCATGAAGGCCGACATCTTCCTGGCCCCCCATCCCGAACAGTTCGACATGGCCGCCAAGCTTGCCCGGCTCAACAAGGGCGGGCCTAACCCGTTCGTCGATCCCGGTGAGCTTCCGGTCCGGGTCGCCCAATCGCGCAAGGCCTTCGAGGCCGCGCTCGCCAAACAACAGAAGAAGGCCGCGTCATGACCCGGCAGGACCGTATCGCCGCCCTCAAACAGGCCGCCAAGGAGCGCATTCTGGTTCTCGACGGCGCCTGGGGGGTGATGATCCAGCGGCGGGGCGTGACGGAAGAAGACTTCCGCGGCGCGCGTTTCGCCGACCATAGCCTGCCCCTGCGCGGCAACAACGATGTCCTGTGCCTGACGCGGCCCGATATTATTGCCGAGCTGCATGACGCCTATTTCGCCGCCGGGGCCGACATCAGCGAGAGCAATACCTTCAGCGCCACCACCATCGCCCAGCGCGACTACGGGCTGGAAAGCGCCGCCTACGACATCAATCTCGAAGGGGCCAAGCTGGCCCGCGCCGCCGCCGACCGCTGGACGGCGAAGACGCCGGACAAGCCGCGCTGGGCCGCCGGCTCGATGGGGCCGCTCAACGTCATGCTGTCGATGTCCTCGGACGTGAACGATCCGGGCGCGCGGCTGGTCACCTTCGACCAGGTCTATGAGGCCTACCGCGAGCAGGTGAGGGGGCTCTACGACGGCGGCGTCGATCTGTTCCTGATCGAGACCATCACCGACACCCTGAACTGCAAGGCAGCGCTGAAGGCCATCCTCGACCTGCAGGACGAGGGCCACGAGCCGCTGCCGATCTGGATCAGCGGGACCATCACCGACCGCTCCGGCCGCACCCTGTCGGGGCAGACGGTCGAGGGCTTCTGGAACAGCGTGCGCCACGCCAAACCGTTCGCCATCGGTCTCAACTGCGCCCTCGGCGCCGACCTGATGCGGCCCCATATCGCCGAGTTGTCGCGCATCGCCGACACCCTGATCGCGGCCTACCCCAACGCCGGCCTGCCCAACGCCATGGGCCAGTACGACGAGGAGCCCGACCAGACCGGCGCCGGCCTGCGCGAATGGGCCCAGAGCGGCATCGTCAACATTGTCGGCGGCTGCTGCGGCACCACGCCCGACCATATCGCCCAGGTGGCCAAATCGGTCGCCGGCCTGCCGCCGCGCGCGGTTCCCGAGCGCCCGACCGCCATGCGGCTGTCGGGGCTGGAAGCGTTCGAGCTGGCGTGATGGCGGCTCCTGATCCCGCCCTGGCCCTCGGTCCCGTCGAGACCGAGATGCTGCGCGACGTCCGCAGCCGGCTGAACCGTCAGGCGGTCAGCGACAAGGCGCTGTTCGCGCTGGGCTCGGCCTTTGTCACCGCCTGCACCCGCACCGACATGGCGCCGACCACCGAGATCCCGGCCAAGACCCTGTCGGGCGCACTGGTGGTCAAGGTCGCGGCCACCGCCGATCTGGCAACCCTGTCCCGTCTGGTCGCGACCCTGGTCGCCCACCGCGCCCTCGATGCGAAATGCTGGCCCGGTCTCGTCGCCGCCGGCGCGCCCCAGGCCATTCTCGGCCGCAGGTTGGCGCTGGGCGGTCGCGAACAGCCGGTGGAGGCGTGAATGGCCAAGACCTATGACGCCCTGGATGATCGCCTGATCGGCTTCATCAAGGCCCAGAAGATGTTCTTCGTGGCCACCGCGCCGCTCTCGGCGCAGGGATCGGTGAACCTCTCACCCAAGGGCTACGACAGCCTTGCGGTGATCGACGCCCACACGGTGGCCTATGTCGACCTGGGCGGCTCGGGGATCGAGACCCTGGCCCATGTGCGCGAGAACGGCCGCGTCACCCTGATGTTCTGCGCTTTCGAGGGGCCGGCCAGCATCCTGCGCCTGTACGGGCGCGGCGAGGCGGTCAACTTCGACGAACCGGGGTTCGCGGAGGCGATGGCCCTGTTCCCGGCCTTCGACCGCGCCCGTTCGGTGATCACCCTCCATATCGACCGCATCGCTGACAGCTGCGGCTGGGGGGTGCCGTTCATGGACTTCCGGGGCGAGCGCGACCAGCTTGTGCGCCATATCGCCCACCGCCCCGACGCCGAATGGCGCGAGCGGCGCTACGAGAGCAACGCCACCTCTATCGACGGCCTGCCCGGCCTTGTCCGAAAGTCACAGGCCAACTGATGCGTCCCATCTTCGTCAATATCGGTGAGCGCACCAACGTCACCGGCTCTGCTAAATTCCGCAAACTGGTGGCCGCGGGCGACTATCCGGCCGCGCTGTCCGTCGCGCGTCAGCAGGTCGAGGCCGGGGCCCAGATCATCGACGTCAACATGGACGAGGGGCTGCTGGATTCGAAGGCGGCCATGGTCACCTTCCTCAACCTGATCGCCGCCGAGCCCGACATCGCCCGGGTGCCGGTGATGATCGACAGCTCCAAATGGGAAGTCATCGAAGCCGGGCTGAAGTGCGTCCAGGGCAAGGCCATCGTCAATTCGATCTCGATGAAGGCCGGCGAGGCGGAGTTCATCGCCCAGGCTACGCTCTGCCTGCGCTACGGCGCGGCGGTCGTGGTCATGGCCTTCGACGAGGACGGCCAGGCCGACACCGCCGCCCGCAAGATCGCCATCTGTGAGCGCGCCTATCGCATTCTGGTCGACCAGGTCGGATTTCCGCCCGAGGACATCATCTTCGACCCCAACATCTTCGCGGTGGCGACCGGGATCGAGGAGCACGACAACTACGCCGTCGACTTCATCGAGGCCACGAAGGTCATCAAGCAAAGCCTGCCCTACGCCCGGGTGTCAGGCGGGGTGTCGAACGTCTCGTTCAGCTTCCGCGGCAACGAGCCGGTGCGGCGGGCGATCCACTCGGTGTTCCTCTATCACGCCATCAACGCCGGCATGGACATGGGCATCGTCAACGCCGGCGATCTGCCGGTCTATGACGACATCCCCGCCGAACTGCGCGAGGCGGTCGAGGACGTCATCCTCAACCGGCGTCCGAAGGCCGGCGGCAGTCAGACCGAGCGGCTGGTCGATCTGGCCCCCAAGTACAAGGGCGACGGATCGAAGGTCCAGGTCGCCGACCAGGCCTGGCGCGCCCTGCCGGTGGCCGAGCGATTGGCCCACGCCCTGGTCAACGGCATTACCGAGTTCATCGAGGCCGACACCGAAGAGGCCCGGCTGACCGTCGAGCGGCCGTTGCACGTCATCGAAGGCCCGCTGATGGACGGCATGAACATCGTCGGTGACCTGTTCGGGGCCGGGAAGATGTTCCTGCCCCAGGTGGTCAAGTCGGCCCGGGTGATGAAACAGGCGGTGGCCTGGCTGATGCCCTTCATGGAGGCCGAAAAGGAAGGCAAGCCGCGCCAGCACGCCGGCCGCATTCTGATGGCCACCGTCAAGGGCGACGTCCACGACATCGGCAAGAACATCGTCGGCGTTGTCCTGCAGTGTAACAATTACGAGGTCATCGATCTCGGCGTCATGGTCCCGGCTGACCGCATCCTCGATGAGGCCAAGGCCCATGACGTCGACATCATCGGCCTGTCGGGCCTGATCACCCCGTCGCTGGACGAGATGGCCTTCGTGGCCGGCGAGATGGAGCGGCGCGGTTTCGACATCCCGTTGCTGATTGGCGGGGCCACCACCAGCAAGACCCATACGGCGGTCAAGATCGCTCCGGCCTATCGCGCCGCCTCGACCACCTATGTGCTCGACGCCAGCCGGGCGGTGGGGGTGGTCTCCCAGCTGCTGTCGAAAGAGGAACGGCCGAAGTTCGAGGCCGCCACCCGCGAGGACTATGTCCGCGTCCGCGAACAGTTCGCCCGGGGGCAGGAGCAGAAGACCCGCACGCCGATCGCCAGGGCGCGGGCCAACCGCTTCGCCATCGACTGGGCCGCCGCGCCGCCGGTCAAGCCGAGCTTCCTAGGCACAAGAACATTCGACGCTTATGATTTGAAAGATATAGCTAAATACATCGACTGGACGCCCTTCTTCTCGAGCTGGGAACTGGTGGGGCGCTATCCGGCCATCCTAGAGGACGACGTGGTCGGGGAGGCGGCGCGCGACCTGTGGAAGGACGCCCAGGCGATGCTGACAAAAATCCTCGACGAGCGCTGGTTCAAGGCCAGTGGCGTGGTCGGCTTCTGGCCGGCCCAGTCTGACGGCGATGACATCGTCATCTATGCTGACGAAAGCCGCACCGGCGAGCGGGCCCGGCTGCACAGCCTGCGCCAGCAGATGGCCAAGAGTGGCGACAAGGCCAACCTGGCCCTGGCTGACTTCATCGCTCCGGTCGGGGGCCCGGCCGACTGGATCGGCGGCTTCGCGGTCACCGCCGGCCATGGCGAGCTGGAAATCGCCGCGCGGTTCCGGGCCGCCGGCGACGACTATTCAGCCATTCTGGCCACGGCCCTGGCCGACCGTCTGGCCGAAGCCTTCGCCGAGGCGCTGCATCACCGCGTGCGCACGGAGCTCTGGGGCTACGCCCCGGACGAAGCCTTCGACATCGACGCCCTGATCGGGGAAAAATACCGCGGCATCCGCCCAGCGCCGGGCTATCCCGCCCAGCCGGACCACACCGAAAAAGCGACGTTATTCAATCTGTTGAATGCTGAAGCTGAGACGGGAATGCAGCTCACCGAGAGCTTCGCGATGAGCCCGCCGGCTTCTGTCAGCGGCCTCTATTTCAGCGCACCGGAGGCCCATTATTTCGGCGTCGGCCGCATCGGCGCCGACCAGGTCGCCGACTATGCCGCCCGCAAGGGTTGGGATCTGGTCATGGCCGAACGCTGGCTGGCGCCGATCCTCAGCTACGATCCAGGCGCCGAGACGCCCTGATCCGGATGATCCGAAGCGCTGTTCTGGTCGTTCCTAGTCGGACGACTTGCCCAGACCCAGCACGTCGCGCAGCCCGCGCTTGTATTTGCGCTTGGGTTTGACGGGCGCTTCAGCGGCAGGCGTGACCTTGATCGCGGCGGCGGCCTTGACCGGCGGGGTGGGCGCGACGACGGGGCGCGAGGCCGTCGGCTGCGCCTTTCCAGACGCGGACGGCGCCTGTTCGATGGTCGCAGGTTCCGGCGGCGGCGTGGCCGCGAGGGCCGTGGGCGGCGTCGGCGCTGGGGGTGCGGCCTCGGCGAGGGGCGTGTCGACCACCGGGGTCTGCGCGACAACCGGTGCGGGTTCCACGGCGGGCGGCGGGGCGGGGGCGATGGTCACGGCCGCCGGCTCTGCTACCGGCGCCTCGGCGGCCTTCGCGGCCTTGGCCGGCGCGGGCGTCGGCGTGGCGACCGGCGCCGTCGCCTCGGCCTGGGGCGTGTCGACATTGTAGCTGAGGGCCTGACCGAACAGGTTCGACCGGGTCTCAAGCGCCTTGGCCGTCTGCTCGCATTTGGCGGGCGGCGTCCAGGACATCCAGAACTGGGCCAACTGGGCCCTGGGCACATTGGTCGAGCCGCTCCAGACGGCCCGGCCGCGCTTGATGGCGGCCGCGCCCTGATCCTGGATCGGGGAGGGGCTGGCCTTTTCGGCGGCCTCCATCGCCCGGCGGAAGGTGACGAGGTTGCGTTTCCCCTCGTCGCGCTGGCCCGGGTAGATGACCTTGATGTTTTCTTCGGTGCTCGGCGTCGGCCAGGCCCGTTCGATACGGGTCACCTCCGGCATCGCCAGGTCATAGAGGTCGATGTAGCCGGCGATCACGCCGTAGCACCAGCCCACGTAACCATAGTCATCGGTCGGCGCCGAGACCGGTCCGCCCTGGATCGGCAGCGGCGCGGCGGTCTGTTTGCGAGGAACCGCGGTGGCCACCGGACCGTCGGTGGCGGCGTTGGCGGCCGGGGTGTCCTGGGCCAGAAGGGCGAGAGCGAAGAGAAGCGGGGCCATCCAAAATCCTGAAACTGTTGCGTCAGCCGTTGTCGCCGTTGGGCCGGCCGAAACCGCCGCCCCCGGGGGTCTCGATCTCGACGACGTCGCCCGGCTGCACCGATATCGAAAAACAGCCGGACAGCTCCCTTACAGCGCCGTCGGCGGTTCTCAAATGTTGTCGACCCGCCAGCGCGGGGCCACCGCCCCTGATTCCCATGGGACTGTGGCTTCGACGTGACGACAGCAGGGCGACCTCCATCGGGGCCAGGAAGCGGATGTGGCGCACCGCCCCGTCGCCGCCACGCCGGGCGCCGGCGCCGCCGGACGCATGCCGGATGGCGAAGCGCTCGACGCGGACCGGGAAGCGGCGTTCGAGGATCTCCGGATCGGTCAGCCGGCTGTTGGTCATATGGCTGTGGACAGCGCTGGTTCCGTCGCGCGTGGCCGTCGCTCCGGCCCCGCCACAGATCGTCTCATAGTACTGCCGGTCCTCGTCGCCGAAGGTGAAGTTGTTCATCGTGCCCTGGCTGTTGGCCATCACACCCAACGCCGCATAGAGGGCGTCGACGACATGCTGGCTGGTCTCGACATTGCCGGCGACCACCGCCGCCGGCGGTTCGGGGTCGAGCATCGAGCCGTGCCGGGTGAGGATCTTCAGCGGCGTCAGACAGCCGGCGTTGAGCGGGATGTCGTCATCGACCAGGCTGCGGAAGACATAGAGGGCGGCGGCGTCGACGATGGCGCTGGGGGCGTTGAAGTTGCTGGCCAGCTGGTCGGCCGAGGCGGTGAAGTCGAGCACGGCCTCGCCGGCCGCGGCGTCGACCTTGATGGTCACCGCGATCTCGCCGCCGCCGTCCATCGGGACGCGGGCCTGGCCGTCGGCCAGCTTTCCGACCGCCCGGCGCACCGACTGTTCGGCGTTGCGCTGCACGAAGGTCATGTAGCGGGCCAGGGCGTCGGAGCCGTAGGTCTCGATCATCCCGGCCACGGCGGCGGCCCCGGCCTGGCAGGCGGCGATCTGGGCCTTGAGGTCGGCGATGTTGCGGTCGGGCGCCCGGGCCGGCCAGCGACCGGTGAGCAGGGCCGCACGGGTCTCCGCCTCGAGGAAGCGGCCGCTGCGCATGATCGGCACGGCGTCGAGCAAGACCCCTTCCTCCTCGAGCGTCGTCGAGAAGGGCGGCATGGAGCCGGGCTGCACCCCGCCAACATCAGCGTGATGGCCGCGGGCGGCGACGTAGAAGGCGGGCGGGCCGGCCTGATCCATGAACACCGGCATGACCACGGTGATGTCGGGCAGGTGGGTGCCGCCGAAGTAGGGGTTGTTGAGGGCGAAGGCCTCGCCCGGTTTCAGCACCGGATGCCGCGCCGTCGTCGCCCGCACGCTGGCGCCCATGCTGCCCAGATGCACCGGCATGTGGGGCGCGTTGGCCACCAGCCCGCCGTCGGCGTCGAACAGGGCGCAGGAGAAGTCGAGCCGCTCCTTGATATTGACCGAATGGGCCGTGCGCTCCAGCGCCGCTCCCATGGCCTCGGCCACGCCCATGAAGCGGCGGTTGAACAGCTCCAAAGTGATGGGATCGGGCGCGTCGGCGGCGATGAGGGCGGCGGAGAGCGGCGTGGTTCGGGTCAGGCGGATCAGACCGTCGGCCCCGGTTGTCGCCCGCCAGCCCTCCGCCACGGCGATCTGGGTGTCGCTGCGGATGATCAGGGTCGGGCCGTCGAGGATGGTGAGACCCTTCGCCCGGACGATTTCCCGCTCATCCTTGCCTTCGCGAGGATGGGCGGAGTCAAGGCGGGCCTCCACAGCCTCCACCTCCACACTGGCGATCAGGATGGTTCGGTCGGGCTCCACGAAGCCGAACAGGCGCTGGTGCGCCGTTTCGAAGGCCGCCTTCACCCCAGACGCTTCGCCCAGCGCAACCGGTAGCGCCGCGTCCGCGCCGTCGTAGCGCAGCATCAGCCGCGTCTCGACCGCGCCGGGTGTCGCGCCCTGGGCGGCCAGGGCGGCGCCGACATCGGCCGCCAGCCCGTCAGCCAGGCTCCCGGCCGCGTCCAGCCCGGCGGTGTCCAGCGCCCGTTCCAGCCCCGCCTGTCTCAGCGCGCCGACCCGCGCCTGGCCGATGCCCCAGGCCGACAGCAGGGAGGCATGCCGGGGGCTGAGCACCTCGGTGACGCCCAGCGCGTCGGCGACCTGGCAGCAGACCTGGCCGGCCGCGCCGCCGAAGGCGACCAGGGCGTGACCGCGCGGATCAAAGCCGCGCTCGGTGGAGATGCGCCGCACCGCCTGGGCCATCTGTTCAACGGCCACGGCGATGAAGCCCTCGGCCGCCGCCTTGATGCTCAGGCCCATGGCCTTGGCCAGTTCGCCCAGGCGGTCACGGGCGGCCTGCGGATCCAGCGGCGCGTCGCCCCCGGGACCGAACACGGGCGGAAAATGGCCCGGGTCCAGCCGGCCCAGCACCAGATTGGCGTCGGTGACGGTGGCCGGGCCGCCGCGTCCGTAACAGGCGGGACCGGGATCTGCCCCGGCGCTGTCGGGCCCGGCCCGGGCGCGTGAGCCGTCAAAGGTGAGGATCGAGCCGCCGCCGGCGGCGACGGTCTCGACGTCGAGCATCGGGCTGCGCAGCCGGGCGCCAGCCACCCGGGCGGTGTCCCGTCGCTCCAGGGTTCCGGCGAAGCGGCAGACATCGGTCGAGGTGCCGCCCATGTCGAAGCCGAGCACTGCCGCGGCGCCCGCGCTGTCAGCGGTCCGCGCCACCCCGACCACGCCGCCGGCGGGACCGGAGACCACCGCGTCCTTGCCGCGGAAGTCCTCGGCCCGGACCAGCGCTCCGGCCGAGGTCATGAACCACAGCGGCGCGCCTTCGACGGCCTCGGTCACCTGCCGCACATAGGCGCGCAGGATCGGCGTCAGATAGGCGTCGGCCACGGCCGTCTCAGCGCGCGGGACGAAGCGGGGCAGGGGAGAGGCCTCATGGCTGAGGGCCACATAGTCGAAGCCGGCCGCCCGGGCGATATCGCCGGCCGTCCGCTCGTGGGCAGGGTTGAGATCGCTGTGCAGGAAGGCGATGGCGACGCTGGTGAAGCCTTCGGCCCGGGCCCGCGTCAGATCGGCCGCGAGGGCCGGCGCATCGAGCGCGGTGACCACCGCGCCGTCGGCGGCCAGCCGCTCGGTCGCCTCGACGACGCCGGCGTAGAGCGGCGGCGGGCGGACGATGTCGAGGGCGAAGAGTTCGGGCCGCGACTGGTCGCCGATGACGATCGAATCGGCATGCCCCCGGGTGGTCACCAGCAGCGTCCGGGCGCCCTTGCGCTCGAGCAGGGCGTTGGTGGCTACGGTGGTGCCCATCTTGATCGCCGCGACCCGGTTCGCGGGAAAGGGACGCCCCGGTTCAACCGCCAGCAGGCGACGCATGGCTTCGACCGCCGCGTCGGCATAGGAAGGCGAGGCGGAGAGCAATTTCAGGGACGTTTCGGCGCCGTCCGGCGCGCGGCCGATGACGTCGGTGAAAGTGCCGCCGCGATCGATCCAAAACGTCCAGCCGGGCGTAGTATCAGTTCCCGTTGTCATGCCGCCGTCACGATCATAAGCTGCAAATCAATCCCATGAGTTTCTGGCGCACCATAGCAGGGCTCGCGGCGCGAAGCGTTGACGAGGCCGACTGTTCCGACTGTCCTCCGGGTCCCCCGGGCGAGGACCCCGCCTTCACGACTGCTGTCACGGCGCTGGGGGCCAAGCTGGCCAAGGCCGACGGGCGCGCCGACCAGGACGAGTTCGACGCCTTCGCCATGGTCTTTCAGCCCGATCCGGAGTCGGTGCGCAACGTTCATCGGCTCTATGATCTCGCCCGCCAGACCACCCGCGGCTTCGAGAGCTACGCCAAACGGCTGGCCAAACGCTACCGCAACTGTCCGCAGCTGCTCGAGGACGTTCTTGACGGCCTGTTTCATATCGCCGGTTCGGACGGCGCGGTGACGATGGACGAGCTGGAGTATCTGGAGGCGGTCTCGGCCCTGTTCGGGTTTTCGCCGCTGACCTTCCGGCGGCTCAAGGCCACCCACCTGGGGGCGGGGCCCGACGATCCCTATGTCATTCTGGGGGTTCTGCCCGACGCCTCGGACGAGGTGATCCGGACGTCCTGGCGTCAGCAGGTGTCCGCCTCCCATCCTGACCGGGCTCGCGGGCGCGGTCTGCCGGCCGAGTTTGTCGCCGTGGCCGAGATCAAGACCGCGACCATCAACGCCGCTTACGATTCAGTGATGCGGGAGCGGCGGGAGCTGGCCCTGGTCGGCGCCGCCTGAGGCGGCATCACCGGAAATTCACGCCCGTTCCGCGCGTGTTCAGTTGACGTTCAGCGGAAATGGGCAAGATAGTGGGGAAAGGTCGCCTTTGCGCGCGGCCTGTCGAGGAAGCGATGACCAGACTGAACTCTGCGGGGGGTTCCGGATCGGCCTTCAAGGGCCTCGCCTGGCTGGCGGGGGCCCTGGCCACCTGCGCGGCCTTGGCGGTTGGCGCCGTGCTGGCCATTTTCGCGGCCGCCACCGTGGTGCTGATCGCCCTGATGTCCAGCGCCCTGCTGGCCCTGGCCGGCCTGGCCATGCGGGCACGTCGCACCGGTCGCCGCCAAGCGTCGGGTGATTCCGACATCATCGAAGCCCGCAACGTCGGCGGCCATTCCTGGGTCGCCTACGGCTGGAACGAGCGGCGCTAACCCGCCAGGTTTTCCCTACGTCAGACTTGCACGCCGTCGCCGGTCCCCGCATTGTCGCGTCTCAAACAAGTGTTTGGGAGACACGGCATGATCGGCGTAATCGCGACTTTGACGACAGCGGACGGCAAGGGTCCGGATCTGGAAAAAGTGTTCACGGAGCTGGCCGCCAAGGTGAAGGCCAATGAGCCTGGCTGCCTGGCCTACCAGCTGACCAAGAGCCGCACTGATCCCAACGTCTACAAGGTTCTGGAACTCTACACCTCGGAAGAGGCGCTGAAGACCCACGGCGGCACCGAGTATTTCAAGGCCGCCGGTCCCGGCATCGGCGCCTGCCTGGGCGGTCGTCCCGAGATCGAATACCTCGACGCGGTGGAGTAGGGTCATGGACCTCGCATTTTCGGACGCCGACAAGGCCTTCCAGCGCGAGGTCCGCGACTGGATCTCTGAAAACTACGACGATGACCTGCGCCGGCTGATGAGCCAGTCGAAGAACGGCTATCTCAACAAGGCCGGCCAGGTGAAATGGCAGAAGAAACTGGCCGCGAAGGGCTGGGCGGCGACCAACTGGCCGGACGAACACGGCGGCGCCGGCTTCACCCCGTCCCAAGCCTACATCTTCAACATGGAGATGAGCCTGGCCGGCGTGCCGACCTCGTCACCCATGGGCCTGAAGATGGTCGCCCCGGTAATCATGGCTTTCGGCAGCGACGCGCAGAAGGCCCGGCATCTGCCGCCGATCCTCAACTCCGACATCTGGTGGTGCCAGGGCTATTCAGAGCCCGGTTCGGGCTCCGACCTGGCCAGCCTGCAGATGAAGGCCGAGCGGGACGGCGACGACTATGTGCTCAATGGCTCGAAGATCTGGACGACCCATGCGCAGTGGGCCGACTGGATGTTCTGTCTGGTGCGCACGGACAACAGCGGCAAGCCGCAGAACGGCATTTCCTTCCTGCTGCTGGAGATGACGTCGCCGGGCATCTTGATCAAACCGCTGGTGACGCTCGATGGGCCCGCCGACAATGAGCAGGAAATCAACCAGGTTTTCTTCGACAATGTCCGCGTGCCGGTCGCCAACCGCATCGGCGAGGAGGGCAAGGGCTGGACCTACGCCAAATACCTGCTCGAGTTCGAGCGCGGCAACGCCTATGCGCCGGGCCTGATGAACGCCCTGCAGAAGGTGCGCAAGATCGCCGCCGCCGAGACCAGTGACGGCGGCGCGCCCTTGATCGAGGACCCCGATTTCCGTCGCAAGCTGGCGGAGATGGAGATTTGCATCGAGACGCTGAACGCCACCGAGATGAACATCTTCGCGGCCATGGGGTCAGGCAAGCCGGTCGGCCCCGCCTCGTCGATGCTGAAATGCGCCGGCTCGGAAGCCCAGCAGGCGATTACCGAACTGGCGCTCGAAGCGGTCGGCGGATACGCCGCGCCCTTCATCCAGGACACCTGGGCCAATACCAATGAACCCCGCCCGGGTCCCGACTACGCCGGCCCGGCCGCGCCCAGCTATTTCAACTACCGCAAGGCCTCAATCTACGCCGGCTCCAACGAGATCCAGCGCAACATCATGGCCAAGCTGGTTCTGGGGCTGTAGCGGCCGCCCCCGGTTAGGGGGTGGCCCAACCCCTCAACACTTCTTTTCGCGGTACAGGCCCAGCAGGTGGTTCATGCGCTGCTGTTTGGGCGAGACGCCGGTCGGCGCGTCGACGTCGCCGCCCTCGGCCACGGCTCGGCCGGCGGAAGCGGCGACGCTGTCGGTGGCCGAGACGGCCGCCTGGGCGACCATGGGACTGAACGCGCCGCCCATCATGCCTCGGCCGAGCCCGTAGCGAGCGGCGCCAGCCAGGACGCCGCCTGTGGCGCCGCCCATCAGCCCCCTGCCGGTCTTGGCCTTCCTGGCCTTCTTGGCGGCCTCGGCCTGTTCCGACTGGAGTTCGGCGTTGAGCGTGTTGGCCTCATTGCCGATAGCCTCGCAGCTCATCTGCCGGTCGCCGCTTCGCAGCACCTGATAGACGTCGGGGTCGGGCGCGACGGTCTCTGGCGCGGCGGCTTCGGCGGCAGGCGCGGCCGGCGCGGCGTCCTGGGCCATGGCGGGCGCGGCGGCCAGGGTCGCCGCGACGATCAGGGCAGTGAAACGGGTCATGGGTCTCTCTCCAGCTACTAAATCAGACACGGCCGCGGGCGGCCTTGAGTTCGGCCACCAGGGCGGCGTTGAGGCCCTGGAAGGCGGCGCGCACCAGGGCGCGGTAGCGCCGGGCGTCGACCTCGACGGCGTAGACCTTGCTCTGGCGATAGAGCGATCCCATGCCGGCCTGGGCGAAGGCGTTGTGCAGGGCCACGCTGTCGGACCGGTCATCGACCTCGTACATGATGCCGAAGGCTTCAGATGACCCATGGGCGTTGGTCAGGGTGAAGCTGCCGGGCATGCCGCCGCCCAGGCCCTTGCGCTTGCCGTAAAGGAAGTTGGCGCCCGAGCCGCCGAGGACGTTGAAGCGCACTTCGGCCTCGGCCTGGGCGGATCCGGAATAGGTCTTGCGGCCCGATCCCTCGAGCTCCTGGTAGTCGATGGCCAGCATCGGCGAGAGCACCACCGCGTCCAGCTCGGCGCTCACGTCGTTGTAGACGATGCTGGCCCGTGAGGCGCCGAGAACGGCGTCGGCATAGGGGTGGCCTGTGCGCAAGGGGGCGGAGACCGGACCGTAGACCGACCAGCCATTGACGCCTTTTGCCTGCACGCCGACCGGCGTCAGGCGGCCGAATTCAGCCGATTTCGCCAGCTCGGCGGGGGTGACGACGTCGAACCCCGCGACCTTCAGGCGACTGACCAGATCCTGCCAGGCCTCTTCGGCCAGGTCCCTGGCGAGGTCGTCGGACACCCCGACCAGTGCGGTGGCGATGCTGGTGCGGCGGCCCACCATCTCCGTGCCCTGTCCGGCGGAAAAGGCGCTGACCTTGCCGGTCCGGACCAGGGCCAGGGCGTAGCTCGGTACGATCACGCGCGGCCGACCGGCGGCGAACCGGGGGTTCCAGGCTTTCAGGCGCAGCGCGAAGGGCGCGGCCCTGTCTGGAAGCATGCCGATCTGGGCGAGGCTGGCGTACCCGCCCTCCTGGGCGCCGGCGTAGCTGCGACCCACGGCGGTGTTGACGCTGGTCACGCCGGTGCGCGTCGAGGGCGCGGGCGTTCCCGGATCGCCTGGCGGCGGGGCGTAGAGGGCGCCGAAGGGGTCGCTCTGGGCGTGGGCGGTGCCGATCATCATCGCCAACGCCGCCGCCAGGGCCGCGAAGCTGATGAGCAGATAGGTGACCTTGCGCAGGGTGTTCATGGCGCCCCCATTTCGAGGGACAGCCTGACGAGGTCCGCGAATCGGCGCTTCCCCAGTTAGGGGGGGCAGGCGCCGGCGACGAGGTCGGCGATGACCTCCGGGTGTGTGAAATAGACCAGCAGGCCGGCGCCGGCGATCGCGTGATAGCGAGCGTTCGGCAGGCCGGCCCTGATTTGATCACGGCTCGAATCCGAGGGGAGCCCGCAGTCCACGACTGTCCAGTGATCGCCGCTGATGGTCGCCGGCACGATCCAGCCGGCGACATAGGCGTAATGCTCGGCCGCAAATCCCTGGCTCGACCGGGCGAACATGCCCTGGGCGTCGCGAACCAGGGCGTCGAGAACGCCCGGCCTTTCCAGGGCAGCCTTGTCAGCCGGCAGATGGGCCAGGGTCTGGCGCATGATGCCTTCAAGCAGATCGGTGCGCGTTTGGCGGCGCAGCATCTCGGCGACCAGTTCGATCAGGTGCGGGTTGGCGGTGAAGGCCCGGGTCACCGCGCCCATGACGCTGGCGGGCTCGCGAACCGGGTAGACGCCGGGCCCCGCCGGCCATTTGGGGTTGATGACGATCCCAGCTGACACCCGGTCGCTGTGCCGGCTGGCGAACAGCAGGCCCGTGGGCGTGCTGGAATCGCGCATCATCAGCCTGGCGCTGTCGATGCGCAGGGCGTCCATGACCCTGGCCATGTCGTCGGCGCCCTGGTCGAGGTAGGGCAGGTCGGGCGCGTCCGTCAGGCCGTAGCCAGGACGCTGGGGAACCAGCGGCCGGTAGCCGCGGGCATGCAGCGCGGCGACCAGGACCTGCGGCAGGCGCCGGCCGGTGGTGGCGCCGTGCATGATAATCACCGGCTTGCCGCTGCGCGGACCGTAGTCGGTGATGGCGATACGGCGGTCGCCGGAGGCCAGCACCCGCAGCCGGCCATTGGGGTCGGCGGGCTCCAGAACCGTTTCGGAGGCTCCGGACAGGGCCGCCAGGGTGCTGGTTTCGGCCGCCAGCCGGACCAGATCCTTGGCCTTGTTGACGCCCGTCTTGGCGAACACCGCCTTGAGCTGGCCGCGTACCGTGGCGTCCTTGACGCCGAGACGCTCGGCGGCCTCGCGGGCGGTCATGCCCTGGGCGAAACAGGCGGCGGCCTTGGCTTCGGCCGGCGTCGCGCCGAAGTTGGCGGCCAGCACCGCCTCGATGGCCGGCGGCGTCGGATGGTCGCCGCACATCAGGTCCATCATGCGACGGACCATGTCCGGCGAACGCCGGGCCCCGGCCTTCTTCATGGCCTTCTTGAGGGCCTCGCGGGCCGTTTCGCGGCCAACGCCGATGCGCGCGGCGGCGGCTACGAGGTTGGGGGCGTCGAGCAGGGCCTCGGCCAGCCGCGCCTCCAGCGGGGTCAGGCCAAAGGCGGCGGCCGCCCGGGCGGCGAGGTCCCCGGCCCTGGAGGGCGCGAAGCTGAGCAGGACGACGCGCCGCGCGCCGCCTTGCAGCGCCTTGCGGCAGTCTTCCGGCAGGGGCCAGCCCAGGCTCGTCGCCTGCACGCCCGCGCAGGCGGCGAGGGCGGCGCCGTCGGCGGCCTCGACCAGACCGGAGGCATGACCCTCCTTCAGGGCCAGGCGGGCCAGATGACGAAAGGCCGTGGCCCCCGACTCCGGGCCGAACCATTTGCGGAAGGTCTCGTCGGCATGGATCAGGTCCCCGGCGGGACTTGCGACCGCGAAGCCGAGGGCGGAGCGGGGCGCCACCGTGACCGAACCTTCGGCGGCGTCGAACCTCGACGCCTCGGCCATGGCGGCGATCAGCGCCTCGGGCTCGCGGGTGAGCGAGAGCTCCAGGGCCGACCAGTCATCGAGAAGCGCTTGCGAGGGACGACCCTCGGCAAGCCGCGCCCGCAGAATTTCGGGAAATGTATACGCGACTCTCTTCAGCACCGTCGTCAGGCCTCTATCCGGATCCCTCGACCGGATGCTGCACAGCATAGCGGGTTTCGGAGATGCGAACAGCGGTTGCTGACGGCGACTGGCCTGACGCCGCTTAAAGAATTTCTGCGTGACGCTGACGTCAAACAAACGTTTAAGTGAGCGCAGAAATCTGTCCAGGAGCCGCCCGTGTCGTCCGACGTTCTTTTCCAGCCTCTCCAGATCAAGTCCATGTCCCTGAAGAACCGCATCGTCATGGCCCCCATGACGCGGTCCTTCTCGCCCGGCGGCGTGCCGACCGACGATGTGGCGGCCTACTACGAACGGCGGGCGGCCAATGAGGTCGGGCTGATCGTGTCGGAGGGCACGGGGGTTAACCGGCCGGCCTCGCTCAATGACAGCAACATCCCGCGCTTCCATGGCGAGGCCGAACTGGCCGGCTGGAAGACGGTCATCGACCGGGTTCACGCCGCCGACGGCGTCATGGCGTCCCAGCTGTGGCACGTCGGGGCGGTGCGGTCGCGCGAGCCCGACTGGAACCCCGCCGGCGGCTATGACAGCCCCTCGGGCCTCTCCAGCCCCGGCCACCAGTTCGGCGAGCCGATGACCGACGCGGCCATCGCCGACACCATCGCCGCCTTCGCCAGCGCCGCCGCCTCGGCCAAGGCGTTGGGCTTCGACTCCGTCGAACTGCACGGCGCCCACGGCTATCTGATCGATCAGTTCTTCTGGGACGGGACCAACCAACGCACCGACCAATGGGGCGGCAAGACCCTGCCCGAGCGCACCCGGTTCGCGGTCGAGATCCTCAAGGCCGTCCGCGCGGCGGTGGGCGAGGACTATCCGGTCATCATTCGCCTGTCGCAGTGGAAACAGCAGGACTTCACCGCCAAACTGGCCGCCAATCCAGTCGAGATGGAAGCCTGGCTGCAGCCGCTGGCTGACGCCGGCGCCGACGTCTTCCACTGCTCGCAGCGTCGCATCTGGGAACCGGAGTTCGAGGGCAGTGACCTCAACTTCGCCGGCTGGGCCAGGAAGCTGACCGGCAAGCCGACGATCAGCGTCGGCTCGGTCGGGCTGTCAGGTGAGTTCATCGCCGCCTATGGCGGTGAAGCCAGCCAGCCGGCCTCGCTGGACAATCTGCTTGAGCGCATGGATCGTGGCGAGTTCGACATGGTCGCCGTCGGTCGCGCCCTGCTTCAGGACCCCGAATGGGTGGTCAAGGTCCGCGATGGCCGCAATGACGAGCTCAAGAGCTTCGAGCGCTCGGCGATGGGCGTTCTCTTCTAGGTCGCTGCTTTAACTGCCTTGCGGGCGCGAGGCGCCGGCGCGCGGGCGGCGGTCTCGACCGCCGCGATCAGGGCGCCGGGCTGGATCGGCTTGGCCTGCAACCCGTCGAAGCCCAGGCCGGCCAGGCGCGAGTCCTCGCCGGCCATGGCGTCGGCGGTCAGGGCGATTACGGGTGTGTCGATGTCCCCCGCCTCGCCGGCGCGGATTCGGCGCACCGCCTCGACCCCGCCCATGCGCGGCATATGCACGTCCATGAGGACGACACTGAAGGCCTGATTGCTCATCATCGCCAGGGCTTCGGCCCCGTCGGCGGCCGTCTCGACGTCGGCGCCGGCGGCTTCCAGAATGGCGCGCGCGACTGCCTGGTTGACCGTGTTGTCGTCGACGACGAGGACGCGCAGGTCGCCCAGGCCTGGGTCGTCGATGGCGGCGGGCGCGGCGACGTCCGCGATTCCCTCGGCCAGCGGCAGAGCGAGGGTGAGCCGGAAGGTGGAGCCGACGCCGACGCGGGTCTCCACGCGGATATCGCCGTCCATCAGGTCCGACAGATGCTTGCTGATCGCCAGGCCCAGTCCGGTGCCGCCGAACTTGCGAGCGACGGAAACCCCGGCCTGGGTGAAGGCCTGGAACAGACGGTCGGCCTGATCCTCGGTCATGCCGGGACCGGTGTCGGATACGGCGATCTCGAGACGGGCGGTCCCCGACCTGGCGCCGGGCAGGCTGCGGATGGACAGTTCCACGCGGCCTGTCTCTGTGAATTTCAGAGCATTGGAGATCAGGTTCAGCATCACCTGACGAAGGCGATTGGGGTCGCCCCGCACCCACTGCGGTGCGGCGGGATCGAGATCATAGACCAGGGCCAGTCCCTTGGCGTCGGCGGCCTCGGTCCACAGAGCGGCGACGCGGGCGCCAAGGTCGTGCAGGTCGAAGGCGATCGCCTCCAATTCCAGCTTGCCGGCCTCGATCTTGGACAGGTCGAGGATGTCGTTGAGGATGGTCATCAGCCCGTCGCCGGAGCGGATCAGCATGTCCACCTGCTCCGCCTGACGGGGCCGCAGCCGGTCCAGCTTCAAGGCATGGGCCATGCCCAGGACGCCGTTCATGGGGGTGCGCAGTTCGTGGCTCATCATCGCCAGGAAAGCAGACTTGGCGTGGTTGGCGTTGATCGCCTCGCCCCGGGCGTCCTGCAAGGCCGCGAAGGTCCGCGCATTGACCATGGTGCTTAGGCCCATCTGCGCCACGGCCCCGATCGCCAGCATCACGAGCGTCACCCGCTCGATGCCGTAAAAGTCGCCAAAGAAGGCCGGTAGCAGGATCAGGGTCAGGGCCGGCAGGCCGCCGACGACCAGTAACGCGGCCTTGGATCGGAAGGCGAAGGACTGGGCGTGAATCATCAGGGTGGCCAGGATCACGATCGCGGTCAGGCGCTCGGCCATTCCGCCCGATCGCCAGTAAAGCAATATCGCCGCGAGCCAGACCAGGGTCGCCACGACCATGCCCAGAAGCAGGTTCAGCTTCAGGCGTTGCCCGGGCTCCGGCGCGCGCTCAACGGCCGCGACGGTGGCGCGGGTGATCAGCTCGCTGATGAAATAGGCGGCGATCCACAACACCGCGACGGGTAGGCCGAGATTGAGGCCGAGCAACACGGCGTTCAGCACCGCGATGGCGTTGCGTGGACCCGCCGTGCGGCGTGAGCCCATCTCGAGAACGTTGGAAACGTCATCGAGGAAGGTCCATGGCTTCGGCATTGGCGACGCTACTCCCGCCGGCCCACAGTGGCCGGGTGTGCGAAACCGTACGGCCTAATGATGAACAGTTGCCTCCGCCGCCGCCCGTCCTCGCCTGTGGTTGCTCGGGGAGCTCGCGGGGATCTACAGTGGCCGTGACGATGGGAGACGCTCGTTCATGCTGACCGAGATTGATCGAATTCTTCTGGCGACTCCTGACGTTGTCGGCTCCGCCATGCCTTGGCGCGACCTGCTGGGCGCTGAATTCGTCAGTCGTGACCGTCTGGCCAGTCTGGCCGCCCAGCGCATGACCCTTCGAGTCGGAACCACTGACATCGAGTTCCTCGAACCGGACGGGGAGGGCGTGATCGCCGACGAACTGCGCCGTCGCGGCCGGGCGCATCTGTTCGCGGCGGGTGCGGGGTCGCCGGATGCGGCCGGCGTCGCCCGTCATGCCGCCGGCCAGGGCGCGATCTGCCAGGAGGCCGATGGCCGGTCCTATGTCACCCTTGAGATCGAAAACGCCCCGATCCGGTTCGTGGTCTCGCCTCAGGAAGAGCGCGAAGCGGCGGGCGCGCTCGACTTCCTCTATGAGGCCACGGTGTTGGCCGCTGACCAGGCCGCCGCTGTCGACCACATCGCCCGGGCCTTCGCGCTCGATCCGGCGGCGTTCACGACCATCACCTCCGAGGCCTTCGGCTACACCGGCGTCCTGACCCTGTTCGACCCCGAGCGCCTGCACCGGTTCGAGGTCATCACCCCCATCGATATGGACAAGACGATGGGCCGCTACTACCGGCGGGAGGGGGCCTCTTTCTACATGGCCTTCGCCGAGAGCGGTGACATGGCCTTGATTGAGCGCCTGGCGGGCGAGGCCGCCGTCGGCATCACCGTTGAGCGCCCGGACGGCCGTGATCCGGCCCTGACCGCCGATCAGTTGTGGCTGCATCCCAAGACCCTCGGTGGCATGATGCTGGGCGTCTCGCGCCCGTCGATGGCCTGGCGCTGGTCGGGCAAACCTGAACGCGTGGAGACGATCTGATGGTTCTGAGCATCACTGACCAGGGCCGCAGCCGTGTCCTGACCTTCAACCGGCCTGACCAGCTCAATGCGATGAACGACGCGCTCTACGACGCCATCACCGAGGCCCTGACCGCGGCGGCGACCGACGCCGGCGTGTCGGCGGTGGTGCTGACCGGCGCCGGCCGCGCCTTCTGCGCCGGCCAGGACCTGGCCGAGATGGCCAATCGTCCGACCTATCCGGCCGGGGAGCGACACGGCTTCGGTCCCTTCATTGAGACTCTGGAGGCCTTTCCCAAGCCCCTGTGCGCGGCGGTCAACGGCCTGGGTGTCGGCATTGGCCTGACCCTGCTGCCCTACTGCGACAAGGTGATCATGGCCCCGACCGCCCGGTTGCGCGCGCCCTTCGTGTCGCTGGGGGTCACGGCCGAGGCGGGCAGCACCCTGCTGTTGCCGGCCCTGATCGGCTGGCCAGCGGCCGCCGACATCCTGCTGACCGGCCGCTGGGTCAGCGCCGCCAACGCCGTCGAGATCGGCCTGGCTCAGGAGATCGCCCCCGAAGGCGGGTTGCTGGACCGGGCTCAGGCCTGGGCCGATCAGTTCAGGGACCTGCCGGTCGCCTCCCTGATCGCAACGCGGTCGCTGATGATCGCCGCCCGGGTCGACGCCGGCGCCGCCGCCCGTCACCGGGAGGATCATCTGTTCCGAAAACTGGCCGGCGGCCCGGCGAATCTGGAAGCCCTGGCGGCTTTCCGCGAAAAGCGCCCGGCCGATTTCGGCGCCATGTAGGCGTCTAGCGCGCCATTCCCCCCGCCAGATCAGCCTCCGCCCCGGCGACCGTCCGCGCGCCAGCCCCGGTCGATGTTTGTGGAGCGGTGGCCGGCCGTCGGCCCTCGGCGGCGCTGGCATGGGCGTCGAACATCGCGGCCACGGCCTCGCCGTGGGAATAGTAGACTAGGAATCCGGCCTCCGGCAGTCTGGCGAAGGTGCAGCCCGGCAGGCCGGCGAAGGCCTCTTCAAGACCGGGCATAACGGTCCGTCCGCACTCGACCAGCAACCAAGGAATACCCGGTTTCAATGTTGGCGGGCGCCAGCCCCTCGCATAGACGCCCTGTTCGGTGGCGAAGCCGTGGCTGGTGCGGGCCGCCATGGCCTGGACGTCGCGCACGATGCTCATCTGGACACCGGGGCGGGCCACCGCCAGCCGGTCGCCGGGTGTGTCCTTGGTCAGGTTCCGCAGCAGGCGGGCGAGGATGTCGGTGCGCGTCTGTCGCCGCAACATCTCGCCGAAGCTGGCCACCAGCTCCGGCCGCGCGACGAAGGCGCGGGAGATCGAGCCCATGATGGTGTCCGGAACCCGCACGACCAGCCCGGGCCACCGTGGATGCACCAGCATGGCGGCCTTCAGCCGGGCGGGATGGCGCTCGGCGAAGGCGACCGTTGCCGCCACGCCGTCGTCCCGGGTCAGCGCGAAGGCCGTGCTCTGGCGCAGGGCGTCGAGAATGGCGGCCATATCGTCGGCCGCGGTGGCCACATAGTCGTCTACGGCTCGGTCGGTGAGGCCAAAGCCCGGCCGTTGCGGCACGATCGGTCGATACCCCCGGCGCTGCAGGGCGGCGGCGAACGCGGGGGGCAGGGTGCGACCGGTGATCGTGCCGTGGGTGACAAGGACCGGCCTGCCGCTGCGCGGGCCATAGTCCCAGAAGGCCACGCGACGGCCGTCGGGCCGGGAGGCGATCCGCAGGCTCCCGGCAAGGTTGGCGGTCTCGGCGACGGTCTCGGAGGTCCGCGCCATTGACGCCAGGACGCCGGCCTCGGCGGCCAGTCGGATGATGTCCTTGATCTTGCCGACGCCGGCCTTGGCGTAGATCGCCTTCAGTTGGCCCCGGACCGTGCTTTCAGCGGTGCCGGAGGCTCCGGCGGCCTCACGGGAGCTCATCCCCCTGGCGAACAAGGCGGCCGTCCGCGCCTCGGCGGGCGTGGCGCCGAACATCGTGACGAAGACGGCCTCCAGGTCGGTCGGCTCCGGCTGCTCGCCGCACATCAAATCCAGCATCCGCCGGACCAGATCGGAGGACCGGCGCGCGCCAACCTTGCGCTGGGCGTTGCGGAGGGCGTCGCGCGCGGTCTCCCGGCCGACCCCGACCCGGTCCGCTGCCGCTTCCACGCCGGGCGCGTCCAGCAGGGCCTCGGCAAGCCGCGATTCGAGCGGCGTGAAGCCAAAGGCTTCGGCGGCGCGCGTCGCCAGATCGCTGACCCGGGATGGCGCGAAGCCCAGCAGGGCCAGACGTTTCGGCGTCTCGGCCAGCAGGGCCAGGGCCTCGGCCGGCAAGGGCCAGCGGCGGGCCAGGTCGGCGGTGGCCGCGCAGCCGGCGATCACGGCGCCGTCGACGGCTTCCAGCAGGCCCGAGGCATGTCCGGCCCGGGCCGCCAGCCGCAGGAGGCGACGCGAAGCGACGCCCTCCACGTCGGCCCCGAACCACGATCGGAAGGTGTCATTGGTCCATAGCACCTGGCCGCCGGGGCCGATCACCGCCACGCCGAGGGCCTGGCCCGGGATCAGGGTGAACAGGGCCTGGGACAGGTCGAGCTGGGCGGCTTCCTCAAGCACCAGGGCGAGGGCTTCGGGTTCCCGCTCGATCGAGGCCTCGATGAGATGGAAGTGATCCACGACGGCTTCCGCCGGCCGGCCCTGGACCAGCCCGCTGCGCAAGACTTCCGACAACGGATTCCCGGCTTCACTCGGCACGAACTCGACGCCTCCAACCCGGCGATCTGCCGGACGTCACAACCGTGCTAGCCCGAGTCGCCCGCTTGCGGGGATGGGTTGCACCTGACCAGGCGGTCGCTATAGCCCGGCCCAGGCGGCTGGAACGGTCGCCGCAGGCCTGGACTGACAGGTCAGGGCCGATGGTGTAGAGCCGGTGTCGCATGGAAACGGACCACGCCGGACTGCTGCTCAACCTCGCGGTCGCCACCGGCATGGTGGCGGTGACGGTGTTCGTCCATTTCTGGGGCCTTATCCTGCTGCTCCGGTTGCTGGGCCGGACTGGCCGCCGGCTGCAGGCGCATGACAGCCCGATGGGTCAGGCCGCGCTTCTGGTCATCGTCGTGTTCGGCATATTCGCGGTCCACACGGTGGAGATCTGGCTCTACGCCATTGTCTACATGGGCCTTGGCGAACTGAAGACGCTGGAGTCGGCGCTCTATTTCTCGACGGTCACCTTCGTCTCCCTGGGGTTCGGCGACGTGGTGCTGGCCCCGCGCTGGCGCCTGCTCAGCGCCATCGAGGCGGCCAACGGGGTGATCCTGTTCGCCTGGTCGACGGCCTTCCTGTTCTCGGTCACCGCGCGGCTGCGGGCACTGGAACACGACTGGCTCAAGCCGAAGGACTGACGGCCGGGCTTTGGCGGGGACGAACCTCTTGCCGACCCCACTGGCGCGCGCCGACCAGAAGGTTAGATTGGCCGCCACATGGCCTCCCATACTTCCCGAAAAGTGATCTACGCCGCCCTGGCGGGAAACTCCGCCATCGCGGCGATCAAGTTCGCCGCCGCGATCTTCACCGGCAGCGCCGCGATGCTCAGCGAGGCGATTCACTCGCTGGTCGACACTGGTAATCAACTGCTGCTGCTTCTGGGGCTGCGCCAGGCAGCCAAGCCGCCGACCGAGCAGCACCCGTTCGGCTATGGCCTGCAGCTGTATTTCTACACCTTTGTTGTCGCCGTGCTGATCTTCGGGGTCGGCGCGGTCATTTCGATCGTCCACGGCATCGAAAAGATCAAGCATCCGGAGGTGATCGAGAACGCCTGGGTCAACTACATCGTGCTGGGCGTGGGTCTGGTGTTCGAGGGCGGGGTCTGGCTGGTGGCGCTGAAGGCGTTCAACCAGGAACGCGGCGGGCGCAACTGGATCGCGGCGGTCCATTCCAGCAAGGACCCGACGATCTTCACCGTGCTGTTCGAGGACACGGCGGCGATGCTCGGCCTGGCCGTGGCTCTGCTGGGCGTGTTCCTCAGCCAGCAGCTGGGTCTGCCGGTGCTCGACGGCGTGGCCTCGATCCTGATCGGCGTGATCCTGGCGCTGACCGCCTTCTTTCTGGCCTACGAAAGCCAGAGCCTGCTCACCGGCGAGGCGGCCAGCCGCGACACGCGCGAAGGCATCAACCGCATCGCCCGGGCCGAGCCGGGCGTCGTCGGCCTTAACCAGGCGCTGACCATGCATTTCGGACCCAATGAGGTGTTCGTGGCCCTTAGCCTGGACTTCGAGGACGACCTGTCGGCGGCTGATGTCGAAAGGATCGTCACCCGCATGGAGCAGGCCATAAAACGGGCCCATCCCGATGTCCGCCAGATGTTCATCGAGGCCCAGAGCCTCGCCGCCCACCGACGGGCCGGACAGAGTGCGGATCCAGGGGAGCCCACGCCGTGACCGACACGCCCGATCAGCCGTCGCCGGACGAGACGCCGATTCAGCGGGCGCTGCGGCTCAAACAGGCCGTCATCAATGCCCGGCCCAAACCGCCGCGCGGTGGACGGTTTCAGCGCCAGCAGGCCGCCGCCCACCAGTCAGCCTCGAAGTCCAAACCCTGGATGTCGCGGTAGGGCTCTGCCGGGGTCAGGCGTTGAAGTTCAGCTTCAGCCCGGGACGGGGCCATTTTGCCTTGTACAACTTGCCGGTGCCCGAGGCGGTGATCCAGGCCGTGGTCATGTCCGGACCGCCGAAACAGATGTTGGTGCAGAGCAGATCCGGGAACGGATAGTGCTGCGTCGTGCCGTCCGGGTCGAAAGCGGTGATGCCGCCGTTGATGATGGTCGCCACGCAGACCTTGCCGCCGGCCTCGACGGCCAGGCTGTCGAGCAGCTGGAAGCCGGGCAGGTTGCAGATCACCCGACCGGGCTGGAAGGGCGGCGGGTCGGCCAGCACGCCCGGCGACGCCACATCGAAGGCCCACAGCCGGCCGAGACTGGTGTCGGCCATGTAGACCGTCTTCTCGTCGGGGGAGAGACCGACGCCGTTGGGGGTGGTCATGTGTTCGCGGGCGCGGACGATGTGTGAGCCGTCGGTTTTGGCATAGTAGAGCCCGCCCCATTTGCGGCCCTCGGGCGTCGTGCAGCCGTGGTCGGTGAACCAGAAGCCGCCCTGTTTGTCGAACACCAGATCGTTGGGGCCGACCAGCCGCTGGCCGTCGCAGCTGTCATAGATGGTCTCGACCTTGCCGGTGGCGATGTCGATACGCTGGATCGAGCCGCCGACATGGCTGGCCGGGGTCGGGCCGGGGATCAGCAGGCCGCCCATGTCCTGGAACTCGAAACTGCCGCCGTTGTTGGTCACCCACATCGCGCCGTCGGGGCCGATGGCCGCGCCGTTGGGGCCGCCGCCGGTCTCGGCGACGATTGTCTTGACGCCATCAGGCGAGAGGCGGGTCAGCCGCTGTCCGCCGATCTCGGTGAAAATGACCGAGCCGTCGGCCATGGCCACCGGGCCTTCGGGAAACTTCAGGTCCTCGGCGACCAGTTCGATATCCATGCGGCCTTCTCCCTTTTTCGTTGGGGGAATTGAACCGCCTGCCGCGAGGGCAGCGCAAGACTCAAACGTGTGCGCGGTACCGGAAAACGTCAGGGCGGGGTCGCGCGGCCCCCGCTGCGGCGGTTATTTGAGCCAGCCGTAGGCAATGACGTAGGTGGCGCCCTCGGCGGGGTCGCGACCCGGAATGAACGTGCCGCTGAGGGCGTGAAACGCGTTGCCGTCGACGCGGTATGTCGTCTGTGTGACACCCCCTTTGGCGCGAGGCTCCTCCGGCTTGACGGTGTAGCCGCGGGACCGGGCCAGCATCAGCATATCGTTCTTGATACTGCTACCATTTCTCAACGGCCCCCAGACGCCCACCGAACACACGTTCATCACCCGTCCGTTCTCCTTTGGCTCCCTGAAAACCCAGAGCTGGATCTCGACTCCCGGCAGGTTCCGGACATACCGGTCGGCGGCCTTTGCCGATGGCCGAAAGCCCAGACCCGGCGCGGTGTCGGCGATGGACGATCCACCTTCGGAGGCGATGCAGGCATTGATCGCCACCAGGACAACGTCCTCGGCCGAGGAGGCGGCCTGGGCCGATCCGGCGGTGAGGGTCAGGGCGAGGGCAGCGATCAAAGGGCGGGACATACGGCGACTCCAGAGACTTGAAGTCGCCAGAATGCGCCGCCAGAAAAGCGGCGGCATGCCCCAAAGCGGGGGATCGCTTGCGCTATGGCGCCCCGTTCAGCTCCGACGTCTGCCGCGGCTATCAGTCGAGCCAGCCATAGGTAATGGCGTAGTTGGCGCCCGTGGTGGCCGTGGCGTCGGGGATGAATATCCGGCTGAACACACGGAACTCCTGGCCCTTGATGTAGTACATCGATTGCTCGACGCCGCCCTTGGGGCGGCGCTCCACCGGGTCGACCGTGAAGCCGCCCACCCGGGCGCGCGACAGAAGGTCGTTCAAGACGAGGTTGTCGTCGCTCAGTCGGCCCCAGACGCCGACCGTGCACACATTCATCGTGCGGCCGTCCTTCTGTTTCTCCGAGACGACCCAGACCTGGACTTCCAAGCCAGGCAGGTTCCTGACATAGCGGTTGGCGGCCTTCGTGGACGGACGGAAACCCAGGCGGGGCGAGACGTTGGCGATGGATCGTCCGCCGTCGGAGGCGACGCAGGCGTCAATCGCCGCCAGGGTCACGTCTTCGGGGGTCGGGGCGGACTGGGCGTGGGCGGCTCCCGCGGTCAGGGCCAGGGCGAGGACAGGGATCAAAAGGCGGGACATACGGCGACTCCGGGAACTTGAGGCCCCCCGAATGCGTCGCCCCGGGGAGGGCGGCATGCCCCAAAGCGGGGGATCAGTCGCGCTCGAGCACCCGAAAGATGAAGGCGTGATCGTCGCCCTCGGCGGCCGGATAGGGCTCGCGACGCACTTCCGTCCAGTCGGCCTCGTCGAAGGCGGGGAAATGGACGTCGCCTTCGGGCTCGGCCTCGACCTCGGTCAGGTAGAGCCGTTTGGCCCGTGGCATGGCCAGTTCGAACAGGGCCACCCCGCCGATCACGCAGATCTCACCGACGCCATCGTCCTCGGCCTGTTCGCGGGCGATCTCGACCGCTTCGGTGAAGCGTTCGCAGGCGATCGCCCCCTGAGGTTCGAACGAACCGTCCCGGGAGAGCACGATGTTGAGCCGGCCGGGCAGGGCGCCCCTGGGCAGGCTGTCCCAGGTCTTGCGGCCCATGATCACCGGCTTGGACAGGGTGGTCTTGCGAAACAGGGCCATGTCCGACTTCAGCCGCCAGGG
Source organism: Caulobacter sp. (assembly GCA_030680355.1). GTDB lineage: Bacteria > Pseudomonadota > Alphaproteobacteria > Caulobacterales > Caulobacteraceae > Caulobacter. The sequence goes on from JAUXVF010000031.1 coordinate 504,177, forward strand.
CAGGTCGCCGGCCATGCCGATGACGCCGTTGCGGGCCCGGGCGGCGACGATGGCGAGGGGAAGTCTCATGCAGGGGTGACTACCCCGTGCCGAACGGCATGACCATCTGTTGCGCGCCGGCCTGGGCGATCAAATCGCCGTCGGGACGGCGGAAGCTGGCCTCGACATGGATCAGGGACTTCGTCTTCGCCGTCACCCGGCCTTCGATATTGAGGGTTTCGGCCTTGCCGACCCGAATGAAGTCGACCCGCAGGTTCAGGGTGCGGAAAACCGCGTCGGCGGGGGCCACGGTCATGGCCGCGAAGGCCAGGATCTGGTCGGCGAGGGCGGCGATGTAGCCGCCGAACATCGAACCGTCGACGTTGAGGATTTCCGGCGACGGCCGCCAGGTCTTGCGGGCCCAGCCTTCGCCCCATTCGTCGAGGGTTCCCAGCATCAGCGTCTGCACCACCGGCGGCAGATCGGCCTTGCCGGAGATCAGCAGGTCAAGGCGCTCGGTGGCCCAGGTCATACCGCTATCGGCGCCTTGATGCCCGGATGGGCCTGGTAGTTCTCAACGACGAAGTCCTCATAGACGAACCCGAAAAGATCGCGACCGGGCGCCAGTTTCAGCGTCGGGAAGGGCAGGGGCTCGCGGCGAAGCTGCTCCTTGGCCTGGTCAAGATGGTTCAGATACAGGTGAGCGTCGCCGAAGCTGTGGACGAACTCCCCGGGCTGTAACCCGACCACCTGGGCCATCATCTGGGTCAACAGGGCGTAGCTGGCGATATTGAACGGCACGCCCAGGAAGGCGTCGGCGCTGCGCTGATAGAGCTGGCAGCTGAGTTTTCCGTCCGCGACGAAGAACTGGAACAGGCAGTGGCAGGGCGGCAGGGCCATATCCTCGACATCGGCCGGGTTCCAGGCGCTGACGATGTGGCGACGGCTGTTGGGATTGGTCTTCAGGCTTTCGACGACCGCACTGATTTGGTCGATGACCCGCCCGTCGGGGGTCGCCCAGGACCGCCACTGGCGGCCGTAGACCGGGCCCAGCTCGCCGGTTTCGTCGGCCCAGTCGTCCCAGATTTTCACGCCGCGTTCCTGAAGCCAGCGGACATTGGTGTCGCCGCGCAGGAACCAGAGCAGCTCCAGGATGATCGACTTGAGATGCAGCTTCTTGGTGGTCAGCAGGGGAAAGCCCTGGGCCAGGTCGAACCTGATCTGACGGCCGAAGACGCCGAGCGTGCCGGTGCCGGTGCGATCGCCGCGTTCCACGCCATTGGCCATGATATCGGCGAGCAGGCCCAGATACTGACGCTCCGGATGGTCGACCGGAGCCTGACTCTGAGCGGTGATGGCGGGCGCGAGGGCGTTCATGGTTGCCGAGGGTCGGCGCGAATCAGCGCCACGCCAAGTCGTGAACGTCAGTCATCCACAGTTGTCTTCACCGCCCGGCCCTAGCCGGCGAAGCCGCCGTCATCGAGAAAAGCCTGTTCATCGGGCGTCGTTTCGCGGCCCATCATGGCGTTGCGGTGGGGGAAGCGGCCGAAACGGTCGATGATGTCGCGGTGGATAATGGCGAACTGCAGCGTCTTCTCGTCGCCCGTGGCGTCGCGCAAGGCTTCGCAAAGGCGCACGGCGAGGTCCTGGTCGCCGAGATCCTCGGAATGCATGAAAGGCATGTAGCAGAACGCCCGCAGTCCCGGTTCGACCTCCTGATCGAAGTCGGCCTGCACGGCGTGACGGGCCACGGACCGGGCCATGGCGTCGGCCGCGAAGGCGTGGGGCGATCCCCGCCACAGGTTGCGCGGGAACTGGTCGAGCAACAGCAGCAGGGCAAGACAGCCCTCTGAGGTCTGGATCCAGCCGCTGTATTCGCCGCGTGCGGCTGCGAAATGGACGGGCTCGAAACGCAACCGGATGGCGGCGTCGAACCGGTAGTCCTTGCGGAACCATTTCTCCGGACCGGAGATCCGCCAAAATCCGATAACGTCGATAGGTGTCGCGCTCATGGGCCGCAAGCTGGCGCCGGCTGGCGCTTCGTTCAACCGCGGTTCAGGTTGAACCAGGCAAAAAGACGGTCAATGGGACATTAACAGGGGCCGGCGGCAGTCGGACTCGCGGAGCAAACGATGAAAAAGACCATCACCACCGCGCTCGTGTTGACCATGCTGGCCAGCACGTCCGCCTATGCCCGACCCGACTCAGATCCGCGCGAGCGGGATCGCGGGAACCGCGGCGAGCAAGCCCCCGTGGCCGACGCGCCGCGCCAGGCTCCTCAAGGGCGTGGTGATCGCGGTGATCGCGGTCGGCCTCAGCCTCAACCTCAGGCCCAACCTCAGCCCCAACCGCAGCCGCAGGCCGCGCCCGACAGCGGACGCTCGCAGTGGCAGGGCCAGGGGGGGCGGCCGCGAGGTCCGGGCGCCCAGGTCGACCGTCAAGGTGATCGCGGCGATCGCGGCGATCGCGGTCAGCGGCAGCGCGCGCAGCAGGCTCCGACCACCGTGCCGCTCCAGGGCGGCCGCGACCGCAACGCCGACGCCCGTCAGGGTCAGGCTTATCAGCCCGGTCAGGCCGGCCGTGATCGCAACCGCGATGGTCGCCCCGATGCGCGTCAGACCCAGGACTACCGCGGCAATCAGGCTGGTCCGTCCGGTCGTGATCGCAACCGCGACGGCCGCCCCGATGCGCGTCAGGGCCAGGACTACCGTGGTTATCAGCCCGGTCAGGCCGGGCGTGACCGCAACCGCGATGGTCGCCCCGACGCCCGTCAGAACCAGGACTATCGGTCCGGTCAGGGCGGCTGGGATCGCAATGACCGCCGTGGTGACAATCGCTGGGACGGTCGCCGTCCGGGCGAAGGCCGGCAGTTGCGCAGCCGCGACCAAAGTCGTCGGTGGTACGACGAGCGCTCCTGGCGTCAGTCCTACCAGGCCCAGCACCGCTATCGGGTCGCGCCCTACCGCTATCCCCGCGGCTGGTACGCCTACAGCTGGAGCTTCAACGACTTCCTGCCCTTCGGCTGGTACACCAGCAGCTACTACCTGAACTGGGGCGCCTACGGCCTGCCTTATCCGCCGATCGGCTGCGAATGGGTCCGGGTCGGACAGGACGCCGTCCTGGTCGATATCTGGTCCGGCCGGGTGGTCAGCGTCTACTACGGCCTGTTCTGGTAGATCGCCATTGAATGGACTGACGAAGCCCCGGAGGCGACTCCGGGGCTTTTTCATTGGGCGTCAGCCTTGACGTTTGCGCAATTTTCCGCTCGATAGCCCGGCCTTTGCTGCGGCGCCGTTGCGCGTGCGCGGCGTAATCATCCGACCCGGAGAAAAATCATGCGCGTCTACTATGACCGCGACGCAGATCTGGCCCGTATCATGGACCGGAAGATCGCGATCGTAGGCTATGGCAGCCAGGGCCATGCCCACGCGCTCAATCTTCGGGACTCGGGTCTCAAGAATGTCGCCATCGCCCTGCGTCCCGGTTCGACCTCGGCCAAGAAGGCCGAAGGCGAGGGCCTGAAGGTCATGACCGTCGCCGAGGCCGCCGCCTGGGCCGACATGCTGATGATCCTGGCGCCGGACGAACTTCAGCGCGGCATCTATGAAAATGAGATCGCCCCCAACATCCGCGACGGCGCGGCCCTGCTGTTCGCTCACGGATTGAACGTCCATTTCGGCCTGATCGAGCCCAAGGCCAGCCTCGACGTGCTGATGGTCGCCCCCAAGGGCCCCGGCCACACCGTGCGCGGCGAGTATCTGAAAGGCGGCGGCGTGCCCTGCCTGATCGCCATCCATCAGAACGCCACCGGCAACGCCATGGACCTCGGCCTGGCCTATGCCAGCGCCATCGGCGGCGGCCGCTCGGGCATCATCGAGACCAATTTCCGCGAGGAATGCGAAACCGACCTGTTCGGCGAACAGGCGGTGCTCTGCGGCGGTCTGGTCGAGCTGATCCGGGCTGGTTTCGAAACCCTGGTCGAGGCCGGCTACGCGCCGGAAATGGCCTATTTCGAATGCCTGCACGAAGTGAAGCTGATCGTCGACCTGATCTATGAAGGCGGCATCGCCAACATGAACTACTCGATCAGCAACACGGCCGAGTACGGCGAGTACGTCACCGGCCCGCGCATCGTCACCGCCGACACCAAGGCGGAGATGAAGCGTGTGCTCGAGGACATCCAGTCGGGCCGTTTCGTGCGCGACTTCATGCTCGAGAACACCGCCGGTCAGCCCAGCTTCAAGGCCACGCGCCGCCGCAACGCCGAACATCAGATCGAGGAAGTCGGCGAACGTCTGCGCGGCATGATGCCCTGGATCGCCAAGAACCAGCTGGTCGACAAGGCGCGCAACTAGGCGTCTTTCATCGCCGGCAAGGGGGCGCGACCCGGTCGCGCCCCTGTTCACCCGCCGGTCGCCGCACTACCCTTGCGGCGAACAGAAGGAAGCTTGTCATGAAACGTCTGATCCTGGCGGCCGTACTGGCCCTGATCGCCGCGCCGGCTCTGGCCGCGCCCGTGGCCTACAAACTTGACCCGGCCCATACCCAGACGACTTTCGCCGTCGATCGCTTTGGTTTCACCACCGTTCTGGGCGCGTTCACCCAGTCCGAAGGCACGATCTGGATCGACGAGGCCGAACCGGCGAAGTCGCGGGTCGAGGCGGTCATCAAGATCGCCAGCCTGTTCGCCGGCGACGCCACCCGCGATGAGCACCTCAAGGGTGAGCGCTGGCTGAACGCCGCCGCCCACCCGCTGGCGACCTTTGTCTCAACCAAGGTCGTCACCACCGGCGCCGACACCGCTGACGTGACCGGCGACATGACCGTGAATGGCCAGACGCACGAGATCACCCTGAAGGTCAAACTCAACAAGATCGGCAAAGCCCCGGGCTCGGGCAAGCAATCGGCCGGCTTCACCATCACCGGCGTTATCCCGCGCAAGCTGTTTGGCGTGACGACGGCGGCCAATGTCATCGGCGACCGCGTCGACCTCCGCATCGAAGCCCTCGGCGTGGCGGCCGAGTAGGCTTCATGCGTCGCATCGAGAACCTTTATCTGGCCGGCCCCGAGGTCTGGTTTCCCAATGTCGGCGCGCATTTCGCGATGCGTCAGGCGCTCTGCGCCGAGGCCGGCTTCACCATGCTGCAGCCCGACACCAGCGAGTTGAAGGAGCTGGAGCCGGGCGAGGTGATGGCGCGGGAGATCTACGCCGAACGGGTGGCGCGGATGCGCCGGGCGGACGCGGCGGTGGTCAATCTGACGCCCTGGCGCGGCCCGTCGGCCGACCCGGGCACGGCCTTCGAGGCCGGCTTCCTGTCAGGCCTCGGCAAGCCGGTGATGGCCTATATGAACATCAGTTACGAGCACGACGCCGAATACCGTGATCGCATCGACACGCATATCGGCGCCCAGCTCGATGAAGACGGGATCTGGCGCGACGGGGAGGGGTGTTTGATCGAGGATTTCGGCCTGCCCGAGACGATCATGCTCTGGGCCGAGGCCCGGCGGCTGTTCGTCATCGTCACCCAGGACGTCATGGGCGACGCCACGGGCCTGCAGCTGTGCCTGGAGGCGCTCAAGGAATACGCCGAGGCCTGATCAGGCCCAGGCCAGCGCGGCCTCTCCGCGCAGGATGGCTTCGGCTTCGGCCGAATGTTTTCCGCCATTCCGATCATGCAGCACCAACGCCGGCAACAGCTTCAGCGGCGCCTTGCCGGTCTTGATCGCCCGCACAATGACCCGTTTGGCCGGTTCGTCGGCGAAGGGATGCAGGGGCCGAATCTGGAAGGACCCCGCCTTGTCGCCCAGCAGCGACAGCAGATCGCCCAGTCGGTCGGCGCGATGGATGACGGTGATCGTGCCGCCCTCGCGGACGGCCTTGAGCAGAAACCCGGTCCAGGCCTCCAGACCGCCGTCAGCCATCCAGGCGCCGGTCTTCTCCGGCGCCGGCGCCCGCAGCTCGCCCGGATCGTCGAAAAACGGCGGATTGGCCATCACGGCGTCAAAAGGCGGCAGGCCCAGCGCCCTGAAACCGCCCTGCACATCCCCTGTGACGATGGCGGCGCGATCCGACAGCGCGTTGGTCACCAAATTCTCGCGGGCCAGGGCCGCCGCGCCGGGATGGCGTTCAAGGCCGGTGAAATGGGCGCCGGGCCGCCGCAGGGCCGCCGCCAGCAGCGCCCCGCCGGGGCCGCAGCCGGCCTCCAGGACCCGCTCGCCGGCCCTCGCGTCGCAGGCCGCGGCCAGCATCGCCGCATCCATGCCCGCGCGATATCCATGCGCGGACTGGCGCAAGGATATGCGCCCGTTCAGCAATCGATCCTCGGTAACGTCGTTACGGTCAGCCATCTCGGCCTTGCCCTCGTCCTTCCCCTGACCTATCCCGCCGGGGACGCCTTTCGCAACGGCGCAGGGCCGGAGCTTGAGGATGAAGGAGCGCGCGTGTTGGACGCAGTAAACACGGCCGTGACCCGCCCGGCGGGATCCGTGGACGGGTTGGTTGAGTTGGCGTCCGCGGACATGGCCGGCGTCAACGCCCTGATCGCTGCCCGCATGCAGAGCCCGGTGGCGGTGATTCCCGCCCTGGCTGACCATCTGATCAATGCCGGGGGCAAACGCCTGCGGCCGTTGTTGACCCTGGCCAGCGCCCGCCTGGCCGGCGCGACCGACGATTCCTGTCACAAGCTGGCGGCGGCGGTGGAGTTCATCCACACCGCCACCCTGTTGCATGACGACGTCATCGACTCGTCCCAGCTGCGCCGCGGCAAGGTGGCGGCGCATCTGATCTGGGGCGCGCCGTCGAGCGTGCTGGTGGGGGATTATCTGTTCGCCCGGGCCTTCGAGCTGATGGTCGAGGCCGGCTCGCTGGTCGCCCTCGACATTCTGGCCAAGGCCTCCGGCGTGATCTCCGAGGGCGAGGTGCTGCAGCTGACCCGCGCCCACGACCTCAACCTGTCGCAGGACGTCTATCTCGAGATTATCCGCGCCAAAACCGCCGAGCTGTTCGCCGCCGCCGCCGAGGCCGGCGCGGTCTGCGCCGGGGCGTCGGAAGATCGCCGGCGGGCCATGCGGTCCTACGGGCTGAACCTGGGTCTGGCCTTCCAGCTGGTCGACGACGCCCTCGACTACGGCGGCGCCACCGAGGACCTGGGCAAGAACGCCGGCGACGACTTCCGTGAAGGCAAGGCGACCCTGCCGCTGCTGCTGGCCATCGCCCGCACCGGCGAGGCCGAGACGGCCTTCTGGGAGCGGACCATTGGCCGTCGGGAGCAGACCGACGCCGATTTCCGGCGGGCCCGCGATCTGATCGCCCAGACCGGCGCGGCGGCGAGCACCCTGGACCTGGCGGCGGACTTCGCCCGGGAGGCCAAGGCGGCGCTCGGGCCAATGGACGCCAACGGCTGGCGGACAGCGCTGGTCGACCTGGCCGATTTCGCCGTCAGCCGCAGGGCGTGAGCCCCGGTCGCCGACCGACGCCGCCTCAGGCCGCCGGCGGCGTGCGCAGGATCACGCAGGTGATTTCGTAGGGGTGAACCAGCCAGTAGAGCTTGCCCATCGACCGCTTCCACTTGTCCCAGCCGAGAAACGGGAAGGGGAAGCGGAGCAGCGGGCGCAACAGGATCCAGGGCCGCGCGCGGACATTGTCGCGGTAGGAGCCGCAGGGCAGTATCGTCGCCTTCTCGATGGTCGCGCCCGGAAACAGGGCGGCGACTTCCTCCGGCGTCGGGCGGAAGAGCGTATCAATGGGATCGCGGTGGTAGGGATAGCTGTGCGGAACGGTCACCACCACCAGCCCGCCGGGCTGGACCAGCGCCATGGCCCGGGCGGCCAGGGTCTCCGGATCGAGCACATGTTCGAGAATATTGCACAGCAGCAGCGCGCGGGCGCCGACGGCCGCGGCGCGGTCGAAACCGTCGTCGGACAGGATGTCGGCGGCGATGTCGACGCCTTCGGCTTCCTTCATGTCGAGATGCACGATCCTGACGCCGCGGGCCTCGAGCGGGGCGATCAGCTCGTTGTGAATCCAGGGTTGCTCGCGGGTGCGGAAGGCGAGGGTCGAGCCGCCGACATTGAGCATCGGACTCATGCCGGCCGCGTCGAGGTCCGACAGCTCGGCGGCGATCCAGGCGGCTTCCCGTGCGAACATTCAGATCTCCTCGGGAGGCTGGCTGACAACTGGTCTCTTGATAGGACGGATTCACGATGACCGGCGAGCGGGTTCTCGTCATCAAGCTTTCGGCGCTTGGCGATTTCATCCAGGCGACCGGCGCCATGGCGGCGATCCGGCGGACCCACCCGGACGCCGAGATCACTTTCCTGACCACGCCGCCCTATGCGGCGATGGCGGCGGCGACGGGCTGGTTCGACGTGGTCTGGTCGGACGGCCGTCCGGGCTGGGGCTATCTGCCGGCCGTTGCGCGGCTGATCGCCCGCCTCAGGGCCGCCCGGTTCGACCGGGTCTATGACCTGCAGTGCCAGAGCCGGACCAATCGCTACTTCTGGCTGCTCGGGCCGCAGCGCCCTCCCTGGTCGGGCAACGCCCGGGGGGCGTCGATGACCTATCGCGCGCCGGAGCGGGACAGTCTCCACATCCAGGATCTGTTCCGCCGACAGCTGGCGGTCGCCGGGATCGACGACGTGCCGGCATCGGATCTGTCCTGGCTGCGGGGCGACATCACGGGTTTAACGCCGGCCGGGCCCTTCGCGCTGCTGGCGCCGGGGGGCGCGGCTCACAGACCGGCCAAACGCTGGCCAGCGGCGCTGTATGGCGAACTGGCGGCTCGGCTGACGGCGCGGGGCGTGACGCCGGTGGTGCTGGGCCATGGCGCGGAGGAGGCGGCGCTGGCCGCGGTCATCCTGGCCGCCGCGCCGGGCGCTGTCAGCCTGGTCGGCGCGACCTCGCTGGGGAGCATCGCCAGCCTGGCGCGGGAAGCGGTTCTGGCCGTGGGCAATGACACCGGACCCATGCAGGTGGTGGTCGCCGCCGGCTGTCCGGCGGTGGTGCTGTTCTCCGGCGAAAGCGATCCGGCGATGAGCGCCCCGCGCCCCATCCGGCCAGACCAGCCGGTGACCATTCTGCGCGAGATGGACCTGGCCGACCTGGCCGTCGAACCGGTCTGGGCGGCGACCGAGGCGATCAGAACCCGCTGAACAGCCGGTCCAGCGCCCGGCGGATGTCGTCCTCGCGGTCGACGAGGGAGCCAAGCGTCCGCCCCGGAGAACGCCGTGGGACCGAGCCCATCCCCGAAAGCGCCAGAACGAAGCCGCTTCCACCATGGTCGACGCCCACATCAACGCCGTTGGCGATCTTGTCGGTCGCGAGGGGCGCGACGACGACCACATCCGGCTCAATGAAATGGGATTGGATCATCGCCACGAAGGGCGCGAACCGGCGGGAGTCCGGCGAAGAGGTCCTGAAGACGTCGAACTGCCGCAAGTCACCAGCGCCGGAGATCGGCGCCAAAGACGCCACGCCGGGCGACGGTCTCGTTGTTGTGCCTGATCGCCTCGGCGTTGTCCTCGGCCCAACGGCGGGCGCGGGCCTCGGCGCCGGCGGGGTCGAGCTTTTGCAGCCGCAGCCGCAGGTCCCGCTCGTTCATGCCGCTGACGTCGAGCCCAAGCCGCGCGGCCTGCGCCAGCAGCGCCGGGTCGATGTCCGTGGCGGGCTCGGGTCTGTCCATGGCCAAACGCTACATCAAGGAGAACAAACCGGCAGCGACAATCTCAGGGCGTGCGTCACCCCCCGCCAGTCGACGGGCGTAAAGCCCATGGCCTCCCAGAACGGCCCCGCCGCCGCCGTCGCCCGGGCGTTGACGATCAGCAGCGGCGCGGTCTGGAATCCCTGCTGCATCATCGCCCCGGCCAGGGCGCGGGCGACGCCCGCCCGACGGAACCTCGGCCGCACATAAAGCCGGCGCAGACGCATGGCCGGCTCGGTCAGCCCGGCCTCCACCGTCACGCCGCCGACGCCGGTCAGATCGCCGTCGATGAAGGCCGCGAACAAGGCAGCGCCGGGCTCAACAAAGGGATCGCTCGCCGAACCGAACTCCGTCGCCAGCAAGGCCATGTTACGCACCCCCTCGGCGGCCGCGTCGGCGATCATTACCGCGAACTCATCCGGCAGGACCTCGACAACGCGGGCGATGCGGACCACCTGTGGGGTCATGACGCCATCACGGAGACCGACATGCTGAAGCTGCTGCTCAATATCCTGTGGTTCATCTGCGGCGGCTGGCTGAGCGGCCTGCTGTGGCTGCTGGGCGGGGCGTTGCTGGCGGTGACCATCGTCGGGCTCCCCTATACCGGCGCGGCCTGGCGCATCGCCGGCTTCGCCTTCTGGCCGTTCGGCAAGGAGATCGTCGCCCGCGACCTGCACACCGGCAAGGAGGATATCGGCACCGGCCCGCTGGGTCTTGTGCTCAACATCATCTGGTTCCTGCTCGGCGGCTGGTACATCGCCCTGTCGCATCTGGTCATTGCTGTCGCCGAGGCCGTGACCATCATCGGCCTGCCCTTCGCCTACAAGGATCTGCAGCTGGCGCTGCTCGCCCTGGCCCCGGTCGGCAAGGTGGTGGTGATCAAGCGCTAGCAAAATCCTCCCCTTCTTCTGGGGGAGGTGGCGCTGCGCAGCCTTGGCGAAGCAGCGCCGGAGGGGGTCCGCTCAGATTTAGGGTGACCCCCTCAGTCGGCTTCGCCGACAGCTCTCCCGAAGGGGAGCATCTTATCGCGGTTCCGGCCCTTCTTCCTCTTCCAGCAGGATGTCGAGAAACGTCTCCCGGCGGTTGAGGAAGCTGCGCGTCACCGTGAAATGCTCGGTGTCCTCGTACTCGACCCGCTCCAGCCCATGCTCCGAGGCCTGGTAGATCCAGGCGTCGGGGTAGCCGAGAATGATCGGCGAATGGGTGGCGATGATCAGCTGCGATCGGGCCTGCACCAGCTGATGCAGCTTGGCGAGAAACGACAGCTGCCGTTGCGGCGACAGCGCCGCCTCCGGTTCGTCCATGATGTACAGGCCATCGCCCATCAGCCGGTTCTCGAACAGGGCGAAGAAGGCCTCGCCGTGCGACTGTTCGTGTAGCGGCTTGTCGCCATAGCGGCTGCCCCGGTTCTGTTCGAGGTAGGTGGCGACGTTGAAGAAGCTCTCGGCCCGCAGGAAGAAGCCGTCGTGGGCGTAGGCCTTGCCGTCCCGCACCGGCCGGATGAACTTGTGCAGGTCTGAATGATTGGCGTGGGTTGCGAACCGGTGGTCCCGCGACCCGCCCTCGGCGTTGAAGCCCCAGGCCACGGCCAGGGCCTCGATCAGGGTCGACTTGCCCGAGCCGTTCTCGCCGACAATGAAGGTCACCCGCGGGTGGAACTTGAGGCTGTGCAGGCTGCGGACCACCGGCAGGTTGAACGGGTAGACGGCCTCGTCCCAGCCCTCGCGCCGGATGAACTGCGCTTCGATCCAGTAGGGGGTGGTGAGGCCGGCCATGGGGGCGGTGACTGCCAATCGCTTCGGGTGATGGAGAGCCCTGAAGGCCTTGATGGAATTTGAGCTCCGATCAGGGCTCCTGGTCAAGGACGACCCCAGCGGGATCGCCGCTGCGTGGCCGCGAAGCGGTCCTTGAGCAGGATCACGGCTGGAGCAAGCTGGCCGTCAAGACGTCACGTCGTGGTCTGCCGTGAGGGTATTCACGAAAGCCCGCGCCATCGCAGACCGGCCGGCAAATCGCTGGCTGCATAGTCGACTTGTAGAACCCGTCGGCGTCCGTTGCTGCGGGACCGCTCCGACATATGCAAGATCGGCGTCGCATAGGCCCAGACGTCGCCGGCGTTCGCATGGCAAACGAAGGGAGGCAGGGCTACGGCCTTCGAGGCTGCCAGGGTCGCAGGGACGTAGCCGAGCCGGTGCGAGCCCATAGCGATCCTCAGTGGGGCGTTCTCATCGTCGCAGTCGTCCAGATGAAGCCGCAGCGTCGCCATGCCTTCGAGGACAGCGATGGGCGGGGCGACGTGCAGGAGGCCGTCCTTGGTCGACCACGGACCGAAGCCTTCGACCTCGACCCGCTCGCGGACAGTGATGGTGCGGTCCTGATGCCAGGCGACGATCCAGTTGGCGTCCGGTGTCTTGTCGAACAGCACGGCCCGAACCGGGCGAGCCGTGGCGCCAATCAGGCCCGTGGCAATACGGCCGACCGGGCCGTCGTTGGCGAGCAGGTCGCTCGCCGCGTCACCGTCAGGAAGCCGTCGTCCCGGACGGCCGTCGATGGCTGGATCGAGTCGCTGACGAAGGGCCGCGATCTCACCCGCATCCACCGTCTCGGAAAAGAGAGCGGCGCCGTCCCGTGCAAAGGAGAGATCGCAGGCCCGCATCACCTCACCCCGGCGAGATCATCTTCTCCGGTCGCACCGCTTCGTCGAACTCGGCGTCGGTCAGATAGCCGCCGCCGACGGCCTCCTCGCGCAGGGTTGTGCCGTTCTTGTGGGCCGTCTTGGCGATCTTGGCGCAGGCGTCGTAGCCGAGCTTGCCGTTCAGCGCCGTGACCAGCATCAGCGAGTTGTCGAGGCCGCGCTTGATGTTGTCCTCGCGCGGCTCGATGCCGACCACGCAGTTGTCGGTGAAGCTGATCGCGGCGTCGGCCATCAGCCGCACCGACTGCAGGAAGTTGTAGGCCATCACCGGATTGAACACATTGAGCTCGAAATGGCCCGAGGCGCCGGCGAAGGTCAGGGTCGCCTGATTTCCGAACACCTGGGCGCAGACCATGGTCAGGGCCTCGCACTGGGTCGGGTTGACCTTGCCCGGCATGATCGAGCTGCCCGGCTCGTTTTCCGGCAGGGAGAGCTCGCCCAAGCCGGAGCGCGGGCCGGAGCCCAGGAAGCGGATGTCGTTGGCAATCTTGAACAGGCTGCCGGCGACGGTGTTGATGGCCCCGTGGCTGAAGACCATGGCGTCATGGGCGGCCAGGGCCTCAAACTTGTTGGGGGCGGTGGTGAAGGCCAGGCCGGTGATGGCGGCGATCTTCTCGGCGACCATCTCGGCGAACCCGACCGGCGCGTTGAGGCCGGTGCCCACCGCGGTGCCGCCCTGGGCCAGCTCCATCAGCGCCGGCAGGGTCATCTCGATACGGGCGATGCCGTTGGCGATCTGCTGGGCGTAGCCGCCGAACTCCTGGCCCAGGGTCAGGGGGGTGGCGTCCTGGGTGTGGGTGCGGCCGATCTTGATGATGCCCTGCCAGGCGTCGCTCTTGGCCTTCAGCGCCGCGTGCAGGTGTCTGAGGGCCGGCAGGAGATCATGGACCAGCTGTTCGGCGCAGGCGATGTGCATGGCCGTCGGATAGGTGTCGTTCGATGACTGGCTCATGTTGACGTGGTCGTTGGGGTGGACCGGCGTCTTTGTGCCCATCTCGCCGCCCAGCATCTCGATGGCGCGGTTCGAGATCACCTCGTTGGCGTTCATGTTCGACTGGGTGCCCGAGCCGGTCTGCCAGACCACCAGCGGGAAGTGATCGTTGAGCTTGCCCTCGATGACCTCGTCGGCCGCGGCGACGATGGTTTCGGCGATCTTCGGGTCGAGCTTGCCCAGGGCCAGGTTGGTTTCGGCGGCGGCGCGCTTGACGATGCCCAGGGCCCGGACGACGGGCAGGGGCTGCTTCTCCCAGCCGATCTTGAAATTGCCCAGCGACCGCTGCGACTGGGCGCCCCAGTAGCGGTCGGCGGCGACGGCGATCGGGCCGAAGGTGTCGGTCTCGGTGCGGGTGTTGGTCATCTTGAGCGGGCTTTCAGGCGTGGCGGGAGACTGTCCGGCGGTGTAGCACGGGCAGGCGAGGGGACAAGGCGGTGAGGCCGGCGATGCGGACGATGATGGTGATGGCGGCGGCCCTGAGTCTGACGGTCTGCGCCGGCGTGGCGGAGGGCGCCGAGGCGCCCCGGGTGGTGCTCGACACCGACGCCGGGCGGATGGTGCTTGTGCTGGACCTCGAACAGGCGCCGCTCAGCGTCTGCAACTTCCTCGGCTATGTCACTGACGGCGACTACGCTGGCGGCAGCTTCTTCCGCACCGTGGTCCGCGAGACCAACGCCAATCCCAATCCGATCGATGTGATCCAGGCCGCGACGCCGCGCGGGTCGGACGACGGCCGGCGCCCGCCGATCCCGCTGGAGCGCACCCGTGACACCGGGCTGAGCCATGTCGCCGGAACCGTCTCCATGGCCCGCGCCGGGCCCGACACCGCCACCTCCAGCTTCTTCATCGTTACCCGCGACACGCCCAGCCTGGACTTCGGCGGCGGCCGCAATCCCGATGGTCAGGGCTTCGCCGCCTTCGGCCGCCTGGTCGAGGGGCTCGACGTGGCCCGGCGCATTCAGCGTTCGCCCGCCGATGACAAGGAACAGCTGACCCCGCCGGTCGTGATCCGCGCGGCGACCGTGATCGGGGCGGTTCCCGCAACGTGTCGGCCTTGACCGACGACTGGACCGGCCGGGGAAAGGTGCGGGGGCGCGAGAGCGGCGAGGTGCTCGAACTCGTCGTCGACGGCCTGACCACCCAGGCCAAATACTACAAGCCGCTGATCTATGAGTTCTTCCGCAAGGAGTGGCGCGGCGCGCGGCCCAGCTGGGGCGATTTCGCCGTCGAGATCATCATGGACTATGAGGGGGATCCGCCCTGGATGGACCTCGACAACCTGGCCAAGGCCATCCTCGACGCCATCAAGGGCCACGCCTTCCACGACGACTCCCAGGTGGCGCGGCTACTGGTCGAGCGCCGCCAGGGCGACCGGGAGCGCGTCAGCGTGCGCGTGACGCGGCTTTCCTAGTCCGGTCGAAGGCGACGCCGGCCAGCAGGGCGTGGCCGACCATGACAAAGGCGCCGTAGCGACCCAGGCTGACCGGATCCCAGTCGGGGAAGACGTTCTTGAACACCGCCAGCATGACGCCCGCGCCGATCAGACCGGGAGCGGCGAAGATGCCGGCGGCCAGGACGCGTTTCCGGCGGGGCAGATGACGCAGCCGCGCGGCGGCGTGGAACAGGAAGACGGCGGCGCCGCCGACCAGAAAGGCGTTGGCGGCGTAGAACCAGAAGGCCGTCTCAAGCAGACCCGCGCCGAACGCCGCGTAGTAGGTCGTCGAGACCAGAAAGGCCACGAAACCCGCAAGGCCAAAGGCCAAACCGTCTTCTTTTGACACGCTGCACTCCCGATCCGCCCGTTTTCATCCTTTCGATGCGAGGGCGGCGCCAACAGGCTGACCTATTGGCGGGCGGCTGGAAAGTCAGCTCGCCCAGGGGAAGAGTGCGCCCTGAAGCCCCAGGGTCAGGGAGAAGGCCGCGTAGATCAGAGCCGTGGCCGTGAACCTCAGCTTGCGCCCGACCGTCCAGCTGTCGACCCGCCGTCCGCCGCGCCAGATGAACGGCAGCATGATCAGGCTGGTCACGGTCAGCAACATGGCCACGAAGGCGCTCGAGGAGGCGGTGAACAGCCAGGCCCCCGGCCAGTCAAAGAAGATGGCCACGACATCGCCGGTCTCGCTGGCCCAGGCCCCGAAGGCCGCGATCGCCAGTAGCCAGAGCAGGGCCTGGGTGGTCTGGATCAGGCTGGCCCGCCGTTGCATCGGCGTTTCGCGATGGTCTTTGCGGTCGCGGACCACCAGCCCGGCGAGGGTGGCCAGCGCCGCCAGAAGGGTCAGAACGGCCAGATGGATCACCCGGTTCTGGCTGCCGAGCAGGCCGACCCGCTCGAACGCCGCCGCTCCCGAGGGCGGGAAGTAGCCGCTCGCCTTGCCGTCCTGCAGGGTGAAGGCCATGCGCCGCCAGCCGCCGACCTCGCGGAACTGGCCGCCGGTCCCCTCGGGGATCCAGGTCGACGACGAGTCGCGGCCCGACACGACCAGCTGGCCGGTCCGGGTCACCGACACCGTGGTGCGGGCGTTGATCAGGCCGATGAACTTCTCCAGGCCGCGATACGACCGGCGGGTGCTGACGTATTCGCCCTCGAAGGCCGCCCGGTTCTTTTTCAGCCAGGCCGATCCCGCCTCGGGCAGGGCCGGCTGCGGGCCATAGAAGCGCTGCACGATCAGGCCGGTGATCTGATTGGTCAGACGATCGCCGGCCTCGGAATTGGTCGCCACAAAGACGCCGAGGTTGAGCCTGGGCGCCATGATCATGCTGGACCGGAAGGACAGCAGGACGCCGTCGTGGCCCCAGCCCTCGCGCCCGCCCGGCAGCGGGAACTCCCGGAAGCCGTGGGCGAAGCCGGCCACGCCGGGCGCCGGGCGTGACTGGACCGTGCGGAAGCCGGCCGCCGTGGCCGGGTTGTAGATCGTGACCTCGCCGAGGCTGCCGCCGTTGAGGATCATGGTCATGTAGCGGGCCATGTCGCCGGCGGTCGTCGAGGCGCCGCCCGCGGGGGCGACCTGGGAGGTGAATTCATAGGGCCGTTCGCGCCAGGCGCCGCCGGTCCACAGATAGCCATGGGCCAGATCCGCGGCCAGGGCCGCGGGCATCGGCGCCGGCAGGTCCTTGCGCGGCGGGTAGGGGTCGCGGAATGTCGTCCGGCTCATGCCCAGGGGGCCGGTGATCTCCGACTCGATCAGGCGTTCGAACGGCTTTCCCGAAACCCAGGCGGCGGCCGCGCCGGCCAGGCCGACCCCGTAATTTGAATAGGCGGGCAGCCCGCCGGCCTCGCGGACCCGGCGCGGCCGTTCCTGCTTCAGATAGAGCAGCTGGGGGCGCACCCGGTCGGCGTCGCGCTCGAACAGCTGGCCCAGGGCGCGGTCTTCGAAGCCGGGCGTATGGCTCATCAGGTCGATCACCCGGACGGGGCGCGGATAGCCCTGGTCCGGCACCTGGACCCGTTCGGGGAGGTAGAGGTTGATGGGGCCGTCCAGGCGCATGCGGCCGGCCTCGACCTCCTTCATCACCGCGATCCAGGTGAAGGTCTTCGAGATCGAGGCGATGCGGAACAGGGTCCTGTCGGGATCGACCGGCCGAGCCGGGTTCAGGCGGGCGAACCCGTAACCCTTCTTCAGCACGACCTCGCCGTTCTGGACGATCGAGATGGTCACGCCGGGAATATGGTCGGCCGCCATGGCGTCGCGGACGACGCCGTCGACGAAGGCTTCCAGTTCCGCCGGCGGAATGGGCACGACGTTGGGCGTCAGGGCCGCCGACGGGGTCACCAGCACCGGCCGGGGCGGGGCGACCGGAACCTGCGCCGGGCTGGCGGCCGGCGCGAGGCCGAGCAGAATGGAAGTCAGAGTCGCGGCGACGACTTTGGGCAGCATGCGCACGAACGGAGTTCCCCAGGGCAGGTAGCGTACTGGACTTCTAGATCGCTTCCCGGCGGGGTGGCTACCGAATAGGCCGCGTTGCGGTCCGGATAAGGATGATTTTCGCTGCTTTGGGCCGGTTTGGGCGTCTAGGGCTTCTGGATCGCCTTCGCGTCGCGGGGGAAGGGCATCATCGCCAGCCGCAGGCGCAGGTCGCTGTCGATCGACACCTGGGGCTCGGACGGTGGCGATTGCCGCAGCGCCGTTTCAAGCCGGGTCACGCAGGCCTGGATCGCCGGCGCCAGGGCCGGGAAGTTCCGGACCGCGCTGATGGACTCCATGAAACAGGCGTCGAAGTTGGGATATTTGTCCTCGGAACTGCAGCCGAAGGAGCTCCGGTCGGCGCGGGAGGCGGTCATCACCATGCGCTGGGGGCCCGACAGCTGGGACATGAAGACGCCCGAGTAGCAGGCCGAAATGATGACGATGGCGGGACGACCCGGGCAGGCTTCGTCAACCAGGACCGCCATCTCCGTCGGCGAGAACATGTACGGCTGGCCCCGGACATCGAGCACGACTCCCTGAGGGGCGCCGTGGGAGGTGTAGTAGATCAGGCATCCCGCCTTCGCCCGGCTGGCCGTGGCCTTGAGCGTCTCGATCATCGACTGGGCGGTCAACCGCAGAGGCTGGGTGTCGGCGTAGCGTTCGGCGCGGGGCGAAAACTGGCTGAGGTTCTCGGATCGAAACCCCAGTCCGACCAGAGTCGCGGCGACGTCGCGGCGGGCGTTGTCGAAGGCTTCGGTGGCGCCGCCGTCATTGGCCCGCCAGTCGCCGGCCACGACGATGGCGGCCCAGTCCTTGTAGGCGCTCTCGGGCGGTTGCGCGGCGGCGGGGCCGACGGTCAGGGCGGCGGCCAGTCCGATCAGGGTCAGGAGCCAGCGCCGCATCCCGATCAGCCCTTGTAGCGGGCGAAGGGGGTCGGCATGGCCGTGCCTGTGGCCTTGGCCAGGATCCGTCCTTCGGCGTCGCGCAGTTCGCCTTCGGTGAAGGCGATGGTCTTGCCCCAGCGGGCCACCCGGCCGATGCCGACAATGGCGCCGGGCAGGGCGGGCCGGAAGAAGCTGGTCTTCATCTCCAGGGTCGGGGCCACGCTGGTCATGCCCGAGGCGACCATACAGGCGACGCTCATGCATTCGTCGAGCATGGCGCAGAGATAGCCGCCCTGGATCTGGCGCATGGGATTGGTCAGCTGTTCGGTGGCCTCGAAGGCGACCTCGACTTCACGGTCGGCCTGGCTGACGCGAACCATGCGAAAGCCCAGTAGCTGGGAGCCCGGCGGCGGCCGTTTGGCGCCCTGAAACCGGGCGAGGATAGCCTCGTCGGTCAGGGTCTGTACATCGTCGGAGGCCACGTCGGTCAAGCTGGACTCACTTTTTGCGGAACTGGTCGAGGGAAACGACCTTGGTCGCCTCGGGTTCGGGCCCTGCGTCCGCCGTCGCCGCCTCGGCGTCATCCGCCTCCTTCGCGTCAAGCGCGGCAGGATCGATGTCGACCATCGGCGCTTCGAACTGCAGGCCAAACTGGACATGCGGGTCGAAGAAGCGGGTCACGGCCGCATAGGGCACCGACAGTCGCTTGGGCGAGCCGCCGAACTTCAGCGTCACCGTGAAGAAGGTCTCGCCCGGCGCCAGGTCGCGGTACTGGTGCTGCAGGACGATGGTCATCTCTTCGGGGTACTGGCCGAGCAGTTCGGGCGGCCCGGACACGCCCGGCGCCTGGGTGCGGAAGGTGATATAGAAATGATGGTCGCCGGGGATGCCCCCGGGCGCGGCGGCGACCTTGAGCGCCGCCTTGACCACGCCGCGCAGGGCGTCCTGGGCCAGCGCTTCGTAGTGCATCAGATCTTCGGGCGGTTGCTGTTGCTGGGCCATGACTCGGGAACGCTTGAATGAAGATCAAAGCCTAGCCTGTCGCCGCCGCTCCGCAAAGCGGCCAGCGTCACGCCGCTTCATGCTAACATCAGGCGGAGATCGAATATCGGAGGGGAAGTGATGATCTATCGAAGCCTGGCCGCGGCTGCGGCGTCCATGATCGCGATCAGCTGCTCGGCTCCCGCGCCCGGCGCGACCGATGCCGCGCCCGACGCCGCTGCGCCTGAGCCTGCATCAGCCACCGTGTCAGAGGTCGCGACGGACCCGGCCCCTGAAGCGGCCTCGGCCATCCCGTCTCTTTGCGCCGCCGGCGAGTCGGTGGTGTTCAGTTGCGGCGCCGGCGACCGGGTGATCTCGTTGTGCGCGACCGGCGGCTCGCCGGTGGCGATGCAGTATCGCTTCGGCCGCAAGGGCGCGATCGAGCTGGCCTACCCGAAACCGGCGGCGGCGCCGAAGGGGGTCTTCTTCGTCAGCTCCACCCCCTATGGCGGCGGCGGCGAGCGTCGCATCCGCTTCACCAACGGCGACTACAGCTATTACCTCTTCAGCCGCACGATCGCCGGCGAATGGGATGCCGAAGGCAATCGGCCCCACACCTTCGAGGACGGGGTCATCGTCTTTCGCGGCGGCAAGCTGATCTCCGACAAGCGCTGCACGACCGAGGTCGACAGCAGTGGCCAGGAGAAAGCCGGCGCGGCGCTCGACCAGGAAAACTTCAACGACGAGTTGGAAATCCCGTATCGGCCGGCCGGTCATTGATGGGAAAAGTGGGGGATTCTGTTGGCAGGCTCCCCCGGGCCCCGCCGGAGGATCTGAACCCCCCGGAGTTTAGGCTGAGTGCGCTAGCACCGCATTACGCGGCGATCGCATACTCTTCAGCGAAGTTATCGTTCGCAGTTAGTTTAATGGCCCGAAACGGTGAGCCACGCCGAGACAAAGCTACGTCTTTATACGTCTGTCGATGCTGATCGGCCCCCTGCTTCCGGCGATAACCCGAAGAAGGATTGGTGGAGCCGCCGGGAATCGCACCCGGGTCCAGTCCGCTTATTACACGCGCGTTTATGTCCATAGCCCGGGCAAGCCCGAACAATTTCAATATAGGGACGAATGGTTGCCGGGGGAAGAACCCCGCCGGCATGAACCATCACATTCCTTCGGGGCCGCGCTCGATGGACAGCACGCCGGTGCGGGTCAGCTCGACCAGACCCAGAGGCCGCATGAGGTCGACGAAGCTGTCGATCTTGGCCGGGGCGCCGGTGATTTCGAAGACGAAGCTCTCGGAGGTGGTGTCGACCACCTTGGCGCGGAAGATGTCGGCGACGCGCAGGGCCTCGACCCGGTCGGTTCCCGCGCCGCGCACCTTGACCAGGGCCAGTTCACGCTCGATGCCGCGTGGATCGCGGGTCACGTCATGCACCCGGCGAACGCTGACCACCTTCTTGAGCTGGGCCTCGATCTGTTCGAGCACATGCGGCGCGCCGCGTGTGACGATGGTGATCCGGCTGGTGTGGGCGTTGCGGTCAGTCTCGGCGACCGTCAGGCTCTCGATATTGTAGCCGCGGGCGGCGAACAGCCCGACCACCCGGTGCAGGACGCCGGACTCATTGTCGACGAGCAGGGCGAAGGTGGCGAGGTTCTCGACCTCGCCGGCATGGGAAAGGTCATAGGCCGAGGCAGGCTGGGGATCGGTCATCAGGCGCGGCGTTTCCGTGTCTTGGCTTTGTCGGTCTTTGCGTCTGCGTCCGCGATATGTTGGCGCAGCAGGTTGTTCAGTTCGTCTTCGGGTGTGTCGGGGTTCCGCGCGAACCAGGCGAACAGTCTCGCCTCGATCAGCACGGGCAGAACGCCGCTTACACCAATCGCCGGCCGGCGTCGTCGATCACCGAGCCCATATCTTCCCCGCCGTCGGGCAGGATCATCTCGTTGTGGGCCTTGCCCGACGGGATCATCGGCAGGCAGTTCTCGTTCTTCTCGACGCGGCAGTCGAAGACCACGGGACGGGGGCTGTCGATCATCTCGAGGATTTTCGCGTCCAGCTCGGCCGGGTCGGAACAGCGGATGCCCACCGCGCCATAGGCCTCGGCCAGTTTGACGAAGTCGGGCAGGCTTTCGGAATAACTGTGTGAATAGCGCTCACCGTGCAGCAGCTGCTGCCACTGGCGGACCATGCCCATCCATTCGTTGTTGAGGATGAAGATCTTGATCGGCAACTCGTACTGGATCGCGGTCGACAGCTCCTGGATGCACATCTGGATCGAGGCTTCGCCGGCGATGTCGATGACCAGGCTGCCGGGGTGGGCGAGCTGGGCCCCGATGGCGGCCGGCATGCCGTAGCCCATGGTGCCGAGGCCGCCGGAGGTCATCCAGCGGTTGGGCTCCTGGAAGCGATAGTGCTGCGCCGCCCACATCTGATGTTGCCCGACCTCGGTGGTGATGTAGGTGTCGCGGTCCTTGGTCAGGGCGTAGAGGCGCTCGATGGCCTGCTGCGGCTTGATCACCGTCTCGGAGGCCCGGTAGCTGAGGCACTGGCGGGCGCGCCAGGCGTCGATCTGCCGCCACCAGTCGTCGAGGGCGTTGCGGTTGGCGGTGTGGCCGCCGGCCTTCCAGGCGGCGATCAGGTCGTCCAGCACGCTGCCGGCGTCGCCGATAATGCCGACATCCACCCGCACGTTCTTGTTGATCGAGGAGGCGTCGATATCGATGTGGATCTTCTTCGATCCCGGCGAGAAGGCGTCCAGCCGCCCGGTCACCCGGTCGTCGAAGCGCGCGCCGACGCAGATCATCACGTCGCAGTCGTGCATGGCGTTGTTGGCCTCGAACGTGCCGTGCATTCCCAGCATGCCCAGCCAGGCCGGATCGGCGGCCGGGAAGGCGCCCAGGCCCATCAGGGTCGAGGTCACCGGCGCGCCGGTCATGGCCGCGAAGGCGCGCAGGCTCTCGCTGGCGCCGGGGCCGGCGTTGATGACGCCGCCGCCGGTATAGAAGACCGGCTTGCGGGCCTTGGCGATCAGGGCCACGGCTTCGGCGATGCGGTCGGGGTTGCCCTTGGTCTTGGGGGCGTAGCCGTGGCTGAAGGTGACCTCGTCGGGCCCCTGATAGACCGAGCGGGCGAACTGGATGTCCTTGGGAATGTCGATCAGCACCGGGCCGGGCCGGCCGCTGGTGGCGATGTGGAAGGCCTCATGGATCACCCGCGGCAGGTCGGCGGCGTCCTTCACCAGGTAGTTGTGCTTGGTGCAGGCGCGGGTGATGCCGACCGTGTCGGCCTCCTGGAAGGCGTCGGTGCCGATCAGATGGGTCGGCACCTGGCCGGTGAAGACGACCATCGGAATGGAGTCCATCAGGGCGTCGACGATGCCGGTGATGGCGTTGGTGGCGCCGGGGCCGGAGGTGACCAGGACCACGCCGGGCTTGCCGGTCGAGCGGGCGTAGCCCTCGGCGGCGTGAGTGGCGCCCTGTTCGTGGCGCACGAGGATATGGCGCAGACGATCGCCGTTGCGCTCGCTGTCCTGGAACAGGGCGTCATAGATCGGCAGCACCGCGCCGCCGGGATAGCCGAAGATGGTGTCGACGCCCTGGTCGACCAGCGCCTGCACCACGATCTCGGCGCCGGTCATTTCGCGGGCGGCGGACTGGGAGGGGGCGGTCTTGGTGGTCGAGGCGGTCATGTCGGGGCTCTTTGGGGTCGGAAAATGGGCAATAAAAAAGGCCCGTGAGGGGCCTTGGGCATACGCGACCGGCGACAGCGTAACGGATCAGGTCACGCCGCGGTCGGTCGCTCGATAAGTACGGTCATCGTGTTGCGCACGAAGATTGCTCCAGATCATCAGACTCGCAGATGCCACGCTATACAGAGGGCGTCAAGGATGGGTTGAGCGCAAGGAATTGCCTCCATTGGGCCTCTTGGTCGGTTTCGACGATGCGCGGCCAGTCGGGGGTCTGGTTGCGCAGCCATGTCATCTGGCGCTTGGCGTAACGTCGAGTCTCCCGGCGGGCGTCGTCGAGGGCCGCCTCCAGGGTCGCGTCGCCGGCCAGATGGGCGGCCAGCTGCGGCACGCCGACGGCTTTCATCACCGGCGTCAGCGGATCGAGCCCGCGCGCGACCAGGGCCCGCACCTCGTCCAGCGCGCCGGTCTCCACCATGGCGTCGAGCCGGGCGTCACAGCGGCGATAGAGCTCGGCCCGCGGCGGTTCGATGACCACGCCGCGCCAGGCGTCCGGCGCCAGGGTCGGCCGGGTCGAGTCCCGCCAGTCGCTCATCGACCGGCCGGTGCCCTCCAGCACCTCCAGGGCGCGGACCAGCCGCTGGCGGTCGCCCGGCGCGATACGGACTTCGCCGGCGGGATCGGCCCCGGCCAGGATCGCCCGGACGGCCGTTTCGCCATCCCTGTCGAAGACGGCTTCGGCGGCGGTCCGGATCTCCGGCGCAAGATCGGGGATGTCGGCCAACCCCTCGGTCAGGGCGCGAAAATACAGGCCCGTGCCGCCGACCAGGACCGGTCTGCGTCCGCGCGCCTGGATGTCGGCCAGAACCGGGGTCACGGCCCGCAGCCACCGGCCCACCGACCAGCCGTCGGCCCCGTCGACCAAGCCGAACAGGTGATGCGGGGCCTGGGCCTCTTCCTGCGGGGAGGGGCGGGCGCTCAGCAGCCGCAGGTCGGCGTAGATCTGCATGGAGTCGGCGTTGACGATCTCGCCGTCGAAAGCCCGGGCGGCCCGTATCGCCAGGGCGGATTTTCCGCTCGCGGTCGGCCCGGCGATGAACAGCATCGGTCCCGTCATCCGGCCGCGATAGCCGGGCGATGCGCCCCTGTCACCTTCCCGTCGTCGCAAAAGCAGGCTAGGCGGCGGGCATGACCCTTGTTGTGACCCTCGTCGCCGTCGATCCGGCGGACCTGCCCGCCGCCATCGAGGCGGTCGAGATCGCCGTGGCCGGCACCGGAGCGATCGTCTCCGCGACCGACCTGCTCGGCCCCGTCGCGGCCGACGTCGCCGTTGAAAGCGCCTTTCCGGCCCTGATCCGCGAGCGGGCGGAAGAGGCGTTGGCGAAGCGTCGCGTCGACGTCTGCGTACAGCCGGTTGAGGGGCGCCGCAAACGCCTGCTGATCGCCGACATGGATTCGACGATCATCAATGTCGAATGCCTCGACGAACTGGCCGACTTTGCCGGGGTCAAGGACGCGGTCTCGGCCATCACCGAGCGGGCCATGGCCGGCGAGCTGGCCTTCGAGGGCGCGCTGCGCGAACGGGTCGCCATGCTCAAGGGTCTCGACCTTTCGGCGCTGCAGCGCTGCTATGACGAGCGGGTGCGGCTCAATCCCGGCGCGGAGACCCTGGTCAGAACCATGGCGGCGCACGGCGCCCGTTGCGTGCTGGTTTCGGGCGGGTTCACCTTCTTCACCAGCCGCGTCGCGGCGGCGGCGGGGTTTCACGCCGACCGCGCCAACACCCTGACCGAGACCGGCGGCGTTCTGGCCGGGCGGGTGGGTGAACCGATCCTGGGACGTGAAGCCAAGCTGGCGGCGTTGAAGGAAGAGGTCGCCGCCCTGGGCGAAGGGCCCGCCGCGGCTCTGGCCGTCGGCGACGGCGCCAATGACCTGGACATGATCGAGGCGGCCGGGCTGGGCGTCGCCTACCGCGCCAAACCGATCGTGGCCGCCCGGGCAAACGCCCGGGTCGACCACGCCGATCTGACCGCCCTGCTGTATTTCCAGGGCTATCGGTTTGAAGCGTTCGCCGGCTAGCGGCCGGCGCCCTTGCTGAAGTATTTGAAGAAGTCGCTTTCCGGCGAGAGCACCATGGTGGTGTCCCCCTGGGCCATCGACGCTTCATAGGCCTGCATCGAGCGATAGAAGGCGGCGAAGCCCGGATCACGCCCGTAGCTGGAGGCGAAGATCTTCGCCCGCTCGGCGTCGGCCTGACCACGAATGGTTTCGGCTTCCTCGGTGGCGGTGGCGATAATCTCGCGACGCAGCTGCTGACCCTCGGCCCGGATGCGGGCGGCTTCCTGCTGACGCGCCGTCTTCATGCGTTCGAACACGGCGGCCTGGTTGGCCTGGGGCAGGTCGGCGCTGCGGATGCGCACGTCGATGACCTCGATGCCGAGTTTCGACGTGGCGGCGCGGCGGGCGAGGTTGTCGCGAATCTGCTGCATCAGCTCGGCCCGACGGGCCGAGACGATGTCCTCGGAGTTGGCCGTGCCGAGGACCTGGCGGAGCGAGGCGTTGATCAGCGGGTTGAGCAGGCTGGGGGCGCGCCGCTCGTCGCCCAGGCGGGTGTAGAACCGCACGGGAGCGACGATGCGATAGCGCACGAAGGCGTCGACGATCAGTCGCTCCTGGTTGCCGGCGATGATCTCGCGCTGGGCGGCTTCCAGGCCCCGATTGCGTTTGTCGAACAGCAGTCGCGTCTCGACGAACGGCATTTTGATCTTCAGGCCCGGGCTGTCGTCCGTGCCGACATTGGCGGTGCGGACGACTTCACCGAAGCGGATGACCAGGCCCTGCTGGGTCTGACCGACGATGTAGATGGTCTGGCTGAGCACGATCAGCGCCACAAAGGCGATGATCCCCAGAAGGGTGAGGCGTGAGTTGTTCATTGGGCGCCTCCTTGCGACCGAACCTGCGGTTGGGCCGTCGTCGCGACGCGCGGCTTGAAGAGGTCCGGCGACAGGACGATCGGGGCGGTGACGCCCTTGCCGTCGATGATCACCTTGTTGGACGCCGCCAGCACCCGCTCCATGGTCTCGATATAGAGACGATCACGGGTGACGCCGGGCGCCAGGCGATACTGCTCGTAGACCTGGTTGAAGCGTGCGGCTTCACCGGCCGCCTCGCGGACGACCTGGGCGCGGTAACCGATGGCCTGCTGCCGGATCTCGGCGGCCTTGCCTCGCGCCTCGTTCTGGAAGGACTCGGCGTTCTGGCTGGCGTTGTTCACGTCGCGAAAGGCGCCGACGACCTCCTTGGGCGGTCCGGCGTCGCTGATCTGGACGCCTTCGATGATGATGCCAGCCTGATAGCTGTCGAGGATTTCCTGCATCAGGGTCTGGACCTCGATCTGGATCTGGCCGCGATCGCGGCTGATGATCGGGTCCAGGGCCTTGCGACCGACGATCTCGCGCATGGCGCTCTCGGCCACCGCCTCGATCGTCTTCTCCGGGTCGTCGATGTTGAATAGATAGCGGCCAGGGTTGGCGACGCGCCACTGCACCGTGAACGACAGGTCGACGATGTTCTCGTCGCCGGTCAGCATCAGGTTCTCGACCTCGGCGCCGGGGGCGCCGCCGATCTGGGTTTCGCGGATAGTGGTGATGTCGACCTTTTCGGCCCGCTCAATGATCGGCAGGTGATAGCCGATGCCGGGATTGTAGGACCGGGTCCAGGCGCCGAACGTGGTCACGACCGCTTCCTGACGGGCGCCGACGACGATGAAGCCGGATGCAAAAAAGAGGGCGGCCAGCGCGCCGGCTCCCAGGGTCAGGATGCGTCGCGAGGGCAGGCCGCCGGTTCCACCGCCGGATCCGCCGCCGCCGCCCGCGCCATTATTCATGCCGCGCAGCCATTCGACGAGGCGCCGCTGCAGGTCGTTCAGGTCGGGAGGCGTCCCGGGTCCCCGGCCGCCGGGACCGCGTGGGCCGCCGGTCTGTCTGTTCTCGGGATTACCTTTGCCGCCGTTGGGAGGCGGCGAGCCCCAGGGTCCGGGGTTGACGTTGTCATTCCATGGCATGGGCGGTGAGTTGCTTTTTCCGTCTGGGGTGAGGCGGGCTTGCAAGCCGGCGCGGTCATGCGGATATGAGACCCCTAGCCGCTCAAGGCAAGCTGATCCCGACATGACCTTTCATACATCTGCCGACCGAGACACCGCTTTGAACGCCCTTGACCAGATCAAGGACCCCTTATCCGGAAAGGGGTTGGCGGCCGCTGGGCTGGTGCAGGGACTGGTCCTGCGCGAGGGCAGGGCGGGCTTCATGCTGGAGGTGCCGGCCGCCGAAGCCGCGCGCTACGGCTCGGTTCGCGAGGCGGCGGAAAAAGTTCTCGCCAGCCTGCCGGGGATCGAAAAGGCCCAGGTCGTGCTGACCGCCGCCGCCGCCGAAGGGGCGACCCGGATGCGCAAGGGCGCGCGGGTGACGCCGGACGCCAAGGCGGCGCTGAAGCCGCGCAAGGAGGTCACCCGGCCCGAGAATGTCAAACGGGTCATCGCCATCGCCAGCGGCAAGGGCGGGGTCGGCAAGTCGACCGTCGCCGTCAATCTGGCCTGCGCCTTCGCCGGGCTGGGGCTGAGGGTCGGACTGCTCGACGCCGACGTCTACGGCCCCTCGGCGCCCCGGATGATGGGCGTCGACGGCGAGCCGCTCTACATCGACGGCAAGCTGCAGCCGTTGCAGGCCCACGGCGTCACGGTGATGTCGATCGGCTTCCTGGTCGACGAGGGTTCGCCGATGATCTGGCGCGGTCCGATGGCCTCGTCGGCGGTGCGCCAGATGGTCAATGACGTGCGCTGGGCGACGGCGGAGGAGCCGCTGGACCTGCTGCTGATCGACATGCCGCCGGGCACCGGCGACATCCACCTGACCCTGGTCGAGAATTTCGCCGTCGATGGCGTGGTCATCGTCTCCACGCCCCAGGAGATCGCCCTGATCGACGCCCGCCGGGCGGTGGGCATGTTCCAGAAGACCGGCGCCAAAATCCTGGGCGTCATTGAGAATATGGCCTTCTTCGCCGATCCCTCGACCGGAGCGCCGATCCCCATCTTCGGGACCGGCGGCGCGCGGGCCGAGGCTAAACATCTGGGCGTGCCGCTGCTGGCCGAGATCCCCATCGAGATCGCCCTGCGTCAGGCCGGCGACGACGGCGCGCCCCTGACGGCGTCAGGCAGCGACAGCATCGCGGCCCAGGCCTTCAGGGCGGCGGCGAAGGCGCTGCTCTAGGGAGTCTGGGCCGCCAGCAGGGCTGCGTCCCGGGCGTCCAGCGCCGCGCGGATCTCTGCGTGGCGACGGGCGTCGAGCCTGTAGCCGGCCAGCACCAGGACGCCGAGCAGGACCATGATCACCGGCGCCACGCCATAGACCAGCCCCACGCCCCTTAGCGCTTCGGCCGTGTTGGCGGCGTCCGGGGCGGGGTTGAAGCCCAGTTGGTGGAGGATCAGGAAGCTGACGAAGACCATTGTCGAGGTGCCGATCTTGGCCGTCCCCGTGAACAGTCCATACAGCAGGCTGACGCGGTCCTGGCCGAGGTCCAGCCGAACCTCGTCGGCGACGTCGGCGATCATCGCCCGGACCAGATAGACCAGTGCGCCCATGATGGCGCCGGCCGCGAACATCGCCGGGGCCATGATCTCGGTGCTGTGGGATGGCAGGACCACGATGGCGGCCTGGGCGATGGCGTAGCAGCCGGCCGCGGCGATCAGGGCGCTGTGCTTGCCGAACCGGTTGGCGGCGGCGGCCCACAGGGGCACCCCGAACAGGTTGCCGACAATGAACAGCAGCAGCATCAGATTGGCTTCGTCGGCGCTGTAGCCGCGCGCCTGACGGAAGAAGAACAGGTACAGCGGCGACGTCAGGCCCGGCGCGAGGGTGAACAGCAGGTCGGCCGCCAGCAGCCGGCGAACGGTGGGCTGACTGATCAGTCGGGTGAAATCGCGCCACCGCAGGCGGCCCGCTTCCTGGCGCCGGGGGGGAAGAACTTCGGGCGCGCCCAGCCCGATGAGCAGGACAGAGACCAGGGTGACCCCGACGATCAGCCGGCCCATCAGGGCCGGCCCCCCAGCGTTTGGTGGAGCCAGCAGGACCGGCGCCAGCAGAACGACGATGGCGCCCACCACGGTGGCGGCCTGCTCCCAGGCAAACAGTCGGCACCGCTCGTGATAGCTGGCCGCCAGCGACGCCCCCCAGCCCGCCAGAGACAGCGCCACCATCGAAAAGCCCAGGTAGAGGACCACCAGCCAGCCAGCCAGGTAGCCTTGGCTGACCCCGCCGTCAGGCGTGAACAGCATGTAGGCCCCGAGCATGAAGGGCGCCGCCCCGGCCAGCAGCCATGCCCGCTAGCGGCCGATCGGCGTGCGGGTCCGGTCGATGAGCAGACCCAGGATCGGATCGAGGGCGATATCGGCCAGCTTTACCAGGGCGAAGATGGCGCCCACCGCCAGCAGGGACAGGCCCAACTCGCCGGCATAGTGGTTGGGCAGATAGACGAGCAGCGGCGTGCCCAGGGCGCCCATCGACAGGGCGCCGGCCGAAAAGGCGGCGATCGTGCGCGCCGGCAATCGCGGCGCGGCTTCCGTTGTGGCCACGGCTGTCCCCCCGGACGACTCGAATAGCGCTGTTATCAGAGTCACGCGCTGACGCTGGGGAAGATCAACCCGTTTCTGCGACGGGAGGTCACGGGACGCCACCAAATCAGGGTCGGTTGACGTCCTGCCGGAGACGCAGGCGGCGTCAGCCCGTGGCGGCGACCAGGGCCGCGTCCCGGGCCTCCAGCGCCGCGCGGATCTCGTCGTGGCGACGGGCGTCGAGCTTGTAGCCGGTCATCACCACCGCGCCGAGCATGACCAGGATCACCGGGGCGACGCCATAGGTCAGCACCAGGCCGCGCATGGCCTCGGAAGTGTTGACCACGTCGGGAGCAGCGTTGAAGCCCACCCGGTCGAGGATCAGGAAGGTGACGAACACCGCCGCCGCCGTGCCGACCTTGGCCGTGCTGGTGACCAGGGCATAAAGCAGGCCGATGCGGTCCTGGCCGGTTTCCAGTCGGACCTCGTCGCCGACGTCGGCGACCATGGCCCGGATCAGGAAGCTGAGGGCCCCCAGGATGGCCCCGGCGATGAACATGCCCGGTCCCATGAGTTCGATCGATCTGGCCGGCAGAAGCACGATCACCCCCTGGGCGACCGCATACAGCGCCGCGGCGGTCATCAGGGTGCGATGCTTGCCGAAGCGGCGGGCCGCCGCCGCCCACAGAGGCGCGCCGAACATGCTGCCGACAATGAACACCAGCAGCATCAGATTGGCTTCGGTGGCGGTGTAGCCGCGGGCCTGGCGGAAGAAGAACAGATACAGCGGCGAGGTGATCGCCGGACCGAGCGTGAACAGCAGGTCCGCGGCCAGCAACCGCTTCATGGTCGGCCGCATGATCAGGGTGGGGAAGTCGCGCAGGCGCAGGCGGTCGACGTCGTCGCGTCGGGGCGGAATCGGTTCGGGCACCCCCAGGGCCACGATCAGGGTAGTGACGGGGATGGAGGCGATGATCAACCAGCCCATCATCGGCACGATCGCCACCTCGGACGGATCGACCAGGGAGGGCAGCAGCAGGACAGCGATAGCGCCCAGCACGCTGACCACATGGCCCCAGGCGAACAGCCTCGATCGCTCGTGATAGCTGGTCGCCAGCACCGCCCCCCAGGCGGCCTGGGACAGGACGACAATCGAAAAGCCCAGGTAGAGAACCACCAGCCAGAAGGCCAGATAGGCCTCGCCGACGCCTTTCTCGGCCAGGAACAGCATCCATACGCCGGCCATCAGCAGCGGGGCGCCGGCGATCAGCCAGGCCCGGTAGCGACCGATCCGCGTGCGGGTGCGGTCCATCAGCAGGCCGACGGTCGGATCAAAGGCGATGTCGAGCACCTTGATCAGGGCGAAAATCGAGCCGACCGCGACCAGGGAAATACCCAGCAATCCCGCGTAGTGGTTGGGCAGATAGACGAGCAGCGGTGTGCTCAACGCCCCGACCGGCACCGTGGCCATTGAGAAGGCGGCTATGGTCCGGGCCGGCAGTCGCCGTCCGGTGTCAGTGCTGCTCACAGATTATCCCCCGGGCGACTCTCATTGGCCGCCCGGGCAGGATCAGACCTTGCCCTTGGGGAAGAGCAAATGAATTTATCTACAGGCTCAGCCGCCCGCCATCTTGCGGAAGAACTTCTGACCCTGTTCGCCGCCGGCGAAATAGGCCTTGGCCTGGCTGTCGTCAGTGATCTTGGCCCAGTTGTCGCGGACTTCCTCGACCGACAGGCCGTCTTCGCCGAGGTAGACGCCCTCGGTTTCGACGATCTTTGACAGGGCGAAGGCGCCGGCGCCGGCGGTCAGGATGGCGCCGGTGGGGGCTTCGTCGCTGGCCAGGAAGACCACGCCCGGGGTCACATACTCGGGCTTCAGCTTTTCCAGCACTTCCGGCGGCATCAGACCTTCGGTCATCCGCGTGGCGGCGACCGGGCTGATGGCGTTGATGTGGATGTTGTTCTTCTGGCCCTCGAGCTTGATGGTGTTCATGAAGCCGATGATGCCCAGCTTGGCGGCGCCATAGTTGGACTGGCCGAAGTTGCCGTACAGGCCCGACGAGGAGGTGGTGACCACGATCCGCCCGTAGTTCTGGGCCTTCATGATCTCCCAGACCGCCTTGGTCGGCTTCATGGTGCCCATGAGATGGACGTCGACGACCAGGGCGAAGTCCTCGATGGTCATCTTGGAGAATGACTTGTCGCGCAGGATGCCGGCGTTGGCGATCAGGATGTCGATCCGGCCCCAGGCGTCCATGGCGTCCTTGACCATCCGGGCGACGCCCGCGTCGTCGGTGACCGACGAGCCGTTGGCCAGGGCTTCGCCGCCCAGCGCCTTGATCTCTGCGACGACCGCCTCGGCTGCGGCGGAGTTGCCACCCGAACCGTCCATCGTGCCGCCCAGGTCATTGACCAGGACCTTGGCGCCGCGTCGGGCGAGCTCCAGAGCATGCTGGCGACCCAGGCCGCCGCCGGCCCCCGTGACGATCGCGACTTTCCCGTCGAAGCGGATATCGGCCATGTGCGTGTTTCCCTGCGCTGAACCAGTGTTCGGTTTTCGCGGGCGTTTTGCGGCGCAGCGAGGAAGGCGTCAAGCGGGGGTTACCCCCGGCTGCGCCCGAACACCGCCATCAGTTCGGCCACCTTGCGGCGCTGCTCGTCGGCGTCGCCGCTGGCGATGGCGTGGTCGACGCAGTGGGCGACATGGTCGCGCAGCACCTCTTCCTCGACCTTGCGGAGGGCGGCCTGGACGGCGGCGATCTGGGTGACCACGTCGATGCAGTAGCGGTCGTCGGTAATCATCTTTGACAGGCCGCGCACCTGACCTTCGATGCGGTTCAGGCGTTTGGTCACAGAGATCTTGGTGTCGAGCTGCATATTATATACCCCCTGGGGGTAGAAATTGATACCGGGTAGGGGTATCTATAGCGCGTCGATCCGATCCGGAGAAGTCCTGATGACCAACGCACACGAGCACAATCACGGCCACACGCACGGCGGCGGCTGTTGCGCCGGCCACGGCGATGGTCCTGGCGCTGGTCAGGTCAAGGATCCGGTCTGCGGCATGACCGTCGACCCGGCGACGGCCAAACATCACGCCGTGCACCAGGGTCAGGACCACTGGTTCTGTTCGGCGGGTTGCCAGACCAAATTCGTCGCCGACCCGGACAAGTACCTGAACCCGAAGCCGGCCGAGGCCGCCCCGGCCGGGACGATCTATACCTGTCCCATGCATCCGGAGATCCGCCAGGTCGGCCCCGGCTCCTGTCCCATTTGCGGCATGGCCCTGGAGCCGGAGACCGCCGGCCTCGACGACGGCCCCAACCCGGAACTGGTCGACATGAGCCGGCGGTTCTGGATCGCCCTGGTCCTGACCGCCCCGGTCTTCGTGCTCGACATGGGCGCACACCTGTTCGGCCTGACCCCGCCCTGGAGCGGCCAGACCACGGCCTGGATCCAGCTGGCCCTGGCCAGTCCGGTGGTGTTGTGGGCGGGCCTGCCGTTCTTCCAGCGCGGCTGGGCCTCGCTGGTCAGCCGCAACCTCAACATGTTCACCCTGATCGCCCTCGGGACCGGGGCGGCCTACCTCTATTCGCTGGTCGCCACCCTGGCGCCCGACAGTCTGCCAGCCACCTTCCGCGGTCATGACGGGGCGGCGCCGATCTATTTCGAGGCGGCGGCGGTGATTATCGTTCTGGTGCTGCTGGGCCAGGTCCTGGAACTGCGCGCCCGGGACCAGACCGGCGGGGCCATCCGCGCCCTGCTCGATCTCAGCCCGCGCACGGCCCGGCGGCTGGACGCCGACGGCGAGGAACGCGAGGTGGGGGTCGATCAGATTCACCTCGGCGACCGTTTGCGGGTGCGGCCGGGCGAGAAGGTTCCGGTTGACGGCGCGGTGCTCGAGGGCCGCAGCCATGTCGATGAGTCGATGGTCACCGGCGAATCCATGCCCGTGCTGAAGGAGGCCGGCGCCACGGTGGTCGGCGGGGCGATCAACCAGACCGGCGGGTTTGTCATGCGCGCCGACCGCGTCGGGGCCGACACCCTGTTGGCCCGCATCGTCCAGATGGTCGCCCAGGCCCAGCGGAGCCGCGCGCCGATCCAGCGGCTGGCCGACCGGGTCGCCGGCTGGTTCGTGCCGGCGGTGATCGCCGCCGCCGTCGCAGCCTTCGCCGCCTGGGCGACGGTCGGGCCCGAGCCGAAACTGGCCAACGCCCTGGTGGCGGCGGTCAGTGTTCTGATCATCGCCTGTCCCTGTGCCCTCGGCCTGGCCACGCCGATGTCGATCATGGTCGGGGTCGGTCGGGGGGCCCGCGCCGGGGTGCTGATCCGCGACGCCGAGGCCCTTGAGCGACTGGAAAAGGTCGATGTCCTGGTGGTCGACAAAACCGGCACCCTGACCGAGGGCAAGCCCGCCCTGACCGGCATCCGCGCGTTGGGCATGGACGAGGACGAGCTACTGCGCCTGGCCGCCAGTCTGGAACGGTCGAGTGAACACCCCCTGGCCCAGGCCGTGCTCGCGGCGGCGAAGGCGCGGGGGCTGACCCTGGTTGAAGTCACCGACTTTGACTCGCCCATCGGCAAGGGTGTCACAGGCCGGGTCGAGGGGCGTCAGGTGATCATCGGCGCTGATCGCTACCTGGAACCGCTGGGCATTGATCTGGCCGCCCTGGCGACGGAGGCGCAGGCCCTGCGCGAGAAGGGCGCGACGGTGGTGTTCGTGGCCGTCGACGGCCAGGCCGCCGGCCTGCTGGCCATCGCCGATCCGGTCAAGCCGACCACCCGCGCGGCTGTCGCCGCCCTGAAGGCTGAGGGCGTGCGGCTGGTGATGATGACCGGCGACAACCGTCTGACCGCCGAGGCCGTGGCTCGCTCGCTGGGCATCGACGAGGTCGAGGCCGATGTCCTGCCCGACCGCAAGGCCGCCGTGGTTGAGCGGCTGCGCGCCGAGGGGCGGGTGGTGGCCATGGCCGGCGACGGCGTCAACGACGCTCCAGCCCTGGCCGCCGCCGATGTCGGCATCGCCATGGGCGCGGGCGCCGATGTGGCCATTGAGAGCGCCGGGGTGACCCTGCTGCGGGGCGACCTGACGGGCATTGTCCAGGCCCGGCGGCTGTCGCGCGCGGCCATGCGCAACATCCGTCAGAACCTGACTTTCGCCTTCGTCTACAACGCCCTGGGCGTGCCGGTGGCGGCGGGCGTGCTCTATCCGTCTCTGGGGCTGCTGCTGTCGCCGCAGATCGCGGCGGCGGCGATGGCCCTCAGTTCAGTCAGCGTCATCGCCAACGCCCTGCGGCTGCGAGCGGTCCGGCTGTAGGGGTCTATTTGGCCTTCTTCGCGGTCATGACCTTCGGCGGGGCGCGTTTCTCGCCGGCCTTGAAGCCCGGCTTCATGAACTTGACCAGCACCCGCTGGCCGATCAGCAGGGGGGCGCCGTCGGCGCTGACGACGATCTCGACAACCCGCTCGTCGCTGCGCTGGGTGGGGTCGTCGGAGGCCAGCTTGCGGGCCCCGAACACGGCGGCGCGGCGCAGGACCGTGCCGACATAGGTCTTGCCGGGGTCGGATTCCGGCTGGATCTCGACAGCCTGCCGGTCGGTGACGTGGGGGATGTCGGCCTCGACGATCTCGGCGCGGACGATGCGGGCGGTGTCGGGCTCAAGGTCGAACATGTTGGAGACGTTCAGGGTCGAGGCGCCGGCGCCGGGATTGGCGTAACGGCGGGCAATACGGCCGTCGGTCGGGGCGCGAATGATGGTCAGCTCCTGACCGTATTCGGCCTCGCGCAGGGCGGCCGTCGCGGTGGCCACCGTGGCGCGCTGGGCGACGATCTGGGCCTCCCAGTCGCGGATCTGGTCGCGCTGGGTGTCGAGCTTCTGGCGGGCGACGAAATTGCTGTCGATCAGGCCCTCCAGGCGTTTGTATTCGCGGCGGGCGGCGTCGAGCTTGACCTGCATGACGCCGATCTGGGCCTGGGCCTGGCCGACCTGGGCGCGAGCCCGCTGGACGGCCAGCCGCGCCTCGTCATCTTCCTGACGGGCCAGCACCTGGCCGGCGACGACGCGCTCGCCCTCCTGGACATAGACGGACTTGACCACGCCGCCGCGGCGGGCGGCGACCTGGATCATGCCGCCCTCGACGTCGGCCTTGCCATTGGCGATGGCGGCGTAGGGGCTGGGCGCGGTCTGGGTGGCTTCCGCCTCCAGGGTCTTCTTCTTGGCCTCGGCC
Source organism: Caulobacter sp. (assembly GCA_030680355.1). GTDB lineage: Bacteria > Pseudomonadota > Alphaproteobacteria > Caulobacterales > Caulobacteraceae > Caulobacter. The sequence goes on from JAUXVF010000031.1 coordinate 539,831, forward strand.
TGGCTCTTCATGAACAGCCCGCCGCCGACCGCGACGGCGGCCAGAATGGCGAGAACCCAGAACCAGCGGCTACGGAGAAAGCCGAACATGAAATGTCCCTTCAGAAGTCAGTGGCTGAGCGGCGCGGGATTGAGGTCGGGCGTGCGCCGAACGTCATCCAGGATGCGGCCGTCTTCGATGTGGATGACCCGGTCGGCATAGGCTTCCAGACGCGGGTCGTGAGTCACGCAGATCACCGCCGCGCCGTGCTCGGTCGCGGCGCGACGCAGCAGACGGATGACGACCTGGCCGTTTTCACCGTCGAGGGCCGATGTCGGCTCGTCGGCGAAGATCAGGTTGGGGGCCTTGGCCAGGGCCCGGGCGATGGCCACCCGCTGCTTCTCGCCGCCGGACAGTTCCGACGGGCGCTGGTTGACCTTGGGACCCATGCCGACCTCTTCGAGCGCGGCCTGGGCGCGGGCGTAGGCCTCGCTCTTCGAGGCGCCCTGATAGTGCAGGGCCGTCATCACCTGCTGCCGGGCGGTGAGGGCGGGGAACAGGTTGAAGCCCTGGAAGATGAAGCCGCAGTGATCGAGCCGGAAGCGGTCGATCCGTCCGGGCGACAGCTTCCACAGGTCGTCGGCTTCCAGCACGCGAACCTTGCCCTCATCGGGCTTGAGCAGGCCCGACAGCGTCGCCACAAGGGTCGACTTGCCTGAACCGGACGGACCCATGACCATGGTCACGTCGCCGTGGCAGGCGTCGAAATCCACCGATTTGAGCACTTCGATATGGGTGCGGCCGGTCTTGAACCGTTTGACCAGGCCCCTGGCCTCGATCGCCTTTTCGCCGAGCTTGTGGCTGTTGTTCATCCTGAGGGGCGCGTTCATCGCAGCAGATCCGCTGGCTGACTGTTCTTGAGGACGCCGAGCGAGAGGAAGCCCGAGACGATGGCGATGACCAGCAGGAAGACGGTGACCATCCCGACCAGCGAGGGCGGGAAGGCCATCGGCAAACCGCCGGCGTGCGCCAGCAGCGACAGGCCCCAGCTCAGCAGGCCCGAGGCGAACACCCCGGCTACCCCGACCCAGAAGCTGAGCTCGATGACGATGCGGCGCAGGCTGCCCATCGACACGCCCAGGGCCCGCAGTGAGGCGAACTCCTTGATATTGGCCATGATCGCGCCGCGCAGCGTCTGCCAGGTGATGGCCACCCCGATCAGGACGCCGAGGACGGCCGAGAAACCCAGCAGGATGCCGATGAACTGTTCCTCGAACAGGGCGCTCGAATTGGCTTCGGCCAGGGCCGAGCGCGTCCAGGCTCTGAATTTCCCGTCCCCCAGCTTGTTCAGCTGGGCGGCCACGATCTCGGCGCGGGCGGGATCGGCGATCTGGACCATCAGGGGGCCGACGCGCGGCCCGGTGTCGGCCTCGCCCAGCAGCCTCAGGCTGTCGCGCGACATCACCAGGGTCGGCTGCATGATGTTGGGATAGCCGGTCGTCACCGCCGCGATGATGATGGTCTTGCCGTTGTAGAGGGCCTTGTCGCCGAGTTTGACGCCCAGGCGTTTGAGGGCGGTTTCGTCGACCGCTACGGCGTAGGGTTGGCGCAGGGTCTCGACCAGTTCGGTGGAATAGTCGGTCGGCACCGTCACATAGCCGGGGATGGCGTCGATGATGTTGACGTTGACGTACTCGACCTTGCGGTCCTTGGGGGTCTTGCCCGGATCGAGGGGGTCGGTCGGGGCGATGTTCATGAACCGGCCGCCCGAGCCGTCGAGCGGCGCGACCTGGACCACCTCGGGGTGGGTGTAAACCAGCGGGATCATGCGCCGGGGCAGGCCCGAGGCGCCGCCGCTGTTGAACAGGGCCTTGGCCCCCGGACCGAGCACCATGACATCGGCCCTGGCGCGGTCGATCTGGGCGGTGAAGGCGGTGCCGATGCCGACGAACATCCCGACCTGGGCCAGCACCAGCAGGCCCGAAAAGGCGAGCGCCACGACGGCGGCCATGTAGCGGCGCCATTCGTAGATCAGCGTGGCCAGGGCCAGCGACATGCGACGATTTCTCCCCAGACGCCGCCGTTTGCAGCGCGCTCAGGTTCTCCAACGCCGGGCTCTCGCGGCCAAGTTAAATCGGGGTAAGGCCTTGCGCGGAACGCTGGTCAGGGGCAATCGCTGCGGCTAATGGCGATTGAATTGAGAGAGATAATTCCAATGTTATCAGGGTTTCCCATGAACCGTGTTCCGCTGATCTCTCTGGCTTTCAGCCTGATGATCTCCGGCGCCGCCGCTGCCGATGAGGGCATGTGGACGTTCGATCGGGTCCCCGTCGCGGCGGTGAAGGCCGCTCACGGCGTCGATATCAGCCCCGCCTGGCTGAGCCGGGTCAGCGCCGCCTCGGTCCGGATTCCCGGTTGTTCGGCGTCGGTGGTCTCGCGGGATGGTCTGGTCCTGACCAACAACCACTGTGTCCGCACCTGTCTGGTGGCGTTGTCGACGCCGGCCGCTGATCACCTGCAGGACGGCTTCCTCACCGCGGTGCGGGAGGACGAAAAGACCTGTCCCGGCATGACCGCCGAGGTGCTGGTCTCGAGCCGCGACGTGACCGCCGAGATCCAGGCCGCGACCGCCGGCAAGACAGGCGAAGCCTTCGTCGGGGCGCGGGAAACGGCGATGGTCGCCGCCGAGTCGGAAGCCTGTCGCGACATCGCCGAAAGCCGCTGTCAGACCGTCAGCCTGCACCGGGGCGGTCGCTTCGTGGTCTACCGCTACCATCGCTATGACGATGTCCGCATGGTGTTCGCGCCCGAGTTTTCGGCGGCCTTCTTCGGCGGCGATCCCGACAATTTCAATTTCCCGCGCTATGGCATGGACGCCGCCTTCCTGCGGCTCTACGCGCAGGGCCGTCCGGCCCGTACGCCGGCCTTTCTGCCGTGGAGCGTCAAGTCGCCGGTGGCCGGTGAAGCGACCTTCATTTCCGGTAATCCCGGCTCGACCGAGCGTCAGCTGACCGTCAGCCAGCTGCAGGCCCTGCGCGATGTCTCCCTGCCGGCGGCCCTGGTTCAGCTCGCCGAGCTGCGCGGCCGGCTGGTTGAATACAGCCGTCGGGATGAGGCGGCCCAACGCCGGGCCGCCGACGCGCTGTTCACCACCGAAAACAGTTTTAAGGTCTATTCCGGCCGCCAGATGTCGCTGACCGATCCGGCCTTCATGGAGGCCAAACGCCAGGCCGAGGCCGAACTTCGCGCCAGGGTGGCGGCCGACCCGGCGCTGGCGGCGGCGATCGGCGACCCCTGGGCCGAGATCGCGACGGCGCAACAGGCCTATGCCCGCGACTACATGACCTTCCGCCAGCTTGAGACTGACGCCGGCCGCGGTTCAAAGCTGTTCAGCTGGGCGCGGACCATCGTCCGGGCGGCGCAGGCGCGAACCGAGTCAGCCGAGGACCGCCTGCCGGAATTCGCCGACAGCCGCCTTCCGGCCCAGGCGCGCCGGCTGACGGCGGCGGTTCCCGTCGATACCGACCTTGAGCGGCTGTACCTGGAGTTCTGGCTGCTCAAGACCCGCGAAGCTTTGGGCGCTGACCCGGCCGTGCTCGACATCGTTCTGGGCAGGGAAAGCCCGGACGCCCTGGCCGATCGACTGGTCGCCGGCAGCCGGCTGGCCGACCCGGCCGTGCGCCAGGCCCTCTGGGACGGCGGCCTCGCGGCCGTTCAGGCTTCGGACGATCCGATGATCCGTTACGTCCTGTCGATCGAGGTCGCCGCCCGCGCCACCCGCAAGGTCTGGGGGATCACCGTCACCGACCCCACGAGCGAGGCCGCCGAGCGCATTGCCCGGGCCCGGTTCGCGGTCTATGGCGACACCGCCTATCCGGACGCCACCTTCACCCTGCGGCTGTCCTACGGAAAGGTGGCCGGTTGGTCCTGGCGCGGTCGCGACACCGGACCCTTCACCACCTTTGGCGGCCTGTACGCGCGAGCCACCGGCGCGGCGCCCTACGCCCTGGCGCCCCGCTGGATCGCCGCCCGGGCCCGGCTTGATCCCGACACCGTCTACGATTTCACCACCACCAACGACATCATCGGCGGCAACTCCGGCTCGCCGGTAATCAATGCCCGCGGCGAAGTCATCGGTACGGTGTTCGACGGCAACATCCACAGCCTCGCCGGCGCCTACGGCTACGATGGGGCGGTGAACCGGGCGGTGGTCGTGTCGACGGCGGCCATCACCGAAGCCCTGCGCAAGGTTTACGGCCGCGACGCGCTGGTAAAGGAACTGCTGGGCCGGTAGGCGGCGGCTTTGTTTCCTGGTGGAAACAGGGAATGAAACTGGCAGCGCCAACGTCGCGCCGGGTGTTTCCGGCGTGGCGCCGGGGCCCGGAAGGGCAGGGCGCTTTCTCCACCAGGAGTTCATGATGACCCCAGTCAGTATGGGGAGTTCATCGATGCTGCAGCAATTGCAGCAGGCGATGGCCTCCCGCGCTACAGGACAGCGCTCGGCCAATGTGTCCGCCAGCATCGGGCAGAATGTGCCCGGCGCCGGCAATTCCGGTTCAGCCAGGCCGATGCGCGGCTCTGAGTCCGGCGGCGCGAATTTCTCGTCGGAAACAATGGGAACGTTATTGTCCCTGCAGCAAACGTCGGGCGGTCGCGACGCGCATCTGAGCGAGATGTTCGCCAAGGCCGACACCAACGGTGACGGCAACCTGACCGCCGATGAGCTGGCGACGGACATGGCGGTCAACCGTCAGCCTGGACAGGCTGACCCGACGTCGCAGATCAGCGAGATAATGTCGGCGGCCGATTCCAATGGCGACGGTTCGCTGTCGCTGGACGAGTTCAAGGCGGGGGCTCCAAAGGGCCCGCCGCCTGGCCCGCCGCCGCCGCCGCCGCCGCCGCCCTCGGACTCGGCGAGCAGCGACGAGACCACCACTGACCCGCTCGACACCAACGGTGACGGCAAGGTCAGCATGAGTGAACTGCTCGCGTCGCTTCAGACGACGGACTCGGCCGCGTCGGGAACCGCGTCCGGGGCCTCCGACCTGCTGGCCAGGCTGATCAAGCAACTGTCGACCGACACCGATCCCGCCGCCTCGGCGACGGTCTCCCTGGCGGCTTGACCCCGTCGCGGGGCCAGGCCGAAGGCCTGGCCCTTGCGTCGCCGCCCGCCTTCGTAGTCAATCGCCCTGACGGCGCGGTCCGGGGGACTCGCGGCCAGGGGAGAGTTTATGTTCCAACCCGCCAACGCCCAGAGTCTCATCGGCGTCGCCTTCGTCCTCGGCCTGTGCTGGGTGCTGTCCGAAAACCGCAAGCGTTTCCCGCTCAAGCTGGCGATCGGTTCGCTGGCCATTCAGGTCGGGCTGGTGCTGTTGCTGTTCGGCCTGCCGCGCCTGGACGCGGCCCAGTCCATCTACAATCCCCTCTACTGGCTGAGCGCCGGCGTTCAGGGCGGGCTGCAGGGCGCGAGCAGCGCCGTTGAGGGCCTGGGAACCGCGACCCGCGCCGGCACCAGCTTCGTGTTCGGCTTCCTGGCCGGCGGCGATCAGCCGTTCGACGTAACCGGGCCGGGCGGGGTGTTCATCTTCGCCTTCCAGGTCATGCCGGTGATCCTCGTGGTCTGCGCTCTGTCGGCCCTGCTCTGGCACTGGAAGATCCTCAAATGGATCACCCGCGGTTTCGGCTTTCTGTTCCAGAAGACCCTGGGCCTGCGCGGCCCGATCGGGTTGGCGACGGCGGCGACCATCTTTATGGGCCAGGTCGAGGGGCCGATCTTCATCCGCGCCTATCTCGACCGGCTGTCGCGGTCGGAGCTGTTCATGCTGATCTCGGTCGGCATGGCCTGTGTCAGCGGCTCGACCATGGTGGCCTATGCAACGATCCTGAAGGGCGTGTTGCCCGACGCCGCGGCCCACGTTCTGACGGCCTCGATCATCTCCGCCCCCGCCGGCGTGCTGCTGGCGCGGATCCTGATCCCGTCCGATCCGGGCGAGGCCGACGACACCATGATGGAGGCCGAGGAGAAGCGCTACGACAGCTCGGTCGACGCCTTGATCAAGGGCACGGGCGATGGCCTGACCATCGTGCTCAACGTCGGCGCGACCCTGATCGTGTTCGTCGCCCTGATCGCCATGGCCGACCAGATCCTCGCTGTCATGCCGCCGGTCCTGGGCGAACCCATGAGCATCGCCCGCGGCTTCGGCGCCCTGTTCGCGCCCCTGGCCTACGCCCTGGGCCTGCCCTGGAGCGAGGCGCCGACCGGCGGCCTGCTGCTGGGCACCAAACTGGTGCTGACCGAGTTCACCGCCTTCATCAGGATGAGCGCTCTGCCCGAGGAGGCGCTCAGCGAACGCAGCCGGATGATCATGACCTATGCGCTGTGTGGCTTCGCCAACATCGCCTCGGTCGGCATCAATGTCGCCGGCTACACGGTGCTGGTGCCGCAGCGCCGGGCCGAGGTCATGGCCATGGTCTGGAAGGCGATGATGGCCGGCTTCCTGGCCACCTGCCTGACCGCGTCGCTGGTCGGGCTGATGCCCGCCGTGCTGTTCGGCGGCTGACACCGTAACGAGGAAACACAGTGAAGCTTTATGACAGCCTGAGGGCGCCCAATCCCCGCCGCGTTCGCTGGTTCCTGGCCGAGAAAGGCGCCGAGGACCAGGTCGAGATCATCGACGTCAGCATCTTCAAGGGCGAGCACCGTCAGCCCGACTATCTGGCCCGGGCCGGCCTGGCCAATGTGCCGATGCTGGAGATGGATGACGGCACGGCGATTACCGAGTCGGTGGCAATCTGCCGCTATCTGGAAAGTGTCTTTCCCGAACCCAACCTGTTCGGCCGCGACGCCAGGGAGACGGCGGTCATCGAGATGTGGTCGCGCCGGGCCGAGATGATGCTGGCCACCCCCCTGATGATGACCGTGCGCCACAGCCATCCGGCCCTGGCGGCGCTGGAGAAACAGATCCCCGAGATCGCCGAGGCCAACCGCGCCGGCGCCACCCGGGCGCTCAAGGTCTTCGACCGCCAGCTGGCCGACAACGAATTCATCGCCAGCGACCGGGTGACCATGGCCGACATCCTGGCCGCCACGGCCATCGACTTCTCGCGCATGGCCAAGTTCGTCCTGCCCGAAGAGATGGCCCATGTCAGGCGCTGGTACGACGCCATGCTGGCCCGGCCGGCGGCGAAGGCGGGGACGGCCTGATGCGCGCTCTGCTGGTCGCCGCGGTCCTGCTGCTGCTGACGCCGGTCGGGGCCTTGGCCCAGACGCTGACCGTGACCAACGCCGAGGGCCGGGTCACCATCCTGTCGCCGGCAACCCTGGCCGACCTGCCGCGCGCGGAGGCCAGGCTGGGCGGCAAGGCGGTCTATCAGGGCGTCAGCCTGACCGCTGTCCTGCGCGAGGCCGGCGTGATCCAGGGCCCGCGCCTGCACGGCAAACCGATGGCCGCCTTCGTGGTGATCACAGGGAAGGACGGCTACCGCGCGGTGCTGTCCATCGCCGAGATCGACCCCAGCTTCCGCGACGCGCCGATCATTCTCGCCGACCGGATGGGGCAGGGGCCGCTGGCCGACAATGAAGGCCCCTGGCGCCTGGTCATCGACGCCGACGCCCGCCCCGATCGCGGCGTGCGACAGGTGGAGTCGATCCGGGTCGTTCTGGCGCCCTAGGGCGCCAGCGGCGGCAGGGCTTCAGGAGGGGCGCGGCGTAGTCGGGGAGGGCCGCCGCCGTGGCAGCGCCTCCCATTCCCGGCGCAGCATCGAATAGAGGTGCGACGAATAATGGACGCCATCGTCGTGGCGATAGACCTCCCGCAGCGTGCCCTCGTGGACGAAACCCTCGCGGCGATAGACGTGCTGGGCCCTGGGGTTGCTGCTGGTCACGTCCAGTTCGAAACGATTGGCGGGCGTGGTCTCGAACACCAGGTCGATCAGGGCCGGCATCAGTCGGCGGCTCAGGCCGGTGTCGGTGGCCGCCGCGCCGAGCCGTTTGAGCAGGACAATCTGGTTGGGATCTTCGAGTTTCGACAGGATGGCGAAGGCCAGAACCCGGCCGTCTTCGCGCCAGACCAGGTACCGTTCATTGGCCGAGGCCATGCGGGCGGCATGCTCCTGCGCATCGAAATGGGCGATGAACAGCGCGTAGGCCGGATCCCGCTCGATGGCCATGATCACCGGGATGTCGTCGGGCGTGGCGGGTTCAAGGGACATGGCGGAACAATCGGATCATCGCCGCGCGCGGGCAAGCCCGTCTTGACCGGCATCAAGGCGCGGCGCCAGTCTCAGGGGCAGTCTGGCGACCTATCCGGAAGGACATCCGATGATCCGCAACGCCCGTCTGTACGCGCTCTGTCTCGCCCTTGCCGCCGTCTCGGCCTGCACGCCGCCGGCGACGCCGCCCAACGTGGTGCCGCCGAAGACCGACGGCAATGTCGCGCCATCGCCAACGCCGCCGCCGGCGCGACCCTGACCGCTACAGCCGCCGCGACACCTTCTTGATCACGCCGGAGAAGGTCATCATCGGCCGCCCGACGGTGGAGATCATGCCGCGGATGAAGACCATCGACTTGCCGGCCTTGACCACCTCGCCGGTCGCCTCGACCAGATCGCCGACATGGGCGGGACCGACGAACTCGCCGTTCAGGCTGACGGTGACCGCATGGGTGTCGCGCAGTTCGTTCCAGGCCAGGGCGAACAGGGCGAAGTCGGCGAAGGTCATCATGCAACCGCCGTGCATGAAGCCGCCGCCGTTCATGTGCTTGGTCTCGGCCCGGAAGCCGCAACGGATAACGCCGCCGTCCTCCTCACGGAAATAGAAGGGGCCGGACTGATCCTCGAACGGGTCGCCATTGCGCCAGGTGCGCCAGCCGGCCCAGGGGCCGTCGGTGACCAGCTCGGGGCCACCGGGGGTTTCATTGCCGCCGTCCATACTCGCGTCTCCAGATGCCGTGGTGGCTGATAGTCGGACCTGGAGGATCACTCAAGGCGGGGCGCGCTCGCGGATTGATGCGCGGCGAGGGGTCAGTCCTGGCCCTGGTCTCCGTCGGCCATGCTGCGCGCCAGCTGCATCAGGGCGGCGCGGGCGCGCGGGTTCCCGATGGCGGTGAAGGCCTCGACCAGTTCGGCGACGCCGGGGCTGGCCAGTCGGGCCAGGGCGTTGCCGTCGAGATGGCCGGCCGAGCCGCTTTCTTCCCCAAACAGATAGGCGACCGAACATTCCAGCCGTTCGGCGATGCGCACCAGCATCGAAGCCGATACCCGGTTGGCGCCGCGTTCATATTTCTGGATCTGCTGGAAGGTCAGGCCCAGATGGACGCCGAGAACCGACTGACTGAGACCCAGTTCGCGTCGGCGTATGCGGATCCGGGCGCCGACACCGATGTCGATTGGGTCTGCCATTCTTCATACTCTCCCGAGGATGCGCCGCCTGCGTCTAACGGCGTCTTAGGTTCGGCGACTCTGCCAAGAGGGACTCTAGTGAGCGGTTTCCTGTCTGGCGAGTATGGAAGAGATATCATTGATCAGCGAAATCGCGGCGATTTCGTCGTCGGCGTCGTCAGCATCCGCAACCTTTCGGAGAAGGACGTTCAGTATTCGCCTATGGCTAGGTTCCAGTTGACCAATGAGATCGAGAAAGATTTGTTCCTCCGTCAGGGCGCGTAGCGTGTCATTTCGACACGGACGGGTCATGCGTGCACCCCGCTATGCTCTTTGGCGCGGTGGTTCTGCTCGATTTGTGCCCCGGTGACGCCTGTCGCGACGGCGACCGGCGGGGCCTCGAAGGCCTGGGGCGCCAACATCGCATGCTGGCGACGCAGGCGGTTGATGAGATCGTCGGTGACTGGGATTTCGAATCCGACCGCCGCGCCCCCCTCCGGGTAGACCACCGGCAGTCCCAGCGGCCTGAGGTCGAGCCAGGCGCGAAGCCCATAGGCCAGCAGGCCGACATCCACCGAGCCGACGATCCGCGCGATCTTCCGGGCCCGGGCGGCCTCAAGCATGGCCACCCGGAACTCCGCGCTCCGCCGCTTGGCCTCGCCGACGGACCGCCCCTGGGCGTTGGCCAGGTGGCGGGCCATTTCCCAGATGTCGGGCCGGCGAAGGGTTTCAGCGCCGTCCTCGACGCAGCCGGCCATTTCATCGAGCAGGATGCTCCAGTCGAGCACCGGCCGCAGCCGAACGCTGACCTGCAGGCCGCCGTGGTCGTCCAGCATCATCAGATAGACGGCCTGCTCGTCGTCGCCGCGGTCATATTCGCCGCCGTTGTGCTCCTGCAGTTTCCATCCCTTGCCGACGATGAACGCTTCGCGCCGCATGCGGTGCATGGCGGCGATCTGTTGCGCATAGACGCCGCGAAGGGCGTGTGTGACGACGTGGATCATGACCAGCCTCCCTTAGGTCCCATGGAGGGTCCTACGGGCCGGCGGGCTGGCCTATGGGGCGTTTAACCCCATTGATTTCTAGCTCAGGGGCGGCTGCACCAGCCCCAGGGCGAAGGCCCGCCAGGCCAGGCTGGCGCGACTGCTGACGCCCAGCTTGGTCTTGGCTGCTTCCACATGGTGGTTGGCGGTCTTTTTCGAGATCGAGAGGATGCGGCCGATGTCGCTGTCGGACTTGCCCAGGCACACCCAGTAGACGCATTCGGCTTCGCGCCAGGTCAGCGGCTTTTCCAGTTCCTGGGGCGGCTCGGGGCGGTCGAAAAACCCTTCGCCGGCCACCGCGAAAAGACTGGCCAGGGCGTGGGCGGTCGACCGTTCGGCGCTGTCCACCTGGCGACCGCGATCCAGGGTCAGATTGACGATTGAGAGCCCGCCGTCGATGCCCCGCACCGGACAGATCAGGGTGTCGGCGCCCCACCATTCAAACGCCTCGCCAAACAGCGTGGCCGTTCTCGCCTCGACGCCACGGGCGGCCGCCTCGGTCCAGGTGAACGGGTCGCGCGATTGGAAGGACATCGGAATAGCCGTGTCGAACCGGCTGTAATGGTTGGCGAAATAGTGATCGACCCAGCCGTCCGGCGCGGTCCCGAAAACGGGCCGGGGCGGCAGAACCTGACCGTTCGCCGACAGGCGGATATAGACGGCGCTCTTGAAACCGAGCGCCTCGACGGCCTGGATGAACTGGCTGTTGAGTTCGTCGAGCGTGCCGATGCCCTGGGCGTCCCGCAGAAAACGGAACACGGTGGACCTGGACGGTTCGTCGAGCATGATCGCTTCCCTCGGACAGCGAGCGTAGTGCCGGCGGTAGGGCTTGGGAACCGTCACGACCGCGTGGGGGCGTGTTTTGGGTAATCCGGCGACCCAGGACGACGCCCGGTTGCGGCGCCGGCCGGCTTTGCCTACAGCGGGGCGGCCTCTGGCCCGTCGCCACTGTCCCCGGAACCCGTCTCATGACGCCCTCGCCGATCGAAGACGCCATCCTCGCCCTGTTGACGGCCATGCCGGCCGGGAAGAGCATCGATCCGTCCGATGTCGCGCGGGCCATCCAGCCGGAACGCTGGCAACGGGCGCTGCCCCAGGTTCGCGCCACGGCCGTCGGCATGGCCCGGGAGGGACGCCTGGTGATCACCCGGCACGGCAAGCCCGCCAACCCCGACCTGTTCAAGGGCGTCTACCGGCTGCGGCTGCCCTGACGGGGTCTCCCGCCATGTCTTCGCCAAACTGTCGCGCGCATCTGGGGTCATGAACCGTCGAGATCTCGTCTTCGCCGGCGCGGCGGCCCTGGCCGGCTGCGCCCCGACCGTCCAGCTGGCCGGATCGCCTGGTCCCGGGTTTTCCGGCCCGCGGCTGGAGGGCGATGTCTTTGTCAGTTTTGACGGCGCCCGGCTGGGCTTGACCCGCTGGGCGGCGCCGTCGGGTCCGACCGCGGTCGTGGTCAGTCTGCACGGCATGAACGACTACGCCAACGCCTTCCATTTCGCCGCTCCGGTCTGGGCCGCGCGAGGGATCGCCACCTACGCCTTCGATCAGCGGGGCTTTGGCCGCTCGCCAGGGCGCGGAATCTGGGGCGGTGAAACCCTGATGACCGAGGACCTGCGGCTGTTCGTCGATCTGGTCAAAAGCCGTCATCCCGGCGTGCCGGTGGTGGTGGCCGGCGAGAGCATGGGCGGGGCGGTGGCCATCGCCGCCTTCGCCTCGGACCGGCCGCCGGCGGCCGACCGTCTGGTGCTGATGGCGCCCGCGGTCTGGGGCTGGTCGCGGCAGCCGCTGCCCTACAAGACGGCCCTGTGGTTCACGGCGCATCTGGCCGGGGAGACGGTGCTTCGTCCGCCGGGCTGGGTGACCGACCGGGTCCATCCCAGCGACAATTACGAGGAGCTGGTCGCCATGGGCCGGGACCCGCTGATGATCTGGGGCGCCCGTAACGACACCCTCTACGGCCTCGTCGATCTGATGGAATCGGCCTGGGCGGGCATTGGGCGGATCGCCGCACCGGTCGGGTATTTCTACGGGGCCCATGACGAGGTGATCCCGAAGCGGCCCAGTTTTGAAGCGGCGGGCCTGCTCAAGTCCACTGATCGCACGGCCTATTACGCAAACGGCTACCACCTGCTGATGCGGGACAAGCAGCGGGCCGCGGTGATCGCCGACGTCGCCGCCTTCATTCTCGATCCCACCGCGCCGCTGGTGTCGGGCGTGCCCGCCATGCCGCGCGCGACCCTGACCCCGGGACGCATTTCCGGGTTGTGAGCAGGACCGCCGAGGGGTAAATCGTCCGGCATATTCCTTCCCAAATCGGCGAAGTTTCGGCATGTCTGTTTTCGATTCACCGGCCTTTGAGAACCATGAAGGCGTTCATTCGGTCTTTGACGAAAAGACCGGCCTGAAGGCGATTATCGCCGTTCACTCCACGGCGCGAGGGCCGGCCGCCGGCGGCTGCCGTATGTGGCCCTACGCGAGCGGCGAGGCGGCCCTGACCGACGCGCTGAAACTGTCGCGGGCGATGTCCTACAAGAACGCCATGGCCGACATCCCGCTGGGTGGCGGCAAGGCGGTGATCATCGGCGATTCCCGCACCGACAAGACCCCGGCCCTGTTCGAGGCTTTCGGTCGCGCGGTGGACGGCCTGGGCGGTCGCTACTGGACGGCCGAGGACGTCGGCGTCTCGCCTGCCGATCTGGCCCATGCCCGCAAACACACCCGCTTTGTCGCCGGGCTCGACGGTCACCCGGCCGCGTCCGGCGACCCCAGTCCGGTCACCGCCGAGGGCGTGTTTCGCGGTGTGCGGCTGTGTGTCGAGCGCGCCTATGACCGCGACCTCAAGGGAGTCACCGTGGCCATCCAGGGCGTCGGCCATGTCGGAGCCTGGCTCGCCGACAAGCTGCACGCCGCCGGCGCCCGGCTGATCATCACCGACGTCAATCCGGCCGCCCTGGCCCAGGTCGCCGGCCGCACGGGCGCGACCATCGTCGCGCCGGACGCCATCTTCGACGCCGAGGCCGAGGTCTTCGCGCCCTGCGCCCTGGGCGGGGCGCTCAACGCCGACACCCTGGGCCGACTGAAGGGCAGGGTGGTGGCCGGCGCGGCCAACAACCAGCTGGCGTCGCCGGATGTGGGTCAGCTCCTGTTCGAGCGGGGACGGCTCTATGCGCCCGACTACGTCATCAATGGCGGCGGCATCATCAATGTGGCGGCCGAGATCGCCGCGCTCGAGGCCAGCGCCGCCTTTGACCCGGCCTGGGTCGAGAGCAGGCTGCAGCGTCTGATGACGACGCTGGGCGAAGTGCTGGACCGGTCGATCGTCGAACGGCGGCCGACCCACGAGGTCGCTGACGAACTGGCCAAGGCCCGGATCGCTGGAGCCGAGGCGGCGCGCCGGGCGGCCTAACGCGCGCCGCTGATCGACGCCCCGGCCGACCGGTCGAGCCGCCAGTAGACGAGCCCGGCCAGCAGCGTCGTCGCTCCGACGGCCAGATAGGGCAGGGTGAACCGGTCGGGCGTCAGCGCGCCGTCCTCGCCCAGGGCCAGATGCAGCATCAGACCGCCGAAACTGACCCCCAGGGCCAGCCCGACCTGCTGGGTGACCACCGCCAGGGTGGAGGCTGCCGCGATGGCGCTCTGCGGCACGTCGGCATAGGCAATGGTGTTGTTGGCGATGAACTGGCTGGAGCGGGCGAACCCGGCCACGCCAAGCAGGGTCATGATCATCCACACCGGCGTCGCCGAGGTGAAGAAGCCCGGCGCCGACGCCAGGACGGCGGTCACGCCGACCAAGGCCAGAAGGGTCGTCCGGAAGCCCCAGCGCTTGAGCATCGGCGCTGCGAAGGGCCGGGCCATGAACACGCCCAGCCCGCCGGCCAGCGTCACCGATCCGGCCTGTAACGGCGTCCAGCCCAGCGCCATCTGGAGCAGCAGCGGCATCAGGAACGGCCCGGCGCCCACGCCCATGCGCATCAGGGAGCCGCCGATCAGGCTGGCGCGGTAGGTCGGATAGCGCAGCAGATCGAGCTGCAGAATGGGGCGGGTCTTGCGGCGCGACAGCCGCACATAGCCCCAGCCGCAGAGGCCGGCGCCGACGGCCAGCGCAACCTGGACCGGCCAGGGAACCAGGTCCAGACCACCGGTCTCGGCCACAAGGACGATGCCGACGATCGCCGCCGCGGCCAGGCCAAACCCGCTCCAGTCGAAACGGCCGGGGTTGCTGCTGGGCAACCTCGGGACGAACCGCAGCACGGCCGCCATGCCCAGCAGGCCGATGGGCAGGTTGATGAAGAAGATCCACGGCCAGTCAGCCACCGACAGCACGAACCCGGCCAGCGGCGGTCCGATCAGCGGCCCCAGCAGGGCCGGCATGGTGAACCAGCCCATGGCGCGGATCAGATCGGCCCGCGGCGCCGATCCGACCACGATCAGCCGGGCCACCGGGGTCATCATCGCCCCGCCTGCGCCCTGGATGATCCGCGCTGCGACCAGTTCGCCCAGCGATCCCGACAAGCCGCACAGGGCCGAGCCGATCAGGAAGACGGCCATGGCGGCCAGGAACACCCGGCGGGGCTGAAAACGTTCGGCGGCCCAGCCGCTGATCGGCACGAACACCGCCAGGGCCAGGATGTAGGAGGTCAGGGCCAGCTTGAGGTGCACCGGATCGGCGTTGAAGGCCCGGGCCAGGGTCGGTAGGGCGGTCGACAGCGCCGTGGAGTCGATGAACTCCATGAACAGGGCGCTGGCCACGGCCAGATAGGCGATGCGCGGAACGGGAGAGGCGGGCGGCGCGTCGGGCCCGGCCGGATCATGCGCGATGTCTGACACCTGCCGGTGTTAGCGCCGCGCGGGCGCGCCCTTCAAACGGAATCGCGCCTGATCGTCGGAAAACGTGCGCGTGCGGCCAGGGCCGACTATCGGGCCCGGGGCAGGGTCTGTTCGTAATTCACCTTGGGCGGCGCGCGGCCGGTCACAGAGAAGCTGACCCCGACCACGGTGTCCTCGCGTGAAACGCCGTAGGCGCTGATCTCGCGGCGGGCGGCGCTCAATGAGGCCTGCCGGGAACCCTTGCGCCAGCCGATGCCCAGTTGGGCCTTGCCGAATTCGGCGAGCTTTTCCACTGACCAGCCGGCGGGACGCCAGCCGCGGGCGGGGTCGCGGACAAGGTTGAGCCCGAAGGCCTCTCCCGAGCCGGCGGCGAACAGGAACCACCGTCCCCGTTTGCGAAGGGCGGGGCTGGTCGTCACCCGCAGCGTCAGGGTCTTGGCGTCGAACATCGGCGGCGGGCGGCTCGGCCGGGCCACGGCAAGCGACTCGTTGAACACCGTCGAGTCGACGTCCAGGCCCGAGCCGGGCGCGGCGATGTCCTGGTCGCTGACCGTCAGGCTGATGCGGGGTGTGCGAGGCTCGGGGGCGGAGGTGCTCGGCGGCGACCATGACACCCGTGACAGCGGCACTGAAATCGGCGTCGAAGAAACGGCGTCGACGTCGAGCGACGCCATCCGTGTCGGCTGGGTCGCGGGGTCCTGCGCTCCGGGGATGGGAATGATGGGCTCGATCTCCGCGCCGCCCGCCAGCGCGATGGTCGGGCGGTTCTCGGCCCAGCGGCCGGTGCGGATCGGGGCGTCGGGATCATCGGTCACCCGCGGGGTGGAGCCGGTGAAGGCGGCGTCGAAGCGGGCGCCCGACAACAGGGCCTCGGAGCCAAGGCCGTCAGTCGCCGCCCCGATGCCGGAAGCGGGGCCCAGCATCAGGGTTGCGGTCATCAGGACCGCAACGACTACCGTGGCCTTCGTCGCGCGCATGGCGCATCACCCCGAAATTCTATCCGCTCAATGCAATCGTTAACGAGTAACAACGGTCACGCAAGCCCGCTCCCTGTTCAGGCGAGGCGTTTTGGGTAACTGGCCGGCCGGACTCTCACTTGCGCTGCCCTGGCCGGTAGGTCTCGGTGATGTTGCCGGCCAACTGGGCCTCGGTGAACAGCACCGGCTTGACCTTCATCTCCGCGAACATGCGGGCCTGGTCGGCGTAGTGGGGCGAGTTGGCGTCCAGGGTCGCCGATCCGAACTGGTGGATGCTCTCGCTCGACAGCTGACCCTTGCGGTCCCAGGTGACGAACATGATGAAGGTGTCGCCGGCCACGGCGTTGAGACGACCGTCCTCGCCCGGCTTGCCATAGACGGCGCGCAGGACGTCGGGACCGCCGTCGATCGGGACGTCGACGGCGCCGCGGCGCAGCCGATTGACCTGACCCCATTCGGGGTCGATGCGGCCGAAATGGTCCTTCAGCAGCGTGATGCTGGCCCGCAGGGCCTTGAGCGGGGTCGGTCCCTTCTCATGGGCGTCCCGGGCCACGATCACCGGGGTCGCGGTCATCACGGCCAGGGCGGCGGCGCGACTCTTGACGTCGGTGCGGAAATCCCACGACCGCAGGACGGCCTGGGCGGCGATGACGTCGGCGTCGCCTTTCGGGTCGAGGGCCAGTATCTCGCTGATCACGCCCGTCATCGCCGAGCGAGGGCTGTAGGCCAGGTCATATTTGTAGGCGCGGAATTCCTCGGCGGTGATCTGGTCGTCGGCGGCGAAGGTCTCGACCAGCCGCCGGGCGCGGTTGGTCATGTTGGTTTGAATGCCCATCGTCGGCGAGAAGCTGTTGGGGTCGAGGCCGTCGCCAAAGGCGGTCGCCTGGAAGGGCGTGTTGTTGGCGTTGAACACCAGACCGCCCTTTGGATCCCAGACCTGGGGTGTGCGGTCGAACGGCAGATAGCCATGCCAGATCAGGTCCGACCGGTCGCCGGGGACGACGCCGCTCCAGTCGATGCCTTCCTGGCGATTGGGGAACAGGCCGTTGTAGACATAGCCGACGTGGCCGCGCTCATCGGCATAGATGTAGTTGATGCTGGGTAGGGCCTGCAGCGCCATGGCCGCCCGCCACTGGTCCAGATTCTCCGCCTGGTTGAGACGCCAGTACTGCATCGCCAGCCGGACATCGCCCATGCCGGCGTAGCGGATGGCGAAGACGCCGTTTTTGTTGCGCATGACCGGGCCATGGGCGGAGCGCAGCACCTCGCGGTTGACCGTCCAGCTGAACGGCCCCCAGAACTTGATGCGCATCCGGGCCGTGGACTTCTCGAATTTCCGCCAGCGGCCGTCGAGCCGGTACTCGTCCTTGTCATCGGGATTGATGGTCAGGCGGTAGATGTCGACCAGATCGGGGCTGTTGACCGTGTTGGCCCAGCCCAGATGGGCGTTGTGGCCGTGCAGCATGAAGGGCGTGCCCGGAAAGAAGCCGCCGGCCACGTGCCAGCCTTCGCCGCTCTCGACCACCGCCTCGTACCAGGCCACCGGGCCGGTGTAGGGCTGGTGCGAATTGACCAGCAGCCGGGTGGCGCCGTCCGGCGACCGCGACGGGGCCACGGCCACGCCGTTGGAGCCCTTGGGCAGGGTGTCGGGGCTGGCCGAGGCGAGCTTTTTCAGTTCGCTGTCGAGGCCGTAGAAGAAGGGCGTCTTGAACACGAATCCCGCCGCGATGTCCTTGCCTGTCAGGGGCAGGAGCCCGGGCGTGACCTGGTCGGGGTTACGGGCGGCGTAATAGTTCACGCCGTCGGCGTAGGCCTGCAGCATGGCCTTCACATCCGCCGGCAGATCGCGGTCATAGCGGCCGTTCACCGTCCCCCAGACGTCGAGCAGGTTGACGATATAGTCGCCGGGCGCGGCTTTCAGGCCCTCGCTGGCGGCCAGGGTTCCCCGGGTGGCCAGGGCCACCGACTGGATGGTGGCGAAGTCGTCTTCGGCATGGGCGAAGGCGATTCCGAAGGCGGCGTCGGCGTTGGTCTTGCCCAGAATATGGGGCACGCCGTAGCGGTCGCGGCGGATGGTGACGTCGTAGGCGCGCGCCCGTTCGATCAGCGGCGCCAGGTCCGGCCGGCGCGGGGCGGTGACCTGGTCGATGGCAGCCACCGTCATGGTCACGCCCAGCAGAACGCCGATCAGCCCAAGCGAAATCCTGATGATCCAGCGCATGACATCCCCCCTTGTACTTCCCCTGATCCTTATCCGGGCGCGGCTCCAACGCAACGCGGATTCCCGTCCGGGGCTCACCTTGCGTCACTATGCAAACAGGGGCGGGCGGAGGAAATTTGGGCGCTTTCGGCTTGCCCGCGCTGGTCGGCGCCGTTACCGAAGTCGTCGCGCAAAGCGTTGATAGCCAGAACCGCACAAGACGGTCGGCACGACGCCCGACACACAGGAGGACGCCGGCTATGGGCGGCGAGACCACAGTTGTGGGCCTGGATCAGGCCCCGACCAAACACGCACGACTGCTGCAATGGGTGAACGAGGTCGCGGCCTTGACCCGACCCGACCGGGTTCACTGGTGTGACGGCTCCGACGCGGAGTGGACGCTGCTTACCGATCGGCTCGTGGCGGCGGGCACGCTCAAGCGGCTGGACCCGGTCAAACGGCCCAACTGCTTCTACGCCGCCTCCGACCCGCGTGACGTGGCCCGGGTCGAGAGCCGCACCTTTATCTGCTCCGAGAACGAGATCGACGCCGGCCCGACCAACAACTGGGCCGCCCCGGCGGAGATGCGCGAGCGGCTGAACGGTCTGTTCGATGGCTGCATGCGCGGCCGCACGATGTATGTCGTGCCCTTCAGCATGGGCCCGATCGGCTCGCCGATCAGCGCGCTGGGCGTGGAGATCACTGACAGCGCTTATGTCGCCATCTCGATGCGGGTCATGACCCGCATGGGCAAACAGGCCCTCGATATGATGGGCGACGACGGCTTCTTCGTCCCGGCCGTCCATACGCTGGGCGCGCCGCTTGCCGCCAGCCAGGTCGACGTGCCCTGGCCCTGTAACGAGGACAAGTGGATCGTCCACTATCCCGAGAGCCGCGAGATTTGGTCCTACGGCTCGGGCTATGGCGGCAACGCCCTGCTGGGCAAGAAATGCTACGCCCTGCGGATCGCCAGCGTCATGGCCCGCGACGAGGGCTGGCTGGCCGAACATATGCTGATCCTCAAACTGACCAGCCCCAAGGGCGCGGTGCGGTTCGTGGCGGCGGCCTTCCCCAGCGCCTGCGGCAAGACCAACCTGGCCATGCTGCAGCCGACCATCGAAGGCTGGAAGGCCGAGACCGTCGGCGACGACATCTGCTGGATGCGCTTTGGCGAGGATGGCCGGCTCTACGCCATCAATCCGGAAGCCGGCTTCTTCGGCGTCGCCCCGGGCACCGGCAAGAACACCAACCGCAACGCCATCGAGGCGCTGCACGAGAATACGGTCTTCACCAACGTCGCCCTGACCGATGACGGCGATGTCTGGTGGGAAGGCCTGACGGACGAAAAGCCGGCCCATCTGACCGACTGGCGTGGCCGGTCCTGGACGCCGGAAAGTCCTGATCCCGCCGCCCATCCCAACGCCCGCTTCACCGTCCCCGCCGAGCAATGCCCGGTGATCGCCAGCGAATGGGACGATCCCCAGGGCGTGCCGATCAGCGCCATCCTGTTCGGCGGCCGCCGCGCCAGCGCTGTTCCGCTGGTCACCGAGGCCACGGACTGGGCGCACGGCGTCTTCATGGGCTCGACCGTGGCCTCCGAGGGCACCGCCGCGGCGGAGAACAAGGTCGGCGAGCTGCGCCGCGATCCGTTCGCGATGCTGCCCTTCTGCGGCTACAACATGGGCGACTATTTCGGCCATTGGCTGAACGTCGGCGCCAAGGCCGATCCGGCCAAACTGCCGCGCATCTACATGGTCAACTGGTTCCGCAAGGGCGATGACGGCCGTTTCGTCTGGCCCGGCTATGGCGAGAACAGCCGCGTGCTGAAGTGGATCTTCGACCGGCTCGAGGGCGACGCCCAGGCCGTGGCCACCCCGATCGGCAACGTGCCGGCGGCCGGATCGCTCGACACCGTCGGCCTGGGCCTCAACGCCGCCCAGATGACGCTGCTGACCACGGTCGACCCCACGGTCTGGCGTGAGGAAGCCTCGCTGATCCCGGCCTTCTACGAGAAGTTCGGCGACCGCATGCCAGCGGAACTGTGGAACCAGCTCAAGGCGCTGAAGGCGCGGCTGGAAGGGGCGGCGGTCAAGGTCTCGGAACCGGCCTAGGCGCTAACCGGAGCCTCACCCTGCCTTGGCCGGGTGAGGCCTGAAGGCCTTCCTATTCGGCCGCCATCGCCATCGGATGGACCACGCGCACCGGCAGCGGCACCACGTCCGCGCCCTGCGAGGGCTCGGGGCGGCGGGCGGCGATCTCTTCGGGCGTCAGCAGAAGTCCGGCCGCACGGGCCTTCTCGCCGGCGGCGCGGCTGGAGGTCCAGGCGGCGATGCGCGGGGCGAACAGCATCGGCACAAAGATCGGCCACACCCACATCAGCAGGTCCGGGCGCATGGCCAGCGGAACCACGAAGAACAGGCCGGCGAAGAATTCGTTGCGGAAATTTGCCTTGGCGTCGGCGCGGCTGATGCCGTCGGCGCTGCGGTTCTGGCTGACCCAGCCGGCGTCCTTGCCGAGCAGGATCTCGAACACCGCCCGGGTGTTGCCGATCATGTAGATCGGGGCGGTGATGGCCGACAGCAGCATCTCGGCGGCGACGCTCTTGATCAGGGTCTTGGCGCCGCCAAAGGCCTTGCGCTCGGCGGGCCGGCTCAGCGCCAGAGCAGCGCCCATCAGCTTGGGACCCAGCAGCATGCCGGTGGTCAGCATGGCCGCCAGGACCATGACGTTGAATTCGGGGTGGAGGAAATACCACCAGCTGCCCCAGTCGGGCTTGTTGCCGATCTGGATCAGCAGGCCGGCGGTCAGGGACAGCAGCCAGATCGGCGAGGCCAGATAGGCCAGCAGGCCGACGAAGATCTGGAACCGGCTCATCCAGTGCATGCCGGGCGCATTCAGCAGCGCGATGTGCTGAAGGTTGCCCTGGCACCAGCGGCGCTCGCGCTTCATGAACTCCAGCAGGCTGGGCGGAGTTTCCTCGTGGCTGCCGGCCAGGGTCGGGGTGACATGCACGCCCCAGCCGCCGCGGCGGAGCAGGGCGGCCTCGACCACGTCATGGCTGAGGATCGGCCCGCCGAAGGGCTTGCGGCCCTCCAGCACGGGCAGGCCGGCGCATTCGGCGAAGGCCCGGACGCGGACGATGGCGTTGTGGCCCCAGTAGCTGGCCTCGGCGCCCGACCACCAGGCCAGGCCGGCGGAGGCGACCCGGCCGTAGAGGCGCACGCCGAACTGCGAGGCGCGGGCGAACAGGGTCTCGCCCTCGACGATGGTCGGGGTGGTCTGGATCAGACCGATGCCGGGATTGCGCTCCATGGCGTCGACCAGGTGCAGGATGGTCTCGCCGGCCATGGTGCTGTCGGCGTCGAGCACGATCATGTGGCTGTAGGCGGCGCCGAAGCGACGCACCCAATCGGACAGGTTGCCGACCTTGCGCTCGCTGTTTTCCCGGCGGCGGCGGTAATAGACGCGGCAATGGGTCTGCAGGCGCAGGGCCTGGAAGGCGTTCCATTCGGCGGTGGCGACCCGCTCGTCGGTGGTGTCGCTGAGCACGAACAGATCGAAGGCCTGGCTGACGGACAGTTGCGACAGTGAGCGCTCGATCTGGGCCAGGCGGTTGAAGGAGGCCTGGGCGTCCTCGTTGTAGAGCGGCATCAGCAGGGCGGTGCGCACCGTCGGACGCGGCGCGACGGCGGCGAAGTCGAGCTCGTCGCGGTCGCCGCGGACCAGCAGCACGGTCAGGCCGATGGCGGCGCTGCAGAACCAGCAGGAGATGGCGGTGATCAGCACCAGGAACAGGCTCAGCCCGACGACCTCGAGCGGCATGAAGCCGTCCTTGGCGTAGAGGCGCACCGGCTCCCAGGCGGCGAGGGCGGTCAGCAGCAGGGTGGCGCCGAACAGAATGGCGCGCCGCTGGCCGACGCCGATGGGCGAACTCGTCGGAGTCCGGTCGGCCATTACGCCGTCGGCGCCGAGGGTCTGGCGCGGCATCGACAGGGGCGCCGGGTGGGGAAGATGCTCGCGCTCGGGCGCGGAGGGCGTGTACGGCGACGCATAGGCGTCGAGATCGTACTGGATCGCCAGGTTGCTGATGCCGTCCATCAAAGTCGCCGTGATTCCGAGGGTTGGCCGCCGCTTCGGCCAAGGCGGGCCGAACCACGGTGTTCTGATCACGCTTATGTTATGTTGCAGCGCACCCGCACAAGAGCTTTTCGCGAAAACCTCTGTGAAAAGTGCATTTTGTCGCGGCGACGCCCTGGATTTGGGCGTGATCAGTTCGTGATCGAGCGGCCTGTGGCAGGATTTCTCCCCGCGACCCGCGACCGGTTCGCAGCTGACCGGCGGCGCGAATCGACCTCAGCCGGCGGCGGCTCTCATGGCGAGCGCCAGAGCGACCAGACGCCGTTCGAGCAGAAAGGCCGCCACACCGGTCCAGCCGACCAGCACGATGGCGAAGGCCCGCTCCCACCAGCCGACATTGTGCGGGTTCACTGTGCCGGGGAAGACCAGGTGTTTGGTGATCACCGTCAGGACGGCCATGGCGGCGAAGACGATGACCAGAAACCAGCGCAGACGGCTGACGCCCTCGGCCCGGGCCAGACCCCAGAGCAGGAACAGCGGGGCCATCTGGATGCCCAGACCCAGATTGATGGCCAGATGGCGCGGGTCGGGCCAGGGGTAGAGGCTGGCCATCACCAGCCCTATGGCGGCCAGTACGAAGGCGGCGGCGGTCAGGGCGGCGGGCAGGCGAGGGCCGCCGAGGGCGACGATGGCCAGGCCAAAGCCGATCCCGGCGAGGCCCGCCCCGACCCCGGCCAGCACGACCCCGATGTTGAACACCTCCGGCTCCTTGGCCCCGGCGCCGCCGAGCTCGCTGAGGAACTGGGTGGCGTGGTTGAAGCCGGGAAACAGCAGCACGGCGACCAGGGTCGTGATCAGGGCCAGCACTGGCGCGGCGATGCCGACCCGCAGCAGGATCCGGCGGCGGCGAAAGGGCGTCATGTGGCCTTCGCGGGTTTGGTGTCGGGCTTGACCGGCGGCGTCCAGATCCGGGGATAGCGCTTGAGCCCCCACAGCGGTCGCATCGGTCCGGTCCGGCGCACGATCTCATAGACCAGCAGGCTGCCGCCGAAAGTAACCGCCACCAGGAAGGCCGCCTCAAGCCCCGCGGGCCAGTCGCGCGGCTTGATCCAGTAGACGGCCACGACCAGCAGGGTCTGGTGCACCAGGTAGCAGGGGAAGACGGCGTCGGTCAGGTAGCGCAGGGCCGGGCCGTCGGTGTTGCGCAGATAGACGCTGCCGTAACCGAGGATGGCGGCGATCGCCGACCACTGCTCCAGCCCGTGCAGGATATGTTTGGGCCAGCCGAAGAAGGCCAGATGGTCAGGGCTGACGGTCAGGGCCATCAGCAGCGGCGTCGAGATCAGGAACAGGACCAGGGCCCGCCGACGCTGCGCTTCAAAGGTCTTCCAGATCGCGTCGCGACCGGCGACCGCGAACCCGAACAGGAAGGCGCCCAGCGAGGTCAGGTGATTGTACCAGTCGCCGATCAGCTGGTTGGTCTGGCCAAACCACGGGAACACCAGCTGGCGGGCCAGGATGAAGAACAGGATCGGCAGGACCAGCATCCGCCAGCCGGTCAGCCAGCGCTCGAACCAGCGCTCCATCGCCGCGATCCAGGTCGGTCGGGCCATCAGGGCCACCACGACCAGGCTGTAGACAACGATATATTCGACGAACCAGAGGTGATTGAGCGGCACGCCGTTGGCCAGACCCGCCGGGCTGAACTGATGGAGCCACCAGGCAATCAGGCCCTGGGTGGTGCCCCCCTTGTCGAGCGCCTCCAGCCAGGACTGCGGCGGCACCAGCACCAGCACCCCGAAAATCAGCGGCGGCAGCAGCCGGGCCATGCGGGCCCGCAGCACTTCACCGGCCGTGTGCCGCCGGCTCATGAACCGCAGCGCCGCGCCGGAAACCAGAAACAGCAGGGTCAGCCGCCAGGGTCCGGTGGCGGCCGTCGCCGCGGCCAGCCAGTGGAAGGTGTGGGTGCTGTGCACATGCCAGTCCCAGGGCGCGTAGGCGAGGCTGACATGGAACAGGATCAGCAGGCCGAAGGCGACGACCCGGATCCAGTCGAGGTCCGCGCGACGGGGTATGGCAACGGGCTGGGTCATGGGCGGGGGCTGAATCGCAAAAACGGGCTGGCGGCGCAACTGCGACCGATCGGCCCGAGGATCAAGGCGAATCTGGGGAAGGACCGCTTCGGATCGCTACAGCGGTTGCAGCGCGACCTTTGGCAGCAAGGCCAGAACGGCCTCGGCCTGGCACAGGTCGGTGCCGGGCGAGGCCAGGGCGGCGGATCCGGCGGCCAGCCCCATCCGGAAACTGTCTTCCAGCGACTGGCCGCTGGCCAGGGCGTGGACCATGCCGCCCAGGAAGCTGTCGCCGGCCCCGACCGAGCTGACGGGGGTGATGTCCAGGGCCGGGGCCCGCCAGGCCTGGTCGGCGGTGACCAGAATCGCGCCCTGGTCGCCCAGGGTGAGGGCGATTACCTCGGCCGCCCCGTCGGCGATGAGGCGGCGGGCGGCGGCCAGCCGGCGGGCGTCCGTGTCGAGCGTCTCGCCGGTCAGGTCTTCCAGCTCGCGCAGGTTGGGCTTGATCAGATAGACGCCCTGTCTCAGCGCCGCTTTCAGGGCCGGACCCGAGGTGTCCAGCACCACCCGCTCGCCGGCCGTTCTGGCGACCGAGGCCAGCCGGACAAGGAAGTCGTCGGGCACGCCCGGCGGCAGGCTGCCGCTGGCGACGATAAAGCCCTGTCCGTCGCCCGGCTGCACGGTCGCGTCGAGGCAACCGCGCCATTCGGTCCAGGAGAGCTGCGGCCCCTGGAGGACGAAGCGGTATTCGAGACCCGTGGCCCGTTCGGTGACGGTCATGTCCTCGCGGGTGTCGCCGGCGATGGGCACGGCCAGGGTGGGCACGCCTTCGGCCGCCAGAAGCGCGACCAGCAACTCGCCGGTCACTCCGCCGGCGGGAAAGATCGCCAGGGCCTCGCCGCCCAGCCGGCGGATCACCCGCGCGACGTTGATCCCGCCGCCGCCGGGATCGCGCCGCGACTCGCCGCAGCGCAGCTTGACGGCCGGCTCCACCCGCTCGACCGAGGTCGAGACGTCGATGGCCGGGTTGAGGGTCAGGGTGATGATGGTTTGCATGACTGTCTGGTCGTCAGACTGGGTTGCGCGCCCGCCGCCCGCCTTGAGGGAGGTCAAAGCGGCGGGGATGGGGGCTGTTACGGTTCGCGGCCTCATCCCGCGCGGGTGATCGCCCCTCCCGAGAGAGACTCATGACGCAGCCCTACGCCTTGCCGGCCAGCCTTTCCCCCGATCTGAAGACCGTCGAGGCCTACTGGCGGAGCCTGCTGCGCGGGTCGGCCGAGATGCCGTTCTGGGATGATATCGATCTGACGACGATGCCGTCCCTCGCCGGCCGGCTGTTTGTCGTCGGGGCGTTCGACAAGCCGGACCGCTACCGCCTGGAGATCGTCGGCGAGACCCTGGCCCGGGCCGCCGGCAAGGAGATCGCCGGCCTGTTCGTCGATGAGCTGCGCCTGCCGCCGCCGCTGGCCTTCCTCGGCTCGCAGGCCAGCGCCACGGTCGAGGCGGCGGCGCCGACCTATCACGAGGAGCCCGGGCAGGCCGGCTATCGCCGCCTGCTTCTGCCGATGTGGGGCGACGGCCATATCAGCATGTTGCTGGGCGTCGTCGACCTGGTCGAGGCGTGACCGACACCCCCGACGCCGTCGAGCTCATCACCGGGAAAATTCGCGAGCTCGAACGGGAACTGGAAGCTGAATTCGCCCTCAAGCGCGCCGGGCTGGAGTATGGCCTGGAACATGGTCGCGCCCGCTTCGAGGCGGAGGTCATCCGCCGCCACAATGCGCTGAAGACAGGCCTCGCCCGCTATCTGGTCAAGGCCAACCCGCTGGCGGTGATCACCGCCCCGGTCATCTATTCGATGATCATCCCGTTCGTGCTGATCGACGCCTGGACCTCGCTCTACCAGGCCATCTGTTTTCGCGCCTACCGCATCCCGCAGGTGAAGCGGGGCCAGTATTTCGTCTTCGACCGCTCCGGGCTCGCCTATCTGAACGCCATCGAGAAGTTCAACTGCGCCTTCTGCTCCTACGGCAACGGCGTCGCCGCCTATGTGCGCGAGGTCGCCGCCCGCACCGAGCAGTACTGGTGCCCGATCAAACACGCCCGCCGGGTGCTGGGCGCCCATCCTCGTTACGCGGCTTTCGCCGACTTTGGCGACGGCGAGCACTACGCCGAGCATCTTCAGAGCCGGCGCGCCGCGATGCGGGCCGAATCGGACGCCTGACCCCCAGGAATCGAAAAACCCCCACGGCCGGGGGGGGGAGCCGTGGGGGTTGATCGTGTTGCTGTTGCTTCCATCGACCGCCGGAAGCCCCGTGCGCTGGCGGGACTGGGGGGCAGTTCAGAGCCTGCGTCGTCAGGACTTCCGATCAGCCGATGAGGTGACTGTCGGGGGGCATGCAGGCCGGCAGAAGGCTGAATTCAGGTCATTTCACGGCGGACCCCATCGGCCGCGCCAATCGCGCGCCGGCGTCATCAATCCAAAAGGGGAGGGAAGGTCGTCCACCGGAAGAATGGTGGGTGCAGTAGGATTCGAACCTACGACCCGCTGATTAAGAGTCAGCTGCTCTACCAACTGAGCTATGCACCCGTATCGACGTTCGGTCCTTCTCGAGGGCCGGCGGCGAGGGCGCGGAACATACGCGAATAGCTCCGGGACGCAAGGGCGATAGAGATGGCGAAGCGGGACATCACGGGCGCGGTCGATTTTGACTACCTGGAACGGTTCGCCGCGGGCGATGTCCAGGTCATCGACGAGGTGCTGGGTCTCTTCCAGGAACAGGCGGCGATGTGGTCGCCGATGCTTGATTCGCAGACCGATGGCTGGCGGGACGCGGTCCATACGGTGAAGGGCGCGGCGCGGGGCGTCGGGGCTCACGCCCTCAACATCGCCTGCGAACGGGCCGAGGCCGAGGGGGGGCAGGCGCTGCCGGGCGTTCACGCGGCCCTGGACGCGGCCCTGTTCGACATCGCCGCCTATCGTCACGAAAAGGCGCTGCGGTCCCTGAAGGGCTGATTAGCCCTGGCGGGTGCGGTCCCAGACGCCGAACTCATAGGCGATGCAGCGATCGACCAGGGTGCGCCAGACCGGCTCGGCGATGGCCGGCGACAGGCCGGCCAGATCGGCGGCGGCGCGGACCTTGGCGACCACATCCTCGATGCGGGCCACGTCGCGCACGACCTTGCGATCGGGTTTGATGCGGGCAGCGGCGTCCATATAGCCCTGACGCTCGGCCAGCAGGGTCACCAGGGCCCGGTCGAGGGCGTCGACACCCTGACGGACCTCGGCCATGCTGGTGCAGTCGGCGGGCGCGACGCGGCCATCTTCGGGGAGGGCGTCGGCAGCGTTCAAAACATCTCTGGCCACGTCAGATTCCGGCGCCGTTATCCATGGTCTGGAGCGCTGCCTCATGGGCGGCGGCCTCCGCGGTGAGCCAGGAGACGAAGGCCTTTACCTGCGGCAGTCGTCCCTTGGTCTTGGGGTGGACGACGTAATAGGCGAAGTCCACGGCGGTGGCGATGGGAAACGGGGACACCAGCCGCCCGGCGTCGATATCGGCCTGGGCCAGGGTGCGTTTGGCCAGGGCGACGCCACGGCCGTTAATGGCGGCCTCGATAACCATGCTCGACTGGTTGAAGCGCGGCCCGCGCGCGCCGTCGACGGTCTTGGCCCCCCGGGCGGCCAGCCACATGGCCCAGTCGGGACAGGAGTCGTCGGCCTCGGGCGAGCCGTCGTGCAGCAGGATATGGCGGGCCAGATCCTCGGGCGTCTCCAGGGGATTGGCCTCCAGCAGGGTGGGGCTGACCACCGGAATGACCGTCTCGGCCATCAGCCGGGTGACCTCGAGCCCCGGATAGCGGCCGCCGCCGTAGCGGATGGCCAGGTCGACCTCGCCGCTGGCGAAATCGACCATCTCCATGCCGGCGCTGAGCCAGACGTCGACCTCGGGCTGGGCCTCCTCGAACTTGCCGAGGCGGGGCACCAGCCATTTGGCGGCGAAGGACGGGGCGGCGGTCAGGGTCAGGCGGCGGCCGTCGACGGCGGCGGTCAGCAGGCCCGCGGCCTCGGCCAGACGGTCGAAGGCTTCGCGCAGGGCGGGCAGGGCGGTCTGGGCCGCGTCGGTCAGCAGCAGCCCCTTGGGCGTGCGCTTGAACAGGGCCGAACCGACATAGTCCTCGAGGTTCTGGATCTGCTGGCTGACGGCGCCCGGCGTCACCGACAATTCGTCGGCGGCGCGGCTGAAGTTGAGATGGCGGGCCGCGGCCTCGAAGGCGCGTAGCGCGTTCAGCGGCGGCAACCGGCGGCGTTCGTTCGTGCGTTCCATAGAAATCCTGATGCCCCCGGCAGAACTCTTGGTTTGCGAGGTGGGGCCGTCCCACCCAGTTTACAACCGTCCAGTGGCGCAATGGCCCTTTTCGTCACCGGACGAGTGGCGGGACGGACCTTCCCGGTTCGTCCCGTCCCGACTCTTTTGTCCCTATAGAGAAACTATCGCCTCATGTCCCGCGTCAGCCGCGCGCCCCAGCCCCGTCGCCTCGTCGCCCTTGATGGCGCCGCGCCCGCCGTCACCCGCGGCCGTGTCTGGCTGGTCGGGGCTGGCCCGGGCGATCCCGACCTGCTGACCCTCAAGGCCGCCCGATTGATCGCGGCGGCCGGGGTCATCGTTCATGACGGCCTGGTCTCGGCCGAGATCCTCGCCATGGCCGCGCCGTCCGCCCGGCTGATCGACGTCGCCAAACGCAAGAGCCGCCACACCCTGCCGCAGGACGACATCAACCGGCTGCTGGTCGCCTTCGCCCTGCAGGGGCTCGATGTCGTTCGCCTCAAGGGCGGCGACCCCTTCATCTTCGGCCGCGGCGGTGAGGAGCTGGAAGCCTGCCGCGCGGCGGGCGTCGCCTGCGACATCGTCCCCGGCGTCACCGCCGCCCTGGCCGCCAGCGCCGGGTCCGGCGCCCCCCTGACCCATCGCGGCCTGGCCCAGGCTGTGACCTTCGTCACCGGTCACGCCGCTCACGGCGATCCCGATCTCGACTGGGTCGCCCTGGCGCGGCCCAACCAGACGGTGGTCATCTACATGGGCCTGACCACGGCCGGCCGGATCGGCGAACAGCTGATCGCCGCGGGCCGGTCGCCGGCCACCCCGGTCCTGATCGTCGTCAACGCCAGCCGCCCCGACGAAACCCGCCACGCGACCACGCTCGGCCAGCTGGCCCCGACTGCCGACGGCCTGTCCGGTCCCGCCCTGCTGATCGTCGGCGAGGCCATGGCGCTGGCTTCAGTCCTCTCCCGTGAGGGAGAGGGGGACCATGCGGAGCATGGTGGAGAGGGTGGCGCCGGCCTTGCCGGAAGAGCCGGAATTCAGGATGGAACCGCTCGCGTTCGCGCCGCCCCCTCCACCGCCCTCCCCGCAATGCGGGGAGGAAGGAGCAACTGATGAAAGCCCTGACCGCCAACCGTCTGATTGATGGCGAGGTCGTCTTCTGGCGCGCCGGCCAATGGATCGAACAGTTCCCCCAGGCCCAGTTCTTCGCCGATGACGACGCCGCCGCCGAAGCGGCGCTGGAGACCGGCAAGGCCCAGCCGACGATCGTGGTCGACGCCTATCTGATCGATGTCGTCGAGGCGCCCGGCGGCTACGCCCCGGTCAGCTACCGCGAGCGGCTGCGGGCGCTCGGCCCCACCAACGAACCCACCCACGGCAAACAGGCCGCGGGCGGCGCCGGCGTCGAGGCCATCCTCGCCGCCACCGGCGCGGCTCGCTCGACCGGCCGTGTCGATCTGATCCGCAGGAAGTAGCCCGCATGTATCGCTACGACGCCATCGACCGTGAATTCCTCGCCGACCGGGCCGACGAATTCCGCGGCCAGGTCGCCCGCCGCCTCGCGGGGGAGCTGACCGAGGACCAGTTCAAGCCGTTGCGGCTGATGAACGGCCTGTATCTGCAGCTGCACGCCTACATGCTGCGGGTCGCGGTTCCTTATGGGTCCATGGACAGCCGCCAGCTGCGCCGCATGGCCCACATCGCCCGCACCTGGGACAAGGGCTATGGCCATTTCACCACCCGCCAGAACCTCCAGTTCCACTGGATCAAGCTGGGCGACGCCCCCGACATTCTTGACGCCCTGGCAGACGTTGACCTGCACGCCATCCAGACCAGCGGCAACTGCATCCGCAACGTCACGGCCGACCCCTACGCCGGGGCCACGGCCGAGGAGATCGACGACCCCCGCATCTGGTCGGAGGTGATCCGCCAGTGGTCGACGCTTCATCCGGAATTCTCCTTCCTGCCGCGGAAGTTCAAGTTCGCGGTCACAGCCTCGGCGAAGGACCGCACGGCTGCGCGGGTGCATGACATCGGCCTGGTTCTGCGCCGGGCGCGGGACGGGGCGCTGGGCTTCGAGGTCATCGTCGGCGGCGGCCAGGGGCGCACGCCCTATGTCGGCCCGACCATTCGCGAGCATCTGCCGGTCGGCGCGCTGCTCGGCTACCTGCAGGCCATCCTGCGCGTCTACAATCGCCACGGCCGCCGCGACAACATCTACAAGGCCCGCATCAAGATCCTGGTGGCGGCGCTGGGGGCCGAGGAGTTCGCCCGTCAGGTCGAGGAAGAATGGGCGAAGATCGACACCGCCGCGGCGGATCTGCCCGACACCGAACTGGCCCGCATCCGCGGCGCCTTCGCCCCGCTGAACTTCGAGACCCTGCCGGCCCGGTCCGAGACCTTCGAGGCGGCGAAGCGCGCCAGCCCGGCCCTGGCCCGGTTTGCCCGCAACAACGTCAAGCCGCACAAGAAACCCGGCTACGCCATCGTCGAGATCTCGCTGAAGGCCCCGGGCGCCACTCCCGGCGACGCCAGCGCCGAGCAGATGGAGGTGATCGCCGATCTCGCCGAACGCTTCGGCCTCGACGACATCCGTGTGACTCATGAGCAGAACCTTGTCCTGCCGCATGTGAAGCTGGACGATCTGCCCGTCGTCCACGCGGCCCTGGCGGCGGCCGAACTGGCGACGCCCAACATCAACCTGATCAGCGACATCATCGCCTGCCCGGGCCTCGACTACTGCGCCCTGGCCAACGCCCGGGCCATCCCCATCGCCCAGGATATCGCCCGCCGCTTCGAGGACGCCGACCGCGCCGAGATGATCGGCGAGCTGAAGATCAAGATCAGCGGCTGCATCAACGCCTGCGGCCACCACCATGTCGGCAACATCGGCATCCTCGGCGTCGACAAGAAGGGCGAGGAATTCTACCAGATCAGCCTCGGCGGCTCGGGCCAGGAAGACGCGACCCTGGCCAAGATCCTGGGCCCGGCCATGCCGGCCGATCAGGTTCCCGAAGCCGTCGACGCCCTGGTCGAGACCTATCTGGCCGCCCGTCAGGGCGAGGAGCGCTTCCTCGACACCTTCCGTCGCCTGGGCATGGCCCCGTTCAAGGAGGCCGTCTATGCCGACGTTCATTAGGCTCATTGAAGGTCGCTACGAGACAGCCGAGGACGTCTTCACCGACGTCGCCGACGAGGACGGCCTGCCGGACGGTGCGGTGATCCTGTCCCTGACCCGCTTCCAGACCGAGGGCGACGCCCTGATCGGCGCCGGCCGCTCGGTCGGTGTCCGGGTTACGGCCGACGAGGCGGTCGAGGACCTGGCCTATGACCTGCCGCGGCTGGCTCTGGTGGCCCTGGTCTTCCCCAAGTATCGCGACGGCCGCGCCTATTCCTCCGCCGCCCTGCTGCGTGAGCGGCTCGGCTATGGCGGCGAGGTGCGGGCGGTCGGTGATGTTCTGCGTGAACAGGCCGGCTTCATGGTCCGCTGCGGCATCGACGCTTTTGTTCCCGCCGACGGATCGTCGCCCGAGGCCTGGGCCGCCGCCGCAGGCCGCTTTCGTCATGTTTACCAGCGGGCCGTCGACGCCCGCGCCCCCGCCTATGAGGAGCGGCGCTGATGGCTCTTGATCAACTCGCCCGCGCGCCCAGCCGGGTGTCCGGCCTGGCCGCCGATCTGCGGGACGCCGATCCCCGGTCGGTGATCGAGGCGGCGCTCGAGGCGTTCGGGCCGAAACTGGCCCTGGTCTCGTCTTTCGGGGCCGAGTCGGCGGTGCTGCTGCATCTGGCCGCCCAGGTCAGTCGCGACATCCCCGTGCTGTTCCTCGACACGGGCATGCTGTTTGGCCAGACCCTCGACTATCGCAAACAGCTGGCCGCCGGGCTGGGCCTGACCGATGTCCGCGACCTGCGGCCCAGCTTCGCCGACATCGCCGTCCACGACCCCAAGGCCGATCTCTGGAAGACCGACACCGACGGCTGCTGTGAAATCCGCAAGGTCGTCCCGCTGGACAAGGCTCTGGAGGGTTTCGAGGCCTGGATGACCGGCCGCAAGCGCTTCCACGGCGGCGACCGCCTGCGCCTGTCGGTGGTCGAGGAAGCGCCGCGCCATGTGAAGTTCAACCCGCTGGCCAACTGGAGCAAGGCCGACCTCGACGCCTATGTGATCGCCAACGACCTGCCCGCCCATCCCCTGGTCGCCCAGGGCTATCCGTCCGTTGGCTGCTGGCCCTGCACCAAGGCGGTGGAAGCCGGCGGCGACGTCCGCGCCGGCCGTTGGGCCGGGCAGGACAAGACCGAGTGCGGCATCCACGTCGCCCGAGCCCCGTCGCCGCCCAACGTCGGCGGTGGAATCTAGAGTTTTCCGTCTTCTCTCAGGGAGAGGGAACGACCTCGAAAATCTGCGGTCCCTTCGATCCTCCGACCGACAGGCCGCGCACCGTCCGCATGAAGGCGTTCGCCTCGGGGACCTGAAAATGCGCGTCCAGCGCCGCCCGGTCGGCCCAGCGTTCGAAAAAGAACAGCCGCAGGGCGTTCTCGCCGTCGACATAGAGATCGTGGCTGAGACAGCCGGGTTCCGCCCGCGAGCGTCTGGAGTGGGCGATACAGACGGCCCGCAGTTCATCGATGGTGTCGGGACTGGCCATCACCTCGCCGGTGACGATGATCACCCTAGCGCGCCGCGATGCGCAGGCCGGCCTGGGGGCAGCCCTCGAACGCGCCGGCCCGGGCCACGGTCAGGGTCTTCATGTTCAGCTTCATCAACGGGGCCATGGAACTCCGGCCCGAGCCGGTGAACAGGTCGATGCGGCTGCCCTTGATCGCGCCGCCGACGTCGGAGGCGTACCAGTAGCCGTCATGGGTCGAGCCGTCGGGCATCGGCAGGCCGACGGTCTCCTTGATGAACAGCAGGGTTCGCCGGGGCACCAGCTTGCGGTCGATGGCGGCGGTGCGCATGGCCACCGTCGGGCAGCCCAGCGAGTCGCGGCCGCCGACGCCCGGCGCACCGCCGTGATAGAGCGAGGCCTGGAGCGCCCAGTCCGGAGTCAGGTCCTCGGCGGTCGTGGCGGGGTCCTGGAGGGACTCCTGGATGAGATCGCCGATCGGGTCCAAAGCGGACTGCGCGAACGCCGGCGGGGTGAAAATCCCCAGGGCCAGCGCGGCGAGACATGGCAGGATGCGTTTCATTACGCGTCCCCTGTTGTTGCTCGACGTAGCGGCGCCTTCT
This sequence comes from Caulobacter sp., assembly GCA_030680355.1. Classification (GTDB taxonomy): domain Bacteria; phylum Pseudomonadota; class Alphaproteobacteria; order Caulobacterales; family Caulobacteraceae; genus Caulobacter. Next base: position 573,933 of record JAUXVF010000031.1, read on the forward strand.
AGCCGCCATCGACGCAGCCGACAAGCTGGAGGATCAGGAGACCCCCGCGCGAGGAGACTGGTTTGATGCTCACCGTCTATGGCGACGAAAAATCCGGCAACTGTCTGAAGGTCCGCTGGACCGCCGAAAAACTGGCGATTCCCTACCGCTGGCGGGAGCTGGACGTGCTCCGGTCGGAGACCCGCACGCCCGATTTCCTGGCGCTCAACCCGGCCGGCCAGGTGCCCCTGGCCATCCTCGCCGATGGCCGGGCCCTGGCCCAGTCCAACGCCATCATCGTCCATCTGGCCGAGGGGTCGGCCCTGATTCCCGCCGACTCGTATGACCGCGCCCGGATGTTCGAATGGCTGTTCTGGGAGCAGTACAGTCACGAGCCCTATGTCGCCGTGGCCCGGTTCCAGATGGTCTATCTGGGCAAGCCGCGCGAAGCGCTCGATCCGAATCTGGTCCAGCGCGGCCGCGCCGCCCTGCAGCGGCTCGAGGACGGCCTCGAAGAGACCGCCTTCCTGGTCGGCGATCATGTCAGCCTCGCCGACGTCGCCCTGGTCGCCTATACGCGTCTGGCGCCCGAGGGCGGCTTCGATCTGGCGGACTATCCGCGGGTCGTCGCCTGGGTGGCGCGCGTGGAGGCGGAGTTGGGGATCTCGTGACGGGCAGCAAGCCAGACCGCACCCTCGACCTGGAGCCGCTCGCCGGCTGGATCGAGTATTCGCCGGCGGTCATGGCCGACCGCGCTCGCGTGTTCCTGGAGGGTCTGAAGCGTCGCCGCACGGTGCGGGACTTCTCGCCCCGGCCGGTCCCGCGCGAAATCATCGAGACCTGCCTGCTGGCGGCCGGCACGGCGCCGAGCGGGGCCAATCTGCAGCCTTGGCATTTCGCGGTGATTTCCGACCCTGCCCGCAAGCAGCGCATTCGCCAGGCGGCCGAGTCCGAGGAACGCGCCTTCTACGCCGGCAAGGCCGGTGCGGAGTGGCTCGAAGCCCTGGCCCCCCTGGGCACCGATCCAGACAAGCCCTTCCTCGAGATCGCTCCCTGGCTGATCGTCATCTTCGCCCAGAGACGCTCGGGCCTGGTTCCCGGCGAAAGCCGAAAAACCTATTATTTCAATGAGTCCGTCGGCATTGCTACGGGGCTTCTGATCGCCGCCCTGCATGAGGCGGGTCTGGTCACCCTGACCCACACCCCGGCCCCGATGGGTTTTCTCAACGAGATCTGCGAACGACCGGCGACCGAGAAGCCCTTCCTGGTGCTGGTCGCCGGTTATCCGGCCGCCGACGCCCGCACGCCCCGCTACGCCGCAATCAAAAAGCCGCTCGAATCGTTTACCAGCTGGCTCTGACCCGCCCGAGGATACGCCCGTGACGCTGCACAGACCCCTGATCGCCCTGGCCGCCGCGGCCGCGCTGCTGGCGCCGACCGCCGCCGGTTCCTGGGGCAACACCGGCCACAGGATCATCGGCGTCCTTGCCGTCGAGGCTCTGCCGACCGAAGTCCCGGGCTTCCTGCGCGACAAAAAGGCGATGGCCGACATGGGCGAACTGGCCCGTGAGCCCGACCGCTCCAAGGGCGCGGGCAAGATCCACGACAGCAACCGCGACCCGGCCCATTTCATCGATCTTGACGATCAGGGCCGGCTGCTCGGCGGGCCGCTGCTGAGCGCCATGCCGGCCACCCGCGCCGACTACGAGACCGCCCTGCGCGCCGTCGGCGCCGACAGTTGGAAGGCGGGCTATCTGCAGTACTCGATCATCGACGGCTACCAGCAGCTGGTGAAGGACTTCGGCTACTGGCGGGTCGATGTCGCCGCCGAGAAACGCGCCAGGGGTGCGCGCAGGGCCTGGTACAAGCGCGACCGCCAGCGGCGGGAGGCCCTGCTGCTGGCCAATCTGGGCAACCTGGCCCACTACATCGGCGACGGCAGCCAGCCGCTGCACGCCACCGTCCACTACAATGGCTGGGGCGACTATCCCAACCCCAAGGGCTACACGGCCGACCGCATCCACGGTCCGTTCGAGGGCGTTTTCGTGAAAGGCGCCGTGTCGCCGTCCATGGCCAAGGCCGCCATGGTTCCGTTCGCCGACTGCAAATGTTCGATCGAACAGCGCACCGTCGCCTATCTGACCCGGACCCAGACCTTCGTGGAGCCGCTCTACCGGATGTGGGGCGAGGGCGCCTTTCGTCCCGGCCAGACCGCCGGCGCCGACTTCGCCGCCGAACGGGTCGGGGCGGGGGCCTCGGAGCTTCGCGACGTGATCGTTCAGGCCTGGCGCGCCAGCGCCTCGGCCAAGGTCGGCTGGCCCGAGGTCAGCGTGGCTGACGTCGAGTCCGGCAAGGTCGACCCTTATGAGTCGCTGATCGGCGCCGACTGATGCCCCAGTTCGGCGCGCCGCCGTCCGGTCAGACGCCGCGCGAGCGACCGGCCGCCTTCGGCGTCGCCGAGCGTGACGGAGCCATCGCCCTGGTCCGGATTCGCCCCGCAGGCGGCGGCGACTGGCTCGACCTGCCCGGCGGCGCGATCGATCCCGGCGAAGACGAGCTCCAGGCCCTGATTCGGGAGTTCGGCGAGGAGACCGGGCTCGAAATCCGCGCCGGTCGCCGGATCACCGACTTTGGCCAGTATTTCGTCCTGTCCAGCGGCGAGGCGGTCAACAATGTCGCCAGCGTTCACGCCGTGGAGGTGACAGGCGCGGCCCCGGCCCTCAAGATCGAGGCTGACCACGAACTGGTCTGGCTGGATCCGACCGAGGCGATCAGGCGGCTTCGCCATGATGGTCACGCCTGGGCGGTGGCCAGATGGCTGAGAGAGACCGCGATATGACCTCCTTCTACGACCGCCACATCATGCCGCGCCTGATCGGCTGCGCCTGCGCCAGCAAGCCGATCATGAAACAGCGGGTGAAGGTGGTGCCCAGGGCGGCCGGCAAGGTGCTCGAACTGGGCATCGGCGGCGGGGCGAACCTGCAGTTCTACGACCCCTCGAAGGTCGAGAGCGTGTTCGGGGTCGATCCCTCGGCCGAACTGCGGGCCCGGGCCATGACCGCCGAGCGGCCACAGGGGCTCAATGTCGATATCCAGGACGGCACGGCCGAAGCCCTGCCGTTCGAGGACGCAAGCTTCGACTGCGTGGTCTGCACCTTCACCCTCTGTTCGGTGCAGTCGCCGGCGGCGGCCCTGGCCGAGGCGCGGCGGGTGCTCAAGCCGGGCGGCCGGTTTCTCTACTGCGAGCATGGCCTGGCGCCCGATCCCGGCGTCGCCCGCTGGCAGGCCCGGCTGGAGCCGGTCTGGAAGTCGATCGCCGGCGGCTGCCACCTGACCCGGCCCATCACCGCTTCGGTGGCGGCGGCCGGATTCGCCGTCTCCGGCGCCGAGAGCATGTACCTGCCCGGCACGCCCCGTGTTCTGGGCTGGAGCGAATGGGGCGAGGCCCGTCCGGCCTGAGCGCCTGCGGCCCGGCAGCCATGCGTTGCGCCACGGCGGCTGAACGGGTAGGGCGGGCGCCAGTTTCAGGAGCCCAGACATGACGCAGGCGACCATCATCGACGGCAAGGCCTTCGCGGCCGCCCTGCGTGAACAGGTGGCCCGCGACGTCACCGTCCTGAAGGCCGCCCACGGCGTCACCCCGGGCCTGGCGGTGGTGCTGGTCGGCGAGGACCCGGCCAGCGAGGTCTATGTCCGCAACAAGGGCGAACAGACAAACGCCGCCGGCATGTATTCGGAAACCCACAAACTGCCGGCCGACGCCAGCGAGGCTGATGTGCTGGCCCTGGTGGGCAAGCTCAACGCCGACCCGGCCATCCACGGCCTTCTCGTACAGTTCCCGGTGCCCGACCATCTCAGCCAGGCCCGTATCGTCGCCGCCATCTCGCCGGACAAGGACGTCGACGGCCTGACGGTGACCAACGCCGGACGCCTGGCCAGCGGCCTGCCGGCCCTGACCTCCTGCACCCCGGTCGGCTGCATGCTGCTGCTCAAGGACGTGCTCGGCGATCTGACCGGCAAACACGCGGTGGTCATTGGCCGCTCCAACCTGATGGGCAAACCAATGGCCCAGCTGCTGCTGGCCGCCGACTGCACCGTGACCATCGCCCATTCCCGCAGCCGCGACCTGGCCGGTCTCTGCCGCCAGGCTGACATCCTCGTGGCCGCCGTCGGCCGCCAGGAAATGGTCCGCGGCGACTGGATCAAGCCGGGCGCGGCGGTGATCGACGTCGGCATCACCCGGCTGCCCTCGCGCGATCCCGAACGGGCCGCGGCCGGCAAGACCCGGCTGGTCGGCGATGTCGCCTTTGACGAGGCAAAAGCGATCGCCGGCTGGATCACCCCGGTCCCCGGCGGGGTCGGGCCGATGACCATCGCCTGCCTGCTGCAGAACACCCTGACCGCCGCGCGGCGGATCCACGGGCTGGAGGCCTGAGATGATCCGGACCGCTCTCGTTCTTGTCGCGGGTCTGATCCTCGCCGCCTGCGGTCCGGCGCCTATGCCCGCCCCGACTCCGGAGCAGGCGGCCCTGTTCAAGCCCGCCGACGCTCGCCTGGCCGGGCTTTACGAGACCTCCTGCAAGGCCTGCCACGCCATCCCCGAGTCCGGCGCGCCGATGGTCCATGACGCCGCCGCCTGGGCCCCGCGCTGGAAGCAGGGACTGCCGGTTCTGGTCGACCACACCATCCAGGGCTTCAACGCCATGCCGGCCGGTGGCCAATGCGCCACTTGCACCCCGGGTGACTTCGAGGGTCTGATACGATTCGTGGCGGGGCATGAAGATCCCGCGACCTAGGGCGGGGACTTGTCATGATTTCGAGACGCACAGCGCTGATTACCGGCGGCGCGGCGACGGCGGTGGTTGCTGGAGGCGCGGGCGTCGTCGGCTTGGCCGGACGCGAAAACCCTGAACCGCCATCGCCGCCGTCCTCCGACGGCAAGGGTCACACCCTGTGGCGCAACTGGTCGGGGATCGCCCATAGCTATCCGGTCCAGCGGGCCGCGCCGAAAGATGCGGCCGAACTGGCCACGCTCCTGAAAACCGCCCCGGCGCCCGTTCGCGTCACCGGGGCCAGCCACAGCTTCACCGCCCTCTGCGCCACCGCCGGGACCCTGGTCTCGCTGGACGCCATGAGCGGCGTCATCGGCTGGGAGGGCGACCAGGCCATCGTTGCGGCCGGCACCCGGCTGGGCGCCCTGGGCCCGGCCCTGGCGGAGAAGGGCAGGGCCATGGCCAATCTGCCTGACATCAACAAGCAATCCCTCGGCGGGGCCCTGGGCACCGCCACCCACGGCACAGGGACGCATCTCAAGGCCATCCATGGCGATGTCACCGCCCTGACCCTGGTCACGCCCGGCGGCGCGATTATCGACTGTGACGCGCAGCGCCGTCCGGAGGTGTTCAACGCCGCCAGGGTGTCGCTCGGCGCTCTGGGCGTGATTTCCCAGGCCCGGCTGACGACCACGCCCAACCGCCGCCTGCGCCGCCGGGTCTGGGTCGAGCCGTTCGAGGAATCCCTCGCAAAGGCCGAGGAACGCTGGGCGACGCACCGCAATTTCGAGTTCTACGCCGTCCCCTTCACCGGCTTGGCGGCCAATATCGCTCATGATGAGACCGACGATGCGACCGAGAACAACGGCCCCAGCGAGGATGACGCATTACTCAATGTCCTCAAGGGCTTGAAGAATGTTCTTGGTTTTTCGACCAGCCTGCGCAAGGCGGCGGCCAAGGCCATGCTCGGCGGCGTGAAGCCGGAAACGGCGGTCGACGAGGGCTGGAAGCTGCTCTCCACCGAACGCCCCATCCGGTTCAATGAGATGGAATATCATCTGCCGGCCGAGACCCAACTGGCGGCGCTGCAGGAGGTGGTGGCGGTGATCGAAAAGCACCGTCCCGACGTCTATTTCCCCATCGAGGTCCGCCGCATCGCCCCCGACGACGCCTGGCTGTCGCCGTTCCAGGGCCAGCCGCGCGGTTCGGTGGCGGTCCACGCCTATTACCGCGACGACTATCAGTTCTTCTTCGCGCTGATCGAGCCGATCTTCCGCCGCCACGGCGGCCGGCCCCACTGGGGCAAGCTGCATTCGCTCAAGGGCGCGGATCTGGCCGCCCTCTATCCGCACTGGACCGACTTCCTCGAGGTCCGGCGGGAGCTGGACCCCGAAGGTCGGCTGCTCAACCCCTATCTAAAGAGCCTGTTCGGCCTGGCCTAAGCCGTCAGCGGGCCGGCGCGTCGACGGCGTTGGCCCAGAGGACGACCTCGCCGAGCACCTGCGACAGCGCCTGGTCATAGGCGGGCACAATGTCCCGGACCCGGTTGTCGCCGGCGCGAACCTCGGCGGTGAAGACCTGCTCGCCGACCACGGCCCGGTCGGTGTTGCGGGTGATCACGCCGCGCACGGTGATCACCACCTGCGGCGCCGCCTTGGCTCCCTGGTCGTAGCGGGTCTCGAAACGCTGCACGTCGAGCTTCATCATGTAGTCGGCCTTGACCACCTCGCCGCGGTTGATCAGCCGGGCCCGGCCGGCGCCCTGGAAGGCGGCGGTCAGCTGCTCGTCGAACAGCACCGAAGCCGGCGACACCCAGCGGGCGCCGGCGATATAGGCCGCTTCCCCGCCGCCGCTGATGGTCAGGATGCGGTCGCCGCCGGCCGCGCGAGGAAAGGCGGTCTGCAGCCGCAGAATGCCGATGCGAGGCCCGGCCGCGGCCGGTGACGCGGCGACATTGGCCTCGAACCGGTACAGCTGGGCCGGATCGGCGTCCGGGAACAGCGTCACGCAGCCGGACAGGGCGAGGGCGGCCAGCGCGAGCGCGGCGGCGGTCAGGCGTCGGGTCACGGTCGGACCTCCAATTCCTTGGCGGGCGCCTTGGTGACCACGCCCTGGGGGTTCTGTTCGACGTCGGCGACCAGTCGGTCGAGGGACTGGGCCGTGGTCTGCAGGCTGATGATGGCCTGGGTCAGCTGCGGCAGGCCGGTGTCGGCGAATTCAGCCGTCGGCCCCTCCAGCTTGCCCATCATGCGCCGGGCGTCCTGGGTGGCGGCTTTCAGCTCGGCGGCGGCGCTGTTGAGCTGGGCCAGGGTGCGCTTGCCGTCGCCGTCCACCAGACCCTTGGTCGAGGCGCTGAGGGCGGCGATCTCGGTCGCGGCGCCGTCGATGCTCTGCAGCGCCTTCTGAGCGTCGGCGATGATCGCCTTGCGCTCTCGGGCCTCGGCGGTGATCGCCTGGATGTCGCTGAACGTGGCGCTCAGCGTCTTGACGTTGTCGTCGGAGAGCACGTGGTTGATCCGGTCCAGCGCCTCGATCGTGCGGGTCAGCACCGTGCCGCCACCTTCGAGCAGGTCGGACAGGGCGCTGCCCTGGGTCTTGATCACCGGGATCTCCCCGGCCGGAACGGTGTCCTTCAACAGCTTCAGCGTCGGGGTGCCGGCGGTGATCTGGACATAGTTGATGCCGGTGATGCCCTGTGGTTCGAGGGTGGCGTAGGAATCGACCCGGATCGGAACACTGGAGGTGATGCGCGAGCGCGCGATCACCCGGTTGGGGTCCCGCTTGTCGAGGGTGAGGCTGGTGACTTCGCCGACCTTGATGCCGTTGAAATGCACCTCGCCGCCCTGTGACAGGCCGCGAACCGGGCCGATGAACAGGATGTCGTAGTCGTCATAGTCCTGGTTGAACTGCAATCGCGCGATCCAGGCGATGAACACCACCATGCCGATGAACAACACCAGCGAGGCGATCCCGACCAGCACGTAGTTGGCGTTTCTTTCCATCAGACGCTCCGCCCCAAAGCCTTCACCGAACTTGCCGCCGCCCGGCCCCGGGGGCCCAGGAAATATTCCCGGATCCAGGGATGGTCGGACGTCTCCAGCTCCCGAACGGGCGCGACGGCGACGACCTTGTGGTCGGCGAGCACGGCCACCCGTGTGGTGATCGTATACAGGCTGTCGAGGTCATGGGTGATCATGAAAACCGTCAGGTTGAGGCTTACCGACAGGTCCAGGATCAGCTCATCGAAGGCCGCGGCCCCGATCGGATCAAGGCCGGAGGTCGGTTCGTCGAGGAACAGCAGCTGGGGATCCAGCGCCAGGGCCCGGGCCAGGGCGGCCCGTTTGATCATGCCGCCGGAGAGTTCGGAGGGCTTCAGCGCGCCGGCCCGGGGCGGCAGACCCGACAGGGCGATCTTGAGATCGGCCAGCTCATAGATCTCCGCCCGGCTCAGGCTGGTGTGCTCGAACAGGGGCGCGGCGACGTTCTCGCGGACGGTCAGGGACGAGAACAGAGCCCCCTGCTGGAACAAAACGCCCCAGCGCCGCTCGATCGAGGTCCAGTTCCGCCGCGAGGTCTGGGCGATGTCGTGGCCGAACAGGCGCACCGTGCCGCCGTCGGGCCGTTTGAGCCCGATGATGGTGTTCATCAGCACCGACTTGCCCGAGCCCGATCCGCCGACCACACCGAGGATGTCGCCGCGGTTGACCGTCAGGTCCAGATCGTCGTGGATGACATGGTCGCCGAACTGCGACCTCAGGCCGATCACCTCGATCGGGGGCGGATCGTCGTCATCGACCGGCGCGTCGGTCATATGTCGAGCTCCATGTAGATCAAGGCGAAGACGGCATCGATGACGATGATGGTGAAGATGGCGTGGACCACGGCGGCGGTCACCCGCTGGCCCAGGGAGATTACGTCGCCGCCGACCTCCATGCCCTGCCGCGAGCCGATGCCGGCGATCACGGCGGCCATGATCGGCGCCTTGGAGATGCCGACCCAGAAATGCGCCTGGCCGACATTGTCCACGATCCGCTGCATGAAGAAGGCTGGCGACAGATCCAGGATGTTCCAGGTGACCAGCATGCCGCCGGCCATGCCGGCGATGTCGGCGACGAAGGTCAGCAACGGCATCATGATCAGCAGCGCCAGGAACCTCGGCAGCACCAGGGCGTCGAAGGGGTCGACACCCATGACCTGCATGGCGTCGATCTCCTGACGCATCTTCATCGCCCCGATTTCGGCGGCGAAGGCCGAAGCGGAGCGGCCGGCGATCAGCACGGCGGTGATGACGATGCCGAATTCCCGCAGGACGGCGATGCCGATGGTCTCGACCACGAACACGGTGGCCCCGAACTCCGCCAGGGTGTTGATGCCGATCAGGGCCACGACCGCGCCGATGAAGGCGGTGCCGGTGGCGACGATGGGCAGGGCGTCCAGGCCGGCCCGTTCGCACTGGGCGAAGGTCGGCGCCCAGCGCATCTTTGACGGATTGGCCAGGCCCCGCAGCAGCGACATGGTCAGCCGGCCGATGAAGGCGAAGGTTTCGGCGACCTCGCCGATGACATCGAACACGCCCATGCCGACCCGGGCCAGCAGGTCGCTCAGTCCGCGCTGCGGCACGACCGGCGTCGGTTCGACCTTGATCGCGGCGGAGACCAGATCGAGCAGTCGCTGCGTCTCGGGGCGGGCCAGAATCTGCCCGGCGTTGGCCTGGTTTTCAGCGGCGCGCAGAATGCCGTAGGCCCCGGCGGTGTCACAGCGGCGCAGGGTCATCAGGTTCAGTGTCACGGCGCGGACGCCATGAAGCATTTCGCCCAGACGCTCGTCGGCGTCCGCCATCGTCTCGGCGGTCCAGTCTCCGGTGAGGGTGACTGTAACGCCGTGCTCGCCCTGTTCGAGCGTGAAGTTCGCGGGATGGCTCATCGGGCGGTCGTGGAAGTCCTTGGCTAACGCCCGACCCTGCCATGCGTCGGGCGCGCGCGCAAAGCGCTGGCGCGCCTCACGCGCATTGTCATCGCGGGAGTGTTGAGCGAGGTTGACGGCAAGTCGGGGGGAAGACGATGGCCTATGCGACGGAAGACCGGGCGGTTTCACGGGAGATCGGCCTGGCGCGGATCGCGATCGGTCTGGCCCAGGGCGTCGCGCTCTGGGGGCTGACCGAGGCCGCTGACAACAAGGTCTGGCCGGCCACCCAGGGCCTGCTGTTCGGGCTTCTGGCCATGCTGGTCCTGCTGGTTCCCTTCGTCCTGCTGGGCGGACTGGCGGAGATGCGGCGTCGCCCGTTGATCATCTGGACCGTGGTCGCGGCCGCCGTGCTGGCGGTCCTCGGGGCCCATGACATCGGCCGGCTCGCGGTCGGCAAGGCGATCGACTGGGTCTCCGCCCGGACGATGATCTTCTCCGCGGTCGGCCTGTTCATCGCCCACCATCTGGTGGCCGCCGCCGACGCCGACCGGCGCGTCATCGCGCGCTTCCCGACCTATTTCGATCTGGCGTGGAAGCATGGCGTTCAGATGGCCATGGCCGTTGGCTTCGTCGGCGTCTTCTGGATCGTCCTGACCCTGGGCGGGGCGCTGTTCAAGGTGATCGGCATCGACTTTGTCGAGACGCTGATCCGCAAGTCCTGGTTCGCCATTCCGGCCTCCACGACCATGTTCGCCGCGGCGGTGCAGCTCACCGACGTGCGCCACGGCCTGATCCGCGGCATTCGCACCGTGGCCCTGACCCTGCTGTCCTGGCTGCTGCCGGTGCTGGTGTTTCTGACCGCCGCCTTCATGGCCGCCCTGCCGTTCACCGGCCTCGATCCCCTGTGGAAGACCCGCAGCGCCGCCGCCATCCTGCTCAGCGCCGCGGCGGTGATGATCGTCCTGATCAACGCCGCCTACCAGGACGGCGAGCCCGACACGCCGACGCCGGTGGTGTTGCGCTGGGCGGCGCGGGTCGGGGGGCTGCTGATGCTGCCGCTGGTCGGGGTGGCCGCTTTCGCCCTGTGGCTGCGGATCAGCCAGTACGGCCTGACGCCCGACCGCATTGTCGCCTCGGCGTTCGTCATCGCGGGCATCTGTTACGCGGTCGGTTACGCCCTGGCGGCGGTGCTGCCGGGCGCCTGGATGAAGCGGCTGGAACTGACCAACATCGCCACATCCTTCGTGGTTCTGGCCCTGCTGATCGCCCTGTTCACCCCGATCGCCGACCCGGCCCGGCTGTCGGTCAACGACCAGATGGCCCGGCTGGCGGCGGGCAAGATCAAGCCCGAGGCCTTCGACTACCGCTTCCTCCGGTTCGAGAGCGAACGTTATGGCGTGGCGGCGCTGGGGGCCCTGAAAACCGGGGGCGGGGAGGCGGGCAAACGGGCCGCTGAAACCCTCGCCGTCAGGCACATCGGCGACATGCCGCCGTCGCCCCGGCCTGATCGCGACCCGGTTTACATTGACGCCCTGCCCGCGGGAACGGTCCTGCCTGCGGGCTTCCTGGCCGTGCAGGACAGGGGCGAGTTCGACGGTCCGTCAGCCTGTACGGACAAGGCCAGGCCCTGCGTCGCCCGGATGGTCGATCTCGACGGCGATGGAACCGACGAGGTGGTTGTCGACATGGGCTGGTCGATGACGGTGTGGGCCCCAGGGACGGAGGGCCGCTGGCGGCAGGTGGGGCGTTTCGACGACGTCTGCGACCGCGAAGCGACGACCCTGAGGGACGGGAAGGTCGAAACCGTCGCCCCGCAATGGCGTGATCTCTCGGTCGATGGCCGCCGCCTGAATTTCCGACCCGATAACGAGGCCTGTCCGGGCCCCGTGCCGGCGCCGCCGGCGAAGCGTTAGGGGCGGGCGGCGCCGCCAGGGTACGGGCTGCGTGACGTCCATTGAATTTAGGTATCGTATATGTTACCTAATGACATCCAGATCGAGGAATATCTCGATGACTCGGGGGGCAGTCCTTTCGGCGACTGGTTCGAAGCCTTGGGTCCCGGAGCGGCGGCCAGGGTGACGGTCGCCTTGACGCGGATCGCCCGAGGCGCGGCCTCCAACGTCAAGGGCGTCGGTAACGGCGTGTTTGAATACCGGATCGACGCCGGGCCGGGGTATCGGGTCTATTTCGGGCGAGACGGTGACCGGCTGGTGATCCTGGTCGGCGGCGGAACCAAGCGTCGGCAGAGCCGGGACATCGAGGCCGCGAGGATGCGGTGGGCGAACTACAAGGCGCGCAAGGCGGCGTCGAAGAAAGGCTCAACGCGATGGCCCTGACCCGATCATTCAAGGACACCGTGAAGGCCCGCGTGGCGCGGGACCCGGCCTTCAAACAGGCGTTGTTGACCGAGGGGGTCGCGGCGCTGCTCGAGGGCGATGTTGAAACCGGTAAGGCCGTCTTGCGCGACTACATCAACGCGACTGTCGGCTTCACGGCGCTGTCGGCGGCCACGGGTGCGCCGGCCAAAAGCCTGATGCGGATGTTCGGTCCGGGCGGAAACCCCACCGCCAGTAATCTGTTCGCGGTCATTCGCTGCCTGCAGCAGGAATCGGGCGTGACGCTCGAGATTCGCGCGGCCTGAAGCCGCTTCGGACGGCGATGCCAGGCCTCGGCAAGACTCAGGCCTGTTCCATCACCCGCTTGGCCGCCTGGACGAGAAATCCGGACCGGGTGAACCCGTGGGCTTCGGCGTAGCGGTCGACGTCGCGCAGGGTATCCTCGGGCAGGGTGATGTTCACCCGCACCGTCTTTTGGCCCACCGCTGGGGCCAGGGGGATCAGCACCGGGGTTCCGTCACGATTCTCCGGGTCCGCGACGATGATCTCCATGGACGTGGGCTCGGGGATTGCCTCCCCCTCGTCAGCCATGAGTCCAGTGTGCCCCTCAAGGGCCTCCCGCGCCATCAGGACCGCTTCGTCCAGGGTCACGCCCGCCGATATGCAGCCCGGAAAGTCCGGAAAGGATACGCCGAAATCGCTGTCGGAGTCCTTGTGGATCAGGGCAATGTAATAACGCATGTCGCTTACCTCAGGCTCAGGCCGGATTGTTTTTCGATCGAGTGCAGCGTGCCGACCGCCAGGTCCCGCTTCGGGTGAGGAACGGTGACGACGCCCGGCCGGATCGGATGCATGAAATGGTGATGGCTGCCGGTGACCCGTTTCAGGGTCCAGCCCTCCGCCTCCAGCGCCTTGATGACGGCCCGGCTGTTGATGAGAGTATTCATACACACTGCCACCAAAAATCAACGAAAGTGTGTGATCGTGTGTATCGAAATGTGACGCTCCCGCCGCGCCAAGGCGTCGCGCGGCATTCAGCTTCGACTGGGGGGAGTGGAACGTGGTCTGCGAAGCCCCGAGGGCGAAGCAGAATGGTGGATGCGACAGGGATTGAACCTGTGACCCCCTCGGTGTGAACGAGGTGCTCTCCCGCTGAGCTACGCATCCATCGCCGGAGACACCGCTCCGGGAAGGGCCGGGTCTATAGCGACTCGCCCGCGCTCCGGCAAGCCGCCGCGATGCCGGAGACGACGCCGGCCAACGCGTCGTAGTGGCTGATGGTCACATCGCCGCCCAACTCGGCCGGGGGCAGGTCATTGTAGCCGAAGCCGCAGATCACGCAGGGGACGCCCGCCGCCTTCGCCGCCCCGACATCCGGTGAGGCGTCGCCGACCAGGATCGCCCGCGCCCGGTCGCCGCCCGCGCGGACGATGGCCTCGAGCAGAGGGGCGGGATCCGGCTTCTGGACCGGCAAGGTGTCGCCCCCGACGATGGCGTCGAACAGGCGGGTCATGGCCAGTTCGTCGAGCAGCAGGCGGGCCAGCCCCTCGGGCTTGTTGGTGCAGACCGCGAGCTTCGCGCCGCGGGCCCGCAGTTCGGCCAGGGCCTCCAGGCAACCGGGGAAGGGGCGGCTCTCGCGAGCGATGCGGCCTCTGTAGACGTCAACGATCCGCGGCCGAAGCTGCGCGATCTGGTCTTCGGTGATGGTCAGGTCGGCCATGGCGAAGGCGCGGATCAGCATGCCCCGAAGGCCGTGGCCGACCAGCTGCCGCACGGCGGTCATCGGCGCGGGCGCCAGGCCCTGCTCGACGAGGATGACATTCAGCGCGCCGACGAGGTCGTGCGCGGTCTCCACCAGGGTGCCGTCGAGATCAAAGGCGACGGTCCAGCCGGCGAGGGTCTTGCTCTGGTCATGCATCGTCAGGGGGTTTCGGGTAAAGCTCGGTCGAATGCAACGTCACGAGTCGAACCGATGAGCCAGCGCGCCGCGGTGATCATGGCCGCTGGCCAGGGCACCCGCATGAAATCCCCGACGCCCAAGGTCCTGCACAGGATCGGTGGTCGGACCATGCTCGACCGGGCCATCGACGCGGTCCAGGCCGCCGGCTGCGACCAGGTGGTGGTGGTCTGCGGGGCCCACAGCCCCGCCGTCGCCGACCATGTCCGGGCGCGGCTGGGCGAGGCCGCCGTGGCCATCCAGGACCCGCCGCTGGGCACCGCCCACGCCGTGCTCTGCGCCCGCCAGGCCCTGTCCGGGTTCGAGGGCGACGTGGTGGTGGTCAACGCCGACTGTCCGCTACTGACGGCCGACGACATCGCCCCGCTGTTCGCGCGTCGCGCCGCCGGCGACGATCTGGTCATGCTGGCCTTTGAGGCGGCCGATCCGGCCCTGTACGGCCGCATGATCCAGGACGCCGACGGCCGACTGTTGCGGATCGTCGAGGCCCGCGACGCCAACGCCGAAGAGGCGGCCGTCCGCGCCTGCTATTCCGGCATCCTCTGCGCCCCGGCGGGGCCGCTGTTCGACTGGCTGGCCGCCGTCGGCAACGACAACGCCAAGGCCGAGTACTACATCACCAGCATCGTCGGGATCGCCAACGCGGCCGGAATGCGGGTCGGCGTCGCCTTCGCCGCCGAGACCGCCGTCATGGGCGCCGACGACCAGGCCGGCGTCGCCCGCGCCGAGGCCCTCTGGCAGGACCGCGCCCGCGCCGCCCTGATGGCCGACGGCGTGACCATGACCGCGCCGCAAACGGTGTTCCTGTCGTTCGATACCCGGATCGCCGGCGGCGTGGTCCTCGAACCCAATCTGGTGTTCGGCCCCGGCGTGACGGTCGAGACCGGCGCCCGGATCCGCGCCTTCAGCCATCTGGAAGGGGCCATCGTGCGCAGCGGGGCCATTGTCGGCCCCTATGCCCGCCTGCGCCCGGGCGCGGACATCGGCGAGGACGCCCACATCGGCAACTTCGTTGAGGTCAAGAAGGTCAAGGTCGGCAAGGGCGCCAAGGCCAACCATCTGGCCTATCTGGGCGACGGCACGATCGGCGCGAAAGCCAACATCGGCGCCGGCACGATCTTCTGCAACTACGACGGCTTCGACAAATTCGAGACCCATGTGGGCGAGGGGGCCTTCATCGGCTCCAACTCTTCGCTGGTGGCCCCGGTGACCGTGGGGGCGGGGGCCTACACCGGCTCAGGCTCGGTCATCGCCCGCGACGTGGCCCCCGACGCCCTGGCGCTGGAACGCAGCCAGCAGGTCGAGAAGCCGGGCTGGGCGGCGCGTTTTAGGGCCATGAAGGCGGCGCGGAAGAAGACATAGGGCCCATTCCGTCCCGGCCATTTTTCCGGTATATACGTGTGCATACGGAGGCGTTTCCGATGACCACTGTCACCAGCAAGACCTTCAAGAGCGGCAACAGTCAGGCTGTCCGTCTGCCGCGAGAGATCGCTTACGAAGACGGCATCGAGCTCACAATCGTTCGATCCGGCGACGTGATCACCATCTATCCCAAACGGCCTTCGATCGCCGAGATGTTCGCAAAGCTGGATGCGCTCCCCAGGCCGTCCTACATTGAAGTTCGCGACACCGAGGACATTCCCGAGCGGCCGGGCCTGTAAATTTTGAGCCATCTGCTCGACACCAATGTCGTCATCTACCTGCGCGACGGACATCCGGGCGTGCGAAATGGGCTAACCGCGCTGGGCGGTCCCCTGATGGTGTCGATCATCACGAGGGTCGAGCTGGAGGGGGGGCTGCGCCGCGACCCTTCCGAGGCCGCCCTTCGGCAAGCCCGCCTCGACGCAATTTTGGCGTCGCTGCAGGTCCACCCTTTCGATGAGGCCTGCGCCGACGCCTACCGGACCATCGTTGGTGTCGCCGGCTACTCCCGCCGCAAGATTTTCGACCGCATGATCGCCGCCCAGGCGTTGGTGCTCCAGGCGACGCTGGTCACCACGAACGCCGTCGACTTCAGCGACACTCCAGGCCTCAAGGTGCTGGCCTGGTAGGTGGCCGAAACACGGCGTCTGGCGAGTTCGGGCGGGTCATGGCATGCAATGACATGCGCCTTGTTTCGACAGCCCTGATCCTCGCGACGCTGATGGTGACGGCGACGACCTCGTCGCTGGCCGTCGCCGCGCCGGCGGACGCCACCCTGTTCGCCTATTTCAGAACCATCTGCGGCCCTGATCTTGATCCCGGCCGCAGCGCCGCCCGGGCCCTGGGCCAGGGCTTCGTCCCGGCGAAGAAGACGGCGAAGCTTGGCGGCCTGGACGATGTCCAGGGTTTCGAGAAGACCGTGGATGGTCGCGAATTCTTTGTCCTGGCCGCCAGCGGCAAGGGCAAACCCAGGGACGGCATGCCGGCCTCGTCGACGATCGCCTGCGGCGTGGGGGCCAAGGGCAAGGACGAGGCAGGCCTTGCTGCCGGCCGCCGCTGGATCGGCGTGCCCGTGTCGAAGTCCGTCATGGGCGTCGGCCTGTATGCCTTCCGACAGACGCCTTCGGGCCGCGCGGCTTTGTCCTTCGACGACAAGCCGGCCGCCAGGGCCGCCGTTCTTGCCGGCGACCTGAATGTCCTGACCGTTTCAGGCCTTGGCGGCGTCAGCCTGCTGCTGCTCAGCCGGACAAAAGCGGCGGCTTGAGCCGCGCGCCGCGTTGCCCTGGCCCGGTCAGGACGATAGGGAACGACCACGGAGATCGCCATGACCGCTGACGAACAGAAACGCATCTCCGGCGAGGCCGCCGCCGAGCTGGTCGAGGCCGGCATGGTCGTCGGCCTCGGCACCGGCTCGACCGCCGCCCATTTCGTGCGCGCCCTGGCCGCGCGGGGCCTGGCCATCCGCGCCGTGCCGACTTCGGAGGCCACCGCCAACCTGGCCCGCGAGCTGGACATTCCCCTGGTCGGTCTGGACGACGTCAAATTCATCGACCTGACCGTCGACGGGGCCGACGAGATCGGACCGGGCCTGTCGCTGATCAAGGGCGGCGGCGCGGCCCTGTTGCGCGAGAAACTGGTCTGGGAGGCCTCGCGCCGCTGCGTGGTCATCGCCGACGCGGCCAAACAGGTCAAAGCCCTGGGCAGGTTCCCGTTGCCGATCGAGGTGGTCCGCTTCGGCCATCCCCACACAGGCCGGCGGCTGGCCGACATCGCCGCCGAGTTCGACCTGCCGCCGCCGCGTCTGCGCATGGCCGAGCGGGGCATCGTCGTCACCGACGGCGGCAACGTCATCTACGATCTGGCCTCGGGAAAGATCAGCGATCCCGCCGCCCTGGCCGGAGCGCTCAAGAGCGTCACCGGCGTCGTCGACCATGGCCTGTTCCTCGATCTGGCCGACCTGGCCCTGATCGGAACCGACGGGGGGGTGGTCAACCTGACCCCCTAGGGCCATATCCGGCCTCTGACCCTGCCTTCCTGGAGCCCCCATGCCCAACTACGACTACGACCTCTTCGTCATCGGGGCCGGTTCCGGCGGGGTCCGCGCCGGACGGCTGGCGGCCATGACCGGGGCCCGGGTGGCCGTGGCCGAGGAGCACCGCGTCGGCGGCACCTGCGTGATCCGCGGCTGCGTGCCCAAGAAATTCATGGTCTACGCCAGCGAGTTTTCCAACCAGGTCAAGACCGCCCGCGGCTTCGGCTGGACGGTGCCCGAGCCGACCTTTGACTGGAAAACCTTCCTGACCGCCAAGGACATCGAGATCGCCCGGCTGTCGGGCATCTATGTCACCAACCTGCACAAGGCCGGCGCTGACCTGGTGCATGGCCGGGCGGTGCTCAAGGACGCCCACACCGTCGAGATCCTCGGCGAGCATGCCAAGACGGTGATGGCCGAGAAGATCCTGATCGCCACCGGCGGCCGCCCGACCGTGCCCCAGGACCTGCCGGGCATCGAGCACGCCATCACCTCCGACGAAGCCTTCCATCTGGGCGCCTTGCCCGAAAGCATCCTGATCGTCGGCGGCGGCTATATCGCCGTCGAGTTCGCCGGCATCTTCGCCGGTCTGGGCAGCAAGGTGACGCTGCTCTACCGCGGCCCCAACATCCTGCGCGGCTTCGATGACGACGTCCGCGCCCATCTGGCCGGTGAGCTCGAGCGGCGCGGCATCACCGTCGTGCTGGGCTGTGAGCACGACCGTCTCGAAAAGACCGCCGCCGGCGTCGTCAGCCATCTCAACAACGGCATGAGCTTCACCACCGACCAGGTGTTGTTCGCCACCGGCCGCGCCCCCTATGTCGGCGGCCTGGGGCTGGAGACGGCCGGGGTGGCCCTCAATGACAGCGGCGCGATCAAGGTCGATGATTTCTCGAAGACCAATGTCGACAACATCTGGGCCGTCGGCGACGTCACCGACCGCATCAACCTGACCCCGGTCGCCATCCGCGAGGGCGCCGCCTTCGCCGAGACCGAGTTCAAGGGCAATCCGACCTCCTTCGACCACGACCATGTCGCCACCGCCGTCTTCTCCCAGCCGCCGATCGGCACCGTCGGCATGGGCGAAGCCGAGGCCCGCAAGGCCTTCGGCAAGGTCGACGTCTATCGCGCCATCTTCCGGCCGATGAAGATGACCTTCTACGGCGGCGAGGAGCGCAGCCTGATGAAGCTGCTGGTCAATCCGGCCACCGACCAGGTGGTCGGCGTCCATATCGTCGGCCCCGACGCCCCGGAGATGATCCAGATGGCCGCCATCGCCGTGAAGATGGGCGTCACCAAGGCCCAGTGGGACTCCACCTGCGCCGTCCACCCGACGGCGGCCGAAGAGCTGGTCACCATGCGCGAGAAATATGCGCCGGCGGAGCTGGGCTAGCAGGCCCGCCGCCCGTCGCCCGCCGTCGATATAGACGCCGGCCGGATTAGAGCGCAGGGTGAGTCCATCGCTAGGAAGGCTTTGGTCGGCGCTGGCGGCTGAGAGACGAGGGTTACGCCTCGCGCTCCCGCCCCCTTAGTCATTGAGCGCCCAGCATGGTCACCTACACGGTGTTTCCCTTCAAATCGTCCGGCGTCGCGCCCAGCTTCCACAGGATCGAGCAGGCCGACGACGCCCTGGCGGCCGCCGAAAGCCTGAAGATGCTGGCCGAGCACCGCAGCGCGGTCCGGGTGACGGTCTGGCGGGAGGAAGTTCTGGTCTTCAGCGGCCCTTCCGCCGCCTGCGCCGCCTGGCTGGCGACCTCGCCACGGCATCTCGCGCACTGCCCGGCCGTCTCGCCCGCCGATCAGCCGTGCGATGCCGACTGCGGCCGGCTTCCCACCCCGCGAAGCTAGCGCCCGGCCAGGGCGCCGGTCCGGGCTGGCGTCGGCGGGCGGAGCGGGCTAACGGCTTGCCATGGCCCGCATCAATCAAAATCCCGAGTTCGATATCGAGGTCGACGGCGACCCCTACGTCTGGCGGATTCAGCGCCAGCCGCAGTGGTCCAGCGACAGCAACGCCTTCCAGGGCAAGGCCCTGGCCGTGCGGCACAAGGAGGGCCAGCGCGAGGCGGTGATCGAGTTCCCGGCCGGCAAACAGCCCAAATACGGCGCCCCGATGCTCAAGCCCGACCAGATCGCGCCGGAGCTGGTGGCGACGGCCATCGCCTCGGCCATCGCGGCGGGCTGGGACCCGCTGTCGCGCGGCAAGACGGTGGCCATCGTCGTCGACGAGGACGGGGGCTGAGGCCTGGCCTCAGCCGGCCCGGGCCGGGGCCAGTGAGATGTCGACCATGATCTCGCCGGAGATGGCCTCCAGCGCCGCCTGCACCGCACCGGCCGTCAGCCCGGCCGGCAGCCGCAGGCGCGCCTCGGTATGGAACAGCGGCGCGCCGGAATGGGCCTCGGTGCTCAGGCGGCTGTCGAAGGCCTCGATATTGACGTCCAGCCCGCTCAGCACCGCCGTCACCTGACGCACGATGCCGGGCCGGTCCTGGCCGACCAGGCTGAACAGCATCGCGTCGCCGCCGCCTTCGCCGGGCGTCTCGACCGCCGGCGCGATGCGCACCTCCAGCCCCTGGGCGTCCACCGCCTGCACGGCCGCGCGCAGGGCCTCGACCCCCTCGGCCGCGACCTCGACCCGCACCGACCCGACATAGAGCCCGCCCAGCCGGCTGAGATGACTCTCCAGCCAGTTGCCCCCGGCCGAAAACACCGCGCCCGCCAGCGCCTGGGTCAAACCGGGCCGGTCACTGCCGACGACACTGAGGATCAAGGTGGCCATGGGCCATTGTTCCGGGCGAGGGCGGGGGGCGTCAATGCGGATGTGTGGGTGACCCCGTTCAACAGTTTTGCCCGCACCCCCTCCGCTCATCCCCGCGCAGGCGGGGACCCAGGCTTTTTGCTTCTGGTCGGTTCTCGTAAACGGGGAGGAACGGGGACACTCTCATTTCCGACAGAAACGAGGACAGATGGCAGCATCCCAGAAACGGGTACACACACTCTTTATCGATAAGCAGAAAATCGAATATCGATAAAGAGTGTGCGTCCCAGTTTCAAGTTCTTATGATGATGTCAAGGGAATCCGGAAATCAGGTGATCAGACCATGAGATACAAGATCTATATCCTCGCAATATTTTTTCTTACAGTTTCAGTATCAATAAATACGGCACTAATTGTTTTTTCCAGAGCGCAAAATCTTCCATCGTGTTCGTTCCGATTCGGTGAGGCATGCGCTACAATTGACCACAATAAAGGCCTCCTCATCGAGAGCGTAGCCATATCAAAGCAGTTGGAGGGGGAGCGGTATTTGCTTTCTTTGAGGGATTCTTCCGGATCACCTTATGAGATGATTGTGAGCAGAAGCGACGCGCTAGGGGCAGTGGAGACGCGCCAAACG
This sequence comes from Caulobacter sp., assembly GCA_030680355.1. Lineage (GTDB taxonomy): Bacteria > Pseudomonadota > Alphaproteobacteria > Caulobacterales > Caulobacteraceae > Caulobacter. Next base: position 594,728 of record JAUXVF010000031.1, read on the forward strand.
CGCCAGGCTACTAGATCTCACGTTGAGACATCGATGTGGAATGGTTCGAAAAGTAGTTCTTATACCATTATTGGATCAGCTCCCGGTGTTACCGTGGTGATCTGCGTAGAATCTTGGCTTTGGAACCAATGTCGCAAATCTGGCTCTCTAACGCGGTTGGTTCCATACCGCGGATAGGAGATTTGATGACTAGGAAAGCTTAGGGAAAACGGGGGCGCACACTCTTTATCGACAACCGATAACTGAGTTCTCGCCGAGTCCACCTTCGGCAAGACCATGACCTACGCCTACGACCCGGCGGGCGACCGCACGCGGGTCGGTTTTGTCAGGTTGACGGCGACCGGCCGCAAAGCCCCTTACCCGAGAAACATATCAGGCAGCGGCTGTCGCAGCCGCCCACGTCCGGTGAGCTTCAGCTCGCAGGTGGCGGAGGGTCGGTCTTCGGATCAGATGGGGCTGGGAAAACGGGGACACACACTCATTTCTACAGTGCTGAGCGTGTGTATTCCTGCTTTGGCCCCGCTTTGGCAAATGAGCGGCCCGCCCCACCGCTCTCCCCCCCCAACGTCACCGCGCGGCGGGCAGCCTGCACTGCTGGACGCCGTCGCGGCGGACGACTGCGCCGTGCCGGGCTGTGCAGGCCCGGGCCGACAGGGCGGCGTCGATCTTGATGTAGCTGTAGGGATCGGGGGCCCGCTGCAGCTGCGGGCTGGTGAAGTCCCCGGTGGTGTAGGACTGGCCCGCGCCGGTGTCGGCGGCCGGGCCCTTGCCCGCCGTGGCGGTCGGACCGGTGAAGTCGCCGGTGCTGAAGCCCCAGTCCGCGGCCGGGGCGGGGTCTCCCGCCGGGGTCGGGGCGGAGGCGCGAAGCGCCCCGCCGGCGGGGGCGTTGGCGGGGGCGCCTCCCCGGGTCTCGGCGGGCGCGGGGCTGTCTTTCCCCGGTCCGCCGGGATCGGCCCCCTGGGCGACCGCCGCCCCGGCGATCAGAACAGCGCCGACCAGGGCAAGGCTTGCAATGGACGTTTTCATCGTCAGGCTCCTTGAGGGCTCGGCGTCAGAAGACCGTCGGTCGCCGAGCCGCGCAACCCTAGCACGTCCCATGGCGAAGCAGACGTTTTGCATGATCGCGGCGAGTCCGACGCCTCCCTGGCCCCAAGCGAGACTCCCAAGACCCATAATCCCGAGACAACCCGGGACATCGCGAGACAATCGACCCCGCCTTTTCGGCCGGATTCCGCGCTCGCCGCCCGCCCGGCCCGCGCCCGCCGCGCTGCCCCGGCCGCGCCGCTACACCTGTCCCCACAGGCGCAACCGCCTGTTTTCTCTCACCTCGACCACACCGACCCCCACCCCGGGGGGCGGGGGTATAATCACTGAAGGGCGCGCTTCAGCATGCCGCCGCCCGGCGCCGAAAAGGGAGCGAACGCGTGAAACGAAGACAGTCGGTCCGCCGCGCCCTTCCGCCGCCGCCCGCACACCCCATCTTCCGCCCTACGCCCTACGCCCTACGCCCTACGCCCCGCCACGCACACCCATGCCCCGGCCGGCCCTGTCCACGCCTTCCAGGCGCATTATTTTGCCTTCATCCCGGCCATCCTGTATGAGCCTCGGTCCCTTATTGAGTTGAGATCATGACCCAGCGTTGGACCCCCGAGTCCTGGAGAGCCAGGCCCGCGAAACACCTGCCGACCGATTATCCGGACCAGGCGGTGGTGGAGCGCGTCGAAAACGACCTGCGCCGGATGCCGCCGCTGGTCTTCGCCGGCGAGGCCCGGCGGCTGAAAACCCTGCTCGGCGAGGTCGCCGAGGGACGGGCCTTCCTGCTGCAGGGCGGCGACTGCGCCGAGAGCTTCAAGGAATTCCACGCCGACAACATCCGCGACACCTTCCGGCTGATCCTGCAGATGGCGGTGGTGCTGACCTTCGCCGGCGGCAAGCCGGTGGTGAAGGTCGGCCGCATCGCCGGCCAGTTCGCCAAGCCGCGCAGCGAGCCGATCGAGACCATCGACGGCGTCACCCTGCCGTCCTATCGCGGCGACAACATCAACGGCATGGACTTCAGTGAAGCGGAACGCATTCCGGATCCCGAGCGGCTGCTCAAGGCCTATGGCCAGGCGTCCTCGACGCTGAACCTGCTGCGGGCCTTCGCCGGCGGCGGTTACGCCGATCTGCACAATATCCACCGCTGGACGCTTGGCTTTGTCGCTGACAGCCCGCTGGGCGCGCGCTACCGCGAGCTCAGCGACAAGATCAGCGAGAGCCTCGACTTCATGGCCGCCATCGGGGTGACGCCCGAGAGCCATCCCAGCCTGCATCAGGTGGAGTTCTTCACCAGCCACGAGTCGCTGCTGCTGGGCTACGAGGAGGCCATGACCCGCGTCGATTCCACCTCCGGCGACTGGTACGACACCAGCGCCCATATGCTGTGGATCGGCGAGCGCACCCGTCAGCTGGACGGGGCCCATGTCGAGTTCGCCCGCGGCGTCAAAAACCCGATCGGCGTCAAGGTCGGCCCGACGCTGGATCCCGACGACCTGCTGCGGCTGGTCGATGTGCTCAACCCGGCCAATGAGCCGGGCCGCCTGACCCTGATCGGCCGCTTCGGGGCCGACAAGATCGCCGAACGCCTGCCGCGTCTGATGGCGGCGACCAAACGCGCCGGCCGGTCGGTGGTCTGGTCGACCGACCCGATGCACGGCAACACGCTGAAGGCCTCGAGCGGCTACAAGACCCGGCCGTTCGACCGCATCCTCAGCGAGGTGAAGAGCTTCATCGACGTGGCCACGGCCGAGGGCGTCCACCCCGGCGGCGTGCATCTGGAGATGACCGGCCAGAACGTCACCGAATGCATCGGCGGCGCCCGCGAGGTGCTCGAGGGCGACCTCGGCGACCGCTACCACACCCACTGCGATCCCCGGCTCAACGGCGAACAGGCCCTCGAACTGGCCTTCCTGGTCGCCGAACGGCTGAAGTCGGCCCGCGATGACCTGCGGGCGGTCGGCTAAACCCGGAAATCCTCCCCGCGAAGCCGGGGAGGGGGACCGCCCGAAGGGCGGTGGAGGGGGCGGCGCGCCCCTCGGCCGCGCGTGGCGTGAAGCGGCGTGTCGAAGGACGCACGCAACCTGGCTCAGCCCGGGTGCGCCCGCTTCAAAAACGGCTGCCGCTTCCACATCACCAGCGAGCGCCACAGCCATTCGAACGGGCCGTACTGGAACCGCGCCAGCCACGGCCGGCTCCACAGCAGGATGAAGGCCCAGACCCCCAGCACCACCCAGTAGAGCTCGGCGCGGTGCAGCTCGCCATAGAGGCCAAAACCGTAACCGCAGAACACGAACGAGGTGATGATCGAGGTGGTCAGGTAGTTGCTGAACGCCATCCGGCCGGCGGCCTCCAGCCGGTTGACCAGCGGCGTCAGGATCCCGGCCCGCACGATCAGCAACAACAGGCTGGCGTGGGCCAGGGCGACGAAGGGGCGCGGCGCGGCCCCCAGCACCTCCAGCCAGCGGCGCTGCACCGGCTCGAAGTCGACCTGCACCATCGACCAGGCCAGCCAGGCGGTGATCGGGGCGGCGACCAGATAGCCCAGCACCATCATCGTGGCGTAGGCCCGCGTCGACCAGCGCAGGGTGAAAAAGCCCAGCCGGAACAGGCCCGCGCCGATCAGCATCTGGCCCATCGCCTCGGGGACCTCCTCGGTCGGCAGGAAGCCGAACTGAACGATCATCGCCGCCTGGGCCCGGCTCTGCAGCGCCTCGAAGAAGCCGCCCTGCATCAGCCGGATTTCCTGCTGCCCCATCTCTGGCGGGGCGTTGAGGAACAGCTGGGCGTTCGACCATTCGGCCAGCTGCGACGGCGACGCCGCCCCGGCGGCCACGGCCGCCTGCAGCGCCTGGAGGTGTCCGGCCTCGAGATAGTTCTTGGCGATCAGGGCCGCCAGGATGGCCGCGCCGAGCCCGATCAGGGTTTTGGGTCCCAGCTTGCGAAGGGGAAACACCAGAGCCCCGGCGATGGCGTAGCAGACCAGGATGTCGCCGAAGAACAGGAAATAGGCGTGGATCATGCCGAACACCAACAGCCACCAGGCGCGGCGGTAGTGGGTGGCCGCTGGCCCCGGCGTCCGGCCCTCGGCCCGGTCGGCGATCAGCAGCATGCTGGCTCCGAACAGCATGGTGAACAGGCCGCGCATCTTGCCGTCGGTCAGGACGAAGTTGATCGCCCAGGCCCACAGGTCGGCGCCCTCATGGCCGCCCCAGTAGGTCGGGGTGATGTAGGCGAAGGTCGGCAGGCCCATGCCGACGATGTTCATCAGCAATATGCCCAGCACGGCGAAACCGCGCACGGCGTCGATCGACTGATGCCGCGTATTGACCGGACTCATGCCTGTTCCCCCAGCGAGTTGCAGGGGAGGGTGGACCGATCGGCGGTGCTGTCAACGATTCCGGCGCGTCAGCCCCCGAGAATCCAGCCTTCCTCGGTTTCGACGACGGCGCGGTCGGCTTCGCTGACGGCGGCCTTGGGCCCGAACATCGCGGCCAGGTCGCCGGCGTCGTCGAGCTTGAAGAAATGCTCGCACAGGCTCCGCACCTGGGCGCGGTCGAGGACCTCGCCGGGCTCGGGCTCGACCTTGACCAGGCCGGGATAGACCTCGACGATCAGGGCCTCCAGGCCACTGATGTCGGACGGCGTCAGCGGCTGCCAGCCGGTCTGGAACGGCCAGACCTTGGCCTTGTCGCCCATCGTCTCCATCAGGGTCTTGATGCGGGGAATGCCGACGATGGCCTGGCTGCCGACGGTGCCGTTGCCGAACACCCGCCAGACGCTCTTGGCCCCGCCCTTGGCCTTGCCTTTGCCCTTGGCTCCAACCTGGGTGGCCAGTTCGGTCCGGCGGAACTGCGGCGGCAGGCCCTCCGGCAGATCGGTAGGCTTGGTGGTGGTCAGCCAGCGCTGCGCGTCATTGGCCGGGCAGCCCCAGAACGGCCAGGCCTGATCGGTCATCAGCCGGTTCATCTTGGCGGCCACGGCGAAGCGGTTGTTCACATTGGTCGGCTTGTCGACGAGGTTGCTGGCCAGAAAAGCCCACATGCCCTCCCAGTCCGGCTGTTTCAGGTTCAGCGCCTGGGCGGTGCCCTCGGGATAGCCGAGCGGGAAGTCGACGCCCAGCAGGGCGCGCTCGCCCCGGCGGCGCAAGTCGGCGAGGATGTCGTCCAGGGCGGTCATGGCCGCCTCGCGGGTGGCCGGGTTGAAAGCCTCGAAAGTCGGCCGGAACCGGATGTCGCGCTTGATCACGCCGATCCAGATCGAATCCTTGCCGGTCCGCAGCGCCGCAGCGGCGCTCCAGTCGATCATTACAAAGGCGCTGAACAGGCGCGACACGGCGGCTCCTCCAAGGATTGGGCGGGCTTTTAGCGCTCAAGACGCCCGGGAGGAAGCGGCGCGGTTCACTTCCCGCCCCATCATGTTAGGACGGGGGTCTGCTCGCGGAGAAATTTCATGAACAAGCTTGGCGCCGCCGCCGTTATTCTCGCCCTGGCCGTCTCGGCCTGCGGACCCCAGTCGGGGTCGAAAGACGGGGATCGCTCGTCGGCCCTGGCCCGGGCGAAGATCATTCCGCCCGGCCCCACCGGCCCGATGTTCGCCAGCAACGGCACGGTGGTCGAGGCCGAGGGCGCCTGGGTGACCCTCGATCACGAGGGCGCGCCCGAGTCGGGTCTGGCCGCGGGCCGCACCAAATTCCGCACCTGGGCCGAGGTCATCGCCCAGTCCCCCGGCGCCGCCGGCGACCGGGTGGCCTTCAAGTTCCAGAAACTGGGCGAGGAATGGGCGCTCGTGGAGATGACCGCCCGCTAGAGCGGTCGTCCCGGACGACCATTGGCCGTCCGGGACGACAGTCTTGCTAGCTGAGCTTGACCAGCATCTTGCCGGTGTTCTCGCCCTTGAACAGCTTGAGGAAGGCGCCGGGCGCGTTCTCGATGCCCTCGTCGACGGTCTCTTTCCACTTCAGCTTGCCGCCGGTGATCCAGCCGGACATGTCCTTGAGGAACTCGGGCAGCACGTCGAAGTGGTTGGAGACGATAAAGCCCTGCAGCCGGATGCTCTTGCCGACGGCCATGATCAGGTTCTTGACGCCGTACATGTCGCCGGTGGCGTTGTACTGGCTGATCATGCCGCAGAGGGCGAAGCGGGCGAACGGCCGGGCGGCGGCCAGGGCGGCGTCCATATGGGCCCCGCCGACGTTCTCGAAATAGACGTCGATGCCGGTGGGCGCGGCCTTCATCAGGGCGGCGGTCAGGTCCTTTTCGGCCTTGTAGTCAATGACCTCGTCGCAGCCGATCGACTTGAGGAAGGCGACCTTGTCGGCGCCGCCGGCCGATCCGATGACCTTGTGGCCCTTGAGCTTGGCGATCTGGACGACCACCGAACCCACGGCGCCCGCGGCGCCGGAGACGAACACCACGTCGCCGTCCTTGAGCGCGGCGATCTTGAGCAGGCCGACCCAGGCGGTCATGCCCGGCATGCCGGCGATGCCGAGGAAGGTCTGCGGCGGCAGGCCGAAGGTGTCGAGCTTCTGCACGGCGCCGGCGGGGGCGTTAAAGGCTTCGCGCCAGCCGTTCATGCTCTGCACCAGATCGCCGACCTTCAGGGACGGGTCGTTGGAGACGGTGACTTCGCCGATCGCGCCGCCCTGCATGGCTTCGCCCAGGGCGAAGGGCGGGCTGTAGCTCTTCACGTCGTTCATGCGGCCGCGCATGTAGGGGTCGACGGTCATCCAGGTATTGCGCACCTGGACCTCGCCCGGACCCGGCGCGGCCAGTTCGACGCTGACCATTTCGAAGTTGGCGGCGACGGGCGTCCCGACGGGACGGCTCTTGAGGTGGATTTCACGTGACGTGGTCATGACGTTTTCCCGTTTCAGGATGCAAATTCAAACGAACGTTTAGCGCGTTTCCCGACCTCGCGGAAGGGTGGGAAACAGGCTAGAAGCCGAGCCATGGATCACATTCTCAAGGCCGGCGTCGTCGGATCTGGCGTTTTCGGCGGCTTTCACGCCCGGAAGTACGCCGAAATGGACGGAGTCCAGCTGGTCGGCATCTACGACACCCATCCGGAACGCTGCTTCGCCATGGCCGAGCAGCATGGCGTCGAGGCCTATGGCGATCTGGCCGACCTGCTGGCGGTCTGTGACATCATCACCGTGGCCTCGCCGGCGACGACCCATGCCGGCGCGGCCCTGGCGGCGCTGAAGGCCGGGCGGTCGGTCTATGTCGAAAAGCCGCTGGCCACGACGCTGGAGGAAGCGGACGCCCTCATCGCCGAGGCGACCAAACGCGGCCTGGTGCTGGCCTGCGGCCATCAGGAGCGGGTCGTATCCCGCGCCATGGGCCTGCTCGACATTCCGGAAAAGCCCCTGCGGCTGGAGGCGGTGCGCAAGGGCACGCCGTCGCCGCGCAGTCAGGACGTCTCGGTCGTGCTCGACCTGATGATCCACGACATCGACCTGGCCCTGTCGCTGACCGACGCCGACCCTCTGGCCGTCGAGGCCGAGGGCGACGGTGACTCCATCCGCGCCGAGGCCACCTTCGACGACGGTTTCATCGCCGTGTTCGAGGCGTCCCGCATCCACGACGCCCGCGAGCGCACCATGCGGATTGTCTACCCGTCGGGCGTGCTGGAGATCGACTTCGTCACCCGCGCCTTCACCAACACCACGCCGTTCCCGCTCAACGCCGATTTCACCGAGACGGCCGCCGGACGGGATCCGCTCGGGACCAGTGTTGGCGGGTTCGTCGCGGCGGTGCGGGGGCTGTCGCCGAGGCCGGTGGTTACGGGCGAGGAGGCGGCGCGGGCGCTGGATCTGGCGTTGGCGGTGGAGCAGGCGGCGGGGTTCTGAGGGCGGGCGATACCAAGGTCGGCTCTCGACCCAGTCGGACCTTCAACCAACGCGGCTTAGGGCAGCCTGTTCGATGATCTTCGCCGCGATGTATTCGTAGATCGCAGGCTGTCGGCTATCGTTTTCGACTATCTCAGCGCTGATCACCGCGAAGTCGGTTCCGAGAGCGGCGTTGGCGCGAGCGACGCCAGCGCGAATGGATGGAAGCACCTCGTCAGCGGTTAAGCCCTCATGGTGCCGACAGATTCCTGACGGAGGAAGGACGGTCACAGGAAACTCGCGTGCTGCACCGCGTTCGAGTTTCAAGCGGAGGAAGTTGTGAGTTGGCCCAGTGACGTGCTGGGCGGTGAATACCCCGTCGCGTTCAGAAATGTGCATGTGGCCTCCCCGGCGATGCGTAGCACAGGACGGGGCAACGTCTAGGTTCCCCCCATTGCCGACCTCAACTCCCCATATTCCCGCTCATCCTCGCGGAAGCGAGGACCCAGGTTTACGGCCGGTGCACGCACGGCCGCCGCTGTTTGTCAATCACCGCGGTGAGCCGCTGCATCGCAAAGCCTGGGTCCTCGCTTCCGCGAGGATGAGCAGGGTTTTGGGGGAGGCTCAGCAAATCTCCGGATACAGGTCCCGGCATCCGGGATTGCTCTTCTCGATCCGTTCGATCCTCCAGGCCCGGCGCCAGACCTTCATCTGTCGCTCGCGGCGGAAGGCGTCGTCGCGGGTCGCGAAAGGCTCGTACCAGACCAGCCTTTTCACGCCGTATCGGCTGGTGAATCCCCGACTCAGGCCTTCGCGGTGCTCGCCGACCCGCCGAACGAGGCTGTCGGTGGATCCGATGTAGAGGGTCCCGTTCCGCTGGCTCGCGAGGATGTAGACGTAGAAGGCCATGGGGGGCTCGTGCGCGGCAGGGGCCGGACTCAGTTCCGGACTTGGGACTTCAATGGCTTGGCGGTCTGCCCCCGATCCGTGTCCCCGGCGAAGGCCGGGGTCCAGATCGAAGAGCGCGGAACTGGCCCGTTTTGTTGCCGACACCGCAGCCGGATCTGGATCCCGGCCTTCGCCGGGAAGACGGAACTGAGTGCGGACCCTAGCCACTGTGGCAATTATTGAGGGCATTATTTCCACCATCAATCTGGGGCATTCCCAGATCGAGGGGGCAGACATCTCTTGGGGTGAGTGCACCGGCCGTAAACCTGGGTCCTCGCTTCCGCGAGGATGAGCGGAGTGAGGGGGTGGGGCATTGGTCTTCGCGATCCGGCGGGTATAGTTGCCCGGAGCGTCCGGAGCCCACCTCATGACCACCGCCTACGACTACGCCTTCACCGCCATCGACGGTTCGGCCCTGCCGATGACGACCTTCAGGGACAAGGTGGTCATGGTGGTCAATGTGGCCAGCCAATGCGGCCTGACCCCGCAATACGAAGGGCTCGAGCAGCTCTATAAGGCCCACCGCGACGAGGGCTTCGTCGTGCTGGGCGTGCCCTGCAACCAGTTCGCCGGCCAGGAACCGGGCGCCGAGGGCGAGATCGCCGAGTTCTGCCGCACGACCTTCGGTGTCGACTTCCCGATGACCAGCAAGGTCGATGTGAAGGGCGAGGACGCCCATCCGCTGTACAAATGGGCGGTGGCCCAGGTCGGCGAGGCGGCCGAGCCGGTGTGGAATTTTCACAAGCTGCTGATCGGCAAGGACGGATCGCTGATCAACGTCTTTGGGCCCCGCACCGCCCCCGATGACGCCGAGATCAAGGCCGCCATCGTCGCGGCCCTCTGACCATCCGGTGTTAGAGGCCGCGACGCGGATGCTGAAAGCGACTCTTTCCCGGATTTCGCGGCGATCGCTGCTGGCGGCGCCGGCGGTGATCCTCGCCGGCAGCCCGGCGCTGGCCTGGGCTCAGGAAACGCCCGCCGAACGGGCGCGGGCGGTGGTCCGCGAGCTGATGACCCGCGCGCCGATCCCGGCCGCCTCGGCGGCGGTCTGGCGGCAGGGCGGGCTGGTCTGGTCCGAGGCTTTCGGCGTCGCTGATCCGGCCCTGGCCACGCCGGCCTCGCCGCATTCGGCCTTCCGCCTGGCCAGCGTATCCAAGGTGGTCACCGCCGCCGCCGCCATGCGGCTGGCCGAGCGCCGCGTCGTCGATCTCGACGCCCCGATCAGCCGCTACCGCAGGGATCTGCCGGTCATTCACCGTCAGACCACCCTGCGCCAGCTGCTCAGCCACCAGGGCGGGGTGCGCCACTATATCGGCCGCGACCTCGACCCGGCCGCCCCGGGTGGACCGATCGACCGCCGCGTCTACCGAACCACCGCCGACAAACTGGCCATCTTCATTAACGACCCGCTGGTCTCGCCGCCGGGCCAGGCCTTCAACTATTCGACCTTCGGCTACACCCTGATCAGCGCGGTGCTGGAATCGGCGACCGGCAGGGCCTTTCCCGACATCCTCGCCGCCGAGGTCTGCGATCCCCTGGCCCTGGGCAGCGTCGAGCCGGAGATCCAGGGCGTCCTGCCGCCTGACCGGGTCGGCGACTTTCAGCCGGTGCGGCCGCCGACGCCGCTCGGCCCGGCCATCGTCCGCTGCCCGGCCATCAATCCGGCCTACAAATGGGCCGGCGGCGGCCTGATCGGCGCGGCGCCCGACATCGCCCGTTTCGCCGGGGCGCTGTCGCATCCCGGCTTTCTTGGCCAGGCTTCCCTGACCGAGCTGTTCACGCCCCGGCCGCCGCGCAACGCCGCTGCCGTGCAGTCAGGCATCGGCTGGCGCATGGACCGGGACGGGCAGGGGCGGCGGCGCGCCCACCATGTCGGCAGCATCGTCGGCGGCCGCTCGATCGCCCTGCTGCTGCCCGAGGCCGGGCTGTCGGTGGCCATCCTGACCAATCTGGGCGAGGTCGACTTCGACCCCCTGGCCCCGGCCCAGCGCATCGCCGAGGCCTTCCTCGCCTGAGGGAAATTTGCCGAAAGAGGGCAGCCTGCCCGCGCCCGGCGCACGATTTCCAGCCCGCCGCAGGGCCTGACGAATGAATTGTGCGCGGCGGCCCTTCCGCCCCGTCGCCTGCTGCGCTAACCGGTTCGGCGCAAATAAGGAGCGCGGAACCATGGCCAGGAAACCGGACGGAAGCTGGGACAAGTCGAAGCTGCCCAGCCGCCACGTGACCGAAGGGCCGGCCCGCGCGCCGCACCGCTCCTACTATTACGCCATGGGTCTGGGCAGCCGCGAGATCGCCCAGCCCTTCGTCGGCGTGGCCAGCTGCTGGAACGAGGCGGCGCCCTGCAACACCACCCTGATGCGCCAGGCCAACGCCGTCGCCGTGGGCGTCAAGAAGGCCGGCGGCACGCCCCGCGAATTCTGCACCATCACCGTCACCGACGGCATCGCGATGGGCCATGAGGGCATGCGCTCCTCGCTGGTCAGCCGTGACGCCATCGCCGACACGGTCGAGTTGACCATGCGCGGCCACAGCTACGACGCCCTGGTCGGCGTCGCCGGCTGCGACAAGTCCCTGCCCGGGATGATGATGGCCATGCTGCGGCTCAACGTGCCCAGTGTCTTCCTCTACGGCGGCTCGATCCTGCCGGGCCGCCTCGATGGCCAGGACCTGACCGTCCAGGACGTGTTCGAGGCCGTCGGCCAGTTCTCGGCCGGAACCATCACCGAGGAACGCCTCTGCCAGGTCGAACAGCACGCCTGTCCCGGCGACGGCGCCTGTGGCGGCATGTTCACGGCCAACACCATGGCCTGCGTGTCCGAGGCCATCGGCCTGGCGCTGCCGCTCTCCAGCGCCCTGCCGGCCGCCTACGAGAACCGCGACGCCTACGCCATCGCTTCAGGTGAAGCGGTCATGCGCTTGATCGAGCAGAACATTCGCCCGCGCGACATCTGCACGCGCAAGGCCTTCGAGAACGCCGCCGTGGTCGTCGCCGCGACCGGAGGCTCGACCAACGGCGGGCTGCATCTGCCGGCCATGGCCCATGAATGCGGCGTCGACTTCACCCTCAAGGACTTCGCCGAGATCGCCGCCCGCACCCCCTATATCGCCGACCTCAAGCCTGGCGGCCGCTTCGTGGCCAAAGACATGGGCGAGGCCGGCGGCGTGCCGATGCTGCTCAAGACCCTGCTTGAGGGCGGTTATCTGCACGGCGACTGCATGACCGTCACCGGCAAGACTCTGGCCGAGAATCTGGCCGACGTGGTCTGGCGCGACGACCAGGACGTCATCCGCCCGGTCAGCAATCCGCTCTCGCCGACCGGCGGCCTTGTCGGGCTGTGGGGCAATCTGGCCCCGGAAGGCTGTATCGTGAAGGTCGCTGGCCTGGCCCATCAGGTCCATCGCGGCCCGGCCCGGGTGTTCGATGGCGAGGAAGCCTGTTTCGCCGCCGTCGAGGCCCGCGACTACAAGGAAGGCGACGTTCTGGTCATCCGCTACGAGGGCGCCCGCGGCGGCCCCGGCATGCGCGAGATGCTGTCGACGACCGCCGCCATCTACGGCCAGGGCGTCAGCAACATCGCCCTGATCACCGACGGCCGATTCTCTGGAGCGACGCGCGGTCTGTGCATCGGCCATGTCGGCCCAGAGGCGGCCCTGGGCGGCCCGATCGCCCTGGTCCAGGACGGCGACATCATCAATATTGATGCGACCAAGGGGACCATCGACGTCGAGGTCGACGCCGCCGAACTGGCCCGCCGCAAGGCCGCCTGGACGCCGCGGGAAACCAACTATGGCAGTGGCGCGGTGTGGAAGTTCGCCCAGATCGTCGGCCCGGCCCACCTCGGCGCCGTGACCCACCCGGGCTTCGCCGGGGAGCGGCACGTCTACGCGGACATCTGACGGGCGCGCTGCTCGCAGCTCTTCAGGGCAAAATAATCGTCATCCTGAGCAGCCGCGAAGCGGCGTGTCGAAGGACGCGCTCTGCCTCAGCGCGGAGACCACCCTGCGTCCTTCGCCACGGGCCTTCGGTCCTGCTCAGGATGACTTGCAGGGGTGATGTCCTGGAAATCAGGTGAGGGTCCGCGAACCCATCACCCCAGCGGACTGACCCCGAACAGCATCGGGTGGGCCCAGACCAGGGCCGCCCAGACGACCAGCGCCAGCAGAATCCGCCACCAGCCGATCTCGCTGATCGAGAGTGTCTGGCGGCCGGTCAGGATGGCGGCGAACGGCAGGCTCGAGGTCTGGCTGGCGAAGGCGGTCCATTTGTCGCCCAGGGCCTTCTTGCGTTTGGCGTCGATGCTGGCGGTGCCGAGCACGGCCAGGGCCAGCAGTGAGCCGAACAGGATCAGGCTGGGCTCGTCGCCGTTGGCCAGCAGATGGGCGCCGCCCCAGACCGCCACGCCCCACAGGAAGGGATGGCGGCTGATCCGCAGCATGCCCTTGATGACGTCGGGCTTGTCGAGGCTGCCCTCCTGTTTGACGCTGGTCGGGTTGGGCGTGGTCAGGCCGGGCACGACCAGCAGCAACGCCAGCAGCATCAGGGCCAGGGCGGCGTGGCGCGCGCCCGGTCCCAGATCCCAATAGACCGGTCCCATGCCGCGGGCCTGGGCGTAGGCCATGCTGAGCCAGACGATGCCGGCGACCGAGGCCAGCGAGAACAGGCCCATGAAGGCGCCTTCGCCGGTCACCTTGACGATGGCCCCGCGCAGGGCGGTGCCCGACACCAGCAGGTGGAGCAGCACGAAAAAGGCGGCGGCGGCGATCAGTGTGGTCATCTCAATCCTCCCCAGGTCAATGACGGGAGGGTGCGCCCATGAATTTACGCTGTCAATTATAGGAGTCGGGGCGGGCCATCGTCCGGGTCGAACCCGGCGTCGTCATCATCGTTGTCGTCGTTGCCGTCCTGCCGGTCATCGTCGGCGTCGTCCCAAGGGGGCGGCTCCTCTCTTGGTGGCGGGGGCGCCGCGACCGGCGTCTGAGTCGGCGCGGGCGCGGGTGTGGCGACCGGGGGCGGTGGGCGGCGCAGGATGGCCTCGACCCTGGCCAGCCAGCGGTTGGCCTCCTGGATGGCGGCGCGCGGTGACCAGTCGTCCCGGCGGGCGGAGTCGGCGCTCAGCCACAGGTCCATTTCGAAATCGGGAAAGCGAGCATCGTCGAAGACCAGCCGAAGCGTCACCTGGCCGGCGGAGGACACCATCTGGTCCAGGGCCCGGCGGGGCTCGCCGCGGAACACACGGCCCGCCACCTGGCCGTCGATGATCAGCTCGGCCCCGGTCAATTCATGGATCTTGTAGACCAGGCACCAGTCTCCGCGGTCCCAGGTCACCCCGACAAGGCCCGTCGAGAAGGACATCGCCGCGCCCCGCCCGCGCCCAAGGGCCATGATCATGGCCTCGGGTTCGGCGAGCAGCACGCGCTTGAGGGCGCGCCGCAGGCGGCGCGGTTCGTCGAGAAACCAGATGGCGAGACTGCCCAGGAAGGTCACGGCGGCGCCGGCCAGCCCAAGCATCAACAACAGGCGCGCCATGTCGGTCATGGCGTCATCCTAGCCGGATTCCCGTCGGCGCCAGAGGTCTAGAAAACAACCTGCTCCTCGCCCCACCACAGTGGCGATCGGGTCAGGTCAATGAAGCGTTTCTCGTCGTCCAGCAGCAGCCGGCCGGCCGCGCGGGCGGCGGGGTTGTCGGCGTTGGCGGCCAGGTCGTCGAAACTGTCCCACCACAGCTCGGCGACGCCGTCATAGCCCTCCGGTCCGCCCCGCGAGGCGCGCGTATCGGCGCTGATTTCGAGCGGGAAGCTGTGCATCTGCACGTAGCGACGGATGCGCAGGGCGTCCTTTACGCTGGCGACCAGCGGGGCGTGGGTGTCGCGCCAGTAGGCCTGGAAGGCGTCGCGGGTGAAGTCCGCCCGCCGGGTCAGGCAGAAGGTCAGCTTGATCACAGGGTCAGCTCGATGACGACCGGCACATGGTCGGACGGCTTTTCCCGCCCGCGCACGTCACGATGGATCTCGAACCCGGTCAGGCGATCAGCGGCCTGGGGGGAGAGCAGGGCGTGGTCGATGCGGATGCCATGGTTCCGGGGCCAGGCGCCGGCCTGGTAGTCCCAGAAGGTGTAGCCGCCCGCTGCGCCATCCATCTGCATATAGGCGTCAGTCAGGCCGAGGTTCTGCATCGCCTGCCAGGCGGCGCGGCTCTCAGGCTGGAAAAGGGCGTCGCCGAGCCAGCCCTCGGGCTTGTCGGCGTCCTCGCGGCGGGGGATGACGTTGTAGTCGCCGGCGATGACCAGCGGTTCCTCGAACTTCAGCAGGCCGGCGGCGTGGGTGCGCAGCCGCTCCATCCAGGCGAGCTTGTAGGCGAACTTGTCGGTCCCGATCGGATTGCCGTTGGGTAGGTAGATGCCGACCATCCGAACCGGAACCGGGCCGGAAATCACCGCCTCGATATAGCGGGCCTGCTCGTCGCCATCATCGCCGGGCAGGCCGCGGCGGATGTCTTCCATCGGCGTCTTCGAGAGCATGGCCACGCCGTTGTAGGTCTTCTGGCCGTGGACGGCGACGTTGTAGCCGAGCCTTTCAAAGGCTTCGGCGGGGAACTTTTCGTCGACGCATTTGATTTCCTGCAGGACCGCCACGTCGGGCGCGGCTTCCTCGAACCAGTCCAATACAGTCTGCAGGCGAGCATTGATCGAATTAACGTTCCAGGTGGCGAGGCGCATTGACGGCTCCGGCTGCGACAGTGAAGGCTAGAGCCCATGGCGACGGGGCTCAAGATAGACGACATACTCGACCGGCGGACGCGGCTCATCCTTTTGATCCTCGCGACCCTGGCGTGCGCCGCCCTGCTGCCGCTGGGGGCGATCGGGGCGTTGTTCTCACCGCTGGTCTTCGACGAGCGAGGGAATCTTCTCAACCCTTTGGCCTGGCTTGGTTTTGTGCTGATGATCGGCTTCTGGATCGTCTGTATCGTCGGGCCTTTCGCCGCCTGGATCGCCTGGCGGCGAGGGCGCGAGCGGCTGGCCTGGGCGGCGGTCAGCGCGCCGGCGCTCTGGGCCCTGGCCACGGTGACGGTGCTTCAGTTCGTGCCGGGCTGAGCCTTGATGAAATCGGCGATAGCCTCGACCACCCCCGGCGCCAGCGGCAGGGACGGGTCGGCGTAGTTGGCCTGGGTTTCGGCCCGGTCCCGCGATCCGGCCTTCAGGATGTGATTGACCCCCGACAGGATGACCAGTTTCGCGTTCGGCTGGGCGGCGGCCAGCCGTTCGGCGTCGGCGACGGAGACCTGGATGTCGCTGTCGCCCTGCAGCAGCAGGATCGGCCCGGCATAGGCCGCGGCCAGTTTCGCTGGGTCATGTTTGAACATCTCGATCAGGAAGCCCTGGATGTTGGGCCGGAACAGGCTGAGTAGCGCCGGATGCATAGCTGTCGTGTCGACGGGTTTTTCCGCTTCCAGCGCGTCGATGGCGGGGAGAGCCTGATCCAGCAACGGGGCGTTGGCCGGATTGGCCTTGAGCTGTTCGCGCAGGGCATCGCTGAACCTTCGACCGGGGGCTGAGATCAGGATGAGACCGCAGAGGTCCGTCGAGTCGCGGGCCGCCAGCAGGGCGACCAGCGCCCCTTCGCTGTGGCCTTCCAGCCAGACGCATGGCGCGCCGGTCTCGGTCTTGAGTTTTGCCGCCCAGGCGTGGGCGTCGGCTGCCAGATCCGCCACGGTCACCGCGTTGGGGTCGGCGGCGGCAAGCCCGCTGGCAAACATGCCGCGCTTGTCGACACGCAGGGAGGTGACCCCTTGTGCCGCTAGCCCCTCGGCCATCAGCCGATAGGTCGAACCGCTGACGCCGAGCGGGTTATTGCCATTGCGGTCGGTCGGTCCCGAGCCGACCAGCATCAGCACCGCCGGGCCACCGGCGCCGGCCACTGGGGTTAACATCGTCCCCTTCAGCGGTCCGGGACCGCCCGGAATCTCGACAAAGGTCTCGACCGGGCCGGCGATCGCGGCGGCGGGAACGAGGGCGGCGAAGGCCGCGATCAGGGCGAGGTTTCCGAGACGCATGGTCAGCTCCTAGACGGTGTTGCGTTCAGGGTCGGCGCGCCAGACTCGCCAGCTTTCGAACACCGTCGTTCCGGCGATCAGCAGAACCGCGCCGACCAGAACCTGCATGGCCAGCGGCTGTGGCGCGGCGGGGGCAAGGATCATCCCCGCCAGACCGCCCCAGAAGAACAGCCGCCCGCCCAGGCGATTGGACTTCTCCCAGGCCAGGCGGCTGGTCAGGCTCCAGGGCGTGCGGACCCCGACCAGCGCGTTGGGCGCGACCTTGCCCATGAACGCGCCGATGGCCACGAACAGGGCGCAGATGGCCATCAACACCAGACCCAGCCCGTGATCGGCGGCCCCGGCCCCGGCGATGGCCAGGCCGCCCATCATCGCGGCGATGATGCAGGTCGCGGTGACCAGAACCGTCTGGGCCCAGGCCAACCCCCGTCGCCGCGCCGCATCCGCCTCGCGCCGCGCTGCGCTCATCGCAAGGGCGCCACCGGCGACCAGGGTCAGCACGGCCAGACCGCCGATGACCAGGGCCATCTCGCCGCGTCCGCCCCAGCGGTCGACCTCGCCGGTGATATTGAAATGCATTGCGATGGGACCGGTCGAGCCGCGGGTCCAGACCAGCAGGGCCAGAAGGGCCTGGGCGGCGGCGGCGGCGAGGACGGCGGGACGCGGGATGAAGCGGGTCACGGTCAGGTCTCCTGGGGTTTGGCGGCGGGATCACCCGTCCGGACGAGATCCATTAGAAAGGCCAGGGCCTCCTCGACCGCCGAGATGTTGAGCCGGTAGCGGATCGACGCCCCCGCCCGCTCGGCGTCCACCAGGCCGGCCTCCTTGAGGGCGGTCAGGTGACCGGTGACGGTGGGCCAGGCCATGTCGAACTCGGCGGCGATGTCGCCGGACGCCAGCGGCCCGGCGCGCAGCATGTCGATGATGCGGCGGCGGACGGGATGGGCGAGGGCCTTGAACAGCAGGTTCATAGGCCGAAGACTAATTAGGAATAAACCTAATTGCAAGGCGTGGCTGGTCGAGGCAACGACCGCCTCGCCGTCTGACTAGATGGAGAAGCTGACGCCGCAGCCGCAGCTGGAGCGGGCGTTGGGATTGCGGATGCGGAACTCGGCGCTGGCCAGTTCGTCGACGAAGTCGATCACCGACCCCTTCAGCATGGCCATCGACATGGGATCGATCAGGGCGGCGACGCCGTCGCGTTCGATCCGCAGGTCTTCCGCCTCGCCGTCCTCGACCAGATCGAAGCGATACTGGAATCCGGAGCAGCCGCCGCCGTCCACCGCGACGCGGAGCATCAGCGGACGACCTTCGGTCTCGCCAATGGCGCGGATCCGGCGGGCGGCTTGTTCAGACAGGGTTACGGATGTGTCGGTCATGGCTGTGGAAAACTCGCTTCTCCCCTATATGTGCACCCCCGCGCCCCGGGGAAAGGGGTGATCGACCAAGGCCGCGCGATGTCGACCCTGTTTCAGCCCCCGCCGCGCGCCCCCTGGGCGGAGACTCCGGCCCTGACCAAGGGGCGACAGCACCCGGGTCCGGAGAGCCGCACTCGCACCCCGTTCGCCCGTGACCGCGACCGCATCATCCACTGCACCGCCTTCCGCCGGTTGAAGGAAAAGACCCAGGTCTTCGTGGCCCACGAAGGGGACCACTACCGCACCCGCCTGACCCATTCGCTCGAGGTGGCCCAGATCGCCCGGTCGATCTCGACGGCCCTGGGCCTGGACAACGACCTGGCCGAGACCGTGGCCCTGGCCCACGACCTGGGCCATCCGCCCTTTGGCCATGCCGGGGAGGACCAGCTCGACGAGAGCATGCGGCCGTGGGGCGGTTTTGATCACAACGTCCAGACCTTCCGCGTGGTGGCCAAGCTGGAGCATCGGTATCCCGACTTCGAGGGGCTGAACCTGACGTGGGAGACCCTGGAAGGGGTCATCAAACACAATGGGCCGGTGACCGGAAAGCTGTCCCGGCCGTCCTGGGAGATGATCAAGGATTTCGACCAGGCCTGGAGCCTGCGGCTCGACAGCTGGGCCTCGGCCGAGGCCCAGGTCGCCGCCGTCGCCGACGACATCGCCTACAACAACCACGACGTCGACGACGGTCTGCAGGCGGGCCTGTTCCGGCTCGAGGACCTGCTCGACGTTCCGCTGATCGGGCCGATCCTGCACGGCGTGAGGGCCGAGCGTCCCGACCTCGACGAGCGGCTGACCCGGCTCGAGGCCGTTCGCCGGATGATCGGGGCGATGATCGACGACGTCATGGGCGAGACCCTGCGGCGGGCTCATGCCACCGGCGTGGCCTCGCCGGACGATGTTCGCGGCCTCGACCACGCCCTGGTCGCCTTCTCGCCGGACATGCTGGCCGACCTCGCCCGGCTGCGCGCCTTCCTGATGGAGCACATGTACCGCCACTGGAAGGTCAATCGCACCCGCAGTCAGGCCCGGCGCATCCTGGCCGAGATGTTCTCGCTGTTCACCGCCGAGCCGGAGGTTCTGCCGAGCGAATGGAACGCCCTGTCGCGCAACCGCGATGAGGCGGCCCGTGCCCGTGTGGTCTGCGACTACATCGCCGGTATGACCGACCGGTTCGCCATCGAGGAGCACCGCCGGCTGTTCCAGATGGAATCCTGGACCTGATTGGCGCCGATTAAGCTTTTGGTAGCCTCAAATTAACTGATCGGTAGCGATCTTGCGGCTCTGGCGGCGCAGCGCCGCGCTTCGGTAGACTGGATGAAGCTGGCGCGCGATTCGCCGCGGCCTTCGGTTTGCCGCTCCCTGGAGCCTGTTTGATGTCGAATTCCGATCGTGGCGCTTATACGCCCCCGACCGATTCTCCCCTGAGCTTTGACGCCCGCCAGCCAGTGCGCGGAGGGGGACCCAATTCGTCGACGCTGATGATCAGCGCCGTGATCCTGGTGGTGCTGATCGCCGGAGCTGGATTTTGGCTCTACAAGGACGGCGGTCGCGGCGCCAATGACGAGCCCCAGCCCGTGGGCGCGGCGGTCGCCGAGGCCAAGGCGCCGCCCCCGGAGCAGGCGCAGCCGGAAGACGCCAACACCAGCCTGCAGATCTACAAGCACGATGATCTCGCCGAGACCGATCCCACATTCACGCCCGGCCCCGAACCTGTTCAGGCCCGGCCGGTGACGCCGGTGGCGGCCGCTGAACTGCGCCCCGCCCAGCCGGCGGCCCAACCGACCCCGTCCCACACCGTCACCGGGCCGCCCAAGCCGGTGACCGTTGCGGTGGCCGCCAAACCCGCGGTCGCGCCGGTCGTCCCGGCCAAAACAACCGGCACGTCGATCGTCCAGATCGGCGCCTTCTCCTCCGAGGCTCTGGCCGACCGCGGCTGGAGCGACGCCGCGGCGGTGTCGCCCGGCCTCGCCGCCGGCAAGGGCAAGCGCGTCGAGCCGATCGATAAGGACGGCAAGACCCTCTACCGGACCTCGGTGACCGGCTTCGCCAGCCGGGCCGACGCCCTGACCTTCTGTGACAGCCTCAAGGGCGCTGGTAAGAGCTGCTTCGTCCGGTGAACCGTCAGGCCGCCATCCTGGGCTGTCTCGGCACGGTTCTGTCCGCCGAGGAAAAGGCCTTCTTTCGGGATGTGCGGCCCTGGGGCTTTGTGCTGTTCAAACGCAACATCGAGACCCCCGACCAGGTCCGCGCCCTGACCGCAGCCCTGCGCGAAACCATCGATGATCCGGCCGCGCCGATCCTGATCGACCAGGAGGGTGGCCGCGTCCAGAGGGCAGGGCCGCCGCACTGGCGTCGCTATCCGCCGGGCCGCGCCTACGGGACCCTGACCACCAACGACCCGCTGGTGCGCCGGGAAGTCACCCGCCTCGGCGCCAGGCTGATGGCGCATGATCTGGCGGCCATGGGCGTCAATGTCGACTGCGTGCCGGTGCTGGACGTGCCGGCGCCGGGCGCTCATGACATCATCGGCGACCGCGCTTATGGCGAGACGGTGGACGAGGTCGCCACCCTCGGCCGGGCCGCCGCCGAGGGGCTGATCGCTGGCGGCGTCCTGCCGGTCATCAAACACATGCCCGGTCACGGCCGGGCCATGGCTGACAGCCACGAGAACCTGCCGGTGGTCGAGGCCAGCCTGGCCGAGCTCGAGGCCCGCGACTTCGAACCGTTCCGGATGCTCTCGGACATGCCGATGGCGATGACCGCCCACGTCGTCTACACCGCCGTCGATCCCCGTGGTCCGGCGACCACCTCGCGCAAGGTGATCCGTCAGGTGATGCGCGGCGCGATCGGGTTCGATGGCCTGCTGATGACCGATGACCTGTCGATGAAGGCTCTGAAGGGCGACTTCGAGAGCCGCACCCGCGCCGCCCTGGCGGCCGGATGCGACGTCATCCTGCATTGCAACGGCCGCATGGACGAGATGATCCCGGCCATGGCCGGCTGCAAGCCGCTGGCCGGCCGCTCGAAGCGGCGGGCGCAGGCGGCCATGGCCCGTCTGGCCCGCAAGCCCGAGCCCTTCGATGTCGCCGCGGCCGTGGCCCGCTTTGACGCCGCCTTTGACGGCCGGTTCGCCACATGAGCGACCACAGCTTCCAGCCCGACCTGAAGTTCGACGCCGCCGCCAACGCGGCCGAGGACGGCGACGCCCTGATCGTCGACATCGAGGGCTATGAAGGCCCGCTGCATGTGCTGTTGGCCCTGGCCCGCAGC
The DNA here is from genome assembly GCA_030680355.1 of Caulobacter sp. Classification (GTDB taxonomy): domain Bacteria; phylum Pseudomonadota; class Alphaproteobacteria; order Caulobacterales; family Caulobacteraceae; genus Caulobacter. The sequence goes on from JAUXVF010000031.1 coordinate 616,281, forward strand.
CAGAAGGTCGACCTGCTGCAGCTGTCGGTGACCCGCCTGGCCGACCAGTATCTGGCGTTCGTCAAACAGGCGCGGAAGATGCGCTTCTCGCTTGCCGCCGACTATCTGGTGATGGCCGCCTGGCTGACCTATCTGAAGTCGCGCCTGCTGCTGCCGCGCACCGACCGGCCCAAAGCCGACGAGGCGCCGGCCGAGGAGATCGCCGCCCAGCTGGCCTTCCGCCTGGCCAAGCTCGACGCCATGCGCCAGTCAGTCGACGCCCTCAACGCCCGTACGCAGCTTGGCCGTGACGTCTTCACCCGCGGCGATCCGCAGGCCGTGAAGATCCTGTCGTCGGGCCGTATCGAGGGCGACCTCTACCAGTTGATGAGCGCCTATATCGGCCAGCGCACCCGCGAGCATGACCGCAGCTACCGGCCGCAGGTTCCGACCGCCTACGCCCTCGACGACGCCCGTCATCGGCTGCGCGGCATGCTGCCGGAACTGGCGACCTGGACGGCCCTGGCCGGGGTCGCGCCGCAGGCCGCCGAGGTCGACGGCCCCAGCCGCGCGTCCTACCTGGCGTCGACCCTGTCGGCGAGCCTGGAGCTGGTCAAGGAAGGCCAGCTCGAGGCCCGCCAGCTGGAGGCTTTCGCCGATCTCTACCTGCGTCGCCGCATCCAGCGCCCCGAGGTTTCGGCGTGAGCGACCTCTTGTTCATCGAGCGCGCCATCGAGGCGCTGCTGTTCGCCGCCGCCGAACCCCTGGGCCTTGAGGATCTGGCTCGTCGCCTGCCGGAGGGGGCGGACGTCGCCGGCGGCCTTGAGTCCCTGCGCGTCCGCTACGCGGAGCGGGGCGTGGAGCTGGCCTGTGTCGCCGACCGCTGGCGCTTCCAGACCGCCGCCGACCTGTCCTTCCTGATGACCGAAGAGCGGGACACGCCCCGGCGGCTGTCCAAGGCGGCCCAGGAGACCCTGGCCATCATCGCCTATCACCAGCCCGTCACCCGGGCCGAGATCGAGGCCGTGCGCGGGGTTCAGGCCAGCCGCGGCACCCTGGACGTCCTGCTCGAACTGGCGCTGGTGCGGATGCGCGGGCGTCGGCGCAGGCCTGGACGGCCGGTGACCTACGGCACCACCGACCTGTTTCTCGAACACTATGGTCTGGCCTCGCTGGCCGACCTGCCGGGCATGGCCGACATGAAGGCCGCCGGTCTGCTCGGTCTGGACCTGCCGCCGGGTTTCGCCGTGCCTGATCCCTCGCGGTCCGGCGACGACGAAGACGCGCTGGATTTCGAAGGCGGGGAGGGCGAAACGCCCGAGTTCGTCCAGGACTATGTCGGGGAGGAGGAGGCGGGTTGACGCCTCCGGCGCCGCCGATCCCATAATTTTGGCCACAGGCCCCGTGAAAGCCTATATTGGCTGCAACATTCGAACGATGCCGGGGCGCCGGCCTGAAGGAGCAACGCCGCCATGATGGGTGGATTTAGTATCTGGCACTGGCTGATCGTGATCGCGGTCGTGGCGGTGGTTTTCGGTGGTCGTGGCAAGCTGTCGGGCCTGATGGGTGACGCCGCCAAGGGCATTCGCGCCTTCCGTGACGGCCTCAAGGGCGACGACGAACCGGCCGAAGAGACGCCGGCCCAGCCGCTGCCCCGCACCGACTCCAAGAAGGACAAGATCGTCAACTGACGATCGGCTCTCTGTTTTCCCTGATCATCCCGCTCGCGCGGGCCTAAGGCCGCCTCCATGCTGCCCGAAATCGGCGCCACCGAACTTCTGCTTATCGCCGCGGTCGCCCTGATCGTCGTCGGTCCCAAGGATCTCCCGGTCCTGTTGCGCAAGCTTGGCCAGTGGATGGCCAAGGCGCGCGGCATGGCAAACGAGTTCCGGGCCAGTTTCGACGAGATGGCCCGCCAGTCCGAGCTTGATGAGCTGCGCCGCGAGGTCCAGGCCATGCGCTCGGGCCAGTTCCTCGACCCGGCTGGTTCGGTCGGCGACATCGGCTCCAGCACGGTCTTCGGCGAAATCGAAAGCAGTCTGCAGGGGGGCGAGGTTCAGTTCCCGCCGTCCCAGGGCTCTGCGCCGCCGGTTGACGAGGCGGTTCCCGCCATCGCCCCGCCGGCCAAGCCCCGGCGCAAGCGGGCGCCGGCCAGGGCCGCGCCGGCCGCCGCCGCCAAAACACCCAGGACGCCTAAAACGCCGCCCAAGGCTCCGCCCAAACCGCGCAGCCGCGGCAAGAAGACCGAGACTCCGACGTGAGTGAGGACCTGCCCCCCGACGAGGCCGATATCGAAGCCTCCCGCGCGCCGCTGCTCGAGCATCTGGTCGAGCTGCGCAAACGGCTGATCATCTGCGTGGTGGTTCTGTTCATCGGCTTCGTCGCCTGTTTCGGCTTTGCCGACCAGATCTACACCTTCCTGCTGCAGCCCTTCGTCAAGGCCGGCGCCCTGATCGCCGCCCAGAAGGCCGGCCTGCAGCATGGCCCCTTCGACCTGATCGAGGTCATGGTCGGTCTCAAGGCTGTCCCCGACCTCAATCACAAGACCCTTGAGCTGATCTTCACCGCGCCGCTGGAGTTCTTCTTCACCAAGCTCAAACTGGCCGCCTTCGGGTCGGTGGTGCTGACCTTTCCCATCCTCGCCTGGCAGATCTACAGTTTCGTGGCGCCGGGTCTCTACAAGCGTGAGCGCAAGGCCTTCCTGCCGTTCCTGGCCGCCTCGCCGGTGCTGTTCCTGCTGGGCGGGGCCATGGTCTATTTCATCATGCTGCCCTTCGTGATGTGGTTTTCCCTGAGCCAGCAGGTGACCACGGCCACGGTCAATGTCGCGCTGCTGCCCAAGGTGTCGGACTATCTGACCCTGGTCACGACCCTGCTGCTGGCCTTTGGTCTCTGTTTCCAGCTGCCGGTGGTCTTGTCGCTGGCGGGGCTGTCGGGTCTGGTGTCGTCGAAAATGCTGCGCGAGGGCCGCCGCTACGCCATCGTCGGCGTGTTCGTGGTCGCGGCCCTGTTCACCCCGCCCGATCCGATCAGCCAGCTGATGCTGGCGATCCCGATCTGCCTTCTTTACGAGGTGTCGATCTGGTGCGTCTGGCTGATTGAGCGGCGCCGCAAGCGAGATGACGAACGACAGGGCATCGTTCCGGTCTGACGGGTTGGCGCGCGGCCCGACGCGCTCTAGAGAAGTCGCCTCGACCTGCCGGCGCTCTTCCCATGCATGACATCAAAGCCATTCGCGACAATCCAACTGCCTATGACAGCGGCTGGGCCTCCAGTGGCCTGCCGCCGCAGACTCCGGCGATCCTGGCGCTCGACCAGAGGCTGCGCGCCGCCCAGACTGCGGTGCAGACCGCCCAGTCGGGCCGCAACGACGCCAGCAAACAGATCGGCCAGGCCAAGGCCCAGAAGGACGAGGCCCGGGCCGCCGAACTGATGGCCCAGGTCGAATCGCTGAAGGCCGAGATGGCCGCGGCGGGCGAGACCGAAGCGGCGGTCGGCAAGGAACTGCGCGATCTGCTGGCGGCCCTGCCCAACATTCCCGAGCCGCACGTCCCGGTGGGCGAAGACGAAGCCGGCAACATCGAGCTTGGCCGTTTCGGCGAGCCGCGGCGAATGAACAACGCCCGCGACCATGTCGATCTCGGCGCGGGTCTGGGCGGCATGGATTTCGAGGCCGCCGCCCGGATGAGCGGCTCGCGCTTTGTGGTCCTCAAGTCAGGCGTCGCCCGGCTGGAACGGGCCATCGGCCAGTTCATGCTCGACCTGCAGACGATGGAGAACGGCTACCTCGAGGTGAGCCCGCCTCTGGTTGTTCGTAGCCACGCCATGTTTGGAACAGGGCAGCTACCAAAATTTGAGCACGATCTTTTCAAACTAACGTTGTCGTTGCCGCAGACGGACGGCTCATACTTGTCGATGGTGCCGCCTGAGGGTTCTGCCCAATACCTGATCCCCACCGCCGAGGTCTCCCTGACCAACTTGGTCCGCGAGCAGATCACGGCCGAGGAAGAGCTGCCGCTCCGCCTGACCGCCCTGACCCACTGTTTCCGCTCCGAGGCCGGTTCGGCCGGGCGCGATACGCGCGGCATGATCCGTCAGCACCAGTTCCAGAAGGTCGAGCTGGTGGCGATCACCACGCCCGAACAGTCCGCCGACGAACATGACCGCATGATCGCCAGCGCCCAGATGGTTTTGGAGCGCTTGGGTCTGGCCTATCGGACCATGTTGCTCTGCACCGGCGACATGGGTTTTTCGGCCCGCAAGAGCATCGATCTGGAGGTCTGGCTGCCGTCGCAAGCGACCTTCCGCGAGATCAGCTCGATCTCAAACTGCGGCGACTTCCAGGCCCGGCGCATGGACGCCCGCTGCCAGAAGCGCGGCGAGAAGGGCACCCGGTTCATGCATACCCTGAACGGGTCGGGTCTGGCCGTCGGCCGCACCCTGGTCGCGGTGCTCGAAAACTACCAGGACGAGGGCGGCCGGGTAGCCATTCCCGACGTGCTGGTTCCCTACATGGGCGGGGTCACGCACCTGGAGCCGACGGCCTGATGCGTATTCTCCTGACCAACGACGACGGCATCAACGCCGAGGGCCTGGTGTCGCTCGAAAAGATCGCCCGGGCGCTCAGCGACGATATCTGGATCGTCGCCCCGGAGTACGAACAGTCCGGCGCCAGCCGCGCCCTGACCCTGGCCGACCCGCTGCGGGTGCGGAAGGTGGGCCATCAGAAATGGGCCGTCGACGGCACCCCGACCGACTGCGTGATGCTGGCCTCGCGGGAACTGATCGAGGGCGTTCAGCCGGACCTGGTGCTATCGGGCGTCAATCGCGGCCAGAACATCGCCGAGGACGTCACCCTGTCGGGCACCGTTGCCGGGGCCATCGAGGGCATGGCCCTGGGAATCCCGTCGATCGCCCTTTCGCAATCGATGCTGGCCTTCCATGACGAAGTGATTCCCTTCTGGGAGACAGCCGAGGCCTATGGCCCGGGCATCGTGCGCCGGTTGATCGAACTGGGCTGGCCCAAGGACGTGATCATGAACGTCAACTTCCCCTCCCGCCCGCCCGAGGAGGTGACCGAGGTCGAGGTCACCCGCCAGGGGTTCCGCGACACCCATATCCGCAACTTCGACAAACGCATCGATCCGCGCGGCCGCAACTACTACTGGATGGGTTTTTCGGGTCAGCTGTCGAACCCGGCCGAGGGCACCGACCTCAAGGCCATCTATGGCGGCAAGATTTCGGTGACCCCGCTGCACATCGACCTGACCCACATGGAAACGGTCCACAAGATGAAAGGGGCGCTTGGCGGCTCCCCGCCCAGAACCTGATGTCCGAAGAGCCCGACACTCCCCGCACGCGCATGGCGCGTCTGATGCTGGCCCTCCGGTCCCAGGGGGTCACCGATCCCCGCGTGCTGGCGGCGATCGAGAAGACGCCGCGCGAACTGTTCACGCCCGACCTGTTCAAGGATCGGTCCTGGGAGGATTCGGCCCTGCCGATCGCCTGCGGCCAGACCATCAGCCAGCCCTTCATCGTCGGGCTGATGACCCAGGCCCTGACCCTGGAGCCGCGCGCCCGCGTGCTCGAGATCGGCACCGGCTCAGGCTACCAGACGGCGATCCTCTCCAGGCTGGCGCGGCTGGTCTACACGGTCGAGCGCTACCGCACCCTGCTGCGCGAGGCCGAGGACCGCTTCAAGACCCTGGGGCTGACCAACGTCGTCACCAAATTTGGCGACGGCGGCGAAGGCTGGGCCGAACAGGCGCCGTTTGACCGCATTCTGGTCACGGCGGCGGCGCCGGAAGAGCCCAAGACCCTGCTGGAACAACTCAAGCCTAACGGCGTGCTCGTCGCGCCCATCGGCAAGGGACCGGTACAGAGCCTGCGACGGTACGCCGGCGATGGACAGGGGGGATTCAAGGTTGAACTGCTCGGCGATGTGCGTTTTGTGCCCTTGCTGGATGGCGTCGCCCGCGAACTCTGAGCGCGCGATGCGTTGACGATCACGATCCCGGCCATGCGCTCGCGGTTAACGCGGGCTTAAGGCGGCTGGGACGACATAACTCTGGGTATTTTGAACGGACCGGCGATGACGCACCTTTATTTCCGCACCGCGCTTGTCGCTCTGATCGCCGGAATGGCGGCCGGTTGCGCCTCGACACCAGCCTATCCGACGGTCGAAGGCGCCGCGCCCGGGACCGGACCTCAGTTGGCCCGGCCGGCCTATCCGGTCCAGGCGCCGGACGAAGAGCCGGCTCCCGCGCCACAGGCCCGGCCGTCGACGCCGGTCGCCTCCGGCGTCCTGCCGCCCGTGCGAAGCGCCGGACCGGTCGAGACCGCCCCGCTGCCGCCGCCGCCGATGAGGGCGCCGCAATACGCGCCGCCGCCGCCGCCTCCGCCGGAACCGATCACCAAGGTCGTCATCCTGGCGCCGGGCAAGGTCGTTGACGTCGACGGCCGTCCCAGGACCTTCACCGTCAAGTCGGGGCAGGGTCTCGACGCGGTCGCCCGTGAAATGGGCTCCTCGCGCGCCGAACTGGCCAAGATCAATGATCTGGCCGAACCTTACCGGCTCAAACCCGGCCAGGTGCTGAAAGGCCCGGCCAGCCGCGCCAAGGCCTATGTCGTGGCCTCCGGCGACAACCTCTACGCCATCGCCCGCCGCTTCAATGTCACTGTCGCCGCCCTGGCCGACGAGAACAGCATGGAGATCGAGGCCCCCATCCATCCCAACCAGCAGCTGCGCCTGCCAGCCGGGTACAAGGACGACGGCCCGACCCGCAAGACGATCACGGTGATGCCCGAGGCGCAGCCGCCCGCGCCGGTTCCGGCCCCCACGCCCGTCCGCGCGCCCGAGCCCGCGCCGCAGCCGGCGCCCCGCGCCGAACAGGCCGCGCCGGTCAGGGCCCAACCTGTCCCGGCCAAGCCGGTTCCCGCGCCGCCCAAGCCCACGCCGACTCCGGTCCCGACCCCCATTTCGCCCAAGCCGCTGCCGCCCGCGCCCGAACTGGTCCCCGATGACCGGGCGCCGGTGCTCAGCGATGATCAGATCGCCGCGCTCGGCCGCGGCAAGTTCCAGTGGCCCGTCGAGGGGCAGATGCTGTCCAGCTACGGTCCCAAGGGCGGCGGTCAGCGCAATGACGGCCTCAACATCGCCGCCACCGCCGGAACGCCGGTTCGCGCCGCCTCCGCGGGCAAGGTGGTCTATTCGGGCGGCGACGTCCCGGGCTTCGGCGTCACCGTCCTGATCCAGCACGACGACGGCTGGGTGACGGTCTATGGCCACCTGGCGCGAGCCGACGTGCGCATGCAGCAACAGGTCACGGAAGGGCAGCAGATCGGCCAGGTCGGCTCGAGCGGCGGCGTCAGCCAGCCGCAGCTGCATTTCGAGATCCGCTATTCGCCGTCGCCGAAGTTCAAGGCCAAGGCCATCGACCCGGCGCTGGTTCTGCCCCGCCGCTGAGCCGGGGTCAGGTCGGCAGCTGGACGCCCAGGTCGCCGGCCAGGTCGCGGATGAACTGCCACGCGACGCGGCCCGACCGGGAGCCGCGCAGCTGGGCCCAGCGCAGGGCCCGGCTGTCGAGCCCCGGCGTGGTCAGGCCAAATCGCGCCGCATAGGCTTGCACCGCCTCGAGATAGGCGGCCTGATCCATCGGCGGAAAACCGATCCACAGGCCGAATCGGTCCGAGACGCTGACCTCTTCTTCGGCGTTTTCGGCCGCCGCGATCATGCCCTGACCCTCGGCATGGTCGCGGGGCATCAGATGACGGCGGTTGGACGTGGCCACGAACAGCACATTTTCCGGCGGACCGGCGACGCCGCCCTCGAGGGCCGACTTCAGCGCCTTGGCCGCCGCCGCGCCATCTTCGAACGACAGATCGTCGCAGAGCACCACGAACCGTTCGGACCGATCGCGCAGAATATCGAACAGCGGCGGCAGGGCGCCGACCTCGTCGCGGTCGACCTCGATCATCTTCAGGCCGGTGTTGCTCGCCGCAACAGCCATGAACGCCGCCTTGGCCAGCGAACTCTTGCCGGCGCCCCGCACGCCCCAGAGCAGGGCGTGGTTGCTGGGCAGGCCGCGGGCGAACCGGTCCAGGTTCTCGAGGAACCGGGCCTTCTGGCCGTCGACGCCGACCAGCAGGTCGAGGGGCAGGGTGTAGTCCGGCGCGGCGAGGAACCGGTCGCCCGCCGGGTCATGGCGGAACAGCCGGGCGTCTGAAAAATCCGGTTCGACCGGCGTCGCGGGGCCCAGCCGCTCCAGCGCCAGGGCGATCCGTGTGAGCAGGGCCTGTGTCTTATCGTCCATGCTTCGCCATAGCGGGCGCGCCGCGCATTGCAAAGCGGTGGGGCAACGCCTAGTTTCCGCCGACCTTGAGGCGCGCCCCTGTGGCGGCGCCCGTATTTCCTGTTCACGGAGACGACATGGCTGGCGGCGACCCCACCAACATTCTCATGCAGATCGGCCCGATCCTGCTTCTGCTGGTGCTGTTCTACTTCATGCTCATCAGGCCGCAGCAGCAGCGCGCCAAGGCGCACCAGGCGATGCTCGCCGCGGTCAAACGCGGCGATCAGGTCGTTCTGAGCAGCGGCATGATCGGCAAGGTCGTCCGTGTCGAGGACAAGGAAGTCGGCCTCGAGATCTCCCAGGGTGTCACGGTGAAGGTGGTCAAGACCATGATCGCCGAGGTGCGCGGCAAGGGTGAGCCCGCCGCCGCCAACGACGCCAAGACCTGATCCTAGCGCCAAGGTTCTTTCCGTCATGATGACGCTTTCGCGCTGGAAATTCATCGTCGTTGCGGCGTCGATCATTTTTGGCCTGCTCTTCGCCCTGCCCAATGTCCTGCCGGCCAACGTGCGGGAACAGCTTCCGGCGTTCATGCCGAAGAAGACCCTCAATCTGGGTCTCGATCTGCAGGGCGGCTCCTATCTGCTGCTCGAGGTCGACACTTCGGCTCTGCGCAAGGAGAAGGTGACCAACCTTCTGGAAGATGTCCGCAAGACCCTGCGCGACGAACAGATCGAGTTCACCGATCTCAAGCAGGCGGGGGCGGGCGCAACGGTCCGGATCAGCGATCCTGCCCGGATCGCTGACGCCTATAACCAGATGACCCGGCTGATTCAGCTGACCAAGTCCGGCAAGCAGGACCTGAAGGTCACCCGCGAGAGCGACCAGCAGATCGCCCTCGAGTTTTCCGAGACCGCCCTGTCCGAACAGGCGTCGAGCGCGGTCGACCAGTCGATCGAGATCATTCGTCGCCGCGTCGACGAGCTGGGCACCCGCGAACCGGCCATTACCCGCCAGGGCTCGAACCGCATCGTCGTCCAGGCGCCCGGTGAGAGCGATCCCGAGAAGCTCAAGGCGGTTATCGGCCAGACGGCCAAACTGACTTTCCAGATGGTCGACACCAGCGTCACCGTCCAGGAGGCCCAGGCCGGCCGCTTGCCGCCGGGTTCGGAAATCCTGCCCAGCACCGACGGCTACGCACAGGCCTACGTCGTGCGCCGCCGCGCCGACGTCTCCGGCGAGATGCTGACCAATGCCCAGCAGACCAACGACTCCCAGACCGGCGAAGTGGTTGTCTCCTTCCGCTTCAACAGCCAGGGCGCCCGCCGCTTCGGCGAGGTGACCAGCAAGAATATCGGCAAGCCCTTCGCCATCATTCTCGACGGCAAGGTCATTTCCGCCCCGCGCATCAACAGCGCCATCACCGGCGGCTCGGGCCAGATCACCGGCAACTACACCGTTGAATCGGCCAACCAGTTGGCCATCCTGCTGCGCGCCGGCGCCCTGCCGGCGCCGCTGAACGTTGAGGAGCAACGCACCGTCGGGGCCGAGCTCGGCGCTGACGCGGTCGAGGCCGGCAAGCTGTCGACGATGGTCGGTTTCGTCACCATCCTGATCTTCATGATGCTGGCCTATGGCTGGCTGTTTGGCGGCATCTCGGTGATTGGCCTGCTGATCAACGGCCTGCTGATCATCGCCTGTATGAGCGCCACCCAGGCGACTCTGACGCTTCCGGGGGTGGCGGGTTTGATCCTGACCCTAGCGGTGGCCGTCGACGCCAACGTGCTTATCTACGAGCGCATGCGCGATGAGGTGAGGGCGGGAAGACCGCTGGTCTCGGCCATGGACTCGGGATTCTCCCGCGCCATGGAGACCATCATCGACGCCAACCTGACGACGCTGCTGGCGGCGCTGATCATGTTCTTCTTCGGGGCAGGGCCTGTACGTGGCTTCGCCTGGACGCTGTCGATCGGGGTGTTCACCTCGGTGTTCACGGCTGTTGTTGTGACGCAGCTTCTGCTTGGCGTCTGGTTCCGGTGGCGGCGTCCCAAGACGCTGCCGATCGCGTGAGGTGCGTCTGATGTCCTTCTGGCCCATGATCAAGATTCTGCCGGTCAAGACGAACTTCCGTTTTGTCGACTTCGCCCTCTATGCGGGAGCCCTGTCGCTTGTCCTGACGCTGGTGTCGCTGGCCCTGGTGCTGCTGCCGTTCAAGCCGCCCTGCGCGGGCCTGACCTGTGGCATCGACTTCAAGGGCGGCACGGTGCTGGAATTCACCACCACGCCCAAACAGGTGGACCTGCCCGCTGTGCGCAAGGTTCTTGGCGAGAAGAACCTCGGCGAAGTGGGCATTCAGGCCTTCGGTGACGGCACCGGCGCCATGGTGCGTTTCCAGAACCCCGCCGGGCGTGACGCCAACGCGGTGAAGTCCGACATTCGCGTGTCCCTCGAACAGGCGCTGGGCCAGGTGAAGTTCACCAACGACGCCACCGTCGGGGCCAAGGTCTCGAGTGAGCTGTTCACCAGCGGCATCCTGGCCCTGCTGGTCGCGATCGCGCTTATGCTGGTCTACATCTGGTTCCGGTTCGAACTGCAGTTCGGCCTGGGGGCGGTCGTGGCGCTGTTCCACGATGTGATCCTGACCTTTGGTCTGATCGCCTTCACCAAGATGGAGTTCAGCCTGACCACCATCGCGGCCATCCTGACCATCATCGGCTATTCGATGAACGACACCGTCGTGGTCTTCGACCGCCTGCGGGAGAACCTGCGCAAATACAAGAAGATGCCCCTGCGCGAGGTTATCGACCTGTCCATCAACGAGACCCTGTCGCGCACCATCATCACCGGCCTGACCGCGGTCATGGCCCTGGCCGGCCTGGCCGTGTTCGGCGGCGAGGCGCTGTTCGGCTTCTCGGTGATCATGATGTTCGGCATCGCCCTGGGCACCTACTCCTCCATCTATGTGGCGGCGCCGGTGATCCTGATGTGGGGCGTCAAGCGGGGCGAGGAAGAGGCGACGCCGATCACGTTCGGCGCGGCCTCCCGCCCCTGAGGCCGGTCGTGCGGCGCCCGCCGTCCATCGACGCTTATGGCGGCGGCGGATTTCGGGTGTCCGGCGACTGGCGGCCCGGATCGTTGCTGATTGTCGACGATGTCCCCAGCGACTGGACCGTGACGGACTTCGAAGCCCTGACGGTAGACGACTTCGCGCCGATCCTGGCGGCCGGCGCGGCGGTCGAGTTCGTGCTGCTGGGCACGGGCCTGGTCCAGTCCCTGCCGCCCCGGGCCGTGCGCGACCTGCTCAAGGCAGCGGGCGTGGGGCTTGAGTTCATGTCCACCGAAGCGGCCGCCCGAACCTACAATATCGTCGCTTCGGACGGCCGCCGCGTGGCTGCGGCCCTGATCGCCGTTTGAGATTGCTAGGCCTTTGCAGCTCCCGGCGAAGCGGCCTATAGCTGAGCGCTTGGGTAGGACAATTCCAGGGGCAATACGATGGTAGCCGGACTTCTCGCAAACTTCCGCAATACGATGATTGTCAGCGTGCTTCTCGCGCTGGTCATGGTCTACGCCTACATGCAGCATGCTGGCGGCCCGGACATGATCTTCTGGCAGTCGATCCTGCGTCTGATCCACGTCTTCTTCGGCATCCTGTGGATCGGTCTGCTCTACTACTTCAACTTCGTCCAGATCCGGGTCATGCCGGCCATTCCCGCCGAGCTGAAACCCGCCGTTTCCAAACACATCGCCCCCGAGGCGCTGTTCTGGTTCCGCTGGGCCGCCCTGGGCACCTGGGTGTTCGGCGTGCTTCTGGCTGGCAGCCGCGGCTACCTGATCGAGGCCTTCAGCCTCGGCGCGACCGAAGGCTTCGCCGTTCCGAGCCACATCATGATCGGCATCGGCATGTGGCTGGCCACGATCATGTTCCTCAATGTCTGGGTGTTCATCTGGCCGGCCCAGAAGATCGCGCTCGGCATGGTCGAGGGCGACGCTGACGCCAAGGCCAAGGCCGGCAAGACGGCGATGCTGTTCTCGCGGACCAACACGCTGCTGAGCCTGCCGATGCTGGCGGCGATGACCATGAACCAGACGCTGTTCGGCTAGCCAGCCGACGGCCAGAGACAGGGGAGGGGCCTGCCGCACGGCGGGCCCCTCTTTCCTTGACGCCATGGATGAAGACCTCGACGCCCTTGTCCGGCGGGTCGACCCCGACCGCTGGATGTCCAGCCGCTTCGTCGCGGATGCGGCCGCGCGCGCCGACCTGATCACCCTCTACGCCTTCGAAGCCGAGCTTCTGGCCATCCCGACCCGGGTCACCGAGCCGATGCTGGCCGAGATGCGCTACGCCTGGTGGCGCGAGCAGCTGGACGGCATGTTCGCCGGCGTGGCGCGGACCGGCCATCCGGTGCTCGAGGCCCTGACCGACGTGGTCACGCGCCACGGTCTTGATCGCGCGCCGCTCGAGGCCCTGATCGAGGCCCATGTCGACCGTATCCACGACGCCCCACACGATCTGGACGCCTTCTATGTCGCGCCAATGCAGACGGCCGTTCAACTTCTGGTCGGCCCGGGGCACGAGGCCGCCGTGGTCGAGGCCGGGCGCATGTGGGGCCTGGCGCAGACCGGCCAGACGCAGGCGGCGCGGGCCTTGCGGACCGGCGCCAACCGGAACCTGAAAACCCTGCCGGTCGCGGCGTTTCCGGCGGTCGCGCACGCGACCCTGATCCGGCCGGACGCGCCCGAACCGTTCAGGCGTCTGCGGCTGGTCTGGAGTTCCCTGACCGGGCGGCTCTGACCCGGCCGACGTCAGCCGCCTGAGCGGTTGATCGCCTCGATGCGGCGATCCATGTCGGCGACGACGGTCTCCTGACGCAGCTTCTCCGAGACCATGTTAACCGGCGCGCCGTCGTCATAGGTCAACTGCGCGCCCCCGGCGATCAGGTCGAGGCGATGCAGCGCTGTGGCTCTGCGGGCCTTGAGTCGGTCGAGTTCGGCGGCCGTGTCGGTCATCAGCCGGCCTCGCGCCAGGCGGTCAGCGCGTCGACGGCGCGAAGGCTCATCAGCCGTTTCTTGGCCCGGCCGCGGTCTTTGGGCGGGATCTTGACCCCGACCTCATCGACCCTGGGCGCCTCGAGCGGCGGCAGAAGGCCGTAGTTGATGTTCATCGGCTGGAATTTGGAAATGCCGCCCGGACCGTCGAGGTGGCCGCCGGTGATGTGTTCGACCAGGGCCCCCATGGCGGTGTGGACCGGCGGGGCCTCGATCGGGCGACCCAGGCGTTCGGCGGCGGCGAGCCGGCCGGTCAGCAGGCCCATGGCGGCGCTCTCGACATAGCCCTCGACCCCGGTGACCTGACCGGCGAAGCGCAGGCGCGGCATGGCCTTCAACCGCAGCTGACGGTCCAGCAGTTTGGGGCTGTTGAGGAAGGTGTTTCGGTGCAGGCCGCCGAGGCGGGCGAACTGGGCCTCGTGCAGGCCGGGGATCATGCGGAACACCTCGGCCTGGGCCCCGTGCTTCAGCTTGGTCTGGAAGCCGACCATGTTGAACAGGGTGCCAAGCGCGTTATCCTGGCGCAGCTGGACGATGGCGTAGGCCTTGACCTGCGGATCGCGCGGATTGGTCAGGCCGACGGGCTTCATGGGCCCGTGGCGCAGGGTTTCGCGGCCGCGCTCGGCCATGACCTCGATCGGCAGACAGCCGTCGAAATAGGGGACGTTCTCCCAGTCCTTGAACTCGGCCTTGGGCCCGGCCAGCAGGGCGTCGATGAAGGCCTCGTACTGCGGCTTGGTCATCGGACAGTTGACGTATGCCGCCGCGTCGCCGCCCGGGCCCTCCTTGTCGTAGCGCGACTGGCGCCAGGCGATGTCGAAATCGATGCTGTCAGCGTGGACGATGGGGGCGATGGCGTCGAAGAAGCTCAGGCTCTCCTCGCCGGTCAGCTCGAGGATCGCCGCGGCCAGGGCCGGGGAGGTCAGCGGCCCGGTGGCGACAATGACATTGTCCCAGTCTTCGGGCGGCAGGCCGGCGATCTCTTCCCGAACGATGGTGATCAGGGGGTGGGCCTCGAGGCGGGCGGTGACTGCCTGGGAAAAGCCGTCGCGGTCGACGGCCAGGGCGCCGCCGGCGGGCACCTGATGGGCGTCGCCGCAGCTCATGATGATGGAATCGAGCGTGCGCATCTCGGCGTGCAGCAGGCCGACGGCGTTGTGCTCCCAGTCGTCGGACCGGAAGGAGTTGGAACAGACCAGCTCGGCCAGGCCGTCGGTCTGGTGGGCGTCGGTCTTGACCCCGGGGACGCCGCGCATTTCGTGCAGGGTCACGGGAACGCCGGCGCGGGCGATCTGCCAGGCGGCTTCGGAGCCGGCCAGGCCGCCGCCGATGACATGGACGGGTTTGATGGTCATGGGCGGACACATAGGCTGACGCGCGCTCGCGCGAAAGCGGTGGATGCTGGCGTTGGGGCCGAGAATGTGTTGGTCTCGACGACCGTGGTTCTTCGGGGAGGGTGGATCGTGGCTCGTATTGACATCGGCAGGACGGCTTTCGCCGGGTTCAGCCTGATCGGGCGCAAGCCCATGGCGCTGATCGGTTGGGCGCTCTTCATTTTCGTTCTGGGGGTTCTGCCGGCGATCGGCATGGCCGCGGCCCTTGGGTCGTCAATGGCCGACCTGATGGCGCTGGGCGATACGGACCCGACGCCTGAACAGATGATGCCTTTCATGTCGACGATATATGCCGGACAGGCGATCCTCTGGCTGCCGGGGCTGCTCATGCGGATCATGCTGGCCGGGGCCATATTCCGCGCCGTGCTCGAGCCGTCGCAGGGGCGATGGGCCTACCTGCGGCTGGGCATGGGCGAGGTCATGCTGGCCCTGGTGACCATCTGCCTGGGCATTCTGCTGGGCATGGGCGCGCTGATCTGGGCGCTGATCTCGTTCGGCGTCGGGGCCGCCGTCTGGCAGGCCTCGCATCAAGCGGCCATCGGCGTGGGCGTCCTGTTCGGTCTGGTCCTGGTTGTGGCCTTTGTCTGGGCGTTGCTGCGCTTCTCCCTGGCGGCGCCGATGAGCCTTGCCGAGCGCAGTTTCCGCCTGTTCGAATCGTGGTCCCTGACCCGCGGCCATGTGCTGAGTCTGCTTCTGGTCGGCGTTCTCCTGGTCATCACCCTGCTCGTGCTGGAAGCGGCCGTGATGGCCGTGCTGTTCGGGGTCATCGCCGGCGTGGCCGGCGTGGCCATTGGCGCCGGCGGTCTTGCCGGATTCAATGAGGAGAGCATTCGGGCCTTCTTCGGCCAGCCGCCAGAGACCTGGATGGCGACGCTGGGCCCCTGGGTCCTGGCCGCGGGCCTGGTGATCAGCCTTGTGGGCGCGGCGGCCTTCGTCATCACCACCGCCCCCTGGGCCGAGGCCTATCGGCAGCTCAGGGCGCCCACGGCGGCGCCGTCGCCGGAGGCCGCAGCCGACGCCCTGGCCGCCTGACAGCAAATCCAGTCGCCACCGCGCGCAAAGCAGGGTTTAAGTCGGCCCGGAAGCTAAGCCGCGCCCGGTGCGCGAGAGGTCATATGGTGCAGGCGCGTTTTTCCGTTCGGTCGGCTGTGACCGCGGGGTTTGATTTCTGGCGGCGCGACGGCCTCAAGGCTGTCGGCCCGCTGGCGATCGCCGCCGTCGTGGGCCTCGCCTCGACAGCCGCCGCCACGGGTGAGATGCGTATCGCGGCCCTGGTGATCAACCTGCTGGCCGTGAACGTCGCCCAGGCCGCCCTTTTCCGCCTGGCCCTCCACCCGGCCGGCGCCGAGTCGCCGGATCGGAACGGGCCGTTCGGCCTGCAGTGGCGCGGGCTTGAAACCCGGCTGCTGGGTCTGACCCTGGTCCTGATCATCCTGTTTGTCGGCCTGGCCCTGCTGGCGACCCTGGCTCTGGCGCTCGTCATGGCGCCCATCCTTGGCCAGGCCGCCGTAAACGCGACGACGCCCGAGGCCCTGCTGGCGGCCCTGCCGCCGGCGGCCAGGCTGGCGTTCAATCTGTCGCTCGCCGTGTTCCTGGTGGCCATGATCCTGCTGGCCATTCGACTGACCCTGGCGACGCCGGACGTGGCGGTTGAAAATCGCATCCGGCTTCGGCCAGCGTTTCGCATGACCAAGGGCGCGGTGGGGCCGCTGTTCCTCGCCCAGTTGCTGATCTACCTGCCCATCATCGCGCTTCAGGGGCTGGCCTGGGCCTTCGTCCAGGTCACCGGAAGTCCGGAACTGGAGCCCTGGGCCCAGGCCATAGCCGGCGCCGTCGGGACCTTTTTCTACATCCCGATCAGTGTCGGCATGACCGCCTACATCTACCTGCGTCTTCGCGGAGGGGACGACAAATGACCCTGTCGCCCATCGACGCCGCTTTTGAAGGCTTCCGGATCATCCGGGACAAGCCGGGCCTGATTCTGGTCTGGACCGGCTTTGCCCTGGTCTGTCTGGGTCTGATGATTACGGTCCTGCTCGTTGGCGTTCTGCCGCGCCTGGCGCACCTGGGCCCCGCGCCGATGGTGGCCGAGGGCGGCGTGCGTGAACTGGCTGACCTGACGCGCCGCTTTGGCGCCACGGCGGTGCTGTTGGTGCCGATCGCCCTGGTCATGAGCACCATGTTGACCAGCGCCGTGTTCCGCGTCGTGCTGCGGCCGGAGGAGCGCCGGGGCGCCCATCTGCGGTTCGGGGCCGACGAGCTGCGGCTGATCGCGGTCAACCTGATCGTCATGGTCTGTTTTTCGATCATTGCCGCCATCTACGGCGTCGCCATCATGCAGGCGTCCCATCTGGTCGGCGCCGGTGGCAACCTGGTGACGACCCTCGGCCTGGCGGGCGGGGCGGTGCTCGTCGTCTGGGCCGGGATTCGCCTGTCCCTGGCCCCGGCCATGACCTTCGCTGATCGCCGCATCCGGCTGATCGGCGCCTGGACCTTCACCCACGGCCATTTCTGGCGGTTGGCCGGAATGTGGCTGATGACGCTGGTTTTCAGCTTCCTGATCGCGGTGTTCAGCGCCGCCGTCGCCCTGCTGGTGCTCAAGTTGTTCGGCGGTCTCGACCGGATCGGCCAGATCGAGGCCGGCGGCCTGACGCCGACGGCCGCGGTCGCGGCCCTGGCCTTCGTGGCCATCCAGCTCAGCCTGCAGATGCTGCAGCTGGTCCTGCTGGCGGTGACGGCCTACGCCCCGCCGGCCGCCGCCTACCGCTCGCTCAAGGCGCCGGGGCGCTAGGCCGCCGCGCTTGGCCGGGCCGAGACCCGGTCATGCCAGCCGCCGAAGTGGGCGGCGTCGGCGGGCCTCTCAAGTCCGATGAAACTGGCGAAGTCGACCGTGGTCTGGGCGACGATGTCGGCCATCGAATACGTGTGGCCGGCCAGGAAGGGCCGTCCGTCCGCCAACTCCCCGTCCAGCCACCGGCAGACCCGGTCATAGGTTTCGCGGTTCGACTCGCCGAAGTCCTTGTGCTGGGTCAGCAGGGCGGCGGTCAGCGGATGGGCGTGACGCCAAAACATGCCGACCGGCGTCATCATCTGGAATTCGATGCGGCGGATCCACATGTCGATCTGCGCCTGCTCCAGGGCCGAGGCGCCGAACAGCGCGGGGGTCGGGTGCAGGGATTCCAGATACCGGCAGATCGACACGCTCTCGGAGATCGCCGTCCCGTCGTCGAGCACCAGGGTCGGCACCTGTCCCAGGGAATTGCGGGCCCGGTGGTCGTCCGACTTGTGCTCGCGCTGGCGCAGATTGACCCGCGTCTCGGGCAGGTCGAGGCCCTTTTCAGCGATGAAAATCCGCACGCGGCGGGGATTGGGCGCGGGGTTGTTCTCGCCATAGAGGATCATGTCGGGCCGCCGGGGGTCAGGGTGGAAGGGAACGAGTCAGGCTCTGACCTCGGCCAGTGCTGCGCCAGCCAAGCATGCCGCGCCGGGCCTGTCACCGGTCCGCCGCCCTGACCCCGGCTTGCCGGATGGCTCAGGGAATGGTCCTTTGCCACAACAGCGGTCTGTCGGCGGAGCCGACGGCGCTCCTTATTCTGTGGGGGGACATGATGTTTTCTGCGACGGACGCCGCCTTCAGCGGCTTTCGGGCCGGGCGGGAGCATTTCCGGGCGATGCTGATCTGGATTCCGCTCACGGCGGTGGCCTCAGCGGGGACGATCGCGCTGATGATCCAGATGGCCGGGCCTGAGCTGATGGCGCTGCAGGCCATGAACGGTCAGGTGAACCCGGACCCGGACGTGGTGATGCAGATGCTCAAGCCGCTGGGTCTGATCTACCTCGCCTTCATCCCCCTGACGTTGATCTACTATGTCGTGATCTATGCGGCCGTGAACCGGGTCATCCAGCGTCCCGGCGACAGCGCCTTCGGCTACCTGCGGCTGGGCGGGGACGAACTGCGCCAACTGGCTGTGATGATCGGCCTGGCCCTGGTGATGCTGTTTGTCTATTTGATTGGCGCCGTCGGGGTTGTGCTGATCGCCGTTGCTGTGGGTGCGGTCAACAAGGGCCTGGCGACACTGGCCGGCATCCTCGCCACCCTCGCCCTGGTCGCTGGGCTGGTGTTCATCTCGGTGCGGCTGTCCCTGGCCAGCGCCCAGACCTTCGACACTGGCAAGATCAATCTGTTCGGCTCCTGGCGGCTGACCCGCGGCAGGGTCTGGCCGATGCTGGGGGCCTATATTCTGACCCTGATCCTGACGGTGGTCGTCTACTCGGCGCTGTTTGCGATTGTGGCGCTGGCCGTGGTGCTGGTGGGCGGCGGTTTCACCGCGCTGGGCGGGATCATGCAGCCGGACATGAGCTCTTTGGCGGGCGTCTTTACCCCGGGCTACCTGATCTATCTGGCGGGCATGTCGATCGCCGCGCCCTTCCTGACGCTGATTATGTATAGCCCGGCGCCGACCATCTATCGGATGCTGACCGCCGGCGAGGCCTAGGCGCTCTTGCGCCGCTCGCCGGCGCGGTCGTGGTGGCGTTTGAGGGTGTCGGCCAGATAGCGGCCGGTCCAGCTGCCCTCGATGGCGGCGATCTTCTCCGGTGAGCCGACGCCGACGATCTGGCCGCCGCCGTCGCCGCCTTCGGGCCCGAAATCGACGATCCAGTCGGCGGTCTTCACGACGTCGAGGTTGTGCTCGATGACGACCACGGTGTTGCCGGCGTCGACCAGCTCATGCAGCACCTCGAGCAGTTTCTTGATGTCCTCGAAATGCAGGCCGGTGGTCGGCTCGTCGAGGATGTAGAGGGTGCGGCCGGTGGCCCGCTTGCTGAGCTCCTTGGACAGTTTGATCCGCTGGGCCTCGCCGCCCGACAGGGTGGTCGCCTGCTGGCCGACGTGAATGTAGCCCAGGCCCACCCGCTTGAGGGTGTCCATCTTGTCGCGCACCGGCGGCACGACCTTGAAGAAGTCGGCGGCCTCATCGACGGTCATGTCGAGGATGTCGGCGATCGACTTGCCCTTGAACAACACCTCCAGGGTTTCGCGGTTGTAGCGTTTGCCCTTGCAGACGTCGCAGGTGACATAGACGTCGGGCAGGAAGTGCATCTCGATCTTGATCAGCCCATCGCCCTGGCAGGCCTCGCAGCGGCCGCCCTTGACGTTGAAGCTGAAGCGGCCGGGCCCGTAGCCGCGGGCCTTGGACTCCGGCAGCTGGCTGAACCAGTCGCGGATCGGCTGGAAGGCGCCGGTGTAGGTGGCCGGGTTCGAGCGCGGCGTGCGGCCGATCGGGCTCTGGTCGATGTCGATGACCTTGTCGAAATTCTCCAGCCCTTCGATCTTCTCATAGGGGGCCGGGGCCCCGCTGGCGTTGTTGAGCCGGCGGGCGGCGGCCTTGTAGAGGGTCTCGATGGTGAAGGTCGACTTGCCGCCGCCGCTGACGCCGGTGATGCAGGTGAAGGTGCCGACCGGGATCTCGGCGGTGACGCTCTTGAGGTTGTTGCCGGTCGCCCCGACCACCCGCAGCACACGCTTGGTCGAGATCGGCCGCCGCTGGTCGGGCACCTCAATGGCCCGCACGCCGGTCAGATACTGGCCGGTGATGCTGGCGGGATTGGCCAGGATGTCGGCCGGCTTGCCCTCGGCCACCACATGGCCGCCGTGGACGCCCGCCGCCGGTCCCATGTCGATGACATGGTCGGCGGTCAGTATGGCTTCCTCGTCATGCTCGACGACCAGCACCGAATTGCCCAGATCGCGCAGACCGCGCAGGGACTGCAGCAGGCGGCTGTTGTCGCGCTGGTGCAGGCCGATCGACGGCTCGTCGAGCACATAGAGCACGCCGGTCAGGCCGCTGCCGATCTGGCTGGCCAGGCGGATGCGCTGGCTCTCGCCGCCGCTCAGGGAGCCGGAGCCGCGCGAGAGATTGAGATAGTCGAGCCCGACATCGACCAGGAACCGCAGCCGGTCGGTGATCTCCTTCAGGATCCGCCGGGCGATCTCCATCTGTTTGTCGGTCAGCTTGCCGTCGAGGGCCTCGAACCATTCGCCGGCGTGGCGGATGGACAGGGCGCTGACCTGGGCGATGTCCTGGCCGTTGATCTTGACCGCCAGGGCCTCGGGCTTGAGCCGGGCGCCGTGGCAGACGTCGCAGGGGGTGTCGGACTGGTAGCGGCCCAGTTCCTCGCGCACCCAGCTGGAGTCGGTCTCGCGCCAGCGCCGCTGCAGGTTGGGCAGTACGCCTTCGAAGGGCTTGTTGACCTCGTATTTGCGGGCGTTGTCGTCATAGACGAAGTGGATCTTTTCGGCCCCGGTGCCAAACAGGACCACCTCCCGCGCCTTGTCCGGCAGGCTGTGCCAGGCCAGGTCCATCGAGAAGTCATAGTGCCGCGCCAGGGCCTGCAGGGTCTGGGTGTAGAGCGGCGAAGGCCCCTTGGCCCAGGGCGCGACAGCGCCCTTGTGCAGGGTCTTGTCCTTGTCCGGCACGATCAGGTCGGCGTCGAAGGCCAGCTTGGCCCCCAGGCCGTCACAGGCCGGACAGGCGCCGAAGGGGTTGTTGAACGAGAACAGTCGCGGCTCGATCTCACTGATCGTGAAGCCGCTGACGGGGCAGGCGAACTTTTCCGAGAACAGGATCTGGCGCGGGGCGGTCTCGCCCTCGGCGACATCGGCCCATTCGGCGACGGCGAGACCGTCGGCGAGGCGCAGCGCGGTCTCGATACTGTCGGCGTAGCGCTGCTCAAGGCCGTTTTTGGTGACCAGCCGGTCCACGACCACGTCGATGTCGTGCTTGAACTTCTTGTCCAGCTCCGGCGCGTCCTCGATGGGATAGAGCGCGCCGTCGATCTTCAGCCGCTGGAAGCCGCTCTTGCGCCACTCGGCGATCTCCTTGCGGTACTCGCCCTTGCGGCCGCGGACCACGGGAGCCAGCAGATACAGCCGCTCACCCTCGGGCAGGGCGGTCAGTTTGTCGACCATCTGGCTGACGGTCTGGCTCTCGATGGGCAGGCCGGTGGCCGGCGAATAGGGCACCCCGACGCGGGCCCAGAGCAGGCGCATATAGTCGTGGATCTCGGTCACCGTGCCGACCGTCGAGCGCGGATTGCGGCTGGTGGTCTTCTGCTCGATGGAGATGGCCGGCGACAGGCCCTCGATCAGGTCGACGTCCGGTTTGCTCATCAGCTCGAGGAACTGGCGGGCGTAGGCCGACAGGCTCTCGACGTAACGCCGCTGGCCCTCGGCATAGATGGTGTCGAAAGCCAGCGACGACTTGCCCGACCCCGACAGGCCGGTGATCACCACCAGCTCGCCGCGGGGAATGTCGACGTTGACGTCCTTGAGATTATGCTCCCGCGCGCCGCGCACGCGGATGAAGTTCTGATGGTCGGCCATGGTCACCGGGAGGAACGCGGGGGCCGGCGGATCGATGCACGGCGCAACGGCTATATGTAGGGCTTAGACTCGCCATTAACACAAGAACAATGTGAGAACAAAGGCGCGTCTTGGCCAATCTGTCACCCGCTGACCGCCGCCGGTCGGCGATCGGGAACCCCATCCGCCTCTGGTCCTGCGGCCCGGATTGGGCGAGCTTGGTGGTCTCGACAGAGACAGGACGCCGCCATGACCCGCTTCGCCCCGAACAGCCAGCTTGAGACCCACGAGGTCACCAACCAGCCGCCGCCCTTCGCCGGCCACAACCTGTTCGACAGCGACCTGGCCCTGCGCGACGCCGCCCTGCGCGAGGGCGGCGCCTGGGTCGGGGCGCCGCTGTCGGCGCTGGGAGCCGAGGCGGGCAGTGAGGCGGTGCTGGAGCTGGGCGACCTGGCCAACCGGCATCCGCCAGAGCTGGTCACGTTCGACCGCTACGGCCGCCGGGTCGACGAAGCGCGGTTCCATCCGGCCTATCACCAGCTGATGGGGGTGGCGATGGATCACGGCATCCACGACATCGCCTGGCGGACCGAGGGGCCCGGCGGCCATGTCGCCCACGCCGCCAAGCTGGCCCTACTGACCGAGGCCGAGGCCGGGGTGCTGTGTCCGATCAGCATGACCTACGCCGCCGTTCCCGCCCTGCGTCATCAGCCGGACGTCACCCAGCCCTGGCTCGACGCCGTGATCGGCGGAACCTATGACGCGCCCCTGGCCCCCATCGCCGGCAAACGCGGCGTCACCATCGGCATGGCGATGACGGAGAAGCAGGGGGGCAGCGATGTGCGCGCCAACACCACCCGGGCCTTCCCGCTGGAGACTGGCGGACGGCTCTACCGGCTGGTCGGCCACAAATGGTTCTGTTCAGCGCCGATGAGCGACGGCTTTCTGACCCTGGCCTATACGGACAAGGGGCTCAGCTGCTTTCTGGTTCCGCGCATTGCCCCGGACGGTACGCGCAACGGTATCCAGGTCATGCGTCTGAAGGACAAGCTGGGCAATCGATCCAACGCCTCCAGCGAGATCGAGTACCACGATGCCGTGGCGTGGCTGCTGGGCGAGGAGGGCAAGGGCGTGTCGGTGATCATTGACATGGTCCACCACACCCGGCTCGACACCATGGCCGGGACCCTTGGCATCATGCGCCGGCCGCTGGCCGAGGCGGTTAATCATGTGACCGGTCGGCGGGTGTTCCAAAAGACCCTCGCTGACCAGCCGGCGATGCGGTCGGTGATCGCCGATCTGGCGCTGGAGTATGAAGCGGCGGCGGTTATGACCATGCGGGTCGCCAGGGCCTTCGAAGGCCAGGGCGAGGGCGACCGCGCCTTCGCCCGTCTGGCCGTGGCGCTGGGCAAATACTGGCTGACCAAGCGATGCCCCAACTTCGTCTATGAGTGCATGGAGTGCCACGGCGGCGTCGGCTATGTCGAGGAAACGCCCCTGCCGCGCTATTTCCGAGAGAGCCCGCTCAACGCCATCTGGGAGGGGTCAGGCAACGTCATCGCCCTCGATGTCCTGCGCACCCTGCACAGGGAGCCTGGGGCGCTGGAGGCCTACTGGGCGGAGATCGGTCGGCACGGCGGCAAACACGGGACTGTGGTCGAGTTCGCGGCCCGGCTTCACGAGCGCCTCGGGCGGCCGCTGGGCGAGAGCGACGCCCGGCGGCTGGTCGAGGACATGGCGCTGCTGCTGCAGGCGGTCCTGCTCGTCGAACACGCGCCGGAGGCGGTTTCCGACGCCTTCGTCGACAGCCGCCTTGGCGGGCGCTGGGGCCGCTGCTTCGGCACGCTGCCGGCGGAGGCCGACATCGACGCCATCGTCCGCCGACAGATCGAGCCGCTCGCGGGCTAGGCGCGGTCGATCGGCGCCGCGAAACTCCCGCGGCGGGCATTGTGGTCGTGCAGGTAGGCGGCCCGCGGATCGCCGAGGAACCCCTCGACCAGCGCGACGGCCTGCGCGCCCTCGATCACCTCCGCGTCGGTCATCATCTCGGCGGCGTCATAGGCGTGGATCGCCAGCAGGCGGGACTTGAGCGCCACTGGCAGCGTATTCTCGACACAGGCCGGCGTGGTGGCGTTCTCGCGATCCGGGTCTTGCTGACGTTCAGGCCGGATCCGGCCGCACGAACCGCTCGCCGACGCCGAGCATCACGCCGCTGGCGTTGGCCACACCCAGTTCGAGGCTCTCGGCGATGTTGCGGGCGCGGACGATGAAATGTTCGGCGGCCAGCGGGCTGCAGAGCGACCGCGCGGTCTCCTCGAACAGCGCCAGCCAGCGGTCGAAGTGGCGCGCATCGACGGGCAGGCGCATGTGCTTGGGCATCGGCCGCCCCTGATAGGCCCCGGTGGCCAGGGCCACCGAACCCCAGAACACCTTCATCTGCGCCAGATGAGGTCCCCAGTCGGTGATCCGATCGGCGAACACCGGTCCGAGGAGCGCATCAGCCCGGACCCGCTGGTAGAAGGCCTCGACCAGGTCAGAGATCAGCGCCTCGTCGATGCCGGTCGACGCCTTGGCGCGCGCGACCGCAGCTTCGCGCCGGGCGCGGGCTTCCTCCGGCGAATAGGCCGTGGCCTGGAAGGCGAGGGGATCGCTCACGGGGTGTCAGATAGGCCCGCCGTCGGCGTTTGGCCATCGGTCGCGTCTTTGCGCCGGGGCGCCGATGGCCTATATCGCGGATCCGGCGCCGGGCCGGCGACCGATGGAGGCTCTCATGATCAGCAGGATGGAAAACCGCTTCGCCGTTTCCCTGTCTCTGCCCGTGAGCGCTCATGTCCGCCAAACTCTCGACCTTCATCACTCTGGACGCCGTCTCCGCCGCCACGCCTGACGGCCGCGTCCTTTTCGACACTCTGACCCTCGCCTTTGGGCGGGAGCGCACCGGCCTGGTCGGGCGCAACGGCGTGGGCAAGACCACGCTGCTGCGGCTGCTGACCGGCGAACAGGACCCGGCGTCGGGGACCATCGCCCGTTCGGGACGGATCGGGGTGCTGCGCCAGACCCTGCCGCCCCGACCCGGTGAGACGGCCGCCGATCACCTGGGCGTGGCCGAGGCCCTGGCCCGGCTGGAGCGGATCGAGGCCGGGCAGGGCGATGACGCCGATTTCGCCCTGGCCGACTGGAATCTGCCGAGCCGGCTGCACGATGCCTGTCTGGAAACCGGGCTGGACGGGCTGGACCTGGACCGGCCCGTCGAC
The DNA here is from genome assembly GCA_030680355.1 of Caulobacter sp. GTDB lineage: Bacteria > Pseudomonadota > Alphaproteobacteria > Caulobacterales > Caulobacteraceae > Caulobacter. Next base: position 641,608 of record JAUXVF010000031.1, read on the forward strand.
AGCCTCAGCGGCGGCCAGCTGACCCGCCTGGCCCTGGCCGCCCTGCTGATCGCCGAGCCGGACGTCATCCTGCTCGATGAGCCGACCAACAATCTCGATGTCGAGGCGCGGACCTTCCTGGTCGCTTTCCTGGGCCGCTGGAAGGGCGGGGCGGTGGTCGTCAGCCATGACCGGACCCTGCTGCGCGAGATGGACCGCATCGTTGAACTCTCCAGCCTCGGAGCGCGGGTCTATGGCGGAAACTACGACCTCTATGCCGACCGGAAGGCCCAGGAGCAGGCCGCGGCCGAGCGCGATCTGGACCAGGCCGAGCGCGCGGCGGGCCGGGTCGAACGCGACGTGCAGCAGGCGCGGGAGCGCAAGGACCGCCGCGACGCCGCAGGCCGCCGTTTCGCCGCCCGCGCTTCGGAGCCGAAGATGCTGCTCGACGCCCGGGCCCAGCGGGCCGAAGCCAGCGGCGGCCGGGCCAGCCATCTGGCCGACCGTCAGCGGGCGGCGGCGTCGGACCAGCTGTCGGACGCCCGCGCCCGGGTCGAACAGGCGCGGTCGCTGGCGTTTGATCTGCCGTCCTCGGGACTGGCAGGCGGCAAGACCGTGCTGACCTTCGAGGACGTCGCCTTCGGCTATGGCGGGGCATCGGTTCTGTCGGCGGTGTCGCTCAAACTGACCGGCCCCGAGCGGGTGGCGGTGACGGGTCCCAACGGAAGCGGCAAGACCACCCTGATCCGCCTGGCCGCCGGTGACCTGACCCCGGCCTCGGGTCGCATCGTGCAAGGCGCTCGGTCGGTGCTGCTCGACCAGAAGACGGCCATCCTGCGGGACGAGGAAACCCTGCTTGAGGCGTTCCTGCGGCTCAATCCGGGCGCCGGCGTCAATACGGCCCAGGCGGCGCTGGCGCGGTTTTTGTTTCGCAATACGGCCGCCGGTCGGGCGGTGGGGGCTCTGAGCGGCGGCGAACGGCTGCGGGCGGCCCTGGCCTGCGTTCTGGTGTCACCCAGCCCGCCGCAGCTTCTCATTCTTGACGAGCCGACCAACCACCTCGACCTGTCGTCGATCGAGGCGGTGGAAACGGCCCTGGCGGCCTGGGATGGCGCGCTGCTGGTGGTCAGCCACGACGCCGACTTCCTGGTCGCCATAGGGATCGATCGGCGGCTCGCCCTGGAGCGCCCGGTCGGCTAGACGGCGATCGCTACCGGCGCGGCCGCGGGATCGGTGAGCGCGGCGTCGAGGGCCGCGATCAACTGCTTGATCTCGATCGGCTTGGCCACGACGCCGTCCATGCCGGCTGAGAAATAGCGTTCGGTCTCGTGCGCCAGCACGCTGGCGGTGACGGCGATGATCGGGGTCCGGACCCGGCCCGCGAGCGCTTCACGGGAGCGGATTTCCCGACTGGCCTCGAGCCCGTCCATGCCCGGCATGTTGACGTCCATCAGGATGGCGTCCCAATGGCTGCTCTCCCAAAGGGCGACAGCCTCGCGGCCGTCACAGGCCAGACCGGTGGCGATATCGAGATGGTCGAGCATGGCCTCTAGGACGATCCGATTGGTCTGGTTGTCGTCGACGACGAGGATGCGGAGGCCATGATCGTTCAGCATGGCTGTGTTGGCGGCGACATCCGTCCCGGCAGGCCTGTCGCTGGTCACTGGGCTGGGGACCTGGAAAATGAAGCGCGTGCCACCGGCCGGCAGGCTCTCGAAACCGATGCTGCCCCCCATCAGGGTCAACAACTCGCGACAGATGGCCAGTCCAAGGCCGCTGCCCCCCGAGCGGCGGGTGGTCGAGCTGTCCATCTGAACGAACTTCTCGAAGATCTGGCCGCGTCGGTCGGCCGGAATGCCAACGCCGCTGTCCTCGACCGTGCAGACCAGATCCTGTGCGTCGCCGCTGATCCGGATGGCGATGCCGCCGGCGTCGGTGAACTTGATGGCGTTGGAGATCAGGTTGCTGATCACCTGACGCAGGCGCTGTTCGTCGGCGATGCGCCATCCCCGGACGGACTCGTCGACCGTCAGCCGTAGCTCCAGCCCCTTGGCCTGGGCGAGGCCGACATAGAGCTGGCGCAGGCCTTCGGCGAAACCGTCGAGGTTGAACGGGGCTGGACGGATCTCCATCCGGCCGGCCTCGATCTGGGAAATGTCGAGAATGGCGTTGATGACCTGCAGCAGAGACTGCCCCGAGGTCTGGATCAGGCCGAGCCTGCGCCGCTGGTCCTCGGGCAGTTCGCCCCGTTCCATGGCCTGGGCCGTGCCGAGCACGCCGTTGAGCGGCGTGCGGATTTCATGGCTCATGGTCGCCAGGAATTCGGTCTTCACCCGGTTGGCGGTCTGGGCGCTGAGCGCCAGTTCCTGCGCCTCGGTCCGCAGCCTCTGGTTCTCCGTGAGCTCCAGCTCAAGAATCCGGTTGAGGGCGTCGGAGGCCAGTCGCGCCCGCAGTTCCCGCAGAACCGCGCCGCGCATCAGGGTCGCCATACCGATGGCCGTGAAGGCCCCCGCCACGCCGATGAAGGCGTAGTGGTTGATCAGGTCGCCCGGAGCGTTGCGGGCGATGACCACGAGACAGGCGGTCGCGGCCGCCACGCTCAGGAGCGCCACCCTTCGTGTCGGCGCGGCCGTGGCGAAGGCCAGACCCAGCAACACGAAATAGACCAGTTTGGGGGCTTCGAAGTGGATGGTCTGATAGGCCACGACATTGGCCAGGAAGAGGGCGTTCATCGACGCCGCCGCGACCTCGAGTTTCAGCAGGCCTGTCGGGCGGTGTTTGAGCGACCACCAGAAGCCGACCCCGACCAGTACGGCGGCAATGGCCAGGCTCTCAAGGATGACGAGGTTCCAGCCGATTTCGTAGACCGGGTGCGAGAAGCAGATCAGGCCATTGTAGGCGAAGGCGGTAACCAGATAGGCCCGCACGATCGGGGTGTAGGAGCCGACGATCTCCGAAGTCGGGATCGGGGCGGGCTTGACGCTTGTTCGCCCCATGGTTCGCTCGCCTTCGACAACCTGTGGTCGCGTGCAACCTAAAATCTCTTTGTTAAGGCGTCATGTAGAGCCCCCCGGGAATGCAACCCGATTTGGGCCGACCCGACCCGACCCTGGCGCGCGGGGCGAGGGACAGCCGAAAGGCACGCTTCCTGCTGCGAGGGTGACCGAGCGTTTCGTTCGGGGACAGCCCTTGAAGACCCTGGCCATACTTTCCCGCAAAGGCGGGACCGGAAAGACCACCCTGGCGCTGCATCTTGCGGTGGCGGCGGGCGGGTCCGGACGCGCCACCCTGGTGGCCGATATCGACCGTCAGCATTCAGCCATGGAATGGCGACGCCAGCGGTCGGGCGATGGTCCGATGGTCGAGGCCGTCAAACCTGGCGCCCTGTTCACCCGCCAGCAGGACGCGGCCCGCGAAGGCATCGACCTGATGATCGTCGACACCGGCCCCTCCATCGAGGAGGAGGTCGAACAGGCGGTCCGCTGCGCCGACCTCTGTCTGGTCGTGGCGCGGCCCAACTTCTTCGACATCAGAGCCGTGGCCGAGTCGGCGGCCCTGGCCGCCCGGTTCCACCGGCCGACGCTGTTTGTCCTCAACCAGGCGCCGCCCCGGCGGGGCGGGTTCGAAGCTCCGGTCGTGGGCCAGGCGGTGCGAGCCCTGAAGGCTCTGGGCGCTCCGGTCGCGCCGATCGGGTTGCGCGCGCGGGTCGCCTATCAGTATGGCGTCTCGGCTGGCCTCACCGCGCAGGAGCTTGAGGGCGACGGATCCGCCGCCCATGAGATCGCCGCTCTCTGGCGTTACATCTCGGGCGAGCTCTGGACATCGCCGCCGCCGGCCCAGGGAGAGACCCCGTGGCGGCCGGCCGGCGCACCGGCCTTCGCCGCCGCGCCGACATTCCAGCCCGGATCTCCGCCGTCCTGAAAGACGATGGTTCGGTCAGGCCTGCTTGTTCAGGGTTATGGCCCGTGCGTCGCTGGCCTGTGGCGCGGCGCTGGGGCCATAGCCGGGACCGGAGTTGCGCTGTGCCGCGACCTCTTCGGCGATGGCCCGAACCAGACCCTCGGTGACCGTGCGGACCGCCTCCAGGGCGCGACCCTGGCGGGCCAGCACCGCATCAAAGCCTTCGGTGGCCTGCATCAGACGACGACGCTGAGCCAGCGGCGCGTCTTCGATGAGGGCAGGGTTCTGACGCACCCGCGCCGATTCATGACGATAGAGATTCGCCTGCTCCGACATTTCCTCCATCTGGGCGGCGGCGTCCTGCGGGCGTCGCTGCTCGAAGGCCTGACACTGTTCGGCCATCAGAGCCGTCAACCGGTCTGTCAGCGCAATGAGTTGTTCCACACGATCGGTGGCGTCTGCGGCGTCGAGCGCCATGGTGGTGCCTTTCTACTTGAGACCCTGAAGCTTGAGCATTTCCCGCTGGACGGTGTCGGCTATGCCGAGGCCGCCTTGTTTGGTCGCCTGTTTGGCGATCGCTTCGGTCAGGAAGGATTTGAACATCGCCTCGCCCTGGCCGCCGCCAAATGGCCCGTCGGTGGCCACGCCGGCGAACATCGGCTGCAGCATCATCGACAGGAACGACGCCTCGAACGACTTGGCGGCATCCTCGATCTTTTGCCGGCTGGCCAGATCCTTGGCTGAAGGCGCGGTGGTCTGGGCCTGACTCAGCAGCATCTCGGCGGGCAGGGCGATCGCGCCGCTCATCACATCACCTCGATGTCGGCCTGCAGGGCGCCCGCCGCGCGGATCGCCTGCAGAATGGAGATCATGTCCCGCGGGGTGACGCCCAGGGCGTTGAGGCCGGCGACCAGACTGGACAGCGAGGCGCCGGTGCGCAGGGCGATCATCTGCCGCCCCCGCTCCTCGTCGACCGAGATGGCGGATTGGGTGACCACTTCGGTCTGGCCCTTGCTGAAGGGCGCCGGCTGGCTGACCTGCGGTGTTTCCTGGATGGAGATGGTCAGGTTGCCCTGGGCAATGGCCACCGTCGAGATGCGCACCGCGTCGCCCATGACAATGACGCCACTGACCTCGTCGATAACGACCTTGGCCGGGGTGTCGGGCTGGACTTCGAGGCTTTCGACGGCTGTCATGAAGCCGACCATGCTCTGTCCGGGCGGCGGACGCAGGGTGACGATGGTGGGGTTGTCGGCCACCGCCGTCCCGGGGAAGCGGGCGTTGACCGCAGTGGCGATCCGTTGGGCGGTGGTGAAGTCAGGATTGCGCAGGGTCATGCGCAGTTGGTCCATGGAGGCCAGCTGAAAGCCGGTCTCGCGTTCGATGGTCGCGCCGCCGGCGATTCGACCGGAGGTGGGCACGCCCTTGCTGATCGAGCTGCCCGAGCCGCCGGAGGCCGAGACCGACCCGGTCTGCACCGTGCCCTGGGCCACGGCGTAGACTTGGCCGTCGGCGCCGATCAGGGCCGTCACCAGCAGCGTGCCGCCTTGGAGGCTTTTGGCGTCGCCCGCCGCCGATACCGTGACATCGACCGGCGAGCCCGTCGCCGCGAACGGCGGAAGCCGGGCCGTCACCATGACCACCGCGACGTTCTTGGTATTGAGGTTGGAGTCGCGAACATTGACCCCGAGTCGCTCAAACATCGCCTCGAGGCTCTGTTTGGTCATGGGCGCGTTGCGCAGATTGTCGCCGGTGCCGTTCAGACCGACCACAAGGCCGTAACCGGTCAGCTGGTTTTCTCGGACGCCTTCGAACTCGACCACGTCCTTGATGCGGGACTTGGCCAGACTCGGGCCCGCCGTAACCAGGGCGATGGCCAGTACCAGGCCGCCTATTATCGATCGACGCATGATGCTCCCGCTTGGACGGCTTTACTCGTAGGGTCCCATGCCAGAAGCGCGCCACTTTGAAAGTGTAATAAAATCAATAGGAAGGTGGCGATTTACCGGGCGCCGCCAACCGCCACGGCAGAATTTGCCCGGCATTAACCATGCTGCAATTTCAGAGGCCGACATTGGCAGCCAACAGAAGTTCGGAGCGGCGTATCGCCTCCATGAAAGTCACGGGAACCAGCAGCGTAGGATCGCTCGGCGGCGCCAAGGGGGGCGCGCGAGGCGGAGGCGGGCAGGGCGGTTTCGCGCTGCCGACCGTTGGCGGCGCCACCGCCGCGCCGGATGTGGCCCGCAGCAGCGGCGTCGGGGGAATCGATTCCATTGGCGCCTTGCTGGCGCTGCAGGATGTCGGCGGCCCCCTGGAGCGTCGCCGGCGGGCGGTGGGCCGGGCCGGCCGGATTCTCGATGTTCTGGACGAAGTGAAAATCGCCCTGATCGATGGCGAGGTGTCGCGTCAGGACCTCGACCGCCTTGTCCGGGCGGTGCGCGAAGAGCGGCTGTCCACTGACGACGGTCGCCTCGAAGGCGTTCTGGACGAGATCGAAACCCGGGCGGCAGTGGAGCTGGCCAAACTCGAATACGCGAGCGCGGCGATATGAACGCACCTCGAACGCGAGGTTCATTGATCGTTGCAGGGTGTTTGCTATAAGGCCCCGCTCTTGTGAGCGCGGCGTTTAAGGGGGCGTGAGACGTCAATGCAGACGGCTACGGTTCTAACCGACCAAGGGGCCTATCGTCCGACGGACGATGAGCCCTTCATGAACGAGCGACAGCTTGGGTATTTCAAGCGGAAGCTGCAGGCTTGGAAAGATGAGATCCTTCGCGAATCCCGCGAAACGGTCACGCATCTGCAGAAAGAAACCGAGAATCACCCTGACCTGGCCGATCGCGCCACGTCGGAGGCGGACCGGGCTCTTGAACTGCGCACCCGGGACCGCCAGCGAAAGCTGATTTCCAAGATCGATGACGCCCTGCGTCGCATCGAGGATGGCTCCTACGGCTATTGCGAAGAGACTGGCGAGCCGATCGGCCTGGCCCGTCTCGAAGCTCGGCCCGTGGCCACCATGAGCGTCGAGGCGCAAGAACGTCACGAGCGCCGCGAGCGAGTCCACCGCGACGACTGATGCGGTTGAGAGACAGGCGCGCTTTCGGGCAAATGCCTGTGTCCCCGGATATCCGTCGGCCCGACAGCGCCTGGTCGCGCGGCGACGCTGGCCCGCGATGGCCGATTGCCGACTGCGTCATGGCCCGGATGGCGTCATCGGGGCGTTGGTGGAGCGGTCCGGGCTGAACCGTAGCGCTGCCCGCTCCGGCACAACCTTCCATTCAAACAGGATCGACTTCGGCGCGCGCCTTGACGTTAATTATCGCCATAGCGAATATCATTCGCGGCCAAGGCGGCCTAACCTGATCGGATACTGAGGCCAGACGCCCTGGCCCGTGCTGAAAGGGGCCGCGCCATGAAAATCTCCCGCAGGGGGCTGCTCGCCGGAGCCGTGGGCCTGGGCGCCGCGCCTGCGGCCGGCGTGAGGGCCGGGCCATCCCGACTCCCCGCGCCGCGCGATTTCCTTTGGGGCGCCGCGATCTCGGGCCACCAGAGCGAAGGCAACAACACCAACAGCGATTCCTGGGTTCGGGAGAATGTTCGGCCGACCCTGTTCGCCGAGCGCTCCGGAGACGCCTGCGACAGCTACCATCGCTACCGGGAGGACATCGCCGTCGCGGCTGAGCTCGGCTTCAACAGTTACCGGTTCGGCATCGAGTGGTCGCGCATCGAGCCTAGCGAAGGCTTCTATTCCAACGCCGAGCTCGATCACTACGCCCGCGTGCTCGAGACTTGCCACGCCTATGGGCTCAAGCCGGTCGTCACCTTCAATCATTTCACCACCCCGATCTGGTTCGCCGCGCGGGGCGGGTTTGAAACCCCGGATTCGCCCGATCTGTTCGCCGCCTATTGCGCCAGGGCGGCTGGCCATCTGGGCGGATTGATGCACCTCGCCACGACCTTCAACGAGGCCAACATCGCGCTGCTGGTGGAGCTCTTCCCGCAGAACGAGGCCTCGCGGGCGGCCGGGAAAGCCATGATCGACGCCGCAGCGCGGGCGACCGGCTCGCCCGGGTTCTCAAGCCTCGCCTTCGCCGACCCGGCGGTCACCACGCCGCTGCTGCAGGCGGCGCACCGGAAGGCCTACGACGCGATCAAGGCGGCGCAGCCGAACCTGCCTGTCGGCCTTACCCTGACGACCCAGGACATCCAGCCGGTCGGTGAAAACTCACTGGCCGACGTCTATCGCGCGCGCCTCTACGGCGACTGGATCAAGGTGGCGCAGACCCACGCGGACTTCTTCGGCGTGCAGACCTATACGCGCTTTCGGGTGGGGCCCGCGGGGGTGCTGCCGCCGCCGCCCGGCGCCGAGCTGACCGACGCGGGCTACGAATATTACCCAGAGGCCCTCGCCAACACGATCCGTTGGGCGCACGCGACGATCGGCAAGCCGATCTATGTGACGGAGAACGGCATCGCCACCAACGACGACGCCCGCCGCATCGCTTTCATCGACCAGGCGCTGGCCGGCGTCCGCGAGTGCCTCGCCGACGGCATACCGGTTCACGCCTATCTGCATTGGTCCCTGCTGGACAATTTCGAGTGGACCTCGGGTTTCGGCAAGCATTTTGGGCTCGTCGCCGTCGATCGCGAGACGTTCAAGCGAACCCCGAAACCCAGCGCTCGGCATCTGGGCGCAATCGCGCGCGCAAGCAGCATTTAGGCTGACCGTGGCGCAGGCCGCGCGCCGTCCCGGCTTGACTTCCGGCTGCTCAGAGACGACCTAGCCCGGCTCTGAGAAGGACGTCCTGCCATGACCGTCAAGGTCCGTTTCGCTCCGTCGCCCACCGGTCGGCTTCATGTCGGCAACATCCGCACGGGTCTGATCAACTGGTTGTTCGCCAGGGGCGAGGGCGGCCAGTTCGTCCTGCGCATCGACGACACCGACCGCGAGCGCTCGACCCGGGAGTACGAGCAGGGGATCGAAACCGATCTGACCTGGCTCGGCATGACCTGGGACGAGAAGCACAGCCAGTCGGCGCGTTTTCCCCTCTATCGGGACGCCATGGAGCGGCTGAAGTCGCACGGGCGGCTCTACCCGGCCTATGAAACCCAGGACGAGCTCGACCGTCGGCGCAAGGTCCAGCTCTCCCGCGGCCAGCCGCCGGTCTATGACCGCGCCGCCCTCAAGCTGACCGACGCCGAGCGCGCAGCCCTGGAAGCCGAGGGGCGCCGTCCGCACTGGCGGTTCCGGCTCGAGGGCAAGCGGGTGAAATGGGAAGACCTGGCCCGCGGCCATTGCGAGGTGGACACCGCCTCGATGTCTGACCCGGTGCTGATCCGCGAGGACGGGGCCTTCCTCTACACCCTGCCATCGGTGGTCGATGATATCGACATGGCCATCACCCACGTCGTTCGCGGCGAGGATCACGTCACCAACACCGGCGCCCAGATCGAAATCTTCGAGGCCCTGGGCGCCAGGGCGCCGCAGTTCGCCCACACCACCCTGCTGGTCGGGGCGGACGGGGAGGGGCTGTCCAAACGCCTGGGTTCGCTGTCAATCATGGATCTGCGTGAGCAGGGCTATGAGCCGCTGGCCATCGTCTCGCACCTGGCCCGCATCGGCACCTCCGATCCGCTGGAGCCGGGCGACAACATCGCGGGCCTCGCCGCCGATTTCGCCTTCGGCAAGATGGCCCGCCATCCCGGCCGCTATGATTTCGATGATCTGGCCCGGATCAATGCGGCGGTCCTGCACGCCATGCCCTACGAGACGGCGCAGCCGCGTCTGGCCAATATTGGCGCGGACCTGGGCGAAGCCTTCTGGCTGTCGGTCCGGTCCAACGTCGCGCTGTTTTCCGGCGTCGGCGTCTGGGCCCATGTGGTCAGCGGCTCGGTCGAGCCCCTGATCGCCGAGGAAGATCGCCCTGTGGTCGAGGCGGCGGCGGGGCTGTTGCCCGAGACGCTGGACGGCGACAGCTGGAGTGTCTGGACCAGTCTGGTCAAAGCGGCCACGGGGGCCAAGGGGCGCGGGCTGTTCATGCCCCTGCGCCGGGCGCTGACCGGCCTCGATCACGGCCCGGAAATGGCGGTCATGCTGCCCCTGATCGGGCGCGAAAAGGCGGTCCGCCGGCTGGCCGGCGAGACCGCCTGACCGGTTAGTCCGCGGCTGTCGGCGCGTTACAGGCCGCCAAGGCCTCGGTGGTGAAGGCTTCGCCACGGTAGGCGAAGGTGGTGACGGGCCCCAGCTTCGCCGCCAGCCTGCGGCAGGCGCGGCCGGGCGGCGTATCCCGGACCTTCTCCGAGCGACAGACATTGACCTTGCAGGTCCAGACCGCGCCATCGAGGATGACGTGGTCGACCGATGTCTTGCCCTTGAGGGTCAGCCAAGCGTCCTGGGGCGGTCCGGCCGCCATGGCCGAACCCGCCAGGCTGACGGCGAGAACTGCTCCAAACATGAGTGTGCGCATTGTTGAATCTCCTATCCCGCGCCGGAGGGGAGTCCGACGCTGACGGATAGTGAGTTTCAAAAAGAAACTAAGTCAAGGCGCGGGGATCAACCGCTGGCGGCGGCGCGCGTCCGATCGCCTCGGCCATGGCGATAACGGCCGGAACCACGGCCTCGACCGTATCGACCGAGCGCCAGGACTGGGCGAATTCCGGCGGCGACAGGTTCTCGCGGATGGTGTGGTGGAACAGCTCGAACAGGGGATTCCAGAAGCCCCGCGGATTGTAGAACACCACGGGTTTGGCGTGCAGACCCAGGCGCTGCCAGGACAGCAGTTCGACCACCTCCTCGAGGGTGCCGATGCCGCCGGGCAGGACCACGAAGGCGTCGGACCGCTCGAACATCATCATCTTGCGCTCGTGCATCGATGTGACGACGATGGTTTCAACGTCGTCAAAGGGTTGTTCACGGCCTTTGAGGAAGTCGGGAATGATGCCCAGGACGCGGCCGCCGGCCTCGTGCGCGCCCCGCGCGCTGGCGCCCATCAGGCCCACGCCGCCGCCGCCGTAAACGAACTTCAGCCCCGCGCGCGCGATTTCGCCGCCGATGGAAAACGCTGTCGACAGAAAATCGGGATCCGCCGCGTTGGCGGAGCCGCAGTAGACGCAGATGGACGTCACGCGGCCGGGGTTATTCGACATCTCCTGGGCTCCGGGGATGAAAAAGGCGCGCTAGCGGGCGCGCCTGGGGAATATGATCTCTATGATCAGGTTTCGTGGGCAGGGTTGCAAGTGACGTGTCAGTTCGATTGAGCGCAATTGTGGGGATGCTCCCACTCCTGATCCTGGGCGCCTGCGGCGACGGCGGCCGTTCGCCCTGGAAACAGGACGCCAGCCGGCAGCCGGCTGCGGCGGAGGCGGGCTATCTGACCGCGCCCCGGGTGCTGGCCGCCAGGACCGGCCGAAGCGGCGTGGCCCTCGCGGGCGCGGCCGCGCCGGGATCGCGGGTGAGGCTGGGAACCCCGACGGGAGAGGCCCTGTTCGCGACAACCGACGGCCGCGGCGTCTGGACCGTGATCGCGCCGCCGGCGACGTCATTGCGGCTGTTCGGCCTGTCGATGACCATCGGCGACCGGTCGGTGCAGTCCGAAGGCTATCTGGCCCTGACCCCCGAGGGCCGGGTCGCCCAACTGAGGGCCGGGGCCGGGGCCCAGGTTCTATCGCCGCCATCCCGTCGTCCGATCATGCTGGCGCTGGACGTCGACCGCGACGGCGCGGCCGTGATCTCGGGCGTCGGCACGATCGATTCCGATGTCGGCCTGCGCGTCGACCGGACCGCTGTCGGCGGCTCGACCGTCGACCGCAAGGGCCGCTACTCCTTCGCCCTCAACCGCCCCCTGACCAGCGGACCGCATGCGTTCGAGATATCGGGAGAGGGCGGTGAGGACGTGATCATCACCGACATCGTCCACCCCGTTGCCCTAGACCGTCCGTTCCGGGTTCAGCGCCTTGTCCGGGCGTGGCGGGTCGACTGGATGACTCCGGGCGGCGGTGTGCAGGCCACCCTTCTGTTCGATCCGGCCGGACCGGCCGCCTGATGCGCGGCTATGGCGCGCGCGACCGCGGCCCCGCCGAGGCGGTTGAACCGCGGGTGCGGCCCTTGACCGCGCTCAAGGATCTGGCCGGCCTGGTCCTGCGCTCCAAGGCCCCGGGGCTGACCTGGCGGCTGACGACGGCCCTGGCGCTGACCCTCGGCGGCAAGATCGCCGGCGTTCTGGCCCCCCTGCTGCTGGGCGCGGCTGTGAACCGGCTGGCGGCCGGCCAAGGCGCGGCGGTCCAGGTCGGCTACGCCTTCGCCGGTATGGCGCTCGGCTGGGCCCTGATCCGGTTCCTGGCCGCTATCGCCCCCCAGGCCCGGGACGCAATCGTCACCCCCGTGGCCCAGGCCGCCCAGGCCCGGGCGGCGTCGGAGACCTTTGCCCACGCCCTGTCGCTGTCGATGGATTTCCACCAGAGCAAGCGCACGGGGTCGCTGTCGCGCGTCATCGACCGCGGCGCCCGGTCGATGGAATTCCTGCTGCGCGCCCTGGTGTTCAACCTGGCCCCGACCCTGATTGAACTGGTCATCGCCGCGGGCGTGCTGGCCGGGGCCTATGACTGGCGGTTCGCGGCCACCGCCGTGGCCACGGTGGTGGTCTATGTCGTCCTGACCTTCGCCATATCGGACTGGCGGATCGCCCATCGCCGCGCCCTCAACGAAGCCGACCAGGAAGCGGCGGGCCGGGCGGTGGACGCCCTGATCAACTACGAGACGGTCAAGACCTTCGGGGCCGAGGATCGCGCCGTGGCCAACTACGAGACAGCCCTTGGCGCCTACAGCGCCGCCCAGATCAAGGCGACCAACTCCCTGACCCTGCTCAACGTCGCCCAGTCGGCGATCATGAGCGTCGGCCTGGCCGGAATGGCGGTCATGGCCGGGTTCGAGGCGGCGGCCGGTCGGATGGGTCCCGGAGACGTCACGGCGGCCATCCTGATCCTGCTCGGCCTCTATGGTCCGCTCAATATCCTTGGCTTCGCCTACCGCGAAATCCGTCAATCTTTCATAGACATGGAGGCGATGCTTGATCTTCGCCGTCAGGCTCCGGACGTGGCGGAGGCGACCGACGCCCGCGACCTGCCGCCGGCTCCTGACGGCCATGGCGGCGAGGTTGCCTTCGAGGCCGTCTCCTACCGTCACGGCGCGCGGTCAGAGGGACTGATCGACGTCAGCTTCCGCGTCGCGCCGGGCCGCACGGTGGCGCTGGTCGGGCCGTCGGGGGCCGGCAAGACCACGATGGTCCGCCTGGCCCTGCGGCTGATCGACCCGCAGGCCGGCCGCGTGACCATCGACGGCGTTGACCTGCGAGACCTGAAGATGGCCGGTCTGCGCCGGGCGGTGGCTCTGGTGCCCCAGGACGTGGCCCTGTTCAACGACACCCTGGAGGCCAACATCGCCTTTGGCAGGCCCGACGCGACCCTGGCTGAAGTGGCGGCTGCAGCCGAAGCGGCGGAGCTGTCGTCCTTCATCGCCGGCCTGCCGGAGGGTATGGCGACCCGGGTCGGCGAACGCGGCCTCAAGCTCTCGGGCGGGGAGCGCCAGCGCGTCGGTCTGGCCCGCGCCCTGCTGGCCGATCCGCGAGTCCTGATCCTCGACGAGGCCACCAGCGCGCTGGATTCGCGAACCGAGGCGGCGATTCAGGAAACCCTGAGGCGGGCCAGCGAGAACCGCACCACCCTGGTCGTCGCCCACCGGCTGTCGACCATCGTCGACGCCGATGAGATCCTGGTCCTCAAGCGCGGCCGCGTCGTCGAGCGCGGCGGGCACGAGGCGCTGCTGGCCGCCGGTGGCGAGTACGCCACCCTCTGGAAGCGACAGACCCGCGGCCGCTAGAACCGCGGGTCCCGCCTATTCGGCGGCGTTGGCCAGATGTGGCGGCTCGGTGTGGTTGACGTCGGCGTCGGGGTTGCCCCGTTCCCGGTCAGACCAGCTGTGCTTGCGCCGCAGGAAACGGGTAATGTTGCGGAAGCGCCGGGCCAGGGTCTTGGGCGCGGCCAGGGCCGCCGGCGTCAGGAACAGGGTCAGAAGGGTGGCGAAGGTCAGGCCCCAGACCACGGCGCCGGACATCTGCACCCACCATTCCGAGCCTGGCGACTTGTACTCAAAATCGCCGCGCCGGAAGTTGGGGTGGATCTGGAACATCAGCGGCAGCAGGCCGACCACCGTCACCAGGGTGGTCAGCATCACCGGCCGGAACCGCTGCACCGCGGCCCGCATGGCCGCGACGTCGGCTTCAAATCCCTGCCTTCGCAACTGATAGAAGGTGTCGACCAGCACGATATTGTGGCCTACGACCACCCCGGCCAGGGCGATGATCCCTGTCCCCAGCATGATGACGGAAATGTAGTCGAAGGTGTGGAGCAGATTGATCTGCACCCCCAGCAGCACCCCGACCGTCGACAGCACCACCGCCGATAGGGTCACCACCACGCCGTAGAAGCTGTTGAACTGCCAGAGCAGGATGATCGACATCATGAACAGGGTGGCCAGCATGGCGACCAGGAAGAAGACGGCGGCCTTCTGCCCTTCCTCGTCGGCGCCGCGGAACTTCCAGCGCACGGATGGCGGTATCGGGGCCTTCTCCAGCCAGGGGCGCAATTCGCCGATCTTCTGATTGGCGGCGACGCCCTCGACGGTGTTGGCCTTGAGAATCACCAGACGCTGGGCGTCGCGGCGCTGGATCGAGGTCACCTGCTGGGCCGGGGTGCGTTTGACGAAATAGCTGGCCGGCACCGCGCCCTGGGGGGTGGTGATCTTCAATCGGTCGAAACTGGCCATGTTGCGGGCGTCGGGCGGGAAGCGGACGCGGATGTCGAGCTCGTCTTCAGCGTCGTCGGGCCGGAAGCGGCCGACCAGGATGCCGTTGGTCACGAACTGGATGGCCTGGCCGACGGACAGCACGTCGACGCCGTAGCGGCCGGCGGCGATACGGTCGACGGTCAGATTCCACTCGATGCCGGGCGAGGCGCGGGTGTCCTCCTGCTCGATGAGCTGCGGATCGGCCTTCAGATGCGCCTTGATCAGATCGGCGGTGCGGTTGAGCGCCTCTGGGTCGGAGCCGAGCAGTTCGACCTGGATGTCCTTGCCCTGGGGCGGTCCGCCCTGGGGCAGACGCACCTCGGTGAGGACGCCGGGCACCTCGGCCACGCGCCTGCGGATATCCTCGACGATCTGTTTGCCGCGGATATTCAGGGCGTGACGGTCCTCGAAGTCGACGAAGTCGATCTGAAGCCGGCCGATGGTGTCGTTGGGCGCCCCGCCGAAGCCAAAACCGCTGAACTGGCCGGCCGAGGAATAGATCGACTCCATGCCCTTGAGGCCGACAAGACGAGCCTCGACCTGCTGCACCAGGGCGTTGGCGGCCTCGGTCGACAGATTGCCGCGGGCCTTCACATAGACCGTCGCCCACTCCGGATCCTGGTCGAGGAAGAACTCGGTGCGGTGCTTCGTGGCCGAGAACCACATGAAGATGCCGATGATCACCACCATGGCCACGCCGGTGACCCGGAAGGGATGGTGACCGGCGCCCCACAGGGCGCGGGCGTACCAGCCCATGAATCCGGACATCTCGCGTGGGTCGCCCCGTTCGGATTTGCGGATTTCCTCGAGCTGTTCTTCGTCGACGCCGGTCTTGCGGCCGAAAATCGACCCCAGGGCCGGGGTGAAGATCAGGGCCACGAAGATCGAGGCGCCCAGCACCATGAACAGGGTGATCGGCAGGAAGCTCATGAACTTGCCCGGGATCGAGTTCCAGAACATGAACGGGATGAAGGCGCAGAGCGTCGTCAGGGTGCCGTTGACCACCGGCCAGAACATGCGTTTGCCGGCGGCGGCGAAGGCCTCGGCCTTTGGTAGTCCCTCGGCCTGTTTTCGATCCGCGTATTCGACGATGACGATGCCCCCGTCGACGAGGATGCCGACGGCCAGGATCAGGCCGAACATGACCATCTGATTGAGCGTGATGCCGAAGGCCTGCAGCAGCAGGAAGGCGATCATGAAACAGATCGGGATGGCCAGGCCGACCATCAGACCCTGACGCAGGCCCAGGCTGGCGATGATGATCACCATGACCAGCAGGGTGGCGGTGATCAGACCCGACTCCAGCACCACCAGGCCGCGGTTGATGAACTCGCTCTCATCGAAGGTGTAGTTGACCTTGACCGTTGGCGGCCAGCGCGTCTGCTCCTGCGCGACGATCTTGCGGACCTCGGCCACGGTGTCGAGAACGTTGGCGCCGGATCGCTTGACCACGTCGATGGCAAAGGCGGGCTGGCCGTTGAAACGGGTGATCCGCGTCGGTTCCTTGAAGGTGCGACGCACCTCGCCGATGTCGCCGACAGTGATCAGCCGGTCGCCGGCCTTCTTGATCGGCAGGGCCAGGATGTCCTCGGGCCGCTCGACGACGCCGGGCACCTTGACCGCGAACTTGCCGCCCTCGGTCTGCATGTTGCCGGCCGGAACCAGCTGGTTGTTGCGGCCGATGACCTGGGCCAGTTCGCCGGCGGTGACGTTGGCCGCCTCCATCCGCACCGGGTCGATGGTGACCTCGAGCAGTTCCTCGCGGCCGCCGCCCAGGTCGGTGCGCAGGACGCCCTCCAGGCTTTCGATGCGGTCCTGGAGCTCCCGGGCCGTCTGGTAGAGCGCGCGTTCGGGCGCGGTGCCCGAGAGCATGATGCCCAGCACCGGGTCGTCGTTGACGTTGTTTTCCTGGATGATCGCTTCTTCGGCGTCAGGCGGGAACCGGCCGCGGGCCAGGTCCACCTTGGCCCGGACGTCCGACAGCACCTTGTCCTTGTTGAAGTTGACCTCGAACTCCAGGACCACGGTGGCCGCGTTCTGCTGCGCGACGGCGTTCATTTCCTTCAGGCCCTCAAGGGACTGAAGTTCACGCTCGAGGGGGCGCACGAGCAGCCGCTCGGAATCCTCGGGACTGACGCCGGGGTAGGGCACCGTGATGGCGATATAGGGCACCGGAATGTTCGGTGACGATTCCCGCGGCAGGTTCAGATAGGTGAAAAAGCCAAACAGGGACGCGATCGCGGCGATTCCGATCACGACCTTGCGCCGTTTGATTGCACCGTCGATCAGGGCGCCGATCATGTCATTCTACTCCTGCGACGGACGCGACTAGCGCGCGTCCGTGCGAACCTTCTGGCCTTCGGACACATAGGACTGTCCAACGATGATCACCTGCACGGGGCCCCGCAGGCCGGTGATCCAGATGCCCTCGGGCGTCTCGTCCTGGACCTGGACCGGGGCGAACCCGACCAGGCCGTCGGCGCGGATGTAGCGCACGCCCTGACGGCCGGCGGAGTCGAGCACCAGGGTCGCGGCCGGAACCAGCAGCGCCGGACCCGATCCCACCGTCACCTTGACGTCGGCCGACAGGCCCGAGCGCACGCGCAGGCCCGGATTGCGGGCCTCGATCTCGACCCGATATGTGCGGGTGGCCGGATCGGCGTCGCGCGACACCGAGCGAACACGACCGCTGAGCACTTCGCCCGACACCAGGGTGGCCCTGGCCGGCGCGCCGATGGACAGGGCGCCGACCTCGGCCTCGGAGACGTCGGCGATCACCACCATCGGATCCAGCTGGATCATGGTGCCGCAGGCGGCGCCGGGCGCCAGATAGGCGCCGACCTCGGCGTCCCGATGGTCGAAGACGCCGGCGAAGGGCGCCCGGATATTGACCTGTTCCAGCAGCACCTCGGCCTGGCGCACGGCGGCCGAGGCGGCGTCGAGATTGGCCTGGTCCGACAGCACCTGGGTCTGGGAGCGATAGCCCTGGGCGGCGAGGCGCTCGGAGGCTTCGCGCTGCAGCTGACGCGAGCGAAGGGCGGCGCGAGCCTGGTCCAGAGAGGCCTGACGCGCGTCCACCGACAGCTGGCAGAGCAGGGCGCCCTTGGCGACAAAGCCGCCCTCTCGCGCCGGGGTGGCCCGCACCGGACCGGCGGTTTCGGCGCGGACGACGACCGTCTTGTTGGCGTCGGTGCGGCCGCGCACGGAGACCAGATAGGGGCGCTGAACCTCCTGGACCAGCGCCACCTTGACCAGCGGGGCTTCGGTCTTGGCGGTCGACTCGGCAGGCTTGGCCTTGGGCGCGATCGCGCGCAACACCGTCCCGCCGATGAAGAACAGCATGAAGGCGGCCACGATCAGGCCGGCGATCAGGTAGGAGCGTTTAATCTGCATCTTGGACCTTGGGCGCGCCCGGGCGTCGGGCGCGCCGCACGCGCCCTGTAACCGCCCCCGGAAACAATCTGAACAGTGTTCGGTATCTCCAGTTTGCGACGCAGCCGCAAATGAATTTCCTGAAACGTTCCGTTTTTGGCGGCGAGCGATGTTGCGGCGCACCACAATCACGCTCCCCAGATCGGGCCGGGCGCACCACCAGTGGAAGTCACGCGCCGGCGGGCCTATGACAGAGGCCACGTCACAGCTCCCCGAGGATGCCGATGCAGTATCTCCACACCATGGTCCGGGTCCGAGACCTGGACGCCGCCCTCGACTTCTATTGCGACAAGCTGGGCCTGGCCCAGGTCCGCCGGGTCGATGTCGAAGCCGGGCGGTTCACCCTGGTCTTCCTGGCCGCGCCCGACGATCTCGAGGCGGCCAAGGCCAATCAGGCACCGACCGTCGAACTGACCTGGAACTGGGACGAAGAGGTTTATGACGGCGGCCGCAACTTCGGCCATCTGGCCTATGCCGTCGACGACATCTACGCCGCCTGCCAGAAGCTGATGGACGGCGGCGTGACCATCAGCCGGCCGCCGCGCGACGGCCGCATGGCCTTTGTCCGCTCGCCCGACAACATCTCCATCGAACTGCTGCAGAAGGGCCCCAATCTGGCCCCGGCCGAGCCCTGGGCCTCGATGCCGAACGTCGGTGAATGGTGATGAAGCTCGCCGGCCGGGTGGCGCTGGTCACCGGCGCCGCCAACGGCATCGGCCGGGCCTGCGCCGAGGAACTGGCCCGTGAGGGGGCCGACGTGGCCCTGGTCGATCTCGACGCCCCCGGCGTCAAAGCGGCCGCCGAAGCCATCGCCGCCGAGACCGGCCGCCGCACCCTGGCCATCGCCTGCGACGTCGCCGACGCCGACGCGGCCCGCGCCGCCGTGGCCCAGGCCGGCGCGGCCTTGGGGGTCATCGACATCCTGATCAACAACGCCGGCATCCTGCGGCCCGGCGACATTCTGACCGCGACGCTGGACGACTTCGACGCCGTCCAGGCGGTCAATGTTCGGGCGGTGTTTGTCATCGGCCAGGCTGTGGCCCAGGCCCTGGTTGCGGCCGGAAAACCGGGGGCGATCATCAACATGAGCTCGGTCAACGCCGTGCTCGCCATCCCCGGCCAGCTCCCCTACGTGACCAGCAAGGGCGCCATAAACCAGCTGACCAAGACCATGGCCTTGGGCCTCGCCGAGCATGACATCCGGGTCAACGCCATCGGCCCCGGCACCATCGCCACCGAAATTCTCAAGGGCGTGTTCAAGGACGAAGCCGCCAAACGCGGCGTTCTGGCGAGGACGCCGCTCAAGCGCATCGGCGAGCCGCGCGAGATCGGCCGGGTGGCGGTGTTCCTGGCCAGCGACGACGCCAGCTACATGACCGGCCAGACGATCTATCCCGATGGCGGACGGCTGGCGCTGAACTACACGGTTGCCGTGGACTAGGGCGGCGCCTGCGCAGGTCGACCATGATCAATGATTTCACGTCATCCTGAGCAGGCCGCTCAGCGGCCGTGGCGAAGGACGCAGGCGCTGTCCGCGCGGAGGCAAGGCGTGGTTCGACAGGCAGCCTTTGGCTGCTGCTCACCATGACCAAGGTCTTTCAGCCTCACCCCCCTGAGCAGCCCTGAAAGGCAGTGTCGAAGGACACCAGATCCCCCCGCCGACCTCACGCCCTCATGGTCCAGGTGATCGTGGCCCCCTCGCGGCGGGTCGCCAGCGTCAGATGCCGGTTGTGCGCCGCCAGCGCGCCCTCCCACAGCGGGTTCCAGGCCGCCAGGGCGAGGTCCGGGTCGAGATCAACATCCCGCATCAGCCGCCAGCCGGTCTGCACGACCCGAACGCCGTCCGCGATCTCGACCGTCTCGCCCTGCGCCCTCCCCAGGGCGGCCAGCAGCCGGGCGAAGGCCTGCGGCGAATCACCGTCGATCGCCAGCGCGCGCATCATCGGCTCGTGGAACTGCAGCCCGATCAGCCGGGCCGTGCGGCCGACCAGCGCCGTCGCCTCGCCGGCCCCGAACAGCTCATGCATGACCGGCAGCAGGCTGCGGACATATTCGCTGGCGTAGGACACCTCGACCTTGGCCAGCCGCTCGGGCGGCCAGGCCGCCGGGTCGAGCCGGGGCTGGGCGGCCGGATCAACGGGCGGGCAGCGCTCATCGGGCGCGAACCGCACCCGTTCGGCCTCGGTCAGGTCGTGGTCGTATTCGAAATAATAGCCCTCGAGCCCCGGGTCGCCGAGCACCGTCTGGCCGGTGCAGACAAAGCCGAGCCTTGGATTGCCGAGCGAGACGCCGTTGTGGCCGTGCCAGCCGTGCAGCATGGCCGCGTTGACCGCCGCGGGCACCGCGCAGATCGTCGCCCCCTGCCAGATCCAGCGCGGCGGCGGATAGCGCACCCAGGCCTTGCGGTCCGATTCGACGACCAACTCCGTCTTCACCCCGCCCAGGGCGTTGGAAAACAGGTGGTACTGGGCGCAAGCGACCGCATGCGGCAGGCCGTCCAGTCCGAGCTTGGTCAGGCCCGGCAGGAATTTCTCCAGATGCTGGCGACGGAAATGGGCGAACACGAAGTCGGCGGCGGCCTGCGTTCCGCGCTGGCTGACCAGGGTCAGCACCAGTCCGGTCATCAGGGCGTTGTAGAGCCCGGCGATCGCCTTGCGGGCCTGTGCGGTGTCGGCGTCCGGCTGGGTCATCGCCATCCTCGGTTTCCGTCGAACAGCCTAGGGGCCGGGCGGCGGTCAGGCCATGGGCGCCGGCGTTGGCGAGGGTGTCGAGGGGGTGGTTTCGCGCGACCGCGTCGGAGCGACGGGTCGAAAGATGGCTCCGCGGGTAGGATTCGAACCTACGACCAGCCGATTAACAGTCGGCTGCTCTACCACTGAGCTACCGCGGATCACGCATCTCAGGAAGAGCGGGGCGTATAGCTTTGGCCGGGGTGAGGCGCAAGCGCTTGCGTCCATGCAGCCGGCGAAAAAGAGCCCGGCGGGTGAGGCCGGGCTTTTGAAAGTCGGTGATGGTGGGGTGTCTTCATGGAAGACCCCGGAAGGGTGCGCCTTCATGGTGAATCGGAAGTTAACCCGTCGCCCCGGCCATCAGATGTCCCTGTCGGCCATGTAGATCTCGACATCGATCTCGTTTTCCCAACGGGCGACGACGGTGGCGACGGCAAGGTCGCTGGTGTTGTTGGGGACGGTGCGGATCATGTCGAGGATGCGGTCGAACGGCAGGATGAACCCGACCAGCAGGGCGGTCTGTTCGGGGGTGACCCCGAAGGTGGCGACCACGCCGGCCAGCATGAACAGGGAGGCGGAGGGCACCGGGGCGGTGCCGATGGCGACCATCACGGTGGTGACCCCGATCAGCAGATACTGTTCCAGGCTCAGGCTGATGCCGAAGGCCTGGGCGGCGAAGGTGGCCAGCAGGGCGATATAGAGGGCGGTGCCGTCCATGCTGACGGTGGTGCCCAGCGGCAGGGCGGTGGAGACCACGGCCGGCTTGATGCCGAGGTTTTCCTCGGCCACCCGCATGGCCACCGGCAGGGTGGCGGAGCTGGAGGAGGTGGAGA
>JAUXVF010000005.1 GCA_030680355.1 Caulobacter sp.
CGGTGATACGAAGCACCGTCCCGGACCGCGACGGTAACCCCCCGCCGCCTGTCCCCGCTCGAACCCCATCCCCGTCGCCGTAAGGTCGCTGGCCTTGCGCCCTCCCCATGCGACGGGGACGGGAGAGAGTATGCGGCGGGTTTTGGGGGTGGGGATACGTGCGCGTGAACACACGGCGCTGTTCGCGCAGAAGTGTGGAAAATCAGTGGGTTGAGCGCGGGGAACGCGAACCAATCCACGGAGCATCCTCCCCGCGAAGCCGGGGAGGGGGACCGCCCGAAGGGCGGTGGAGGGGGCGGCGCGAACGCCAGCGGCCCATCCTGAATTCATGTCTATCCGGCAAGCCCCGCGCTGACCCCTCCACCCTGCTCCGCAGGGTCCCCTCCCCGACTTCGCGGGGAGGAAGGAGGGCGACGGGACAGTGACAAGCAAAATCCTGTGGATAAATCCAGCGCTTGCTTGGGAAGGCGGAAGCAACGGCGACACACACCTTATCCACCGCACGTCCACAGTCGCTGAAACAGGTATTCACACCCGCCGACAACTGGGCGGTTGCTTCATAGCGGGGTCGGCTGCACAGTCAACCCGTCAAGAGGAAACGCGGCGCAGGCGAGACGGGGAACCGGAAGGCCCAGCGAGCGGGACGCTCCAGGATCAAGGACCGGAGGGAGACCTTCGGAAACCGGCCTTGGCGCGGATCGATGAAGCCCAGGGGCGACCCTGGACCCCCGCCGATCCAA
Organism: Caulobacter sp.; assembly: GCA_030680355.1. Lineage (GTDB taxonomy): Bacteria > Pseudomonadota > Alphaproteobacteria > Caulobacterales > Caulobacteraceae > Caulobacter. The sequence continues at coordinate 741 of JAUXVF010000005.1, forward strand.
GACCTCCAGACCGCAAGTTCCGAAAGGAACTTGGGTGAGGGGGCGATGCGGCCGGGCAACCGGAAGCACCGTCCTCTTGCTCGTTGCGGCGGGGCCCAATTCCCCCCCTGTCTGTTTGTGCGGCTTGGCGAAGCCCCCGCGCCGACCTAACCTCGCCCCGCAACCAGCCGGGGACCGGATCATGACCTCACGCCGCCAGATGATCGCCGCCTCGCTGGCGATGCTCGCCGCCGCCTGCTCGCCCCGCCCGGACGCCGCCAAGGGCGCCGGCGGCCGGCGCAAGGTGCGTTTCGCCACCGACTGGCGGGCCCAGGGCGAACATGGCGGCTTCTACCAGGCGCTGGCGACCGGCGAGTACGAGAAGCGCGGTCTCGACGTCAGCCTGATCCAGGGCGGCCCGGCCGTGAACGTGCCACAGCTGCTGGCCGCCGGTGCGATCGAACTGGGCATGGGCTCCAACAGCTTCATCCCGCTGAACATGGCCGCCCAGAACGTACCGGTGAAGGCCGTGGCCGCCTTCTTCCAGAAGGACCCGCAGGTGCTGATCGCCCACCCCGGCACCGGGGTGAAATCGATCGCCGACATGCGGGACCGGCCGATCCTGCTCGCCGACGCCTCCAAGACCGCCTTCTGGGTCTGGCTCAAGGCCAAGTACGGGTTCACCGACGCCCAGGTGCGCAGCTACAACTACAGCCTGGCGCCCTTCCTCGCCGACAAGCGGGCCATCGTGCAGGGCTATCTGTCCAGCGAGCCGTTCCAGATCGAGCGCGAGGCCGGGTTCAAGCCGGCCGTCTTCCTGCTCGCCGACGAGGGCTATCCCGGCTACGCCACCATGGTGCTGGCCGCCGACAGTCTGATCGCGGCCGAGCCGGACACCGTCCGCGCCTTCGTCGAGGCCAGCGGCGCCGGCTGGAAATCCTATCTGCACGGCGATCCGGCCGCCGCCGACGCCCTGATCCTCAAGGACAATCCGGAAATGACCGCGGACCTGCTGGCCAACGCCCGCGAGCAGATGCGCGTCTATGGCATCGTCGAGTCCGGCGACGCCCTGACCGGCGGCGTTGGCGCGATGAGCGACGCCCGCTGGGCCGACTTCTTCAAGATCACCTCCGAACAGGGCGTCTATCCCAGGGACCTCGACTATCGACGCGCCTTCAGCCTCGACTTCGTGAAACCCGGGTCCTGATGGCGCACGACGTGGGAGGCTTGCCCTGACCGCCGCGCTCAGATCGGCCGAGGTCGACTATCGCGGTCGCCGGGCGCTGGGGCCGATGGATCTGACGCTGGGGGTCGGCGAGATCGTCGCCCTGGTCGGGCCGTCCGGCTGCGGCAAGTCCACGGCCATGCGGTTGCTGGCCGGCCTCGAACAGCCGGTGCGCGGCGAGGTCGACCGGGCGGCCGGGCGGGGCGAAACCTCGCTGGTCTTCCAGGCGCCGACCCTGGCCCCCTGGATGAGCGCCCTGGCCAATGTCGCCCTGCCCCTCGAACTGGCCGGGATGGGCCGCGGCGAAGCGCGCGACCAGGCTCATGAGGCGCTGGCCCGGGTCGGACTGTCCGCGGCCGAGAACGCCCGGCCCGCGCAGCTGTCGGGCGGCATGGCCATGCGGGTGTCGCTGGCCCGCGCCCTGGTCACCCGCCCGCGCCTGCTGCTGCTCGATGAGCCGTTCGCCGCCCTTGACGAGATCACCCGGCGCACGCTCGCCGACGACGTCCTGACCCTGTGGGCCGAGCTCAAGCCCGCCATCCTGTTCGTGACCCACAATGTCGAGGAGGCGGTCTACATGGCCTCGCGGGTGGTGGTGATGACCGCCGGGCCGGGCCGGGCGGCGGGCGAGGTGGCCGTCGAAGGTCCCCTGCCCCGCCCCGCCGGGTTCCGCGCCAGCGAGGGGTTCCGCCGGTCGGCCGAGGCCGTCTCGACAATGCTGGCCCAGGGCATGGAGCGGGCGGCGTGAAGCGGCTGACCGATCTGGCCGCGCCGGTCGTCTTCGTCGGCCTGTTGCTGCTGGCCTGGGAGATGGCCTGCCGGCTGCTCGAGATCCCGACCTATCGTCTGCCGCCGCCGTCGGCGATCGGCGAGGCCCTGATCGAGAACTTTCCGCTGCTGGCCCGGTCGGGCTGGAACACCCTGGCCACGGCGCTCTGGGCCCTGGTGATCGCCAGCCTGCTGGCCAGTCTGATGGCCCTGGCCGCCGGGCTCAGCGGCCTGGTCGAACGGGCCATCCAGCCGGTGGTCGTGACCCTGCAGGTGACGCCGGTCATCGCCATCGCGCCGCTGGTCACCATCTGGGCCGGACTGGAGCATCCGGAGCGGGCGGTGATCGGCCTGGCGGCGGTGGTCGCCTTCTTCCCTGTGTTTTCCGGCGCTCTGACCGGTCTCAAGGCCGTTGACCCCGACCTTGAGCGCCTGTTTGACCTCTATGGCGCCAGCCGCTGGCAGAAGCTCTGGCGGCTGCGGCTGCCGACGGCCGTGCCCTTCCTGTTCGAGGGTCACAAGGTGGCGGCGGGTCTGGCCGTGGTCGGGGCCGTGGTCGCCGAGTTCGGGGCCGGCTCGGGCGGGTCGCAGGGTCTGGCCTGGCGCATTCTCGAGGCCAGCAACCGGCTGCAGACGGCCAAGGCCTTCGCCGCCCTGGTCGTGCTGGCGGTCATGGGCGCCAGTCTCTACGCCCTGCTGCAGCTGGCCGAACGCCGGGCGCTGGTCTGGTGGCGGGGCCGTTAGGCGCGGATTAAGCGACGGCCTGTATGGCTTGACCGTTGTTGTCGACCGAAAGCCGTCATGCGTCTCGTACTCGCCATAACCCTTTTGATCTCCAGCGCCGCCGGCGCCCAGGCGGCCGAAGACCGGTATGGCCCGGCGCGGGCGGTGTCCGCGACGGCCGCGGTCGCCTCGCAGACCTGGTCGGGATCGATGCTGACCTGGACGGGCAAGACGGGCGCGCCCGAAGCCCCGGCCCGCCCGGTCGCCGCCGCCCGCCCCGAGATGGTCGCCGGCGGTCTCTATCAGCCCGCCTCCCTGCCGCGCGCCGCCGCCCCAACACCGGCGCCCGCCGTCTATCGTCAGCCGCCCCAGCCGGCCGCCGCCGCCCCGCCGCCGCCGCCGCCGCAAAGCCTTTATGACCGACCGGCGCCGCAAGCGGCCGCCGCCCCGCTCCCGCCGCCGCCATCGACCCCCGCGCCCCAGGCCACCCAGGCCAGCGGCTACGGCTATGGCTCGACCTCGGCGCGCTACTATTCCCTGCACCGCCAGTTCGGCGTCGAGCCCGATCCGATTCCCGCCCCGCCGACCACGGGCCGTATGGCCTATCGCCCCGACGCCAGCATCGCCGGGCCGGTGGCCCTGTCCGGGGCCGGCGACGGCGTCCGCAAGGACGACGACGACTCGGACAAGGACAGTGGCGGCTGGGACGCCGGCGGCGGCCTGCTGGGCGGTCGCCCATGAGCGCCGTCGAGGGGGCCGGCAGCCGCCTGCATGATCTGATCGCCCTGGCCGGCGAGACCGACAGCACGCGCCGCCGCGACCTGCTGCGCGGCGTCACCGACATGTTCTTCTCGAACGAAAGCCATGCCGCCCCCGAGATGGCCCTGTTCGACGACGTCCTCGGCCAGCTGGCCGGCGAGATGGAAACCGTCGTCCGGGCCGAGCTGGCCGACCGGCTGGCCCAGGGCGGCGGCGGACCGACCCGGCTGTTGCGCACCCTGGCCACCGACGACATCGCCGTGGCCCAGCCCCTGCTGCAGACCCCCGGCGCCCTCAGCGACGACGATCTGCTGCAGGTCGCCCGGACCCGGGGTCAGGAGCATCTGCGGGTCATTTCCCAACGCGCCTCGGTGCCTTCGGTGGTCTCCGACGCCATCGTCGAACGCGGCGATGACGACACCCTGAACGTGCTGCTGCGCAACGAGGGCGCCGCCCTCTCCCGCCAGGCCCACGAACGGGTCGTCGACCGGGCATCGGTCAATCCGGCCCTGCACGCGGCCGTGGTCACCCGCGAGTCGCTGCCGGTCGATCTGCTCAACGAGATGTATTTCGTGGTCGAGGCGCGGCTGCGCGACCGGATCATGGCGCGCAACGCCGAGATCGACCCGGCCGAGCTGGAAGCCGCCCTCGCCGCCGGCCGGACCCAGGTGGCCCTGAGCGACGGCGCCCTGCCGCCCGACTACGCCGCGGCCGAAACCGTCGTCCTGGCGATGAAGGCCCGCGGCCAGATCACGCCAAGCGCCCTCGCCGCCATGCTGCGCAACCGGGAAACCACGAAGTTCCTGGTCGCCCTGGCCGCGCTGGCCGACATCGATTACCACGCCGCCCGGCGCATTCTGGAGCGCAAGGAACTCGACGCCCTGGCCATCGTCTGCAAGGCGGCGGACTTCGACCGCGCCCTGTTCCTGACCTTCACCGTCTTGATCCTGGATCGCGCCGACAACGCCATGGCCAAGGCCAAGGCGCATGGCGACCTCTACACCGCGCTGCCGCGGGACGCCGCCCTGCGCACGATCCGCTTCTGGCGGATGCGGCGGTCGACGGAAGCGGTGGCCAGCGCCGCCGCCTAGGCGACGCCGGCCTTCACCCGCAACCGCTCCAGGGCCTGCAGCGTCAGGTCGGTAAGCGACCGCATGCCCAGTTCGGCGAAGACGTCGAAGGCCGTGGCCAGGCCGACCGCCGCCGCGTCCAGCCCGCCGTCGTCGCGACCGGTGATCTCCACACGGGTTTCGTACAGACGGGCCAGATTGAGCTGAGCCACGGCCCAGCCGGCCGGCTCGATGGCTGGCCGAAGCCGGCAGAGTTCCATTTTCAGCGCCGCCACGGCCGCGTCGAGCACGGCCAGATCACCGGTCAGCTCGGCCTGACGGCCAAGCGCCGTGGCCCGGCCGCTGGCCGCCTGAGCCCGGAGCGGCAAGGCCGTCTGGTCCCTGAGCACCAGTTCGGCGCGGTCGAAACAGGTGACCGCCTGCTCGAAGGCCCGCGGATTGTCGCCCGCTTCGCCCAGCACGATCAGGGCCTGGCCGAGGCCGGCCTGCATCCGGGCCCAGTCGAGGGGACTGTGTTCCCGCGCAACCTCTTCGAGGGCAGAGGCCAGGGCGTCGACACCCTCGGCCGCCACCCCGACGTCGCCGGTCAGTTCGGCCAGCAGGCCCAGGGCGGCGCCTTCGACGGCCCGGGCGCGGGCCCAGGTCAGCGGTTCGATAGCGCAGTCGAGGACCGATACGGCCAGTTTCGCCTCGCGCACGCCGTGACCGACAATGTCCTGATCGCGCGCCGCGGCGCCGGCCAGGGCCAGAAGATCAGCCCGCACCGCCCGGTGCTCGGCGGCCATCAACCGGGCGGCCGGATTGGCCCGTCCCGCCGCCGACAGCGCCGCGAGGGGAGCTTCAAAGGCGGCGGCGCTCTGGTCAGGGGTTTCACCCGCGCCGAGGGCCGCCCGGCCATGCAGACCCGCCAGCGCGGCGGCCGCCAGGGCGGCGCCGACGCCGGAGGCGGCCGTCGCCTCGGTCAGAACGCGTTCCGCCGCCGCAGTCAGACCCTCGTCGCCGAACAGCTCGGCGCCGAGCAGGGCGCAAAGCCCCTGTTCGGCCTTGGCGCGGGCGACACAGGCGGGGCGGTGAACGGATTCAAAGGCGCGAACAGCCGCCTCGGCGTTGGCGGCGGCCTTTCGCAAAGCGGCCGGGTCGCCCGAGCGGCGGGCCACTTCACGCCAGGCCACGGCCGATTCCAGCAGGCGGGAGGCCTGATCACGGTTCCCGATACGGCCCGCCGCCACGTCGGCGCCACGCGCCTCATTGATCAGAAGGCGGAGATCAAGCAGCTCCAGAAGCGCGGCGTCGCCGCCGGTGAGGCCATCCCGATGGAGGCTCACGACCGGCTCTCCGGACAGAAATCTGCGCAACTCACGACCGAACTCGAACATGCGGCGCCTGCTCCTGGGCGAATCCCGTCCCGACCCGGAACAGCCGGGGGACGGACCTCAGGAACAGAGCAAAGCCCGGCCCCAGCCCATTAACAAGTCATTAACTTCGCCTGTATGGTTAACGCGGGCCGGGCTGATCAGTCGTCGGAATGGCCCTCGGCGCAGCTGGCGAGCAGGGCCACGGTCGCCGCGTCCCCCGCCTTCAGCATCGGTTTGACCCGTTCCCGCTCCCGCGTCTGGTCGGCCTCGGCGGCGGCCGAAGACATCCCCGCCAGACGCGCCGATTCCATGACGATGAATGACCAGGTGAAGGCCAGGTTGAAGGAGGTCATCTCGAGATCGCCGCCGTTGGCGGCCTTGGCGAGCTCGGCCGCCGACTGGGTCACGGCCGCGCAGGCGAGACTTTCGGGATAGGGCGGCACGGTCGGCGACGGCGCGGCGGCCAGGACGACGGACAGCAGGGACATGATCATGGCGGCGCTCCGGGTTCGAGCGCGAAGCTGACCGGAAACCACGCCAGGTCGCGCCCCGCAAAGAGGGGGCGCCGTAAATCGCTAGCCGCGCTCCTTGGTCCTCAGGAACTGCAGGTCCGGGTAGCGTTCGCCGACGTAATTGACCTCCCAGGCCGACTTGGCGAGGAACACCGGCGCCTTGTCGATGTCTTCGGCCATGGCGGTGCGGTGTTTGGAGTCGAAGTCCTCGATGTCGGCCCTGGAGCCCGACAGCCAGCGGGCCTCGGTGTAGGGGGCCGCCTCGAAGATCACATCCAGCTGGTATTCGTTGGCCAGCCGGTCGGCCATGACCTCGAACTGCAGCTGGCCGACGGCGCCGACCACGAAGTCGGATCCGAGATTGGGCCGGAACAGCTGGGTCACGCCTTCCTCAGCCAGGCCCTCGAGGGCGCGTTTGAGGTGTTTGGCCTTCAGCGGATCCTTGACCCGGACGCGGCGCAGGATTTCCGGCGCGAAGTTGGGCAGGCCCGCGAAACGCAGGGTCCCGGTCTCGGACAGGCTGTCGCCGACCCGCAGGACGCCGTGGTTGGGAATGCCGATGACGTCGCCGGCATAGGCTTCCTCGGCCAGTTCGCGGTCAGAGGCGAAGAACATGATCGGGGCGTTGACGCTCATCGCCTTGCCGGTGTTCTGGGCCTTCAGCTTCATACCGCGGGTGAACCGGCCGCTGGTCAGTTTGAAGAAGGCGATACGGTCGCGGTGGTTGGGATCCATGTTCGCCTGGACCTTGAACACGAAGCCGCTGACCTCGGGATCGCCGGGGACAACCTGGGTCGCCTCCCCCGCCCGCTCGGCCTTCACCGACTTGGGCGGCGGGGCGTAGGCGGCCAGGGTCGCCAGCAGCTGGTCGACGCCGAAATGGCGCAGGGCGCTGCCGAAAATCACCGGCGTCATATGACCTTCGAGGAAGCTCTGCGGGTCGAAGGGCTTGGAGGCCTCCTGGACCAGCATGGCGCCTTCCTCGACCTCGGCCCGTTCGACCGGGTCCAGCCAGGTGTCGACCACGTCGGCGCCAATCGGGGCCGGGGCCGGATGACCCTCTTCGCGGTTCTTGTTGAACGGGATGAAGGTCTGGCCGCGCAGGTCGAGCATGCCCTTGAACCGCCCGCCCGAACCGGCCGGCCAGAACAGCGGCGCCGGGTCGAGGGCCAGTTTGCTGGCGATCTCGTCGAGCAGGGCGAAAGCGTCCTGGGCCTCGCGGTCCATCTTGTTGATGAAGGTGATGATCGGGATGTCGCGCAGGCGGCAGACCTCGAACAGCTTCAGGGTCTGGGGTTCGATGCCCTTGGCGGCGTCGAGCACCATGACCGCCGCGTCGGCCGCCGTCAGAGTGCGGTAGGTGTCTTCCGAGAAGTCCTCGTGGCCCGGGGTGTCGAGCAGATTGAACATCAGACCGTCGTGGTCGAAGGTCATCACCGAGGCGCTGACCGAGATGCCACGCTCGCGCTCGATCTTCATCCAGTCGGAGCGGGTGCGGCGGTTCTCGCCGCGGGCGCGCACCGCTCCAGCCGCGCGAATGGCCCCGCCGGCCAGCAGCAGGTTTTCTGTCAGGGTCGTCTTACCGGCGTCAGGGTGGCTGATGATGGCGAAGGTGCGCCGGCGCGCGGCTTCAAGGGCGATGGCGTTGGACATGGCGGCGGGAGGTAGCGGTCCAGCCGCCGTTTGTCACGGGGCCCCGTGACGAGACGCTGATCCGGCGATCAGGCCGCCAGGCGTCGCCAGACCTGTCGGTCGGCTTCGAGCGTGGTCAAGGCGCCCTGCTGCTGGCGTTGATAGAGCAGGCCCATGACGTCGAAACTGATCTGGGCGTAGCGTGCCTGGACCTGCTCGACCGGGCAGTTCCGGGCCGGGGCGATAAACAGGGCCGCGTTCACCTCCGGCGCCTTGGTCACGATCATCGAGGCCAGACGCAACGCCCGTTCGGGCCGGTTGTGCGGCAGCAGCGGCTCTTCGGCGAAGAGTTCGGCGCCCAACTGACTGACAAAGGTGAGATTGAGCTTGGCGAAGCGGTTGGCGGCCACCGGCGGCGCCAGTTCGAGGGCGTCGAGGTTAAGGACCACATCGTTCATCAGGAAGAGCATGAGGCGTACTGCCAGCGCATGAGGAGAGCGATCCCCGTTATGAGCCGACATGGATTTCAGTCCGGTTTAGAAAGGCGGTTAACGGCGCGATCAGCCGGCTTCGACGGTCTCGACCAGGAAATGCCGGCCTTCGACGTCCTCGATTTCGACGATCCAGAGGTCTGGATCGACCCGCAGGACGCGCTGGGCATAGGCGTCGAGGTCGGCCTCCACTCCCGAGGCGACGGGCTGCATCCAGACCCGTTCTCCGTCGCCGCGGGTCGCTTCACTGAACATCCGCACCGTATCGGCCCGGCGGTTGACGACCTTGACCAGCACGGCGCCGGCGCGCGGGTCGCCCTTGCGGACCACCATGGCGAAGGCGCCGCCCAGTTCGGCGCGGCGGATCAGGGCCCCGACCCAGACGTCCGTGGACAACAGCAAATTCAATCCCCGCTAACCGAACCGCAACCCGCGGCCGCTAGGCTCCACTGACTTCATCCAACCATACGAGAAAACATGATCGCATGACGAGCCCGCGCAACAGCGCGGCGTCCCGGTGGCGCCGATTGATCCCGGGAGTGGCCGCGCTCGCGGCGGTTCCCTGCGTCGCCGCCGCCGGCGGGGCCATGGACCTGTATTATGAGCGGTCGCTGATGATCTCCGCCAACACCCGTTGCGCGCTGTTCGATCCACGCATGGGCGCGGCTCTCGAAGCCGCCCGGGCCCAGGCCAGAGGCGCGGCCCTGCGCGCCGGCGCGACCGACGACACGCTGCGCGTCGTCGCCTCGCGAGCCCGGACACGGGCCGCCGGCGCCGCCTGCGAGTCCGATGACATCAAGATGGCCGCCAGTCGGGTCCGCAAGGCGTTCGACGGCTACTCCCGGCTGAGCCGGATGACCTATCCGGGCGACATGTCACAATGGCTGGCCGACCGCACCATTTCGCGCGAGGGGCCGCTGTGGCGATTGGCCCAGACCAGCAGCTTCGGCTGGGACCAGATGGTGTTCGGCCTCGGCGGCAACGGCGGCCGCGATGTGCTGCTGGCTTCGGCCAGTTTCGCCGACGGGGCGTCGCCCTACGCCGTGCGGCTGGTGATGCGCGACCCGGAACGAACATCGGGTCCCTATCTCGACAGCCGGCAGGCCGGTTCCGAGGGCCGGATTCCGCTGGCCAACCGCATTCCGCCACGCGCCGCCACCCAGGTCTTCTCGGCGGAGGCGCGAAGCCCCGCTTCCGAACGGCTGGCCCCGGCCGGCGCCAAGACAGCGCTGCTGGTGCGGTTTCCGTCGAGCGCGGCGGAAGCGCTGGCGGCGCTGGATCCCCGCGAGTCGGTGATGGTCGAGTTCGCCTTCGCGGGCCGTGACGGCGACGCCGTGCGGCGCGCCTATGTCGAGGTTGGCGATTTCGCCGCCGGGCGCGCCTTTCTCAACGTCGCTCCGCCGCGCTGACCGCGCGCCGGCTAACGGTGCGGGTTGAAGGCGATGATGTTGCCGCTGGCGGCCGGCGGCGGCGCCACTTCGGGCCGGGACAGGACGGGCAGGCGCACGGTCACCGAGGTGCCGCGCCCGACCGTGCTTTCGATCATCATTTCGCCGCCATGCAACTCCGCGAAGGAGCGCACCAGCGACAGGCCCAGGCCCGTGCCCATCTGGCGGCGGGCCGGATCGCCGACCTGTTCATAGGGTTTACCAAGGCGGTCCAGATCGTCCTTTGAAATACCGACCCCGGTATCGGCGACGATGAGCTCGAACACTCCGTCATAACCGTGCAGGGTCAAGGTCACCGTTCCGCCCTTGGGCGTGAACTTCAGGGCGTTGGAAACGAGATTGAGCACGATCTGCTTGATCGCCCGGCGGTCCGCCTCGACCTCCAGCGGCTCCGATGGAATGACGCCGCGGAGCTGGACGCCCACGCCGTCGGCCTGGACCCGCATCAGACGGAGCGCCGCCGACACGGCCTCCCGGCCGTCAAATGGCTCGCGCGAGAGTTCGAACCGCTCGGCCTCGATCTTCGACATATCGAGCACGTCATTGATCAGGTCGAGCAGATGACGGCCCGCGTCGTGGATCAGCTCGCCATACTCGCTGTATTTGCCGGGCAGCGGCCCGAACATGCTCGACCGCATAATGTCCGAGAAGCCCATGATGGCGTTCAGCGGGGTGCGCAGTTCGTGCGACATGTTGGCCAGGAAGCGGGATTTGCCAGCCGCCAGGTTTTCGGCGTCCTGCCGACCCTGCTCCATGGCCGCCAGATGATCGCGGTCAGCCGTGGCGTCCCGCATCACCGCCAGCAGCAGGTTCTCTTCAACGCCGCGCAGGGTCACCGAGACCCAACGGTCGAGCGCTCCGGCCGGGGCGAACCCGATTTCAGCGCCCCCCTCCGCCAGGGCCCGCTCAAGGCCCCGTTCGAGCGCTGGTCGACCGGCCTCCTGGCTCGCCGCGGTCAGACCCTTCGCCTGGATAGCCGCGGCCGACACGCCGGCCGGGGCCCGCCCGAACAGGCCGCGCACACGGCCATTGGGAAACAGCGTCAGGATCAGATGCGGCTGCTCGTCGAGAACGGTCCGCAGCCGCTCCATGTCGTCATCGAGACGGGCCTCGCGCAGGTTCACCCGCCGTTCGGCGAGGATCAGACCGGCGCCCAGGCCGACGCCCGTTGTGGCCAGGGCCAGAAAGGCCATCCAGAAGGCGGTCATTCCTGTCGGCGCCGACGGTGTCAGGCCGGCCAGCGTGGCCACGGCCGAAACCGCGGCCGCCATCAGCGCCAGGGCCGCGCCCTCGGCGATCCGGCGTCCTCCGCCCATGGCCGCCGCCGCCGCGACGGGCGCCAGACACCAGACCGCCAGCGGTCCAGCGACGCCGCCGGCGAGGATACAGGCCAGTCCCCCGGCCGCGCCCCAGATGGCCAGCAGCCATCCCGGGCCCAGTCTCAGCCGGTACCGGCTGGCGACCAGGGTCAGGGCGGCCGGGAAGGCGCCGACCAGCAAGGCCGGTGTCATCGGCCAGAGATTTTGAGGGAAAGAGAGGGCCAGGGCGACAAGGGTGAAGGTCACGGACAGCAGCCAGGCGACGACCCAGAGTCGTCCCCCGCGCGGCAGGTCCGCGTGCGTCGCCGGAGCGACGTCGCCCGTGCGGGCCTCGTCGGTCGCCCTTGCGCCCAATGGTCTCTACCCCCTCGCTCCGCGCTGGAGCCTGACCTGAACAGTAGCCGTCCCGTCCCCCCGGCTCCAGACTCCTCAATCTCCGGGCGACAGGATTCAGTGGACGCCCGCCGCCAGGACTGTGGACGAAGGGCGCGGGACTCGTTGCAGGAGACCCGGGCAAGCCTTGCCCGCGACCGACCCGGCGCTTATGTGCCGGGCGCATGACCTCTCCGATCGACGCCGCCCTTGATGATCTCGCCGCCGAATTCGAACTGCTCGGCGATTGGGAGGAGCGCTATCGCTATGTCATCGATCTGGGCCGCGAGCTCGCGCCGCTCGCCGAAACCGAACATTCCGAAGCCAACAAGGTGCGCGGCTGCGCCAGCCAGGTCTGGCTGGTCACCGAGCCGGAAGACGACGGCACGGTCACGTTTCGCGGCGACTCCGACGCCCATATCGTTCGCGGGCTGATCGCCGTCCTGCTGCGGCTGTTCGCCGGTCGCCGGCCCGCCGACATCCTGGCCTTCGACCCGACCGCCGCCTTCGACCGGCTGGGGCTGAGCGGCGCGCTTTCGACCCAGAGATCCAATGGCCTGGCGGCCATGGTGGCGCGGATCCGTCGCGACTCCCAGGCGCTTCAGACCGCCAACCCGTAGTGGGCGGCCAGCCGGCCCAGCGCCAGTTTGAGCACCGTCTTGCCGGCCCTGCGGGGCAGGCCCAGGGCGCGCTCGGCCGCTTCCAGCGCGGTTCCCGCGAGACAGACATGCTCCAGGACCTCCCGCAGGCCCGGCCCCACGTCGGTCAGGGCCCGGGCGATACGGTCCTTGGCGGCGCGGGCGCGTTCGGCGGGGTCCGAGCCGGGTCCGCGACCACTGCTTGAGCGCGGCCCGGCGTCCCAGGTCATGGTCAGCCGTCCCAGGGTTCCGGCGATAACGAAGTCGTCGCGCAGTTTCTCGGCCGCGGCCACCTCGACCAGGGTCAGCCAGGGACGGCCCTGACCGTCGCGACGGCGGGCCAGCCAGGCGATCGGCGACTCGCCGAGGTTCACGGTCTTCTCGCTGGTCCGGCCGTCGGGGCCCATCATCGAGCGCCGTCCCTCGATCAGGCTGGGGCGCCCCGGCGACGGCGGCGCCTGTCGCGGGACCGGACGGGCCAGCCGCCAGCCGCCTTCCGGACGCGTCCGGAGCCCCGGTTCCCGGGCCAGGGCGGCGAAGGTCGCGGCGTCCAGCGTCAGCAGCGAGCGCCGTCGCCTGTCGGCGGACAGCCGCACCCGGTAGAGGTCCGGACCGGCCGCCTCGAGCCAGGCGTCGGGCCGCGACAGCGCCCGGGCCGCCCGCCCCGCGCGTTGATCGGGCCCGGTCATGCGCCGAGGGGCCGGGGCCCAGGGGCCTGACGGATGCAGGACTCCAGATCGGTCAGATGGCTGTCGAACCCGGGATCGTCCCGCAGATCCTCGACCATCCGCACGGCATGGCTCGCCGTGGTCCGGTCGCGGCTGAACGCCATGGCCACCCGGCCGAGCGACCAGCCCAGGGTCACGTGGGTCAGATAGATCGCCGTCTGTCGGGCCCGGGTCGCGGCCAGGGTGCTGCGCCGTCGCGAGGCGATCTCGCGCACCGACACGTCCATGGCCAGGGCGACCAGGCTGGTCACGAAAGCCACCGTCAGGCGGTCGCGACGGTGATCGGGCGGCGGACCCCAAAGGTCGTCATGATCCTGAATGCTCATCTCATCCTCATTGTACGCAGACAAGAGAACCTAGAGTCCCGAGATACGGTGGGATTCGATGGGCCTCCGTGGGACGAAACCTTATGCCACAAGGAAAAATTGGCGCGGCGTCGATGTTCGGCCGAGGCGTACCGCTGTCTAGAGTCGCAGGCGATTTAGACAGCGCCAGGACAGGACGCGCTGGAGTCGGGCGCAGCAGGGCGCGCCGCTCTCATGGCCGCGTCACCGGCCTATAACAGCCTTATGAATAAGGGGTTTGACGCTATCAGGGCGTCTGGGCCGGGCGCTGCTCTGGCGCTGGCGGGCCGCGCGGGGCGCTGGCGGATGTGGGCCTGTACCGGGCCCACTTCCGCCGAAGGGGGCCCACTTCGCGCAACCCGTTGTGCTGTAAGGTGTGGAAGCAGGCCACCGCCAACGCGGCCGCCCATCACGAGGCAGCCTAAGTGGGACCGTTCTTAGGAGCTGGGAACGGACGACGTCAAAGCCCAGAGTTCGCGGTTTGCGCTTACGTAAATGCAGGCCCCCGGCGTGCAAGATCGAACATCCTGACCCGCCGCCTGGGCGATCTTCTGGACCTCGTTCTGCACCCTAAATAGGTCGTCGGGCCTCACCTCTGGATCCATCACGAGAAGGATGGCCTTTGTGGCCCTCGCCATCGCACCAGTCATCGCCCCCTTTCCATGGTAGGGGGCCGTGATGGTGAGGCTATCCAGCGCTTCTGGGCCATAGCCGCAGGCGCGAATGATCACGCCATCGACACTCACGGCATCGCAGGAGAATTCGTCAGCTTTCGGCGTAGTGGCGGAGACCTTAACGCCGGCCGTGACCGGATAGATAGCGCGGACTTTAAGGAGCGCATCCTGCCGACTGAGCGCAGGACTCTTTGGAACGGCCACCGGCACTTGGACGGCTTCAGTGCCCCCCCCTCCAACCTGCATCACGCACCACGCGAAAGGAGACGACAGGATGATGATAATGGTGGCTAGGCCCAAATAGCGAACCCATAGAGGAATGTGGCGCTTGGCTTCAGAGCTGGGCATGCGCTTTTCCTATAGAAGCTGGCCGACCCATAGGACACGACCGATTATCTGCAGGCCAGCCATATCCTCGCCTTCGATCGTTTCTGGCGGATAGGCCGGGTTGTCAGATATCAGCTGGATACCACTAGCCAAACGACGGAATCGTTTTACGCGAGCGTCGCCGGCGAGGACGAAGGCGAATATTCCGTCAAAGACGCGCTGGTCGCCCTCGTCAACAAGGAGCAGGGCCCCGTCCCTTATGCCCGGCTCCATTGAGTCTCCGCGCGCTTCGAGGATCGCTAGACCGTTGGCCGAGGTGCGGTTCAGGCGCTTGCGTAGAAAGGCGCTGGTGAACGGCATGTCGTCGAGCCGCCGCCGACCCTCGTTCCAACTTCCGCCCCCGGCCGCCAATGTGGCGTCATAGCGCGGCACCTTCACAAACCCTGATGATTCAGCAGGCCCGTCACCGCGTCCGCTGACCAGCCAGTCCAATGAGCATCCCAGTCCGTCGGCCATCTTGGCTACGATATCGAGCCGCGGGCCGGCCAATCCGCCAGCCTTCAGATACTTCGAAACGGTGCCCTGCGGGATGCCTACACGGTTTGCGAACGCCGTGACCTTTTCGGGAGCCATCGCCTCAGCGGCGCGCCTGGCGAACCCTTCGTAATCAAAATCGGGATCAAAAACCGCGTCGTGCATCGAATTCGCGCCTGGAGCGACTTGACGGACTCGCCATAACGTGGCGTTCTCATCACGAACGTGATTAAAACCATGAGATCGTGATGCAACTCGCCGGGACCGATATCGACCCAACGCCCACCACTTGGCACGCTGAGTTGATCAAAGCCGCAATCCGCATGCGCGGAACAACACTCACCAAACTCGCCCTCGACAGCGGTCTAGACGAAAGCGCGGTGCGCGCGGCGCTGGTGCGTCGACAGCCAGAGGCCGACAAGGTCATATCGAAGTTCCTGGGCGTCCCTCTCCATCAATTGTGGCCCGACCGGTACGACGAATCAGGCGGCCGAGTTCGTCACGTTCGTGATGACAATACGCAAGATCGTGTCGCCGCGCATCGTCTATCGGCGGGGGCGCGCTAGACATGGCCGAGCTCGCACTTTCCGTCGCCGCCGCCAGCACTGACCTAGCAGTCGTCGAACAGGCTGTGATGCTGCCGATCGACATGATCGACGACAGCGACCGGCTGCGGCCAGTCGACCCGAACTGGGCCGCCGCGCTCGGCAGGATCATGACCGAAGACGGCCAGGACGATCCCGTGTCTGTGTGCCGACTGCCGGGCCGGAGCGGCTGGAAACTGATCACCGGCGGCCACCGCCTGGCCGGCGCGCGTGCCGAGGGCTGGACCGAAATCAAGGCCGTCGTGAAGTCGGCCGACGCCCTCGACCGACGGCGGCGAGAGGTCTCCGAGAACCTCTGGCGCAAGGGCCTCGACCCCCTCGATCGAGCGGCCTTTGTCGCCGAGCTTCACCAGGTTTTGCGCGCTCGGGCCGGCATCGAGGCCGACGTTAATGGCCGTGCGATATCCGCCCAAGTGCGCTGGCAAACGGCGCTGAAGGCCGAGGCCCAGGATGCAACGGAAATCATTTCCGTTGCATATGGCTTCGCTGGGCAGATTGGCGAGATGGTCGGCGTCACCGACCGCACAATTCGCAGCGATCTGGAGCTTTACCGCCGGCTCTCACCCACTGTCGCCGCCCAGCTCCGCGGCCATTCGGTCGGGCGCAACGCCGCCCAGCTGCGCGCGCTGACCAAGCTGTCAGAGGCTGACCAAAGGCGCGCCGCCGACATGATCCTGCAGGGCCGCGTGAAGAACGCCGGCGAGGCGGTCGCGCTGCTGGTCGGGAAGGTACCGGCCTCGGCGGACGCAAAGCGCCTGTCGGCCTTCCTGGGCGCCTTCGAACGGATGGGCGCCGCCGAGCGCCGCGCCGCCCTTCGCACCCTGGCCGGCCTCAAACTGCCCAAGGGCGTGCGCCTGACCTTCGATGGAGTCGCCGATGCATAGGTCGATCGATTGGGTTCTGCGCCACTCCAGCTCGATCTGGTGCGGCGTCATCCGCGCCCGCATCGCCCGAGGCGACGGCCCGGAAAACGAGGTCAAGCTGTTTACATGCGGCGCCCAGGCCTTTGCCCAGGTCCGGTTCCCGACCGCCGCCGACCTGGTCCTGGCCGTCGACCTTTCGCCCGACCCGGTGGCCGCTCAATGACCGCCCCCCGCCGCCTGACCGGCGCCGGCCTGACCGCCGCCA
>JAUXVF010000016.1 GCA_030680355.1 Caulobacter sp.
TCAACGTCGGCGCCGAACGGATGCTGGGCTACGCGGCGGCCGAGGTGATGAACACCATCACCCCCGCCGACATCTCCGATCCGCAGGAACTGGTCGCCCGCGCCCAGGCGCTGAGCGCCGAGCTCGGAACCGACATCACGCCGGGCTTCGAAGCTCTGGTCTTCAAGGCCTCGCGCGGGATCGAGGACATCTACGAGCTGACCTACATCCGCAAGGACGGCACCCGTCTGCCCGCCGTCGTGTCGGTGACGGCGCTGCGCGACGCCCAGGACGCCATCATCGGCTACCTGCTGATCGGCACGGACAACACCGCGCGCAAGCTGGTCGAGGAAGAACAGAAAAAGTCCGACCAGCGCCTGCGCGACCAGCAGTTTTACACCCGCTCGTTGATCGAATCGAACATCGACGCCCTGATGACGACCGACCCTTCGGGCATCATCACCGACGTCAACAAACAGATGGAAGCCCTCACCGGCTGCACCCGCGATGAGCTGATCGGGGCGCCGTTCAAGGACTGCTTCACCGATCCGGCCCGCGCCGAGGCCGGCATCAAACGGGTGCTGAGCGAGAAGTCGGTCACCGACTATGAACTGACCGCGCGGGCCCGCGACGGCAAACAGACCGTCGTGTCCTACAACGCCACGACCTTTTACGACCGCGGCCGCACCCTGCAGGGCGTGTTCGCCGCCGCCCGCGACGTCACGGAACGCAAACGGGTCGAGGCCGAACTGCAGCAGGCCAAGGCCGACGCGGAAAGCGCCAGCAGGACCAAGTCCGACTTCCTGGCCAGCATGAGCCACGAAATCCGGACCCCGATGAACGCCATCATGGGTATCGCCGATCTGCTCGCCAAGACGTCGCTGACAGCCGAACAGGGCAAGTATGTCCAGATCTTCCGGCGGTCTGGCGACAACCTCCTCAACCTGATCAATGACATTCTCGACCTGTCGAAGGTCGAGGCGTCGCAGCTCGATCTGGAGGAGACCGGCTTTTCGCTGGGCGACCACCTGGAAAAAGTCATCGAGATGGTCGCCGTTCGGGCTCACGAGAAGAGTCTGGCGCTGGAGTGCGAAATCGCCCCCGGCGTCAGCGGCAATCTGGTCGGCGACCCCACCCGGCTGCGTCAGGTCCTGCTCAACCTGCTCGGCAACGCCATCAAGTTCACCGAGTCCGGCGCGGTGACCCTGCGGGTGGAGCCAGACGGCGATCTCTCCAATCCCACGGCCCTGCGGTTCACCGTGTCGGACACGGGCATCGGCATCCCCGACGCCCAGCTGGCGCGGATATTCGAACGATTCACCCAGGCCGACTCCTCCACCACCCGCCGGTTCGGCGGATCGGGCCTGGGTCTCACCATATCGAGACGTCTGGTCGAGCTGATGGGGGGACGCATCTGGGTGACGAGCACGGTCGACAAGGGCAGCGTCTTCACCTTCGCCATCCCGTTCGAGGCCTGGCTCGGGAGCGACCGACCGGCCGCCGCCCCGATTGGTGTCGGACCGGCCGTGGCGCTGCCGCCGCTGCGCATCCTGATGGCCGAGGATTCACCAGACAACCGGACCATCACCCTGGCCTATCTCGAGGACACGCCCTACCGGATCGACGTCGCCGAGACCGGCAAGGCCGCTTGCGAGATGTTCGGGATGACGGACTACGACCTCGTCCTGATGGACCGCCAGATGCCGGTGATGGACGGCCTTGCCGCCACGCGCGCCATCAGGGCGTGGGAAGCGGCCAATGATCGCGCGCCAACGCCGATCATCGCCCTGACCGCGTCGGCGTTGAAGGGGGACCGGGAAACCTGCCTCGCGGCCGGCTGTACGGCCTATCTGACCAAGCCGATCAAGCAGGACGTGCTTCTGCAGGCCATCATCGACGTCTCGGCCGTCGCGCAGGCGGTGGTCGCCAGCCGGACCAGAGCCGAAGCCCTGTCGCTGCCCCCCGGCCCGCGGCTCGCGGCTCGCGTCCCGGCCTTCCTGGAGACCTGCCGACAGAACGTGACCGCCCTGCGCGTCGCCCTCGACCGGGCTGACTATGCCCTGGCGACCACCCTGGGGCACAACATGCGTGGCTCGGGCGGCGCCTTTGGCTTCCAGCACATCACCGACATCGGCGCCGGCCTGGAACAGGCGGGTGACGCCGCCGATATCAAGGCCTTGCGGGCCTGGACGACGGAACTGGATCGTTACCTCGACCAGCTCACCCTGCCCCCCCCCGTTTAGGAACGCGGTTCCGCCGATCGCGCGGACCGGCCGGCGAACTACATGAACGCGCCGCGGCCGCTGGTGACTTCCGAATAGCGGTGGACGCGCACCGACTGCACCAGGCCGAAACCGATCATCACCGTCAGCATCACCGTGCCGCCATAGCTGAGCAGCGGCATGGGCACGCCGACGACCGGCGCCAGGCCCATGACCATGGCCCCGTTGATCAACACATAGAGGGCGAACGTCGCCGTGACCCCCGCCGCCGCCAGCCGGCCGAAGTGGCTGTGGCTGATCGAGGCGATGCGCAGGGCCATGAAGATCACCGCGCCATAGAGGAACAGGATCGAGAAACAGCCGATGAAGCCGAACTCCTCGGCCAGGGTGGCGAACATGAAGTCGGTGTGTTTCTCGGGCAGGAAGTCGAGCTGGCTCTGGCTGCCCAGACCGTAGCCCTTGCCCAGCAGTCCACCGGCGCCCAGGGCGATCTTGGACTGCAGGATGTGATAGCCGCTGCCCTGGGGATCGCTCTCCGGATCCAGGAAGGTCAGGATTCTCTGACGCTGGTAGTCGTGCAGCACGAACAGCACGAAGGGAATGGCCGCGCCGAGCGTGGCGGCGGCGCCGGCCGCGATCAGCCGCCAGGACAGGCCGGCCAGCATCATGATGGCGAAACCGGTGGAGGCGATCAGAATGGCCGTGCCGAGGTCGGGCTGGTGCGCCACCAGCAGGGTCGGGGCGCCGATCAGCATCAGCGGCACGATCAGCCACCAGCTCATCCGCGCGTTGTCGGCCGAAACGCCGTGGTAGAAGCGGGCCAGGGCCAGCACGATGCCGATTTTCATGATTTCGGACGGCTGGAACCGCAACGGTCCCAGCTCCAGCCAGCGCTGGGCGCCCTTGGCGGAATCCCCGACCAGCTCAACCCCGACAAGCAGCACCATCGCGAAGGCGTAGATGGGATAGGCCAGGGTGAACCATAGCCGCAGGTCGACCATGGCCAGCACGATCATCATCACGAAGAAGACGCCGAAGCGGATCAGATGCGGCGCGGCCCAGGGCGTCCAGGAGGACTCGGCGGCCGAGAACATCATCATGCCGCCGGCGCCGGCGATCAGGCAGAGGATCAGGCAGAAGGTCCAGTCGATCTCGGCGAACTTGACGATCAGCCGGTCGCGCTCGCCGGGTCGGGTGAGGCCGCCGCTCATCATTGGGGTTCTCCGGGCAAGACAGCCGGCGGCGGCGGGGCGGCGCCTTCGGCGGCGGCGTTCGGGTCAAGGGGCGGCGCCGGCAACGGTTTTTCGATGCGGGAGCGGATCTCGGGGTCCTTGAGAAGCGCCACGCGCATCACCTCACGCGCCCGAGGCGCGGCGGCCGTGGCGCCACCGAGCCCGCCGTGCTCGATCAACACCGAGATGGCGTATCGCGGCGCGTCAATTGGGGCGAAGGCGATGAACCAGTTGTGGTCCTTGAGCGCCCAACGAACGCCCGAGCTCTTGCGCGAATCGCCGGCGCGAAACACCCGCACCTGGGCCGTGCCGGTCTTCCCGGCCATCAGCACGTCGCCGAGGCCCAGCTGGCTCTGGCGATAGGCGGTGCCCGAGGTGTCGTTGGCCACAGCGATCATGCCGCCACGTACATATTCAAGAAGCTCCGGCGCATAGGGCAGGTCCGGCACGGCGTCGCCGTGCGGTTGGTCGACCCCGCCGACCGACATGATCAGGCGCGGATTGAGCGCCTTCTTGCCATTGGCCAGCCGAGCGGTCATCACCGCCGACTGCAGGGGATTGACGGTAATCAGACCCTGACCGATCCCGTAGTTGACCGTGTCGCCAGCAAACCACGGCTGGTTCCGGGGATCGCGGTTGGCCTTTCGCTTCCACTCTTTGGATCCGACAATGCCTTTTTTCTGGCCCGGAATGCCGATGTCGAAAATACCGCCGAGGCCGAAGGCATGAGCGGCGGCGGCGATCGGGTCGGGACCGATCTTCAGGGCCGTCTGGTAGAAATAGATGTCGCAGGAGTTCTTGATCGCATCGTGCATGTTCTGCGACCCGTGGCGGCCCCAGCAGTGCCAGGTCCGGCCGCCGAAGAACCAGCTGCCGGTACAGTTGACCCGAACCTCCGGATTGACCCCCGACGACAGCGCCGCCAGCGCCACCATCGGCTTGAAGGTCGACCCCGGCGGGTAGGTGCCTGACATCGCCTTGTCGAGCAGGGGCTTGCGTTCGTACTGCGCCAGCGCGCGGTACTCGGGCCCCGAGAGCCCCTTCACGAAGCGATTGGCGTCGAAACTGGGGGTGGAGGCCATGCAGAGCAGGTCGCCCGAGCGGCAGTCCATCAGGACGATGGCGCCGCTTTCCTCACCCATGACTTCCAGGGCGCGGTTCTGGATGTCGGCGTCCAGGGTCAGTCGGACCTCCCTGCCGGGGGTGGCCGGAATGTCGCCGGCGGGGTCCTCGCGCACGACCCGGCCCATGGCGTCGACTTCCAGCTTCTGGGCTCCGGCCTTGCCACGCAGATCCAGTTCGAAGGCCTTCTCGACGCCCTGCCGCCCGGTGCGGAAACCGGGGTGATAGAGCAAGGGATCAGGGTTTGGGCCGGCGGCCTTCAGGTCGCGGTCGTTGACCTTGGCTACGTAGCCGATCACGTGGGCGAAGGCTCCGCCATAGGGATAGACCCGCACCTCGCCCATGTCGGCGGTGACGCCGGGCAGCTCGGGCGCGCGGACGTTGATGCGGGTGAACTCCTCCCAGCTCATGTCTTCCATGACCTGGACAGGCGACTTGCGCGGCGCGCGCTTGATGTCGCGGACCAGCCGTTCCTGCCGTTCGGGGCTGAGGGGCACCAGGGTGGCCAGATCAGCCACCGTCTTCTCGACGTCCATGCCCGTCTCCCGGGACACCAGGAGCCGGAAATTGGGACGATTGGACGCCAGGGTGACGCCGTCGCGGTCGAGAATCAGCCCCCGCGGCGGCGGCACGAGACGGAAGTTGAACTGGTTGGAGCGCGCCAGCTTCTGATAGCGCTGGGCTTCGACCACCTGAAGGTGAACGAGGCGGCCGGTCAGGGCGACAAGGCCGGCGCCGGTGATCCCCCCAAGCAGGAAGGCGCGACGCGTGAAGGCGCCCTGCTTCTCGTTGACCTCGCTGAAGAAGATGGTCGGTTCGCTCATCGGAACCTCACGTCGGCGTCTTCAAAACGGTCGATGAGGCGGTGGGCGAAGGGAAACAGGATCACGGTGGCCAGAAACTGCCAGAGAACCGAAACCAGGCTGGGCGCAGCCTTCAGGTCCAGCATGGTGATCAGATAGCCGGTGCCCATGGCCACGGCCGTCATGCCCATGTACCAGGCCCACATCATCAGGCGGCTCTGGCCGGTCATCATGTTCCGCATTGCCAGGGTGACGGCGTAGACGGTCAGCAGCGACACGGCCCAGAGACCCAGCGGTCCGCCCCAGAAACTGTCCAGGAAGAGGCCGGCGACCAGCAGCACGACCGGTCCCAGGATCGACGGCCGGATCACCGCCCAGGCGAAGGCGCAGACCATCAGGAACACGGGTTCGGGCAGTCGCAGGCCGAAGACCTGAATCGGCGCGGAGAGCAGGATGGTCGCGCCCAGACACATCGCGGTCGGAATGCCGATCCAGCGCCAGGGGTCGAGCGGCCGGGCAGCGGAAAAGCTCATCGCCGCCCCGTCATTGCGGTTCCGCCGCCGGCTGCGCCGGCTGTGACTGCGGCTGCGCGAGAACCGGCGCGGGCGCCTTTTTCAGCGGTGCGCCGGCCGGGGCCGTCAGGGGCGCCTTCTGCGGCGGCGTGATCGTCGCCGGCGTCTTCTTCACGGGAACGGCCGCCGTCGGCGATGGCGCGGCGGTCTTCCGCGGCGGTGTCGCGGCGGGTGTTTTGGCCTGCGGCGGCGGGCCAGCGGCGGGTGTTTTCTGGGCCGGCGGCGGCGTGGGCGCCGTCCGGCGCGGCGACACGCCGATGATACGGTCGTCGGGCGTTTCGGTGATCACCGGCGGCAACCGGGTCGCGGCCAGGGCGGCCTGGTCGGCCAGCTGGACATAGTCCTTGAACTTCAGGATGCGCACCCAGTCGATGGCGCCGGAGTCGGCATCGAGCACGACCCGCCAGCGGCCATCGAGACCCTTGACCGCCCGGCCGACCGGCAGGCCACGGGGCATCACGCCGCCATCACCGCTGGTCAGGACACGATCGCCTTCCCGCACGGCCTCGCGCCCGCGCAGATAATCGAGCTTGGGGTTGGGCCCGCCATCCCCGGTCAGGATCGCCCGGGCGTTGCTGCGGTCGATCATGACGGGCGTGCGCGACGCCACGTCTGTCAGCAGAAGGACGCGGCTGGCGCCGCGCGACACGCCCACGACCCGGCCGACAAGGCCGCGCTCGCTGAGCACGGGATAGCCGATCACGATATCGACCTCGCTGCCGGCGTTGGCCAGGCGGGCGTTGGCGAAGGGGCCGCGCGAATCAGCAACGACCCGGGCGGTGACCATCGGAATGGGAGGATCGGTGCGAACGCCGAGCATGGCGCGCAGCCGGCCGTTTTCGTCTTCCAGCTTGACCGCCAGGTCGGCCTGCATCTGCAGGTCGCGAATGACGCCCTTCAGGCGGCGGTTTTCATGGGCGACGGCGATGTAGCTGCCGAGCCACCCCAGAACGTCGCCGGTCCAGCGGCCGGGCGCGGCGACAACGCCGCCGACCGGCGCGGCGACCGTGTCGACCGCCTGCCGCGCGACTCCGTATGCCTCGGTCTGGAACGTCTCGCGCCGGTCGCTGAGCAGAATCGAGACACCCACGACTCCGCAAACGATCAGGGCCACGACCGAGATCCAGGTCAGCGGGACCTTCAAATCCCCGAACGAATCCTGGCGCAGGGCCACCCTTACCTCCGTCGGGGCCTTCGCGGCCCGGACTCACATGCTGACGTTTAGGCGAGCGTGCTTTCCAGCACGCCCTTCATCCATTTCGGATGTTCAAGAACCTTGCCACAACCGAGCGCCACGCAGGACAGGGGATCGTCGGCCACCGTCACCGGCAGGCCGGTATGGTCGCGGATTTCCGCATCGAGGCCGCGCAGCAGGGCGCCGCCGCCGGTCAGCATGATGCCCTTGTCGGCGATGTCGCTGGCCAGTTCGGGCGGCGTGGCTTCCAGGGCGACCTTCACGGCCTCGACGATCTGGTTGACCGGCTCGGCCAGGGCGTCGGCCGCCTGCTTCTCGGAGATGCGCACTTCGCGGGGCACGCCCTGCATCAGGTCGCGGCCCTTGACGTCGATCGACAGGCCTTCGCCGTCGGCCGGGGCGCGGGCGGTGCCGATTTCCTTCTTGATCCGCTCGGCGGTGGTCTCGCCGATCAGCAGGTTATGGTGGCGGCGCATGTAGCTGATGATCGCCTCGTCCATCTTGTCGCCGCCGACGCGCACGCTGCGCGAATAGACGATGCCCGACAGGGACAGCACGGCGACTTCGGTGGTGCCGCCGCCGATGTCGACGACCATCGAGCCGGTCGGCTCGTGGATCGGCAGGCCGGCGCCGATCGCCGCGGCCATCGGCTCGTCGATCAGACCCACGCGGCGGGCCGAGGCGTTGAGGCACGAATCGTTGATGGCGCGCCGCTCAACGGCGGTGGCCCCCGACGGCACGCAGACGATGACCTTGGGGTTCACGAAGCCCTTGCGGTTATGAACCTTGCGGATGAAATACTTGATCATCTCCTCGGCGACTTCGAAGTCGGCGATGACCCCGTCGCGCATCGGGCGGATGGCTTCCATGTGGCCGGGGGTGCGGCCGAGCATCTGCTTGGCCTCTATGCCCACGGCGTGAACCACCTTGCGGCCGCCGACATTGCGCAGGGCGACAACGCTCGGCTCGTTCAGCACGATGCCCTTGCCCTTCATATAGATAAGGGTGTTGGCCGTGCCGAGGTCGATGGCGATATCATTGGAAATGGCGCCGAAGAGTGAGCCGAACATTCAGAGCCTTAGAATTCTGAGAACTTTTGAGACGAGCGAGGCGGCGCCTGCAATCCCCGCACCACGTCACGAGCGCGCGCCCCCTTGGGCGTCGCGTCGCCAAGTTGGCAGAGCTAGCTGACGACACGCGGTTTGCACCGCGAACGTGTTGATTTCAAGGTCTATTGCGGCGGAGGCTTAACCAAGCGCCGCCAGCACCACCCCGACCGCCGTCACGCCGCCCGCCAGCCATTGCAGCAGGGTCACCCGCTCGGCGAACAGCCGGCGACCGGCGAGCGCCGCGATCGGCATCTCCACCACGCCTACGGCCCGCACGGGCCCCGCCGGCGACAGGGCCAGCGCGATGAACCAGCCCGCCGAGGCCAGCGCGCCGAACAGGCCTGCCCCCATCGACACCCGCCAGGACCGGACCGCCGCGGCCAGGGACCGCCGATCGCGCAGCGCCAGCCAGCTGGTCAACGCCGCCGTCTGCATGGCCTGGACCACGGCCACGGTGATCAGGGCGGCCGGAATCGGATGGGCGGGGTCCAGCGCCAGGGCGCTCTGACGGAAGGCATTGGCCGAGATTGCGAAACAGAAGCCCGACAGTGTGCCGAGTCCGGCGGCGCTCCAGTCCCGGGCCGCCTCCCCCGCCCTCGGCCAGGACAGGGCGGCCAGACCGGCGCTGGCCAGCAGAACCCCGCCCCAGCCCAGCAGGCTGAGGTGATCGCCAAAGAACAGCAAGCCGAGAATCGCCGCGAACGGCAGGCCGCTCTGCTGGAAGGCGGTGCCGAGGGCGAAGCTGGATCGCTGCATGGCCACCAGCAGCGCCGCCGTGGCGCCCAGCTGCATCAGTCCGCCCAGCGCCGCCCAGCCCAGGGTGACCGCGGTGATCTTCGGCGCGGCCGGGAGAATCAGCAGCGCCGCCGTCACAAACACCAGGCTGAACGGCAGGCCGAACAGGAACCGGACCAGGGTCGCGCCCCAGGGTCCGGCCCCGGTCATCAGACTGCGCTGGGCCGCGTTGCGCGCGACCTGGAAGCCGGCGGCGGCGAGGGTGAAGGGAATCCAGAGCATCGGCCCTACCGCCGCGCGGCGATGATCAGACCCGACGCCCACTGCAGCGTCGTGGTCGCCAGATCAGGGTGGCCTTGCAGCCGGTCGGCAAGGTCATCCACGCGCGCCTGATGGCCCTCCGGCCAGTTTGGCTGGGGCGACATGTCGTCGACGACATAGAGCCCGCCCGGCCGCAGCAATCGTAGAGCCTGGTCCAGCCCCTCGTACTTGCCCGGCATGGCGTCGGCGAAAATCAGATCGAAGGACGCGGCGGGCTGCTCGCCGAGCCATGCGTGGGCGTCCGCCAGCACGAAGGTCACCCGGGCGTCCCCGTCCAGCACCGCTCGCGCCACGGCCTGGGGTCCGGCGTCGTTATCCAGGCTGACAAGCGTGGTGGCCGCGTCCATGCCCGAGAGTAGACAGGCGGCGGCCAGACCGGTGCCAGTGCCCAGTTCAAGGAGCCCTCCACCCGGCTTCCCGGCGGCCAGGGTGCGCAGAATCGCGCCCGTGCCGGCCTCGGACGGCATGTCGAAGCCCAGCGCGCGGGTGCGCGCGTCGATCTCGCGCCAGGCCGAAGGCATGGCGGCGGTGTTGTCGAAGACCATCGGATGAGCGCCGGGCGGCCTAGAAGCCGCTGGCGATCGCCGGCTCGGGCTTGGTCTTCTCCTTGCGGGAGAAGAGGTTGTTGAGCGCGTTGACATAGGCCTTGGCGCTGGCGGTCAGGGTGTCGGTGTCCGCCGCCTGACCGGTGGCGATCCGGCCGTCCTCTTCCAGCCGCACCGAGACCTGGGCCTGGGCGTCGGTGCCTTCGGTGACCGCATGGACCTGGAACAGGCGCAGGGCGGCCTCGTGCGGCACGATGGCGTGGATGGCGTTGAACACCGCGTCGACGGGACCGTCGCCGCTGGCCTCGGCGAGCTTCTCCTCACCGTCGACATCCAGGGTCAGCTGGGCCGACTGGCCGTCGGTGCCGGCGACCACGCGCAGGCGCACGACGCGGATGCGTTCGGAGCCGCGGGCCAGGGCGTCGTCGACCAGGGCGATGATGTCGTCGTCGTAGACGTGCTTCTTCTTGTCGGCGAGATCCTTGAAGCGGCCAAAGGCCTCCTTCAGGGCGTTCTGGCCCAGCTCGTAGCCCAGGTCCTTGAGCTTGGCCCGGAAGGCGTGGCTGCCCGAATGCTTGCCCATGACAAGGCTGGACGGCGCCTGGCCGACCGACTCGGGGGTCATGATCTCGTAGGTCTCGCGATTCTTCAGCATCCCGTCCTGATGGATGCCGCTTTCATGCGCGAAGGCGTTCTTGCCGACGATGGCCTTGTTGAACTGCACCGGGAAACCGGTGATGGCCGAGACGTAGCGGCTGGCCCGGGTGATGTGGGTGGCGTCAATGCCCGTGTCGTAGGGCAGGCGGTCGGCCCGCACCTTCAGGGCCATGACCACCTCTTCGAGGGCGGCGTTGCCGGCGCGCTCGCCCAGGCCGTTGATGGCGCATTCGATCTGACGCGCGCCGCCCTCGACGCCGGCCAGGCTGTTGGCCACGGCCAGGCCCAGGTCGTTGTGGCAGTGGGTCGAGAAAATGACCTTGTCGGCCCCCTCGACGTTTTCGATCATGTAGCGGAACAGGTCCGCATACTCGGTCGGATAGGTGTAGCCGACGGTGTCGGGCAGGTTGATGGTCGTAGCCCCGGCGCGGATCGCCGTCTCGATGGCGCGGCGCAGGAAGCCGCGCTCGCTGCGGGTGGCGTCTTCGGCCGACCATTCGATATCGTCGCAGAGGTTGCGGGCGTGGGTCACCGACCGGGTGATGACCTCCAGCACCGCCTCCGGCTCCATCTGCAGCTTGTGCTTCATATGCAGGTCGCTGGTGGCGATGACGATGTGGATGCGGCCGCGCGCCGCCGGTTTGATCGCCTCGGCGCAGCGGTCGATGTCGACCTGATGGGCCCGGCAGAGGCCGGCGATGGTGCTGTTCTTGACGATCTTGGAGATCTCGCGGACGGCTTCGAAGTCGCCGTTCGAGGCGATCGGGAAGCCGGCCTCGATGACGTCGACCTTCATCTCCTCGAGGATCTTGGCCAGTTCCAGCTTCTCGTCGTGGCTCATCGAGGCGCCGGGCGATTGCTCGCCGTCGCGCATGGTGGTGTCAAAGACGATGACGCGGTCGCGCTTGCCGGCGGATACGGGGGCGGTCATGGGATGTGCTTTCTTCGCGGTGTGTCGGGGTCAGGCGATAGGGAAGCCCCTGAGCGCCCGGCCGCGACGGAGCGCAGCTAAGCGGTCGCCCAGGGGCGGCTAAGCCCCAGGCAAAGAAGAAGACGCAGAGTGTCGCGAGTGCGGCGCATGACGCTAGCGATACAGAATCGACCGGAATCGCGCAAGAGCCTTGCGCTGGCGAAGGTTCAATGTCGCATCAGCGCAACAATCTTGCCGATGCGCGTCAGTCCGGGCGCGTCACGATCGGGAACGGGCCGGCCGGCTTGTCGAACCAGCCGACCAGACGCTGCAGGGCCAGCGGATTGCCGGCGATTTTCGCCTCGCCCGACTTGATCTTCGGCGCCAGCGGCGCGCCGGTGAACAGCGACTGCAACAGCAGGGCGCGCGGCAAGGTCAGGGTGGCGTTGGCCTTGACGTCGGCCGAGGCCGGCTCGGCGGTCAGCACGCCGTGGCGCACCTGGACCAGATAGCGCTCGTCGCGATCGGGGAAGGCGAAGACGATGCGCAACTCGGCGTCGCCGACCTTGGCCGGATCGAGCCGCACGGCCAGCAGATCGAAGATCATCGGACTGGGCAGGTTGGCGATGATGTCGCTGGATCCGGCCGCCAGGGTCGGGGCGACGCCGCCGCGCAGTTCGGCCGCGCCGGTCAGGTACATGTTGCGCCAGATGGCGCTCTCGGCCTGGTAGCCCATCTGGTCATAGGCCGAGGCCAGGGCTTCCCGCGCCGCGGCGTTGGCCGGGTCAGCCAGCACGACGTTGTTCAGCAGGGTGGCGGCCCAGCGATAGTCGCCCTTGTCGTGGGCGACCGCGGCCAGGCCGAGCACCTTGTCGGCCCCGCCCATGGCCGCGACGTAGCGGCTCGCCTGGTCGGCCGGCGGCAGCACGTCCAGATGCACCGGGTTGGCGTCATACCAGCCCATGTAGCGTTGATAGACCGCCCGGCTGTTGAAACTCATGGTCCCGTAGTAGCCGCGGTTGAACCATTCCCGGGCCAGCACGTCCGGCAGCGCGATACGGTTGGCGATCTCCTCGCCGACGTAGCCCTGGTTCATCAGCCGGACCGTCTGGTCATGCAGGTATTTGTACGCGTCGCGGTGGTCGGTCAGGTAGTCGCGCACCACCGTCCCGCCGAAACGCGGCCAGGCGTGGCTGGTGAACATGATGTCGCTGCGGTCGCCATAGAGCCGGATCGACTCCGACAGGTAGCCGGCCCAGGCCTTGGCGTCGCGCACCAGCGCCCCGCGCGGGGTCAGCACATTGTGCATGGTGGCGTTGGCGTTCTCGGCCATGCAGAGAATCCGCCAGTCGGGGAAATAGAAGTTCATCTCGGCCGGCGCCTCGGACCCGGGCGTGATCTGGAACTCGATCTTCACCCCGTCGACGATCAGGGTCTCGCCGGTCCGGGAGATGCTCTTCGTCGGCGGGATCAGGGTGATCGTGCCCTTCGACAGCCCCTGCCCGATCCCCGAGCTGATCTGGCCGGTCTCGCCGGGCGTCAGGTTGTAGCCGAACTGGTAGCCGGCCCGCCGGCTCATGGCCGCGCCGGCGATGACGTTCTCGCTGACCGCCTCCTCCAGGAACCCTTCGGGGGCGATGATGGCGACCTTGCCGGCGTCGACCTCGGCCTGGCTGACGATGCCTTTGACGCCGCCGAAGTGGTCGGTGTGGCTGTGGGTGTAGATCACCGCGACGATCGGCCGGGCGCCGAGCTTCTCGGTGACCAGGTCAAGCGCCGCCTTCGCCGCCTCGGCCGTGGTCAGGGGGTCTATAACGATCCAGCCCGTGTCGCCCTTGATGAAGGTGATGTTGGCCAGGTCGAAGCCGCGCACCTGCCAGATATGGTCACTGACCTGGAACAGGCCGCTTTTCGACAGCAGCTGCGCCTGTCGCCAGAGGCTGGGATTGACGGTGTCGGGCGCCTCGGCCTTGAGGAAGTCGAAGGCGCTCAGATCCCAGGCCACGGCGCCGTCGGCGCGGCGGATCACCGGATCGGTCCGCGTTCCCAGGTAGCCGCGCGAGGCGAAGTCGAAGTCCTGGCGATCGGCGAACGGCAGGCTCTTCTTCAGCGCGGCCTGGGCCTTCGCGGTGGCGGCGGAGGGCGCCGTCCCGGCCATCGCCGGACCGGCCAGGGCCAGCGAGGCCATCAGGACGACGAGAGGTCTGCGCATGGGAAGCTCCGGGCGGTTCAGCGGCTGATGATGGATAACCCGTCAGCCGGCAAAGATTGTCACTCGGGGTACATTCGGCGGCGCTAGCCCTCGGCGTCTTCCTGTTCGGCGGCGTCCTCGCGCCGGCGCAGCCAGCCGCGGGCGACCCAGGCCCCGCCGACCCAGATCACCGCCGCCAGGGCGATCAGCACGACATGCTGCAGTCCGCCGCCACGCAGAACCTGCACCACCGAATTTCCGGCGAAGGCGGTCAGGACGATCTTGGGCACGATGCCGACGGCTGTCCCGGCCAGGAAGTCCCGGAACCGCATCAGCGCCACGCCGGCGGCCATGTTGACGACGATGAACGGCGCGGCCGGCACCAGCCGCACGATCAGGCTGGCCATGAAGCCGTTGCGGCGGATCAGTTTCATGAACCGGCCGACTCCCTCGCCGGCCACGTCGCGGATCAGTCGGCCGCCGAAGACGCGGCCCAGCCAGAAGCCGATCGACGACGACACCATGGTGCCGATCCAGCTGTAGGCCAGACCGGTCCAGGGCCCGAAGGCGACCACGGCGGCGGCGATCAGCACGAACTGCGGCACGCCGATGAAGGCCAGAAGGGCGAAGGCGCTCACCGCGACCGGCAACGCCCAGGGCCCGTGCGCCGCGCCCAGCCACTGCTCGACCGCCGCCTCGCCATTGAGACCCAGCAGCGGCGCCGCGAACAGGAAGACCGTCCCGACCCCGCCGAACAGCAGGAAGGAGACCGCCACCGTGCGCCAGGCCCGGGAGTCCATGTTGGTCAGGAAGTCGATTACGCGTCGCATCGCGCGCTTATAGCGGGCGGTCCGGGCGCGACCTAGAGGTCGTGGCCCAGCCCATCAGAATATGGAACGGCAGCGCCAGGACGATGACCAGGCCGATGACCGTATGGGCGGCGCTGACGACCAGTCCGGCATCGGGATCGCCCAGATAGATGACGCCGACGCCAGTCAGGCCGAGCAGGACCCAGAGGCTGGTCAACACCGCGCCGCTGATGCGGTTCTGCCTGGCCCGCCAGCCGCGCCGCATGTGAACCGCCCAGATCGATCCGACCAGGGCCAGCACCAGGAAGGCGCCGGCGACATGCGCCGCCCCGACCAGCATCCGCACACCGCCGTCCAGCTGGAAGGCCGTCTCGATCTCCAGCCGCAGGTCGAGCATGTTGGGGATCAGCAGCAGGCCGGTGACCGCCAGTCCGACGGCCAGCCACAGAAAGCCGGTCAGAAACCCCTTGGGATAGCCACTCACGCCGCGGCCTCATTGTCGCTCAGCACCCGTCGTCCTCTCAGTCGCGTCACGGCCTCGTCCCTGTCATCGACGGCCGCGGTGGCCGCCACCTTGGTCAGGGCGTCGGCCCGCCATGCC
Source organism: Caulobacter sp. (assembly GCA_030680355.1). Lineage (GTDB taxonomy): Bacteria > Pseudomonadota > Alphaproteobacteria > Caulobacterales > Caulobacteraceae > Caulobacter. Next base: position 15,004 of record JAUXVF010000016.1, read on the forward strand.
ATGCGGGCCAGCACCGAGTATAGCCCCGGTTTCGCCGCGACCCCGTCAGCGGCGACGATCCAGCCGGGCTGGTCAGGGTCGGGGTCGCCGCCAACCCGCGAGGTCGCCACCGCGCCGTTGGTCAGATGGCCGAGCAGGGTCAGGCCACCGTCCACCTCCCGCCGATGCACCGGCGTCGGGATGTCGCCAAACACTCTGAGATCGCCGCCGGCCTCGACCAGGCCATGGGTGATCCCCGCCCGCCTGAGCCGCGCCACGGCCAGATCGACCGCCAGACCCTTGGCCAGGCCGTCGAGGGTCAGCCGCACCGGTCGCGCCAGACGCGCCGCGCCGGGTTTGACCTCGATATCCTCGGCCACGCCGGACAACAGGCCCACGCTGAGGTCATGGTCCGGGAGAACGCCCCGTTCGACCAGGGCGCCGCCGACGGTGCAGTTGAACAGGCCGCCGCTCAGTCGCGTCATCGCCCGCGCCAGGCCGATGGCCCGCAGGGTGAGAGGATCAAGCTTCACCCAGCCGCCCGCCGCGCCGTTGAGACGCGACAGATCGCTGGCGGGGTCCTGGAAGCTCAGCAGGCCATGGACCGTCTCGATGGCGGCGAAGGCGGCGCTGACGGCGCGGTCGGCGCGGTCGGCGCCGCCGACATCGGCCCCGGGCGCGACGGCGATCTCGACGAAGGTCCCGAGCAGGGGACGGCCGCGCCGATGCAGCGCGTCGCCCATGGCTAGAGGGCCGGCAAGGCGACCTGCTGCATGACCAGCAGACGCTTCACCCCGTCGAGCACATTGCGGCAGGACAGGGTGGCGCCGCTGATGTTGGGCACGTCGCGGTCCAGCTTGAACGGATCGGCCAGGGTCTTGCCCCGGAACTTCGCCCGCCAGGCCGCCTCGCGGATCTCGCCGCCGTGGGTCTCGCGGTAGCTGAGGATCTCGATGCCGATCACCCGACCGCTCGGCGAAAGGGCGGCGGCATAGGTGATGAACTCATGCTTGCCGACGACCTCGTCGATAATGAACCAGCCGAGATTGCCGCCCTTCATCGCCCGCCAGATCCGGGGCTTGTCCTCGCGCTGGCGCACGCCGGACTGCTTGCGGATCCGCTTGATCTGGTCCGGCGTCAAGGTCACCGCGGTCGGTGCGAAGGTCGCCCCCGGAAACAGCACCTGCTGGGCCTGGGCGATGGTCAGATAGTCCTTGGCCGACGCCGGCGCGGCGACGGCCAGGGCCGCCGGCGCGATCAGCATCAGGCCGAGAAGATTACGCGCGGTCATGGCGGCTCCCTAGAAATTGTAGCCAATCTTGAGGCGCACTTCCTGCTTGGTCTTTTCGATCAGGTGCAGGTCGTTGTCGGTCTGGCCGGCGTAGCGCTCGCCGCCGCCGCGCAGCTGTTTCATCCAGCTCAGGGTGGCCCACCAGCGCGGGCCGCCATAGTGAACCGTCGGACCGGCGAAGACGCTCCAGCGTTCCTGACCGACCTCGGTCTCGAACTCGGTTTCATAGAGAGCCTCACCGCCGACGAACCAGTTGGGCGCGAACCGGTAGGTCAGCGCGGTGGCCGCCTTCAATTCGATCTCCATTTCCGGGTCGGTCGGCCAGTCGAAGCCGATCGGCAGGTTGGCGATCTCGCCCCGGTCGGCGTAGGTCGCCTCCATCCCGGCGTTGCCGGCCCAGATCATCTGGCCCTCAAGGAAGTATTTCTGGACGATCACATTGACCGAGGCCGACAGGGTGTCCTTGTCCTGGCCGGAATGCGGGTCGATCCACAGGTATTCGCCACTGGCCTGGACCGACAGGCCGATGTCGTCCTTGGCCGGGCTGAGGAAGTTGTACTTGCCCTTAACCTCCAGCCCCGTCGGCTTGACCGCGAAGTCCCTGGCGCCGGGCAGATAGCCGTCGATGACCAGGCCGGAGGTGTCGAGGCTCATCAGCAGCAGGGCGCCCGAGGCGGTGAACCGGTCGCTGACGCCATACTCCAACTCCAGCTCATAGTCGGTCGCCCGATACTTGCCGGCGCCCTTGTCGCTGCGGACCGTGGCCCAGCCGTAGGCTTCCAGCGCGCCTTTGGGCAGGGTTTCAGAACCCTGCACATAGCCGAACAGATTTTCGTCTGCGTGGGCGCTGACGGCGACAGCCGAGGCCGCAAGCAGCGCCAGGCCTGCGGTTTTGATCTTGAACGCCATAGATTTGCCCCTGCGGATTGCCATTTGAGAATGAGAGTGCGTCGCAAATACAGTTTTTGAGCATGGCACGCAACCGGTTCGTTGCGCAGCAACGGGTGGACGGCTAAGACCGCCCCAATCCTGACCGCTCCAGTCTGGGGAGACTGAAAATCATGTCGCTTGAGTCCGCCGCCCTGCGCCGCATCGCGCCGTCCGCCACCATCGCCATCAGCGCCAAGGCCCGGGCGCTGAAAGCCGCCGGCCGCGACGTGATCGCCCTGTCCGCCGGCGAGCCGGACTTCGACACTCCCGACAACATCAAGGAAGCGGCCATCGCCGCCATCCGCGCGGGCAAGACAAAATACACCGACCCCGACGGCATGCCGGAGTTGAAGGCGGCGATCTGCGCCAAGTTCGCCCGCGAGAACGGCCTGACCTACAGCCCCGCCCAGGTGCACGTCGCGCCGGGCGGCAAGCCGGTGATCTACAACGCCCTGGTGGCGACGGTGAATCCCGGCGACGAGGTGGTCATCCCCGCCCCCTACTGGGTGTCCTATCCCGACATGGTGTTGCTGGCCGGCGGCACGCCGGTGGCTGTCGAAACCACGGCCGCGGCCAATTTCAAACTGGAGCCGGCCGCCCTCGAGGCGGCGATCACGCCGAAGACCAAGTGGCTGATCCTCAACAGCCCGTCAAACCCGTCCGGCGCCGCCTATACCCGCGCCGAACTGCAGGCCATCGCCGACGTGCTGCTGCGCCATCCGCAGGTCTGGGTGCTGACCGACGACATGTACGAACACCTGGTGTTCGACGACTTCGAGTTCACCACCATCGCCCAGGTCGAGCCCCGGCTTTACGACCGCACCCTGACCATGAACGGGGTCTCCAAGGCCTACGCCATGACCGGCTGGCGCATCGGCTACGCCGCCGGCCCCGTCGAACTGATCAAGGCCATGGGCAAGATGATCAGCCAGACCACCTCCAACCCCTCGTCGATCAGCCAGTGGGCGGCGCTTGAGGCGTTGAACGGCACGCAGGACTTCATCAGGCCCAACGCGGCCCTGTTCCAGACCCGCCGCGACCTGGTGGTCTCGATGCTCAACCAGGCGTCCGGCATCCAGTGCCCGACGCCGGAGGGGGCCTTCTATGTCTACCCCTCGGTGGCCGGCCTGATCGGCAAGACCGCCCCCAGCGGCAAGGTCATCGAGTCCGACGAGGACTTCGCCACCGAGCTGCTGGAGACCGAAGGCGTCGCCGTGGTCCACGGCGCGGCGTTCGGCCTGTCGCCGTTCTTCCGCATCAGCTACGCGACCAGCGAGGATGTGCTGGAAGACGCCTGCGGCCGGATCCAGCGGTTCTGCGGGAATGTGACGTAGGCCGATGGCGGTCAGCCCGTTCGAGACTGACGAATGGACGGTCGGCGAGGCCCAGGCCGCCGACGGCGTGTCGATGATCGTGCGGTTTCGCTCGCATCTTCCCTCCGCGGCGACCCGGGAAGACTGGCGCCACCTGATCCAGATTGGCTGGTCCTGTGAGTCGGCGGGCGACGACGGCATGCCTGACGACGTTGAGAGCGATCTGCAGGACGCCTTCGAGGATGCGCTTCGGGCGCATGTCGAGGCGCGGGGTGACGCCGCACAGGTCGCCAGCCTGTCCGGAGGCGGCGTCCGCGAATGGCGCTACTACACCCGCGATCCCGAGGCCTTCTATCGGTCCTTGAATGAAGCTCTTGGCAGCCACCCCGAGTACCCCCTGGAATTCGGGACGTTCGAAGACCCCGAATGGGAAGGGCTCGCCGAGCTCCTGCCGCCCACGCATTGAGCCGTCCGCATAGCTGGCGTCCAGCACCGCCTGACGGCTGGCGATATCGTCGTCTTTGCTGACTGCCTCTTCGCTGCGCGCCAGGATGCGCCTTCGTCGCCATCACGGCCGCGCGGCTAGTTGAGTTCCCCCTCCCGCCCTTCCGCGCGCTTGATCATCTTGCGCAGGTCGCCGCACTGCTTGACCAGCGGGGCCATCGCGGCCTCGACGCCGGTGGCGGGAACCGTGACGCGGAAGCCGCCGCTGGTGACGGTGATCGGTCCCCTGCTCGTGCGGATGGACTCGATGGCCTCCAGCGTTCCGGACTGGTCGCCGGTGCTGCCGCGATAGCCGCCAAAGCTGGACAGGCGAACCAGGCCGCCCGGCAATGGCGCGACCCTGTCGACGCGCAGCTTGATCCGCCGCCGCCCCTCGACCACGACCTTGACTCCCCGCCCGGCGCGCAACCCGCCCGCGGGACCTTTGACGACCAGAAAATAGCCCATATTGGCCCCGCCGACGCAGGTGATCGCGATGCTGCGTCCGCCGCCGCCCGTGACCGATGCGACGGGGCTTCCATGGCCAGACTGGCCAAGCCAGACCGGCGCTCTGGCCTGCGACGGCGTCGCGGCGAAGGCGAGCGTCGTGAGCGCGATGTACAGAAGCGGCAGGCGGGTCATCGCCCCGGCTGCATCGTGGCGGCCGCTTCCGCATAGGCGCGGTTCATGGCCTTGCACCCGTCAAGCACGGCCTTGGCGAAGAGCGGAGGGTCCACCCGATACTGATAGTTGGAGACTTCGTAGGACAGGGTGGGCCGACCGATGTTCGAGGAGGCGGTGCTGGCCATGCTGTTCCACCAGGCGACCTCCGCCTGGTTGCCGTACCCGCCCGTCTTGACGAACTCTCCGGCCTGACCCACGGCGATCCTTTTTTGCAGCAGGGCGCGGCCTCCGTCGCCGGCCAGGGCGATCTTGGCCTGGTTGGCGCCCAGGCCGCTGAAAAAATTGACGACATAGATGCCCGGCTTCACCCCGACGCTCGCCGAACCGCCGTAGACCTTGTGTCCCGACCCGCTGAGTTCGGCGAAATCCACGACCACGACCGGTGTCAGAATGACCGCGTTGCCCAGATCGACGGACATCTGGTTGATCGCCCGCCAGTTGACCAGGTCCATCGGCGACTTGTCGGTCAGGGGCGAGTCGGCGTGCTGGAAGAACAGGTCCTGGCCATTGGGGGAGACGATCGCCGCCACCCTGGCGTCGGTGAAGGGCTTTTTGACGAAGGGGATGGGCGCGGGCTTGAGCAGCCGGTAGCCCTTGGTCGCCCGGATTTCATCGAGGGTCGCTATCGGTCGGCCTGTTTCGGCGAGCTTGCCGATCAGGTCCGCATAGGCCAGGTCGGCGATCGCCCGGGCGTCAGCCAGGGTGACGCCGGTCAATTCGACGCTGGCCTCCATGCTCACCGTGCCCTGTCCCGTCGAGGCGCTGATGCCGCTGCGGGTGATGATCCCCAGCCGGTAGCCCAGCACGGCCAGGCGCTCGTTGCGGCCCATGGTCGTCCTGATCGCCTTGCTGTCGAGCACAGCCAGCGAGACCTGTTCGGGCGCGACATAGGTTTGCGCCCTGACGGGCAGGGCGGCGCCGGCGGCCAGCGCCGCTCCGCCCAGAACGACATCACGACGAGACGACATGATCTTCCTCCAACCTGGAAAGGTTGAGCAGAGTGTCGCGCATCGCCGTTCCGCGGCATGCCGCATTTGGGGGGTGATCAGGCGGGCGGAGCCGGCGCGCCATGGCTGGCGATCACCGCCCGGGCCACATCCTGCATCAGCGCCTGACGCGCCGCGAACGGCGCCCGCGACTGGCCGATCATCACCGCCACGGCGTAGACCCGGCCGTCCGGGGCGGTCAGCAGGCCGACATCGTTGTTGCCGGTCGCCAGGGCGCCCATCACCTGACCGGTGCCGGTCTTGTGGCGCAGCGTCCAGCCCGGCGACAGACCGGCGCGCAGCCGGGTGGCGCCGGTCCGGGTGCCCGCCATCAGGGTCAGCAGATGGTCGGTCGACCTGGCCGACAACAGCTCGCCGCGTTGAAGCCGGGCCAGGGTCTCGACGATATCCAGGGCGCTGGCGGCGTCCGGCGGATTGGCCAGATAGGCCTGCAGCGCCGCGCGGCGTTCGGCGGGCGGCAGTTTTTCGCGGTCATCCCAGAAGGCGCGGCCAAAACTGTACTCCGGCTTCCAGGTCAGACCGGCAGCGGCCGTCTGCATCTCCCGCTCGCCGGGGCCGAAGCGGATATCGCCGAGGCTCTTGCCGACAATGGCCACCTGCACGGCCCAGGGGCCGCCGACCTTGCGGATCAGGGCGTCATTGGCGGCGTTGTCGCTCTGCTGGATCTCGCCGGCCAGCAGCCGGTCGATGCTGACGCGGTAGCCGTCGGGCCCGACCCGGTTGCGCAGCGGCTGGTGGAAGACACTGAGGTCTTCCTTGCGGATCAGGACGGTGTCGGAGAGGGCGAAGTCGCCGCGGTCGACCGCGTTGAGCACGGTGATCGCCACCCACAGCTTGCTGACGCTCTGCTGCGGCAGGTGCGCCTGACCGTTGTAGTCAACGGCCCAACCGCGCTCGACGTCGAGGACGGCGATGCCGACCTCGCCGGGGAAGCCGGCGCCCAGACGGTCAATCGCGGCCGAAAGTCTTTGCTGCTGCGTCGGCTGGGCGAGCGATAGGGCCGGCGGCGGGGCCAGGTCGCTGTCCCAGATTACCGGTTCATGCGCGAACGAAACCGCCGCCAGCGCCGCGGCGCCGACGGCCAGACGTCCCAAGGATTTGGCGAGCCGACCCATGGGGGCATTTCACCACAGGCGGCCCTGTCCCGCACCCCTGCTCTCGCGCGGGGCCACTGGGCCGAACGCCGCTTCAGAGCACCGCGTCGCCGATCTTGAACAGGGCCGTCAGTTGATTGAGGGCCAGCTGACCGCTGGTGTTGGTGCAGGTTAGCAGGATCGTCCCCGCCGGCGCCGGCAGGATCGCGACGGCCTTGTAGACTCCCGGCCCCTTGGGCCCGAACCAGACCGGCAGCGTCAGACCCTGGCGGCCGGTGGAGGCATAGAGCGTCGTGGTCGTCCGCGTTTCGATCCGGTCCAGCTCGCCAGCGGCGATCTTGTCATAGGGACTCCCGGGGGTCAGCATCGCCCGGGTCTGGGCCTGCAGGGACTCCAGCGTGGCGCCCGGCCGGCGTTTGACGCTGGCGTACGCGATACAGGTCTCGACCCGATCGGCCGCCGTGTAGCCCGGTATATTGAACTGCCAGGCGCCGGGCCTGATTTTCAGGGTTCTTTCGGCGCTGCTCATGACGACGGCGTAGAAGCCGTTCTCATCGACAAACCGCCAGGCAAAGCCGGCGTAGCGGCTGACCTTGCCGCGCTCCTCGGGCTTGGAGCTCACCAGCTCATACGGCAGTGTCGAGGGCGCGGCCCGAACGGGCGCCGGCGCCCCGGTGGCCGCGACCACGAGCCATCCGCAAACCGCAAGCCCGCTCCATTTCATCAGCATCATCGCAAATCCTCCTCCAGGATCAGGAGAAGGCTAACGGATGAGCGCTCGCCTGCGCCCCCTTTTGGGGGGGGAGGGGTTACGAGCTGGCGGTGTCGCGGAAATAGGGCTCGACCAGGCCCTGCAGCTTGATGGTCATGGGATTGCCGTGACGATCAAGGGTCTTGCCGACGCTCAGCCGCACCCAGCCTTCGCTGACGCAGTACTCGTCGACATTGGTCTTTTCCTCGCCCTTGAAGCGGATGCCGATGCCGCGATCGAGCAGGGCCGCGTCATGGTACGGGCTCTTGGGATTGGTCGCGAGGCGGTCGGGAGGGGTGTCGGTCATGTCGGTCGGCTCTTCTGCGTGATGGCGGGGTGATAGCCACACCCGGGCCGCAAGCCAATCCCCGTCCGCACGCCACCCTGACCGACGCGACAACGCGGCGGTTGCGCGACGCCGGTTTTCTTGGTCAGTCTGGCCGCGATCGCCGGTCCCGGGCTGTGACGCGCGCGAGGTGGAAAGACGACCCATGAAGGCACTGTTCATCGCGGCCCTGATCGCCCTGGCGCCGGCCGCCGCCCTCGCCCGTCCGGGCGTCGACGCCAGCATCGGCCCCGACGGGGTGACCATCACCGACAGCGACACACCGGTGCTGTTCTACCGCACCAAGGCGGCCGATCCGTCCGGCGAGCCGGGCCGGCTGAACTACGTCCATCCGCTCTACGCCCCGGACGGCACGATCCTGACCGAGGACGGACCGGCCGATCACCCGCATCAGCGCGGCGCCTTCTGGAGCTGGCATCAGGTGCGGCTGGGCGGCGCCCAGGTCGCCGACGGGTGGTTCATGAAGGGGCTGACCTTCTTCGTGAAGAAGACCAATTTCGACGGCGAGATCGGCGGCGCCGGGGTCCTGACCCTCGAGGTCGACTGGATCGTCAGCAGCCAGCCCGAACTGGTCTATGTCGCCCGCGAGATGTCAAAGGTCCGCATCCGGCCGCTCAAGGACGGCGCCCGGCGCATCGAGTTCGACACCGTCATCACCCCGTTGGTCGACGGCCTGGCCCTGGGCGGCAGCGACGACGCCAAGGGCTATGGCGGCTTTTCCCTGCGGCTGATCGCCCCCGACCGGCTGGTTTTCGGCTCGCGCGGCAAGGCGGTGACGCCGGCCGTGACGCCGGTGAGCGCCGGCCCGGCCATGGGCTTTTCCTGGCCCGGCCAGCCGGGTCTTTCCAATTGGACCGTCGGCCTGGCCTGCAAGGTCAACGGCAAGCCGGTCACGCAGTGGATCCTGCGCCGCGAGCTGTCGATGCAGAACTGCGTCTGGCCCGGTCGCGCGCCGGTCGCCCTGCCGAAGGACAAGCCCCTGCGGCTGCAGTCGACCCTGGTCATCCAGCCGACCAGGGCCAGATGACCACGCCGGTGAACCTCAACCGTTTCCGGAAGGCCGCGGCCAGGGCCGGGGCGAAGGCGACCGCCGCCGAGAACCGGGTCGCGTTTGGTCGGACGAAGGGCGAGAAGGCGCTGGCCGAGACGGTTCGCCAGAAGGCCGCGCGCGGCCTCGACGGATCGAAGCGCGAACCGTGACCGCCCGTCTGCAGAAGCGTTCGGTCAACCTCGTCGGCCACGCCACCTCCCTGGCGCTGGAGCCGGAGTTCTGGGCCGTGCTCGACGCCGCGGCGAAGGCGGACGGCCTCAGCCTGTCAGGCCTGATCGCCAGCATCGACGACGCCCGCGGCGACCGGCCGCTGGCCAGCGCCTGCCGGGTGTTCGCGCTGGAGCGGTCGACGACCGGCTAGAGGCCGGGCCTGAAAGGTGTCAGGCGGCCTTCCGCGACAGCGGCTTGTCGCGCTGGTCGGCGGGAATGCTCTGATAGATCGTCGGCGGCTTGATGTTCAGCCGGACGCGGGCCGCTTCGAGGTTCTCGCCGAACAGGGCCGGATAGTCCTGCTCGGGCAGCCAGGCGGCGGCCTTGCCGTTGCGGCGGGCCTGGGCGACGGCTTTGCGGTAGGGCTGGCCGTTGCCGATCTTCTCGTACTGATGGGCGCCGGCGGCGGCGATCAGGGCGAAGCCGAGGCTCTTGGTCTGGCTGTAGGAGAAGGCCACCACGCAGGCCTCGCCCAGGCCGTCGGTGCTGTAGCCGGTCAGGACATGCCAGACATCGTGCACGTCGCGCATGCGGCGACCGTACCAGGCGTAGGGATGGGCGGCGTCGATGTCGCTATCGGCGGTCTTGCGGCTTTCCTCGGCCAGACCTTCGGCGGTCAGGCCGCGCGGAGCGATGAAGTTGCGATAGGCCTCGCCGACGGTGCCGGGGCCGAAGGTCTCGAGCCAGGCCTTGTCCGACAGACGCCGGCAGAACTCCTCGCCCTCATAGGCGATGCGACCGCCCTGCGGCGTCGACAGCAGGCGCTTGTAGCCGCGCACGACCGTGTCGCCGGACAGGGCCCGCATGATCTCGAACACCTGGGCGGTGTCTTCCTTGTCCTTGATCAGCCGGCCAAGCGCCCGGGCGGCGCGAAGCGGCTGCAGTCGAAAGGTGTTGCGACCCCGCAGGACGGCGGGCTGGCGGAGTGTCTGGGCGGGGACGGAATCGAAGGCCATGGCGCATTCCTCGGTCGAACGACCGCAAAAGTGACGCGCCCGTCACCTTTTGGCAAGCGCCTGGCGGTCGACCACCGCCGGCTGTGCGATTTCGCCGCAGCCCGGGTCACGACCGAAAAGCGTGAGCGCCGCGCGCCGGACGCTTATTTCGGGGTCGGGACCGGCGCGTCGGGCAGCTTGGGCGCGTCAGGCAGTTCGGGGGCCTGAATGGACACTTCGAACGAATTGTCCGGCTTCACGCTCTGTCCCGAATACATCAGGTAGCCGATCACGGCGACGATCACGAGCAGCGCGCCGACCATGAAGGCCAGCCAGGGCGTGGCGCCTGAAGTTTTCTCGGCCATGGCGATATCCTTTCCTGTTGTGTCAGGCCTCGATAACGGCGCGAAGAGGGAACAGGTTCCTCAGGCCTTAAGCGGCGCGCGCCGTGTGCTACATATGTTCTCAATGTCCGAGTCACCCGCACCCCCGCCCCGCATCAGCGATCTCGCCCGCGTCGACGGCGCCCCCGATTACCTCGAGGGCCTGAATCCCGAGCAGCGCGCCGCCGTCGAAACCACCGAAGGTCCCGTCCTGGTCCTGGCCGGGGCCGGCACCGGCAAGACCCGCGTCCTGACCACCCGTCTGGCCCACATCCTGGCCACCGGAAAAGCCCGGCCCTGGGAGCTGCTGGCGGTGACCTTCACCAACAAGGCGGCCCGCGAGATGCGCGAGCGGATCACCGCCATCATCGGCCCGCAGGCCGAGGGTCTGCGCTGGCTGGGCACCTTCCATTCGGTGGCCGCCCAGATCCTCCGCCGCCACGCCGAACTGGTCGGCTTGAAGTCGAGCTACACCATCCTCGACAACGACGATCAGGAGCGGCTGATCAAACAGCTGCTGGTCGCCGAGAACATCGACGCCAAGCGCTGGACGCCAAAGCTGCTGGCCGGGCTGATCGACCACTGGAAGAACCGCGGCTGGACGCCGGAGAAGCTGCCGCCGGCCGAGGGCGCCGAATTCGCCAACAACCGCGGCCAGGCCCTCTACCGGATGTACCAGGAGCGGCTGCGGGTGCTGAACGCCTGCGACTTCGGCGACCTGCTGCTGCACAACCTGACCATCTTTATGCAGCATCCTGATATCCTTGCCGAATATCACGACCGCTTCCGGTATATCCTGGTCGACGAATATCAGGACACCAACGTCGCCCAGTACCTGTGGCTGCGGCTGCTGGCCCAGAAGCGGCAGAACGTCTGCTGCGTCGGCGACGACGACCAGTCGATCTACGGCTGGCGCGGGGCCGAGGTGGACAACATCCTGCGCTTCGAGCGCGACTTCCCCGGCGCGAAGGTCATCCGGCTGGAGCGCAACTACCGCTCGACCAGCAACATCCTGGCCGCCGCCAGCGGCCTGATCGCGGTCAACAAGAGCCGGCTGGGCAAGACCCTGTGGACCGAGGACGAGGCCGGCGAGAAGGTCCGCGTGCGCGGCGTCTGGGACGGCGAGGCCGAGTCCCGGCTGGTCGCCGAAGAAATCGAGCGCTGGAAAAAAGACGGCCGGCGCTTCCACGAAGCCGCCATCCTGGTGCGGGCCAGTTTCCAGATGCGGGCCTTCGAGGAACGTTTCGTGATGCTGCAGATCCCCTACACGGTGGTCGGCGGCCCGCGCTTCTTCGAACGGGCCGAGATCCGCGACGCCCACGCCTATCTGCGGCTGGTGCAGTCGCCGGACGACGATCTGGCCTTCGAACGCATCGTCAATGTGCCCAAGCGCGGCATCGGCGAGACCACGGTGCAGAAGATCCTGCAGGTGGCGCGCGGCGGCGGCGTCTCGGCGGTCACCGCGGCGCGCGGCCTCGTCCAGACCGACGAGTTGGCCGCCCGCACCCGCACGGCCCTGGCCAATTTCATCCGCGACCTCGACCGCTGGACGCATCTGTCGGCGACCGGGACGGGCCACGACCGCCTGACCGAAGTGATCCTCGACGAGAGCGGCTACACCGACGTCCTGCGGCTGGACAAGGGGCCGACCAGCCAGACCCGGCTGGAGAACCTCAAGGAACTGGTCCAGGCCATGGCCGCCTTCGACACGCTGGGCGACTATCTCGAACACGTCTCCCTGGTCATGGATCTCGACCGCGGGCGCGGCGACGACGCGGTGCAGATCATGACCCTCCACGCCGCCAAGGGGCTGGAGTTCCCGCTGGTCTTCCTGCCCGGCTGGGAGGAAGGCGTCTTCCCCAGCCAGCGCAGCATGGACGAGAAGGGCGAGAAGGGCCTCGAGGAGGAGCGCCGGCTGGCCTATGTCGGCGTCACCCGGGCCCGCGAGGAGGCCCGCGTCAGCTTCGTCGCCAACCGCATGGTCTACGGCCGCTGGACCAGCCAGCTGCCCAGCCGCTTCGTCGACGAGCTGCCGCTGGCCAATGTCGAGGCCAGCAGCGAGACCGGCTACTACGGCGGCGGTCCGGGCATGGCCCAGCCGACCTCCAGCCGCTGGGACGACGACCGCACCTTCGGCGCCGGCTATTCCTCGCCCGGCTGGAAACGCGCCCAGGAGCGCGGCTACCACGGCGGCCCGGCCGGCCGCACCCAGGCCATCGAGGGCGAAGGTCGGCTGGTGGCTGTGTCCGAGAGCTCGGCGGCCAGCGACTACAGCCGCGGCGACCGCGTGTTCCACATCAAGTTCGGCTACGGCAAGGTCGCCGCCGTCGAGGGCAACAAACTGACCGTCAACTTCGACAAGGCCGGCACCAAGAAGGTGCTGGACGGGTTCGTGGAGAAGGGGTGAGGCTCACCCGCTTCCCCCTCCCCAGATCGCGCCGTTCCAAACGCGAATCGCGCAAGGCGGCGTGACGGCGGGCGTCCCGGCCGCTACAGGGGCGCCATGACCGACAAAGCCCTTCAGATCATCGCCCGCGGGCCCCGCGCCCTGGCCGAGGCCGCCGCCGAGGCGATCGACGCCGATCCCATGCTGGAAGGCGCCACCTACTCGATCCTCGAAGAGGACGAGGACCGCGAGATCTGGCGGATCGACGCCTTCCCGACCACCACCGAAGAGGCCGAAGGGATCGAGGCCTCGCTGATCGCCTCGGGCGGCCTCACCGTCGTGGTCGAGCCGCTGGCCGACGCCGACTGGCTGGCCATGGCCCTGTCAGGCCTGCCGCCGGTGCGCGAAGGTCGGTTCTTCGTCTTCGGCGTCCATGACACCGGCCGGGTTCCGGTCAACGCCGTGGCCCTGCGCATCGAGGCCGGCGCCGCCTTCGGCACCGGGCATCACGGCACCACGGCCGGCTGCCTGCGCGCCTATCACGACCTGCTCAAGGTCCGCCGGTTCGGCCGGGTGCTGGACGTCGGCTGCGGCACCGGGGTGCTGGCCATCGCCGCCGCCCGCACGGGCTCGCAGCGGGCCGTCGGCACCGACATCGACGCCCCGTCGGTGCGGATCGCCGCCGAGAACGCCGGCCTCAACGCCGCCCGGGCCCGCTTTGTCCACGCCTCGGGCCTCAACCACCGGCTGGTGCGGCAGGACGGTCCCTACGATCTGGTGTTCGCCAACATCCTGGCCCCGCCGCTGGTCGCCCTGGCCCAGGACATCAAGGGCGCGCTCAAGCCAGGCGGCGTCGCCATCCTGTCGGGCCTGCTGCGCACCCAGGAGCGCCGGGTGAAGGCCGCCTATCTGTCGAAGGGCTTCCACGTCGTGCGCCGCATCCACCGCGACGCCTGGTCGACCCTGGTGCTGCAACGGGCCTGACCGGAACCGCGCCCGGCGGGCCGCGTTGTCTGTGCAACCGGGGCGCAGTCCCCCCAAGAGGGCATTGACCGTGAGCAACACCGAACCGCAGACGCCGCTTCAGGACAATCGTGTGACCGACAACCGGGGCTCCAACGCCACCGCCTGGGTGGTCGCCGGCATTGTCGCGCTGGTCGCCATTATCGCCGTGGCCTTCATGGTCACCACCAACAACAACCGGCCGGACGACACCGCCATCACCCAGGCCCAGGACCTCGGCCGCGCCGAAGGCATGCTGGCCGGGGCGCAGGCGACGGTCGACGCGGCCCGTGATTCCGCCAACGCCGTGGCTGATCGCACCGCCGCCGAAACGGCCCAGGCCTCGGCCGACGCCCGCGCCGCCGCTGATCGCGCGGCCCAGAGTGCGCAGGACGCCGCCAATCCGCCGCCGGTGGAGCCGCAGCAGCCGTCGATGTAGCGGCGAGGGGCCGTCAGACGATCTGGGTGACGGTCCCGTCCAGCGCCATCAGGCCGATCTCGACCTCCATGTGCGGGTGGCGCGTCAGGACCGCCGAGCGGAAGGCGTAGAGCTGTTTCACATGGGCCTTGAGCTCGGCGTCCGGGTCCTTCACCGCCGCCTCGCCGAGGATCATCTTGTAGGCGCCGCAGTCGCGGTGATCGAGGACGATGACCCGGTGCACTTCATGCAGCTTGATGGCCAGGTCGAGGTGGGTCCAGAAGACGTCGCCCCAGACCGGAAACTTGTCATTGAGCGCGCCAAGCGAGGCGCCGGCGAGGATCACATGGTCATAGTTGTCCCGCAGGCCTCGGGCGGTCATGTAGGCCTCGATCTCGTTGGCCAGCCGGAAGTCCATGCAGGTCAGCAGCAGCGCCTCGGCATGGCCGCCCGCCTTCGCCGGCTGGGCGACAAGGCCAAGACCCGCGCCCACGGCCAGACCACCCAGAAGACGGCGGCGCGAGACGGCGCCAGACTGATCGCAACAGCTCATGAAAGTCTCCCGGACGATTCGATTTCGGGGTGATGTTTCGCCAAGAAGTCCTAACGCAATCTCTCCCGGTGGCGCGATGCGTCGCTGACCACTAGGTTTCCGGCCATGCACCAGACCTTCGACGAATCCACCGATCCCAGTTTCGGCCCGCGCCATGTGCCGCTGATCCGCAAGGTCATGGCCGATCAGGGCCTCGACGGCTTCCTCATTCCGCATGAGGACGAACATCAGAACGAGTACCTGCCGGCCGCCAATGACCGGCTGGCCTGGGCCACGGGCTTCACCGGCTCGGCCGGGGCGGCGGTGATCCTGACCGACAAGGCCGCCGTCTTCGTCGACGGTCGCTACACCCTCCAGGTCCGCGACCAGGTTGACACCGACCTGTTCGAGATCCGCGACCTGGTCGAGGGCGGCGTCCCCGGCTATCTCGAAGCCCTGCCCAAGACGGGCGCGGTGATCGGCTATGATCCGCGTCTGCACAGCCCCGACGCCCTGGCCAGCCTGCGCAAGGCCGCCGACAAGGCCGGCGCGACGCTCAAGCCGGTCGATCCCAACCCGCTCGACGCCGCCTGGGGTCAGGCCCGCCCGGCGCAGCCTGCGGCGCCGGTCGTCGCCCAGCCGCTCGAGTACGCCGGCGAGGATTCGGCGGCCAAGCGCGCCCGCATCGGCGAGGCCCTCGGCAAGGACGGCGCCGACGCGGCGGTGATCACGGCCCCGTCCTCGATCGCCTGGCTGTTCAATGTCCGCGGCGGCGACGTCATCCGCTCGCCCCTGCCCATCGGCCAGGCGGTGCTCAACGCCGACGGCACGGCGCGGCTGTTCCTCGACCCGGCCAAGGTCACCCAGGACCTGCCCGCCTGGCTCGGCAACCAGGTGACGCTGGAGCCGCCCGAGGCCCTGGCCGGCGCCCTGGCCGACCTGAAGGGCCGCAAGGTTCTGGTCGATCCAGGCCAGTCCTCGGCCTGGTATTTCGACACCCTGGCCGCCGAGGGCGCGACCGTGGTCCGGGGGATGGACCCCTGCACCCTGCCCCGCGCCCGCAAGAACGCCGTCGAGATCGAGGGCGCGCGACAGGCCCATATCCGCGACGGCGCCGCCCTGACCCGTTTCCTGCACTGGATCGCCACCGAGGGTCAGGCCAGCCCGCCCGACGAGAAGGAGGCGGTGACCAAACTCGAGGGCTTCCGCGAGGAAACCGGCCTCCTCAAGGATCTGTCGTTCGACACCATCGGCGCGGTCAACGGCCACGGCGCCCTGCCCCATTACCGGCCAACCGACGCCAGCAACGAGCGGGCCAAGCCGGGTTCGCTGATGCTGGTCGATTCCGGCGGTCAGTATCTGGACGGCACCACCGACGTCACCCGCACCATGGCCATCGGCGCGCCCAGCGATGAGATGAAGCAGCGCTTCACCCTGGTGCTCAAGGGCCACCTGCATCTGGCGCGGGTGCGGTTCCCGGTCGGCACCACCGGCTCGGCCGTCGACGCCCTGGCCCGGGCGCCGCTGTGGAACGCCGGCCTCGACTATGACCACGGCACCGGCCACGGCGTCGGCGTCTATCTGGGGGTGCATGAGGGCCCGCAGCGGATCTCCAAGGCGCCCAACACCATCGCCCTGCAGCCGGGGATGATCGTTTCCAACGAGCCCGGCTACTACAAGACCGGCGAATA
Source organism: Caulobacter sp. (assembly GCA_030680355.1). GTDB lineage: Bacteria > Pseudomonadota > Alphaproteobacteria > Caulobacterales > Caulobacteraceae > Caulobacter. The sequence goes on from JAUXVF010000016.1 coordinate 31,490, forward strand.
CGGCATCCGCATCGAGAACCTGCAGGTTGTCACCGAAGCCACCGACATTCCGGGCGGCGAGCGGCCGATGCTGGGCTTCGAGACCCTGACCTGGGCCCCGATTGACCGGACCTGTATCGACACCGCCCTGCTGACCGACGAGGAACGGATCCAGATGGACCGCTACCACGCCCGCGTGCTGGCCCTGATCGGTCCGCTCGTGCCGGCGGAGGTCGCCGTCTGGCTCGAAAGCGCGTGCGCGCCGCTCTGAACGGCGCCAAGCTCGGGCAAAACGCGGTTCGGGGGAGACGACCATGTTCGTAGGGCATTACGCGGCCGCGCTGGCGGCCAAGGCGATCGACCCCAAGGCCCCGCTATGGACCTATATCGGGGCCGCCCAGCTGGTCGATATCGGCTGGAGCAGCCTGGTGATGGCCGGCGTCGAGAAGGTCAGCTTCAATCCCGCCCTGGCCGGCAGCCCGCTGGTGCTCGAATACATGCCCTGGACCCACAGCCTGCCCGGCGCGGCCGCCTGGTCGATCCTGGGCCTGCTGCTGGCCCGCTTTCTCGTAAAGCTGCCCTGGAGCACAAGCATCATCGTCGGGCTGGTGGTCATGTCGCACTGGGGCCTGGACTGGCTGGTGCACAGACCGGATCTCGAAATCTGGCCCGGCGGCGAGAAGGTCGGGCTGAGTCTGTGGAACTTCGAAGGGGCCGAGAAGACCCTTGAGATGGGGCTGATCGCCCTGGCCGGCTGCGCCTGGCTGTGGAAGCGCGGCAAGTATGGCCGCACGGCCTGGCCGGCGATGTTGTTCCTCGGCTTCCTGGTGGCCCTGCAGATGGTCGGCGAGTTCTCCCACCCGACCGGCGACGCCTTTGCCTTCGCGCGGCTGGGGCTGGTGGTCTATCTGGTGGTCACGGCGGTGGCCTGGCTGGCGGATCGTGGGGAGCACAGGGAGCTGGCCTAGGCGCTTCCCGCCTGTCATCCCGGACGGCCGTCAGGCCGATCCGGGACCCAGATCAAATCCCGGGCGATCGGCGCGAAGCCGAATCTGGGTCCCGGCTCTCCGCTACGCTGCGGCCGGGATGACAACTATGAAGCCCCGATCAGCGCCAGCCACTCATCCTCGGTCAGCACCTCGACGCCGTGTTTCTCGGCGTCCTTGAGCTTTGAGCCCGCGCCCGGACCGGCGACCACCAGATCGGTCTTTTTCGACACCGAACCGGCGACCTTGGCGCCCAGCGCCGTGGCCTGGGCCTTGGCTTCGTCTCGGGTCATCTTTTCCAGGGCGCCGGTGAAGACCACGGTCTTGCCGGCCACGGCCGTGTCGGCCTTGGGCTTGGCCAGCGGCGTGACGGCGTCCAGTTCGGCGACCAGGGCCTCGACCAGCCGGCGGTTGTGCGGCTCGCGGAAGAAGTCGGCCACCGACTGGGCGGCGACCGGGCCGACGCCGTCGATGGCCGACAGGGCCAGGAAGTCCTCGCCGGGCGCGCCGTCAGCGGCCTCGCGGACCGTGGAAACAAAGGCGTCCCAGCTCTCGAAGCGATCGGCCAGGGCGCGGCGGGCCGGGGCCGTCAGACCGGCGGCGGCATGGTCGATCTTCTGGCTCATCGCGGCCTGCGGCCAGGGGTCCTCGCCCAGGGCGGGGGCCAGGCTCAGCAGCTGATCGCGGGCCTTGGGGCCCAGCCCTGGCAGGGCGGTCAGTTCGACATAGGCGGCGCTGGGCGACTGCTGTGAGGCGCGCAGCACCGCCTGTTCCAGCATCTCGAAATCATCGAAAGCGCGGGCCAGGTGGCTGGCGGTGGTCTCGCCGATATCGCGGATGCCGAGGCCGAACAGAAACCGGTCCATGCCGATGGTGCGGCGGGCGTCGATGTTGCGGATCAGGTTGGCCACCGACGTCTCGCCATAGCCGTCGCGTTCGCGCAGCGCGGCCAGCTTCTCCTCGTCCCGCGCCAGGCGGAAGATGTCGGCGGGCTCAGCGAGCCAGCCCTCGTCGAGGAAGGCCTGCAGCTGTTTCTCACCCAGCCCCTCGATGTCGAAAGCACGGCGGGACACGAAGTGTTTGAGCCGCTCGAGCTTCTGGAACGGACAGGCCAGCTCGCCGGTGCAGCGCCGGGCCACGGTCACCGCGCCGCCGGCGGTGATGTCCTGGACCACCGGCGTCTTCAGCGGGCAGATGCAGATGGTCGGGAAGTCATAGGCCGGGCCCCGGTCCGGGCGGTCGGCGTCGACCGGCCCCAGCACCTGCGGGATGACGTCGCCGGCCCGCTGAATGGTCACCGTGTCGCCGATACGCACGTCCTTGCGGGCGATCTCGTCGGCGTTGTGCAGGGTGGCGTTGCGGACGACCACGCCGCCGACGGTGACCGGGTGCAGCCGGGCCACCGGGGTCAGGGCCCCGGTGCGGCCGACCTGGATCTCGATGTCCTCGAGCACCGTCGTCGCCTGCTCGGCCGGGAACTTGTGGGCGATGGCCCAGCGCGGCGAGCGGGAAACGAAACCCAGCCGCTGCTGCCAGTCCAGCCGGTCGACCTTGTAGACAACGCCGTCGATGTCATAGGCGAGCGTGGCGCGGGCGGCGGCGATGTCCCGATAGACGCCGAGCAGGCCGGCGGCGTTCTCCACCCGTCGCGAGCGGTCGTTGGTGGTGAAGCCCCAGGCGGCCAGCTTTTCCAGCGCCTCAGCCTGGGTCTCGGCGAACGGCGCGCTGACCTCGCCCCAGGCGTAGGCGAAGAACTTCAGCGGCCGCTTGGCCGTCACCGCCGAGTCGATCTGGCGCAGGGAGCCGGCGGCGAAGTTGCGCGGGTTGGCGTAGGTGCGCTCGCCGGCCGCCTCGGCCGCGGCGTTGAAGGCCTCGAACTCGGCCAGCGGGGCGTAGACCTCTCCGCGGATCTCGATGACGTCGGGCCAGCCGGCGCCGGCCAGGCGTTCGGGGATGTCCCTGAGCGTGCGCAGGTTGGCGGTGATGTCCTCGCCGGTGCGGCCGTCGCCGCGGGTGGCGCCGCGGATCAAAACGCCCGTCTCATAGCGGATCGAGGCCGACAGCCCGTCGATCTTCGGCTCGGCGGTGAAGGCGACCGCCTCATCGGCCGGCAGCCGCAGGAACCGCCGCACCCGGGCGACGAAATCCTCGACCTCCTCGTCGGAGAAGGCGTTGTCGAGGCTGAGCATCGGCACGCCGTGAGCGATGGGCGCGAACTGCTCGGAGCGCGAGGCGCCGACGCGCAGCGAGGGGCTGTTGTCGCGGATCAGCTGCGGGAACCGGGCCTCGATCGCGCTGTTGCGACGCTTGAGGGCGTCGTAGTCGGCGTCGCTGATCGTCGGCGCGTCCTGCTGGTGATAGCGCAGGTCGTGCGCCGCCAGTTCGTCGGCCAGCCGCTCGAGCTCATCGGCGGCGTCGGATTCGGTCAGCTCTGGGACGGGGGTGGCTGTGGCGATCATGGCGAAGGATTACCGTCCGTCCCGACTCGCCGCTAGGCGCCGCATTCGACCGTGACCGAAACCTCCAGTGACGGCGGCGTATCGCGGAAAACGTAGCCGCCCCTGGGCCCGGACATAAGCGTGAGGGACACCCGCCCGACCACAGTCTTCATCAAGGCATCCGACACGAGCAACACCGCGTCATTGCTGCTCGGTCCCTGCTCCTTCGCGTCGATGCTGACGTCCCCGATCCCCGCTGAGTTCGCGAACGTTTCGATTCTGATCAGTTCGGTCGGCGGCAGCACGAGCCTTCCGTCTACTGCTATCGGCGTGAAGGCGATGTGCGCGGGCCGACAGGTATCGGAGGCGCCAGGTAGATCGGGCTCAACGAGCAAGGCGACTGCGATCGTGAGAACGGCGATCATTGGCGTCTCCTCTGTTGCAAACTGGCTACGCCCCGATCAGCGCCCGCGCCGCGGCCCGGGCGGCGTCGGTGATCTGCGCGCCGGCCAGCATGCGGGCGATCTCCTCCTCGCGGGCGTCGGGGGCGAGGGTCTCGACCGCCGTTCGGATGGCCGAATCGTCGCCGCTCTTGCTGATCCGCCAGTGGGCGTGGGCGCGGGCGGCGACCTGGGGACTGTGGGTGACCACCAGCACCTGGGCCTGGCCGGCCAGGCGGCGCAGGCGCAGACCGACGGCGTCGGCCACGGCCCCGCCGACGCCCTGGTCGACCTCGTCGAAGATCATCAGCGGCTGGGCGCCTTCGACCCGGCCGGCCAGGGCGGCCTTCAGCGCCAGGGCGAAACGGGCCAGCTCACCGCCGGACGCGATCGACTCCAGCGGTCCGAACGGCGCGCCGGGGTTGGTGCAGATCTCGAAGGCCACGCGGTCCAGCCCCGTGGGGCCGGCCCGGTCGTCAGGCAAGGGCTCGACGGCGGCGCGGAAGCGGGCCTTGTCCAGTTTCAGCGGGGCCAGCTCGGCCTCGACCGCGACGGCCAGCCGGTCGCCGGCGGCGCGCCGCTCGGCCGACAGGACCCAGGCGGCGGCGGTGTAGGCGTCGCGGGCGGCGGTCTCCGCGGCCTCGGCCTCGGCCAGGGCCGCGCCCGAGGTCTCGATGGCCCTCAGCCGGGCGGCGAAGTCGGCGCGCAGGGCCGGCAGGGCGTCGACCGAGGTCGACAGCTTGCGGGCCATGGCCCGCAGGGCGAACAGCCGCTCTTCGGCCGCCTCCAGCCGTTTGGGATCAAGATCGAAGGCCTGGGCGGCGTGATCGATGGCCGCCTCGGCCTCGCGGGTTTCGCTCAGGGCCCGGTCGATGATGTCGGCGGCGGCGGCAAGGCGCTGGACAGCGGGGCCCTCGGCGGCGGCCCCGGCCTGCAGGGCGCGGTCTCTGGCGCGCTCCAGGGCCCTGTGGGCCTGCGCCAGCCGCGAGCTGGTCGCCTCCCCGCCCAGGGCGTCACGGGCCGCGTCGACATCGGCCAGGGCTTTCTCGGCGGCGCCCAGCAGGGCCCGCTCCTCGGCCAGGGCGGTTTCCTCGCCCTCGCGGGGGTCGAGCCGGTCCAGCTCGCCCAGGCGCAGGGTCAGTTCCTCGATCTCGGCCTCGGCCTGGCCGGCCAGATCGCGCAGGGCCTGGGCCTGTTCCCGCGCCGCCCGCCAGCCACTCCAGGCGGCGGCCGTCGCGGCCAGCGAGACGCCGCCATAGGCGTCCAGCAGGGTCTTGTGGGTGCGGGGATCGAGCAGGCCGACCGTCTCGTGCTGGCCGTGCACCTCAAGCAGCAGGGCGCCCAGCTCCTTGAGCGCCGCCACGCCGGTGGCCTGGTCGTTGACAAAGGCGCGGCTGCGGCCGTCCGCCGACAGCTGGCGGCGCAGGACCAGGTCCTCGTCCCGCTCGTAGCTGAGGCCCTTTTCGTCGAGCAGGGCCCAGACGGGGTGATCGGCCAGCGGCGAGAAAATCGCCGTGGCGCTGGCCTGCTTGGCGCCCAGCCGCACCAGGCCGGCGTCGGCCCGGGCGCCGGTGGCCAGGCCCAGGGCGTCGAGGATGATCGATTTGCCCGCGCCTGTTTCACCGGTCAGGGCGGTCAGCCCCGGGCCGATGGCGAGGTCGAGCGCCTCGATCAGAACAACGTCGCGAATGGCCAGCCCGATGAGCATGGCGCAGTCTAACTCAAGTCGGGGTCAATCAGCGACGGAGTAGACGGCCGAAGAAGCCCTTTTTCTTCGGCTTCGGCTCGGCGACCGGCGCGGCGGGCTGTTCGGTCTCCGGCGGCGCGACAGCGGCGGCCCCCTCTTCACCGGGCGGGCGCAGAGCCGTCCCCCGATTGAGCAGGCGGTCGACATAGCTGCGCTTGGCGCTCGGGTCCTTGGGCGCGACGGCCGGCTGCAGGCCGCGATCGGTCAGCAGCTTGTAGGCGTCGTTGTACCAGGGGTCGCCCGGGAAGTTGTAGCCCAGCACGGCGCCGTTCTTGGACGCCTCGCGGGTCAGGCCCACGGTCAGATACGACTCGACGAGCCGGTAGAGGGCCTCGGGCGTATGGCTGGTGGTCTGGTAGCGGTCGATGACGGTCCGGAACCGGCCGATGGCGGCGATCGTCTGACCCTTGCGCAGGTAGTAGCGGCCGATGGCCATTTCCTTGCCGGCGAGCTGGTCGTTGACCATGTCGATCTTCAGGCGGGCGTCGGCGGAATATTCGCTGCGCGGGAACCGCTGCACGACATCGCGCAGGGCGGCGAGCGCCTGTTCCGTCGCGGCCTGGTCACGGCCCACGTCGACGATCTGCTCGAAGTAGCAGATGGACTTCAGATAGTAGGCGTAAACCACCGACGGGTTGCCGGGGTAGAGCTGGATGAAGCGGTCCGAGGCCTGGATGGCGTCCGCGTACTGGTTGCCCTGATAGTGGGCGTAGGCGGTCATCAGAATCGCCCGACGCGACCATTCCGAATAGGGATGCTGGCGTTCGACTTCCTGGAAGTAGGTGACCGCCTCGCTCCAGCGGTGCTGGTCGAGTCGATAGGCGCCCGTCGAATAGAGCAGCTCCACCGGGCGCTCCTGGTACGCCAGTCGCGGCTTGTCTTTTTTGCCCGCGCAGCCTGACGCCGCCAGGGCCGCGGTAAGCGCGAGGATGAGCAGGGCCGTACGGCCTGTGGATCTAAGAAGCACTTACCCTCACCTCGAACCAGTTCGCGCGCCCCCGGCGCAGCCTTCGGCTTCTACACCACACAAAGGCGGGCGCAAATGCGGCGGAAACCGATCAGACGGCCTGGGCCATCTCGTCGGCCAGGGCGCGAACCCGCCAGGCCGCCGGATTGGCCATCAATGCGCGGACCAAAACGTTGTTCAGGGCGTGGCCCGCATAGAGGCCTTCGAAGCGCGCCATCAGCGGCATGCCCAGGACATAGAGGTCGCCGACGGCGTCCAAAGCCTTATGCCGTACGAATTCGTCGGGGCGGCGCAGGCCTTCCGGGTTCAGCACCCGGTCGCCATCGAGCACCACCGCGTTGTCCATCGAGGCGCCGCGCGCCAGACCGGCGGCCCGCAGGGCTTCGACATCCTTCAGAAAACCAAAGGTGCGGCAGTTGGCCAGTTCTTCGCGGAACGATTGCTCGGTAATTTCCAGATCGACGCGCTGGCGGCCGATCGGCGCCGAGTCGAAGGCGATCTCGAAGGCCATTTCGAAGCCGTCGCAGGGCAGCAGGGCGGCGCGTTTATCGCCCTCGACAACCTCGACCGGCTCCAGCACCTCGATGAACAGACGCGGCGCCTCCTGGCGACGGCGATCGGCGCGATCGAGAACCTGAAGGAAAACTTCGGCGGAGCCGTCGAGGATCGGCACTTCCGGCCCGTCCAGCTCGATCACCGCGTTGTCGATGGCCAGGGCGCAGAGCGCGGCCATCAGATGTTCAATGGTCGAAACGCTGACCCCCGCGTCGTTGACGATCACCGTGCCAAGGCGGGTCTGGCCGACGGCCTCGGCGGAAACGCGAATGGCGTTGTCGCGGTCCTTGATGTCGGTGCGGATAAAGACGATGCCGGCGTTGGGCGCGGCGGGCCGCACGACGATGCGAACATGAGCGCCCGTGTGCACGCCGATGCCCGCGAAAATCACGGGACCGGCAACGGTATGCTGATGATACGCCGACACAGACACGAAAGACCCTTTGGCTGATGGTCGAGGGTCATTCGCGACCACTCAACGCCCCGCCTGTCATTTAGGATTGATGCTGCGGCGCGACAAAACAATCCGCGTTTCGGATTGTTACCCTTATAACCGCTTGAATATTCAGCCTAAAAAGGAAAATCCCGGCCCCACTGTAACAGCGGGGCCGGGATGATGTTCCCTGACGGTTGAGCGGGAAAGCCCGCTCTTCCCGTATCAGGCTAGTTGGCGAGCCGGCGCAGGAAGGAGGGGATCTCGAGATCCTCGCCTTCATCCACCTGGGGTTCTTCCATCAGCTGGGGGGCGGCGGCCGTGCGGCCCGTGGTGCGGGCGGCCGGTGCGTCGTAGCGCTGGGCCTGGGGCTGCTGACGGCCGCTGAACAGGCTCAGGAAGCCCTTCCGCTGCTGCCGGCTGTCGTCGTACCCCGGGTCGACATGGAAGGCGTCGTCCAGGTCGCTCTCGTCGGCGACCAGCGGGTCAACGATGACGGTGCGCGCCTGCGCCGACTGGATGACGGGCTGCGGCGCGGAAACCGGCGGAACCAGCGGGACGTCGAAGCCGAGGTCGGCCTGTTCGGTCTCGGTCGAAACCGAGGGGTCGGCGTCATCATGGTTCAGATGGGTCCAGGTGGACACCGGTTCCGGCTGGCGGGCGGCGACCGGCTCGGGCTGGACGGCGGGGGTCTCCGAAACCACGGGCGTCGAAGCGATGACGTTGGTGCGGGCCGGACGGGCCGGTTCGATGGCGGCGATCGAGGCGCCGTCCATGCCGGTGGCGACGACCGAAACCCGGATCGAGCCTTCCAGGGCCGGATCGAAGGCGGCGCCGAAGATGACGTTGGCTTCGGGGTCGACCTGGTCGGTGATGGCGTTGGCCGCCTCGTCGACTTCCAGCAGGGTCATGTCCAGGCCGCCGGTCACATTGACCAGCACGGCCTTGGCGCCCTTGAGGGACACTTCGTCGAGCAGGGGGTTCTGGATGGCGTTTTGCGCCGCCAGCAGGGCGCGGTCTTCGCCGGTCGCCTCGCCGGTGCCCATCATCGCCTTGCCCATCTCGGTCATGACCGTGCGGACGTCGGCGAAGTCGAGGTTGATCAGGCCGGGCAGAACCATCAGGTCGGTGATCGACCGGACGCCCGAATGCAGCACCTGGTCAGCCATGCCGAAGGCTTCGGCGAAGGTGGTCCGCTCGTTGGCGATCCGGAACAGGTTCTGGTTGGGAATGACGATCAGGGTGTCGACGTAGCGCTGCAGCTCGGCGATGCCGGCGTCCGCGAGGCGCATGCGGTGACGGCCCTCGAAATGGAACGGCTTGGTGACCACGCCCACCGTCAGGATGCCGCGCTCGCGCGCGCATTTGGCGATGATCGGCGCGGCGCCGGTGCCGGTGCCGCCGCCCATGCCGGCGGTGATGAAGACCATATGGGCGCCGTCGAGATGCTCGCCGATCTCGGACGCGCTTTCTTCCGCCGCGCTCATGCCGACTTCAGGATGAGCCCCGGCGCCGAGGCCCTGGGTCACCTGCACGCCGAGCTGAATGCGCCGGTCGGTCTTGGCGAACATCAACTGTTGGGCGTCGGTGTTGGCGACGACAAACTCAACGCCTTCCAGCTCAGCCTCGATCATATTGTTGACCGCGTTGCCACCAGCGCCGCCGATGCCGAAAACGACGATCCGTGGCTTCAACTCGGTGGTCTGAGGTGCGTACAATTTCATTTCCGAATCCCGCGTCCTGATGTTCTTTCGAACGATCCGGCGACCCACACGCCGGTAATGCCTTACGGCGGGGTTAACATCGGACCCACATCCTTAATCGGCAGTTAACCGCATAGCGTGAGTCGGGCCGCGGTCGAGGCGCCCGCAACGCAAATTTGTTGATTGGTAAGGGATTGCGCGAATCACTCGCGCTGGGAATTTACAGGTTGTCGCGCAACCAGGCGGCCACCTTTGCAACCGGCCCGGCGGAAGGGTCCAGCGGCTCGCGACGAACGCGAGCGCCGGCGAGGGCCTTGGCCGAAACCGCTTCGCGCGGACCGAAGGCGGCGCGGTGCAGGATGCCGGCCGCGGCGCAGAAGGCCGGACCGGTCACGGCGTCGGCCAGATGCGGCACCCGGCGGGGCCGGCCGAGCCGCACGGGCCGGTCAAACACACGCACCGCGACTTCACGAACACCGGCCAGCTGGCTGGCGCCGCCGGTCAGGACGATGCCCGCCCCCGGCTCGATCAGGGCGCCCGACGCCTTCAGCCGCTCGCGCAGCAATTCCAGGGTTTCCTCGACGCGGGGGGCGATGATGCCCTTGAGCAGCGAGCGGGGCGCGATCACCGGACTGGCGCCGGGATCATCGCCGCGCGGCGGGGCTTCGATCATTTCGCGGTCTTCATTGGCGGAGGCGATGGCCGACCCATGCAGGGTCTTGAGCCGTTCGGCCGCCGCGCGGGAAGTCGAGAAGCCGCGGGCGATGTCCTGTGTCACGTGCTCGCCGCCGACCGGCAGGCATTCGACATGCACCAGACTGCCGCCGCTGAACACGGCCGCGGAGGTCACGCCGCCGCCCATGTCGATACAGATGGCGCCCAGGTCCATCTCGTCCTCTTCGAGGGCCGCCAGGGCCGAGACGAAGGGCGAGGCCACGACGCCGTCGAACTGCAGGTGGGCGCGCTCCACGCAGTGACCGAGGGTCTGGTAGATGGTCTCGGCGATCGAAACGACCACCAGATCCACGCCCAGGGACTTGCCGAACATGGCGCGCGGATCGCGCACCCCCTTCTGGCTGTCCACGGACCAGGCGATCGGAAGAATGTGCAACGGCCGACGCCCCGGCAGCCGGATCATGTCCAGCGCCGCGGCGAGGGCGCGGGAGCAGTCATTGTCGGTGATCGGGCGGGCGCCGATCGAGACACGGGCGGAGACCCGGTCGCTGCCCATCTGGCCGCCGGCCGTGGACACGGTGACGCCCTGGACGCTGACGCCGGCCACCGACTCGGCGCGTTCGACAGCCAGGGCGATCGCCTCGGCCGCCTCGTCCATGCTGGAAATGGTGGCGCCCTTGACGCCGCGGGACTGGACATAGCCGACCCCGGCCGTGGTCAGGGTGCGGTCGGACCGGCGCACGCCATCGGGCTTCATCACGAAACAGGCGACCTTCGAGGCGCCCAGATCCACCGCGGCCGTCACCGGCTGCCGGACAAGCGCCGCCTTCAGGCTGTCACCAGCCTGTTTGCGATCTTCCTGCCGCGCCATCGTCTTCGCCACGCCCATGCCCCAAATCTTCCTAGGCGCCGTCAGACACCAGTGGACCGCCTGTCAGCGGCGTCGCCCGCGGTCGCACGGCGATCACGCCGGGCTCCCGCAAATCAATCCGTTCAAATCCCAGATCGAGGATTCGCTGGCGCTGATCCAGCTGATCCAGCTGAATGAGCGCCGACTCCAACTCGACCGCCGGCAGCTGCACCAGTCCGCCGTCCTTCAACCGCAGATCCCAGCGGCGCCCGTCGACCCGCACCAGGGCCTCCAGACGTTCGACCAGGCGCGGCCGCGAATTCACCGCCGCCAGGATTTCCGAGGCGTCGAGGTTGGCCTCCGCGCCCACGATCAGGGGCAGGTCCGGGAACCGCCCCGCATCGGCTTCGGGGATCGGGCGACCACCGGAATCGATCACCCAGGTCCGGCCGTTATTCTGCCAGACCGCGAGGGTTTTCCGTTCCTTGACCGCCACCACCAGGGTGTCGGGGAGCAGCCGCACGATCTGCACTTCCTTGACCCAGCCCACGCCCTCAACCGATTTGCGCACGGCGTCGAGATCAACATCGAGGATCGGCTGTCCAACCCGCAGATTCACGGCGGCCAGCACCGCTTCACGCGCCATCGGCGAGGCACCCTGGACGTGAATCTTCCGCAGCCGGAATCCAAACTCGGCGGAGCGTCCGGCGACAGCGGTCTGGGTGTTGTGGGCAAGGGCCTGGGCGCGGTCGCCCGTGGCCAGGGTGACGAACACCCCGACAACCAGCACCAGGCCCGCCACGGCGAGGGCGAACGTCGGCGGCAGGCCAACGATCCGCACAGCCCGCAACTTGGTCGCGGACTGGGGCCCCTTGGCGGAGGCGCGGGGTTTTCCCACTTTGCCGGGCGCTTTGGCCCTGGGTTTGGCGCTAGTCTGCCTTACCCCCCGCAATGTCGCGGGCATACGCGTCCTCCACGATCCAGAGCACCAATTGGTCAAACGACGTCCCCAGATGGGCCGCCTGCTCCGGTACGAGAGAAGTCGGCGTCATTCCGGGCTGCGTGTTCACCTCTAGAAGGACCAGAAGACGTTTAACGGGGTCATAACGAAAGTCGCTTCTGGTCACACCCCGGCAACCAAGAGCCGCATGCGCGAGCTCCGCCAGACGTAGCGCGCGGTCGAAGTCGTCGGCCGGCATCCGGGCCGGGACAACGTGTTGCGAGCCGCCTTCGGCGTATTTGGCGTCGTAATCATAGAAGCCGGTGCTCGGAACGATTTCTGTCACCGTCAACGCCTTGCCGGCCTGAACGGCGACCGCCAGTTCGAGACCGGCGATATAGGGCTCGATCATCACCTCTTCGCCATAGGTCCAGGTCGGGGCGACCAGCTCCTGCGGCGGCCGGTTGGCGCCGTCGAAGACGAGGAAGACGCCGACCGAGGAGCCCTCGGCGTTCGGCTTGACCACATAGGGCGGCGCCATGACGTGACGTTCGGCCGCCTCGAACCGGTTGAACAGGCCGCCGCCCGGCACGGCCACGCCCGCCGCCGCCAGCACCGCCTTGGACTTGGCCTTGTCCATGGCCAGGGCCGAGGCCAGCACGCCGCTGTGGGTGTAGGGGATGGCCAGGGTCTCAAGCACGCCCTGGACACAGCCGTCCTCGCCCCATTCGCCGTGCAGGGCGTTGAAACAGACGTCCGGCTTGAGAGCCGTCAACACCTGGGCCAGGTCGCGGCCAGCGTCGACGCGGGTGACCCTGGCCCCCAGGTTTTCCAGCGCCGTGGCGCAGGCGGCGCCGGAGACCAGGCTGACGTCGCGCTCCGATGACAGACCGCCGAGCAGAACGGCGACGTGGCGGCCTTCGAGGGGTTTGCTCATTGCGCGGCTTTCGGGCGGAAATCGATGTCGCTGTCGGCGATCATGTAGAGCAGCGCCGCCCAGGCGGCGACGTTCTGGTTCAGCTGGGCCGGGTCGATCTTGTCGAGGGTGTCGTCGGCCGAGTGATGCAGGTCGAAATAGCGGCTCGCGTCCTGGCGCAGGCTGAACACCGGCACGCCGGCCGCCGCCAGGCCCTCGACGTCCGAACCGCCGAACGGGGCCGGGTCGCGGGCGATGAAGATCTTCAAGGGCGCCAGCACGGTCGGCAGGTCGGCCAGGGCCGGCTGTTTCATCGCGTCCTTCGGCAGCATCAGGGCATAGATGCGGTCGGCGCCCAGGTCGCTCTCGCTGGCGACGATGAAGTCGGCCAGCTCGTCCTTGCGGGCCGCGGCATAGGCCTCGCTGGAGCCGCCGGATTCCTCCGAGCCCCACATGACCACGCGGATCGTGCGGCGCGGATGTTTGGGCAGGTCGCCGATCAGTTTCGCGGCCGCGGTGGTGATGGCGACGCCGGCGGCGTCGTCGATGGCGCCCGTGCCCGGGTCCCAGCTGTCGAGGTGGCCGCCGATGACGATGACCTCTTCCGGCGCCGCGCTGCCGGCGATGTCGCCGGAGATGTTCCAGGCGACGCCCTTGGGATTGGTGGTCGAGGCCAGGCTCAGCTTGATGCGGACCGGACCGCGTTTGGCGAGCTGTTCGATCAGGTCGGCGTCGGGCACGCCCAGGGCCGCGGCGGGGATTTTCGGCGCGTCGGCGGCGTAGCTGAGCACCCCCGTGTGGGCCAGGCGGGAGTCCGAGGTCGAGACCGACCGCATCAGAAAGGCGACCGCGCCCCGCCGCGCCGCTTCCGACGCCCCCGACCGGCGGACAAGGCCGGCCGCGCCGTAACCCTGACCGTCCTGGGTGCGGGTCATGGGCTGGTTGACCACGGCGATCTTGCCGGTCAGCGATCCGGCCGGCGCCGCCAGCAATGCGGCGTAGGAGTTGAACACGACAACCTCGGCCTCGAGGCCCTTCGCCGCCGTCGGCACGGAGCGGCCCAGACCGAGGATCGACAGCGGGAAGGGATAGGGGCCGGTGATCGCGGCCGACTCCGGTCCACGCGTCCAGCTAGCCTTGGCGAACTCCTCGACCTTGATGTTGGTGAAGCCCAGGTCGGTGAAGGTCTTCACCGCCCAGTCCCTGGCCCGGGCCATGCCCGGCGAGCCGACCAGGCGGGGCCCGACGGTCGTGGTCAGGTCCTCGACCACCGTCCAGGCGGTGGCGTCGGTCAGGGCGCGGTCGCGCAGGGCGGCGGCGGTGTCAGCCGGCTCGGCGGCGAGGGCCGGCGCGGCGAGAACGAGGGCGGCGGCGAAGGCCAGAACATGTGTGCGCATGTCCAGCGGGTGCGATAGCCGCGCCGCCCTGTCAAGCGCTCCGGGCGTCAGCGGCCGCGGGTCAGGTTGCGGTATTCGACCAGCCGTTCCTTGTCGCGCCGCACCTGCTCGCCGATCGTGTTGTCGAGATCGAGGGTGGCGTAACGAATCCAGGAATTGGGATCGAGCTTGTCCTGGACCAGGGTCACCGGCGTGCGCCACAGGAAGTAGGACGCCCAGCTGGTCGCCAGACCCAGAACCAGGGCCAGGCCCTGAAGGCCCCGGAACAGGCCGGCGTTCTCGGTCCCGGGCTGCAGCGTGACCAGGAACAGGATCCACACGCCCAGACCCAGCACGGTCAGGATGCCGCCGGCCCATTCCATCCAGTAGCGCTCGCGGCGGACCCGCCACATGGACACCTGGACGTATTTCTCGAGATATTCCATCCGCGCGGCGATCCACATCAGCATGCGGACCAGGAAGGCCGAGCGCCGGCCCCAGCCGGGTCCGTCGGTCTGGAAATGGGTTTCCGACTGATCGGGCAGCGCCCGGATGGTCGTGTAGTCGTTCTGCAGCGTCCGGGTGTACTGGACGATCTCCCGCGACAGGGAATAGGAGCGATTCTCCAGACCCAGGCGGTACTGGACGAAGATCAGGGCGTTGACGCCGAAGAAGACCCCGAAGGTCAGCAGCATGGCCAGGGCGATGCCGAGAGTCTGGGGCATGGCCCCGACGACCACGCCCTGAAGCAGCGACGGACCGTTCGCCACCAGGAACCAGAAGCCGACCAGGGCCGCCACCTGCAGCGCGCGCTTGCCCAGCATGTAGGTCACCAGCCAGCCGAAAATCAGCCGGCCGTAGCCCGAGATCTCCCGCCGCATGCCCTCGTCGTCAGGGAAGCGCTCCTCGATCTGCGCCTTGTAGATGACGTGGAACCGGTCCGGCTTCCTGAGCTTCTGGCCGAACGGGAAAATCTCGAGCGGGACATTGTAATAGAGGTCGATCCGCTTGGAGAGGGCGGTCTCGATCTCAGGGTCGAGCGACAGGAAATCGCTGCTGGAGAACAGTCGCGCGTCCGCTTCCTGCTGGATGTCAGCGACCGATGGCGATGATGGCTCGTCGTGAGCGGTAAACAGCGGCTCAGGGGTCGACGGCTGTTCGTGTTCCTGCCCAGACATGTCTCGTTCGCGCCCGAAAAACCTTTGATATCGAAGCCTACGCTACAATCCAGAGCGCTGCCACGCCCTTCCCGTGTGCCACGAACCCCGGCGGCGAGGCTCAGACCGGGCGGCCGATACGCTTGATTTCCCACTCCAGGTCGACGCCGGCATCGGCCTTGACCTGGGCCCGGACCGTGTCGCCGAGGCCTTCGAGATCGGCGGCCGTGGCTTCGCCAGTGTTGATCATGAAGTTGGCATGCAGCGGCGAGAACATCGCCCCGCCGAACGGTTTGCCGCGCCAGCCGGCGTCGTCGACCAGTTTCCAGGACGAGTGGCCAGGCGGGTTCTTGAAGGTCGAGCCGCCGGTCTTCTCGCGGATCGGCTGGGTGGTCTCGCGGCGGGCGGTGATCTGCGCCATGCGCGCCTTGACGGCGGCGGGGTCGTCGGGAGTTCCGGCGAAGGTCGCGCCCAGAACGATCAGGTCGCCGTCCTGGATCGCGCTGTGGCGGTAGGTGTAGCCGAGCTCGGCCAGCGGCATGTCGCGGACCGCGCCGGTGCGGTCCATGACCCGGGCCGAGGTCAGGACATCGACCGTCTCGGCGCCGTAGCAGCCGGCGTTCATGATCACCGCGCCGCCCACCGTGCCGGGGATGCCGGCGTAGAATTCCAGCCCCGCGATGCCCGCCTCGGCGGCCTTGCGGGCGAGGATGGCGTCGGGCACGGCCGAGCCGGCGCGGATGCGGCTGTCACCGAGCGCCTCGACGGTGTTGAAGCCCCGGCCCAGCCGGATGACCACCCCGTCGACGCCGCCGTCCCGCACCAGCAGGTTGGAGCCAACGCCGATGGCCATCACCGGCACGGCCGGGTCGAGGGCCTTCAGGAAATCAGAGAGATCGGCCTCGTCCTCGGGCAGGAACACCACATCCGCCGGCCCGCCGACCCGGAACCAGGTGAAGGGCGCCAGGGGCTCGTCGCGGAGCAGCTTGCCGCGGACGGTGGGGAGGTGGTTGCGCCAGGTCACGGGTTTCCTTCTCCCCTTGCGGGAGAAGGTGGCCCGCGAAGCGGGTCGGATGAGGGGGTGATGACCCGGTCCGATTGGTGTCGCGATCCGCCCGAAGGGCCGGTGAGACCCCTCATCCGTCGGCTTCGCCGACACCTTCTCCCGCAAGGGGAGAAGGAAGGCGTTCCGTCCCCCATCACGCCAGCGCCTCCAACTGTCCCGGCAGGGCATAGGACCAGCTGGTGATATCGCCGGCGCCGCAGAGGATGACGATGTCGCCGTCGCTGGCCTCCTCGGCCACCAGCGCCGCCAGCGCGGCCGGGCTCTCCAGCGGGATCGCCCGGCGGTGACCGTAGCGGCGCAGGCCCTCGACGAGGGCGTCGCGGTCGACGCCTTCGATGGGCGCCTCGCCGGCGGTGTAGACGTCGGCGACGATGACCACGTCGGCGTCGTTGAAACAGGCGCTGAACTCGGCCATCAGGTCGCGCAGCCGGGTGAAGCGGTGCGGCTGGACCACGGCGATGACCTTGCCCTCGCCGGTCACGGCGCGGGCGGCGGTCAGGACGGCGGCGATCTCCACCGGATGGTGGGCGTAGTCGTCGATGACCCGCACGCCGCCGACCACGCCGGTGGTCGTGAACCGCCGACGCACGCCGCCGAACCCGGCCAGGCCGGCGCGGATGCCGTCGGCGTCGACGCCCAGCTCGCGAGCCACGGCGATAGCGGCGCAGGCGTTCATGACATTATGCAGTCCAGCCATCGGCAGGGTCAGGCCGTCATAGCGGATCGGCTCGCCGTCATGGCGGCTGATCAGGACGTCGAACCGGGCGCCGTCGGGGCCCATGGTGATGTGCTGGGCGCGGACCTCGGCCTGGGGGTTGGTGCCGTAGGTGACCAGCCGCCGGTTCTCGACCCGGGCGCTCAGCGCCTGGACCTCGGGGTGATCGACGCAGATGGCGGCGAAACCGTAGAAGGGGATGTTCTCGATGAAGTCCTGGAAGCCCTTCCTGACCGCGTCGAAGTCGCCCCAGTGGTCGAGGTGCTCGGCGTCGATATTGGTGACCACCGCGACCGTCGATTTCAGCTTCAGAAAGGTGCCGTCGCTCTCGTCGGCCTCGACGACGATCCAGTCGCCCTCCCCGACCTTGGCGTTGGTGCCGTAGGCGTTGATGATGCCGCCGTTGACCACGGTCGGATCAAGGCCGCCGGCGTCGAGCAGGGCGGCGATCATCGAGGTGGTGGTGGTCTTGCCATGGGTGCCGCCAACGGCGACCGAGAACTGCAGCCGCATCAGCTCGGCCAGCATTTCGGCGCGGCGGACCAGCGGCAGGCGGCGGTCGCGGGCGGCGACCATCTCGGCGTTGTCGGACCGGACGGCCGTCGAATAGACCACCGCCGAGGCGCCCTCGACCTGCCCGCCCTCATGGCCGATGAAGATGCGCGCCCCGAGCTTTTCCAGCCGGTCGGTGTTGGCGCTGGCCTTCACGTCCGAGCCCTGCACCGTATAGCCGATGCGGATCATGATCTCGGCGATGCCGCTCATGCCGATGCCGCCGATGCCGATAAAATGCACGGGGCCGATTTCGAAGGGGACGGGGCGACGACGCTGGTTCATGCGCCGGGCTTAGCCCAGAGCGGCGGCGACGACCAGATCGGCGAGCTTTTCCGCCGCGTCGGGGCGGGCCACCGAGCGCGCGGCCGCCGACATCCGGGCCAGACCGGCCGGGTCCTTGAGCAGGGCGTTGAGCGCGCCGGCCAGGCTGTCGACCGTCAACTCCTCCTCCGCCGCCACGGCCGCGGCGCCGACGTCCGACAGCAGTCTGGCGTTGAAGGTCTGATGGTCGTCGGCGGCGATCTTCAGCGGCGTCAGGATCGAGGGCCGCCCCGCCACGGCCAGTTCGCAGACCGTCGAGGCCCCGGCCCGACCGACCACCAGATGGGCCTGGCCCAGCCGGCCGGCCATGTCGCGGAAGAAGGGCGCCACCTCGGCCTTGACCAGGGCGTCGGCGTAGAGGCCGCGGGCCAGGTCCATCGACTCCTTGCGCGTCTGCTGCTGGACGTCGAGCCGGCCGCGGAGGTCCTCGGGCAGGCGCTGGATGGCCGCCGGGGTCAGTTCCGACAGCAGCCGGGCCCCCTGGCTGCCGCCGGTGATCAGCAGCCGGATCCGGCCGCCGGGTTCGGGCGGAATGTAGGGGACGTCAAAGAGGGCGCGGATTTCCGGGCGAACGGGATTGCCGACCACCCGGGCGCGGGCCTTCACCTTCGGCCTGGCCATTTCCAGCGTGGGGAAGGCGCAGGCCACCTCCGTGACATGCGGCGCCAGGAAGCGGTTCACACGGCCAAGGACGGCGTTCTGCTCATGGATCACCGTCGGGCGACCCTGGCTGAGCGCGGCCAGCAGGGACGGCAGGGACGGATAGCCGCCGAACCCGACGACAACCGCGGGATTCAGGCGTTTGAAGGCCTTGCGGGCCTGAAAGACGCCGCGCAGCACCGACAGGCCGGCCCCGGCCATGCCGATCGGGTCGCCGGCCCTGGCCGTCGCGGCCGCCAGGGTGATGCGGACATCGGCCGGGAACTTGTCGGCGTAGAGGGCGCCGCGCTCGTCGGTGGCGAGCAGAATGCGCCAGCCGCGCTTGATCAGTTCCTCGGCGAGCGCCTGGGCGGGGAACAGGTGACCCCCGGTGCCTCCGGCGGCGACAACAGCAATTCTTTCGGCCATCGGCGGGTCTTACGCGAAGGCGCCGGCGCGGGCGAGGCCCTCGCTGGGCGTATAGGCGCCGGGCCGGCGGCGGGTCAGGCCGAGGGCCATGCCCAGGGTCAGCCCCATGGCCAGCATCGACGAGCCGCCATAGGAGATGAACGGCAGGGTCATGCCCTTGGTCGGGATCATGTTGAGGTTCACGGCGACATTGATCAGGGCCTGCTGGCCGACCAGAACGAACAGGCCCGCGGCCGCCACCTGTTCGAACGGATCGGACAGGCGCAGCGACTTGTAGAGGCCGCGCACGACCAGGAAGGCGAACAGGGCGATCAGGGCCAGGGAGAAGATCAGGCCGTATTCCTCGGCCAGGACCGAATAGGCGAAGTCGGTGTGCATGTCGGGCACGCCCCGTTTCATGACCCCCTCGCCCGGCCCCCGGCCGAACAGCCCGCCGGCCCAGATGGCTTCCGAGGCCTGGCTGATCTGGTGTTTGTCGGCCTTGTCCGGACTGAGGAAGTTGTCGACCCGCTGATGAACGTGGTCGAACAGGAAATAGGTGCTGCACAGGCCGGCGAAGGCCATGCCGCCCAGGACCATGATCCAGGACATCGGCACCCCGGCCATCCAGAAGGCGGCGCCGAAAGCCACGGTGATCAGCACCGTCTGGCCGACGTCCGGCTGGATCAGCAACAGCCCCACGGCCAGCAGGTAAAGGCAGAAGGCGATGAACACGCCCGGCACGCCCTCGCCCTTCTGGCCCTCGGCGAACATCCAGGCGACCAGGATGATCAGCGCCGGCTTCATGAACTCCGACGGCTGCAGGGTGAAGCCGGCCAGATGGATCCAGCGCGTCGCCCCCTTGGCCTCATGACCGATGAACGGCAGGGCCGCCATCAGGATGATCATGGCCACGTAGACGAAGAAGGCCGCCCGCCGGATGTTGCGGGCCGACAGCATGGAAACGCCGATCAGGATCGCCACCGCCCCGATGCCGAACACGGTCTGGCGGATCGCGAAATGGAAGGCGTCGGAATAGTGGAGTCGTTCGGCGGCGGCGGGGCTGGTGCCGAATGACAGCAGGACGCCGAGCGCGATCAGGATGACCACCGTACCCAGCAGCCAGCGGTCCATGGTCCACCACCACTGACCGACCGAGGTGCGGTCCGACCGCAGGAAGGCATGGGGGCTGTGGGTCATGCGCGCGCGCCCCTGGCCGCGGGCCGGCCGAGCGCCTCGACGGCGGACCGGAAGGCCTCGCCGCGGGCCTCGAAATCGGGAAACTGGTCGAACGAGGCGCAGGCCGGCGACAGCAGAACGATGGCGTC
Organism: Caulobacter sp.; assembly: GCA_030680355.1. Lineage (GTDB taxonomy): Bacteria > Pseudomonadota > Alphaproteobacteria > Caulobacterales > Caulobacteraceae > Caulobacter. The sequence goes on from JAUXVF010000016.1 coordinate 51,684, forward strand.
CTCGCCGCTGGCCAGGGCGTCGGCGTAGGCCGCCGCGGTGGCCGCCTCGATGGTCCCGCACCGGGTCACCGGCGCCTGGCCGTCCAGCACCCCGGCGAAGGACTCGGCGGCCGCCCCGATCAGGTAGGCCCCCGCGACCCGGGGGAACAGGTCGGCCAGCGGCGCGATGCCGTCGGCCTTGGGCTGGCCGCCGGCGATCCAGTAGACGCGCGGATAGCTGCTCAGGGCCTGGCGGGCGGCGTCGGCGTTGGTGGCCTTGGAATCGTTGATGAAGCGCACGCGGTTGACGGTGGCCACCGTCTCCATGCGATGGGCCAGGCCCGGGAAGGTCATCAGGCCCTCGGCGGCCTCCTCGGCCGGAATGCCGATGGCGCGGGCGGCGGCGTAGGCGGCCGCGGCGTTCTGCCAGTTGTGCCGACCCGGCAGCGAACGGGCGCGCAGCAGGTCGGCGACCTCCATGACCCGGTCGCCGGTCGCGTCATAGAGGACGCCCTGGATGGCGTAGACGCCCCTCCCCATCGAGCGGCTGGCGCTGATCGGCCAGATGGTGCGGTGGTTGGCGGCGGTGATCTCGGTGCAGATGCGCTGGCACCAGGCGTCATCGACGCCGATGATCGCGGTGTCGCCCTTGGTCTGGTTGAGCAGCACCCGCCGCTTGGCGTCGACATAGCCGTCCATGCCGCCGTGGCGGTCGAGGTGGTCGGGGGAGATGTTGAGCAGCACCGCCGCGTCGGGCTTGAGGCTGCTGGTCAGATCCAGCTGGTAGGACGAGGCCTCGAGCACATAGACGGCGCCGCCATGCATGTCGGGCAGGCCCAGGACGCCGACGCCGATATTGCCGCCGATGCGGGTGTCGCGGCCGGCGCTGGCGCAGATATGGCCGAGCAGGGCCGTGGTCGTCGACTTGCCGTTGGTGCCGGTGATCACCGCCACCCGGGGCCGTTTGTGGGCCGGGGCGGCGTTAACGACCCGGGCGAACAGCTCGATGTCGCCGAGAATCTCAACGCCCGCCGACCGGGCCCGCTCGACCGTCCAGTGCGGCGCGGGATGGGTCAGGGGCACGCCCGGCGACAACATCAGGGCCGCGAAGTCCGACCAGTCCGCCGTGCTCAGGTCGACGACGGCAAAGCCCTCGGCCAGGGCGGCGGCGCGGCCGGCTTCCTGCTCGTCCCATACCGCCACCCTGGCGCCGCCGGCGACAAGCGCGCGCGCGGCCGTCAGCCCTGTTCGGCCAAGACCGAACACGGCGACCGTGCGTCCCTCGAAGCCACGGGCGGGAATCATGACCGGTCCGGCGCTCCTATCTCAGTTTCAGGGTTGCGAGGCCGATGAAGGCCAGCATCAGCGAGACGATCCAGAAGCGGATCACGACGGTCGATTCCGCCCAGCCCAGCTTCTCGAAATGATGGTGGATCGGGGCCATCAGGAAGATGCGTTTGCCGGTCTTCTTGAAGTAGGCGACCTGGATGATGACGCTGAGCAGCTCGGCGACGAACAGACCGCCGATGATGGCCAGCACGATCTCGTGCTTGGTGGCCACCGCGATGGCGCCCAGGGCGCCGCCCAGGGCCAGCGAGCCGGTGTCGCCCATGAAGATCTTGGCCGGCGGGGCGTTGTACCAGAGGAAGCCCAGACCGGCGCCGATCAGGGCGCCGCAGAACACCGCCAGCTCGCCTACCCCTGGCACGAAGTGAACCTGGAGATATTCGGCGAAGACGTAGTTGCCGACCAGATAGGCGATCAGGCCCAGGGCCGCCGCCGCGATCATCACCGGCACGATGGCCAGGCCGTCGAGGCCGTCGGTGAAGTTCACCGCGTTCGAGAAGCCGACGATGACCACCGCGGCGAAGGCCATGTAGAACCAGCCGAGGTCGATCAGCAGGCGCTTGAACAGCGGGAAGGCCACCGAGGTCGAAAGCTCGGGGGCGTCGGGGGACTTGCCGGCGAACAGGATCAGCACGGCCACCGCCGCCAGGGCGATGGCGAACTGGATGAACAGCTTCATCCGCGCCGACACGCCCGCCGTGGTCTGTTTGGTGACCTTGTCGTAGTCGTCCATGAAGCCGAGCAGGCCGTAGCCGACCGTGACCATCAGAACGACCCAGACATAGACGTTGCTCAGGTTGGCCCAGAGCAGGGTGCCGCCGACCAGGCCGGCCAGGATCATCAGCCCGCCCATGGTCGGGGTGCCGGCCTTTTCGAGCACATGGCGCTCGATGCCTTCCTTGCGGATCGGCTGGCCCTTGCCCTGTTTGGCGCGCATCCAGCCGATGAAGCGCGAGCCCATCGCCACGGCGATGATAAAGCCCGTCGCCGTCGCCATGCCGGTCCGGAACGTCAGGTATTTCAATAGATTGAGCAGGGGAACGGAATCCCTCCACTCGGCCAGAACTTGCAGCATCAGGCCGCTTCCCCCCTGTCGTCGAGCGCAGCCAGAACCGACGCGATCACGCTCGCCCGGCTGCCGTTCGATCCTTTGACCATGACCAGATCGCCCGGCCCCACCGCCGCGGCGACGTGCGGCGCGAGATCGACCGCGGCTTCCGCGTAGCCACCTCTGCGAGTCGGCGGAAGGGCGTCCCACAATGATTTCATCATCGGCCCGGCGCAGAACACCAGGTCGACGTCGGCCTCCGCGATCGGTCCGGCCAGGCGCGCGTGGTAGGCTGGCGCTTCCGAGCCCAGCTCCAGCATGTCGGTCAGGGCGACGATGCGTCGCGTCCCGTCCCGCCGGCCGCCGAGCGTCTTCAGGGCCGAGACCATCGACACCGGATTGGCGTTGTAGCTCTCGTCGATCAGGGTGAAGGCCCCGCCGGCGATATGAATGACTTTTTCGGCTCCCCGCCCGGCCAGCGGCGAGAACACGGCCAAAGCGGCCAGGGCCGTTTTCCGGTCGACGCCCATGGCCTCGAGGGTCAGGAGCGCACACAGGCTGTTGGGGCCCCAGTGCAGGCCGGACTGAAGCAGCGGGAACGCGAGGGTCTCGCCCCCGATCACGGCCCGGACCACGGCCCCGCCGTCGGTCGCGGTGAAGTCGAGCAGGCGGGCGTCGCACGCCTCACCCGCGCCGAACGAGGCGACCCGCGCCCCGGCCGCGACAGCCCGACCGCTGAGCAGGTCGAACCAGGGGTTGTCGGCGTTCAGCACCGCCACGCCGCCCGGCTCGATCCCGTCAAAGATCTCGGCCTTGGCCTGGGCGATGCCGGTTTCGCCGTCGGGGAAGTTCTCGATGTGAACCGGACCGACGGTGGTCACCACGGCGACATGGGGCCGCACGAGGCGCGACAGGGGCGTGATCTCGTCGGCGTGGTTCATGCCGATCTCGAACACCGCCCGCTCCGTAGCGCGGGGCATCCGGGCCAGGGTCAGCGGCACGCCGATGTGGTTGTTGTAGGACTTGACCGAGGCGTGCCAGCGGCCCGCCAGGGCCAGGCCGGCGGCCACGGCCTGGGTGACGCTGGTCTTGCCCACCGAGCCGGTGATCGCCGCCCGCCGCGCCGGAGCGCGGTCACGGGCGGCCGCGCCCATGGCCTCGAGCGCCGCCAGGGTGTCGGCGACCAGGACGTGCGGGCCGTCAACCGTGGCCGAGGCCAGCAGACCCGCCGCCCCCGCCTGCAGCGCGCCCGGGGCAAACAGATGGCCGTCGCGTTCGCCGGCCAGGGCCACGAACAGATCGCCGGTCGTGACGTCCCGGCTGTCGATGGAGACGCCGGAAACCTCGAATGAGCCGCCAACCACCCGGCCGCCGGTGACGGCGGCGATCTCGGCCGATGTCCAGAGCGCGTCAGCCATGGGCCATCTCCAGACCCAGGGCCGCGGCTGTTTCCACCACGTCGTCGAAGGGGTGGGTGACGCCGGCGACGAGCTGACCCTGTTCATGACCCTTGCCGGCGACGACGAGAACATCGCCGGGACCCAGCAGCGCCGCCGCCGCAGCGATGGCCTGGCGGCGGTCGCCGATGTCGCGCGCGCCGGAGGCGGCGGCGAGGATCTCGGCCCGGATCGTGGCCGGCGCTTCGGAGCGCGGATTGTCGTCGGTGACGATGGCGACGTCGGCGAGGCGGGCGGCGATGCCGCCCATCAGGGCGCGTTTGCCGCGATCACGGTCGCCGCCGGCGCCGAAGACGAGGATCAGCCGGCCCGCCGTGTGCGGACGCAGGGCGGTCAGCACCGTCTCCAGCCCGTCGGGGGTATGGGCGTAGTCGACATAGGCGTCGCCGCCGCGGGGTCCGACGCCGACATGCTGCAGACGGCCGGGGGCGCCCTTGAGATGTTCCAGCGCCGCCAGCACCGCGCCGGCCGGCTCGCCGGCGGCGATGCACAGCCCGGCCGCGACCAGGGCGTTCTCGGCCTGGAAGGCGCCGGCGAGCGGCAACAGGATCTCGAACCGCCGACCGTCATGGTCGATGGACAGCGCCTGACCATCCGGCCGGGCCTGTCGGTCGCGGAGATGCAGCCCCTCGCCCGCCGCGCCCGTCGACAGGATCGCGTGGTCGGAGGCGGACGCCGCCGAGGCGAAGGCGGCGAACTGGTCGCTGTCGGCGTTGAGGACCGCCGTGGCGCCGGGCGGAAGCAGGGTCTCGAACAGCCGCAGCTTCGCGGCCCGGTAGACGCCCATGGTGCCGTGATAGTCGAGATGGTCCTGGGTCAGGTTGAGGAACCCGGCCGCGGTCAGCCGCACGCCGTCCAGTCGCCGCTGGTCGACGCCGTGCGACGACGCCTCAAGCGCCAGATGGGTGACGCCCTGCGCGGTCAGCCGGGCCATCAGCTCAGCCAGTTCGGCCGCGTCCGGCGTGGTCAGGCCCGGCGGGGTGACCTGAACATCGGCCGCGCCGGATGCAGACACCGTCACCCCCAGGGTGCCCATGCTGGCCGCCTTGCGCCCGAGCCGGGCGAAGATCTGGCGGCAGAAGGTGGCCACCGAGGTCTTGCCGTTGGTGCCGGTGACCGCGACGCAGACCGCCGGCTGATCGCGCCAGAAGGCCGCGGCGGCCAGGGCGTAGGCGCGTCTCAGGTCGGCGGCGTGAACCACGGGTGTCGTCGCAAGGCTGACGTCGTCGGGCGCGAGCACGGCCGCCGCGCCGGCAGCCACGGCGGCGTCGATGAATTTGCGGCCGTCCACCTTCGACCCCGGCAGGGCGGCGAACAGGAAGCCCGGCCGCACCTGGCGGCTGTCGGCGGTGACGCCGGTGATGACCGGATCGACAACCTGGGCCTGGCCCATGAGCGTGGAGAGATGCGGGCTCACAGCGCCGTCTCCGGCTGGGCGGCAGCGCCCGAGCCGCTGGCGACGCGGGTGACGGGGACCGGCGCGGTCATGTGGCGCGGGACGCCCAGGAAGGGCGCGATACGGTCGATCGTGCGCCCCACCGCCGGCGCGGCGACCCAGCCGCCGGTGCGGATGCCGCCCTTGGGCTCGTCGAGCAACACCAGCACGAAATAACGGTCCGCCCCGATCGGCCCGTCGGTCGGGAAGACGGCGGCGAAGGAGCCCACCTGTTTGTAGCTGCTGTAGCCGCGGATGGCGGGGTCGTACTTCTCGCCGGTGCCGGTCTTGCCGCCGACCGACAGACCCGGCGCGTCGGCCTTGCGGCCGGTGCCCTGGACGACGTTGTCGCGCATGATCTGCAACATGGCGATCGAGGTCGCTTCGGTCATCACCCGATTGCCGCGGGGCCGGAAGCCCGGCGCGAGCTTGCGGATGGTCAGCGGGATCATCTCGCCGCCGTTGAGAATGGCGCCCATCGCCTGGGCCAGGGTCAGCGGCGAGACATTGATGCCATGGCCGAACGAGACGCTGGCGATGTCGTCATCGTCCCATTTCTTCGGCGTCAGCGGACGGGCCGATTCAAGAAGCTCGACCTGGGCCCGGCGGGTCAGGCCGAGCGCCACGAAATAGGCCGAGAGCCGGTCATTGCCGATCGCCTGGGCGAGCAGCGCGGTGCCGATGTTGGAGGAGTGGTTGAACACCTCGCGCAGGGTCAGGATGCGGTTGGTGCCGTGATAGTCGTGGATCGTGCGGTAGCCCATCTTCAGCGGCTGCCGCGCATCGTAGACGGACTCCGGCGTCGCCGCGTGGGTGTCCAGGCCGATGGCCACGGTGAAGGCCTTGAAGGTCGAGCCCATCTCGAACACCGAGGCCGCGGCCCGGTTCAGCTTCTGCTCCGGCGTCGCGCGCTGCTGGCTGTTGGGGTCGAAATCCGGCCAGCTGGCCATGGCCAGGATCTCGCCGGTGTGGATGTTGGTGATCAGGCCCACGGCCCCGTTGGGGTGGTACTCCTCGGCCGCGGCGGCGAGCTCTTCCTCCAGCGCCGCCTGGACCCGGACATCGATAGACAGGGCGACCGGCTGGCCGATGCCGCCGGCCTTGAGAATGTCGGCCTGCAGGCCCCGCTCGGCGCCCGCCAGACTGACGCCGCCCTTTTCGGTGAAACCGATCAGATGGGCGGCCATCGGGCCCAAGGGATAGACGCGGCGCTCCTCGGGCTCGAAGATCATGCCCGGCAGGCCCAGGTCATGGACGCGGGCGCGCTCGTCCGGCGTCAGCCCGCCGATCAGGAAGGCGCGCTTCTTGGCGCCCAGAGCGCGGTCGATCTGTTTGGGCGTCAGCTGCGGCAGCGCGCCGAGCAAGGCCTGCCGGGTGTCGCTCCGGCTCCAGACGTCCCGGGTATCGAGGGACAGGGAGAAATGGACCAGGTTGACGGCCAGCAGCCGTCCCTGCCGGTCCACCAGGTCCGCCCGCTGGGGATTGCCGGCCGCCGCACCGTCGCCGCGACCGTTCTTGGCCAGGGTCGCCGACCAGACCGCGCCGCCCGCCATGGTGCAGAAGCCCAGGGCGAACACCGCCAGGACCACGAAGATGCGGATGCGGGTGTCGTTCTCGGCCCGGCCGTCCGCGTGGGCCCGCTCGAAGGCGTGCTCGACCCGCCAGACGCGCTCAATGATCCAGCGCCAGAACAGCGGGTACCGGTGGGGGGCGAGGTCGGACAGGCTCATGGGACGGGCAGGCTCCCCGTCGAGACCGGGTGCGCCGTCGGCCGGGCCGCCGACGCGATCTGGTCCAGCGAGTCGATGCTCGCCTCCTGTGTCGCGGTGACGGGCTTCAGATCCAGATAAGCGCGGGAGAGCCGCTCCAGCCGCTCCGGCTGCTCCAGATGGGCGACCTCGGCCTCGAGCAGCCGGATGCGGGCCCGCTGCTTGCCGATGTCGCGCTCGACCTGGCTGATTTCGCTGCGTTGGTGGCCGGCGATGACCTTGGCCAGGTTCACGCTCACGGCCAGGACCAGAAGGCTGGCGCCGAGCACGATGTTGATCGTCCTGAAGCCGCGAACCCGGTGCCTGAACAGGAACAGACTCACGCCGCGTCCCTCCAGGCCGGGGCCTCGGTGCGAACGCCGGCGCGCAGCTTGGCCGAGCGGGCGCGGGGATTAGCCGCGATCTCGGCGTCACCGGGGTCTCTCGCGCCCTTGAACGGCAGGGTGAAGGTCGGCGCGGGCCCGCCCACGATCGGCGGGGCGTGGCGCGAGCCGCCCGGCAGCTGACCGGCCCGGGCGGTGAAGAAGGCCTTCACGATGCGGTCTTCAAGCGAATGGAAGGTGACGACGGCCAGGCGGCCGCCGACCTTGAGGATCTTCTCGGCGGCCACCAGGCCCGCCTCGAGCTCGGTCAGCTCTTCATTGACCGCGATGCGCAGGGCCTGAAAGGTCTTGGTCGCGGGATGGACCTTGGCCCCCCGGCGGCCGCCCAGGGCGCGCTCGACGACCTCGGCCAGGTCCAGGGTGCGTTCGAAAGGACGCTCGGCGCGGCGACGGACCAGGAAGGAAGCGATGCGGCGGCTCTGACGCTCGTCGCCATAGAGCCAGATGATCCGCGCCAGCTCGGCCTGTTCGGCGCCGTTGACCAGATCGGCGGCCGTCTGACCCTTGTCGCTCATCCGCATGTCGAGCGGACCGTCGCGCATGAAGGAAAAGCCGCGATCGGCCTCGTCCAGCTGCATCGACGAGACGCCGATATCGAGCGCCACGCCATCGACCGAGCCCGGCTCGAAGTAATCGGCCATCCGGGAGAACCGGGCCTCGATCAGCTTGAAGCGGCCCGTGGCCATCAGCGGCTCGGCGAAGCGGCCGGCCGAGGGGTCTCGGTCAAAGGCCGTGACCTGGGCGCCGGCGTCGAGAAAGGCGCGCGCATAACCGCCCGCGCCGAAGGTGCCGTCCACGATGAGGTCGCCCGCTCCCGGGCGCAGCACGTCAACGACCTCGCTCAGGAGCACCGACACATGGGACGGCGCGGTCATTCGGCCGCACCTGTCAGACGGACGCGCTGGGCGGCGCGCAGTTCGGCCAGACCCTGACGGGCGGTGTCGCGGGCGGCGGCGCGGTGGGCCTGGAAGGCGTCACGGGTCCAGATCTGGAAACGGTCGCCCATGCCGACCACCGACACCCAGTCGGTCAGGCCGAACATGTCGCAGAGGCCCGGCGGCAGGGTGATGCGGCCGGCGTCATCGAAAGAGAGCCTGGCCATGCCGCCAAAGACGCTGGTCTCCAGCGCCGAGCGCAGAGGGTCGCCGAAGGGCAGCTCCTCGATCAGGCCGGCGTAACGGTCGAACAACGCCTTGCCGCCACCTTCGAGACAATCGGATTCAATGGAGGGAAAACAGAAGACGCCCTCGAAAGGCTCGCCCACCGCCGCGCGGAACTCATGCGGCACAACGATGCGCCGCTTGCCGTCCACCTGCTTCTCAAAGGTCGAGAGGAACACCGCGCCCAGCCCCTGGCCCGACGTCGCCCACCCCGTATGGCGACAGCAACTGGGTTAACATGGGACAAAATGGGACGCAACAACACCGAAGGTCAAATCTTCATGAAAACAACTATGTCAGAGCCCCTGTCGGCTGGCGCCCATGAACAATCCACAGAACATACATGGAACTTTTAAGTATTGCCGGTCGCCGAGCGGTGGTGGCGGCGGGCCGGCCCGCGAAACAGGGGATAAGTGGATCAGACGGCCTGTAAGCCGGGTTCTGTGCCAACGCCCTTGCGGGCGCGCGACGATCATTCCTCTGGACCGCCCCTCGCGGGACGGTTCTCGCGACCAACCCGGACGCCTCAGGCCGGAAACGGCCCTGCCCCGCACGATCCCCGAGAGGACGTACAGGACGCGGAATCCCTATTCGGTCTTGCTCCAGGCGGGGCTTGCCATGCCGTCCGTGTCGCCACGTCCGCGGTGGGCTCTTACCCCACCCTTTCACCCTTCCCGCCGCCGAAGCGGAGGAGGTTTGCTTTCTGTGGCGCTATCCCTCGGGTCACCCCGGGCGGGCGTTACCCGCCGCCTTGTTTCCGTGGAGCCCGGACTTTCCTCGACCCTCTTGCGAGGACCGCGACCGCCCGGCCGTCTGATCCGGGGCGGTATGTGGGGTAAGGCGGGGGTGGGGTCAATGATGCTGCGTGGTTCGACACGCGCCCTCGGCGCTGCTCACCATGACGTGCAGTGAGCTGTGTCATCCTGAGCAGCCGCGAAGCGGCGTGTCGAAGGACGCAAGATCTATCCGCTCGCCCGCAACACCGCCATCAGCCGGGCCCGCGTCAGGCCGTCGGCGACGCCATCGAAGCGGCTCTGGACCCAGTGGCGCTGGAAGGCGGTGACGACGTCGCGGGTGGCCGCATCGAACTGGCCGGACGGCGGGCAGTTGTAGCCCAGACGGGTCAGACCGGCCTGCAGGGCGAAGACGCCGAGGCCCTCGTCGCCCTCGGCCAGGGCGGCGCCGGGCGCCGGCTCGGCTTCGGCCCAGAGGCCGTGGCCGGCCTCCGCCAGCTGTCGCCAGGGAAACAGTTCGCCCGGATCCTGCTTGCGGCCCGGAGCGACGTCAGCGTGGCCGAGAATGCGGGCGTCGTCGATGGTCCAGCGGGTGCGGATGTCGCCGACCAGGGCGATCACCGCCGCCATCTGGGCCTCGGGAAAGGCGCGGTAGCCGAACTCGTGGCCGGGATTGACGATCTCGATGCCGATCGAGGCGTGGTTGACGCCCTCCTCGCCCTTCCAGAACGAACGGCCGGCGTGCCAGGCGCGGCGCTCCTCGTCGACCAGCCGGAAGAGGCGGCCGTCCTCCTCGACCAGATAGTGGGAGGAGACGCGGGCCTCCGGCTCGCGCAGCCGGGCCAGGGCGGCCTCGCCCGAGGTCATGCCGGTGTAGTGGAGCACCAGCATGTCCGGGATCTTGGAGCGGACGTCGAAATTGGGCGATGGCGCTTCGGTGATTTCCAGGGTCATTGCGCTCGGTTTCGCATCAGCAGCAGCAGGGGCATCACGCGGTTGGGCCGGAGCGCCACGATCAGCACGCCCAGCAGCGCCAGAGTCGCGCCGGTCGCCATTCTGCCATCGAAATGGTCATGGGTGACAAGCACGCCCATGATGATCGTGAACAGCGGCGTCAGCAGGGTCAGGGGCGAGATCAGCGTCGCCTCGTATTTCTGGATCAAGCCGTAGTAGGCGGTGTGGGCGAAGATCGAGATGACGATCGCCGAGAACAGCACCGCGACGACGAAGGGCCAGCCGACGGCCATGGCGGCGGCGATCTGGCCATGCTCGGTGAAGACGCTGAGGCCGAGCAGCGGCAGAGCTGACGTCGCGCCGACCCAGGCCTGGAACTGCAGGGGTTTGACGCCTTCCATCTGTTTCATCATCACCGCGCCGAGCGAGCCGGCCAGGGCCGCGGCGGCGACCAGCCACAGTCCCGTCGACATGGCCATGCCCTCGGGACGCCACATCACCGTCACCGCCCCGGCCAGGGTCAGGGCCATGCCGATGCCCCGCCGCCAGCGCACCTTCTCGCCCAGCATCAGCATCGACAGCACGGTGGTCATCGGCACGCCCAGCTGGATGACGATCGAGGCCGCCGACGGGCTGGCCGTCTTCAGGGCCATGAACATCAGCGCGAAATTGGCCCCGCCGATCAGCTGGCAGACCACGATCATGCGCCAGATCGGTTTGGGCGCCGGCAACAGCCAGGGCAGCATGCACAGCATCACCACCATGAACCGCGCGCCGGCGTAGAACAGCGGCGGCACGCCCCACTGGGCGACCACGATCTTGCTGATGATGGTGTTGAGCGCCCAGAAGAAGCACATCAGGACGAGCAGGGCGAAGTCGCGCAGGGTCATGGCCCCGACCTCTAGGCCGCTTTCGCAAGGGAACGCGAGCCCTCAGATCGCCGCGGCGTCGCCTACCGTGACATATCCGGTTCGCTGAACACGTTTGCCCAACCCAAAATGGGTCAGACGGCGGCTTCGCCGTCAAGTTTGCGGCAGCTGTCGGCGAAGGCGCGGCGCATGGCCTGTGGCGGCGCGTCGACCGGGCCGAAACTCTGGGCGCCATAGCTGGCGGCGATGGGCTTGCCGCTCTCGATCATGGCCATCAGCCCCGCCTCGACCGGACCGGTCGCCCGAACCAGGGCGCCATGCTCGTTCTCGGCCGCGATGGCGACCAGGGCGAAAGCCTCGTCGCCGGCCCCGATGGTCAGCCGCTCCTCGCTGCCGATCGGCTTGAAGGCGGTGACCGAGACCCTGAAGCCGCCGCCGCGGGCGCAGACCAGCCGCAGCGGCGGATTGGCCGGCGCCGTCGGATCGACGAGCCAGGCCATCTCGACGCTGTTCTTGCCGATGGCGAACGCCCAGTTGGACGCCGCCTCCGGAACCGGGGCCGGCTGACCGCAGGCCGACAGCGACAGCGTGGTCGCCAGCAGGGCGAGGGCGCGGCGCATCAACGGCCCTTGAAGTCGGCCGGGCGTTTCTCGAGCAGGGCTTCGACGCCTTCCATATGGTCTTCGGTCAGATGGCAGATGGCCTGGGCCGCGGCGCTCATCTCCATCAGGGCGTCGTAGCTGGTGGTCTGACCCTGCTTGAGCAGCGATTTGGTGAGGCGCAGGGCGTGGGGCGGCTGCTGGGCGATCTTCTCGGCCGTGGCCATGGCCGCGCCCATCAGTTCGTCAGCGGGCACGACCCGGCTGACCAGGCCCCAGTCGCAGGCGGTCTTCGCGTCAATGACATCGCCGGTGAACAGCAGTTCAGCGGCGCGGCTCATGCCGATGGTGCGCGGCAGCAGCCAGGCGCCGCCATCGCCGGGGACCAGGCCGAGCTTGAGGAAGGTGACGCCCAGCTTGGCCGTGTCGGCGGCGATGCGGATGTCGGTCATACAGGCGACGTCACAGCCCAGGCCGATGGCCGCGCCGTTGACGGCGGCGATGGACGGGACCTCGAGGCCGTAGATCGAGCGGACGATGCGATGGATGTTGTTGCGGTAGTTCTCACGAATGCCGACGCCGCCGCCGCCGAAGGCGCCTTCGCGGGCCTTCATCGCCTTGACGTCGCCGCCCGCGGAAAAGGCCCGGCCGGCGCCGGTCAGCACCACGCAGCGAACATCCTGGTCGGCGTTGATGGCCGCGCAGGCCGCCGCCACCTGGTCGCCGTCGCCCGGCGCGCCGAGGGCGTTCATCGACTCGGGACGGTTGATGGTCAGGATGGCGACATGGCCGCGCTTTTCGGTGGTGATCAGGCTCATGGTCGGGTTCCCGGGATCAGGTTGGTGTGAGGTCGCCGCTGTCATAGCCGGACGCGCGGCGCGCGTCATCGGTCGCGGCGAGATGAGATTCCTCCCTTCCCTTCATGGGGAAGGTCGGTCGCGGATGCAGGTTGCGTGGTTCGACACACGCTGCGCGCTGCTCACCATGACCTGGTAATGATGACAGTCATCCTGAGAAGCCCGAAGGGCGTGTCGAAGGACGCACGGTATCGCCGCTTCACGCCGTCGCCGGCTGAAGGTGGGGAGGTGTGCGGCGCGCTCCGGTCTGCCCGGATGTCTGTTTGGGTAGGCTTGTGAGAGTGGGTAGACCGTCATGCGCCGCGAAATCCGTTTTCCGAGAGCTCCGGCAGGCAGCCGTTTGAAGGCTTAGCCGGTATCGACCCTCGACGGGCGGGCGGTGATACGAAGCACCGTCCCGGACCGCGACGGTAACCCCCCGCCGCCTGTCCCCGCTCGAACCCCATCCCCGTCGCCGTAAGGTCGCTGGCCTTGCGCCCTCCCCATGCGACGGGGACGGGAGA
>JAUXVF010000021.1 GCA_030680355.1 Caulobacter sp.
CGCCCTGCGATACGGCGAACACCTCCTTGACGCCGGGCACGGCCAGCGCCGGGGCCGCGTCGAACGATGCCACCTTCGCGTGGAAGCGTGTCGGGCGCGCGACGAGGCACGTCAGCATGTTCGGCATTTTGACGTCGATGGTGTAGATCGCCGTGCCGTTGGTCTTCGGCAGCGTGTCGACCTTCGGCAGCTTGTTGAGACCTATCAGCTTCCAGGCGCTCGGATCTTTCGGCTTGAACGGGCCCGGCAGCTCGATTTGCTGCGCGAGGCCGGCGAGCTCGCCGAACGTTGCGCTCTTGCCGGACGGCCCTTTGACGACGCCCTTGTCGATGGTCAGGAAGCCCGCATCGACGCCCCACTGCTTGGCCGCCGCCGCGATTAGGCGCGCGCGGGCCTCAGCGCCAGCGGCGCGCAGCTGGTCCCAGGAATTGGCCATGGCGGTCGAGCCGCCGGTGCCCTGCACGGGACCGAAGGCGAAATTGTTGTACTTGCTGGCATCGGCCGGCGCGGACACAGCGCGCATCTGCGACCAGTCGGCGTCGAGCTCGTCGGCGAGAATGGTGGCGATGCCGGTATACGGCCCCTGCCCGAACTCGATGTGCTTGGAGATCACCGTGACGGTGTTGTCCGGCGAAATACGGATGAAGGCGTTGGGGACGAATTCGGTTGCCGAGTCCTCGGCGCCGAGCGCGCGCTTGGCGAGTGGAATGTGGAAGCCTACGACGAGGCCGACGGCGGCCGAGCCCTTGAGAAACTGGCGGCGGTTGGCGGAGACGGGGATGTTCATGCTCAGCCCTCCATCCGTCCGGCCGCATCGTGGATGGCAGCCCTTATGCGGTGGTAGGTGCAGCAGCGGCAGACGTTGCCGGTCATGGCGAGGTCGATGTCGTTGTCGCTCGGCTTGGGAATCATGCTGAGCAGCCCGACCGCCGACATGATCTGCCCGGACTGGCAATACCCGCATTGCGGAACATCGTGCGCCACCCAGGCGGCACGAATGGCCTCGACCTCCTTGCCGGCAGCACCTTCGATGGTCGTGACGTCGGCGCCTTCCAGCGTACCGATCGGAGCAACGCAAGAGCGGCGCGGCTCGCCGTTGACGTGCACGGTGCAGGCCCCGCACTGGGCGATGCCGCAGCCGAACTTGGATCCGGTCAGGCCCAGATCGTCCCGCAGAACCCACAGCAGAGGCGTGTCCTCCGGGGCGTCGATGTTGACGGCGTTGCCGTTGACTTCAAGCGATATGGCCATGTGTGGGCGTTCCCTGAACTGCTTCCCATGTGCGTCGCCCACCGGGCAAGTGCGGCGACCCTCTCCATCTTAACGATGCTTAGGCGCTCGCGCGCCAGTGAATTTTTCTGTCAGCCGGTCTAGGCTGGAGGGCCCAGACCGGAGCCAGCCATGCGTTTCATTCTCGCCGTCGCCCTCGCCGTGACGTCCGCCCTGCCCGCTGCGGCGCAGGACGGCGCCGCCCTGTTCAACGCCCAGTGCAAAAGCTGTCACAGCCTGACGGGAACCAGCAGCCCGGCCGGGCCCAGCCTGAAAGGCGTGGCTGGTCGCAAGGTCGCCGGCGCGCCGGGCTTCGCCTATTCGACAGGGCTGAAAGCCAAAGGCGGAACCTGGACCGACGCCAACCTCGACGCCTTCCTGACCAACCCCTCGGGCTTCGCTCCCGGCGCCCGGATGTTCGCGCGTGTGGCGCAACCGCAGGCGCGGGCGGCGATTATCGGCTATCTGAAGACCCAGTAGAATTCGGAGCCCCGCATGCGTCTGCCCCTGATCGTCGCCCTGGGTCTCACCGTCGCCGGCTGCGTCACCGCGCCCGCGGCCGGCACCGACAGCAGCGCGATCCGCTATCGCTGCGAGGGCGGCAAGGGGTTCTCGGCCGCCTGGAACCAGCCCGGCGACCGGGTGCGCGTCACCGCCGGGGGCGTCACCCGCGTCCTGCCCCACGCGCCGTCGGCTTCGGGCGCCCGCTACGCGTCCGGCGCCCACGAGATCTGGGGCAAGGGCGACGCCGCTTCGTTGGCGGGCTTTCCCGGCGGCCCCTACGCCCACTGCCGGGCGAGCTGAGACCTTGGACGCCTTCCCTGCCTTCTTCCCCCTGGCCGGCCGCAAGGTCGTGATCGCCGGCGTCGGCGAAGCCGCTGACGCCAAGGCCCGGCTGTTCGACGGCTCGCCGGCGACCATCGTGCGGCTGGATGGCCCGACGGCCTTCCTGGTGGGGGGGTATGCCGGCGCGACCCTGGCCTTCATCGCGGGTGACGACCTGTTCGTACAGGCGGCGGCCGGCGCGGCGCGCGCGGCGCGGGTGCTGGTCAATGTCGTCGACCGGCCCGAGCTGTCGGACTTCTACACGCCCGCCCTGATCGACCGTGGCGAGGTGGTGGCGGCCGTCGGCACCACGGGGGGCGCGCCAATGCTGGCGTCCCTGATCCGCAACGCCATCGAGACCCGCATTCCGGAAGGCTCGGGCCGCGTCGCCGCCCTGCTGCGCAAAAATCAGACGCTGGTGCGAGAGACCCTGCCCGAGCCCGGCGCCCGGCGCGCCTTTCTCCGCGACATCCTGACCAGTCCGGCGGCCCAGGCGGCGCTGGACGGCGACATGGACCGGGCCGACGCCCTGCTGCTGGAAAGCCTGGAGCGGGGCGTTCCGCCGCGCGGCTGCGTCCGGTTCGTGGCGGGCCGCGGGCCGTCCGACCTGCTCACGGTCCGCGCCGCCCGGGTGCTGGCCGAGGCCGATGTGCTGATTGTTCCGCGCGATGCCGAGCCGGCCATTCTGTCGATGGCCCGCCGGGACGCCGGGCGGTTGACCCCGGCCGAAGCCGACAGCCAGCATCTGATCGCCCTGGCCCAGGCCGGCCGGCAGGTGGTTCGCCTGGTTACCGCACCGCCGGACCCCCGCGATCTCAAGGCGCTTCTCGCCGCCGGGGTCACGGTCGAGGTCCTGCTCGCCGCGCCCCAGACGTGAGCGTGCTGACCGCCGGCGATCTGGAGGCGGTCGCCCTCTCCCTGCGCGTGGCCGCGATCGCCACCCTGGTTTCGTTGCCGGTCGCCTTCGGAGTCGCCTTGGCCCTGGCCCGTGGCCGGTTTCCGGGCCGGTCGCTGCTCGATGCGATGGTGCATCTGCCGCTGGTGCTGCCGCCGGTCGCGACCGGCTATGTCCTGCTGATCCTGCTCGGCCGCAACGGCCCGCTTGGACGACCGCTGGCGGAGATGGGCGTGGTCTTCGCCTTTGACTGGACCGGCGCCGCCCTGGCCAGCGCCGTCATGGCCTTCCCGCTGATGGTCCGGCCGATCCGGCTGGCCATCGAGGCCATTGATCCGGAAGTCGACGAGGTAGCCCGCACGCTCGGCGCCGGACCGATGCTGCGGCTCTGGCGGGTGACGCTGCCGCTGGCCCGGCCCGGCCTGATTGGCGGCGCGGTGCTGGGATTCGCCAAGGGGCTCGGCGAGTTCGGGGCGACCATCACCTTCGCCGCCGCCATTCCGGGCCAGACCCTGACCCTGCCCACCGCCATCTACCAGGCGGTGCAGACGCCCGGCGGGGAGGCCAGGGCCCTGGCCCTGTGCGCGGTGGCCACCGCCATCGCCATCACCGCCGTGGTCGCCTCCAACGCCCTGGTCCGGGCCATCGAGCGGCCCGGCCGGGGCCGCTGACGCCTCAGTCGTCCAGCGACCGCCCGCGGGTTTCCGGCAACAGGAACAGGGTCGCCACCACACTGATCAGGGTGAAGATGAACGGGTACCAGAGGCCCGCATAGATATCGCCCGTGGCGGTCACGATGGCGAAGGCCGTGAACGGCACGAAGCCGCCGACCCAGCCGGTGCCGACATGATAGGGCAGCGACAGGGCCGTGTAGCGCACCCGCGTCGGAAACAGCTCGACCAGGGCCGAGGCCTGCGGTCCGTAGAGAGCCGTCGCCGCCACCACGAAGATCAGGAGAACGCCGAACACCCCGGCCAGATTCATCCGCTCCGAATCGGCGACCGAGGGATAGCCGGCGGCGGTCAGGGCCGCCTTGAGCCGGGTTTCGAAATCGGCCTTGGCCGCCTTCAGTTCGGGCTTGCCCAGGCCCGTTCCACTGACCGACGGCACCTCGACCGAGCCGACCATCACCCGCGCCGTCACGCCAGCCGGCGCCTCGGCGTTGACATAGGACACCCCGGCGTTGGCCAGGGCGCTTTTGGCGATGTCGCAGGCCGTCACATAGACGGCCTTCCCGACGGGATCGAACTGCAGACTGCAGGCGGCGGGATCGGCGATCACCGTCACCGGCGTGCGCTGCTCGGCCTCGGCCAGGGCGGGATTGGCGAAGGCCGAGAGCTGGTGGAAGGCCGGGAAATAGGCGACCAGCGCCAGGGTCATGCCGAACCACAGCACCCATTTTCGGCCGACCTTGTCCGACAGCCAGCCGAAGAAGACATAGAGCGGCGCACTGACCACCGTCGCACCCATGACCAGCAGGTTCACCAGCCTGGGCTCGACCTTCAGGAACCGCTCCAGGAAGACCGGCAGATAGAAGAAGGCGCAGTACCAGACCGCGCCCTGGGCGAACATGATGGCCACCAGGGCGAGCAGAACGGTCTTGAGATTTTTCCATTGCCCGAAAGCTTCGCGGAAGGGGTGCTGGGAGACTTCGCCGGCGTCCTTGAGCTTCTGGAAGGACGGGCTCTCGGAGAGCTTCAGGCGCATGTAGATCGACACGCCCAGCAGGCCGGCCGAGAACAGGAACGGGATCCGCCAGCCCCAGGCGACGAAGGCCTCTTCGCCCAGCAGGGTGCGGGTGCCCAGGATGACGATCAGGGCCCCGAACAGGCCAAAGGCGGCCGAGGTCTGGATCCAGCCGGTCATCGCGCCGCGTTTCTCCGCCGGCGCGTGTTCGGCGACATAAATGGCCGCGCCGCCGTACTCGCCGCCCAGCGCCGTGCCCTGGATGATGCGCATCAGGATCAGCAGCAATGGCGCGACCGGCCCGGCCATGGCGTAGGTCGGCAACAGACCGATGGCGAAGGTCGCCCCGCCCATCAGGATGACAGTGATCAGGAAGGCGCCCTTGCGGCCGGTCTTGTCGCCGATACGGCCGAAGATCAGCGCCCCGAGCGGCCGGAAGAAGAACCCGGCGCCGAACAGGCCCAGGGCCGCCAGCACGCCGGCGGTGTCGCTGAGTTCGGAGAAGAAATTCTTGCCGATGACCGCGGCCAGCGTGCCGAAGACGAAGAAATCGTACCACTCAAAGGCCGTGCCCGCGGACGACGCCGCCACCACCGTGCGCATTGAGACCGGCTTCTGCCCGCCTGGCCCCGCATCGATCGCCGTCATCCTGCTCTCCCCCTGATGTGACAGGCGAAGGTCTAGCATGCCCGGGCGACGACGAAACCCGTTCAGGCGACGTGGGTCTCCAACGCGGGATCGGCCTCACCGCCGCCCGCGAACCGCGCCACTTCAGCCAGCAGGGCCGCTGGCGATATCGGTTTGCCCACGACACCGTTCATGCCGGCGGCCAGATAGGCGTCCCGCTGGTGCGACAGAACATTGGCGGTCAGGGCGATGATCGGCGTTGTCGCCGCGCGGCCGGACAGGGCCCGGATCTGTCGACTGGCTTCGAGCCCGTCCATACCCGGCATCTGGATGTCCATCAGGATCAGATCGAAGGCTTCCCGTTGGGCCGCCTCCACACCCGACGCGCCGTCGTGGGCCGTGCCCGCGGAGGCGCCGAGGCTCTCCAGCATCTTCACCGCGATCGTGCGGTTGGTGGCGTTGTCCTCGACGATCAGGATGCGCAGGCCGTCAAGCGGCGCGCCGCCGCGTTCGGCGACCGGGGCCGCCGCCGCCGCCTCCGCGGCGCCGATGAGCAGGCGGAACGTCGAGCCGACGCCGGGCGTGGAGTCGAAATCGACGCCCCCGCCCATCATTTCAGCGAGGGTGCGGGTGATGGCCAGGCCCAGGCCCGAGCCGCCGAACCGGCGGGTGGTCGAGGCGTCGGCCTGATGGAACCGCTCGAAGAGCTGGCCCTGGGCCTCCAGAGGAATGCCGACCCCGGTGTCTTCGATCGTGAAAGTCAGCTGTCCGGGCGCCGACCGGGCGCAACGCAGGGTCACGCCGCCCTCGATGGTGAATTTCACGGCGTTGCCGACCAGATTGAACAGACACTGCCGCAGCCTGACAGGATCGGACCGGACCCAGCCCAGGTCCTCGGCCCCGTCCAGGGTCAGGCCAAGCCCCTTCTTGCGGGCCTGGGGCTCAAGAAGACGGATCACGCTGCGGGCCAGGGCGCCGGCGTCGAGCGGTTCGTCGGCGAGCTCCAGACGGCCGGCCTCGATCCGCTCGAAGTCGATGACATCGTCGAGCAACGTGGACAGCATGGCGCCGCAGCTCAGGGCTTCATCGAGAAGATCGTTGCCGTCGACACTGAGGGTTTCCCCCTTCAGCAGGTGAAGCACGCCGATGACGCCGTTCATGGGCGTACGGATCTCGTGGCTCATGTTGGCGAGGAATCTGGCCTTGGCCTCCGCCGCCGCCTGGGCCGCGCGTTGCGCCTCGACCAGGACGAGCTCCTGGCGCTTTCGAACGTCGATGTCCTGCACCAGTCCCACGCCCTTGCGGGTCGCCACATCCAGCCGATACGAGGCGCGCAACCAGCGTTCGCCGCCCTCCGGGAGCATGACCCGAAACTCGATGGACAGGTTTTCCGCCCCGGCCGTCCAGCGCGAGGTCGCATCGAGGATATGGTCCCGGTCGCCCTCATGAGCGTTGACCCAGACCGGCGCTGCCATCTCCTCATAGGTCATCCGGCGACCGACGATCTGGTGAAACTGATCGCTGCCCCAGAAGGTCTGGGCGGCATGATCGATCTCGAAGGCGCCGGCGGCGGCGGCGCTCAACGCCAGTTCCTGGCGCCAGGCGTCCATCCGCGCCTGTTCCATCAGGGCCTGAACCCGCCGTTCGCCCTCCCGGGCGGCGTCGCGGGCCTCGACCAGGGCGGTGACATCCTGAGAGATGCCCATCAGGGCGAAGACCGATCCGCGCGGCTCGGTCCGGAACGTCGCGCGCATGGTCAGCCAGGACCCGTCGCTGGTCCGAAGGCGGTGCTCGATGGTCCCCCCGACGCCGGTGGCCACACCGCTGGAAAAGGCCTCGGAGACCGCCTCGATCTCAGCCGGGTCGAGATAGGTGAAGAATTTTTCCGGACTGTTGATCGCCTCGGGGTCCCAGCCAAACAGCGCGAGACTGTCGTCGGACCAGTCGATGCGCTCTTCAAGCGGCTCATAGCGCCAGGTTCCGATCCCCGCGGCCTCCGCGAGCATCGACTGGATCCGTCTGGCCGCGTCCAGCTCTTCCTTGTGCAGTTTCGACTCGGTGATGTCGTGCAGGGTGCCGACCATGTCGCCGTTGGGGTCGAGCCGGGACCGGCCCTCGATCCACATCCAGGCGCCGTCCTTGCGGCGGATCTTCAGCTGATTGACGGTATGGCCGTCACGCTTCATCCGGCGCCGGGAGTCCCGAGCTTCCTCGAAACAGTCCTCATGGGTGAACTCGAAGATGGTCCGGCCGAGCAAATCCTCGCGCCGCCATCCCGTAAGGCGTTCCCAGGCGTCGTTGACGTCGGTGAATATGCCCTCGCGATTGACCACCGCGAACATGTCGAGCGAGTTGTCGAAGAACCAGCGGGCGCCCGCTGAAATTCTCCCTCGTCGCTTTCCGGGCCGTTTTCCGGTCTGTGGGCCGGTCATTGCCGTCTACGTCTCCACCGGCCCTGAACATGCGACCCATATGTAAACTTTAGGTTTTCAGGGTTCGGCCCACATCCGCAGAAGATTGTGGTAGCCGCCGGTCAGGGTGATGATCGCCGGATCGCCCTGGCCCAGGGTCAGCGCGGCCCGCTGGATGGCCATGTCCATGTCGAACAATAGCGCTCGCCGCCCGTCATCCCGCACCAGGCTCTGGATCCAGAAGAAGGCCGACGTCCGCGCGCCGCGCGTGATGGGCTCCACCCGGTGCAGGCTCGAGGACGGGTAGAGGATCATGTCCCCCGCCGCGAGCTTGACCTGATGAACGCCAAAGGTGTCGTCGACCGTCAACTCCCCGCCGTCATAGGCTTCCGGATCGGTGAGGAAGAGCGTCGCCGAAACGTCGGTGCGGATGCGGCTTCCGTCAGGCATGACCCGGATGGCGTTGTCGATATGGTCGGCGAAGGCGTCGTCGGGGCCATAGCGGTTGAACAGGGGCGGAAGGATCCTGGCCGGCAACGCCCCGGCGACAAAAAGCAGGCTGCGTTCGAGCGCGGCGCTGATCAGGGCGCCGGCGTCGCGGGCCGCGGTCGAGTCCAGGGGTAGCTGCAGATTCTTCTTGGCCAGAGCGGCTTGGACGCCGGAGGTGGCGTTGCCATCGCTCCAGTCGCCGGCGTCGATTATGGCCCGCACCGCCTCGACGCCGCTCCTGGTGAGCACCTGGGGGATATGCAGCATCATGGCCGGTGCTCCCGCGGGACGGTGTTGACCGGATCAGAATCGGACATTGAGGGTCAGCTGCGCGGACCGCCCCGGCGCCAGTTGCACCATGTGGGTGGTGTAGGCGCGCAGGACGTAACGTTCGTCGGAGAGGTTCTGGAGATTGAGGCGCAGATCAGCGCGATCGGTCACGCGCCAGGCCGCCATGGCGTCGAAGCGCCAGTAGGAATCGACCAGCCGGGTGTTGGCCGCGTCGCCAAAACGTTCGCCCATGAAGACGGCGCCGCCGCCGATGTCGAACGCAGGCGTCAGCTGATAGTCGGTCCAGAGCGTGAAGGCGTGTTCGGGCGTATTGGGGAAGGCGTTGCCGACATTGGTCGCGGCGGGGCCATCGGCGAGGATCTCGCTGGCCAGGAAGGTGTAGCCGCCGAACACGGTCCATCCGGGCTTCACCGAGCCTGATACGCTTATTTCCAGGCCGTCGACGCGCTGTTTGCCAACCAGGAGGTTTTCGCCGCCCAGCGGGTCGCGAATACTGGCGTTGTTCTTTTCGGTCCGGAACAACGCCCCGCTGACCAGCAGCCCGCCCTCGAGCAGCGCCCATTTTCCGCCGACCTCGTAGCTGGTGCTTCTTTCCGGCTTGAGACTGTCGGTGGCGCTGGAGACGGTCGAGTAGTCGCCGCCGCCCTGGCCGGAGGGATCGGAAGAGGTGCCCACCGAAGCGTAGAGCGAGGCGTCCGGCGTCGGCTTGTAGACCAGTCCGATCTGGCCGTTGAAAAAGGTCGCCCTGTTCTCGAGCGGCGTTTCGGGCGCCAGGCTGTAGTAGGGCGCCGTGGTCGTCGCCGTGGCGGCGACGCCGGTCAGGCTGGTGCGGTAATCGTCATAGCGAAGGCCGAGATTCAGCGACCAGCGGGGGCTGAAGGTGACGGTGTTGAAGGCGTAGATCGCCTTCACCTCGGTGACGACATCCTTGTAGCCGAGCGACCGGCTGACGGTCCCGATCCAGGGGTCGTTGGGGTTGGGATTGTCGAGCGTGGTGCAGTTGTAGCCGTAGGCCGCGCCCGTGCTGCCGACAAAGCTGCAGCCGCCCGGTCCGTTGATCAGGACGGCGCCGCCGGTGGAGGGCGCGAAGCCCGGCTGGGCGGGCAGGCCCGGGCCGGTGATGTAGTAGCCCTGGTTATGGGAGGTCTCGCGGCTGACCTCGGCGCCGACGGCGAAGCTGTTCCGGAATCCGCCCACCTCGACGACCCCCGACAGGGTCGTGACATTGGCCAGGGTTTCGACCTCGACATTGCGGGTCTTTGACGCGCGAAAGACGTAGCCGTTGACCACATTGCCCCGGCTGTCGTCGGGATTGGTCACGACATAGGCGTTGGTCGTCCGGCCGTAGCGAGCGACGTTGGTCAGCCGCAGGTCCGGGCCGAAATCATGGGTCACCCGCAGCGTGCCGATATCGGCCTCGTTGATCTGGAAGTCCCGCGCCAGCAGGCCGTAGAAGGTCTCGTCGCGGTCGCGCACGGGCCGGCGGGTGACGGTGTCATAGGGAATGCCATAGTCAGGCACGTCGTCGCTTCGCAGCGTGAAGAAGCTCAAGGACGCCTGCGTGGCCGTGCCCAGGCCAAGGGCGATGGAGGGCGCGACGCCCCAGCGGCTGACCGTTACGGCGTCCCGGCCGGCGACGTCCGCGTCGTGGGTCATCACATTCAGCCGCACGGCGACCGTATCGGTCAGCTGGCGATTGAGGTCGGCGGTGAAGCGACGGGTCTGGTCGGCGCCCAGGGTCAGGCCTGTGGAAGAAGCGTCCCCGGCGTGCGGCGTCTTGGACACCAGGTTGATGCTGCCGCCGGTCGAGCCTCGGCCCGAATAGGCCGAACCCGGGCCCTTGATGATGTCGACCTGTTCGAGATTGAAAACATCGCGGCTCTGCACGCCAGAGTCACGGACCCCGTCGATGAACACGTCGTTGGTCGCCTCGACGCCCCGGATCAGCGGCCGGTCGCCGGCGCCCGATCCGCCCTCGCCCGACGCCAGGGTGATGCCTGGGACGGTGCGCATAAGGTCCTGAAGACTGACCGCGCCGGTCTGGGTGATCACCTCGCGCGGGATGGTCGTGATGGTCTTGGGCGTGTCCAGCACCCGGGCGGTAAGCTTGTCGGACCGGGCGTCGCCACGCGGCGCAAGAACGTCGACGGCGGCGACATCGGTCGCCCGGGCAGCGGCCATGTCGACCCCGGCGGTCTCGGCCCAGGCCTGTCCCGCGAGCAGAGACAGTCCGGCGGCGCCGGCCAGGGCTGAAGCCGAAAACGCGCTCTTGGCGTGGACGGTGACGCCAGTCGACGTGGTCATGCGCATGAGAAAAATCCCCCGGATTATGCAGCCTCGAACGCGATAGCTGCGAATGCGAGTCGTTCCTATCTTGGCGGCCACATCATAGCAATGAGAATCATTCTCAATTAACAATGAATGCCGAATTCCTAGCCGCGCAAGGCGACCCGCCGGGCCCGTCGGCGCAGCCACATGACGATGCCGGTGACGCCCAGGAGGACGGGGGTCACGCCGGTCAGAAAGACCAGCAGCTGCCAGACGAAAGGCATGTCCTGACCATCATGGAGGCGCCGCATGAGGCGGGAAAGCGGGTCGGGCTGGCCCGGACCCGCCCGGTCGCCGGCCTCGCGGACCGTGGCGTCGCGGTCGCTGACCCGAACCGTGACGGGCCTGGCCTGCGCCGGATCGTTCACCTCGATTCGCCAGGCCGGCTCGCCACCGGTCGTGGGGAGGCTCACCGAAGCCAGAGTCGCGCCGGGTCGACCGTCGAGAGCGACGGCCGCGGCCATATCGACCGGAAGCGCCGGTTGCGTCAGCGGCGGTGAAGACCCGGGCCTGCGGCCGGCGGCCCGGCCTTCCGCCGGCGCGGCGACGCCAAACAGGGCGCGGCTGGTCTGGGGGAAGGAGATGTAGACGCCGGTCAGGGAGACGACGAGCAACGGAACAAGAATCCAGAACCCGACCATGTGATGCAGATTGTCGAAGGTCGACGGCGACCGCCGCCAGCGCATGGCCCTCAGAACGGCGCCATTGCGCGGCCACCACAGCCACAGCCCGGTCAGACAGGACGCGGTCATCGCCCAGCCGAGCCAGCCGACGACCTTGCGGCCGAGCCCCCGGCCCGGGATCAGCAGGCTGCCGTGCAAGCGGTGCATGACGCCCAGGGTCTCCGCCTGGGGGTTGGCGATGTCGAGCACCTTCCCGGTGACGGGGTCGAGCCAGGCGGTCAGCGTCTCGGGACGCCGTCCCGGAACCGGCTCGCCCCCCCTGACCCGGCCGCTCACGGTCACCGGCTGGCCGGCCTCACGCGGCAGGCGGATCTGGGCCGGGTCGGCCCGATCGCCAAAGCCCTGGCGGGCCGCGTCGAGATAGACCGACACCGCCGGCGTCGCCGGGCCATCGGACACGGCGAACCGCCCGGGATGCAGCAGTTGATCGAGCGGCTCATGCCAGACCAGAAGCGCGCCTGAGACGCCGAGCGGAACCAGGGCGACAAACAATCCGACGCCGATCCAGAGATGGACATCGAGCCAGAAGCGCCGGAGGCGGGTCAGAATGGACTTGGTCAAGGCGGGTCTCCGGCGAAGCGTCACCGTCGCCGATAATGCGAACGTCTCGCAATAGCAAGTGACGTCCGGCTTGACCCCCCTTTCCTGCGCGCCTAGCCCGGTCCGAAACAAAGGGAGGGGCCCATGACATTCGCCATCGAGGCTGTCGGCCATGTGAGGGGCGGTCGCGCCGAGGCCATCGACGATGACTGGGGCGGCAGCCGCGCCTTCATCGACCTCGACCCGGCCAGGTTCCGGCCCGAGGCCCTTTTTGGTCTGACCGATTTCTCCCATGCCGAGATCATCTTCGTTTTCGACCGCATCACCGACGCCGAGATCGTCACCGGCGCCCGGCGCCCGCGTGGTCGCGAGGACTGGCCCCTGGTCGGCATCTTCGCCCAGCGCGGCCGCAACCGGCCCAACCGGCTCGGGGTCTCGGTCTGCCGCGTCATCGGCGTCGACGGCCTGACTCTCGAGGTCGAGGGGCTGGACGCCATCGACGGCACCCCCGTGGTCGACATCAAGCCGGTGCTGTCGGGCTTCCTGCCGCGCGGCGAGGTTCGCGAACCGGCCTGGGCGGCCGAGATCATGGAAACCTACTGGTGAAACGTCCCCTGGAGGGCGTGCGGGTCCTGACCATCGAACACTATGGCGCCGGACCCTACGCCACCCTTCTGATGGCCGAACTGGGGGCCGAGGTGATCAAAATCGAGGCGCCCTCCCTCGGCGGCGACGCCTCCAGACCGACAGGTCCGTTTCTGCTGGGCGATAATGACAGCCAGTATTTCCAGACCTTCTCCCGCTCCAAGAAGTCGGCGGCGCTCGAACTGAAAACGCCGGCCGGCCGGGCCGATTTCGAGCGGCTGGTCGCCGGGGCCGAAGCGGTGGTCAACAATCTGCGCGGCGACCAGCCGGTGAAGCTCGGCCTGACCTACGACGCGCTGAAAACGATCAACCCGGCCATCGTCTGCGGCCATCTATCCGCCTACGGACGAAATAACAGCCGCGAGAACTGGCCCGGCTACGACTATCCGATGCAGGCCGAATGCGGCCTGATGAGCCTGACCGGGGAGCCGGACGGCCCGCCGGCCCGGATGGGCGTCTCGATCATCGATTTCATGAGCGGCGCCACCTTCGCCCTGGGGGTGGTCTCGGCCATCCTCGCGGCGCGGGCCGGCGGCGAGGGCTGCGACGTCGACGTCTCGCTGTTCGATGTCGCCCTGCATCAGCTGTCCTACCCGGCCGTCTGGGCCATGAACGAAGGGCGGGTCACCGAACGCCTGCCCAATGGCGCCCACCCCTCCCTGGCCCCGGTCCAGCGGGTGAAGACCGCCGACGGCTACGGCCAGCTGATGTGTATGAGCGAGAAATTCTGGACCGAACTCTGCGGGCTCACCGGCCGCCCCGACCTGGCCGCCGACCCCCGCTTTCGCGACCTGGCCGCCCGCGCCGAGAATCTGGCGTCCCTGACCACGGCCATGGACGCCCTTTTCGCGACCCGGACCACCGCCGACTGGCAGACCCTGTTCGCGGGCAGGGTGCCCTTCGGCCCGGTCAACAGCGTCCTGGAGGCGCTCGACAACCCCTTCGTGGCCGAGGTCGCCATGCGCGACCGGGTCGACCACCCCGACCGGCCGCAAGGCCTGTCGATGCTGGCCATGCCGGTGAAGATCGACGGCCAGCGCATGCCGGGGCGCCGGGCGCCGAAACTGGGCGAGCACACCGCCGCGCTTCTCGCCGACCCGGCTGACGGCGACATCCCGGAGCCGGGCCGATGATCGCCGGCCTGGTGCTGGCCGGCGGCCGGTCGCGACGGTTCGGATCCGAAAAGGCGACGGTCCGGCTGGACGGCAAGACCCTGCTGGAACACGGACTGGACGCGTTGCGCGCCGACTGCGCCGCTCTGGCCGTCAACACCGCGGCCGGGTCCGGGGCGGCGGCGATCGCGACCCGCCTGGGCCTGCCGGTCCTTGAGGACGGCGTCGATCATCCGGGCGGCCCCCTGGCCGGAGTCGCGGCGGGACTGGCCTGGGCAGGGCGCCTCGGCGCCACCCACCTGGCGACACTGCCGTGCGACATGCCCCACGCCCCGACCGATCTGGTGCACCGACTGCTGGCCGTATCGGCGTCGGCGGCGTTCGCGCGAACGGCGGACGGCCTCCATCCCCTGTGCGCGGTCTGGCGCATCGACCTTCTGGCGCCGCTGACCGCCACGCTGGCGAAGGGCCACCCGGCGGTTCAGGCCTTCCTGCGGGAGATCGGCGGGGAAGCCGTGATCTTCGAGGACGCCCCTGCCTTCGCCAATATCAACCGCCCGGGCGATCTCTAGAGCCCGCGCCGGATCTCCGTCCAGGCGTTGGCCAGACCATCCCGATGGGCCGGCTCGGCGATGCCGATCAGGGCTTCGGCCCGGCCATCCAGGGTCAGTCCACGCAGATCGGCGACGCCATGCTCGGTGATCACCAGCCCGACGTCCGCCCGGGGCACAGACACGGCCACGGGCGGCAGGCGCGGAACAATGCGGCTGATCTCGCCACGCCTGGCGCTGGCCGGCAGGGCGAGGATCGGCAGCCCGCCCTCCGACAGCCTCGCGCCGCGCAGGAAATCGGTCAGGCCGCCGACGCCTGAAATCTGCCGACCGGTCTGGAACTCGGCGTTGGCCTGGCCAAACAGGTCGATCTCGATCGCCGAATTGACCGCCACAAGCCGCGGGATCGCGGCCAGGACCCGGATGTCATGGGTCACGCTGGCGGGCTCGAACCGAATCCGCGAGTCCGCGCCGCAACGGGCGTACAGAGCGGCACTGCCCGCGGCCATGCCGGTGACCACCTCGCTCAGCGCGCCCGAATCCAGGACCGGCAGCAGCGGATCGGTGACCATGCCCGAATGGATGCGCAGCCCCTTCATGCCCTCGAGCGCCGCCAGGGCGGCGATGCCCGCCTTGCCGATGCCGAACTGGACGCTGGCCCCCGTCGGGATCAGCCCCTGCAGCCGCCCCTTGATGATGTCGAACGCCGGATCCAGAGCGCCCGCGTCGTAGGTCAGGAGGGGGTGCTCGGCCTCGACCACCAGATCGAAATCAGAGAGCGGAAAGGACGCGCCCTGAACCCTCGGCATAAACGGATTGACCAGGGCGACCTTGAACACCGACCGGGCCAGCACGGCGGGGGCCAGATCGCTGGCGACGCCCAGAGAGCAGCGCCCGTCGGCGTCGGGCGGGCTGACCTGAAAGACGGCGGCGTCGAGCGGCGTCGTCCCGAGCCAGCCGTAGGTCTGGAACCAGGTCAGGGGCCGGTGGACAAACCGGCCCGCCTCGAAACTGGCCCGCCAGTCACCGGAAACAAAGGTGCCCTCGGCTCGGGCCGTTTCGTGCAGACCCGCCCAGTCATTGCGGTTGATGCCCGGCACATGGGCCCCGACAAAGGTCAGGCCGGCGGCCAGATCGGGTCGGCGCCGGTAGAGGTCAAGCAGGACCACAGGTTCGCTGGAGCCGCCCGGGATGAACACCCTGCCGCCACCCGAATTCAACCGCTGGGTGATTGATTCGGCGGCGGATTCGACGGTTAGGCGAATCACGTCATCATCCATTCAGACAGACGCCTGCAACTGTATGCGGCGCCGAAGCGTTCAGTAACTGAGTGCCAGGCCCCGAAAGGACCATCAGCGTCATGCGCGCAGCCGTCGACCATCCCACCGATGTTCTCAAGCCCTTCCTGTGGATCGCGGCCGTCAGCTTCGCGACCGGCTTCCTGGGGTACATCGCCCTGCATGGCCTGCCGACCTAGGCCGCGCCGGTAGAGCCGAAGCCCCCCGCGCCCCGGGTGGTTTCCTCCAGTGTTTCGGCCTCTCGCCAGTCCGCCCTCGCCACGGGGGCGATGACCAGCTGGGCGATGCGGTCGCCCCGGCGGATGACGAAATCTTCTTCCCCCAGATTGATCAGGATCACCTTCACCTCGCCGCGATAGTCGGCGTCGATGGTGCCCGGCGTGTTGAGGCAGGTGACCCCGGCCTTGGCCGCCAGGCCCGAGCGCGGCCGCACCTGGGCCTCGAAGCCCAGGGGCACGGCGAAAGAGAGCCCCGTCGGAACCATGGCCCTGGCCATCGGCTTGAGCGTCATCGGCGCATCGTCGGCCACGGCGGCGCGCAGATCCATGCCCGCCGCGCCCGGCGTCTCATAGGCCGGCAGGGGCAGACCCTCGGCGTGCGGCAGGCGGACAAGCGGAATGGTCGGGGTCATGTCAGCGCCTTCGCGATACGGTCGGCGAGATCGGCCGCCACCTTGTCCTTGTGCGCCCGGTCCCAGCGCTCGATGGCCGTCTTTGTGATCAGCAGCACCGCGTTCTCCTCGCCGCCCATGACGCCCGGTTCGGTGACGTCATTGGCGATGATCCAGTCACAGTTCTTGCGCGCCAGCTTGGCCCGGGCGTGAGCCTCGACGTCATTGGTCTCGGCCGCGAAACCGACGACCAGTTTCGGGCGGGCGGGGCCTGACGCGGACAGCTGGGCCAGAATATCGGGGTTTTCCGTCAGCCGCAGGGCCGGCGGGCCGTCCTTGCCCTTCTTCAATTTGATCCCGAACGCCGCGTCGGGTCGCCAGTCTGCCACCGCCGCGACACAGACCGCCGCATCGGCGGGCAGGGCGGCCTGGCAGGCGGCCAGCATGTCCCGGGCCGATTCCACATCGATCCGGGTCACGCCGGCGGGCGTCGGCAGGGCCACGGGTCCCGAAACCAGCGTCACCCGCGCGCCCAACGTCGCCAGGGCCCCGGCGATGGCGTAGCCTTGTTTGCCGCTCGAACGGTTGGTCAGCAGCCGCACGGGATCGATCGCCTCGACCGTCGGGCCGGCGGTGACCAGCACATGTCTACCGGCTAAAGGGCGGGCGGCGGGCCCCTCCAGCAGGCCCATGATCGCGTTGAAGATCGCTTCGGGCTCGGCCATGCGGCCAAAGCCGAACTCGCCGCAGGCCATGGCCCCCTCATCGGGGCCGACGAATGACACGCCGTCGCCCTTCAGCGTCGCCAGGTTCCGCCGGGTGGCGGCATGGTCCCACATGCGCACATTCATGGCCGGGGCCATCAGCACCGGCTTGTCGGTGGCCAGCAGCGTGGTCGTCGCCAGGTCGCCGGCCAGGCCCTGGGCGGCCTTGGCCATCAGGTCGGCGGTGGCCGGCGCCACGACCACCAGGTCGGCCGAGCGGCTGAGCTCGATATGGCCCATCTCGGCTTCGTCGGTCAGGGAGAACAGCTCGCTGTAGACCCTGTCCTCGGCCAGGGCCGACAGCGACAGCGGCGTGACAAACCGTGCGCCGGCCTCGGTCAGGATCGGGCGCACGGCCACCCCGGCCTTGCGCAGCAGGCGCGTCAGCTCAAGCGTCTTGTAGGCGGCGATGCCGCCGCCGACGATCAGGAGAACCCGTCGCTCGCTCAATCCCAGTCCCCGTTCAGCGTTCAAAGTCCCCCGATGCATACGGCGCCCGAGCCTATGGACAAACACCCAACCTTGTGTTCCTAGTTTGTTTCAACTCTCGTTTAGGTGGATTTTAGGGAGATTCACATGGTGGGATTGATCAAGCTTTGGCCCGGCCTGGCGGCGGCCCTTTTGGTTGCCGGTTGCGACAGCGGGGCCTCGGCCGTCCCCGTGCGCCAGCCCGTGACGGACCCGTCAACGATCGGGCGCGAGGACAGGACGACGCCGGCGTCGCGGCCGTCTGCGGACGATCCGCGCGCGGCCCCGACGCCCCGGCTCAACGGCCGGCCCCTGTGGTCGGCCAACAGCCGCTTCACGGCCCAGGAAAACGCTCAACGCAGTTTCGAGCGCAATGGCGCGGCCTTCGGGGCCAAGACGATGGACGCCTATGTGGCCCGGGCCCACGCCTTCGTGGCCCAGCCGCCAAAAGGGGCGCAGGTCATCACCCGGGCCAACGGCGACCGGCTGATCTACGACCCGGCGGGCAATGTCTTCGCCGTCGCCACCCGCAAGGGCGCGCCCCGGACCATGTTCCGGCCGGACGAGGGCGCGGCCTATTGGGACAAGGTCAAGGCGCGGGAGGCCAACGGCGGTCGCCGCGGCCGGGACGACGGCTAGCAGTCGCACTCAAGTCCGCTCATCCCGCCTTCGCGGGGGATGAGCGGACTGGGAGATCGCAGACGCCCGGAATCGCTGATCTTTTTCCCCGCGGGTCCGGGGGCTGACCGCTATCCCTCCTCAACGGCCAGACCGGCCGTATCCTTCCTCTCGTCCCGCTGCATGGGGAGGGCGTCTCGGCCAGGCGATCCGATGCGGCGGCGGGGTGGAGTTCGAACGGGAAGTTCGACCGGCGCCAGTCGTGAAAGCCCCTCCGTCGCCGCCAATGGCATCCCGACGGA